>NZ_RCZP01000057.1 GCF_006438825.1 Muricoccus nepalensis
GCCGCCTCGGCCGTGGTCGGGCTGCTGGGCGTGGACGTCGCGCATTTCTGGGGGACGCTGGTGCTGCTCGGCGTCGGCTGGAACTTCGGCTTCGTGGGCGCCTCGGCGATGGTGCTGGAGTGCCACCGGCCCGCGGAGAAGGCGCGGGTGCAGTCCTTCAACGACTTCGCCGTGTTCGGCACGATGGCCGTCGGGTCCTTCCTGTCGGGCGGGCTGCTCTCCTCCTTCGGGTGGAGCACGGTGCTGTCCCTGTCCTTCCTGCCGATCCTTCTCGCCGCCGGCGCGCTCGCCTGGGCGGCGTCCGCGCGCGCCGCGGACGCCGCCCAGGCTCCCGGGGCGGACTGACAGCCGCGGGGCGTTCGGCCGCGCGGCGGCGCCATCCCTGGCCTTGCCGCCGGGCGGATCGACGGCGCTAATCCGTGGAGCGCGGACGCCGGTCGCGGTCCCGCGGCAGGGGCTCGCCGAAGCGGCGCGTCCAGGCCGCGGCGAGGCGGCTGCGGTTGGTGAAGCCGTGCCGGCGCGCCACCGCCATGACGGCCTCGCCCTCGCTCGCCCTCGCGAGGGCGGCGCGCACCTCCTCCAGCCGGATCGCCTGCAGCGCGGCCAGCGGCGTGGTGTCGCGGAACCGGCGGAAGGCGGCGTAGAGCGCCCGCAGGCTGCAGCCGGCGGCGGCGGCGACCTCCGCCAGGCTCAGCGCCTGGTCCGCGCTCGCCCGCATGAAGGCTTCGGCGCGGCGCAGCGTGCCCGGCACCACCGCCTCCCGCCGCTGCCGCTCGAGCGCGTCGCGCTGGGAATGCGGCAGCCCGAGCAGCATCGTCTGGACGACGAGGTCGGTGACGGAGGCGAGGGTAAGCGGGTTCGCCGCCATCCCGTCGGGGCGCGCCACCTCGCGGCTCAGGAGGTCCATCAGCCCCTTCAGGCTCGCGCCCCCGCCCGCGCCGAGGTCGAGCGCGGGGGCGAAGGCGAGGGCGCCGCGCGGGGGCCGTCCGAGAAGGCCTTCCAGCGCCCGCTCCACCCGCTGCGCCTCGATCCAGAGGTTCCAGCGGGCGCAGCCGTCCTCGGTGAGGAAGCGGGTGCCGGCCTCGCCGCGGTAGATCAGGCCGCGCCCGGGATCGGCGTCCACCGCCTCGCCGTTCGGCGGGCGCAGCTGCATCGACCCCGCCAGGACCATGCCGAGGCAGTAGCGCTGCAGTCCCGGCCCGGCGACCTCCACCTCGGTCCCGAAGGTGTCGCCGACATAGCCCGCGAGCAGGTCGCCGGCGCGGTGCATGGCGAGGCGCGTGAGCACCTCCGGCCGGTCGGCCGGTGGCGGCCGCCGGAGGCGGTAGCGGTGGGCGTTGTTGTAGCTGGGGAACCGCCGGCTGACCCCCGAATCCGCCCCGAGCTCGTCGGGATCGCGGACGTCGACCACGAGGTAGCCGTCCAGGAATCCGGGCGCGGAGGAGGTCATGGTCATTCGAGCCCGTCTGCCCCGGCGGGATGCCTTGGCGGGAAGCGTACAGATCCTGCACCGGGCTGGACAGATCCTGCGCATATCGCCGGCGCCGGGGGGCCGGCGCGTTCTCCTCCGCCCCGGGAACCTCTAGCCATGGCGGCACGCCCGCTCGGCGCGAGGAGAACGGCCATGATCGCCGACCAGACCTTCACCGGACCGGCCGGAGGGTGACCCTCATGCGGACGGGCCTGGCGTGGGGGAACGCCGCGCGGGCGCTGGGCGGAAGCGCGGCGGCGCTCCTCGGCTTCCTGGCGCTCGCGCCGGCGGCCCGCGCGCAGGACGCGGCGCTGCTCGCGCGCGGGAAGCACCTGGTGGAGGTGACGGGCGCCTGCGGCAACTGCCACACGCCCCTCGGCCCGCAGGGACCCCTTCCCGGGATGGCCCTGGCGGGCGGCACGGTGTTCGACGAGCCGCCCTTCCGCGCCGTCGCGCCCAACATCACCCCGGACCCGGAGACCGGCGTCGGCCGCTGGACCGACGCGGAGCTGGGCCGCGCCATCCGCGAGGGGCTGCGGCCCGACGGCAGCCTGATCGGGCCGCCCATGCCGATGGCCCTCTACCGCGGGCTGTCGGACCGCGACCTCGCGGCGATCGTCGCCTTCCTGCGGACCGTGCCGCCGGTGCGCCACCCGCTGGAGCGCAGCGTCTACCGGATCAGCCTGCCGCCCGCCTACGGCCCGCCGGTCGGGAGCGTGCCGGAGCCGGCGGACACGGCCGTGGCGCGGGGCGAGTACCTGGCCAACGCCGTGGCGCACTGCATGGAATGCCACACCCCCATGCTGCCCACCGGGCAGAACGACCGCGGCCGCCTCGGCGCCGGCGGGATGGAGTTCCGCGGCCCTTGGGGCGTCTCCGTGGCGCGCAACCTCACGCCGCACGCGCACGGGCTCGGCGGCTGGACCGACGCGCAGATCGTCACGGCCATCACGCGCGGCGTCTCGGCCGATGGCCGGCCGCTGATGCCCCCGATGGCCTTCGGGGCCTATGCCGGCATGACCCGGGAGGAGCTGTCGGACCTCGTCGCCTATCTTCGCAGCCTGCCGCCGCAGCCATGAGCGTCCGGCACGGCCCGCCCCTGGACAGCCCTCCGGCCACCGGGCCGCGGGCCGGGCGGCTGTCCTGGCTGCGCCTCGCCGTGGCTGGTCTCTCCTTCGCCCTGCTCGCGCACGGCGCGGCGGCCGATCCGCCCGACGCGGACGCGGCGCTCCGGGAAGCGGTCGAGTTTCCCGGCTACGTCCTGTTCGGCGAGTCCGGCGCGCCGGGCCTGGTGCTGGTGGCCGTGCGCGGGGCGTCGAGCCTCGTGCTTGGCTACGGCGAGACGGAGCGCGGCAACGGCCGCGCGCCCGACGGCCGCAGCCTGTTCCGGCTGAACTCGGTCTCCAAGGTCCTCGCCACGGAGGCGCTGGCCTCGCTCGTCGCCGAGGGCCGGCTGCGCCTGACCGACACGCTGGCGCGGCACGCGGGCGGCCGGGCGGTGCAGCAGGTCGGGCCGCGGCCCATCACCCTCCTCGACCTCGCCACCTATTCCGCGGGCTTGCCGCGCGAGATCGGCGACGCGCCGGCCGACCGGGCGCCGCGCACCTGGCCGACGCGGTCCGAGCGCTGGCGCTGGCTCGACGGCAACCCCCTGCGCTGGGCGCCCGGCACGATGGCGGCCTATTCCAACGTCGGCTTCGACCTTCTCGGCGACGCCATGGAGGAGGCCAGCGGCCAAGCCTACCCGGCGCTGCTGCGCGACCGCGTGACCGCGCCGGCCGGCATGACGGACACGACCGTCTCCCCCACGGAGGAGCAATGCGCCCGGCTGATGACCGGGACCGGCCTGGGCGGGGCGGGACCCTGCGTCGACACGGCCGCCACCGCGGCCAGCGGCGGGCTCTACAGCACCGGCGACGACATGCGGCGATGGCTGCGGCGGAACCTGGGGGACCCCGAGGGGACGCGCGCGCTCAGCCACGCCGTCTACCGCCCGCGGCAGGCGATGCCGATCGCGGCGGGCTTCGACGAGGCCGCGCCGATGTCGGGGCTCGGCCTCGGCTGGGTGATCAGCGACGCCGCGGGAACGCGGCCGCTGCTGGTGGCGAAGAGCGGCGCCGGGGTCGGCTTCATGAGCTACGTCGCCTTCGCGCCGGGGCGCGACGCGGGCGTGTTCGTGGTGATGAACCGGCTCGACTTCGCGCCCTTCGCCGGGCTGGTGGCCGGCGCGAACGCCTTGCTCGCCAGCCTCGCCACGCGCTGAACGCCTTGCGAAGGCCCTTCCTGGGGCGGGACTGCCAGGAGCCGATGTCTCTCGAACGAAGGACGAGGTCATGCCGAACATCAGCCGGTTCCACCTGACCAACCACGGGGCCTACGACGCCTGGATCGGCGTCATCTGGATCGATCCGACCGATCCCTCGAAGAAGCAGCACGGCCCGGTCTGGGACCCGCAGGGCCACCGCATCAGCTGGGGCTCGAGCGGCACCATGGACATCGGCAACTGCAGCATCCCGACGGGCGCGCGCTGCTGGATCGCCGTCTACGTCTACTCCGGCTGGGACTGCTACGGGCTGTCCACGGACGGGGGCGGCCTCGTCTACCAGTCCGGCGACGCGCACATGGCGAACTACCGGAGCGACTACACGACGCTGAGCGCCACCGTGACGTACGAGAAGATCACGCCGGCCGAGTGAACCCGGCGTCCAGCCGCTTGCGGAAGGGGTGAGTCGATGGCCAGCGCCGCGTACCGATCGGGCGAGTTCGCGATGCCGGCCGCCTGGGCCAGCGCCGTCACGCCGGCCGCGGCGGTCTTCCGCGACCAGCTGTGGCTCGTCGGCGGCGGGCCCGACGGCATGGCCTGCGCCACCCTGGCCCTCGTGACGGACGGCAAGGCGCTGGACCTGGAGGGCGGCGCCGCCGGCGTGGCGAAGAACTGGACGGCCGCGGCCCTCGCCATGCCGGACGGGTCGCGCCCGGCCTGCCGGTCGACGCCGGCCCTGGCCGGGGTGGGCGATGCCCTGGTCCTCTGCTGGATCGACACCGGCGGCGCGCTCATGGTGTCCCAGTACCGGCTCGGCGACGATGGGAAGGCCGGCTGGCAGGCACCGCTCACCCTCGTCGCGACCGGCGACGCGTCGGCGGAGGGATTCGCCACCGCCGGGGACACCGAGGTCAGCCTGATCGGGCTGGACGAGTCCACCTTCCTCCTCGCCTGCCCGATGGTGTCCGCCTGGTGGGGATCGGGCGGGCAGACGCTCTTCATCGGGACGTTCAACGTCGCCGATCTCGAGGCGGGCACGAGCCACTGGAAGGCCCGCACCGACATCTGGGGAGGCCCCCGGCCGGCGCCGCCCTTCGGCGATGGTTTCAGCTTTCCCTCCTTCGGCACGAGCATCGGCGCCGACGCGTTCACCGTCGCCAACAAGAAGGACGATCCGAACAGCCCGGTGCCGGGGACACCCAGCACGGCGCTCTGGATCACGCTGGCGCCCATCGACTCGGAGCTGCCGGCCACGCTGCTCGTGCCGCTCACGAGCGTCCTCGCGGCGGATGGCAGCGTCGCCTCCTACCGCATCGACTACGGCGACGCGGGCGGGTGGCCGGCGCCGCAAGGGGTTGATGTCACGCGGGACCCGGCCGGCCGGATCTGCACCGCCGCGACCGCGCCCGCGGCGGGGCGGGTGAACCTGTCGACCTACTCGACCTGGGCCGTGCCGCGGCCGGGGACGGACCCGCTGCTGCCGAAGGCCGACGTGACGTTGCTGACGCCGTCGATCGTCGCCGCGAAGCCGGCCTTCGCCTTCTTCACCGACATGCACACGAAAATCACCCCGGCGGACGACGGCACCTGGATCGCCCATGCCGTCTACCGCTTCATGTTCTACGGCGACGGCACGGGGCAGCAGTACGGCCAGGTCGACCGCTACGGAACCGCGCAGGTGTGCCCGGACTACGGCACGATCGGGCTCGGCAAGCCGAGACCGCCGCACCCGAGCGACCTGATCATCGTCCAGGGCATCGTCGATGGGCCGATCCCCGTGCCGAGCGTCAACTTCGCCGACTACGAGTTCGCCGCCGGCCCGACCGTCTTCGCCACCCTGGAATACGGCCACGCCAGCACGGTCGACCAGACGCACTCGGTCACCAATTCCTGGACGGTCGGCTTCAAGACGGAAGGCGAGGCGACGAAGGGCATCGGCCCGGCCTGGGATGTTTCCCTCAAGGGGGGCATGGGATCCATCAGGACCGACGGCACGACCACGTCGAGCATCGTCTCCCAGAGCCAGAACTCGTCGCTGGACGGCCAGCGCCCGACGCAGACCGTCGATCCGCGGGGCACCGCCTTCGGCCGCATGGTGTCCTTCCACTGCACGGCGTACCGCTTCCTCGACGCGGACGGGACGGCGGTCGCCGATGGCACCGATGGCACGGCGGCGCAGGGCGCTCCCCTGTTCACGATGGTCTCCAGCCGCTTCACGGACGGCGGCGGCGAGCCGATCCTACCCTACGCCGTGCGGCCGGGCGATCTCTCCTCCTACACGCAGGAGAGGATCGACCGGCAGATGGAGAAGATCGGCTATCCCGGAAAGAACTACGTCGCGGACGTCATCATCCCGAACGCCTACCGCTTTGGCGACGGAAGCAACTGCATCGAGGTGACGTGGATCTCGAGCGGCGGCCAGCAGGACGCGACCTACAGCGAGGCGAAGCAGCGCTTCGTCGAATCGAGCTGGATGCTCGACGCCGAGATCTACGCGGGCGTGAGCGGCGGCGGGGGGGCTTCGATCTTCGGCATCGCCATCGAGGAATTCTCGTTCAAGTTCCTCGCGGGCGGGACCTACTCGACCGAGACCACGGATTCGGTCGACACCCAAGACGTGTGGTCGATCGGCCTCAAGGATGGATGGGGCGGGTTCGGCGGCCTCCACGCTCCGACGATGATCAGCCAGTACACTTTCCAGATCTACTTCCTGCCGCCCCCGCGCCCGTCAACGTCGATCCGCTCGGAGACGTGGCCCGCGATGGGTCCGAACTACTGGACGCAGGAGCTTCGCCTCTGCGCCCCGCGCGCGCCCGCCTCGAACTACCCGCAGGTGGACCCGCGCAGCATCGACCCGAACAGCGGCGCCTGGCGCATCTTCTTCATCGTCGACAGCTACGAGTCCTTCGACCGGTCCATCCACTACCCGTGACGACGACCTTCCCCAATTGCCCGGAGGCATCACCATGAACACCGGCCCGACCGTCTATCACGGCGTGAACTCGGCCGTCTTCGGCTGCGTCAGGGAGATGAGCGAGAGGACGCACGGCACCGTCTACGCCCCCGTCGGCGCCAACACCGGGACCGCCACGACCACCGAGCCCGCCACCGTCGTCATGACCTTCGCCTTCGACCCGGAGGCGATGACCCTCACCTACGTGCTCACCAGCAAGCCGTGGTGGCTTCTCGAGAGCACGATCTGGAGCGGCGTCGCCGACACCATCAACGGCTGCCGGGGCCGCGTCGTCGCGGCCAACCGGCAGAAGCTGGCCGCGCCGGGCCTGCCGTGACTCCTCGATCGAGCGGGATGCTGCGCGGGGGCACGGGCTGATGCCGGGGCGCCCCCGGCCGATCCCGGTCGGGATGGCGACTGGGCCGGGGATGGCCCGCCGGGCGGGCTCGGCTTCGCGCGCGGCTCAGGACCACTCGATGGGGCGGACGGGACGCGCGGGGACGCCGGCGGCGAGCATGCCGGCCGGCACGTCCCGGGTCACCACCGCGCCGGCCGCGATCACCGCGCCGTCGCCGATCGTCACCCCTTTCAGGATCGTGGCGTTCAAGCCGATCCAGACGTGGTTGCCGATGACGACCGGCTGCGGCCCGGTCGGGCGTCCCTCGATCGCGTGGCCGTCGGCGTCCCAGATCGTGACGTTCTCCGCGATCGCGACGTCGTGGCCGATGGTGAGCGAGCCCGAGACGGAGATGTTGGCGCCCGAGTTGATGTAGCCGCTCCCGAGGGTCACGCGGGCGCCCTCGTTGATCCAGAAGTCGCCCTCCAGGAGGCATTGGGCGCCGTCGCGCACGACGATGCGCGAGGGGCGGTGGATGCCGCCTGGCCACTGGGCGCCGAGAACCAGCATCCCCGGCCCGGCGAGGCTGCCGCGCCGCAGGACGACCGAGGCCCCGCGGTAGACCCAGGCCTTCCACGCCCCGTTCCGCCAGGCCGCGAGCAGGGTTCGCGGGATGGAGAGGTGCCGGATCAGGCCGGGTTGGCCGGGGATGGCGGCGCGGCGGAGGACCTCCCGGAAGGAGTGGAACCGACGGGTCATGGCAAGGCGGGCGCTTCGCTCACGGTCCCTGGCAGGGTTGCGTTCCGCCTGCGCCGGAGCGGCGGACGGTGTCGATCGGTCGCGGGTGGTGCGCCCGCGCCGGCCGGCCTTCCCCTGGGCATGTCGCCACGTCCGCCGCGGGCCGCGCTACAGGTTCCAGCGCTTCCGCACGATGCGCAGCGAGATGAGCGCGGCGAATCCCGCGTAGCAGAGCGCCGCGAGGGGGAGGGAGGCGGCGAGGGCGAGGTAGGCCTTCCGGAAGCGCAGGTAGGCCAGGAAGCTGCGCAGCTCCCGGCCAAACCGCACCAGGCCGTGGCGTGTCCAGTACCCGCACGTGATGGCCCACCAGGCCCGCAGGTAGGCCGCGCGGCTGTCGGGGCGGAGGATGTACTTGGCGTAGTAGGCGCCCCGGCCGTGGTCGTAGCCGAGGAAGAGCCGGTGGAGGGCCTCCTGCCCCCGGCGGCGGTGGTGATGGCGGACGACCGGCGCCGGATCGAACCAGGCGGGCATGCCCAGCCAGATGACCGCGGCGACGCTGTCGATGTCCTCGAACTGGAAGGCCGTGCCGGTGCCGACCAGGCGGTCGACGCCGCCGCTTGCCTCCAGCGCGCTTCGAAGAAAGGAGAGGTTGGCGCCGTGGAGGCTGCCCGCCGCGACGAACTCCCGCGGCGCGTAGCGCACGGGCGCCTCGCGCAGGTCGATGGTGACCGGCAGGTCGTCGGGGTCGTGCAGGAGGATGCGCCCGCCGATGCAGCCCGCCTCGGGCCGCCGCTGGAACGCCTCGACAACCGCGTCCACGTAGGTTGGGTCAGGGTAGCAGTCGTCGTCGGTGAAGGCGATGATCCGGCCCCGCGCGGCGCGCCAGCCGGTGTCGTGCGCCGCGCCAAGGCCGGGATCGCCCTCAAAGACGTAGCGCAGGCGCCCGCCGCAATCGTCAGCCTGGCGGATCACCTCGGCGGTCGCGTCGGTGGAGGCGTTGTCGACGAGGACGATCTCGAACGCGTGCTTGCTCCGGAGGAGCGCCAGGGCGCGCAGCGTCTCCGCCAGGGCAGCGGCCCGGTTGCGCGTGCCGATGACGATGGAAAGCTCGACCGGCGGCCCGGCGGTGGGATCGGTTGGCACGTTGGCTCCATGACACAGGCGTCACGAATGAGCCATGCTCATACCCGGTGCGGGCAGGCAACCGGCGGCTCCGGCCCGCCTCGCCTAGCTTGGCGCGAGGGCTGGCGCGGCCGGCTGTCCTGCTCAGGGCGCCCCATCGCCGGCGTGCTGGTGCGGGTGGTGCCAGCGATAAAGGGCCGCTCGCGGGATTTCGGGCCGTGCTGGGCCAGTGGGAGGGCCCCTCGAGAGGAGGGGCAATTTCGCGTGTCCCGGCGGGTCGTGGGCGGTCATGACTTTTTCGGCAGGCGCCGCTCGGACGCCGGCCCGGCAGACCGCTTTCCGCGGCGGCGCGTCGTGCAGGCTTCCGGCAAGGCCCGTCCCTCGTCACCGAGGTGATGCCGATGAGCCGGAGGCGCTTCCTTATTCAACCCTTCACGGTGGCCTGACGGGGCGCGTGCCCCGCGCAAGATCAACGCCATCACCGGGGGATGGCGGACAAGCGCCGGGTTGCGGCGGGGGCAGTCCCACGTCCGGCACCGTGCGCCGGAGTCGTGGGGAATGCTCTTCGATAACAGCGTGCGAGAAAGGGGGATGGTGGAGCTGAGGGGAAGCCCTCACCTCAGTCAGATCAATGCCTTAGGCTGGAAACTGCCCACATTCGGTCTCAAGGGATTACAGAGGCTTGCGAGGCCTCTGGAAACCGTAGCGACGCTCCATCGCATTTAGCGCGCGCGACGCGTGAGGGCCAGCGGTTCGTTCCCGCTGGTGAGGTTGCGGAGCTGCTGGCGACGCAGATTGAGCAGCTGACATGGGAGCTGGTAGGCACCGAGCCGACGGCGCGGCAGGGCGACCAGTGGCGCTTTCGCAACCGTGGCAGTCTCGCAGTTGTCGCCTCCGGCCCGAAGCGTGGCTCTTGGTTCGACCACGAAGCAGGGGAGGGCGGGGACGCTCTGGCGCTGGTCGCGCACCTTCACCGCACCAGCATGGGGACGGCCTATCACTGGGCTCTGGGCTGGCTCGGAATAAGTAAGGGTCGGGGGCATCCCCTACCGCCTGAGATGCCCCGGTGCGCGTCACAGCCTGCTCCTGGGCCGACCCTGGAGCCCGCATCGGCCGACCTGGGCCGGCGGCTCTGGCAGGAGGCGAGCCCTGCTGCCGGAACGCTGGTGCCGGTCTATCTCGCCTCGCGCCGTCTGACCTTGCCGGATGACGCGCCGCTGCGCTTCCACCCTGCGGCTTGGCGCAACCGGGCGAACGGGCTGACCGGTCCGGCGATGCTGGCTCAGATGACCGATCCGGCGACGGCCAAGCCGCTGGGCGTGCATGTGACCTACTTGCGGCCAGACGGCAGCGAGAAGGCTGAAGGGGCCGGCGCGAAGATCAAACTGGGCCGCGCCGGCGTGGTGCGCCTGGTGCCGGATGAAGAGGTGGCTGAGGGCTTGGGGCTGGCGGAAGGGATCGAGACGGCCCTTGCGACCATGCAGCACTTCCAATGGGCGCCGGTGTGGGCGGCCGGTGACGCCGGCAGCATCGCCGGCTTTCCCGTGCTGAACGGTATCGAGGAGCTGACCGTCTTCGCTGACAGCGACGATCGTGGCGCCGGGTTGGGAGCCGCCCGGAAGTGTGCGAGCCGGTGGGCTAAGGCCGGGCGCCTAGCCCGCATCACCGCGGCCCCGGCCGGGAGCGACTTCGCCGACCTTGCGTGGAGGGCCGCGTGATGGACGGTTATCAGAAGACCCCAGAGGAGCTTCTGGAGGAGGTGGGCGCGACCGGCACCCGCCACACTCCGAAGTTCTGGGCCCGCTCTTTCAATGATTGCCGGCTCGACCACGCCAGCAGCTACTACGTCAAAGGCATTCTGGCGCCCGGCGATCTGGCTCTGATCTTCGGGCAGCCCGGCTGCGGCAAGAGCCTCTTGGGGCCGCTTATGGCGTACGCGCTGGCCGATGGGCGCCGTGTCTTTGGCCGCCGCACCCGCAAGTGCCGAGTGCTCTATATCGCGGCCGAGGCCGGCGCGGACATGGAGGTGCGGCTCGTCGCGCTGCGGAAGCGATATGGCGCAGTGAACGGCTTGCACATGATTGCGGTCCCGATGGACCTGCAGAACCTGGATTGTCGCGACCTCAAGGAGCTGCGGGCCGAGATTAAGCGGCTACAGCCCGACGTGATCTTTGTGGACACCATCGCCGCAGCCTTCCCCGGTATGGAGGAGAACGAGGCACGGGACATGGGAAAGGCTGTCCGCACTCTCCGCAGCTTAGCTGACGAAGCCGAGCGAGGCGCCCCGAAGCCGGCAGTGGTGGCAATCCATCACGCGCCGAAGGAAGGGCTCACACCGCGTGGGCACGGTCTGCTGAACGGCGATTGCGACGTGACGATGCGGGTGGAGGGTCAAGACGACCAGCCCCGACGTGTGACCTTCGGGAAGAACCGGAACGGCCCGAGTGGGCACGCCTTCGACTTTGGCATCTGCCTCGAGGAGCTGGGGATTGATGAGGATGGCGACGCGATCCGCCGGCCGGTAGCGGTGGAGCTCGACCAGGAGGAAGCGAAGAAGCCGAAAGGGAAGCCGCTGAATGAGAGCCAAGCCGGCTGGCTGCGTGACCTGCACAACCTCTTTGCGGAGCCCGGCTTGGCCTCAACCAGGGTGCCTCTTCCGGATATGCGTGGGGTGCTCACCCTGACGCGTGATCAGGTGCGCGTGGGGTTGCGTGGGGTTGGCAAGTTCGAGCTGGACCAAGACGGAAATCTGACCGCGAAGGATCGCGACCGAATGCGGGAAGCGCTGAATGCTCTGAAAGATAGGGGTAAAATCGGCCTGACCGCAGACCTGGTGTGGCTTCTGTGACCGCGCCGCGTGGGGTGCGTGGGGTTCGCGTGGGAAGCCGCGTGGGCTGTTCTGAGGAAACTGCGTGGGGTGCGTGGGGTGCGTGGGGGGGGTCTTTAGACCCACCCCACACGCCCCACGCGCTTTCCCCCGCTCCAGCGGTCGCCCTGGAAGGACTGGCAGAGAGGTTGACAAGGCTATCCCCCAGCCACCGCGACCCTGAGCGCTACCACGCCGACAAATCGGAGTTGGTGGCGGAGCTGCGGCGCTTGGCGAGGGCACTTGGAGGAGGGGGTTGAGCACTCTTGAGGCAGTCGTTACGCTAAACCGAGAGTTGTGAACGGCAGAACAAGAACAACGATGAAGGGTGGGCGCTGGATGAGGCAACAAGAAGATGCCGCGACCTGGAGCAATCGCAGCGCCCTCACCATGGATGACACTCGACCTGAATGGGAGGTTGAAGAGAACCCCACAGAGGCTCTGCTAAGTGGCGTTCTGTTCGGGCTCCTCTTCGCTATACCGTTCTGGTGCGCGCTGATCTGGGCCATGATGTGGGTTGGGACTTAGCGCCACTGGCTGACCTATGCACTCCGACGAGCGCGTTCGCGTGGCTTCCTAAGCGGAACGCTGCGTCTTGAGGATCTCTCCGCGCTGGAGACGTGGAAACCGCCCAGGGGGTCACGCGCACGTCGCGGACCCCCTTTTTGATGAATGCTCAGGGGGTAATCACCAAATTTCTCGAAGCTGGAGGGGGGTGCAACCGCAGCTGGGGTCACGCAGGGATTTTTTCCCCTTGATAAAAAACTGCGCTAGAACGGGCACTTCTAGCCCTTCGTTGTTGCTTTGATTGCTGATTAATCCTGGTGGAGACCTCTCGCGTCCGCTTGGGCGTTTGCGGCTCGCAAACACGCCCGGAGCTTTCCTTGGGCAGGGTCTAGCATCAGGTATGAAGCGGCTGCCGACCGTAACGAACCGTACTCGAGCTCTTCTATTGCAGCTCAAAGTGGCGATTGGTCCGCTGTTGCCGCCAGAGCCGCCACCGCGAACCACAATCTGGACAGCGTAATCGATGGCTTCATCTAAGCTGCCTGTTCACCAACGCTCTCTGCGCCTTCGGATCTAGGCTCCATCTTGGAAGGGGGTTGGTGTAGATGCCAAACGTAACGATCCCCTGCTGCTTCGACCCTTCCTAGCTTCTTCTGCAAGAATATGATGCTGCGGAGGATGTTGCGCTCGAGCGTTTGGCCCGCGTCCGCGGCAATCTCTGCCATTTGGTCGACACTGATGCCTGTGTCACCGGACGCCCGTGCCCAAGCCTCGATCAGCGGCTCATACTTGCTGGTTCGGGGGGGACGTGTGCCGACACGGGTTGCGTCCGGTGACGATGTGCGGCGGCCTAGCACCCGCTCAGCAGTGCCGCTGCCGGTCGCGTCGAGGTATCGCGCCAACGAACGTTCAAGTGCGTCGGCCTCACTCCTCAGGCGGGTGATCTCACTTCGGGCCCAAACTTCGAACGGGGGCGTTGCCATAGTTTGCTCCACTCTGGGGCGTTGGTGCGTCCGGCTGCCGAGGCCGTTGAGGGGACTCTAAGTCACCACTAACCAACTCAACAGAGATTCTTTGCCAAACGCCGCAAGAAGGGCGTTGACGAACGGGCAGGGAGTGGTGATGGTGAACGTGGCGACCGTCGCCGATTCTTCCGTGAAGCACCCCCGAGCCTATGCCGGGGGGCACAAGGGGTGCCCCTAAGGCCGGGGCCTAAGGCCCCGGCATTCACAGGAGAATGACGATGAGTGCAGTTTGTTCGTGGCCGAAACCGGTGTCGGTTATCAACTACATCCGGTTTCGCCATGGCAAATGGGAGTTTGTTAACTCCCACTGCCGTTCTTGGCCGAAGCGCTAGCACGCTGAGGCCTTGATGCCCTGACCAGGCACGGCGGCGGTCGCCACCTCCAGCATAGAATCACAACAGGATTCATGTGTCCAGAGCGTGCGTGCTAATCCTGCTGAGCCCGTATCGCCTGGAAGCCTCCACTGGGAATCAGGCCTTCTTGGCCGCACCCCTACTCCCTGCTGGTCCTCCTGACGACCTCGACACCGGCGCCAGCCTACGCCTTCGCGGGGATGCTGGTGGGGTAATGGTAGTAAGCGTACGATCCCATCGAGCTACTTCTTGTCGTCTTGAACACCGCGACCTGGCACTAAGCCAGTCGCCTTGAGGATTGCTTTCAACCTCTGGCTGGCGATCTTCCGCCGCTCGCCGCGTGTCACATGCCAAGCAGGCGGAGGCATCAGTGAGGCGACGGCACTCTTCGGTTTGCTAGGTCCAGCAGGTATGCTCGAGGCAGAGGGGGAGGAAGGTAGTCTACCACCATGAAGAGTTTGATCCTCAGGCGCGATTGGGGAACTGCCCACCATTTTCATGTGGCGGTCCTTCTTCGCTCTCTCCCAGTCGCGGCGCTCTGCCATGGCTCTTCTTTCCTACTTTATATTAGTCGCTGCACTTAAATGAAAGGAAGCGCCATGCGCTTGGTCGCTTTTGCTTTGCTGCTCTTTATGACAGCGTGCGCACCTAAATCGCCTGCTCTGAACATGGATATACCCCGTGTGCCGTATGGCAGCACTAGTCCCGAGGAGTTGGCCGCGGTGAAAGCCGATCTCGCCCGGCGGGACCAGGAAGTTGAGGAGTACCGATGGCGACGAGGTGGGTTCACCGGACCGGTCCCCTCTGGATCACCCAGTGTCACCCAAGAAAACGAACTGCTCGCTCGTGCTCTCACCAATTCTCCCGACTACACCGCAGCAGTGCGTCGCGCCGCGGCCGCCAACGTGGACGCTGCGGCGTTTCCCCAAAGTTCCAGCAGGCAACTCCGCACTGAGTCTCGTGAGGCTCGCGAGCAGCGGATTTCTGCAGAGGAAGCTCGCTTGTCCAACCTTATTGAGCGTCGACGTCGCGAGCAGCTCGCTTTGCGTGGTGACGAGGCGCGCGCCACCCGTGATCAGCAGACTCTATACGCCTGTCAGGCACGAGGCGCTCAGATGGAGGCTGCCTACAACAATCCCCGCTCTATCCTTAACTTAGAGGCGACAGCGACAGGGGCGCAGACGCGAAATGCCTGCTTGGAGAACTACCAGCGCACGGGCGGCTTCTAACGCTTTGGCACGACGATACGCAGTGGGCCGCGCGTTCGTACCGACCCGCTGCAAATGAAATAAAAGTCTGCTGTGCAGTAATACTGGCCTCAGCGACGTCCACACGGCCACGCGTGCTGCATTGCGTCAATGATCAGCACCGTTATGGCTTCATGCCACCGTGCGGGATTTCGCTCCAAGTACTGGACGACTACTGAAACCATCTGGCCGCCAGAAACGCCGTCAGGCGCACAAATTCCAAGGTATTTACTTACGTCGAAGATCGCCGCCACCCGACCATAACAGCTCCCTCTCATGTAAGCATTTCCAGCGTGGCTGTTATTCGCGAATTCTCGACAGGCCGGCAGATAATTGTTTCCGTTTTCCAGCCTAGTTTGCGGTTGTGCCCGGTCGCCCGATGCAAAACCTTGGGCGTGCACCTCAAAGCTTAATACAAGGCTCGTAAGTACGGCTAACACAACCGGAACGCGCATAATCGCTCCAAAACTGCCGAGCGATCCTTGCCGAAATGCGAACAGATGGGCAAGCCCATCCGGCCCCGGAACTCGGGTCAATGCACCCACGCGCAAGTGGCAGGCTTATGGGCTGACCGCCACTGCGCTATTGCACGTCAGAGTTTCCTATTGCACTTCTTGAGTTTCAGTGTAAACTTTAGTTCTAACGGAGACCCTGCCATGCCGTCCGACCCCACAGACTACCAGGACCGATACACCAGCGAGCAGGTGTGCCAGGCCGCAGACATCAACCTGAGCACCCTTAAGAACTGGATGATGCGCGACCCGCCCATAATTCTGATGAAGAAGGATAGGGGCGACAGCGAACGCGGCGGCAGGGGCAGCCCCCTCTTGTTCAGCTTCAACCGGGTCCTGCAGATCGCCATCACGGCGGAACTGGTCAGGATGGGGTTGGCTCCGCGGCGAGCCGCGGACATTTCGCTCGGTTTCTCCGACGCTGGAGACACCGCTGCCGGCTTTGTGGGCGATCAATGCCTGGAGGAAGCGGTCCAGCAGATGCGTTCGCCGGGCCAACTCTACCCCGAAGGTCTTACGCTGCTGGTCGGCTACGCAGAGCGGACCACCGGCAAGACCATCAACGTCACGGACGAAACGAAGCTTCTAGACCTTCTTTGGAGTTCGCAATCCGCCCAGGGACGTCAGGAGATCGCCGTGATCGTCTGGGTGAACTTCCTACATCGTCGCGTGCGGGCTGCGCTCCAGGGATGACCACACCTACCATCGTCGCCATCCGGAAAGTCGCGCCCAACTCGCGCGAGGCGAGCCGAGGCACGCTGGCAGTTTTCACCCTTGAGGACGGTCCCTGGCTTATCAGCGGCTTTGAAGTCGCACTGGATGAGTTCGGCCGTCCCTTCCTCCGCCCGCCCCGCTGCTCCAGCAGCGAAGCGCGGATCATTTTGCGGAGCTTTCCCGGCCGAGCGGAAATGCTCGCCGAAGCCATGAGGCTCTATGGCCTCCTCGCAGTACCGCCCGTCGCGAAGGCATTCCCGATCAGGAGTACCTTCCGTGACCCTTCGTGAAATGCTGGAGCGGCGCTCCGCCATTGCGGCCGAGCTGCGCGCCCTCAACGACAAGCCGAGTGGCGATAACGGCGACCTCTCGCGCGAGCAGCGCGCCCGCTGGGACGCGCACAAGACCGAGCTCGACACGCTCGAGCAGCGCATCGACCGCCAATCCACCCTGGACGAGGCCGAGCGCCGCGCCGCTGGCACGCCGCTGGGCGGCACAGGCGACCGCGACTTCGACCGCGCCTTCGCCGGCATCGGCCTACTGGACACCATGCGGGCGCAGATGGGGGCCGCCGACGAGCGGGCTGCTCGCGCCCGGGAGCTCTCGCAGGAAGTGGAGCGCCGCAGTGGCCGCCGGGCTGAGGGCCTGTTCTGGGACATGCGCCTGGGCAACGCCGAGCAGCGCGTGCTGACCACGGCCCTGCCGTCCGGCGGGCCCGGCGGCAATCTCATCGCGGCCGACTACCGGCCGGAGCAGTTCATCGACCGGCTGCGCAATGCCACGGTGGTGCGCCGCCTCGGCGCTCGCGTCCTCGCCGGCCTGACGGGCGGCAACGTCATCCTCCCCGGGTTGAGCAAGAGCGTGCAGGCCGGCTGGGTGGCGGAAAACTCGCCGTTCCCGGTGTCGGATCCCGAGTTCAACGGCGTGACCCTCGCGCCGAAGCACCTGGGCGTCATCACCGAGCTCAGCCGGAACATGCTGCAGCAGACCAGCCCGGACGCCGAGCAGCTCGTGCGTGACGACCAGGCACGGGTGCTGGCCGAGGGTCTCGACGTGGCCGCGATCGCCGGCACCGGCACGAACAACCAGCCGCGCGGCGTGCTCAACACCCCGGGCATCGGCAGCGTGGCAATCGGCGCCAACGGCGGCGCGCTGACCTATGACGCCCTGGCCGACCTGATCGGCGCCGTGGACGACGCTAACGCCACGGGCGGCAACATGGCCTTCCTGAGCAACACGAAGGTGCGCCGCGCGGCCGGCAAGCTGAAGGACACGGCGGGCAACCCTCTGGGCCTCGCCACCGTGTTCCAGGCCACGCCCCAGGCCTTCACCAACGCGGTCCCGAGCACCCTGACGAAAGGCACGGGCACGAACCTCTCGCCTGTCATCTACGGCAACTGGTCGGACCTAGTGATTGCCTTCTGGAGCGAGCTGGACGTGCTGGTGAACCCCTACGCTGAGGGGCCCTACTCGCGCGGCAACGTCATGGTCCGCACGGCCCTAACCTGCGACATCGGCGTGCGCCACCCGGAAAGCTTCGCCGCCATCAAGGACATCGCGGCGTGAGCGCGGCGGCGCGCTACCCGGACGGGCTGGAGTGTCGCGCAGCCACCGAGCTGCGCGCCGCCGGCCGCCGGCTGGAGGGCTATGCCGCGGTGTTCGGCGCGGCCGCGAAGATCGGCGCCTTCACCGAGACCATTCTGCCCGGCGCCTTCCGGGCGACCCTGGCGAGCCGGGGCGACATCCTCGCCCTGGTGGACCACGACCCGGGCCGGCTGCTGGCCCGCACCGGCTCCGGCTCCCTTCGCCTGGCGGAGGACAGCCGCGGGTTGCACTTCTCCCTCGACGTGCCCGACACCAGCCTCGGCCGCGACATCCTCGCCCTGGCCGAGCGCCGTGACCTCGGCGGCATGAGCTTCACCTTCCGGGCGAAGGACGAGGCCTGGCCCGCCCGCGACCGGCGCGAGCTGCGCGCGGTGGAGCTGCTGGAGGTGTCCGTCGTGCAGGCCTTCCCCGCCTACAGCGCCACCACGGTTGAGGCCCGCCACCGCGCCGCGCAGGGCGACGCCCTGGCCCGCCAGCGCTTCCTGGAGACGCTGTGATGGCCGGCCTTCTCTCCCGTCTTCTGGGACGCCCGGAGGCGCCTGCCGAGACCCGCAGCGCCCACAGCCTCCCGCCCGGCTATGCGGCAGCCTTCGGCGTCAGCCCCATGGTCTCTGGTGCCTACGTCAGCCCGCACATGGCCGAGAACCTGGCCGGCGTGCTGGCGTGCATCAACGCCATTTCCAGCGTCATGGCGAGCATGACGCCGCGGGTCTATCGGCTGGTGGACAAGGGGCGGGTGGAGCTGGCGGATCATCCCGTCTCCCGCCTCACGCGTCGGCCGAACGCGGACCAGACCTGGCCGGACTGGATGGAGTGGACCCTCGCCCAGGTGCTGCTGCACGGTAACGCGGTCTCCGCTATCGACTACGACGCGGCCGGGCGAGTGACCGCCCTCCAGCCGCTCCCCTGGGGCATGCTCTCGATCTACCGCCTGCCCACCGGCCGCCTCGCCTATGACGTGGTGGAGGGCGAGGGGCGCGTGCGGCGCTACTTCGCGGACGAGGTGTTCCACCTCCGCGACCGCAGCGACGATGGGGTGATCGGCCGCAGCCGGATCAGCCGCGCCCGCGAGGTGCTGGGCAACGCCATCGCCCTCCAAGAGTTCGCGCGCTGGCAGTGGCAGAACCAAGCCCGACCTTCCGGTGTCCTACAGACCGACGAGAAGCTCACCCGAGAGCAAGCGGGCGACCTCCGTACCGCGATCGATGAACGGTGGGTGGGAACGCGAAACGCAGGGCAAGTGCCGATCCTGACCTGGGGGATGAAGTTCCAGCCCATGAGTGTCAGCCCAGAGGACGCCGAGGTGCTGGCGTCGCGGCGCTTTACGGTGGAGGAGCTGTGCCGCCTGTTCCAGGTGCCGCCGCCCATCGTGCAGGACCTCAGCCACGGTACCTTCACGAACAGTCGCGAGGCCGGCCGCTGGTTCGCGCAATTCTCACTGGCGCCCTGGGCACGGAAGATCGAGGCCGAGTTCCGCCGCTCCGTGTTCGGCACCGCAAGTGCCGACTGCACGCTCGAGATCGACATGTCCGACCTGCTGCGCGGCGACGCCGAGGCGCGCTGGCAGTCGCACAAGATCGCGGTGGACGCGGGCATTCTCGACCCGGACGAGATCCGAGAAATTGAGGGTTGGAACCCGCGTGCAGAGCAGCCTACGTCGGGGCCGACCGCCGCATGAAGGGCTCCGCCTCCCTCCCGTACTGGCCGCGAGTGCTACGCAGGGAAAAGGCGGCAGCTTACCTAGACTTGTCCGTGTCCCTCTTCGATCGCGAAGTGGCTGAGGGTCACATTCCCGGTCCGGTTACCATCACGGCTAGCGTGCGCGGTTGGGTTCGGGACGACCTGGATGCGTGGATTGACGACCGCCGCGCGGCGCAGAATTCCCCGTCTAACCCGTGGGACCCCTAGCCATGACCGACCTTCGCCTCCGCTACGTCCACCGCGTAGTGAAGAAGGGGCGGCCTTACCACTACTTCCGGCGGCCAGGCCTTCCCAGCGTGACGCTGCCTGGACTGCCGGGCTCGCGCGAGTTCATGGTGGCCTACCAGTCGGCTTTGGATCAGAAGCCGCCGCCGGTTGGCGCTGGCCTTGCCCCTGCCGGCAGCATGTCGGCGCTCGCGGCGAGCTGGTACGGCTCGCACCGCTTCGCCGCCCTCACGCCTGTCTCACAGCGGACCTATTGCAGGCTGCTAGAGAGCTTTCTCAAGAGCCACGGAGACAAGCCTGTGGCCGCGCTGGAAGCCCGGCATTTGCTTGGTATCCTAGACGCACGCAGCGGTACCCCAGCGCAGGCCAACGCCTTGCTGAACGTGCTGCGGCTTCTGCTCCAGCACGCCTTCGATCGTGGCTGGCGGAAGGACAACCCAGCTCGCTTCGTGAAGCGGCTGCGCTATACGAAGAAGCCTTATGCGACCTGGACTGAGGCCGATATCGCGGCCTTCGAGGAGCGGTGGCCACTGGGCACACGCGCTAGGCTGGCCCTGTCCCTCTTGCTCTACACCGGCCAACGCCGCGGCGACGTGATCCGAATGGGGCCTCAGCACGTCCGGAGCGGCAGCGTGGAGGTGGTGCAGAGTAAGACCGGCACCCGGCTTGCCATCCCCCTCCACGCCGCCCTGCGCGCCGCCATGGCTGCCCACGAAGGGGGACACTTGGCCTTCCTGGTCACGCAGGCTGGGGAACCCTTCACGGCGACCGGCTTCTATAACTGGTTCGTCGATTGCGCGGCGAAGGCAGGTCTTAGCAAGGGCCTGTCACCCCATGGGCTGCGGAAGGCCGCCGCGCGAAGGCTGGCCGAGGCGGGATGCACCCCGCACCAGATCGCCGCGATAACCGGGCACCTGACCCTCGCGGAGGTGGAAAGATACACGAAGGAGGCAAACCAGCGGGACCTGGCGAGAGCCGCAGTCACCCGCCTTGGGCGCCCGCCCAGGCGTGAAACGTGAACAGCGAGTGGAAACCGGCGGCAACCGGTTTCCACTCCAAGGAGATTTGCTGTGCGAGATCAGTATCTTAGTAGAGCGGATGGTGGAGCTGAGGGGAATCGAACCCCTGGCCTCGTCATTGCGAACGACGCGCTCTCCCAACTGAGCTACAGCCCCGTGCCATCGGCCGCGCCGGTTTGGGGGCCGGTGCGTGGCGGGCTTATTCCCTGCCATCCCCGCGGCGTCAAGCACTCTCGTCGCATTCCGCGTCGCGCCCCGGCTGGACGGACCCTGGCGCCGGCCATACACAGCGCGGGTTGGATTCGGGGGCGGCAGGATGACGGCGATCTTCTGGCTGATCGATCAGGTGATCGGCCTCTATGTCTGGGTTCTGATCATCTCGGCGGTGTTCAGCCTGCTCACGGCCTTCAACGTGCTGGACACGCGGAATCGCCTTGTCTGGACGATCGGCGACTTCCTGTGGCGGGTGACGGAGCCGGTATTGAAGCCGATCCGGCGCTTCCTGCCGGACCTGGGGGGCATCGACCTCTCGCCGCTGGTGCTCATCCTGCTGCTGCAGGCGCTCCGCATCTTCCTCAACGTCACCGTCTTCCCGGCGCTATGGCGGCTGGCGTGACGGCGCGGCTCCTCGACGGCAAGGCGATCGGCGCGGGGCTGCGCGCGGCGCTCGGGGCGCGGGTCGCCGGGCTCGGCTTCCGCCCGGGGCTGCGCGTGGTCCGGGTGGGGGATGACCTCGCCAGCGTCGTCTACGTCCGCAGCAAGGACCGGGCGGCGAAGGAGGCCGGCTTCGACAGCGAGACCATCCTGCTGCCCGACGACGTGCCGGAGAGCGGGCTGCTCGACGTCGTGCGCCGGCTGAACGCGGACCCGGCGGTGGACGGCATCCTCGTCCAGCTCCCCCTGCCCAAGCACATCGACCCCCAGCGGGTGCTGGAGGCGGTGGACCCCGCGAAGGACGTGGACGGCTTCCACCCCGTCAACGCGGGGCGGCTGGCGGCGGGGCTGCCCGGCCTCGTGCCCTGCACGCCCAAGGGCGTCATGCACCTGCTGGCGGAGGCGGGGGTGGCGCTCCCCGGCGCGCGGGCCGTGGTGCTCGGGCGCAGCGCCATCGTGGGGCGGCCGATGGCGGCCCTGCTGCTCGCCGCGGACGCGACGGTAACGATGCTCCACTCCCGCTCCCGCGACATCGCGGAGGAGTGCCGCCGGGCCGAGGTGCTGGTGGCCGCCGTCGGGCGCGAGGGCATGGTGAATGGCGACTGGATCGCGCCCGGGGCGGTGGTGGTCGATGTCGGCATCAACCGCCGGGCCGACGGCAAGCTGGCGGGGGATGTCGAGTTCGAGGCGGCCCGCGCGCGGGCGGGGTGGATCACCCCCGTGCCCGGCGGCGTCGGCCCGATGACCATCGCCTGCCTGCTGGAGAACACGCTGGAGGCGGCGCTGGCCCGCCGCGGCGCCATCGCGCTGCAGCCGAACGGCGGCGTGGCGGAGGAGCACGCGACGCCCGAGCAGTCCTACGGGCACGGGCCGGGCCTGGCCTGAAGGGCCTCTGCCGGGGGCCGGTGCCCCTCAGCGACCCCCGACGAGGCCCTCGAGATAGGCGCCGTATCCGCTCTTGTTCTGGGTGGCGGCGAGGGCGCGGAGCGCGTCGTCGCTGATGAGGCCGCGGCGCCAGGCGACCTCCTCGGGCGCGGCGACCTTCGTGCCCGTGCGCTTCTCGATGGCCCGCACGTACTCGGCGGCTTCCAGCAGGCTGTCGTGGGTTCCGGTGTCGAGCCAGGCGTAGCCGCGGCCGAGGCGGATGACGCGCAGCGTGCCCTCCTCGAGGTAGAGGCGGTTGAGGTCGGTGATCTCGAGCTCCCCGCGGGCGGAGGGCTTCAGGGTGCGGGCGAGGGCCGGCGCGCGGCCGTCGTAGAAGTAGAGACCCGTGACCGCCCAGTCCGAGCGCGGCGCGGCCGGCTTCTCCTCGAGGGAGAGGGCGCGGAACTCGCCGTCGAACTCGACCACGCCGTAGCGGTGCGGGTCGGCGACCCGGTAGGCGAAGACGGAGGCGCCCGTCTCGATGCGCGCCTCGGCCAGGCGGTCGTCGAGCTCGTGGCCGTGGTAGATGTTGTCGCCGAGCACGAGGGCCGCGGGCGCGCCGGCGAGGAACTCCTCGGCCAGGATGAGCGCCTGGGCCAGCCCGTCCGGCCGGGGCTGCTCGGCGTAGGTCAGGCGGATGCCCCACTGCTCCCCGGTGCCGAGCAGGCGGCGGAACAGCGGCAGGTCGTGCGGGGTGGAGATGACCAGGATGTCCCGGATGTCGGCCAGCATGAGCACCGAGAGCGGGTAGTAGATCATCGGCTTGTCGTAGACGGGCAGGAGCTGCTTGGAGACCGCGAGCGTCGCCGGGTAGAGCCGCGTGCCGCTCCCGCCGGCGAGCAGGATGCCCTTGGTGGGCGGGGCGGCGGGGCGGGTCATGCGGTGTCCTTGGCGTTGGGGTTCCCGGCGGGGCCGATGAGCGCGTCGAGGAGGCGCGGGAGGGAATGGCGCCAGTCGGCGGCGGCGATGCCGTGCACCCGCAGGATGCGATCGCAATTCAGGCGGGCGTCGGGCGGCCGTGGGGCGGGGGTGGGGTATTCGGCCGTGGTGATGGCGCGCAGGCGCGGCACCGTGCGGCCGCGCGCGGCGGCGCCCTCCAGGATGGCCGCGGCGAAGCCGTGCCAAGTGGCGTGGGGGGCGCCGGTGAGGTGGAAGACGCCGAAGGCGGGGTCGCCCTCCGGGGCGGCGGCGAGGCGGGGCAGCAGGCGGGCGATGGCGTCGGCGAGGTCGTCGGCCAAGGTGGGCGCGCCCTGCTGGTCCGCCACGACCGCGATCTCGTCCCGCTCGCCCGCAAGGCGCAGCATCGTCTTCACGAAGTTGCCCCCGTGCGGGCTGCACAGCCAGGCGGTGCGGAGGACGAGGGTGCGGGGGTTGGTGACCAGCGCCGCGCGCTCCCCGGCGAACTTGGAGGCGCCGTAGACCCCGAGGGGGGCGGGCTCCGCGTCCTCGTCGTAGGGGGCGCCGCCCTGGCCGGCGAAGACGTAGTCGGTGGAGAGCTGCAGGAAGGGCAGGCCGCGGGCGGCGCTGGCGGCGGCGAGCATCCCGGCGCCGATGGCGTTCACGGCGAAGGCGAGGTCGGGCTGGCTCTCGGCCCGGTCCACCGCGGTGTAGGCGGCGGCGTTGACGACGACGTCGGGGCGGGCGGCCTCCATCGCGCGAAGGATCGATTCGCGGTCGGTGACGTCCAGCTCCGGCGCCTCGAGCGCGGTGACGGCGTGGCCGTCGCGCGGCAGGCGATGGAGGAGCTCGGTCGCGAGCTGTCCGGTGCGGCCGGCGACGAGGACGCGCATCAGGCGGCGCCCCGCGCGGCGGGGAGGAGGCCCAGGCGCTCGCCGGCGTAGACGCCGTCCCGGAGCGGCCGCCACCAGGCCTCGTTGGCGAGGTACCAGGCGACGGTGCGCTCGATGCCCTCCTCGAAGGTGACGGAGGCGCGCCAGCCGAGCTCGCGCTCGGCCTTGGTGGGGTCGATGGCGTAGCGGCGGTCGTGGCCGGGGCGGTCGGGCACGAAGGCGACCAGGTCCCGCCGCGGGCGCGGGGCGGGGCCCGAGGAGGGGCGCAAGCGGTCCAGCGCGTCGCAAATGGCGTGGACGACCGCGAGGTTGGTGCGCTCGGCCCGGCCGCCGATGGCGTAGGTCTCGCCCGGCACGCCGCGGGTGA
>NZ_RCZP01000058.1 GCF_006438825.1 Muricoccus nepalensis
CCTCGGTGACCCCCGCCGTGTGGCGGGTCACGTCCCGCGTGCCGTGCGCGGCCTCGGCCACCGCGCGCCCGATCTCCTGCGTCGCCGCGCTCTGCTGCTCGGCCGCCGCCGCCACCTGCGCGGTGATCCCGCCCATCTCCTCGATCGTGCGCACGATGCCCCCGATCGCCTCCACCGCCCGACCCGTCTCGCCCTGCATGGCCGCGATCTGCGCGCCGATCTCCTCCGTCGCCTTCGCCGTCTGCGCCGCCAGCGCCTTCACCTCGCTCGCCACCACCGCAAAGCCCCGACCCGCCTCSCCGGCCCGCGCCGCCTCGATCGTCGCGTTCAGCGCCAGCAGGTTCGTCTGCCCCGCAATGTCGCTGATCAGCCGAACCACGTCCCCGATGCTCCGCGCCGCCTCGGACAACCGACCCACCGCCTCGTCCGTCGAGCGCGCGTCCAGCGCCGCACGCCTGGCCACCTCCGCGCTGCTCGTCACCTGACGCGACACCTCGGCGATCGACGCCGCCAGCTCCTCGGCCGACGCCGCCACCGTCCCCACGTTGGCACTCGCCTCCTCCGACGCCGCCGCCACCGCGCCCGCCCGCTCCACCCCGGCGCTCGCCGTGCCCGCCAGCTCCCCCGCCGTCGCGTCCAGCTCCGCCGCCGCCGCGGTCACGTCCCGCAGCACCTCGGCCGTCCCCTCCTCGAACCCACGCACCAGCGCGTCCACCCGCGCCCCCCGCTCCTCCTTCTCCCGACCCTCCTCCAGCCGCGCGGCGGCGAAGCGGTCCTGCTCCAGCGTGAGCCGGCGGAAGGTCTCGACGGCCTCCGCCATGCCGCCGACTTCGTCGCGGCGCCCCGCGCCGGGGATGGCCGCCTCCGCGTCGCCGGCCGCGAGGTCGCGCATGCGCTGGGCGATCTGCCCGATCGGGCGCGCGACCCCCGCCTGCATGAGAAGGAGGGCGAGGCCCGCGGAGAGCACCGTGCCGAGCACCGAGGCGACCAGGACGTTGCGGTACACCGTCTCGTTGAACCGGTGCGCGGCGTCGGCCGAGGCGTTCACCTCGTCCGCCAGCCGGTTCACCTCCTCCACGAGGAGGGCGCGCGCCGCGGCCTGGGCCGGGGTGTAGCGGTCGAGAAGGGCGCGGCGCGCCTCCTCCGCCCAGTTCATCGCGAGCGCCTTGCGGACCTCCTCGCTCGTCTCGCGCGCCTGGAGCAGGCGTTCGTGGAAGGCGGCGAGGCGCGGGGCGAGCGCCGGCAGGGCCTGCTCGGCCCGCGCCAGGCGATCGTCGACCTCGTGCCGCGCGGCGGCCACCTCCGCGAAGCTCGCCTCCACGCGGGCGGGCTCGTCCTCCAGCACGGCCGCGGAGAGGAGGCAGGCGGTGTCGAGGAAGGCGGTGTTCGCCCGCGACAGCCACAGCGCGGCCATCGCCTGCCGGTCCACGAGGTTCCCGTAGAGGGTGTCGGCGTCGTGCAGGCTGCTGGCCCCGTACCAAGCCGTCCCCACGGCGGAGGCCGCCATCAGGGCCAGGGCGATCAGCAGCTTGCGAGCGATTCGGAGGTTCTGGAGGAGTCGCATGTCGGCCCGTCGGCGGTTGGCCGCCGGAAGGGACCACCAAAGCCTGAAGAGGGCCTTAACGGGGCGGCCTCAGACGTGCTGCCCGCCGTTGATGTGGATCTCCGCACCGTTCACGTAGGAGGACGCGCCGGAGCAGAGGAAGAGGATCGTCTCCGCCACCTCCTCCGCCGTGCCGAGCCGCCGCATGGGGATGTCGCGCTCCACGATGTCGGAGGTGCCGGGGGAGAGGATGGCGGTGTCGATCTCCCCGGGCGCGATGGCGTTCACGCGGACGCCGTGGGCGCCGAACTCGTGCGCCATCTCCCGCGTCAGCGCCGCCAGCGCGGCCTTCGAGCAGGCGTAGGCCGTGCCCGCGAAGGGGTGCACGCGCGACCCCGCGATGGAGGTGACGTTCACGATGCTTCCCTTCCCCGCGCAGAGCTCCGGGAACAGCCCGCGCGCGAGGGCCGCGGTCGAGAAGAGGTTCACGTTGAACACCGAGTTCCACACCCCGGGATCGGAGCCGAGCGTGCCCAGCCGCGCGCCGCCCTCCCCCTTCGGCGAGATGCCGGCGTTGTTCACCAGCGCGTGCAGCCGCCCCTCCGGCAGGCGGTAGCGCACCACGTCGATCAGCGCCGAGACCTGCGCCGCGTCCGACAGGTCCGCCTGGAGATGGCTCCAGCGCGCGTTGGGCCAGCGGCACTCCTCCGAGAAGGGCTGGCGGGAGACGGTGAGGATGCGCCAGCCCTCGGCCTGGAAGCGCTTCACCGTCGCATGGCCGATGCCGCGGCTGGCGCCGGTCAGCAGCATGATGCGGGTGCCCGGCGGCGCCGGGACGGTCGGGACTTGGTTCGGCATGGCCAGGGCTCCGCTGCGCGCGGCGCCAGATGACGCCCGGGACGGGGCCGGGGCAAGCGCCCACGTTGCGGCGCAACGGGCGGAGGGCGCGGGGCCGCGCGCGGGCGCAGCCTGGGGCCGAACCACGGGAGCCCCCCATGCCGAACGCCTTCCGCCGCCTCGCGGCCTCCACCGTCGCGGCCCAGGCCTCGGAGCAGGTCGCCCTCGCCGCCGCGCCGCTCGTGGCGGTGCTCGCCCTCGGCGCCGGCGCGGCGGAGACAGGGTGGCTCCAGGCGGCGCAGACCCTGCCCTTCCTCCTCCTCGCGCTGCCGGCCGGCGTGCTGGCGGACCGCCTCCCGCGCCCCCGCCTGATGATCGGGGCCGAGGCCCTGCGGGCGGCGACCCTCCTCGCGACCCTCGCCCTTGCCTGGGGCGGGGGGCTGGGCCTGGCCGGGCTTGCCGCGCTCGGCTTCCTCGGCGCCGCGGGGACGGTGGCGCAGGGCGTGGCCGCCCCGGCGCTGCTCCCCGCCCTCGTCCCGCGCGAGGGGCTGGCCTCCGCGAACCGCTGGCTGGAGCTCGGGCGGAGCGGCGCCTTCGCGGCCGGGCCGGCGCTCGGCGGCGCGCTGGTCGGCGGCACGGGCGCGGGACCGGCCTACGGGCTGGCCGTGGGGCTCTCGCTGCTCTCCGCCGGCCTGCTGCTCGGGCTGCGGGAGCCCGCCCGCGCCCCCGCCCCGCGCCGCCACCCGCTCCGCGAGCTGCGGGAGGGCGTGGGCTTCGTCCTCGCCCACCCGCTGCTGCGGCCCATGCTGCTCACGGCGGTCCTGTTCAACACCGCGTGGTTCATCCTCCAGGCCGGCTACGTCGTGCACGCCGTGACGCGCCTCGGCCTCACCGCCGGCGGGGTGGGGCTCACGCTCGGCCTCTCCGGCGCGGGGATGGTGGCGGGCGCGCTGGCCGCGCCCCGGCTCGCGCGGCGCCTGCCGCTCGGCGGGCTGATCGCCCTCGGCCCCTGCGTCGCGGCCGCGGCGTCGCTGATGATGCTCGCGACCGCCGCCCTGCCCTCGGCCGCGCTCGCGGGCGCCGCGCTCTTCCTCTTCGGCGCGGGGCCGATCGTCTGGACGATCAACACCACCACCCTGCGCCAGGCCGTGACGCCCGGGGCCATGCTCGGCCGGGTCTCGGCGACGGTGATGACGGCCACCTTCGGCGCGCGGCCGCTCGGGGCGGCCCTCGGCGCGCTGCTGGCGGCGCGCCACGGGGTGGAGGCCTGCCTCCTCGCCTCGGCGATCGGCTTCCTGGCGCAGGCCGCGGTCATCCTCTCCTCGGGTGCCTCCCGGCTGCGGGCCCTGCCGCGGCCGGCGTGAGACGCCCCCGCGGGTGGCCTGACGGCGGCCGCGAATGGGGGCAAGCTCCACCCCCGAAGGAGCCCCCATGCCGAGACCCGCCCGCCGCCTGCCCGCCCCCCGCGCCATGATCGTGGCCCCGCAGCCCGAGGCCGTGGAGGCGGGCGCGGCCGTGCTGCGCGGGGGCGGGAACGCGCTCGACGCCGTCATCGCCTGCGCCCTCACCCAGGGCGTGGTGGACCCGATGATGTGCGGCCTCGGGGGCCTGGGCGTGCTGCACGTGCTGGACCCGGCCCGCGGCCAGCACGTCGTCCTCGACGGCCTCTCGGCCGCGCCCGCCGCCTGCACCGAGGGCATGTGGGCGGACCTCTACGAGGGCGAGTGCCCGGACGGCTTCGGCTACATCGTCCGCGGCAAGGTGAACGAGATCGGCCACCGCGCGGTGACCACGCCCGGCATCCTCCGCGTGCTCGGCATGGCGCACGCGCGCTTCGGGCGCGCGGAATGGGCCGGGTTGTTCGACCCCGCGATCGGCTTCGCGAGCGAGGGATGGCTCGTCCGCCCGCACGTCGCCACGATGTTCCACCTCGACGAGAAGGCCTATGGCCGCCTGCCCTACGCGGCCAAGCTCGGCCTGACCGAGGACGGGCGGCGCCTCTACATCGGCGCGGACGGCGCGCCGCGGCGGCTGGGCGAGACGATCCGCAACCCCGACCTCGCGGCCACGCTCCGCGGCGTCGCGCGCGACGGGGCGGAGAGCCTCTACACCGGGGAACTCGCCCGCCGCGTGCTGGCGGACATGGCGGCGAACGACGGTCTCCTCTCGGCGGCGGACCTCGAGGGCTTCGTGCCGGCCTGGCGCGAGCCGCTCTCGGTGACCTACCGCGGCTTCCGCGTCGCGCTGCCGCCGCCGCCCGCGGGGGGCGTGGTGATCGCCGAGATGCTCCGCATCCTCGAGCGCTTCGACCTCGTCCCGCTCGGCCACAACGCGCCCGAGTACATCCGTGTGCTGGCCGAGGCGATGAAGACCGCAACGCGCGACAAGGACCGCCACATCGGCGACCCCGACTTCGTGCCCCCGCCCCTCGATAGGCTGCTGTCCGACGCCTACGCGGACGAGCGCGCCGCCGCCATCCGGGCGGGCGAGAAGGTGTCGCTCCCGCGCGCCGGGTCGGAGGCGAAGCACACCACCACCGTCTCCTGCGTGGACGCGGAGGGGATGGTGGTCTCGCTGACGCACACGCTCGGCCTGCCGTCGGGCGTCATCCCGCCGGGCACGGGATTCATGCTGAACGGCGGCATGAACAACTACGACCCGCGCCCGGGGCGGGCGGGGTCCATCGCGCCGGGCAAGCGCCGCTTCTCCACGATGTCGCCGGCGATCGTCTTCGACGGCGCGACCCCGGTCGCGACCCTCGGCTCCCCCGGCGGCGCCTGGATCACGGTCGCCATGATGCAGGTGCTGGTGAACCTCATCGACTGGGGCATGACCATGCAGGAGGCGGTGATGGCGCCGCGCTTCTCGGCCACCAGCGACGCGGTCGACATCTCCAACCGCATCCCGCGCGCGGTGCAGCGGGCGGTGGAGGCCATGGGCTACCCCGTGCGCCGCAACCCCACCAGCTACCCCTTCGCCGCTGTGCACGGCATCACGATGTGGGACGGCGTGCTGGAGGGCGGCGCCGACCCGCAGCGGGACGGGTATGCGGCGGGGGTGGGCTAGACCTCCAACCCCGCCGTTCGCCCGGCCCAGACGCGCGCCACCGTGCCCGGCGTGAGCAGCCGGCGCGCCGTCTCCGCCGCCTCCCCCGGCGAGAGGCTGGGCACCGGGCGGGCCGTGGCGCCGGCGGCCAGCGCCACGGCGGCGTTCTCCGCCATGTAGATCGCGATCATCACCGCCGTCGCGATGTCCGGCCCGACCACCACGGCGCCGTGGGCGCGCAACAGGGCGGCGCGGGCCGTGCCGAGGCCCGCCGCAAGGGAATCCGCCTTCTCGACCGTGTCCACCAGCATGCCGCCGGCGCCGAAGGGCGCGCTGTCCCAGACCGGGATGTCCCAGCCCGCCACGGCCCCGGTGTGGAAGACCGGCCGCAGCGCGGGCGCGCCCGGCAGGGTGAAGGGCAGCAGCGGGCGGGCGTGGTGGTGGATGGAGACCTGCACGTCCGGCCGCGCGGCAAAGAGGCGGGCGTGCAGCACGGCCTCGGAATAGGCCGCGACCGCCGGGTCCTCGCAGGCGCCGTCCGGGCCGTGGCGACGAAGGTCGGAGGGAGCAACCCGGTTGGGCGGGAGGGCGCGGGAAAGCCAGAAGCGCGAGGGGTCGCCGGGATCGCGGAGCGCGACATGCCCGAAGTCGTCCACGATGCCGTCGCGGGCGAGGAGGCGGTTCGCCAGGGCGAGGTCGCGCAGCATAGTCTCGTTCATCTCGAATCCGTCCGGCCAGGGATGAGCCCGCCCATGCACCGCCGAAGCCTTCTTGTCATGTCGGGGCTCGCGCCGGCCGTCGCGCTGGCCCAGCCGCGCGCGGTGCGGGTGGTGGTGCCCTACCCGCCCGGGGGCGGCATCGACATCTCCGGCCGCCTCTTCGCCGAGGCCGTGGCGCCGTTGCTGGGCGAGGCCTGGGTCATCGAGAACCGGTCGGGGGCGAACGGCTCCGTCGGCAGCGCGGCGGTGGCCCGGGCGGAGGCGGACGGAAGGACGCTGCTCTGCAATTCCGACAGCCACCTGCTCGCCCGCGGCGTCATGCGCGGCGTTCCCTACGATCCCGTGGCCGACTTCACCCCGGTGGCGCGGCTGGCGGTCTCGCCGCTCGTGCTGGTGGGGGCGCCGGGGCTGCTGCCCGCGGACCTGCCGGCGCTGCTGGCCGACGTGCGGGCGAACCCGGAGAAGCACGCCTTCGCCAACACCTCCCTCGGCACGGCCGGCCACCTCGCCACCGAGGTGTTCCGGCTGGAGGCGGGAGCGCCCGTTCTCGTCGTCTCGTACCGGGGGACGGGGCCGGCCCTGCAGGACGTGGTGGGCGGGCAGACGAGCCTGATGATGGCGCCCCTGCTCTCGGCCCTGCCCCTCATCCAGGCGGGCCGGCTGCGTGCCTATTGTGTGACCGGCGCGAAGCGGGCGGCCGTCGCGCCCGGCATTCCCGACGCGGCGGAGGCGGGGATGCCGTCCCTCGCGCCGATCGCACCCTGGTTCGCGCTCTGGGGCCCCAAGGGCCTGCCGGCCGCCCAGGTGGCACGGGTGAACGACGCGGTGCAGGCCGCGGCCGGTCAGCCCGAGGTGCAGCGCAAGCTCGCCGAGCTCGGCGGCGAGGCCGTGACGGGCGAGAGCCCGGAGGCCTTCGCCGCCCTCATCACCGAGGCTGCCGCGCGAGGGCTGTCGATCCTGCGCCGGGCCGGGGTGCAGCCGGAGTAGCGCCCTAGCGCAGCGTCTCGCGCGTGATGCCGCCGCCACTCGGCGCCGCCTGCATCGGCGGCAGCGCGCCCGGTGCCTGCCCCATGGGCGCCTGCGCCACCGGGGCGCCGCCCCCGGCGCCGTAGCGCATCAGCGCGGCGCGCAGCGTGTCGGCGGCCGGGTTGTGCGCCTGCATGTCGAGCACGATCTGCCGCGTCGCGACGGGGCGGCCGTAGTAGCCCGAGTTGAAGTCGCTCCGGCTCGAGAGGAGCGAGCCCTCGAGCGAGATCCCGGCGTAGAGGCCGCGCGTGCGGGCGTAGCTGACGATGTCGGCGCCGACCGCGGTCGTCGTCGCCCCCGCGATGCCGCCGCCGATGGTGGCCAGCGCGACCGAGGCGTCGGCGCCGAGCTTCACCTGGCTGTCCATGACGGCGCCGAGCCCCTTGTCCGTCAGGATCAGCATCATGACCTGCGCGTCCTGGATGCCGATCTGGAAGCCGAAGCTGGCCGAGCCGATCGTGTAGAAGGCCGGCGAGGACCAGGAGCCGGCGCCGTCGCGCGCCGTCAGCACGCAGTCGCCGCCCTGGCCGCCGAAGATGAAGCCGGCGCGGAAGAGGCGCGGGCAGATGAGCACGGCGCGCGCCTGGCGGAGCAGGCGGTTCACGTCCCGCACCGCGTTCTGGTCGCCCTCCGTCAGCATCTCCTGCACGGTGAGGGTCGCGCGGTCCACCAGCCCCTGCTGCTCGGACTGGGCGAGGGCCAGGCGCGGCAGGGCGGCCATGGCCAGCCCCGCGAGAGCCCCGACAAGCATCATCCTGCGCCGCATGAAGTTCTCCCCCCAACCCCTTGCCTCGGCAGGAGACTAGCCGCTTCGTTCCGGGGAGGCCAGAGCCGCGGCGGGGCGGTCGGCTGCCTCGGGATCAGCCGGCGGGCGGCTCCTCGTTCACCGCCCAGATCCGCCAGTGGCCCCGGTCCCGCTCCAGCCGGGTGAGCGAGAGGTTCTTCACGCTGAACTGAAGCGCCTGGTAGGGGGTGAAGGCCCCGGCATGGGCGAGCGCCGCGCGGATCGAGCCGCCATGGGCGACGATCACGACGTCGCCATCCGGGTTCTCGTCGGCAATCCCCTCCAGCGCGGGGCCCACGCGGTCCACCACGTCCGGCAGGCTCTCGCCCCCCGGCGGCCGCTCGTCGGCGCCGTGCATCCAGAAGGGGTGCGGCGGGTCGCGCAGCATGGCCGTGAAGGCCTCGTGCGACATGTCCTGCCACTCCCCCAGGTCCTGCTCCATGAAGGCGGGCACCTCGGTCAGCTCCTGGGCGGGGTAGCCGGCGGCGAAGATCGCCAGGGCCGTCGCGCGGGTGCGGGCGAGCGGCGTGCAGTACCAGCGGGCCGCGGGCGGCAGGCGCTCGGCGAGCCAGGCATGGGCGGGCCGCTCCGCCGCCAGCGTCTCCTCGCAGAGGGCGACGTCCATCGAGCCGTAGGCGGTCAGCCGCGCCGCGGCCTCGACCAGCGCGTGGCGGATGAGGAAGATTCGGGTGCTTTCCGTCATCCCGCGGCCATACGACAGGCGGCCGCGCGCGGCGAGAGGCGCCTATTCCCCGATCGTCAGCAGGGCGCCGCCCTCGCGGGCGCGGCGGAACTGCCCCATGAAGACCCAGGCCATGGCCGCGATCCAGAGGAGGTCCAGCGCGAAGGCCCAGGCGAGGTGGCCCCAGTCGACGCGCCCCTCCAGCAGCGCGGCGCGCATGCCCTCGAAGACATGGGCCGAGGGCGTGGCGAGCGCCACGGGCTGGAGCCAGCTCGGCAGGACCGAGACGGGGTAGAAGACCGCGGAGATCGGCGCGAGGCCGAAGAGGACGGACCAGGCGAGGGATTCCGCCCCCGCCCCGTGGCGCAGGATGAGGGCCGTGACGCCGAGCGCGACCGCCCAGCCCATCATCATCAGCGCCGCGAAGAAGAGCACCACCACGGGCCCGAGCGCAAAGAGGCCGAAGCCGTAGAGCAGCCAGGCGAGCAGCACCGCCGGCATCACGCCGATGAGCATCCGCAGCGCGCTCAGGCAGACCAGCGCCGCCACCAGCTCCCAGGGGCGCAGCGGCGAGACGAAGACGTGGCCGAGGTTGCGCGACCAGATCTCCTCGAGGAAGGAGACGGCGAAGCCCATCTGGCTCCGCAGCGCCACCTCCCAGAGCAGCACGCCCCCGAGCAGCGCCCCGGCCGCCAGCGTCGCCGTGCTCTGCCCCATGCCCGCGACGTAGGCGGTGACAAAGCCCCAGACGATCATCTGGAGCACCGGCCAGTACATCAGCTCCACGACCCGCGGCCAGGAGCGGCGGAACAGGGCGAGGTGGCGGTAGACCATGCCCCAGACCCGCCGGGCCGAGGCCAGCGCGGGGGAGCGGGCCCGCCCCTGGCCGGGAACCGGCCCCGTCGTGTCGCGCATCCCCTGCCCTCCCTGGTGCGGGGCAGTTAGGGGCCGCGCCCGGCTGCGTCCAGCGCCCACGGTTTGGTGGCGCGGATCGTCAGCGCGGGCGGGCGGCCTCCGCCGCGGCGGGCGCGCGGGAGAGGGCGACGCCGGGCGCGGGGCGCACCGCCGCGGCGATGCCATCGGCCAGGGCCGCGGCGACGCAGTCGTAGCCGAAGTCGGTGTGGTGGAGCCCGTCCGGGCCGATCACCGCCGTGTCCGGCACCCCGTCCTGCCGCCACCCCCGCATGAGCGCGCCGCGGGCGAAGAGGGGCACGCCGCGGTCGCGGGCGATGTCGGCCGTCAGCGCCTCGATGCGGGCCTTCGCCTCCGGCAACGCCTCCATCCGCGGGGCCTCCTGCCCGTCCATCAGAATCACCTCGATGCCGGCGGCGCGAAGCTGGTCCAGCCCGGCCTCCACCCGGGCGCGGTAGGTCTCGGGCGGCACGCCGCGCAGCACGGCGTTGCTGCCGACCTGCCAGACCACCAGCGTTGGCGCGGCGTCGAGCACGTCGCGCTTCAGGCGCAGCATCATCTCCTGCACCTCCTCCCCGCCCCGGCCGCGGTTCAGCACGGCGATGGGACGGCCCGGCAGCGCCTCCCGCAGCCGGGCCTCGAGGCGCGCCGGGTAGGTCGCCCCCGGCCCGCTGGCGGCGAAGCCCTCGGTCGAGGAGGAGCCGAAGGCGAGGATGGTGACCGACCGCCCGGCCGCGAGCGCCGCCCCGGTCGCGGGCAGGGCGAGGGACGGCACGGGCCCGGCGGGGCAGCCGGCCCGGGCCGGCAGCGCGAGGAGGGCGGCGAGGCCGCCGATCATCAGGGCACGGAGCATCCCTAACCCTGGCACGCGCCGCCGGATTCCACCAAGCGCCCCCTTCCGGCGCCCTCCCCCGGCCTGGAGCATCCCGGCATCCCACCATCTTATGTCTCGCCATCGGGCGGCGGCGGTGCGTTCCTGGGGCATGGAGGATCGGATGGAGGGATCGGTGGGGGCCCCGGCCGCCGGGGAGGGGCGGCGCCCGCGGGACCTTCGGGCGGACTTCTTCCGGGGCATCGCCCTGTGGTTCATCTTCATCGACCACATCCCCGACAACTGGCTCGGGCACGCGACGCTGCGCAACGTCGCCCTCTGCGACGCGACCGAGGCCTTCGTGCTGCTGGCGGGCTACGCCGCCGGCATCGCCTACGGCGGCGTGCTGGACCGGGAGGGCTGGCTCTTCGCCGCGGCGCAGGTGGTGCGGCGGGTGGGCACGCTCTACGTCGCGCACATCGTGCTGTTCGTGATGTTCACCGCCCAGGTCGGCTACTCCGCCGCGGCGATGGACGCCTCCATCTACATCGACGAGCTTCACCTCGACGCCTTCGGGGACCAGCCCTACCGCGCCCTGCTCGAGGCGCTGCTGCTGCGCTTCCAGCCGGCCTTCCTCAACATCCTGCCGCTCTACATCCTCCTGCTGCTGCAGTTCGCGCTCGTCCTGCCGCTGGTGCGGCGGCCGCGGCTGCTGCTCGCGCTCTCGCTGGGCCTCTACGCGGCCACGCGCCTGCTGGAGCTAGAGCTGCCGACCTGGGCGGGCGGCGGCTGGTTCTTCAACCCCGGCGCCTGGCAGCTCCTCTTCATGGTCGGGGTGGTCCTCGGCTACCGGCCGCCCGGCGCCGCCGCGGGGCCGCTGCGGGTGCCCTGGCGGCGCTGGGCGGGCGCGCTCTGCGTGGCCTGGCTCGCCCTCGGCTTCGCGCTGCTCTTCCTCGCCTGGCACCGGCCGGACCTCGGCCAGGCGGCGCCCCTCTGGTTCACGGGCGTGCTGACGGAGGTGGACAAGACGGCGCTGCACCCCTTCCGCCTGGTCTCGATCCTCGCCCTCACCTACCTCCTCGCCCACGCCGTGCCGGCCTCGGCCGCCTGGCTGCGCCACCGGGCCGCCTGGGCCTTCCTGGCCATGGGCCAGCAGGGGCTGCCGGTGTTCTGCAGCGGGATCCTCTTCTCCTTCGTCGGGCGGCTTGCGCTGGAATATAACGACCGCGTTATCATGCAGGCGGCGGTGAACGCCGCGGGGCTGGCCAGCCTGGTCGCCGTGGCCTGGCTGTCCGGTTGGTACAAGCGAAAGGAGCGGGCGCGGCGGTCGGTGCCGGCGCTGCCCCCCGGGAGGCCGGCATGAGGTGGTGGAGCCCGCGCGTCGCGATCCGGTCCCGGGGCAGGCCCCCCGGCGCGGCCCGGCCGCCGGCCTGGGGGCGGCGGGCATTCCTGGCCGCGGCCCTCGCGCTGGCCGCCGCGCCCGCCCCCTTCGCGCCCGCCCCCTTCGCGCCCGCCTGGGCCGCCGCGCCCACCTCCTGCGAGGCGCCGCCCGAGCTGCTCGACAACGCCGCGCCCCTGCCGGCGACCGAGCGCGCCCTGGCCGAGGGCGCGCTCCGCGTCCTCGTCGTCGGCTCCGCCTCCGTCCTCGGCCCGGGCAGCAGCACCCCCGCCCATGCCTGGCCCGCCCGCCTGGAGGCCAGCCTCCACGAGAGCCGGCCCGCGCTGCGGCTGGAGGTGAAGGTGCGCGGGGGGCGCGGGCTGACGGCCGCCGACATGCTGCCCCTCATCGAGGGCGCGACGAGCCCGCCGCCCCACCTCGTCATCTGGCAGGTCGGCACGGTGGAGGCGGCGCGGGGCCTCGAGCCCGACTGGCTGGCCGGCCGCCTGGCCACGGGGCTGGAGGGGCTGAAGGAGCGCGGCATCGACGCCGTGCTGATGGACCAGCAGTTCTCGCGCTTCCTGCGGGCGAACGCGGACATCAACGCCTACCAGGACACCATCCGGATCGCGGCCGCCGGGCAGGGCGCCGCCGTCTTCCCGCGCTACGAGCTGATGCGCCACTGGGCCGACACGGACCGCATCGACCTCGAGCGCGCCCCGCGCGCGGGGCGGGCGGCGATGGTGGACCTGCTGGGCGACTGCCTCGGCGGGGCGATCGCCGCCTTCGTGCTCCGCGGCGCCTCCCTCGCAGCGGGGCCGCGGCCCTAGGGCAGGGTCAGGCCTCCCCCGGCGCCTCGCCGGGCGGCGGCGCCCGCCCCGTCACCTCCGCCACCGCGCGCGCCTGGGCGAGGAGGAGGCGGCGCCCCTCCCGGTCCAGTCCGTCCCAGATCTGGCCGAGCTCGGCCCGGCCGGCCGCGTCGCGGACCGGCGCCGGCGGGGTGGGCCGGAGCGTCAGCACGAACGATTCAGCACGGGCGGCTCTCCTCCGGCGGCTCGAAGAGGTCCGGCTGGCACTCGGCCGCGCTCTGGCGGTCGCGCAGCGCCTGGGCCGGCCCCCAGAGCCAGTCCCCCTCCTCCATGGAGAGCGAGGCGATCATGTCGAGCACCGCCCGCGGCGCCCGGTCCCGCGCGCCGCCGGTGGCGACATAGGCCGCGACCGCCCGCTCGAGGCAGGTGGCGGCGTCGAGGCCGCGGCCGGCCGATTCGCGGTAGATGATCCCGACCGCGCGCAACTGCCGGGCGGGCCAGGAGGCGCAGGGTTCGGGCTTGTACAGGCGTTCGTGGCTCACGCGGCGGTCCTCTCTGGCGCTCCGCAAGGGGGGCGGCGGAAGGCTAGGACACCGTGAACGATTCGGGAACATCGAAGTTTGCGACGGCGGCGCCGCGGATCACCCGGCGCCGGTCGGCCCGCCGCGGCCGGGTCCGGCGGCGGGCCCACGCGAGCGCTCCAGCTCCATCCGGTAGACGAAGCGGCTCGCCTCGTACCAATTAAAGGAGGCTATGAGGACGCCGACGCGGGAGAGATAGCGCCGGTGGACGCACATCCCGATCGTGTCCGGCGGAAGGCCCAGCGAGGACCAGACCTCCTCGGGCATCAGCCCCGCGGTGATCTCCTGCACGACCTGCTCGATCGGCTCCTCCGCGCGCTCCGCCAGCATCGCGTAGAAGGGCCCGAAGGAGCCCGGCCTCTCCAGCGCGAGGCCCGCCAGCCGGCCGGGGATGAAGGAGCGGTTGAAGCAGAACGGCGCCCCTTCCGCCTGCGTCCGCCGCAGGCCGTCGATGCGGTGCCACGGCCCCTGGTCGTCCGGCGGCACCGGGGCGGGCGGCGCCGGCACCTCGCGCCGGTCGATCACCGTGAGATGCGTGTCGACCGAATGCTGGAACAGCTCCTCGACGGTGCCGATGCTCTGCACGTAGGCGGCGCGGGGATGCCGCGACACGACGACCGTGCCGGCCTTCTGGCGGCGGCTGAGCATGCCCTGCTCGACGAGCAGCCGCAGCGCCTCGCGCATCGTGTAGCGGCTGACGGCGAACTCCGCGCAGAGTTCCGTTTCCGCCGGAAGAACACCGCCGACGGGATAGGTTCCCTCGGCGATGCGCGCGCGGATCCTCTCCATGATCCGCCGGTACCGGGGAAGCGCGCTCACCCGCGCCTCTCTCTGCCCGGTGCGGGAGCGGGCCGTGCCCGGCAGCGGGCAAGCTGCCGAATCTTCATCCACCGCCTGGCTTGGCCATCGATCATCCCGGGTCATTCGGCGCTTGACACGCAGACTGCCGTCGGCGCGCAATTTGTCCAGACATAATCGCGACCCCGAGCCGATGGATGGCGCATGAATCCTGGCACCCTTTCGGAGCGCTTCGCGGAGCACGCGCTGTCGGCGCGCTTCGAGGATCTGCCCGGCGACGCCGTCGGCCAGGCGAAGGTCTTCATTCTCGACACGCTCGGCGTCGGTGTCGCCGGCTCCTCCGCCTTCGGCGCCGACCGCATCCTCGCGGCCGCGGGCGACTGGGGCGAGGGATCGGCCGTGACGCTCTGGGGGCGGCGCGGCCGCGCGCCGGCCGGCATCGGGGCGATGGCCAACGCCTTCGCCGTGCACTGCCAGGAATACGACTGCGTCCACGAGGGCGCGGTGCTCCACCCGCTCGCCACCGCCCTGCCCGCCGCCATCGCCCAGGCGGAGCGCGCGGGCGGCGTCTCGGGGCGCGACCTCGTCACGGCGGTCGCGGTCGGCGTGAACGTCTCGGCCGGCCTGGGCATCGCGTCCCGCTCCGCCATGCGCTTCTTCCGCCCGGCGACCTCCGGCGGCTTCGGGGCGACGGCGGCGGTGGGGCGGCTCATGGGGCTGGACCACGCCCAGCTCGTCGACGCCCTCGGCCTGCAATACGCCCAGACCAGCGGCACGCTGCAGGCGCATGTCGAGGGCAGCGTCGCCCTGCCGCTCCAGGTCGGCTTCAACAGCCGCGCCGCCCTGCAGTCCTGCGACCTCGCGCGCGCCGGCGTGCCCGGCATGCGCGACGTCTTCGAGGGACCCTACGGTTATCTCCGCCTCTTCGAGGGCGAGTGGGACCTCGCCGCGACGACGGAGGCGCTGGAGGGCCGCCGCTGGCTGGTCGCCGAGCTGAGCCACAAGCCCTATCCCGCCGGCCGCGCGACGCATGGCGGCGTCGAGGGCCTGCTCGAGCTCATGCAGGGCGTCGCGCCCGCCGAGGTGGAGAGCGTGGTCATCACGGGCCCGCCCGTCACCGCGCGCCTCTGCGGCCGGCCGGACCGGCCGGACCCCTCCCCCAACTACGCCCGCCTCTGCATGGCCTACGTCGCCGCCAAGGTGATGCTGCGCGGCGGCATCGACCTCGCGCATTACCGCGGCGACGAGCTGACGGACCTGGAGACGCACGCGCTCGCCGCGCGCGTCCGGATGGAATCCGACGGCGGGTCCGACCCGAACGCGCTGGTGCCGATCGAGGTGCGGATGACGCTGACGGACGGGCGGGTGCGGCACTGGCGCTGCGAGCAGATGCTGGCCAGCCCCGCGCGCCGCCTGACCCGCGAGCAGCACCTGGCGAAGTTCCACCGCTGCTGGGAGTTCGCGCGCGACCCGCTGCCGGCCGCCGCGCGCGACGCGCTGATCGCCATGGTCGACGACCTCGAGAACCTGCCGGACCTGCGGGCCCTGACCGCATTGCTGGCGCCGTGAGAAGGGGACTGCGCATGAGGTTCAAGGGACTGGCCGCCGCGGCCCTCGCCGCCCTGCCGCTGCTGGCGCCGCCGGCGGCGGGCCAGGGCACGCAGCTCCTCTACCTCGCGGAGGACGTGCCGGCGGGGCTCGACTACGACGGCCCGGCGGTCACCGTGAACACGTCGCAGGTCGGCTTCATCAACATGATGGACACGCTGGTCGACTACCCCATCGCCGGGGAGAACGACGAGGGCATCCGCCGCCTCGACTTCTCGCGCTTCGAGGGGCGCCTGGCGGAGTCCTGGGACTACGACGCGGCCACCCTCACCTGGACCTTCCGCCTGCGGCAGGGCGTGAAGAGCTGCGCCGGCAACACCTTCACCGCCGACGACGTGATCTACACCCTTGCCCGCGGAAAGTCGGTCAGCGGCACGGCGCCGATCAACTGGTTCCTCGGCAGCCTCGCCTCCATCGCGGGCTTCGACCGCGGCGTCTTCACCGGCGGCAGCCGGGAGCTCGGCGACGCCGTCGAGAAGGTGGACGACCACACGATCCGCATCCGGCAGTCCGCCAGCAACAACCTCTTCCTGACGGTGCTGACCGTCTACTCCATGGCGCCCTTCGACAGCGTGGAGATGCGGAAGAACGCGACCCCGGAGGACCCCTGGAGCCACACCTACGCCAACACCGTGAACGCCGCGGGCTTCGGCCCCTACTGCCTCGAGCGCTGGGTGAAGGGCGACGAGTTCGTGCTGCGCGCGAACCCCGACTACTACCGCGGGCGGCCGCAGATCGACCGCGTGGTGATCAAGCGCGTGCCGCAGAGCGCCAACCGCGCCCTCACCCTCCGCTCCGGCCAGGCGCAGCTCACCCAGCGGCTCACGGCCCGCGAGTTCGAGCAGCTCTCCCGCGCGCGCGGCGTGCGCGTCGCCGGCATCTTCGGCAACGAGACGCTGCTGATGGGCCTCAACTGGCGCACGCCGCCCTTCGACAACCCGAAGCTGCGCCAGGCCATCGCCCTCGCCATGCCGCTCCAGCAGCTCTCCCGCATCGGCTACGCCGGCCAGGCCCGCCCCTGGGAGGCGCACTTCACGGAGGTGCTGAACGGCTACGTCCGGCCGGAGGCGCAGTACCCGCAGAACCTCGACCGCGCGCGCCAGCTCCTCGCCGAGGCCGGCTACCCCGGCGGGCGCGGGCTGGAGGCCTTCCCGGACGCGCTCCGCCTCTCCTTCACCGCCGAGCGCGAGTCCTATCTCGGCCCCCTCGCCACCGCCATCCAGTCGGCGCTGCGCGACATCGGCGTGCCCATCCAGCTCGACCCCCTGCCGCAGACGCAGTTCGCCGACCGGCGCATGGTCAAGAAGGACCTGCCGATGTCGCTGAGCGACACCGAGAAGCCGGTGGGGCCGGACGTCGTCTACGCCACGCGGCTGTTCTTCGTCTCGCCGCAGGCGGGCGGGGTGAACAACATCACGAACTACAGCAACCCCGAGCTCGACCGCCTCTTCGGCGAGGCGCAGACCGAGCCGGACCCGGCCCGGCGCGCGCCGCTGGTCAACCAGATCCAGCAGATCGTCCAGCGGGACCTCGCCTGGATCCCGCTGCTGGAGACGCGCACGCAGTGGGCCTTCTCGGACCGGCTGTCGGGCCTCACCTGGCACCCGGACAACTCGCTCCGGCTCTTCGAGCTCCGGCTCGCGCCCTGACGGCCCGGCAGGCGTGACGCCCCGATGATCGGCTTCGTCTCCCGGCGCCTGGCGACCGCCCTCGTGCAGCTCGTCGGGCTGGCGCTGGTGGTGTTCTTCGCCATCCGGCTGCTCCCGGCCGATCCCGTAGCGCGGCTGGTCGGGCTCAACGCCTCGCGCGACGCCTACCTGACCGCGCAGCGCTCGCTCGGGCTCGACCGGCCGGTGGCGGAGCAGTTCGGAAGCTACCTCGGCGTGCTGCCGGGGTCGTCCGGCCTGCTGCAGGGCGACTTCGGCCGCTCCTGGGTGACGGGCGACCCCGTGGCGCAGGAGATCGGCCGCGTGCTGCCGATCACGCTCGAGCTGATCACCGTCTCCTTCGTCCTCGCCTTCCTCGTCTCCGTGCCGCTCGGGATGATCTGCGCCATCCGGCCCGGCGGCGCCGCGGACCGCGCCACCTTCGCCTACAGCCTCTTCGCGGGATCGCAGCCGGAGTTCTGGTGGGGGCTGCTGTTCATCTTCGTCTTCTTCGCCGAGCTTGGCTGGGCGCCGGCGCCGCTCGGCCGGCTGGACCCGATGTCCACCCCGCCCGCGGTGGTCACCGGCTTCATCACCGTCGACAGCCTTCTCGCGGGCAACATGGCGGCCTTCCGCGACGGCGTGCACCACCTGATGCTGCCGGTGCTGACGAAGGTCTTCGTGCTGTCCGGCCCCATCGTGAAGATGGTGCGCCAGAACATGGTGCGGGTCATGGCCTCGGACTACGTGCTCTTCGCCCAGGCGTCGGGCCTCACGCCCGGGCGCATCGCCCGCATCGCCCTCAAGAACGCGCTCGCCCCGGCGCTGACGCTGCTCGGCGTGCTCTACGGCTACATCCTCGGCGGCGCGGTGCTGATCGAGACGGTCTTCTCCCTCGGCGGCATCGGCAGCTACGCCGTGCGCTCCGTGCTCGCCTTCGACTACCCCGCCATCCAGGCGGTGGTGCTCGTCATCGCGGCGGTCTCGCTCCTCGTCTACCTCGTGCTCGACCTGCTGCACGCGGCGCTGGACCCGAGGCTGGTCGGATGAGCGACGCGCCCGCCGTTGAGGCCGCCCTCACCGCTCGCGACCTCCGCGACGGCGCGGCCGCGCCGGTGCCCGACCGGCTGTTCCGCCTCGGCGCCGCCACCGTCGCGCTCTCGCTCGTGCTCATGGTCGTCGGGCCCTGGATCACGCCCTACGACGTTGGGCGCCCGACCGACGACATCGCCGTTCCGCCGCCCTCCCTCGCCGAGGTCCCCGGCCTTCTCTGGGCCGTGCTGACGGGGCGGCCGCACGAGCCGGTCTACTGGTTCGGCACCGACGCGTCCGGCCTTGACATCTTCTCCCGCGTCCTCGCGGCGCCGCGCGCCGACGTCGCCATCGCGGTCGGGGCCAACCTCGTCTCCCTCGCCCTCGGCAGCCTGCTGGGCCTGCTGGCCGGCACCGCGCGGCCCTGGCTGGCCGGGCTCGTGATGCGGCTGTCGGACCTCGTGCAGGCCTTCCCCGTGTTCATCACGGGCATGATCCTCGTCACCCTGGCCGGGCGCAGCCCGACCACCATCGTCCTCACCCTCGCGCTGCTCTACACGCCGATCTACATCCGCCTGACCCGCGCCGAGGTGCTGACGCAGCGCGGCCGCGGCTTCGTCGACGCCTCCCGCGCGCTCGGCAAGCGCGAGGCCTGGATCGCGCTGCGGCACGTCCTGCCGAACGCCCTCGTTCCCGCCATGATCCAGGCCTCCGTCACCGTCGGCTTCGCCATCCTGATGACGGCCGGCCTCTCCTTCGTCGGCGCGGGGGTGCGGCCGCCGACGCCGGAATGGGGGCTGATGATCGCGGCGGGCGCCGACGGCATCGTGCAGGGGGAGTGGTGGCCCTCGCTTTTCCCGGGCCTGGCCATCTCGATCACGGTCTTCGGCTACGCGGCCTTCGGGAACGGGCTGGAGCGGCGCCATGCCCGGTGACGCCCTCCTCTCCGTCCGCGGGCTGACCGTCGCCTTCAACGGCGTCGCGGCCGTCTCCGACCTCGACCTCGACGTCATGCCCGGGGAGATCCTCGGGCTGACCGGCGATTCCGGCGCCGGCAAGTCCACCCTCGGCCTCGCCCTCCTCGGCCTCACCCGCCCGCCCGGGCGCATCCTCCGCGGGCGGGCGGTGCTGGAGGGCACGGACCTCCTCGCCCTTCCCGAGGCGGCGCGGCGCCGGCTGCGCGGCCGCCGCATCGGCCTGATCGTGCAGAGCCCGCGTGGCGCCCTCAGCCCGCTGCACACGATCGGCGCCCAGATCGGCGGCGTGCTCCGCGCGCACCTCCCCCTGTCCCGCCCCGAGGCCGCGGCGCGGTCGGTCGGGCTGCTCCGGCGCCTCGGCCTCAACGACCCGGAGCGCCGGGCGGGCGCCTATCCCCACGAGATCAGCGGCGGGATGGCCCAGCGCGTGCTGATCGCCATGGCCGTCGGCGCCGGGCCGCGCCTGCTGGTGGCGGACGAGCCCACCAGCGGCCTCGACGTCACCATCCAGGCCGCCTTCCTCGACGAGCTCGCCGCGACGGCGCGCGCCGCGGGCTCGGCCGTGCTGCTCATGACGCAGGACCTCGGCATCATCGCGAACTACTGCGACCGGGTGGCGGTGATGCAGGGCGGCCGCATCGTCGCCGAGGGCGCCACGCGCGCCTTCTTCGCCGCGCCCGCCGACGACTACAGCCGCACCCTCCTCTCCCTCCGCCAGGCCGCGCCCCCGCCCGCCCCCGCCGAGGCCGCGCCGCTGCTCCGCGTGACCGGGCTGTGCAAGCGCTTCCGCCTGCGCGGCAGCGGCAAGACCCTCCAGGCCGTGAACCGGGTGGACCTCGCCATCGCGCGCGGGGAGACGCTCGGCCTGGTCGGCGAGAGCGGCTCCGGCAAGACCACCGTGGGCCGGCTTCTCCTCCGCCTGCTGGAGCCGGACGGCGGGGAGATCCTCTTCGAGGGCCGGGACCTGGCCCGCCTCCCGCCCGGCGAGCTCCGCCGGACCCGCCGGCGCGTGCAGATCGTGTTCCAGGACCCGCAGGACGCGCTCGACCCGCGATGGACCGCGGCCGAGATCCTGGGGGAGGCCCTGGAGAGGCGCGACCCCGCGCGCGTCGCCGAGCTCCTCGCGCTGGTGGGCCTCGAGCCCGGCGACGCGGCGCGGCGCCCCCGCGGCCTCAGCGCCGGCGCGCAGCAGCGCCTGAGCATCGCCCGCGCCATCGCGGCCGACCCCGCGCTGATCGTGCTCGACGAGCCGACCTCCGCGCTCACCCCCCTCGCCCGCGTCGGCATCGTGCGCCTTCTCCGCGACATCCAGGCGCGGCTCGGCACCTCCTACCTGTTCATCTCGCACGACCTGAACACGGTGGAGCAGCTCAGCCACCGCGTCGCCGTCATGTATCTCGGCCAGATCGTGGAGCAGGGCACGCGGGAGCAGGTGTTCCGCGCGCCCCGGCACCCCTATGCCCGCGCCCTGCTCGCCGCCCACCTGGCGCCGGATCCCTCGCGCCGCCGCCTCGACCGCCCCCCCGCCGCGGCGCTGGAGGGCGAGATCCCGAGCCCCGTCGACCTTCCCCGCGGCTGCTACCTCGCCGGGCGCTGCCCGGAGGCGCGGCCGGACTGCCGCAGCACGCCGCAGCGCCTCCTCGGCCTGCCCGACGGCCGGGAGATCCGCTGCCTGCCGGAGGCCGAGCGCGCCGGCGTCCTCCCCGATCCCATCCCCGCCTAGGTGTTTGGTCCCGGGGTTTGGTGGTGCGGGTCATGGATGAACCTGGACGGTTCTTCTGTCCAGGCTTTGCAGATGGCTTCGTAGGGCGTGAGGCCGCGTAGAGTCTTCAGGCGACGGGCGAAGTTGTAGGCGGCGACGAACTGGTCGAGGTGCTGTCGGAGTTCGTCGTGCGTCTCGTAGTGGTAGCGCTTAACGGTCGCGTCCTTGATCGTGCGGTTCATCCGCTCGACCTGCCCGTTCGTCCAAGGATGCCGGGGCTTGGTCAGTCGGTGATCGATGTTGTTCTGGGCGCAGGCATA
>NZ_RCZP01000059.1 GCF_006438825.1 Muricoccus nepalensis
GCCCGCGCCCGACGCGCCGCCGCGGGGTGGCGCGCCCGGCAGGGCCGCGCGGGCCGGGCCCGGCCTCCGCGCCGGTCCCCCGCCCGCGGAGAGCGGCGCCCGCACCGCGGCGCCCCATGCCGTGCCGCCGCGCGAGGCCTTGGCCGTGGAGGAGTCCGCGGGATCCGCGAAATCGCCCGGGGCGCATGGCACGAGGGAGGCGGGCGAGGTCCAGACTGGGGTCTCCCTGCCGGCTGCCGCCACCGGGAGCGCCCTTCCCGCGCCGATGGTGCTCTCGTCGCCAATTCCCTCGCCTGTGGCGCCCCTCGTCCCGGCCCCCGCTGCGCCGCCCGAGGCCGCGCCGACTGCGCGCCTCACACCCCGCGTCGCCCCGGTCGAGCAGGTGGCGCCCATCGCCATCGCGCTGGCGCTCGGGGGTGGGGCCGAGGGGAGGATCACCGTCAGCCTCGACCCGGTCGAGCTCGGGCGCGTCGAGGTGACGGTCGAGCGCGTGGGCGAGGCCGCGCGGGTGCAAGTGGCGGCGGAGCGGCCCGAGACGCTGGCGCTGCTCGCGCGCGACGGCGCCTCGCTCGACCGCGCGCTCGGCGGGGCCGGCATCGGCGGGGATGGCGGGCGCAGCATCAGCTTCTCGCTGCTCGGCGCGGAGGCGGGAGGCGCCGGGAGCGGCGGCTTCGGCGCGGGCCCGAACGGGCAGGACGGCCGGGGCGGCCAGGGCGGCGGGCGCCAGGGCGGGCCCTGGCGCGGCGCGGCCGAGGACGCGCCCGAAGCCTTCAACACGCAGCGCCGGGCCCTGCTCGGCCTGCTCGACATCGCGATCTAGAGGGGATCATCATGGCAGGCATCGCAGCCGCCGCGGCCACCGCGGCAACCACCTCCGCGGCGAGCAAGTCCGGCACGCAGCTCGCGGGCAACTTCAACAACTTCCTGACCCTGCTGACGACGCAGCTGAAGAGCCAGTCGCCGACCGACCCGCTGGACACCAACCAGATGACGAACCAGCTCGTCCAGTTCGCCTCCGTCGAGCAGCAGATCTCGATGAACAAGAACCTCGAGCAGATGGTCTCGCTCCAGCAGGCGGCGCAGCTCACGGCCGCGGCACCGCTGATGGGGCAGCGCGTGGAGGTGCAGGGCGACTCGCTGCCGCTGCAGGGCGGCAGCGCGACCGTGCGCCTCGCCCCGGCCGGCAGCGCACGCACGGCCAACGTGACGGTGACCGACAGCGGCGGGAACGTGGTGCGCCAGGCGAGCGTCACCCTCGGCCAGGCCGCGCAGGACTGGACCTGGAACGGCCGCCGCACCGACGGCACGCTGATGCCCGACGGGGCCTACAAGGTGGCGGTGACCGGCGCCGACGCTTCCGGCGGCAGCGCCACGACGAGCTTCAGCGTGATCGGCACCGCGACGGCCGCCGAGCGCGCGGACGGGACGCTGCAGCTCCGCATGGGCGCGGCCACCTACGGCTTCGACAAGGTCCGCTCCATCACCGCCGGGAAGTAGGGCCGGGCCGCCTCGGCGGCCGGTAACCCCCCCTTAACCTCGACCCGGCAAACCTTGCCGGGCCGGCAGGATGCCGGCTCGAGAGGGCCGCTGGATGCGAGAGGTAGGGGTTGGTTCTTCCGGACCCGTTTCGTCCGGGCCCTTTTCATACGGGCCTTCGTCATACGGGCCGGGTTCGTTCAGGCAGGCCAGCGGGAAGGGCCCCCGCTGAATGGCCGGCTTCCTCGATCAGCTTCGCGCCTTCGGCCCGGGCCGCCTCGCCGCTATGGGCGGCACGGCGCTCGCGGTGCTGGGGCTTCTTGCCTGGTTCGGCATGCGCGCCGGCCAGCCCGGCATGGCCCTTCTCTACTCCGAGCTCGACCCGCGCGACGCCGGTGCGGTGGTCGCGACGCTGGACCGGCAGAAGGTGCCCTATCGCCTGGGCGCCGGCGGCACGACCATCCTGGTGCCCGAGGAGATGGTGCCGCGCCTCCGCCTCTCCCTCGCGCGCGAGGGGCTGCCCGCGGGCGGCAGCGTCGGCTGGGAGATCTTCGACCGCGGCGAGAGCCTGACCACCACCCCCTTCCAGCAGGACGTGAACCGGCTGCGCGCGATGGAGGGCGAGCTCGCCCGCACCATCCGCGGCCTGGCCGGGGTGCGGGCGGCGCGGGTCCACCTCGTGCTGCCCCGGCGCGAGGCCTTCACGCGCCAGCAGGCAGAGGCGCAGGCGAGCGTGGTGCTGACCATGCAGGGCGTGCAGCGCCTCGACCGCGACGGCGTGCAGGCGGTGCTGCACCTCGTCGCGACCGCGGTGCCGGGGCTGCAGGCGCGGAACGTCTCCATCGTGGACAGCCGGGGCGAGCTGCTGGCGCGCGGCGGTCAGGCGCTGACCGGTCCCGCCGCCGCCGCGACCCAGGAGGAGATGCGCCGGGCCGAGGGCATGCGGATCGCGCGGTCCCTGGAGGAGATGCTCGAGCGCAGCCTCGGCGCCGGGCGCGTGCGGGCCGAGGCCACGGTCGAGATGGACTTCGACCGCGTGCAGACCACCGAGGAGCGCTTCGACCCCGAGAACCAGGTCGCGCGCAGCGTCCAGAACAGCCAGGAGCAGTCGCGCGGGGCGGAGGGGGGCAACGTCTCCGTCGCCAACCAGCTTCCCGGCGCCGAGGCCGGCGGCGGGGGCGGCGGCTCCTCGGAGAGCAAGTCCGAGGAGACGACGAACTTCGAGATCGGCAAGACCGTGCGGAACACGCTCCGCGAGCACCCGGTGGTGCGGCGCCTCTCGGTCGCGGTACTCGTCGACGGCGTCTGGGAGGGAACGCCCCCTGCCTTCCGCGAGCGGACCGCCGAGGAGATGGGGCGGATCGCGACGCTGGTGCGGAGCGCGGTCGGCTTCGACGAGCGGCGGGGGGACCGCGTGGAGGTCGTCTCCATGCGCTTCGCGACCCCCGAGGGCGGCGACAGCCCGGCCGATGCCGGCTTCCTCGGCCTCGGGATCGGGCCGGCCACCATCGCCCGGCTGATCGAATCAACGATCTACGCGGTCGTCGCCCTCCTCGCGATCCTGCTCGTGGTGCGGCCGATGGCGCGGCGGCTGAGCGCGACGCTGGTTCCCCAGGCGGCGATCGCCGCCGGCGCCGCCGGGGCGGCGCTGCCGGGCGCGGCGGCCGTCCCCGGCGCGATCGGCGCGCCCGGCGCCGCCGGCGTGGCGGGCCTGGTCGGCGCCCCGGGCGTCGCGGGCGCTGCACTCGGCGGCCCGGGGGCGATGGGCGCCCTGGCCGGCCCGAACGGCGACCTGGCCGCGCTGGAGGCCGCGATCGGCGGGGACGACTCGATGGTGAGCCTGGGGCGGGTGCAGGGCCAGCTCCGCGCCTCCTCCATCGCCCGCGTGAACGCGCTGATGGAATCCAACCCTGATGAGGGCCTGACGGTCATCCGCGGATGGCTCGCCCCCGAAGGAAGCACATGACGACGTCGGCGCTCACAGGGCCGCAGAAGGCCGCGATCCTCCTCCTCACCCTCGCGGAGGAGCATTCCGAGAAGCTCTTCGCGAAGCTGCACGAGGACGAGATCAAGGACGTCTCCGTCGCGATGGCGACGCTCGGCGTGATCGACGCCTCGGTCGTGGAGGAGCTCTGCAAGGAGTTCTGCGAGACGCTGGGCGCCACGGGCAAGCTCGTCGGCTCTTACGAGACGACCGAGCGGATGCTGCTCAAGACCCTGCCCAAGGAGCGGGTCCAGCAGATCATGGAGGAGATCCGCGGCCCGGCCGGCCGCACCATGTGGGACAAGCTCGGCAACGTCTCCGAGGCCGTGCTCGCGAACTACCTTAAGAACGAGTACCCGCAGACCGTCGCCGTCGTGCTGTCGAAGGTCAAGCCGGACCACGCGGCGCGCGTGCTCGCCCTGCTGCCGGAGGGCTTCGCCATGGAGGTGGTGATGCGGATGCTCCGAATGGAGACCGTGCAGAAGGAGGCGCTGGAGGGCGTCGAGCGCACGCTCAAGGCCGAGTTCATGAGCAACCTCGCGCGCTCCAACCGCCAGGACAGCCACGAGGTCATGGCCGAGATCTTCAACAACCTCGACCGCGCGGCCGAGGGGCGGATCATGGCGGCGCTGGAGGAGCGCAACCGCGAGAGCGCGGAGCGCATCCGGGCGCTCATGTTCACCTTCGACGACCTCGCGCGACTCGACGGCCAGGGCGTGCAGGTGCTGCTCCGGAGCGTGGAGAAGGACAAGCTGGCCCTCGCGCTCAAGGGCGCGAGCGAGCCGCTGAAGGACCTCTTCTACCGCAACCTGTCCGAGCGCGCGGCGAAGATGCTCAAGGACGACGTCGCGTCGCTCGGCGCCGTGCGGCTGCGCGACGTGGACGAGGCGCAGGCCGCGCTGGTCGCGGCCGCGAAGGACCTGGCCGCATCCGGGCAGATCCAGCTCGAGGATGGGCAGGAGCAGATGATCTCGTGAGCCGCGCGGGGGATCGACGCCCATGCTGATGACCGGCCTTCGCGGCCTGCGCCTCCCCGACCTGGACGCGCCCGCCGTGGCCGCCCCCGCCGAGCCGCCCCCGCCCATGATCGAGGAGCGGCTGGAGGCGGCCCGCCGCGAGGGGCACGCCGCCGGCCTCCGCGAGGGCGAGGCGCGGGGCCGGGCGGCCGAGCAGGCGTCGCGCGACGCGCTGCGCGACGAGGCCGTGCGCGTCGCGCTCCTGCAACTCGAGGGCGCGCGCGCCGCGGCGCTGGAGGCCTGCGACGAGAACGCCGCCGCGCTGGCGGCCCTGCTGGTGAGCGTGGTGGACGCGGCCCTTCCCGGCGCCGCCGCGCGCGAGGCGGCGCCCCTGCTGGAGCCCTTGGTGAAGGCGCTCGGCCCCGTGCAGGACGCGCCCGCCGGGGCGGTGCTGCGCGTCCCGCCCTCCCTCCTCGACCACGCCCGCGAGCGCTTCGGCGCGCTGGGCCTGCCGATCGAGGCCGATGCCGACCTGCCCGAGGGCGATGCGCGCTTCGCCTGGCGCTACGGCGGCCTCGAGCTCTCGCTTTCCCGCCGACGCGCCGCCATCCGCGAGACGCTGGCGGCGCTGCGGCTGCCGCCCCCCGACGAACGCCCGAACGAACCAGGAGACACCCCATGACCAACGGCTTCGAGCCCGTTTCCGCCAACGAGACCGGCGAGCCCCGCCCGCCCGGCGCCAGCCAGGGGCTGGACGCGGTCTACGACATCCCCGTGCAGGTCAGCGCGGTGCTGGGGCGCGCGACGCTCCAGGTGAGCCAGCTTCTCAAGCTCGGCCGCGGCGCCGTGGTGGAGTTGGACCGCAAGCTCGGCGAGGCCGTGGACATCTACGTCAACAACCGCCTCGTCGCGCGCGGCGAGGTCGTCATGGTCGAGGACAACCGCCTCGGCGTGACGATGACGGAGATCGTGAAGGCGGACCGCGCGGGATGACACGCCTCCTCATCATCGGCAGCCTCGAGGCGGAGCTGGGCCAGGCGGCGCGGATCGCGACCTCGCGCGGCGCGCGGCTGCGGCAGGCCGACGGGGTGACCTCGGGTCTCGCCATGGCGCGCTCGGAGGGGTTCGACCTTATCCTCTGCGACGTGGTGCACGACGTCGGCTGGCTGGTCGCGGCGCTGGCCGCGGAGCGGATCGCCTGCCCGGTGATCGCCTGCGGGCGCAACGCCGACGCCAGCGCGGCGGTGCGGGCGATCCAGGCGGGGGCGAAGGAGTTCCTGCCCCTGCCGCCCGACGCCGACCTGATCGCCGCCATGCTGCAGGCGGCGGTGGGCGTCGCCGACGCGCCGATCCACCGCGACCCCGCCATGGCCGCGGTGCTCCGCCGGGCCGAGGGAGTCGCGCGGGCCGAGGCGAGCGTGCTGATCACCGGCGAGAGCGGCACCGGCAAGGAGGTGCTGGCGCGCTACATCCACCAGCACTCCCGCCGGGCGCAGGGGCCCTTCGTCGCGCTGAACTGCGCGGCCCTGCCCGAGGCGCTGCTCGAGAGCGAGCTGTTCGGCCACGAGAAGGGCGCCTTCTCCGGGGCCGTCGCGGCGCGGCGCGGCAAGTTCGAGCAGGCGGACGGCGGCACGCTGCTGCTGGACGAGATCGGCGAGATGGACCCCCGCCTGCAGGCGAAGATCCTGCGCGCCCTGCAAGAGCGGGAGATCGACCGTCTCGGCGGCACGGGGCCGGTGAAGGTGGACGTGCGCATCCTGGCCGCGACCAACCGCGACCTGGCGGCCGAGGTGGCGGGAGGCCGCTTCCGGGAGGACCTGTTCTTCCGCCTGAACGTGGTCGCGCTCCGCATCCCCGCGCTGCGGGACCGGCCCGACGACATCCTGCCGATCGCCGAGCACTTCGCGCGCCGCTACGCCGAGGCGAACGGCCTGCCGCACCGCCGCTTCGCCCCCGCCGCGCGCGCGGCCCTGCTGTCGCACCCCTGGTCCGGCAACGTGCGGGAACTGGAGAACACCGTCCATCGCGCGGTGCTGCTGGCCGAGGGCGACGAGATCGGCGCCGAGGCGGTGGAGCTGCACACCCCCCTGCCCCGCACCGCCGGCGCTGGCGGCGCGCCCCTGGCCGCCCCGGCGGGGCCGCGGCCCGCGCGCGCGGTGGGCGTCGCGGCCCTTGTCGGGCGACGGATGGAGGAGGTGGAGCGCGAGCTGATCATCGAGACGCTGACGCACTGCCTCGGCAACCGGACGCGGGCGGCGGAGATCCTCGGCATCTCCATCCGCACGCTGCGGAACAAGCTGCACGAGTACCGCGCGGCCGGCGCGCCCGTGCCCGTGGCGCCCGGGCAGATGCCGGTCGCGCCCTTCCCCTACGCCGCGATGGGCTGACCCGGCATGACGATGCCCCCCTGGCTGCGGACGATCGGCGGCTCCACCGACGTGGCGCTTGCCATCGGCGTCGGCCTGCTCATCGTCGTGCTGGTGGTGCCCTTGCCGGTGGTGCTGCTGGACGCGGGGCTCGCGCTGTCGGTCACGCTGTCGGTGCTGGTGCTCATGACCGCGCTGTTCCTGCAGCGGCCGCTCGATTTCACCTCCTTCCCGACCATCCTTCTCCTCACCACGCTGCTGCGCCTCGCGCTGAACGTCGCGACCACGCGCACCATCCTCACCCACGGGCACGAGGGGCCGACCGCGGCCGGGCACGTCGTCTCGGCCTTCGGCGGCTTCCTCATGGGCGGCGACGTGGTCGTGGGGCTGATCGTCTTCGCCATCCTCCTCGTCGTGAACTTCATGGTGGTGACGAAGGGCTCGGGCCGCATCGCCGAGGTGGCGGCGCGCTTCAGCCTCGACGCCATGCCGGGCAAGCAGATGGCGATCGACGCCGACCTCTCCTCCGGCCTGATCGACGACAAGACCGCGCGCCTGCGCCGCGCCGACCTCGAGGCCGAGAGCGGCTTCTACGGCGCCATGGACGGCGCGGCCAAGTTCGTGCGCGGCGATGCCATCGCGGGGCTCATCGTCACCTTCATCAACCTGCTGGGCGGCGTTGCCATCGGCGCGGGCCGGCACGGGCTGCCCTTCCTCGACGCCATCTCGACCTTCGCCTCGCTCACGGTCGGCGACGGTCTGGTGTCGCAGATCCCGGCGCTGCTGACCTCGGTCGCGGCCGGCATCGTGGTGACGAAGGGCAACACCGAGGGCACGGCCGACAAGGCGATGGTGCAGCAGCTCGGCCTGGCCAAGCCGCTCTGGATCGCGTCCGGCGCCGCCGTGATGATGGGGATGCTGCCGGGGATGCCGCTGGTGCCCTTCCTGCTGCTGGCCGGCGGCTTCGGCGCCGGGGCCTGGAACCGCAACAAGACGGACGACGCGGCCGAGGCCGTCGCCGCCGCGCCACCGGCGGTCGCCCCCGAGCCGCCGATCGCCGACACGCTGCGGATCGACCTCCTGCGGATCGAGCTTGGCTACGGGCTGCTCTCGCTCGCCGCCGGCGAGGGGCCGCGGCTGACGGACCAGATCCGCAACCTCCGCAAGACGGTCGCGCAGGAGATGGGCTTCGTGCTGCCGAGCGTCCGGCTGCAGGACAACCTGCATCTCCGCCCGCACGAGTACGTGGTGCGCGTGAAGGAGATCGAGGCCGGGCGCGGGGAGCTGCGCATTCCCATGCAGCTCGCGATCGACCCCTCCGGCAACCGGCCGGACATGCCCGGCGAGCCCTGCGAGGAGCCCACCTTCGGCCTGCCCGCTCTCTGGATCGAGGAGCACCGGCGGGAGGAGGCGCTGGCGCGCGGCTGCACCGTGGTCGATGGCGCGGGCGTGCTCGCCACCCACCTGACGGAGGTCGTGCGCGAGAACATGCCGGAGCTTCTCAGCCACGCCGAGGCGCAGAAGCTGCTCGACGACCTTCCCGCCGAGAACGCGAAGCTGCTGGCCGACCTTATCCCTGCGCAGATCAGCACGGGCGGCGTGCAGCGCGTGCTCCAGGCGCTGCTGGCCGAACGCGTCTCGATCCGCGACCTGCCGACCATCCTCGAGGGCATCCAAGAGGCGCTGGCCGCCGGCGCGCGGGGCGTGCCCGCCCTCGTCGCCGTGGTGCGCACGCGGCTCGCGCGGCAGCTCTCGGACGCGGCGCGGGGGCCGGCGGGCTACGTGCCGCTGATCTCCCTCTCGGCGGAGTGGGAGCAGGCCTTCGCCGAATCGCTCATCGGCCCGGGCGACGAACGCCAGCTCGCCATGGCGCCGTCCCGCCTGCACGAGTTCATGACGCGCGTGCGCGACGCCTTCGACAGCGCGACGGCGCAGGGCGACAACCCCGTGCTCGTGTGCAGCCCCGGCGTGCGCGCCCATGTCCGCGCCATCATCGAGCGCTTCCGCCCCTCGACCGCGGTGCTGGCGCAGACGGAGATCCACCCGCGCGCCCGCATCCGCACCGTGGGCGCGGTCTAGTGTTCATCGTCTCGTAACCGCCGGAGGGCCAGTCTCCACCCATGCGGCTTCGAGTCTTCCGCGCTGCCAGGATGGCAGATGCCATGGCGGAGTGTCGCCAGGCACTGGGTCCGGACGCGCTCATCCTCTCCACCCGGCGCACCGCCTCGGGCGTCGAGGTGACGGCCGCGCTGGAGCCGGCGGAGGAGCCGGTTCCGCCGCCGCCCCCGCCCGTCGCCGCGCCCGGCGCCCCGGACCCGCTGGGGCGCCACAATCTTCCCCCTGCCCTGCGGTCCCGGATCGGCCCCGGCAACGCGGCCGCCCTCGCCACCGCGCTCCGCTTCGCGGAGGTGCCGGACGCCGCCGGCCGGCCGCTGGCCCTGGTCGGCCCGCCCGGCGCGGGCAAGACCCTCACCTGCGCCAAGCTCGCGACCCGCCTCGTCCTGCAGGGCCAGGCGCCCTTCGTGGTGACCGCGGACTCGCAACGGGCCGGCGCGATGGAGCAGATCGCGGCCTTCACCCGCGTCCTCGGCATCCCCCTCGCGCTGGCGGGCACGGGCGCGCAGCTCGCCCAGGCGCTGACGCGCCGCGCGCGGGGGCAGCCGATGCTGCTCGACACCGCCGGCTGCGACCCCTTCGACCCCGCCCAGGCGGAGCAGCTGCTCGCCCTGCTGCGCGTGACGGAGGCAATGCCGCTGCTGGTCCTCCCCGCAGGCCTCGACCCGGAGGAGGCGGCGGAGACCGCGCGCGCCTTCGCGGCGCTCGGCGCCCGCCACCTGCTGCCGACGCGGCTCGACGGCGCGCGGCGGCTCGGCGGCGTGCTGGCCGCGGCGCTTTCCGGCCCTCTGGCGCTCACCGAGGCCGGCACCGGCCCCGGCGCGGCGGACGGCCTCACCCCCCTCACCCCCGCCTGGCTGTCGGCGCGCCTGACCGGCCCCGCACGCCCCTCGCAGGAGGCCGCATGACCATCGTCCCGCAGAACGGGGCCCGGCTGATCGGGATCGCCTCCGGCAAGGGGGGCGTGGGCAAGACGGTGCTGGCGATCGGGCTGGCCCAGGCCCTCGCGCGGGCGGGGCGGCGCGTGCTGCTGGCGGACGGCGACCTCGGCCTCGCGAACGTGGACGTCCAGCTCGGGCTGTCGATCCGCCACGACCTCATGGCGGTGTTGGCCGATCAGGTTCCGCTGCGGGACGCCGTGGTGGCGCGGGAGGAGGGCTTCGAGGTGCTGCCCGGCCGCTCCGGCTCCGGCGGGCTGGCCGCGCTGGATCCCGGCTGGATCGACCGCTTCCTGGCGCTGCTGCGCGGCGGCCCCTACGACGACGTGGTGCTGGACATCGGCGCCGGGCTGGACCCCACGCCGCGCCGGCTCTCGGCGGGCTGCGACACGCTGCTGGTGGTCGCCACCGACGAGCCCACCAGCCTCACCGACGCCTACGCCGTGCTGAAGCTGCACGCGCGGGACGCGCCGGGCGCGGACGCGCGCGTGGTGGTCAACCTCGCGACCGACGCGGCCCAGGGGGCGCGCACGCACGGCGCGCTGGACCGGGCCTGCCGGGGCTTCCTCGGGCGCGGGGTCGCGCTGGCCGGGGTAGTCCGGCGGGACGCCAAGGTGCGGGACGCCATCCGGCACCAGGCGGCGCTGCTGACGCGCCATCCCGGCTGCAACGCCGCGCGCGACCTCGAGTCCCTGGCCGGCGGGCTGCTGGGGGTGCGCGCCGCGGCCTGAGGCGCTCAGTCCCGGCGGAGGACGAGCAGGGTCCCGGCCACGGGGGCGCCGCGCTCCTCGCGCAGCGCCGCCTCGCTTCGTGCCACCGGCCTGAGGCGGGTGGCGGTGGCGAGGGCGAGGACATGGGCGGGGTCGTGGCGGTAGCGCAGGCCCTCGCCGAGCGCGTAGGGCGCGCCCTCCCCGGTTTCGAGGCTGAAGGCGGCGTGCCCGCCAGGGCGCAGCGCCGCGGCCGTGGCGTTGAGGGCGGGGGCGAGGTCGCCGAGGTAGTTCAGCACGTCCGCCGCGACGACGAGGTCGTAGGCACCGCGGCGCGCGGCGAGGAAGGTGACCAGCTCCTCCTCCTCCAGCGCGTCGTAGAGGCCGCGGCGGCGCGCGATTTCGAGCATCCGCGGCGAGAGGTCCACGCCCGTCAGGTGCCGCGCCCAGGGGCGGATGGCTTGGCCCGAGAGGCCGGTGCCGCAGCCGAGGTCGGCCACGTCCAGCGTCCCGTCCGGCGCGGGCCCGGCGTCGCGGAGGAGGTCGGCCAGGGCCTCGGGCGTGCGGTAGGCGAGGTTGCCGGTCAGCTCCGCCTCGAAGCGGGGCGCGTAGTTGTCGAAGAGGTTCCGGACGTAGGATTCCGGGGGACGGGCCGGCGCCTTGCCCTCGCCGAGCGAGGCGAGGAGGAAGCGCGCCTGGGCGCCGACCGTGCCGCCGGCGGAGAGGGCGCGGCGGGCGGCCTCGGCCGCGCCGGGGGCGCCGGCCTCGCGCAGCCCGTGGGCGAGGGCGAGCTGCGCCTCGGGGTCGGCGGGGGTCAGCGCCACGGCCTCGCGCAGGTGCGGCATGGCCTCGCCCACCCGGCCGAGGGCGCAGAGGGCCTGGCCGAGGTTGCGGCGGGACAGGGCGTCGGCCGGGCGCATCGCAACGACGCGGCCGAGGACCGTCACCGCCTCCTCGAGCTGCCCGGCCTCGGCAAGCGTCACCCCGCGGGCGGCGAGGAAGACGGGGCTGTCCGGCATGGCCGCGACGGCGCGGGAGGAGAGGGTGAGCGCCGCCTCCAGGTCGCCGCGCTGGCGGGCGATGATGCCGAGCAGGTTGAGGCCGTTCGGCTCGTTCGGCTCGAGCTCGAAGGCGCGGCGGTAGAGGGCGATGGCACCCTGGTCGTCGCCGATCGCCTGGCGGGCCGCGCCTTCCCGCACCAGGGCGGCGGCGGCCTGACGGGGGTCGGGGGGGGTGGCGGTCTGCGACATCGGGGGCTCCGGGTCCGGCGGGCGGGCGGCCCCTCCCCTACAGGATCGCCGGCGGCCTGTCCCCCCGGGCGCGCGGGGCCGGTTGGTTTGATCCCCATCTAGCGCGCGGGCGCGAGCCGGGCGAGAAAGGCGCACGGGCACGGGAACGGCCGTGCCGGCCTGGGAGAGACGCCGATGACGAAGCTTACCCGCCGCGCCGCCATCCTGTCGGCCGCGGCCCTTCCGGTCACGCTGGGCCGCCCCGCCCTCGCCCAGTCGGGTGACCCGTTCAAGGTCGGGCTGATCCTGCCCATCACCGGTCCCTTCGCCAGCACCGGCCGCCAGATCGACGCCGCCATTAAGGCCTGGCTGCGCGCCAACCCGGGCGCCGTCGCCGGCAAGCGCTTCGAGATCCTGCTGCGCGACGACACGGGCGTCGCCCCAGACGTGACCCGCCGGCTCGCGCAGGAGCTGGTGGTGCGCGAGCGCGTGCGGGCGCTGGCCGGCTTTGGGCTGACGCCGCTGGCGCTCTCGGCCGCGCCCATCGCGACGGAGGCCAAGGTGCCGATGCTGGTGATGGCGGCGGCCACGAGCATCATCCCGCAGCGCTCCCCCTACATCGTCCGGACCAGCTTCACCCTGCCCCAGGCGGTGCGCCCCATGGCGGACTGGGCGGCGAAGAACGGCATCAAGAGCGTCGTCACCATGGTGACGGACTTCGCGCCAGGCCTCGATTCCGAGAAGGCCTTCAAGGAGACCTTCACGGCCGCCGGCGGCACCGTCGCGGGCGAGATCCGCACCCCGCTCCGCAACCCCGACTACGCGCCCTTCCTCCAGCGCGTGCGCGACATCAAGCCGGACGCGCTGTTCATCTTCGTCCCCTCGGGCGAGGGCTCGGCGCTGATCAAGCAGTTCAGCGAGCGCGGGCTGCGCGAGGCGGGCATCCGCCTCATCGGCACGGGCGACGTGCTGGACGACGACATCCTGAACGACATGGGCGAGGCCGTGATCGGCGCCGTCACGTCGCATCACTACTCCACCGCGCACGAGAGCCCGGAGAACGCGGCCTTCCGCGAGGCCTTCAAGGCGGTCGCCCCCGAGATGCGCCCGAACTTCATGGCGGTGGGCGGCTGGGACGGCATGCACCTGCTCGCGGCGGCGCTTGGCCGCACCAACGGCGACGTGGACGGCACGAAGCTGGTGGAGGCGATGAAGGGCCAGTCCTGGACCTCGCCGCGGGGTCCCGTCTCGATCGACCCCGCGACGCGCGAGATCGTGCAGGATATCTACATCCGCCGCACCGAGCGGCGCGACGGGCAGCTCTGGAACATCGAGTTCGACAAGATCCAGGGCGTGAAGGACGCGGTCTGACGCATGGCGGCGGCCGTCACCGTCCTGCTGGACGGCATCGCGAGCGGGATGCTGCTCTTCGTGCTGTCGGTGGGCCTGTCCGTCACCCTCGGGCTGATGAACGTGGTCAACCTGGCCCACGGCGCCTTCGGCATGGTCGGCGGCTATGTCTGCGCGGTGCTGCTCAACCGCGCGGGCGTGCCCTTCGTGGTGTGCCTCCTCGCCGCAACGCTGGCGGCGGCGCTGCTGGGATGGGTGCTGGAGCGGCTGCTCTACGTTCGCCTCTACGGGCGCGACCACCTGGACCAGGTGCTCTTCTCCATCGGGCTGGTCTTCGTGCTCGGCGCGGGCGCGGACTGGCTGATGGGCGCGCGGCAGCAGCTGATCCAGTTGCCGGAATGGCTGTCCGGGCGCGTGGAGGTCGGGGGCGTCGGCCTCGGGCGCTACCGCATCTTCCTCATCCTTCTCTGCGGCGCGGTGGCGGCGGGGCTGCATTTCGGGCTCGTGCGCACGCGCTTCGGGGCGCGTCTGCGGGCGGCGGTGGATGACGGCGTCGTGGCCCGCGGGATGGGGCTGCCCGTCGGGCGCATCTTCTCGCTCACCTTCGCCCTCGGCTCGGGGCTCGCGGGGCTGGGGGGCGCGCTGGGCGTGGAGGTGCTCGGGCTCGACCCGAACTTCCCGCTGAAATACCTCGTCTACTTCCTCGTCGTCGTCGCGGTGGGCGGCGCCAACTCGGTGGCAGGGCCCTTCGTCGCGGCGATCCTGCTGGGCGTGCTGGACGTGGCCGGGAAGTACTGGGTGCCGCAGGTCGGCGCCTTCGTCATCTACACGGCCATGGTCGTGCTGCTTCTCGCCCGCCCCGAGGGGCTGCTGGCAAGGGCGCGTTCCTGATGCGGGTCCTGCTGCACGCGCTGCCCTGGCTGGTGGCGGTCGCGGGCTATTTCCTGCTGCCGGAGCAGCTGCCGCTGCTCTCCTCCATCGCCATCGCGGCGCTGTTCACGGTCTCGCTCGACCTCATCGTCGGCTACGCGGGGGTGGTGACGCTCGGGCAGGCCGCCTTCTTCGGGGCCGGGGCCTACACGGCGGGGCTGCTGGCGCAGAACGGCTGGGGGGAGCCGATCTCGGGCCTGCTGGCGGCGGCGGTGGTGGCGGCGGCGCTCGGGCTGCTCACCGCGCCGCTCGTGCTCCGCTCGGGGGCGCTGGCGGGGCTGATGGTGACGCTCGGCCTCGGGCTGATGCTCTACGAGGCCGCGAACAAGGCGGCGGCCATCACGGGCGGCGCGGACGGGCTGCAGGGCGCGGAGGTCTGGCCGGTGCTTGGCGTCTTCCGCTTCGACCTCTACGGGCAGACGGCCTATCTCTACAGCCTCTCGGTGCTCTTCCTGCTGTTCTGGCTGGCGAAGCTGATCGTCGCCTCGCCCTACGGGCTGTCGCTGCGCGGCATCAACGGCAACCCGCGCCGCGCGCCGGCGCTCGGCGTGCCCGTGAAGGCGAGGCTGACGGCGGCCTACGCGCTGGCGGCCGCCTATGCGGGGGTGGCCGGGGCGCTGCTGGCGCAGACCACCGCCTTCGTCTCGCTCGACGCCCTCTCCTTCCAGCGCTCGGCGGACGGGCTGCTGATGCTCGTGCTGGGGGGGCTGGGCAGCCTCTACGGCGCGCTGATCGGGGCGGCCGCCTTCACCCTCGCGCACCACGCGCTGAGCGAGGCGAGCCCAATCTTCTGGCAGCTCTGGCTGGGCATCGCGTTGATGGCGCTCGCGCTCTTCGGGCGGGGCGGGCTGATGGGGTTGCTGCGCAAGCTGGGGCCGCGCGGGTGAGCGGGACCGCGCTGGAGACGCGGGGGCTGACGCGCCGCTTCGGGGCCTTCGTCGCGGTGGACGGGGTGACGCTCTCGGTGGCCGAGGGCGCGCGCCACGCGCTGATCGGGCCGAACGGCGCCGGCAAGACGACCTTCGTGAACCTTCTCTCCGGCGCCATCCCCGCGAGCGGCGGCACCGTCGCCCTGCTGGGGGAGGACGTGACCGCGGCGCCGCAGCACGCGCGCGTCCGCCGCGGCCTCGCCCGCACCTTCCAGGTGAACCAACTCTTCGCGGAGCTCTCCCCGCGCGAGGCCGTGGTGCTGGCCGTGTCGGAGCGCGCCGGCGAGGGCGGCACCTGGTGGCGGCCGGTGGGCGCCCTGCCGGCGCTGCGGCGCGAGGCGGACGCGCTGCTCGACCTCGTGCGCTTCCCCGTGGCCGGGCGCGACGGGCGCACGGGCTCCCTGCCCTATGGCCGGCAACGGCTGCTGGAGATCGCGCTCGCGCTGGCCATGCGCCCCCGCGTGCTGCTGCTCGACGAGCCCGCCGCCGGCGTGCCGCCCGCCGAGAGCCGCGAGGTGCTGGAGGCCGTCTCCGCCCTGCCGCGCGAGGTGGCGGTGCTGCTGATCGAGCACGACATGGACCTCGTCTTCCGCTTCGCCGAGCGCATCACCGTGCTCGCCCAGGGCGCGGTGCTGGCGGACGGGGAGCCGAACGCCATCGCGCGCGATCCCCGCGTGAAGGAGGCCTATCTCGGCACGATGGAAGTCGGGCGGGGGGAGGTCGGGCATGGCTGAGCCGCTCCTCGTGGTGGAGGGCCTCACCGGCGGGTGGGGCGAGGGCGTGGTGCTGGAGGACCTCTCGCTCTCGCTCCGCGAGGGCGAGGCGATGGCGCTGCTCGGCCGCAACGGCGCGGGCAAGACGACGCTCATCTGCGCGCTGATGGGCGTGGCCCGGCGCCGCGCGGGCGCCATCCGCCTGGGCGGCACGCCGCTGGAGCGGCTGCCGGTCGAGAAGCGGGCGGCGCTCGGCCTTGGCTGGGTGCCGCAGGAGCGGAACGTCTTCCGCTCCCTGACCGTGGAGGAGAACCTGACCGCGGTCGCCCGCCCCGGCCGCTGGGACCTCCGCGCCGTCTACGGCCTGATGCCGCGGCTGGAGGAGCGCCGCGCCAACCTGGGCAGCGAATTGTCGGGGGGCGAGCAGCAGATGCTGGCCCTCGGCCGCGCCCTCATGCTGAACCCGCGCCTGCTGCTGCTGGACGAGCCGCTGGAGGGCCTGGCCCCCGTGATCGTCCAGTCCCTGCTCGCCGCCATCCGACGCCTCGTCCGGGACGAGGGGATGACGGCCATCATCGTGGAGCAGCACGCCCACCAGATCCTCCCTATCGCCGACCGCGCCGTGATCCTCGATCGCGGGCGGGTGGCGGCGGAGGGAACCGCGCACGAGATGCTGGCCGCGCCGGAGATCCTCGACCGGCATCTCGGCCTGAACGCGCACTAGACGCCACCAAGGAGAACGCCCCATGCCGAACGGCAAGCCCCCCTTCCGCGCCGACCACGTGGGCAGCCTGCTGCGCCCGCCCGTGCTGCGCGAGGCCCGCGCCGCCCGGGCGGCCGGGCAGAAGAGCGACGCCGAGGTGCGCGAGGTCGAGGACCGCTGCATCGTCGACGCCATCCGCGAGCAGAAGAACGTCGGCCTCCGCGCCGTGACGGACGGCGAGTACCGCCGCGCCTTCTGGCACTTCGACTTCCTCGCCAAGCTCGGCGGCGTGGAGATGTACGAGTCCGACCAGGGCATCCAGTTCCAGGGCGGGCAGACGAAGTCCTACGGGCTGAAGGTCACCTCCAAGATCCGCTACGAGCCGCATCCCTTCGTGGAGGACTTCGCCTATGTCGCGGCCCACGCGGACGGGGCGGTTGCGAAGCAGACCATCCCCTCCCCCTCCGTGCTGCACTTCCGCGGCGGGCGGCGGGCAGTGGACCAGGCGGTCTATCCCGAGATGGACGCCTTCTTCGCGGACCTGGCGGGCGCCTACAACGGCGCGATGAGGGCCTTCGCGGCCGCCGGCTGCCGCTACCTGCAGCTCGACGAGGTGAACATCGCCTATCTCTGCGACCCCAACCAGGTCGCGATGCTGAAGGCGCGGGGCGACGACACGGACAACCTGCTGGCCCGCTACGCCGAGATCATCAACGGCACGATCGAGGGCCGGCCGTCCGACATGGTCGTCTCGATGCATCTCTGCCGCGGCAACTTCCAGTCCATGCACATCGCGGCCGGCGGCTACGACCCGGTGGCGGAGGTGCTGTTCAACGGCATCAACGTCGACGCCTACTTCATGGAGTACGACGACGAGCGCTCCGGCAGCTTCGCGCCGCTGCGCTTCCTGCCGAAGGGCAAGACGGTCGTGCTGGGCCTGGTGACCAGCAAGCGCGGCGAGCTGGAGACGAAGGACGAGCTGAAGCGCCGGATCGAGGAGGCGGCGAAGCACTGCCCGATCGAGCAGCTCGCCCTCTCCCCGCAATGCGGCTTCGCCTCGACCGAGGAGGGCAACCTGCTGACCGTCGAGCAGCAATGGGCGAAGCTGCGGCTCTGTGTGGATGTCGCCCGCGAGGTCTGGGGCGAGGTCTGATCCCGCCGGCCGGGGGTCCGCCCCCGGCCGCTACGCCCCGCGGGCGGCCTTGATCGTGTCGGCGAGCACCCGCAGCACCGCCGGCACGCCCTCGCCCGTCGCGCCGCTGATCAGCAGCGGCTCCTTGCCGATGGCGCGCGCCAGCGCCTTGATGCGGGACGTCTTCGCCTGCGGCGTCATGGCGTCCATCTTGTTCAGCGCCACGATCTCGGGCTTGTCGACCAGGCCGCCGCCGTAGCCTTCCAGCTCCGCCCGGACGGTGCGGTAGGTCTCGACGGGGTCGGCCTGGGTGCCGTCGATGAGGTGCAGCAGCACCGCGCAGCGCTCGATATGGCCGAGGAAGCGGTCGCCCAGCCCCGCGCCCTCGTGCGCGCCCTCGATCAGGCCGGGGATGTCGGCCAGCACGAACTCCTCCGTCGCGTTCAGGCGCACGACGCCGAGCTGCGGGTGGAGCGTGGTGAAGGGGTAGTCCGCGATCTTCGGACGCGCGGCGGAGGTGGCCGCCAGGAAGGTGGACTTGCCGGCGTTGGGCAGGCCGACGAGGCCGGCATCGGCGATCAGCTTCAGCCGCAGCCAGACCCAGCGCTCCTCCCCGGGGTAGCCGGGATCGGCGCGGCGGGGGGCGCGGTTGGTGCTCGTCTTGTAGTGGGCGTTGCCGTGGCCGCCGTCGCCGCCGCGGCAGAGCACCGCGGTCTGGCCGGGCTCCACGAGGTCGGCCAGCACTGTCTCCTTGTCGTCGGCCAGGATGACGGTGCCGACGGGGACCTTCAGGATGACGTCGTCAGACGCCGCGCCGGTGCGGTCGGAGCCGGCGCCGTTGCCGCCCTTCCGCGCCTTGAAGTGCTGGGCGTAGCGGTAGTCGATGAGGGTGTTCAGCCCCTCGACCGCCTGGGCGATGACGTTGCCGCCGCGGCCGCCGTTGCCGCCGTCCGGGCCGCCGAACTCGATGTACTTCTCGCGGCGGAAGGCGACGACGCCGTTCCCGCCGTCACCGGCCTTCAGATAGACCTTGGCCTCGTCGAGGAACTTCATGGGAAGGGGTGATCCAAAAACAGAAACGGGGGCCGCGAGGGGCCCCCGTCATCCGTCGCTGAGGGGCCGGAGCCCTTATTCGGCGGCCATCGCCGTGGGGGCCGCGGCGCGCGGGTCGACCGAGACGGAGACGCGGTCATCGGCCTTGCGCTCGAACTTCACGACGCCGTCGATCAGCGCGTGCAGCGAGTGGGTGCGGCCGACGAGCACGTTGCGGCCCGGCATCATCTTCGTGCCGCGCTGGGTCACGATGATGTTGCCGGCGCGAACGGCCTGGCCGCCGTAGAGCTTGACGCCGAGGCGCTTGCCGGCAGAGTCGCGCCCGTTGCGGGAGGAACCGCCGGCCTTCTTGTGTGCCATGGTCTGTCTCCGTGACTTTTCTGGGGGCTTTTCGGGTTAGGCCGCGATGTCGCCGATGCGCAGGACCGTAAGGTTCTGGCGGTGGCCGTTCTTGCGGCGGCTGTTCTGGCGGCGGCGCTTCTTGAAGATGATGACCTTCTCGCCGCGCTTCTGCTCGAGCACGGTGGCGGTCACGGTCGCGCCCGGGACGGTCGGCGCGCCGATGGTCAGGCCGGCGTCGCCGCCCACCGCCAGCACGTCGTGGAAGGTGATGGAGGCGCCGGCCTCCCCCTCGAGCTTCTCCACGGTCAGGACGGCGTTCGGGGTCACGCGGTACTGCTTGCCGCCGGTGCGGATCACTGCGTAGGTCATGGGGGTGCGGGTCCGCTCTCGTCTCGGCCAGTTTGGTCCAGGCCGGGCTGATCCTGGCCAGGTCGCGCTTGAACCGGCGGGGCCCGCGCCCTGAAAGGGGGGCCTCACCGGAGAGCGCGCCCTATAGCGGCCACGCCCCCCACCCGTCAACCTCGGCGTTGCACGGGGCGCGTTGCGCCCGGCGGCGAGGCGCATTATAGGGGCGCCACGCGCCGGAGAGGTGCCAGAGTGGCCGATTGGGCCGGTCTCGAAAACCGGAGTAGGGGCAACCCTACCGTGGGTTCGAATCCCACCCTCTCCGCCATCCTCTCAACGAAAACACCGTTTTTCGCCCAGTCGACGTGGCAGTCCACAAGATGGTCCACAACTAAGCGGTTAGGTGACTGCGGACTCTGCTCCTTCGAGCAAACCACCCACACTCGTTGTGTCATTCCGGATCTCGCTTAGAAGGGTTGGTGGTCAACCTGGGCTCTAGCGGGTATGCGAGCGGCCTCATCCAAGGGCACCAGGGTCCGCCCACCTTAGGAAGGCAGATAATGACCACAAAGCGTCTTAGCGGCCTTGCCGGACTGGTTGCCGTCGTCGTTCTGGGTCAGGAACACGATCTTTTTGCTAAAGATATGAAGCCGACTGGGCCGCTATTCTCCACCGCCGAACGGGTCTGCCCGGATCACTGGCAATCGAGAGTTCTTCACAAGACAGCCACGCAGTTGCGTAGCTCAGACCACTGGAATGAGGGCCATCCTGCAGGGAGCGCCTCATGGAACGAAGCGCGTTATCAAGAAGCCTGTCGGGTGGTTACGGCCTCAATGATGCTTGAGGGACAGACCGGTCGCTAACACTCCCGTTCTGCGGATCCGCTTGCCTGCCTATGTGCAACGGTCTGGGATCAAGGCAGCGGCTTGATTGTCGCCGGCGTCCCTCCTCCGTGTCCCTCACCCCTCCGGTCCGGCCGGTCCACCAGCTCCACCGAGACCGGCCGCTCTTTGCAGTTCAGGCAGCGAAGCCGCGCGCTGATCAGGTGCAAATCCGCCTCCGGGCCATAGTGGTCGATCAGCAGGCGGACCGGGTAGTCCACGAGGTAGCCGCAGCCGCAACGGATCATCAGCCACCAGCCTAGGTGGTCGCGCGCCGGGGCCGCCTGCCCCATCAGCTCGCCGCGGCTTCGCACTCGAAGGAGGCCAT
>NZ_RCZP01000006.1 GCF_006438825.1 Muricoccus nepalensis
CCCAGAACAACATCGATCACCGACTGACCAAGCCCCGGCATCCTTGGACGAACGGGCAGGTCGAGCGGATGAACCGCACGATCAAGGAAGCAACCGTCAAGCGCTACCACTACGAGACGCACGACGAACTCCGACAGCACCTCGACCAGTTCGTCGCCGCCTACAACTTCGCCCGTCGCCTGAAGACTCTACGCGGCCTCACGCCCTACGAAGCCATCTGCAAAGCCTGGACAGAAGAACCGTCCAGGTTCATCCATGACCCGCACCACCAAACCCCGGGACCAAACAGCTAGGCCAGCATAGAGGTTGGGCTATATAGATCTGGCGGCGCAACTGCGGTGCTGACCCACCACCGTTCGACCCAGCACTCACCGTCGGTGCGCCGGCAATCACCGAATGACGGTAAGCGATTGCAGCGCTGGCCATGTGGCATCGCCTCAAGGCCAGCTCGCTCGTCGGTCCACCTGCCTTCGGCCGTCACGCAGCAGCGTGCTGCGCAACGACTTCCTCCAGCTGCCAGTACAAGGTGCCGCCGCTGTGGTTAAGCCGGCATATCCGATAGCCGTCAACGATCCGGCCTTTGTGTAGGCTGAGCCATTTGCCCAGACGGCGGCTGTTGATGGCTCCACCCTCGCCTGCGACCGCTAGGAGCGCCTCGCGGAACTCCGGGCACCGGAACGCCGGGCGACCGAGACCGGCGGTACCACCGCCCGTGGGGACCTGTGCCGTCGCCGCCTCGATGATCTCTCGCACCGAGACCCTGGCGTCGCCGATCACCTCTGCCCACTGGGTGACAACCCCCAGCAGAGCGTCGAGCTTTGGGTCATCGTGCCGTAGCGCCTCCATGGTCTCCACCGGGTCGGCCAACTTATACCAGATGATCGCGTCACGAACGGTTCGGCTCCACTCGGCGAACGAGCCGAGCGGCGGACGCTGCTGCGGTTGGCCCGCGACAAAGAAGGCACGAAGCGCCGTCAGTGCGGCGATCACGTACCGTGGCCGGTCTGCCTTGACCTCGGCGATCGGGTCGCGGTTGAAGGTACGAAGTTCCGGGCGCTCGCAGCCCGGGTCGAGCCGAGCCATGATGGTGCGCCGGGTCATATCACCGACGAGCGTCAGGTTGTTGCCAGTGGCTGTGAGAAGCACATTGGTTGGCAGCTCGGGCACCTCCGACCGGCCGAGAATACGTGTGCGGACCATCTGCTGGGTCAGCGCGGCGCAGAGGAACTCGCCCCCGAGCGGTGCTTCGCAGTTGTCGATCGCAATCAGGCCGACGCCCGCCAGCAGCAGTGCCCCTATGCGCTTCTCGGTCTCCTCCTCGTTCTTGCCCTGCGTCACGACCGAAGCGGCTCGGCCTGAGGCGATGACGGAGGTGAGATCGACAAGCTTGGATTTTCCCGACCCGGCCACGGGAGCGGCAAAGGCGAATAGAGGGGCCGTGGGAAGCGAGGAGCGTATGCACGCCGTCAATATGGCTGCGAGCGCCACCGAATGGTCAGCGTCCGTCACGAAGGGGAACCCTTCGATTAGGTGCAAAAGGACAGAGATGGCCGCATGCCCGTCCTCCCAATCGGGGGTGACTGGCACTTCCGGGTAGCTCACACCATCCATGCTCAGCAGGAGGCCGGTGGCGGCATCATAGCCTGGTTTTACGAGTACACTACCATCGGCCCGCAGGGTTGGGGCGTTGATCAGGCCTGCCAGCACCGGTAGGCGCCAGCCGCCCTGACGCTGACGATACGTCGTCGCGACGTTAAGTGGAGCGTCGATCGGCACCCACTGCTTGGCCCGCCCGTCGAACTTCTTCCAGTCGGCTGCGCGGGTCATGACCTCGGCGAGTGCGTGATCCCCCACCAGGAGGATTTGACGTACGACAGCGTCACCGTCATGCGGAACCTGGACCAGGATTGTGCCGGTGCGCACGATATAGGGTCCACGCTGAAAGAGCCCTACGTTGGCTGCTAGCAACGCGTCCTCGGCTTGGTCGACAATGCTCGCAATCTCGGCACCCTCGCTGCGGATCTGCGGCCGCCCTGCTACGTCAGGAGCAAGGAAGGCCGGGTCGGTGAGGTCGTCGATGCACAGCCAGCCCTGCTCGAGCATCTGGCGCAGGAACAGCAAGCGGTCACGGCCGTCGCAATGGGCGTGGCGGCAATGGTAGACAAAGCCGCGGCTCGTGCTCTCGCCGGCGTTCACGACGAAGGTGGCATCGTCGGCGCCGGCCTGGGTGTGCGCCTGCTCGTTGGCGCAGCACACGTGGTGCTTGACGCGATCGGCGACTTTGCCTGTGAGGAGGTCAGGCCGGCGCGTCGCAAGGGCGGTGGCGATCTCGAACCGCGCTGCGTGGCTGCGTGCCCAGCTTAGGAGGTCAACGACCTCGCCGGTCGTCGGATCGGCGAAGATCAAGGCATCATCGTTGGCAGGGACGCGCCCGCCGAACTGGGAGTTCTGGGGCGAGCAGGCCTTCATGCCCTTGATGGGTGACGCTGCGGGCAGGTTGAACAGGTCGCAGGGCACCCCCTCAAGCACCGCACACTCGGCAGCCGGACCTTCTGCGGGCCGGCGAGGCAGGTAGAACAGGCGCGAGGTGTCCGTGCAGGCCTGATCGTGATCAAGCCCGAGCGCTGCAGCCAGCGCCACAATCCGTTCCTTCCAGGCAGCATTGGCGGCGGCTTGGCTGGGGTAATCGGCCGCCTGCCAGGGTGTCAGGAGGGGCACGATGACGCGGAACTTGGGGCAGGGCTGGTGCTCGATGAGGACGTGCGTTGCGTCCTCCCACACCACCTTCGCGCCGTCGGCCACCTGGGGGAGGTAGCCTTTGGCGATGAGGAGAGCGGCCGCCGCCAGCTCCGGCGCCGCGGCGGTGCTGCGAAACCGCACCCAGTCCTCGCGCTTGACCTTTGTGCACGAGGTTCCGTGCGAGTGGGTTGAAGCAATGGTGGCGGCCCAGCCGTGCGCGGCGAGGCTGGCGCTGATCTGGTCGAGGTCGTGGCCCGCGTCGCAGTCCAGCACGGCAACCTCGATGCGCTCGGCATCCTCCTTCTTGCGGCTGGTGCCGCGGAAGGTGGCGGGCACCCAGCAGGTGCCCTCCTTTTGCCCGAGCTCATGGCCGGTTAGGAGCACGGCAAGATCACCCCAGGTCACCTCACGCCGATGGGTCCAGGGGCCTGTCTGCGTATGGTGACCGAAGGTGCAGCGGATCGGACTGCTCTTGCTGAAGGGCGTGCTCATCAGATTGACATACCCAGCGCGAACTTTTCACTATCAGCCAGCTGAGCCGCGGCCTGCCTTGCTGCCGCACGCTGCTGCGCCGCCTCGTACGCTTCAACGTCCTCGAGGCGGTAAACCACGGCGCCGCCTAGCTTGAGGTAGGTGGGCCCCTTTCCATCGTAGCGCCAGCGCTCCAGCGTGCGGTGGCTGAGCCGCCACCGATTGGCCAAATCGAACTGGGTCAGGTGCTTGACGGCTACCAGCTCAGGGACGGCGGGTCGCTGCATCGCGGGGCTGTTCGCCTGGGCAGCCGTCGTGGCGGATCGAAGCATGGTGTCGCTGTCCCCTTCGTTCCGCCGGGTCACGCGCGGTAACCGTTGTGGTGGGTGCCCAGCGAGCGCCACGACCGAGAGGGTCCCGTTACGAAAGATGCGATCTGCCGGAGCATGCCGTGCGAAGCCGCAACAACAGCGGCCGCGTGGCGTTCGCCACCGGCGCGCCACTGAGCCATCTCGAAGGCCACAATGTCCTCGACACGGTAAAGCACAGCGGTCCCAAGTTTGAGGTTGGCCGGACCTTGGCGCTGCTGGCGCCAGCGCTCGAGGGTACGCGCGCTGAGCTGGCAGCGTTGGGCCAAGTCGCGCGACGTGAGGTGCTGCGTGGGATGAACGGTGCCGCTCCGCGGCTCGCTCCCTGTCGCGCTGGAGGTGATCTGCGCGGCCGTCGTCGTCGTCGAAAGCATCGTGGTGTCCTTGGTCGAAATGTCCCGTGGTCATGCGGGATGCGCCTGATCTAGTCGCCCAAGATCACGTTACGGAAGAGTTGGAGGCCGGAATTTTTCCTGTGGTGGCGGACGCGTGATATATTCGTCACGGAGAATGGCACTCTAATACTTGGGTGCCATGTCATGCGTCATGCGCTCAGACTGCTTGCGGCAGGCATTTTCATCGTCGGCAGTCAATTGCACCGGGCTGGGTAGTGATCATCGGAGTGCTTGCTGATGAACGCAGAGTTACTCGGCTACCCCTTTTTAGGCGCTCCGCCCCGAACAAACGGTCATTCCACTTCTTCTGGGCAGCATTGGTAGGTGATCCCGTACTTCGAACATGAAGCACCTCGCCCCCAAGCGCTTGTTGACAGTGCATCTCGCCCCGCACCTGCGAGAGGTTTGCGCCTTGCTCGCAGCCGGTCTGGTGCGGCTTCGTGCCCGCACCGCCGAGGATCTCGCCTCGGACGCCGAACGGGCCGGGGGCTTGAGAGAATGTTCGCTACACTTCCGGCCCGAACAGAGCGGTCGTGTCCCTCCCCAAACTCGGAGACACGCATGACGCAGAGATCCACAGCACGGCATGGGAGGGAGCCCGCTCGGGGGCAGACAGCCCCGTCAGCGGCCCTGGCGCCCACGTTCCCGGCTATTCCAGCCGCTGACGTGCTAGGCCGCCTGGCAGCCCTCCAGAGCGCCCCCACGGCGCAGTTGAAGCAGCAGTGGCGCGAGCTGTTCGGCAAGGAGCCGCCGCCCTTCAACCGTGCCTACCTCCAGAGCCGCCTCGCCTACCGCATCCAGGAGCTCGCCTACGGTGGCCTGCGACCCGAGACCCGCGCCCGCCTGGAGGCACTCGGCGAGCAGCTGGACGGCGGCAACGTGGTCCTGAGGCGGATCCGGGCCGACAGCCGACCGCTCGCCGGCACCCGCCTCCTGCGCGAGTGGCAGGGGGTGGAGCACGCGGTCACGGTGCTGGCGGATGGATTTGAGTTCGAGGGCAGGCCCTACCGCTCCCTCTCCGCAGTGGCACGGCACATCACCGGCACCCGCTGGAACGGCTGGACCTTCTTCGGGCTGAAGAGCCAAGGGAGGGGCGCATGAGCCGCCGCCAAGGCAGGGCGGCCGAGGTGGTGCCGCCTCCCACCCCCGTCCGGCGCCTCCGCTGCGCTGTCTACACCCGCAAGAGCACCGACGAGGGGCTCGACCGCGAGTTCAACACCCTGGATGCCCAGCGGGCCGCCTGCGAGGCCTACGTGCTGTCCCAGCGCGCCGAGGGCTGGACGCTGGTAGGGGACCGCTACGACGACGGCGGCTTCTCGGGCGGCACCCTGGAGCGGCCGGCCCTGCAGCGGCTGCTCCGCGACATCGAGCAGGGAGGGGTGGACGTGGTGGTGGTCTACAAGATCGACCGCCTCTCCCGCTCGCTGATGGACTTCTCGCGGCTGGTGGAGGCTTTCGAGGCGCACGGGGTGACCTTTGTCTCCATCACCCAGAGCTTCAACACCACGACCTCCATGGGGCGGCTGACGCTGAACATCCTGCTCTCCTTCGCGCAGTTCGAGCGCGAGGTGATCGGCGAGCGCATCAGGGACAAATTCGCCGCCTCCCGCGCTCGGGGCATGTGGATGGGCGGGCACGTGCCGCTCGGGTATGACGTCCGCGAACGCAAGCTGCTGGTCAACGATGTGGAGGCCACGACGGTCCGGCGGGTGTTCACCACCTTCCTGGATACTGGGTCGGGCACCGAGACGGCGCGTCTGCTCCAGGCGAAAGGCTTGACCAGCCGGTCAGGACGGCTGCTGGACAAGGGCGACGTCTACAAGCTGCTGAACAACCGGACCTACGTGGGCGACGCCGCGCACAAGGGGAAGGTCTACCCTGGTGAGCACGCCGCCATCACCGATCGGGCGCTCTGGGACAAGGTGCACACCCTCCTCAAGGAGAGCCCGCACACCCGAGGCAATGCCACCCGGAACCAGACGCCCGCGCTGCTGAAGGGGCTCATCTACGGCACTGACGGGCGGGCGCTCTCGCCGACCCACACACGGCGCCGTGGGCGGCTGTACCGGTACTACGTCAGCCAAGCGGCTCTGAAAGGCACCAACACGGCTGTACAAGCCGACCCCGCCCTCGTGCGGCGCATCTCGGCGGCGGAGATCGAGGCGGCGGTGGTTCAGCAAGTGCGTGCCCTCCTGCGCCAGCCGGAGATTATCGTGGGCACCTGGGCGGCGGCGCGAGCCAGCGACCCGGGCCTGACCGAGGGCGGGACGCGAGACGCCCTGCACCAGATGGAGCCGCTCTGGGACGAGCTGTTTCCGGCGGAGCAGGCGCGGATCGTGCGGCTGCTGGTGGAGCGGGTGACGGTGTCCATCACTGGAGCGGATATCCGGCTCCGGGTGGAGGGGTTGGCGAGCCTCGTCCGGGATTTGGGCGCGAGCCGCCCAGCGCCATTGGAGACCGCCGAGTGAGCACCGCCCAATCGACATGCCTCACGGTTCAAGTGCCGCTTAACATCCGGCGCCAGCCGGGGCGAAAGACGGTGGTGACGCCGGAGAAGGTGGCAGGCCCTACGATTCCTACGCCAGCCGCTCAGACGCGGGGCGACCCAGCGCTTGTGAAGGCATTGGCTCGGGCCTTCCGGTACCAGCGCATGCTCAACGACGGCCAGTACGTCTCGATTATAGAGATGGCCGAGGCCGAGCGTCTGGACCGCGGCTATGTGGGCCGACTGCTACAGTTGACATTGCTCGCACCAGAAATCGTCGAGGCAATTCTAAACGGATGCCAACCGGCCGGTCTTCGGCTGGCAGACTTGTTGGAGCCGATCGGCACCGACTGGCAGGGGCACCGGCTTCTAGCCGGGACATGACAAGCTTTTGGTCGGCGCTTGCGTCCGGATCGCTCTAATCCTGGTAGGAGGGCAGCACCGATGCCTGCCAACCCAAGGTTGCTCGACCGCAGCGCCGCGTCCTAAGGTCAATGCAACGAAGCATCGGGTGGGACGCCAACATGAAACGGATTCTGGCGCTGATGGCCACACTCGCGATGGGCCCTGCATTAGCGTCCGAGGGATCATCCTACACGACGATGAGCGTTGCTGGGCTCCGAACCGGTGTCATCATCAACGAGGCTGACTGCCCCAATGCGGCGGGCTCGGTCTGGGTCACTGCGCCCCACGCCGACGGCACCGTAGAAGGGGCCTGCATCCGATACTATGCGGCGGGACTGTCCACGACCAATCCAGACGCCATCGTCTTCCTGCACGGTAATCGCCTCGCTCGTTCCTATGACAGCGAAGGCCGGCTGATCCGGATCGGCGCCTCGGAGGGCTACGGCACCGCCACGGAGGAGTCTCTCCAACGCGCAGCCACCTTGCAAGCGGCAGCTCTCGGCCACCCCTTCATCATTCTCGCCCGGCCCGGCTATTACGGCTCCTCAGGTGTGGCCGCCGAGCAATACCGGCGGCGCGAGATTTTACTCGTTAACGCTGCTCTCGAAGCGATCAAGCAGCGCCACGGCATCGCTCGCTTCGGCGTTTCGTCACAATCCGGCGGTGGGCCCTCCCTCGGAGGCATCCTCGCGCTGCGGGATGACGTGCCCTGCGCGACCTTCAGTTCCTCGCTTACGGCATTCGACGAGCGCGACCGCGCGCTGGGTGCAGCCTCACGCGCGCCGGCCCTGCGGCAAGTGACCCAGGACCCGTACGATCCCATCCGGGAGGTGGCGAAGGTCCGCCCCTCCGCAGAGCGGCGGGTGTTCGTCGTTGGGGATCCCGAGGATCGTCAGGTGCCCTTTCCCTCACAGCAGGCCTATGCCGAGGCACTCAGGCAGCAAGGGGTGAAGGTTGCCATCACGACCAGTACGGCCGTTGGTGCAACCCACCACAGCCTTGGTGCCACTGGTCAGCGCGGTGTTGGCTGGTGTCTCGATGGCCTTCCCGACGAGGAGATCTTGTCGCGCATGGGGCGTGGTGAGGCTACCTACTTACTTCAGGGTGGTTTCTACTAAGCGTCAGCATGTGGCTCCCTTATGCCGTGCCTTCTTTGCGCGTCCTGCGGCCGATGTTGCAAAGGACCTGATTGGGGCAACCCTGTTGGTGGACACGGTCGGAGGCTTGGTCGTGGAAACCGAGGCCTACGATCACGAAGATCCAGCGTCTCATAGCTACGTTGGGCGGACGGCACGGAATGCCTCGATGTTTGGTCCGCCTGGCCACGCTTACATCTATCGATCCTACGGGCTGCACTGGTGCCTCAACTTCGTTTGCGGGGCAGAGCCGCTCGGCAGTGCGGTGCTCATCAGGGCGCTGAAACCGACCGTTGGGATTGACCTGATGCGGCAGCGGCGGGGGGGCGTTGGGCTGCGGCTACTCTGCAGCGGTCCCGGTCGCCTTAGCCAGGCTCTGGGGGTAACCGGCACCCTCGATGGTCAGCCCTTGGATCAGCCTCCCTTTTCTGTCCTTCCTTGCGCAACCGAGGTGCCAGTCATCAGTGGCCCACGCATTGGCATCACACGCGGGGCGGAAACGCCGTGGCGTTTTGGTCTCACTGGATCAGTCTTCTTGAGTCGGCGCTTCGCGTAGCAACCTCCGCTGCTACGTCGGTGGGTGCAGCATTTCCAGCTTCTGGAAATGGGAATTTGAAGTGCTGCGGCGCTTGTCACCGCGCAGTTGCGGCACCCTGTATCAATCGGCAGTGATACGAGCGGTGCGGATGACCCCTGTCCACTTGGCGATCTCCCCACGGAGATGCGCCGCGACATCATTTGGGCCCGCGGCAAACGGCTCAAGCCCTAGCTCGGCAAACCGGCCGGCAAGATGGGGGAGCGCCTCCCGTGTCGCGCTGTCCAGACGCTCAATGATGGCAGGTGGGGTGGCTGCCGGCACGAACAGCGCTGTCCAGACGCCCATCTCGAAGCCGGCCGCCGTCTCGGCCACTGCAGGTACCGCAGGCAGGCTCGGGAGCCGCTGCGCCGAGGTGACGCCCAGTGGCACAAGACGGCCCTCCCGCGCGTGCGGAAGGGAGGAGGGCAGGGTATCGAACATCAGGTCAACCTGCCCCGCGAGCAGAGCGGTAGCGGCTGGGGCGGTGCTTCGGAAGGGCACGTGCAGGAGGTCTACGCCGGCGAGGGACTTGAACAACTCCCCGGCGAGATGACTGGAGGTGCCATTACCCCCTGAGCCATAGGTCAGCATGCCGGGCTGCGCCTTCGCCCGTGCGATCAGGGTGGTCACATCCAAGATGCCCTTTGACGGATGAGCAACCAGGAGGTTGGGGCTGGTCGCGACACCTGAGGCGGGCGCGAAGTCGGCCACGGGATCGTAGGTCAAGCTCCGGTAGAGGCCGACGTTCATCGCGTGGGTACTGATCGTCCCCATCAGGATTGTGTAGCCGTCCGGGGCGCTGCGGGCCGCCGCTTCGGTGCCGATGATCCCGGCGGCGCCGGCCCGGTTATCGACCGTCACCGGCTGGCCAAGCGTGATGGCAAGGCGCTCTGCCAAAAGTCGGGCCGCGATGTCGGTGAACCCGCCGGGGGCGAAGGCTACGATCATCCGGATTGGGCGTGACGGCCATGACTGAGCCGATGCCAAGGGCGAAAGGGCACTCAGCAGGGCTGCTCCCGTCGTCGCTGACAGGACATGGCGTCGGGTAATCATGGCAGCGTCCCTCCCTGCGCCGACTTTGCGCCGCTCCTCGGCGAACTCGCCACGGCCTGATGAGCAGAGCAAGGGATTGTTGATGCCCGGGTACCATCCGCCATGGCATTGACGTACCCGAGGGTTCAGAGGGCATGCAGGCTTAGCGATCCTGATCCATAGTGCTGCAAGAACACCGGTGGGGGGAGCAAGAATGGGCCTACACGTTGACTACTATGCCTCGCTGAACTCGCCATGGACCCATCTGGGCGCTGCGCGGCTGGAGGCGGTGGTTGCACGGCACGAGGCAACCCTGCGCATCTTCCCCGTCGACTTCAGTACCATCTTCTCGGCATCAGGCGGACTACCCCTGCCCAAGCGATCTCCGCAGCGTCAGGCCTACCGCCTGCAGGAGCTGGAGCGCTGGCGGACGCACCTGGGCATCCCCCTCCACCTCCAGCCTCGGTTCTTCCCGGCCTCCGAAAAGCTATCGGCGGGCTGCGTGATTGCTGCGCGCGAAACCCTCGGAGACAAACCGGCCGTCGCCCTCGCGCATCGTGTGCTGAAGGCACTCTGGGAGGAGGAGCGCGACACGGCCGACCGGGATGTGCTCGCAGCACTCATCGAGGACATCGGCCTTGATGCAGCGCCCTTACTGGCCCTGGGAGCGGAGGAGAGGTGGGCGGAGCAGCGGGTCCTCGACACCCAAACCGCCCTCGCACGGGGGGTGTTCGGGGCGCCAAGCTACGTCATCGGGGAGGAAATCTACTGGGGGCAGGACCGCCTGGACTTCCTTGATCGCCGATTGGCGTTCGGGTGACGTCAGAATGCCGATTGGCGCAGCGCAGCTCACCCCCTTACCAGGCGCATCGTCCTGAAGGTGACAGAGTAGCGCAGGCTGTCCACGGGCGGGATGCTGTGCTCCCACTCGGTTCGAGACGTCCCCGCCAGTAGATAGGCCGACCGCGGCTCGAGGGTAAGCGCTGCCCGTTTCCAGCCGAAGTTCGTCTCACGCCTCAGACGGAGGGTGCAAGGCGAGAGAAAGGAAACGCCGACGACCTCCTTAAAAACCGCCTTGTCCCTGTGCCAGCCAATAGCTGCACCGGCGGCGTACTCAGTGACGAGGACCTGCTGCATGCTGAAGGGATCAAGCTCAGCGAAAGCCGCTGCGCGTGCGCGAAGAGGGAGCAGGAATTCTGGGATCGCCTCCGCGCTCACCAGCTGCTCCCGGCCGAAGTCGTACTTCGAGCCATAGGAGACGATTCGGCGCTTTCCGACATACTCCCGGAACTCGAATGCGGCGAATGGCAGCTCAGCGAACTGCGCGACGAGGTCGTGCTCCTGATCTGGCGTTATCAGCTCCCGCGTGTGTCGGAAGCCCTCGGGCATGGAGGGCTCGGGCTCGAAGAGGTAGGGCTGGACGGTCTTCATGCTCTCGTGAAAAGCGGGGGCAGCCGGCGCAGGTTGCGGCTGGAGCGCGGCTACATGGGGCTGCTGCTGTAGCTTGGGCTATTGGCGCCAGGCACCACAGAAGCCACGCTCAATGGGGCCGCCGCTGTTCCCGACCCCGCCAGTCCCTGGCTCCCTCTCCTATCACGTGTGTCGAGCGGGTGCCCACCGCCGGCGCTCAGCCAGCCGCACCCCACCAATAGCCAGCGCTCCGAATCGTGTTCCTGATATGTTCTGGTTGGGTTTAAGGTCTCCCCATGAGCCACCTCCACGACACCCACGCCCCTTGCCCCAACATGGACGTCCTGGCCGCGCGCTTAGCCGAGCAGCGTTACCGAACCCTGGTGGACCATGGCTTGTCGAAGGTGCAGGCATGGGACGAGGCCGTATCGCTCTTTGCCGGCCACCACCCGAGCTGGCCCGTGCCACTCGCCGAGCGCGAGGCGGCTCGCACGGTGGGAGCGCTCGTGCTCAACCAGATGGTGGCAGCCGAGGTCCAGTCGAAGCAGTCGACGGAAAAGGTGCCGCTGGACTTGCTGGTTGACCTTGCCACGCCTGTCATGCCGGAGGGCATGCGGGCGACGACGCGGGTGGAAGGGATGGGCGATGGCGCGGTTTCGATCTTCCGCGGCGCCTGGAAGTTCACGGGCAACGTCCGGCCCGTCACCTCACGCTTTCCCATAGCTCGTCCGTTCACGGCCGGTCCGGCATTGCACGCTGGAGCTACCCGGATCCGACACCGGCCTTCGCCGCCATCCGCGACCACCTAGCAGTTTACGCCGACGCCATGGACCGGTGCTTTGTTGGGGATGAGGCGGTAACCCCACAACCTGGCGGCTTTTATGAGGGTTAAATCACCAGCGACCTCAAGGTCCCGCTCAAGGGCGAGCCCGGCACTATTCGGTGGCGAGGACGCGCGCAGGGGCAAGCACATAGGGACAGCATGGTCGAGCGGTCCCTCACAGAACCACGACCGACCACCTTGATGTTGTCGAGCAGGCCGCCGCCTGAAGCGCGAAGCTCTATGAAATGAGGAACACAACGATGGCAAACGCAACGATGGCGAACCCTCATGGCACACCGATCTGGTACGAGTATCTCGCCCGGGACATCGATGGGGCCGAGCGCTTTCTCACCAGCGTGATCGGCTGGCAGGTGACGAACAGCGGTATGCCGGGGATCGACTACCGGATCCTCTCGGCGCCCGACAGCGCGGCGATCGGCGGCCTGATGACACTACCGCAGGGCGCGCCGATCCGGCCCGGCTGGCTCGCCTACTTCGGTGTGGACGACGTGGATGCCAGCGTGGCCGCGATCCGGGCTTCCGGGGGCGTCGTCCACATGCCGCCTATGGATCTCAATGGCGTCGGACGGATGGCCCTGGTGGGCGATCGGCAGGGTTCACCCTTCTACGTCATGCGCGGGGCCAGTGAGGCGCCCTCGACGAGCTTCCAAAGTCCTGGCGATGCGGTGCCCGGCCATATGGTCTGGAACGAACTTCTCACCTCCGATCAGGACGCGGCAATGAGCTTCTACGGCCCGCTCTTCGGCTGGCGCCACGAGGGCGCCATGCCGATGGGCCCGCTCGGCGACTACAAGTTCATCCATGCTGGTACCACCGGCCTCGGCGCTTCCATGAACGTGCCGCCCGGCGAGCCGCCGGGCTGGCGGTTCTATGTCCTCGTCCCCGATGTCGATAGGGTGGTCGAACGCCTCACCGCCGCTGGAGGGAGATTGCTCCGAGGCCCGGACCAGATCCCTGGCGGCGATTACGCCGTGGTAGCGGAGGACCCCTTCGGTGTCCGCTTCGGCTTTGTCGGCGCACGGCGCGAAGGAGCGGCGGCATGACGCACATCACGCCCTGTCTCTGGTTTGATGGTACCGCTGAGGATGCCGCGCGTTTCTACGCGGCGACTTTCCCGAACTCCTCGGTTGATGTCATCCACCGCGCCCCCTCCGATTATCCGGCAGGTCGGCAAGGTGACGTCCTCACCGTCGAGTTCACCGTGCTCGGAACCCGCTTACTCGGCCTCAACGGCGGCCCGAACTTTCCCTTCACCGAGGCGGTGTCCTTCCAGGTCCACACGCAGGACCAAGCGGAAACGGACCGCTACTGGTCCGCCCTCGTCGGCAGTGGAGGCAGCGAGAGCAAGTGCGGCTGGTGCAAGGACCGTTGGGGGCTCTCCTGGCAGATCGTGCCACGCCAACTCACGGAAGCGCTGGCAAGCCCCGACGCGGCCGCTGCCAAGCGTGCGTTCGAGGCGATGATGACTATGGTCAGGATTGATGTAGCGCGCATCCAAGCGGCGCTCACCAACAGGCCGACATCGTCACATGGGAACTAGATTACGAAGACGGCCCAGACCGGCGAGATTGGCTGTTTGGCGTATAGATGGCTGAATTACCGCTGTGCTCGCGCACCTCAACTTCTTCCAGCCAAACCCGCCCGTCGGTCGAGGTGTCGACGTAGCGAGCGATGTAATCGAAGGCATGCCGCGCCGTCGCCTCGCATCCAACCGCCGGTAGGACGCGAAGCTCCGCCAAGCCGCCGGCAGCCAAGCGTTGAAACTCAGGCAAGCCCGGATCATCCGCGGCAACCAGCAGTGTGTGATCGAACATCTCATGCAGCCACGCCTTGATCGGCTTTAGACCACCGAAATCAAAGCACCAGTATCGTTCATCGAGTTCGCTGCTGGCGAATGTCAGGCGGAACGAAAGCGCGTAGCCATGTAGTAGCTGGCAGTGCGAGTGCGTAGCTCGCCATTGCCGAAAGCAGCAGGATAAGCCCTCCTCGTGACCATAGGTCTTCGTCGAGCGCCAGATCGCAGGAACGGCAACACGCTGCGGCAGAGTGTCCATCTTCAACCCCGCCCACGTTCGAGGCTGATGCACTCCTGCAGGAACTCAGCCTTCAGTCCGCCGTCTTCGGCGAGTACACCCCAGTAGGCTGTGCTGACCATACGGCCTCGATGACTGGCGCGCACGCCACGCTGCGTCTTGCACATGTGCACTGCACTGACGCGCACGGCCAATCCGCGCGGTGCCGTCTTCTCGACAAGGTACTCCCCGATTTGTTTTACAAGCTCTTCCTGAATTTGCAGCCTGGAGGCGAAGTAGTCGACGATGCGGTCGTACTTAGACAGGCCGATCAGCTTGCCTCCGGGTGCGGGTAGGACGCCGATGGTGGCTTCCCCATAGAACGGCATGAGGTGGTGGGCACACGTTGAGCGCACGTCGATCGGGCCGGTGACGATGAGCTGGTCGAACCCTTGCGCGTTGTCGAACTCGGTGATGGCTGGAGGGTCGCAGTAGCGGCCGTTCATGATCTCCTCGACGAACATCTTGGCCACCCGCCGCGGCGTATCGCGGGTGTTGTGATCGTTGCGATGATCGACCTGCAAGATGTCGAATAATTCTTCGAGCTTTAGCGTGGCAGCCCCAACCATGGCTGCTCGCTCGGAGGAGTCGAGGGCGCCAATCACTCCCTCATTCGCGAGGCGCGGCGGCCGAAGGCGACGAATGCTGACGCTCACCTACTTCGCTCCCATGTGGGTCCTCATACCGGCGGCCCGTCCCGCGCGACTCCGGGCTGAACGCACCGGAGAGAGGTTGCGGACCGGACGTCGAGCGCGCGGCTTAGTGAGCAACCTTAGTCACATTCTTTACCTTTAGGCAACAACTAATCGGCAAGGTCCTTTGCCCATCATCTGGCCTCCTGAACCATGCCCCACGACATCGCGAGACGGACCCTCGGCGCTCTTGCTCTTGGTGCCATGTCATCGTCGATGGCTGGCGCCGCCGGTTCGCTACCGCAGCCTGCGGGCAGACCTATTCTGACGGTATCTGGCCGGATTGCGGTGTCTAACCGCGACGGCGCCGCTGTGTTCGACCTCCCGATGCTGGAAGCTCTGGGCACCGACGGCTTTGAGACGAGAACGCCTTGGCATGGGGGGATGGTGCGCTTCGACGGCGTGCGCATGCACCATCTCATGCAGGCAGTTGGCGCGTCGGGCGAGAACGTGACCGCGATTGCCCTCAACGACTATACAACCGATCTCCCGATCGCCGACTTCGAACGCTACGGCGTCCTCCTCGCGATGAAACGGGACGGTGTGTACATGCCGGTCCGCGATAAAGGACCCTTGTTCATCGTCTACCCGTACGACAGCAAGCCGGAACTAAGGGCGCAGCAGTACTATAGCCGCTCGGCCTGGCAGGTTGCGAAACTCGTCGTGACATGAACGTCGCGCGGCAGCCACCCGTGAGTAGTCTCCGTTTAACAAAGCTGGCGCTGCTTGGCATGGTTCTGTTGCTGGTGGGAGCAGCGGCTTACACGTCGTTTCTGATCTTGCGGCGGCAGCAGGCACTGAGCGAAGTATCCCGGTACAACATCACCTGGTCTGTCAGCCAAGCGGCACTAGAGGTTTCTAGGTTGCAAGGCATGACAGCGGCTGCGCTGATACCGGATGGTGGCGTTGGCGAGGAAGACGTACAACTCTGGCTCGATATCGTCACGAACAGAGCGCGGCTCTTCGAAGGCGGAGACGTCGCCGACTTCGTTGCAACGTCGCCGGAACTCTGCGCGATTGTCGCTCGCTTCCGCGAGGTGGCCCGCGCCGGCCAAGCGCTTATGGAGGATTCAGACGCGCCGGACCGGCTGCGTCGCCTGCTTGCGCTGGTCGCGTCGCTCAATGCTCCGATGGCCCGCCTCGCTGGAGCAGCGAATACGCAGGGCGGAACGCTTGTCGCTCAGGATCAAGAGCAGCTCAGCAGCCTGCACTGGCTGTTCGCAGCCATTCTGGGCACGCTCGCTCTGAGCGCCTTTGGCCTCATTGGGGCGCTCACACGACACAATCGCCTCCTTGCGCAGGCCTGGGATCGCGTCGAGCAGCAGAATCAAGTGCTGGAAAGACGTGACCGGGAGTTGCTCTCGCAAAACGCCCGGATTTCCTTCATGGCGCACCATGACGCGCTGACTAGCTTACCGAACAGGGTCTTGTTCCAGGAAAGATTGGAGCAGGCGCTGGAGGTGCGCCAGCGCGGCTTGGGCGATCTTGTCCTACTCTGTATCGATCTTGATGACTTCAAGCAGGTGAACGATACTCTTGGACACCCTGCCGGTGACGCGCTGCTTAGGGCAGTGGCGCAGCGACTGCACGCATGTGTGCGCAAGGATGACGTGATCGCGCGGCTCGGCGGGGACGAGTTTGCCGTGCTGCAATGTGGCACCGATGATCCCAGGAACGCGGGTGAGTTGGCGCAGCGAATTGTTGATGCGCTTGGTGCAGCCTACGATCTCAACGGTCATCGGGCGGTCATTGGYGCAAGCGTCGGYATTGCCATTGCCACGCCYAATCTTGCGTCAGCCGATAYGCTGCTCATGCAAGSCGACCTGGCCCTGTATCAGGCCAAGGCAAATGGGCGAGGAACGTTCTCCTTCTTCGATAACGCAATGAACSAGCARMTGCAAGCGCGTCGGGCGATGAAGATCGACTTGCGCGAGGCGCTCGAGCGGGGCGAGTTCGAAGTGTTTTACCAACCCTTGTTCCACTTGCAAGCTCAACGCGTTAGCGGGTTCGAGGCGCTGCTGCGGTGGCGTCATCCAGAGCGTGGCTTGGTTTCTCCCGCGCAGTTCATCCCACTTGCGGAGGAGCTTGGCCTTATTGTGCCGATTGGCGAGTGGGTGTTGGAAAGAGCTTGTGCAATAGCGATCGACTGGCCTGCTGACATCAAGGTCGCTGTGAACCTCTCCCCCATCCAGTTCCAGAGTGCCGGCCTCGTCGAGGCAGTGCGGCGGGCAYTAGTGAGGTCTGGCYTRGCAGCCCACAGGCTCGAACTGGAGATCACGGAGTCGGCGCTGCTACAGGACAGCGAAGCCGTGGTGAAGACGCTTCACGAGTTGCGTGCACTCGGTCTGCGCACCGCGCTCGACGACTTCGGCACTGGCTACTCGTCCCTTAGCTACCTTCGGAGCTTTCCATTTGATAAGCTCAAGATCGATCAGTCGTTCGTGCGCGAGATGGGGCACCGCGCGGACTGTCTTGCAATCGTCACCTCGGTTCTCGACTTGGCGCACCAACTCGGTATGGACACGACGGCAGAGGGCGTTGAGACAGAGGAGCAGCTTGAACAACTACGCTCGGCTGGTTGTACGGAAGTTCAAGGCTTCCTGGTGTTAAAAGGGCCGATACCTCATCTTGAGTGCTGATCGAATGGTCGCCGAAGGGGCACTGCCGTTTCTGACCGGCCCTGGCTTACTGGGAGCGCAGATGTAGGTGATGGAACTCGCTTCCCGCATTCACACAGGGTGTCTTGCAGTTGGCGAACGGCAAATGCTCGGCGGCATCCTTTTACGCAATTCTGAACTGACTACGCTCGCTCGATGACACTGCCGAGTGCTTTCCTCAAGGAGCCTTATACTAGGGTCAGGACTCATTGATCCAGAAGAGCACGGTGGCTGCGAGGCAGATGGCGGACATGAAGGTGTGGGCGCTTCGGTCGTAGCGCATGGCGATGCGGCGCCAGTCCTTCAGGCGGCCGGACATGTTCTCGATGCGGTGGCGTTGCCGGTAGAGGGCCTTCTCGTAGGGGATCGGGACCTTGCGGCTCTCGCTTGACGTAATGCAGGGCACGACGCCGCGCTCGGTGAGCGCCTCGCGGAAGCGGTTGCTGTCGTAGCCTTTGTCGCTGAGCAGATCCTTGGCGCGTGGCAGGCGAAGCAGCATCAGGGCCGCGCCCTTGTGGTCGCTCATCTGCCCTTCGGTGAGCAGCAGGACCACGGGGCGACCCTTGCCGTCACAGACGGCGTGCAGCTTGGAGTTCAAGCCGCCCCTGGTGCGCCCGATACGGCGGGGAAGGGCCCCTTTTTGAGCAGGCTTGCGGCTGTGCGGTGCGCTTTGAGGTGGGGGGCGTCGATCATCAGGCGTTCGGGCTCACCCGCGCGACCCGCGAGCCCGGCGAAGATGCGGTTGAACACGCCGAGGCGGCTCCAGCGCACGAAGCGGTTGTACAGGGTCTTGTGAGGACCGTAGGCCGCCGGGGCATCACGCCAGCGCAGCCCGTTGCGAAGCACGTGGAGTAGGCCGCTGACCACCCGCTGATCGTCGACCCGGGGCACCCCGTGCGAGAGCGGGAAGAGAGGCGCGATACGCCGGATCTGCGCCCTCGTCAGCCAGAACAGATCAGCCATGGCAGCACCTCCGGCGACCAGAGAATCAGCCATTCAGATCAAGCGCTAGCCCAAATTAACGGGTCCTGACCCTAGTGCTCCGGGCAATGGAGCCGCCCGGGGGTGTTCAGTTCATCTTTTCCAGGCTTGCAGGCCATGTGGTGGAGCCCGGGCGCCTGATGATCGACGTGACATACATCAAAGCCGATAGGAGGGAGCCAGCTTTATCAGGATTACACTGTGCTTCGTTGTATCGGGCGCGTTAGGAACAGCGTGAATGCCATGCCCCATACTCTGCCCAATGGCTCGGAAGGGCATGATCGAAACGCCTGCGGATTTTCTCATCTTCTAATTGCATCACGCGGCCGTGATCGGTTAACAATGGGACACCGGGACGACGAACTCGGGGCTGACGGAGGGGGGATACTCCGGCGGCGATCCACTAGCGTGATTAAGTGTTCTCATCGGCGTGGGGGGTTAACGCTGGTGAGCTACTCCGCCTGCTTCCTGGACTGGTAAACCGGAGAGGGGGTTTCTCCGGCAGCTGCTGAACTGCGACTTTTTGATTTCCTGACTTCCTGACGTGAGCGCATGCAAAGCCACTGCTCACCTGTCGGTGGGTGGTGGCTTTCTACTCGTGTGAAGTGGCGATCCTCGTCGACGGAGGGCGTTGAGCAGAGGCCAATCGGCGGCAGACCGAAGCGCCGCACTTCTCCTTGCGTGCGTCCATGAGCTGAACACTTGCCCGTCCTCTCACTCCCGCAGCTCGGCAACACCGAGCTCGTACCACATCCAGGCGAAGTCGTACTCGCCGATGGGATCGCCGACGGGCCGCTTGGATGAGTGGTTCTCGAGCGTCTTGAGCCAGTTCACCACCTTCTCCCGTCCCTTGGCCGTGCGGGCCGCCCGACGCGGTGAAACGTTGCCCAAGGCGGGGATCGGCTGGTCGAGAACCTGACGGTAGTGCTCCTCCAGCTGCTGCTGAAGGATAGCCTGTACTTCGTCGGGCGGCAGGTCCACGGAAGGCGGCCGCTCGCCTCTCCGGTGGAGTTCCGCCAGCATCGGCTCCAGGTCCTGGCGCTCGACCAGCGGAGGTCGGACCAGCCCCTGCAAGGGGGGCTCCAGGAGCGCGCGGCCGCGCTCCGCCCGGGCCTCGGAGTTGACGGAGAGGATCACCTTACGGCCGGTGATCTCAACGGTGCCGAGGACGACCGCGCCGCTCTCCATGGTGGTAATCAACTGCATGCCGTCCGACTTCCGCGGGATACGCTTCGGTGGCTTGGCGGGGGAGGCGAGCCAGTTCCAAAAGCTCGGACCGGCTCGCTCCAGGGCTCGGACGGCGTCGAGGGTGGCGCGTGCGGCCGTCAGCGTCACGCCCGGGCGCAGCGGAAAGTGCAGGGTGACGAACCTCAGCGGGTCACCGTCGCTGTTCGCCACCTCCGGTAGGCTGTCGTCGAGCTCAGCCCGTAGTACGGCGGCAAGCCAGAGGTTGGTGAAGGCGAAGGCTGTGCGGCCGAGCAGCAGCTCCGGGGTGAGCGCGGCGTCGGCTGCGTGCGCGGGAACGCTTCGACCAACTTCCCTCGCGACCTTCGCCACGAGACCTCCAGCCTTACTCCGGGCGCGCCGCAGCGACGCCAGCAGCTGCTCGCTTGTTTCCTGGTCATAGGGGAGCAGGGTGCCGCTGATCACCGCGCCGCTCCGCTGCGGGATCACTCGTGTGGCGACCCTGTCCCACTGGCGCAGGCTGCGGGTGCCAGACTTCTCCAGCACGCGCACGGGCTCGGAGGAGCGGACGAGGTCGCGCAGCACCATGGACTCGCCTGGAGCCACCTCGCTGACCTCGTAGAGGCTGATCACCGAGCGTCGGAGTGCGGCGATGTACTCCTGGGTGGCGACGGGTTCCTTCCAGCCGCGACGCTTGAGGTACTCATCGGCCAGGTTGCGCCCGTCCGGCAGGTCCGAGGAGAGCAGATCCTCGAAGGCCGCACCCCAGATCACCCCTTGGTCCTCGTCGTCGAGGAGCTCCCAGAGATCCTCGACCTCCAGATCGGCACCTGTGCAGGCAGGGGCGACATGCCGGACGAGGGTTTCGGCCATGACCTCGCGCCATTCTGGGCGCCGGGTCCAGGCGATCAGGCCGTCGAGCTTGTGGATGACTGGCATGCCTGCTCCTCAGGCAGGGGGTTTCTGGGCCGGAGAGAGTGGGCGAGGCGGCGCGCCCTGAACAAGGCCGGTTCGCCCGGCTACCGCGGCACGAGCAACCGCCCCTAGCTCTCAGGCGGCGTGCGACTTGCGGTCCTTCGCCTCCGCCTCCGAGCGCTCCTTCCAGAAGGTCATGTCCGCCTCCTTGCTGAACATGACCCGAACGCCGGTGGCACCCTTGCTCATCCGGAGGTTCCCGCCGTTCTGGGCCCGGTGCTCGGCAACCCAACGCTTGAACGTCGGGTCTTCACTGGTGAAGCCCGCGAACTCGAGTACCCTGGCGATCTCTTCCTGCTTGCGACGCTTGACCATTCGTCAGATCCCTACGGGTGGCCGCAAAGAACGCTGGCGCAAGATCGCTCAGCGATCCCCCTGGCTGCGGCCGCTCTGCGTGGCTTTGCTCGCGCCGCCCTGGTTGCCCTTACCGCTGCCACTACCGGCGCGAGCGTCCTTTGGATTAGCCTTGCCGCCACTGGCGCTCTTACCGCCCTGAGGTGCGCCGCCAGCAGGCGGAAGGGGAGGTAGGTTTGCCATGGTGGTGCCTCGTGAATGCGGTGGAGGATGACGTAGAGAACGAAGCAACCACGCCGTGGTTAGGCGCGAAGATCGCAGCGTCAGGACTCGGGGCTGAAGCGTGTACTTGTGCTGAAGGCGCGATCGCCTGGGCGACAGCAACTCCAACCTTGCACGAACGCGGCGGCGAAATATAACACGGTTACAAGGTACTAAACCTTGTAGACTAAATCGCCCAAGTCCCAAGCTTCGGAGACAACGGCCTCTCCGGAGAGAGAAATCGGCGCTCGTTCCGCACTCGAAGTATCAAGCTATGTGCGGAAAATGAGGCCAGAACACACGGAGAAGCGCGATCCCAACTCGCCAGAGAAAAGTTGTCTCGTGGAAAGTTGGAGCGGGCGAAGGGATTCGAACCCTCGACCCCGACCTTGGCAAGGTCGTGCTCTACCCCTGAGCTACGCCCGCGCTCCGTGTGGGGCGGCTTCTGACACGGGTCGGCAGGGCTTGCAACCCCTCCCGTGCGGGAAGATGAACGGGCCATGCCGGAAACCCCCGAAGCCCTCCTCGCACGCCTCGACGCCGCGGGCATCGCCGCCACGACGCACCGCCACCCGCCCCTGCACACGGTGGCCGAGAGCAAGGAACGGCGCGGCGACCTGCCGGGCCTGCACGTGAAGAACCTCTTCCTCCGCGCCAGGCCGCCGCAGCCCTTCCTTCTCGTCGTGGCGGAGGAGGACGCGCCGCTCTCGATCAACGCCCTCGCCCGCCGCCTCGGCACCGGACGCCTCTCCATGGCGAACGAGGCGGAGCTGTGGGAGCGCCTGGGCGTGCGCCCCGGCTCCGTCACGCCGCTCGCCCTCGTCAACGCGCCGCCCGGCAGCATCCGCCTCGTCATGGACCGCCGCCTGCTGGAGGGGGAGGGGCCGGTGAACCTCCACCCCCTCACCAACACCGCCACGACGGCCGTCGCGCCCGCCGACCTCCGCCGCTTCCTCGAAACCCTCGGCCACCCGCCCGAGCCGATCGACCTGGAGGCGGACCCCGCCAACCCGCTTGCCTGAGAGCCCGTGCGGCGCATCTATGGGGGCAAGCAAGCCACCCGCGCCGCCCCACACGCCCGCGCCGCCCCACACGACAGAGCCGAGACCACGATGAGCACCTTCCTCGACCAGCCCCAAACCCCGGCCGACGACCTGATCAAGGACGGCGACCAGAAAACCTTCATGCAGGACGTCGTCGCCGCCTCCCGCGAGGTGCCGGTGCTCGTCGACTTCTGGGCGACCTGGTGCGGCCCCTGCAAGCAGCTCACCCCCACGCTCGAGAAGGTGGTCCGCGCCGCCGGCGGCCGCGTGCGGCTGGTGAAGATCGACATCGACAAGAACCGCGCCCTCGTCCAGCAGCTCGCCCAGCTCGGCCTGCCGCTCCAGTCCGTGCCCACCGTCGCCGCCTTCTGGCAGGGCCAGATCGCCGACATGTTCCAGGGCGCCCTCCCCGAGAGCGAGGTGAAGCGCTTCACCGAGACCCTGCTGAAGCTGGCCGGCGGCCAGATGCCCTCCGCCGACCTCCTGGCCGAGGCGAAGCAGGCCGCGGAGGAGGGCGACCACCAGGGCGCGCTCGAGCTCTACGGTGCCCTCGTCCAGCAGGAGCCCGAGAACGCCGCCGCCTACGCCGGCGTCGCCCGCAGCCTCCTGGAGCTCGGCGAGGAGGCCCAGGCCGGCCAGGTGCTCGACAGCCTCTCTCCCAAGCTGCGCGAGCACGCCGAGGTCGCTGCCGTCCGCAGCGCGCTCGAGCTCGCCGCCGCCGGGCGCGAGGCGCGCGGCAAGCTCGCGGAGTACGAGGCCCGCCTCGCCGCCGACCCCGACGACCATCAGGCCCGCATCGACCTCGCCGTTGCCCTGAATGCGAGCGACGACCGCGCCGGCGCCACTGACGCCCTGCTGGAGGCCTTCCGCCGCGACCGCGCCTGGAACGACCAGGCCGCCCGCAAGCAGCTCCTCAAGTTCTTCGAGGCCTGGGGCTTCGAGGACCCGGCCACCAAGGCCGGCCGGCGCAAGCTCTCGGCGATGCTGTTCAGCTAGGCTCCCCGGAGCGGGGCGGCCCGGCCCCCCGGCAAGGCCGGGCAGCGGCCCGCCCCGGCACCGGGCGGGCGGGGCACCGGCGCCGCGGGGAGGGGAGGGACGCCCCTCCCGCCCTGGACATCCCGCCCATTCGGCGCATCTGCCCCTGACACGCAGGCGAACGGGATCCACCGGCCATGCCCATCCAGTCCTCCGGCCTCGCGGCCCTGCCGGCGGAGATCGCGGTGTTTCCCCTCACGGGCGCGCTGCTCCTCCCCGGCGGCCGCCTGCCGCTCAACATCTTCGAGCCGCGCTATCTCGCGCTCGTCGAGGCCAGCCTCGCCCAGGGGCGCGTCTTCGGCATGATCCAGCCCGACCCCGCGGCCTCCCCCCAGCCGGACGGGCCGGGGCTCTACAAGGTCGGCTGCCTCGGCCGCCTCACCTCCTTCTCCGAGACGGAGGACGGCCGCTTCCTCATCAGCCTCACCGGCACGATCCGCTTCCAGGTCGCCGCCGAGCTGCCGGGGCGCGACGGCTATCGCCGGGTTCGTGCCGACTACTCCCCCTTCTCCACCGACCTCGAGGACCCCGCGCCCGCCGAAATGGACCGCCCGGAGCTGCTCAGCGCGCTCCGCGCCTATTTCCGTGCCAAGGGGATCGACGCGAACTGGGAGGCGATCGAACAGCTGGAGGACGAGTCCCTCATCACCACCCTCTGCATGGTCTGCCCTTTCGAGCCGCTCGAGAAGCAGGCCCTGCTGGAGGCGCAGGACCCCGCCGCCCGCGCCGCCATGCTGGTGACGATGCTCCGGATGGACAGCATGCCCGGGACGGGCCAAGACGTCCGCCCGAGCTGACGCTGCCCGCCAGCCGACGCCGCGCCGGAGAGAGAGCCGCATGAGCCAGACATCCGCCCCGCCTGCGGGCGCCGAGGCCCCCGCCGTCGATCCCCGCCTGCTGGAGATCCTCGTCTGCCCCGTCACCAAGGGCCCGCTGCGCTACGACCGTGCCGCCGGCGAGCTGGTGAGCGAGGGCGCGGGCCTCGCCTACCCGATCCGCGACGGCATCCCCATCATGCTGCCCGACGAGGCCCGCCGCCTCGCCGACTAGGGTGCCCACCCCCACGGAGATCCGGCTGAACCGCGCCGAGCGCCGCCTCGAGGTCACCTTCGACGACGGCGCCACCTTCCGCCTGCCCGCCGAGTACCTTCGCGTGGAGAGCCCCTCCGCCGAGGTGCAGGGCCACGGCCCCGGCCAGAAGACCCTCGTCTCCGGCAAGCGGGAGGTCGGCATCACCGCCGTGGAGCCGGTCGGCCACTACGCCGTCCGCCTCGTCTTCGACGACCGCCACGACACCGGCATCTACACCTGGGACACGCTGCACCGCCTGGGGCGCGAGCACCCTGCCCGCTGGGCGGAGTACGAGGCCGCCCTGGCCGCCCAGGGCCTGTCGCGGGACCTCCGGGGCCGGGGAAGGGGCTGAACCCCCGCCCGGCCCACCCTCAGGCCGGCCGCCGCGCCCGGAGCGCCGCCGCCAGCGTGCCGTCGTCGAGCACGTCGAGCGCGCCGCCCATCGGCACGCCCTGCGCCAGCCGCGTGACGGGCACGGAGAGCGGCCGCAGCCGGTCCACCAGGTAGTGCCCGGTCGTCGCGCCCTCGACGGTCGCGGGCAGGGCGAGGATCACCTCCTCCACCTCCCCGCCGGAGACGCGCTCCACCAGCGGCTGGATGGAGAGGTCCTCCGGCCCCACGCCGGCCAGCGCGGACAGCGTGCCGCCGAGCACGTGGTAGAGCCCGCGATGCGCCCCCGCGCGCTCCAGCGCCCAGAGGTCCGACACGCCCTCCACCACGCAGACCAGCCCCCGCTCCCGCCGCGGGTCGCGGCAGACCGAGCAGGGGTCGCGCGTGTCGAGGTTGCCGCAGACGCGGCAGGGCCGCACCGCCTCCGCCGCCGCCTCCAGCGAGCGCGCCAGCGGGATCATCAGGCGCTGCGGGTCCTGCAGCATCTTGAGCACCGCCCGCCGCGCGGAGCGCCGCCCGAGGCCGGGCAGGCGCGACAGGAGGTGGATGAGCTGCTCCACCGGATCGTTCGGCGGAACCGAGCCGGGGGAGGGCGCGACGCGCGCGGCGGAGGCATCGAACGGCATCCTCGTCATATGGTGATGCCGCCCCCTCTCCGCATCCAAAGCAGCCGCCTCAGAACGGCAGCTTGAAGCCGCCCAGCCCGCCGCCACCCATGCCCGGGATGTTCAGCCCGGAGGTCGCCTTGGACATCTCCTCGGCCATCATCGCCTCCACCTTCGCCTTCGCGTCGGCATGGGCGGCGATGATGAGGTCCTCCAGCACCTCGCGCTCCTCGGCGACGAGCAGGGAGGGGTCGATGACGATGCCCTTGAGGTCGCCCTTGCCCGAGAGGGTCACGCGCACCATCCCGGCGCCGGCCTGGCCCTCCATCGTGGCGGCCTCGAGGGCGGCCTGCATCTCGGCCATCTTGGCCTGCATCTGCTGGGCCTGCTTCAGCATGTTGCCAAGGTTCTTCATCGGCGGTCCTCGCGGTGGGGAACAAAGGAAGTCAGGGGCGGTCCATCCCGGCGGGCTCGGCGTCGAGCGGCGCGAAGCCGGGATCGCCGTCGTCGCTCGGCAGGTAGCCCACCTCGTCCTCCTCCACCGGCTCGCCGTCATTGGCAAGACCGGGGGCAAGACCGGGAAGGGCATCGGGCGGGGGAAGCCCGTAGGCGTCGAGGGCGGCGTCGCGCACCTCGCGGATCTGCGCGCCCGGGAAGGCCTGCATCACCGCCAGCACCAGCGGGTGCGTGCCCGCCACCTCCAGCCGCGCCGCCTTGGCCTCGCGCGACTGCTCGGCGATGGTCGGCTCGCCCGACGCGTTGGAGAGCGAGACCGTCCAGCGCGCGCCCGTCGTCTCGTGCAGCAGCGCGGTGAGCTGCCCGGCGAGGTCCCGCGGTGCGTCCGGCCGCGTCCGCAGCTCGATCCGCCCCTCCGCGAAGCGCACGAGATGGACGCTGTGCACGAGGTGCGCGTGCAGCATCGGCTTCCGCCCGGAGGCGAGCGCCACGACCTCGCGGAAGGTCGACGGCGCCGGCGCCGGCGCGGCCTCCGTCTCCGGCGGCAGGACGGGCGCCACGGCCGGCGCCGCCTCCGCCATCACCGCCGCCCCGCCCGCCACCGCGCGCAGCCCGCCCACCGGGGCACCGCCGCCAGGGGCGCCCCCGATCGCCGGCACGCCCACCGCGCTCGCCAGTCCCCCGCCCGCGCCTCCCGCCGGACCGGCCCCGCGCGGCGCGGCGCCCGCCGGCGCGGCCTGCGCCCCGGAAAGCCGCCGCACGATCTCCCCGGGCGTCGGCATCTCCGCCAGATGCGCCAGCCGGATGAGCACCATCTCCGCCGCCGCGCGCCGGTCCGGGCTCTCCGCTACCTCCCCGATGCCCCGCAGCAGCACCTGCCAGGCGCGGCCGAGCACGGGGATGGTCAGCGTCTCCGCCAGCGCGCCGCCCCGCACCCGCTCCGCCTCGGGGATGGAGGTATCGCCCCGCAGCCCCGGCACGGCGCGGAAGCGCGTCAGCGTGTGGGTCAGCTCCGCCAGGTCGGCCAGCACCACGCCGGGATCGGCGCCGCGCTCGTGCGCGCGGTCCATCCCCGCCAGCACCGCCGGCAGGTCGCCGCGCATCGCGGCCTCCATGAGGTCGAGCACGAGCGCGCGGTCGGCGAGGCCGAGCATGTCCCGCACCCCCTCCGCCGTCACGGCCTCGCCCTCGGTCGGCATGGCGATCGCCTGGTCGAGCAGCGACAGCCCGTCGCGCACCGAGCCGTCGGCCGCGCGCGCGATCATCGCCAGCGCCTCCGGCTCGATCGACGCCCCCTCCTTGGCCGCGATGGCAGCGAAATGCGCGCGCAGCGTCTCCTGCGGCACGCGCCTGAGGTCGAAGCGCTGGCAGCGCGAGAGGATGGTCGCCGGGACCTTTCGGATCTCCGTCGTCGCGAAGAGGAACTTCACCTGCGGCGGCGGCTCCTCCAGCGTCTTGAGCAGCGCGTTGAACGCCGCCCCGCTGAGCATGTGCACCTCGTCGAGGATGTAGACCTTGAAGCGCCCCTGGCTCGGCCGGAAGCGCACGGCCTCGCGGATCTCGCGCACGTTGTCGACGCTGTTGTTCGACGCGGCGTCGAGCTCCAGCACATCGGGGTGGCGGTCCGCCAGGATGGCGCGGCACTCCGGGCAGACGCCGCAGGGATCGGCCGTGGGGCCGCCCTTGCCGTCCGGCCCGATGCAGTTCAGCGCGCGGGCGATGATGCGGGCGGTGGTCGTCTTCCCCACCCCGCGCACGCCCGTCAGCATGAAAGCGTGGGCGACCCGGTTCTGCGCGAAGGCGTTCCGCAGCGTGCGGACCAGCGCCTCCTGCCCGATGAGGTCGTTGAAGTCCTGCGGCCGGTACTTCCGCGCCAGCACCCGGTAGGGCTGCGAGGGCTCGGCCGGGGCGGGGGGAGGGGGCGCGGCGGCCGTCGCGGGGGCGGCCGCGGCCGGCGCCGGGTCGGGATCGCCGAAGAGGCCCGGCCCCTCCATCGGGGGCTCCGGCAGCTCGTCCGCCGCGTCTGTCGAGAGATCGGTGTCGCTGGTCATCCGGGCCGCAGGGTTGGGGCGGCCTGGGCCGCCAGGCGATCGAGTGGGAACGCCCGGCGCCAGCGGGCTGGCAGGGGCGGCAAGGGGTGGAAGACCGGCCACAACCCGGGCGGTGACCCGCCTCGGCTGCTTCCTTCCGGACCTGACCGGGTCGACGAGGCGCCCGTCCGCGACCGGCCTTCCGCGGCGGAATATGGGGGGAGGGACCCCGAGAGTCCATCCGCCACGCCGCGCAGAGCACCGCGGCGCCGCCGGGCATTGCGCCGGGGACGCGCCCGTGTTGTCCCCTTCGGCCCCCCGTGCGAGGTTTTCGCCCCCTCATGCTCAGCATCCCCGCCAGCCGCCCCAACGCCTACACCGGCAGCCCGCTCGACCGCGTGTCGGACCGGCGCGACGACGAGGCCTTCGTCGCCGCCGCCCTCGCCGACCCCGCCGCCCTCGTCACGCCCGTCTGGCGCGCGAAGAGCCTCCTGCGCGGCGTCGAATCGGGGGCGCCCGAGGCCGTGCTCCTCACCCGCGCGGCGGCCGAGGCCGTCCTGATGGCGGGCGGCCCCTGGGCGCTGCTCGGCCTCCGCGACGGCACCCCGGTCTTCGCGGTCGACTGCAGCGCGGCTGAGGACCCGCTCCCCCTCCTGCCGGAGGGCTTCGGCGCCTTCCACGACCTGCGCGCCGTCGCGGGGCTGCTGCCCCCGGGCGAGGCCTCGATGCTCGCCCACGCCCGCGGCCTCATGCACTGGCGCACCCGCCACCGCTTCTGCGGCGTCTGCGGCCAGGGCTGCGAGCCGCGCTCGGCCGGCAACGCCATGGCCTGCCCGAACTGCGGCGCCCAGCACTTCCCGCGCACCGACCCCGCCGTGATCATGCTCGTGGTGGACGAGGACCGCGTCCTGCTCGGCCATTCCACGCGCTTCCCGAACAGCACCATGTACTCGACGCTGGCCGGCTTCGTGGAGCCGGGCGAGAGCCTGGAGGAGGCCGTCCGCCGCGAGGTGGGGGAGGAGACCGGCGTGCGGGTGGGGGAGGTCCGCTACCACTCCTCCCAGCCCTGGCCCTTCCCCGCCTCCATCATGCTCGGCTTCCACGCGGAGGCGCTGAGCCGGGAGATCACCATCGACCCCGCCGAGCTGCGCGACGCCCGCTGGTTCACCCGCGACGAGATCCGCAACCCCGAGAGCGCCGGCTTCTCCCTGCCGCGGGTCGATTCCATCGCCCGCCGCCTGATCGAGGACTGGCTGGAGTCGACGCCCGCATGACCCGCCCAACCCTTCTCCTGATGGGCCTGCTGCTGGCCGCCTGCGCCGCCAACGACCCGCTGCCGCGCGCGACCAACCCCACCGAGGCCGCCTGCCGGCGCGAGGCCGAGGAGAGCCCGGCCGTGCGGGCGGGCTTCGCGCGCCTGCCGCCCACCGCCAACGCGGACCTCTTCAACCGCGCCAAGGCCGATCTCGCCGCCACCGAGCGCACCGCCTATTTCCGCTGCCTGCGCGACAAGGGCCTCGCGCCCCCCGGCGGCGTGGAGGCGGTGCGCCCGCCGCGATAGGCGCCGCCCTCAGGGAAGCTTCGTCGTATCCCCGGCCTTGATGACCCCGGACGGCGAAAGGTTCTGCCGCGACGCCTTCTCGGCGATCCCGCTGATCCCCTCGCGCCGCACCAGCTCCGCCCAGACCTGCTCCGGCCGGATGCCCGCGTCCACCCAGACGACGATGAGGTGGTAGAGTAGGTCCGCGCTCTCGCCGATCAGCGCGCCGCGGTTCCCGGCCATCGCCTCGATCACCGTCTCCACCGCCTCCTCGCCGAGCTTCTGCGCGACCTTGGCGGTGCCCCGCGCGAGCAGGCGGGCGGAGTGCGAGGTCTCGGCGTCGCCCGAGAGGCGGCGCTCCTCCACCGTCGCCCAGAGCCGGTCCAGCACCGCCGGCACGGGCTCGCCGCCCCCGGGCTCCAGCGGCCCGAGATGCCGCGTCTCCGCCCGGCGCACCCGCTTGGGCGGGCGGGCGAAGGCGTCGATCGGCGCGCCCGAGAGGTCCTCCGGCACGGGGAGCGGGTGCAGGACGCGGAGATCCTCCTTCCACTTCGCCGGCTTGAGCTTCGGCTTGGCCTTCGCCTTGAGCTTCGGCTTCGCTTTCGCCTTGGGCTTGGCCTTCGCGGGGCCCTTCGCGACCGGGGGCTTGCCCCCCGCCTTCGCCGCGCCCGCCTTCGCCGCCGCCTTCTTGCGGGGGCGCGGCGCCTCCTCGGCGTCGCCCGCGGGCCTCGCCTCGCGCGCCGGCCGCTTCGGCTTGCCTGGCTTGGCCGTCTTGCCCATCACGCCGCCTCCTGCGGTTCGGTCGCGGGCCTGACCGGCCAGCCCTCCGCCGCCAGCGCCGCCTTCGCCTCGGCGATGCGGAACTGGCCGTAGTGAAAGATGCTCGCCGCCAGCAGCCCGGTCGCCCCGGCCGCCGCGCCCTCCGCGAAATGCCCGAGCTGGCCGACGCCGCCCGAGGCCACGATCGGCAGCCTCACCGCCGCCCGCACCGCGCGCAGCAGGTCGAGGTCGAAGCCCGCGCCCGTGCCGTCCCGGTCCATGGAGGTCAGCAGGATCTCCCCCGCGCCCAGTCCCTCGACGCGGCGCGCCCATTCCACGGCGTCCACCCCCGTCTCGCGCCGCCCGCCATGGGTGAAGATCTCCCAGCGGCCGTCGGCGACCCGCCGCGCGTCCACGGCCACCACGATCGCCTGCGACCCGAAGGCCTCCGCGCCGCGCCGTACCAGGTCGGGGTCGGACAGCGCCGCGGAGTTCACCGAGACCTTGTCCGCCCCCGCCAGCAGCAGCGCGCGCATGTCCTCCACGCTCCGCACGCCGCCGCCGACGGTCAGCGGGATGAAGACCTCCGCCGCCGTGCGCGAGACGACGTCGAGCATCGTGCCGCGGTTCTCGTGCGTGGCCCCGATGTCGAGGAAGGTGATCTCGTCAGCCCCCTCCCGGTCGTAGGCGCGCGCCTGCTCCACGGGATCGCCGGCGTCGCGGAGCGCCACGAAGTTCACGCCTTTCACGACGCGGCCGTCCTTCACGTCGAGGCAGGGAATCACGCGCAGGGCGAGCAAGGGCGAACTCCTCGTTCCGTGATCGTCGATTGCGCCGGAAGGCGGGCGGGGGTCAAGCGAGGCCGGGCGAAAGAGTTCCCGCCCGCCCCCATCTTTTCCCCGCTGGTGAGAACGGGAAATGTTCCGTGCGCGGGCGCCGGCTAGTTCAGCCGCGCGCGCCACTCCTCGATCATGTCCTGCCCGCGGGAGGCGGCCTCGCCGGCCGGGATCAGCCCGATGAAGCGCTCCATGTCCTCGATGGCCGCGCCCAGCCGGCCGAGCCGCGCGTTCATCACCGCCGCCTCGCGCCACAGCGGCGCCGCGTCCGGCGCCAGGCGCAGCATGTCCGCGGTGCAGGCCAGCGCGCCCTCCACGTCCTCGTCGCGCAGGCGGCGCAGGCGGATGTTCGTCTGCAGCCGCAGCAGCACGGCCCGGCGGCTCATCGGCGCCAGCATCCCCGGGCGCAGCTCGGCCGAGGGCCCCTCCACCCGCTTGATCAGCGCGCGCAGCGCCGGCGCCGGCAGGGCCGTGCCGCCGCCGAAGGGGTCCACCACGACCGACCCCGCCTTCGCCGCGCCGTCGAGCGAGACGAGGAAGTGCCCGGGGAAGTCAAGCCCCCGCGCCGGCCAGCCCGCCGCCTCCGCCACGTGCAGCCAGAGCAGCCCGATCGCGACCGGCAGCCCGCGCCGCCGCTCCGTCACCCGGATGAGGTTCGCGTTGCGCAGGTCGTCGTAGCTCTCGGAGTCCCCGGCGTAGCCGGCCTCCTCGTGGATCACGCGGGCGATCAGGGAGCGCCGCCCCTCCGCGTCCCGCGGCGCCTCCTGCGACAGCACGGCGCGGACGAGCGCCGAGAGGCGCCCCTCCGCCGCGCGCCAATCCGCGCCCGGCGCGTCGATCCGCGCGAACTGCAGCGCGACCGCCCCCAGGTCCAGCTCGTCGTCCGGCAGGCGCCCCGCGGCCCGGATCGCCTCGCGCGCCTCGGCGGCCCCGTCCGGCATCAGCGCTCCGCGCCCATCGCCGCGGCGGGTACCATCCGGCCCAGCCTCGTCCCGCCGAAGAGGTGGACGTGGAAGTGCGGCACCTCCTGCCCGCCCTCCGGCCCCATGTTGGTCAGCGCGCGGTACCCGCGCCCCTCCAGCCCGAGCTCGCGCGCGACGCGCCCCACCGCCCGCCAGAAGCCCGCGATCTCCGCCTCCGACGCGCTCGCGCTGAAGTCGGCGAGCGAGACGTAGCGCCCGCGCGGGATGACCAGCACGTGCACCGGCGCCTGCGGGTTGATGTCGTGGAAGGCGACCGCGTGCTCGTCCTCGTGCACCCGCTTGCTCGGGATCTCGCCGCGCAGGATGCGCGCGAAGATGTTCGCGTCGTCGTAGGGCGGCAGGCCCGAGGTGGGATCGGAGGGGGGAGCGGGCATCGGGATTCCTCGCGCGGGGCGCCCTTTCGTGGGGCGGCGCCGCGTCCGGCGCAAGGCCCCTCAGCGCCGCGCGATCCGCCCGTCCAGCACCGGCGCCGCGCCGCCGCGCGCGGCGAGGTGGTCCGCCAGCACCTCCTCCAGCGGCGGCCCGTCGTCATAGGCCTCGAGCGCCGCGTCGCGCAGCACGCCGTAGCCGTCGCTGCCCGCGCGCATGAAGTTGTTCGTCACCACCCGGTAGGCCCGGTCGGGGTCGAGCGGCCCCTCCGCCGTCCGCGCCTCCACCAGCCGCCGCCCCGGCGGCGCGGCGGGGTCGATGACGAGGCGGATCCCCGCCACCTGCGGGAAGCGCCCCGCCGGCGCCGGCAGGCGGGAGAGGCCGTTCTCCAGCGCCTCCATCAGCGCGCCGCCGCGAAGGGTGAGCGTCGCCAGCGTGTTGCCGAAGGGCAGCACCGCCAGCACGTCGCCGTAGGTGAGGGGGCCCCCCGGCAGCGAGGCACGCAGCCCGCCGCCGTTCACCACCGCGATCTCCGCCAGCGGCGTCCGCGCCAGCGCCGCCTCGGCGACGAGGCTGCCGAGCGCGCATTCCCCATCCCGGCACCCCGCGTCCGGGAAGGGGCCGGCCGCGACCCCCACCGGCCGCCGCCGCAGCTCCCCCAGCGGCCGCGCGTAGTCCGCCACCACCGCCGCGACCGCGGGATCCTCCGCCACGTCGGGCCCGATCGGCCGCACCGCGCCGCCATGCGCGGCCACCCGCCCGTCCGCCGCCAGGTCGAGGTCCAGCCGCCCGAGGTAGCGCCCGTGGCAGGCGACCGTCGCGATCCGCACGTCCCGCCCCTTGCCCGCGACCACCAGCGGGCTCGGCCCCACCGCCCCGGCCAGCCCGTTGGCGAGCAGCAGGTGTGAGTGCCCGCCGAGCACGGCGTCGATCCCCGCCACCTCCGCCGCCAGGTGCCGGTCGGCGGGTAGGCCGAGATGCGACAGCACGACCACCGTCCCCACCCCCTGCCGGCGCAGCGCGTAGGCGGCGCGGTCGGCGGCCTCCATCGGGTCGGTGAAGCGCAGCCGCGGCCCGGGCGAGGACGACCCGGCCGTGTCCGGCGTGGTCAGCCCCACCACCCCGATCCGCGCGCCGCCCGACGCCAGCACCGTGAAGGCCTGCACCCGGTCCCGCAGCAGCGGCTCCTCCGCCGTGTCGAGGTTGGCCGAGAGAAGGGGGAAGGGCACGGCCTCGGCATAGCGCGCGAGGTTCTCCGGCCCGTTGTCGAACTCGTGGTTGCCGAGCGACATCGCCATGGTGCCCACCGCCCGCTGCACCGCCGCCTCCGCGAGGCCCCGGTGGAAGGTGTAGTAGAGGCTGCCCATGAACTGGTCGCCCGCGTCCAGCAGGAAGGGCGCGCGGCCCTCGGCCAGGGCGGCCGCCCGCGCCTCGCGCATCGCCCCCGCCAGCCGCGCCGCGCCGCCGGCGCAGGGGCGCCCCTCCTGGCAGGTGCTCCCGCCCTCCGCCACGCCCTCGTGCTTGGAGTGGAAGTCGTTGAGGTGGATGAGGGCGATTCGTGCCCCCTCGGCCGCCAGCGCCCGGCGCAGCGCGGGGGCGGCGAGGGGGATCACGGCCGCGGCCCCGAGCAGGCGGCGGCGGGAGAGAAGCGAAGGCGCGTGCCGCATAGATGCCCTTTTCGGCGGAAAGGATGCCCCGGCCTGAGGGCCCGACGGCCGCATCCCGCGTCCGGCGGCCCCCCGCCGGCCCGCCGGGTGTAGCGCCTTCGCGCGGTGGACCGGAACGGCCCTTGCAGGGAACCGGGCGCGGGTTCACACGACCCGCACCCCTCCGGCGCCGTCTGGCGCCCCGTGCCGCCCCCGCCGCGCGCCGCGCGGCCCGCCCGCGCGCGGCCCGCGCGGAACCAGCCCGCCCCGGCCCCCGACACGGGGCGGAAGCCCGGGCGAGGACCCGGGCGGAACGCCGATGCCGGTCTACCTGCCGATCGCCGAGATGTCGGTCGATGCCCTGCTCCTGCTCGGCATCGGGCTCGGCGTGGGCTGGCTCTCGGGCCTCTTCGGGGTGGGCGGCGGCTTCCTGCTGACCCCGCTGCTCATCCTCATCGGCATCCCGGCCCCCGTCGCCGTCGCCTCGGGCGCGAACCAGACCCTCGGCGCCTCCGTCTCCGGCCTCATCGCGCAGTGGCGGCGCGGCAACGTGGACGCGCGCATGGGCTGCGTGCTGCTCGTGGCGGGCCTGGCGGGCTCGGGGGCGGGGACGCAGCTCTTCGTCCTGCTCAAGCGCCTCGGCCAGATCGACCTCGCGGTCTCGCTCTTCTACGTCGTCGTCCTCGGCACCGTGGGCGCGCTGATGGTGCGGGAGAGCCTGCGCGCCATCATCCGCCGCCGCCGCGCCCTGCCGGCCCGCACCCACCAGCACTCCTGGCTGCACGGCCTGCCCTTCAAGATGCGCTTCCGGCAGTCCCGCCTCTACATCTCCGTCATCCCGCCCATGATGATCGGCTTCGGCATCGGCGTGCTCTCCTCGATCATGGGGGTCGGCGGCGGCTTCATGCTCGTGCCGGCCATGATCTACCTCCTGGGCATGCCGACCACGACGACGATCGGCACCTCGCTCTTCCAGGTCACCTTCGTCAGCGCCAACGTCACCCTTCTCCAGGCCCTGCAGACGGGGTCGGTCGACGTCGTGCTCACCCTCCTGCTGCTGACCGGCGGCGTCGCCGGCGCGCAGTTCGGCGCCGCCATGGGCACGAAGCTCCGCGGCGAGGAGACGCGGGCGCTGCTCGGCCTGCTCGTGCTGCTCGTCGCGGCCGGCCTGCTCTGGGGGCTGCTGGCCACCCCGGCCAGCCTCTACCTCATGGGCCCGGCGACGTGACCCTGCCCGCCGCCGCGTCGCTGGCCCCGCTGCTGGCCGCCTTCCTCCTCCTCGCCACCCCGGCGCTGGCGCAGCGCGAGCCGCCGCCGCCCGCGCCCCCCTTCGCCGGCCCGGCGCTGGCCGCGGAGCTCGGCCAGGACCGCATCGCGGTCGACACGAGCTTCTCCGGCGCCGACCTCCTCGTCTTCGGCGCGACGGACCGGCTGCTCGGCCCGGCCGGGGACAACGTGGTCATCCTCGGCCTCGGCCCGCCGCGCGACGTGGTAGTGCGCCGCCGCGTCCGCTGGCTCGGCCTCTGGGTCAACGGCCCCTCCGCCCGCTTCCAGGAGGTGCCGAACTACTACGCCGTCGCCGCCACCGCCCCCGTCGCCGGCCTGCTCGAGGAAGCCGCGCGGCGCGAGCGGCGCCTCGGCCTCGACATGCTCACCGCCCGCCTCGCCGGCCCGCGCGACCCCCTCTTCCGCGCGGCCCTGGTCGACCTCAAGCGCGGCTCGCGCCTCTGGAACGAGGAGGAGAGCCCCGTCGAGGTCTCCGGCGGCCGCCTCTTCCACGCCCGCCTGCCGCTGCCCTCGACCATCGCGACGGGGGACTACATCGTCCAGGTGCTGCTCGTGCGGAACAACCGCATCGTCGCCCGCCAGGAGCTTCCCTTCCGCGTGGACCGCGTCGGCGCCACCGCCCGCATCGCCGACGTCGCGCGCAGTCTGCCCTTCGCCTACGGCCTCGCCTGCATCGCGCTGGCGGCCTTCGCGGGCTGGCTCGGCAGCGTCATCTTCCGCCGCGGCTAGCGGATTTGCCGATCGCGGGCCCCGCGCGCATTCTCGGTCATCCCTTCCGCCAGGAGCCCCCATGCCGCAGGACCGCGTCTTCCTCGTCGTGGTGGACGACAGCCCCGAGCGCGCGGTCGCGCTCCGCTACGCCTGCCTGCGCGTCCGCAAGTCCGGCGGCCGCGTCGCACTCCTCCGCGTGACCGAGCCGGTCGGGCTGCAGGAATGGGCGGGGGTCGGCGCCCTCATGCAGGAGGAGCGCCGGCAGGAGGCCGAGCAGCTCCTCTCCGCGCTCGCCGCCCAGGTGCAGGAGATCACGGGCGGGCTCCCCGTCATGCTCATCCGCGAGGGCGACCCGGTGGAGGAGGTCCTCGGCGCGCTGGAGGAGGACCGGCGCATGTCCATCCTCGTGCTGGCCACCGCCACCGAGGGCGGCCCGGGCCCCCTCGTCACCGCGCTCGCCGGCCGCCAGGCCGGGCGCCTCCGCTGCCCCGTCACCATCGTGCCCGGCGGCATGGACGACGCCGAGCTGGACCGCGTGACCTAAACCTTCCGCGCGGCCCAACCCCGCGCCCCGCAACGGTTGCGCCGCGCCGCGGCCTGCCCCACATCCGGACGGACGGCGGTACCCCGTGCCGAAGCACCCGCCGCAAAAGGACCCCCCGATGTTCATCGAGACCGAGGCGACGCCGAACCCCGCGACGCTCAAGTTCCTGCCCGGCCAGCCCGTGATGGGCGAGCGCGGCACCGCCGACTTCATCTCCGCCGAGGCCGCCGGGCGCTCCCCGCTCGCCGCCAGCCTCTTCGAGCTCGAGGGCGTGGCTCGCGTCTTCCTCGGCGCCGACTTCGTGACGGTCACCAAGTCCGGCGCCGCCGACTGGGCCGCGCTCCGCCCGCAGGTGCTCGGCGCCATCATGGAGCACGCCATGGCCGGCCGCCCCATCCTCGCCGGCGAGGAGGCCGAGGAGGACGAGGACACCGACCCCGCGGACGCCGAGGTCGTGGCCCAGATCAAGGAGCTGCTCGACACCCGCGTGCGCCCGGCGGTGGCCGGCGACGGCGGCGACATCGTCTTCCGCGGCTTCCGCGACGGGGTGGTGAAGCTGCGCATGCAGGGCGCCTGCTCCGGCTGCCCCTCCTCCCGCGCCACCCTCAAGCACGGCGTCGAGAACATGCTGCGCCACTACGTGCCCGAGGTCGTGGCCGTGGAGCAGGTGGAGGCCTGAGCCCTCATTCACCCCGGTGATCGCGACGATTACCGGGGCGATCGCGGCGACGCCGCGCGGCGACTGGCCGCGCGGCCGCTTCGGACCAATGATAGGGGCAAGGAGATTCCCATGCCCGACACCAACCTTCCCCCCGACGCCCGCCTCGGCGACGCGGCGCTGGACCGCATCTTCCGCCAGGCCCGCACCGCCAACGCCTGGCAGGACCGCCCCGTGCCGGACGCGCTCCTGCGCGAGCTCTACGAGACCGTCGCCCTCGGCCCGACGAGCGCCAACCAGAGCCCAGGCCGCTTCGTCTTCGTCCGCACGCCCGAGGGCCGCGCGAAGCTCCTCGACGCCGTCTCCGCCGGCAACCAGGAGAAGACCCGCACGGCGCCCGTGACGGTCATCGTCGCCTACGACCCCGCCTTCTACGAGCACCTGCCGCGCCTCTTCCCGCACGCCGACGCCAAGTCCTGGTTCACCGGCAAGCCCGAATTCGCCGAGCGCAGCGCGCTGATGAACAGCACCCTGCAGGCCGCCTACCTCATCATGGCCGCCCGCGCCCTCGGGCTCGACGCCGGCCCGATGGGCGGCTTCGACGCCGCGAAGACGAACGAGCTCTTCCTCGCCGAGAGCGGCTGGAAGTCCACCATGCTCATCAATCTCGGCTACGGCGACCACTCCAAGACCTTCGGCCGCCTGCCGCGCCTCGCCTTCGACGAGGCCGCCGTCCTCGCCTGACCCCCCGCCGCGAAGGGCCCGCCCCTTCGCGGCCCCCCGCCCGCCTAGGGCACGGCGGCCGCCACGGCCGGCCAGAGCAGCACCGCGCCGTGGGCGACGTAGTAGGCGGCAATCGCCGTGACCAGGCGCCCTGCCCAGAGGCGGAACTGCCCGTCCGTCATCCGCTCCAGCAACCGCCGCGCCAGCGTGGTGCCGAGCATCGAGGCCCCGACCGCGAGCGCCGCCATCAGCGGGTCGACCCCCGCCGCGGCGTCGATGATGAGCCCGAAGTAGAGAAGCTTCGCGGCGTGGCCGAAGACCTGGCAGACGGCCTTCGTCGCCACGATCCCGCGCCGGTCCATCCGCCCGCCGAGGAAGAAGGCGTCGACCAGCGGCCCCGACACGCCCGTCAGCAGCAGCAGCGTCATGCAGGCCCCGCCATAGGCCAGGCCCTGGGGCAGACGCTCCGGGTCGGGCTTCAGCCCCGGCGGCAGGAGCCGCAGGAGGAAGGGCGACACCCCCAGCATCAGCATCGCGACCGCCCGGTCGGGCACGTAGCGCGTCAGCGACCAGGCGCCGAGCGCCGCCAGCGACCCCGCCATGTAGGGGGAGGCCGCCCGCCACTGGACATGCCGCCACCACAGCAGGCCCCGCCACAGGTTGGAGGCGATCTGCGTCACGGCGTGCAGCGCCATCGCCGCCGGCAGCGGCAGCGCCGCCAGCAGCACGCCGAGGAGGATCAGCCCGCCCGCCATCCCGAACACGCCGGAGAGGAAGGCCGTCCCGACCATCACCAGGGACAGGCCGAGCACCAGCGCCGGCGTCATCGGGCCGCCGCCTCCGCCGCGACGGAGGCCGCCCCCGCCAGCCTCTCCCGCCCCGCCTCGGTCAGCAGCACCACCGTCGAGCCCGCCCGGTCCTCCCCCAACCGGACCAGCCGCCCGGCCGTCGCCTCCTCCCAGACCGGCAGGCGCGGGCAGGAGGTGCGCCAGGCCTCCATCGTCTCCGCGTAGCCGCGCGGCCGGTCCGCGACCCAGGCGAGGAACTGCTCGAGGAGATAGGCGGCGGGATCGGGGGCCGGCGGGGGCATCGGGAGGGCTCCGGAAAGCGACGGCCCCGTAATAACCGCTTGGCGCCATGCCTCACAGCGCGTTCAATGCCCGATCCTGATACCGCCAGGGTATGGCATGATCGACCTGCGCCGCCTCCGCGCCTTCCTGGTCACCGCCGAGGAGGGGCACGTCACCCGCGCGGCCGAGCGGCTGGGCATGCAGCAACCCCCGCTGACCCGCCTGCTGCGCGGGTTGGAGGAGGAGCTCGGCACCCAACTCCTGCACCGCCTGCCGCGGGGCGTCGCGCCCACGGACGCCGGGCGGGTGCTGATGGAGGAGGCGCGCGCCGTGCTCGCCCGCGCCACGACGCTGGAGGAGACCGTCCGCCGCGCCGCGCGCGGGGAGGCGGGGCGGCTCGCCATCGGCTTCACCAGCTCCGCCGCGCTGCACCCCTTCGTGCCCGGCGTGCTGCGGCGCTTCCGGGAAGCCCTGCCGGGCCTGCGCGTGGAGCTCGACGAGGCCGGCACGGCGGAGCTGGTGGAGGCGGTCCTGCTCGGCCGCCTCGACGCGGCCTTCGTGCGGTCCCCGGTCGGCTCCGTGGCCGGCCTCGCGGTGGAGCGGGTGCTCGAGGAGCCGATGCTCGCCGCCCTTCCCGCCGGCCACCCCCTCGCCTCGGCGGAGGGGCCGCCCCTGCCCCTCGCGGCCCTCGCGGGGGAGGCCTTCATCCTGTACCGCCGAAGGGCCGGCCCGGGCCTCTACGACACGATCCTCGCCGCCTGCCGGGAGGCCGGCTTCACCCCCGCCATCGCGCAGGAGGCGCCGCGCCTGCCCGCCACCCTCAGCCTCGTCGCGGCTGGGCTGGGCATCTCCCTGGTGCCGGAATCGATGCGGCGCCTGGCGATCGAGGGCGTGGCCTACCGGCTGCTCGAGCCGAGCCCGGGCCTGGCTGCGCCCATCCACCTCGTCCTCCGCCGCGGCGGCCTCGGCGCCGCCGCCGTCCGGTTCCGGACCGCGGTGCGCGCCGCCGCCACCGCCCGGCCCGCCCCGTCCGGGGCGTGAGCCGCGCCGGCCGCCCGGGGCCTTCGCCCCGGCCGGTCCGTCAGGCCGCCACGCGCCCCGCCTGCGGGTCGAGGCGGTAGCCGCCGCCCTCGGTCAGCAACAGCGAGGCCGTCGCCGGGTCCGGCTCGATCTTCTGCCGGAGGCGGTAGATGTGGGTCTCGAGCGTGTGGGTCGTGACCGCCGCGTTGTAGCCCCAGACCTCGTTCAGCAGGATCTGCCGCCCGACGGGCCGCCCGCCGGCGCGGTAGAGGAACTTCAGGATCGCGCATTCCTTCTCGGTCAGGCGGATCCGGCGGTTGCGCCCGGTGTCCTGCAGCATCTTGGCCGAGGGCCGGAACGTGTAGGGGCCGATGACGAAGACCGCGTCCTCCGAGTTGTCGAAAACCCGGAGCTGGGCGCGGAGCCGCGCAATTAGTTCCATGATGCGGAACGGTTTCGCGATGTAGTCGTTGGCCCCCGAATCGAGGCCGCGGACGACGTCGTGCTCCGCGTCGGCGCCGGTCAGCATGATGATCGGCACCTTGATGCCGGTCCGCCGAAGCTCCGTGCAGAGGTCGCGGCCGTCGCCGTCCGGCAGCCCGATGTCGAGCAGCACGGCGTCAAAGCGGGCCCCGTCGGCGAGCAGGATCTGGCCTGCCTCGGCCATAGTACCGGCCTCGCGCGGCACGAATTCACCATCCACCGCCAGCTGTTCGGCCAGTGTTGCTCGCAGCGCCTGGTCGTCGTCCACGATCAGGACCGGACGTGGGTCCGACATGCACCCTCCCGTTGAAGGTCTATCCGGCCCGACCGCCGAAACGGCAATCCCGGAACTGTGAGGCTCGATATGGGGCCAACACGTGTCTCGCGGCAAGGCTTGGCTCTCTTTTTCGTGGGGGTTGAGGCCCCCCGGCACCGCTCGCGCCCTTCGCTGCCCCCTTTTGGCCATGACGCGAACCCCATATTGGGGGCGCGATCATGGGTGCGATGCGATACCGGATCGTTTACGGGGCGTCCCCTCCGGCCTTATTGATCCGGCGAGGGCAGGAATGGGGAACGGCATGGCCGAGGCAACGATGAGCGCCCTTCTGGACAGCGCCCGGGGCGGCACGGCGGGCAAGGCGCTCGCGGCCGGCATGCGCGCGGTCCACCGCGCCGCCTCCGACCTCCGCCGCGGCACCCCCGTCCTGCTGGACGGCGGCGGGGAGTGCCTCGTCCTCGCGGCCGCCGAGACGGTCGGCGCCCGCGGCCTGTCCGAGCTGTCCGAGGCGGCGACCGGCCCCGCGGTGCTGCTCCTCTCCGCGGCCCGCGCCGCCGCCCTGCTGGCGGGCGCCGCGGCGGGCGGCGAGGAGGCGCCGGTCTCGCTCCGCCTCCCGCCCTCGCTCCTCGACCCCGAGTCGCTCCGCCGCCTCGCCGACCCCGTGGCCGAGCAGCTCCTCCCCGAGGCGCCGCAGGTCGTCCCCTCCGCGGGCTTCGCCCAGGCCCTGTCGCCGGCGGCCATCGCGCTCGCCAAGGCGGCCCGGCTGCTCCCGGCCCTCGTCGCGGCGCCCGCCTCGGCCGCCGCCGCCGCGCGGCTCGGCCTCCTCTCGGTCAGCGTCGCCGACGTGCTCGCCTATCCCCTCTCGGCCGCCGCCAGCCTCACCCGCGTCGCCGAGGCCTCCGTGCCCCTCGAGGACGCGCCGGAGGCCCGCATCGTCGCCTTCCGCGCCGCGGACGGCGGGATCGAGCACCTGGCCATCCTCGTCGGCCACCCGGAGAAGGGCGGCGCCGCGCCGCTCTGCCGCATCCACTCCGAGTGCTTCACGGGCGACCTGCTGGGCTCGCTCCGCTGCGACTGCGGGCCGCAGCTCCGCGGCGCCATCGCGCGCATGGCCGCCGAGGAGAGCGGCGGCGTCCTCCTCTACCTCGCGCAGGAGGGGCGGGGCATCGGCCTCGTGAACAAGCTGCGCGCCTATACCCTGCAGGACGCGGGGCTCGACACGCTCGACGCCAACCGCGCCCTCGGCTACGGCGCCGACGAGCGGGACTTCCGGGTCGCCGCGACGATGCTCGAGGCGCTCGGCATCCCCGAGGTGCGGGTGCTGACGAACAACCCCGAGAAGCTCGCGGGCCTCGCCGCCTGCGGCATCGGCGTGAAGGGGCGCGTCTCGCACCTCTTCGCGGCGAACGGGGTGAACGATGGCTACCTCGCCACGAAGAAGGCCCGCTTCGGCCACCTGCTGGGATAGGAAAAGGGGCAGGCCTCCCTGGCACGCCCCTTGCGCTGCCTCCCTCGCCCGGAGGGCTGGAGAGGCACCATGAACCCCATCGTCCCCAACACCGCGAGCCCCGAAGGCTGGGGCATGTTCGAGGGCCGCACCTATGGCGGCAGCCGCCCCGCCCCCGATGGCGGACCGCCCCTCTTCGGGGAGGAGGCGGCGCCGATGCCCGCCACGGCCTCCTTCGACGACCTGCTGGAATCGCTCAACCCGCTGCAGCACCTGCCGGGGGCCGGCACGATCTACCGGGAGGTGACCGGCAACGCCGCCCCCATCGCCGCCCGCATCCTCGTGGGCTCGCTGATTGGCGGGCCCATGGGCTTCGTCGGCGGCGTCGCGGCCGCGATGGTGGAAGTGAGCGGCTTCGTCGACACCCTCCGCGCCATCGCCAACGGGCGCGACCAGCCCACCGCCTTCCTCGCCTGGGGACAGTCGCCGGGCCCGGACGCCATCGCCCGCGGCCGCCTGGCCTACGAGGAGCAGATGCGCGGCAACATGGCCTGACGCCGGGGCTGGGCCCTTGCGCCCCGCCCCGCGCCTCGGCCAGGAAGCGGCATGACGATCGCCTGGCTGGACGGCACCCACCTCACCCTGCAGCGCGACCGCTGGCGCTGCGCCATCGGCCGCGGCGGCATCCGCGCCGACAAGAGCGAGGGCGACGGCGCCACCCCGCGCGCCCTGCTGCCGCTCCGCCGCGTGCTCTACCGCGCCGACCGCCTGCCGCCGCCCCGCTGCGCCGTGCCCGTCGAGCCGCTCGCCCCCTCCGACGGCTGGTGCGACGACCCCGCGGACGCCGCCTACAACCGCCCGGTCACGCTGCCCCATCCGGCGCGGCACGAGACGATGTGGCGCGACGACCACGTCTACGACATCGTCGGCGTCCTCGGCTGGAACGACGCGCCGGTGGTCCGCGGCCGCGGCAGCGCGATCTTCCTCCACCTCGCCCGTCCCGATTACGCGCCGACCGAGGGCTGCGTCGCCCTCGCGCTCCCCGACCTCCGCGCCGCCCTGGCCGCCGGCCTCACCGCCATCGAGGTGGCCTGACCGCCATTCCGCGCGAGGCGCGCACGATTTCGTGATGCGTCCGGGGGCGGCCGGCCCTATCCTCGCGCCGATGCCGCCCCTCCGCCTCCTGCCCCTGCTTCTCCTCCTCGCCGGCTGCGAGATGCCCGAGCTCGGCGAGACCGGCCGGCAGGCGGAGAACCTCCTCCGCGCGAGCGTCTTCCTGCCGCCCCGCCAGGATGGCCTGACGCCCTACCGCCGCCCTCTCCCGCCCGGCAGCATCGCCGGGGAGGACGAGGCCCTCACGACGAACGGCCCGGCCCTGCTCGTCACCTACGGCAGCCAGCGCAAGCTGATGACGCTCATCCAGGGCACCGGCGAGCAGCGCCTGTGGCGCTCGGACGACGGCACGGTCATCGCGACGGACGGCGCGCGGGTCGTGGCCACCGCCGGCACCGTCACCAGCCTGGCTGCCACCCGCTTCGACAGCCCGGACCCGCTGGACGACGTGACCACCCTGCTGGACCGCCCCGCCGCCGCCCGCCGCGTGGTGGACCTCGTCCCCGCCAACCGCGACACCGACCGCATGCGCTTCGGCGTCTCGCTCGAGTGCCGCCTGCGCGCCGCGCGGGTGGAGGAGGGGCTCTACGTCGAGGAGCGCTGCGGCGGCGGCGCCCGCTTCCTCAACCGCTACTGGGCGGACCCCGAGACCGGCGCGGTCTGGCGCTCGGAGCAGTGGGTGGGCATCGACGGCCGCCCCCTGCTCATCGAGGTCGTCAGCCCGCCTTCCAACTGAGCCCCGCCCGCCGCACCCGCCGCGCGACATAGGCCAGCCACAGCAGCTGCACGGCCAGCGCCGGCAGCACCACCAGCGGCTTCGCCCAGGGCGCGAGGCCGGGGAAGACGAGCGCGAGCGCCGCCTGGAACAGCACGAAGCCCCCGTGCATCGCCGCCACCCGGCGCACCGGCATGCCGCTCCGCGCCGCCATCTGGTAGAGATGCGTCCGGTGCGGCGTGCTCGGCCGCTCCCCCATCGCGATCCGCCGCACCAGCGTGAAGCCCGTGTCGAACAGGTGCGCGAAGAGGAGCAGCGGCACGATGAGGAACGAGATCTGCGACGTGTCGAAGCGCGCGCAGGCCACCGCCAGCACGGCGAGGACGAAGCCCAGGAACTGGCTGCCCACGTCCCCCATGAAGATGCGCGCGGGGTGCAGGTTGTAGGGAAGGTAGCCCGCCAGCCCCGCCGTGAGGAACAGCGAGGCCGCGTAGACGAACCAGGCCCCTTGCCCCGCCGCGATGAGGCAGAGCGCCCCGCAGGCCACCAGCAGCGAGCCGCCGACCAGCCCGTCCATCCCGTCCATGAAGTTCACGGCGTTGGTGCAGGCGACGATCCAGAACAGCGTGAGCAGCGGCCCCAGGATCCCGAGGTCCACCACCCCCACCCAGGGCAGGGCGAGCCGCGTCAGCACCAGCCCGCTCGCCATGGCCACCAGCGCCGCCCCCGCCTGGGCCGCGAGCTTCACGACGAAGCGGAAGTCCCGGAGGTCGTCGGCGAGCGCCACCCCCGCGATGGCCAGCGCGGCCAGGATCGTTCCGATGAACTCCGGCTCCGCGATCCGCGCGAAGCGGGCGGTGCCGTAGAGCACCACCATCCCCGCCACGAAGGCCGCGACGATGCCGAGCCCGCCCCCCTTCGGCGTCGGCACCGTGTGCGCCGTCGCCGCGCGCCGCGCGGGGTCGTCCAGCATGGGATAGGCGATCATCAGCCGCACCACCCCGGCCGAGAGCAGCACCAGCAGCGCCGCGAAGCCGAGATGCGGCAGGAAGGCCTCCGCCCGCATCAGGGCGAAACCCGCGCCGCGTCCAGGCTCGCGTAGACGTCGCCGCTGTTGGCCGCGTGCGGCAGCGCCTCGATCCAGTCCCGCATCGCCGCCGCGTCGACGGGCGCGGGAAGGGCGAGCGCCATGCCCTCGCCCAGCGCCGCGTTGAAGCGGTAGGGGCCAAGCGAGGCCAGCCGCGCCAGGCACGCACCGGCCACCCCGCGCTGGATGGTCGTGAACTCGAAGGACACCGACCGCGGCGCGACGGAGAGCCCGGCCAGCGCCTCCGCCTCGAAGCCCTCCACGTCGATCTTGACGAAGTCCGGCACCCCGTGCGTCGCCGCCAGCGCGTCGAGCGTCGTGACGGGCCGCGCCACCTCGCGGTCCCAGACCTGCCCTTCCCATCCCGTTAAACCCTTGGCGGCCGCCCCCTCGGCCGCCGCCACGAAGGCGCCGGAGGCGGTGGCGACAGTCGGGTTGCGCGTGTTCAGCCGCAGCACCGCCTCGCCGGCCTCCGCCCCGACGAGGGCGCCCACCAGCACGACGCCGGGATCCCCGCGGAAGCAGCGCCGCAGCACGCGCAGCAGGGCGGGCTGCGGCTCCACCGCCACCGCCCGCGCGCCGAGCCGCCGGAAGCTCGCGGCCCGGTCGCCGACATGCGACCCCACGTCGAAGCCGAGCTCCCCCGCGCCGAGGAACCGCCCGAGGAAGCCGTCCAGCGCCGCCGCCCGCCCGGGCGCGTAGTAGGTCTCGACCGACCGCCGGATGGCGCTGCGCGGCCTCACGCCTCGAACAGCAGGGCGCAGCCCGCCGCCTCCCGCGCCGCCACCATCACGCCGCCCGGCACCTCCGCGTGCGGCACCGCCGAGAGCGCGCGGCGCGTCGCCTCCAGGCTGTCCACGCCGATCACCATCGCCATCACCGCGGGCAGCGCCGGCGCCTCCAGCCCGGGCAGCAGCGCCGCGGCCTCCTCAGGCCCCATGATGCGCACCCGCGCGCCGTCGGGCAGCGGCAGCGCGAAGCCGCCGGCCGGGTCCGGCTCCAGCGGCAGCCCGGCGAGGCGCGACAGCCGCGCCGCGCTCGCCGCCGGCGCGTCCGAGACGATGATGGCCGCCCGCAGCGCCCGCGCGCCGTTCGGGTGGCGCATCCAGTCCTCCCGCCAGAGCAGCTCGGGCGTGAGGTGCCGCACGAGCTGCACCCGCCCCTCCGGCGCCGCCGGCAGCGGCAGCCGCTTGAAGCGCGCGATGGGCCCGCCGGGCTCCACCGCGCGGGACAGCGGCAGGACGCCGGGGAGGTCGATCCCCGCCCGCCGCAGCCGCGCGAGGTTCCCCTCCGCGTCGTCCATGCCGAGCGCGAGGATCAGCGCCCCCGCCATCCGGTCGAGCATCGCGCCCGCGCCGTTGTCGGGCAGCGCGGGATCGACGATCGCCAGCAGCTCGATGTAGCCCGACCGCAGCATCGCACAGCGATTGGCCGTGCCGAGGGGGCCGTTCGCCCCCGATTGCTGCGCCACCGGCGTCAGCGCGAAGCCGAGCCGCTCGTAGGCGCCCCACAGCGCAAGCGCGTCGCGCGAGAGGACGCCGACGTGATCGAGCCCGCTCGCGCTCCGCATCAGGCGGGCGGCCCGGCCTCGTAATGCGGCAGCAGCCAGGACTCCGGCTCGGCCGCCGCCTCCTCGTACCAGCGGGAGACGAGGGGATGGGCGCGCACCGCCGCGACATAGGCCTTGCCGCGCGCCGAGAGCGCCGGCGCGTAGGTGATCAGCCGCGTGACCACCGGCGCGTACATCGCGTCCGCGACCCCCATGGCCTCGCCGTGCAGGAAGGGGCCGCCGCCCGCCTCCAGGCAGCCCGCCCAGACCGTCTCGATCCGCGCGATGTCCGCCAGCGCGTCCGGCGTGCCGCCGCGCCCCGCGAAGTCGCGCCCGAGATTCATCGGCATGGCCATCCGCAGCCCGCGGAACCCCGCGTGCATCTCCGAGGCCGCGCTCCGCAGCAGCGCGCGCCGCACCCGGTCCTCCGGCCAGAGGGAGGGCGCGAGCTCCGCGCAGTATTCCAGGATCGCCAGGCTCTCCCAGACGCGCGCGCCCCGGTGCTCGAGGTAGGGGACCATCCCCGTCGGCGTCGCCGCCTTGATGGCCGCCGTGCCGCCCCCGCCGGCCAGCGGGATCAGCACCTCCTCCACGTCGAGCCCTGCCAGGTGCACCCCCAGCCAGCCGCGCAGCGACCAGGAGGAATAGCGCTTCGTCCCGATGACCAGGCGCCCGTCAGCCATGCGCGGGAACCCCCTTGGAGGTGGAGTACTCGAAATGCAGCGCCTCGCCCGGGTGCACGCGGGGATGGATGGCGTGCGCCGTCATCGCCGCCTCCGAGAAGCCCTGCAGGATGAGCTTCAGCTTCCCCGGATAGGTCGCGACATCGCCGATGGCGTAGATGCCCGGCCGCGACGTCTCGCAGGTGGAGGGCTCCACCTGGATGTGGCTGCGGTCCATCCCGAGCCCCCACTCGGCGATCGGGCCGAGCTCCATCGAGAGGCCGAAGAAGGCGAGGAGGTGGTCCGCCTCCACGTCCCGCTCCTCGCCCTTCAGCGTCGACAGCGTGACGTGCGTGAGCGTCGAGCCGTCGCCCTTCAGCCCGTGGAGCTGGTAGGGAATGGCCATCTCGACCTCCCCCCGCGCCGCCGCGGCGTCGAGCTGCGCCGCGCTCTCCGGCGCCGCGCGGAACTTCGGGCGGCGGTGCACCACCGTCACCTTGGCCGCGATCTCCTTCAGCGAGAGCGCCCAGTCGACCGCGGAATCGCCGCCGCCCGCGATCACCACGCGCTTGCCGCGGAAGTCCTCGCGCCGGTTGACCAGGTAGCGCACGGCGCCCGAGCGCTCGTAGCCCGGCAGGTGGTCGAGCGGCGGGCGGTTCGGCCCAAAGGCGCCGGCGCCGGCCGCCAGCACCACGGCCTTCGCGCGCACGCTGTCGCCCTCGCTGGTGCCGAGCGTGAAGTGCCCGTCCTCCTCCAGCAGCCGCTCCACGCGGCGCCCGAGCAGGTAGAGAGGCGTGAAGGGCTGCGCCTGGGTCTCGAGGTCGCGGATGAGGTCGCCGCCGAGGATGCGGGGATGGGCGGGGATGTCGAAGATCGGCTTCTCGGGGTAGAGCGCCGCGCATTGCCCCCCGATCGCGTCCAGCGCGTCGATCACCACGCATTTCATCCGCAGCATCCCGCACTCGAACACGGCGAAAAGCCCGGCCGGCCCGGCGCCGATGATGGCGACGTCCGTCTCGATATGCGCGGTCATGGCGGTGATGCCTCCCCGTCCTGGAAGTAGAGGGGAGGGGTGATACAGCGGGCGGGGAAGGGGGGGAAGGCGGCCCCGCCCCGCTCTCGGCTAAGCAGGCGCGCCGGGCCGGGGAGGAGCCCCCCGCCCGGCGCGCCGGGATCAGCGCGCGCCGATCAGTTCGGGCGCACGCGGTCGATGGCGCGGTCCACGGCGCGGCCGGTCGACTCGACGGGGCCGCTCGGCGGGTCGACGGTGTCGCGCACGCGCTCCCCGAAGGTGCGGTTGCCCCCGGAGCAGGCCGCGAGGGTGGCGAGCAGCAGCGCGGGGAGCAGGGCGGCACGGACGAGGCGCATGGCGGTTTCCTATCGGTCGGACGGGTCAGCGATGCGGGCCTAACCGGCCGGCGGCGCTCTGGTTTCCCCGGGCGCCCGAACCCGCTTGCCGCGGCCTCCCGCGCGGGGGCAGATTGCCGCGCCCATGACCGCCCCGATCACCCTCGACCTGCCCGACGAGGCGGCGACCGCCGCGCTCGCCGCCCGCGCGGCGCGCCTCGCCCGGCCGGGGGACGCGATCCTGCTGGAGGGGCCGCTCGGCGCCGGGAAGTCCGCCTTCGCCCGCGCCTTCCTCCGCGCCGCGACCGGCGACGCGCGCCTCGAGGTGCCGTCCCCCACCTTCACCCTCGTGCAGTCCTACGACCTGCCCTCGGGCGCCGCGCACCACCTCGACCTCTACCGCCTCGACGGCCCCGCGGGCCTGCCCGAGCTCGGCTGGGAGGAGGCGCGGGAGGGGATCGTCCTCGTCGAGTGGCCGGACCGCCTCGGCCCCCACGCCCCCGCCGACGCCCTCCGCGTCACCCTCGCCCCTGCCGACGCCGAGGAGGCCCGCCGCGCCACCCTCGCCGGCTGGGACCCCCCGCGCCTGGAAGCCCTCGCCGCCGCATGAGCCCCGACCTCTTCCTCGACGCCCACGGCTACGCGGCCGCGGCGCGCCATCCCCTGCCGGGCGATGCGGGCCACCGCCGCTACCTCCGCCTGGCGGGCGGCCCGCGACCGGCGGTGCTGATGGACGGCTCGGCCGCCGCCGCCGTCGGCCTGCCCTCCGCCGAGGCCGACCTCCGCGCCTTCATGGCCATCGCCGCCCACCTGCAGGGCATCGGCCTCTCCGCCCCTGAGGTCATCGCGGCCGACCCGCCCGCCGGCCTGCTGCTGCTGGAGGACCTCGGCGAGCCCACCCACGCGTCCCTCCTCGACGCCGGCGCGGACCCCGTCCCCCTCTACGAGGCCGCCGCCGAGGCCCTGGCCGCCCTGCACGAGGCGCCGCCCCCCACGGGGCTGCCCGCCTGGGAGGGCGAGGCCATGGCCCGCACCGCCGCCGCCACCTTCCTCGACTGGTGGTGGCCCGCCGCCCTCGGCAGCGCGCCCACGCCGGCCCAGCGGGAGGCCTTCCGGGTGGCGGTCCGCGCCATGCTCGCCCCCTTCGAGGGCGCCGGCGCCTTCGTCCACCGCGACTACTTCCCCGCCAACCTCCTCCCCTTGCCGGACCGCACGGGCCCCGCCGCCGTCGGCATCATCGACTTCCAGGACGCCGGGCTCGGCCACCCCGCCTACGACCTCGTCAGCCTCCTGCAGGACGCGCGCCGCGACGTGCCGGCGGCCGCGCGGAAGGCCGCGACGGCCCGCTACCTCGCCGCCCGCGAGGCGTCGTCCGGGGGCCTCGACCGCGCCGCCTTCGAGGCCGCGACCGCCGCCATGGCCGCCCAGCGCCACCTCCGCGTCGCCGCCCTCTGGGTGCGGCTGGACCGGCGCGACGGAAAGCCGCATTACCTCGCCCACGGCCCCCGCTGCTGGCGCCTGCTGGACGAGGCCCTGGCCCATCCCGCCGCCGCCCCGCTGGCCGCCTTCCTTGACGAGCACGTGCCCCGCGCTCTCCGCGCGAACCCCCGGACGGAACCCACGGCATGATCACCCTCCGCAAAGGCATGGTCCTCGCGGCCGGGCTCGGGACGCGGATGCGCCCGCTGACCGAGACGGTGCCCAAGCCCCTCCTCGCGCTCCGCGGAAGGTCCCTCCTCGACCACGCGCTCGACCGCATGGAGGAGGTCGGCATCGGCGACGCCGTGGTGAACGCCTTCCACCTCGCCCCCCAGGTCGTCGCCGCCGGCGAGGCCCGCCGCGCGCCCCGCTGCACCGTACTGGTGGAGGAGGAGCTGCTGGAGACCGGCGGCGGCCTCCGCAACGCCCTCCCGCATCTCGGGGCGGAGCCCTTCGCCCTCGTGAACGGCGACGCCTACTGGCTCGACGGCCCCAGCCCCGCCCTGCTCCGCCTCGCCGCCGCCTTCGACGCGGACCGCATGGACGCGATGCTCCTCATGGTCCGCGCGGCGCAGGTGGAGGGCGAGGTCGGCCTCGGCGACTTCCTCCTCGACCCCGTCGGCCGACTCCGCCGCCCCCGGGAGCGCGAGGTGGCGCCCTACCTCTACGCCGGCGTGCAGATCATCCACCCCCGCCTGCTGGACGGCACCGTGCCCGGCCGCTTCGGCCTGATGGGCCCCTGGACGCGCGCCATCGAGGCCGGACGCCTCTTCGGCCTGGTGCACGACGGCATCTGGTTCCACCTTTCCACGCCGCCGGACCTGCAACGGGCGGAGGAAGCGCTGGACAAGGGCATGGTGAAGCTGTTCTAGCGCTGTTCCTGCACGGGAAGGGGAACAGCGCGCGGTGAGGCTCTACGAGATTCCCGCGCACCGCCCCTTCCTCGACGACCTCGCCCACGGCGTGCTCGCCATGGTCGAGGGCATGGAGGACCCGGCGGCGCTCGCCCGCACCACCATCCTCCTGCCCACCCGCCGCGCCGCGCGCAGCCTCCGCGAGTCCTTCCTTCGCGCCTCCGGCCGGCAGGCCCTGCTGCTGCCCCGCCTGCGCGCCCTCGCCGGCCTCTCCACCGAGGACGCGGAGGAGCTGTCGCTCCCCACCCTCCTCGACGAGCCGCCCCCGGTGGACGCCGCCCGCCGCCTCGCCGTGCTGGCCGAGGTGGTGATGAAGCTGCCGCCCCATCTCGGCGGCCCGAGCAACCCCGACCAGGCCTGGCGCCTCGCCCTCGAGCTCGCGACGCTGCTCGACGAGATGGCGCTGGAGGGCTGCGACCCCGCGGGCATCCCGGACCTCGTCACCGGCGAGCTCGCGACGCACTGGAAGATCACCCACGAGTTCCTCGGCGCCGCCATCAACTACTGGCACGCCTGGCTGGACGAGCAGGGCCTCGCCGACATCGGCGCCCGCCGCGTCGCGGCGCTGCGCGCCCAGGCCCGCGCCTGGCGCGACAACCCGCCGCGCGACCCCATCATCGCCGCCGGCATCGGCATCGGCGGCACCATCCCGGCCGCGACCGACCTGCTCCGCCAGATCGCCCGCATGGACCGCGGCGCCGTTGTCCTGCACGGCGCCGGCGAGGAGCTGTCGCCCGAGCTGTGGGAGGTGCTGCGCGAGGCGAACAGCCACCCGCTGAACGGCACCGCCCGCCTGCTGCGCGGCCTCGACGCCACCGCCGACGACCTCCGCCCCTGGCCCTACCGCGCGCCCGACGCCCCCGCGCCGAACGAGGCCCGCGCCGCCCTCCTCGCCCGCGCGCTGCGGCCGGAGGAGGGCATCGCCTGCTGGCAGGAGCGCGAGCCCGAGCGCTGGCGCCCCGCCCTCTCCGGCCTCGACGTGCTCATCGCGCCGGACGAGGCCGGCGAGGCCGCCGCCATCGCCCTCCTGCTGCGGGAAGCGCTCGAGACCCCCGGCGCCCGCGCGGCGCTGGTGACGCCCGACCGCGACCTCGCCCGCCGCGTCTCGGTGGAGCTTCTCCGCCACGGCATCCTCGCCGATGACTCCGCGGGCCAGCCGCTCGGCATGACGCCGGCCGGCGCCTTCCTCCGCCTCCTCGGCCGCATGGTGGAGGAGGGCTTCGCCCCCGTCGCCCTCCTCTCCCTCCTCAAGCACCCGCTCTGCGCCGGCGGCATGGCGCGCTCGGACTGGATGCGGGCGGTGCGCGAGCTGGAGCGATACGCGCTGCGCGGCCCCCGCCCCGGCGCCGGGCTGGAGGGGCTGCGCCGCGCCGCCGAGGCCATCCGCCACGAGGAGCCCCGCGCCCGCGTGCGCGCCATGCTCGACGCGCTGGAGGCCGCGCTCGGCAACTTCCGCGCGCTGGATCGTGAGGTTCGCCCGCCCGCCGACCTGCTCGCCGACCACCTCGCCGCCGCCGAGGCCCTCGCCTCCACCGACGAGCGCCCGGGGGGCCTGCGCCTCTATTCCGGCGAGGAGGGCGAGCCGCTGGCCGTCCACCTCGCGGGGCTCGAGCCCGCCATGCGCGCCCTGCCGCCGCTCGAGGCCGCCGCCTGGCCGTCGCTCTTCGACGCGCTGCTCGAAGGCCCGCTCGCGCCCGGCGTGCGCACCATGCGCGGGCGGAAGGGCGGCTCGCACCCCCGCGTGCAAATCCTCGGCCTGCTGGAGGCGCGGCTGCAGTCCTTCGACCGCGTCGTGCTCGGCGCGCTGGAGGAGAGCGTCTGGCCGATCGCGACCGACCCCGGCGCCTGGATGAGCCGCCCGATGCGCACCGCCTTCGGCCTGCCCGCGCCCGAGGCCCGCATCGGCCGCGTCTGCGCGGACTTCCTTCTCTCCGCCCTCGCCGCCCCGCGCGCGACCCTGTCCCGCGCCCGCAAGCGCGGGGGATCGCCGACCGTGGCCGCGCGCTGGCTGACGCGGCTCGACACCTTCCTCAACGGCCAGGGCCTGGGCGGACTGGAGACCTCGCCCGCGACCGGCTGGGCCGGGCTGCTCGACATGCCCGAGGTCGCGCGCCCCTGCGCCCGCCCGGCGCCCGCGCCCCCCGCGACGCTGCGCCCGCGCAAGATCGGCGTGACGGATGTCTGGCTGCTGAAGGCCGATCCCTACGCCTGGTACGCCAAGCGCGTCCTCCGCCTCCGCCCGCTCGACGACCTCGACGCCGAGGCGGACGCGGCCGAGTACGGCAACATCGTTCACCACATGGTCTCGCAGTGGCTCACCCTCTGCGACGGCGACCCGCACTGCACCAAGGCGGTGGAGCACTTCGCCGCGGCCACCGAGCACGCGCTGGCCGAGTACGCCCCGCGCCCCGGCCTCGTCGCCTACTGGCGCCCGCGCCTCGCGCGCATCGCGGAGTTCGTGCTCGAGACCGAGCGCGGCCGCCGCGACGTCGCGGAGCGCCACGCCGAGATCACCGGCGGCATCGAGCTTCCCTGCGGCGTGCGCCTCGAAGGCCGCGCGGACCGCGTGGACCGCCGCGCCGACGGCAGCCTCGTCCTCATCGACCTCAAGACCGGCGCGCCCCCGAGCAACGCCGAGATGGCCGACGGCCGCGCGCCGCAGATGCCGCTCGAGGCCGCCATCGCCGCGCGCGGCGGCTTCGCCGGCATCCCCGCCGCCGAGGTCTCCTCCCTCGAGCACTGGCACGTCTCGGGCGGCTACGAGGCCGGCACCGTCGCCCCCTTCCGCCCGAAGGAGGCCACCCTGCCCGAGGTGAGCGAGGCCGCCTTCGAGGCGCTGGACGCGCTCGCCCGCGACTTCCTGCTCGGCGACCGCCCCTTCCTGGCCCGCCCGCACCCGGCGCGCGCGCCCAAGGGAGAGGACTACGACCACCTGTCGCGCTTCGACGAATGGGGCGGCGCGGGCGAAGGGGATGCCGCTTGAACGAGGCCCTCTCGGCGCGCACGCGCGCCTTCTACGCGCAGCAGGTCGCGTCCAACCCCCGCATCTCCGCCTGGGTGGGCGCCTCCGCCGGCTCGGGCAAGACGAAGGTGCTGACCGACCGCGTGCTGCGCCTGCTGCTGCGCGAGGACACGCAGCCCGGCCGCATCCTCTGCCTCACCTTCACCAAGGCGGCGGCGGCCGAGATGGCGACCCGCCTCGCGCTCCGCCTCGGCCAATGGTCGATGATGCCGGAGGACGAGCTTCGCGCGGCGCTCGAGAACCTGACGGGCCAGCCGCCGATCCGCGCCGAGATCGAGACCGCGCGCCGCCTCTTCTGCCGCGTGCTGGAGCAGCCCGGCGGCATGCGGATCGCGACCATCCACGCCTTCTGCCAGTCGCTCCTCCGCAGCTTCCCGCTCGAGGCCCGGCTGCCCCCCGCCTTCACCCTGCTGGAGGAGGCGGACAGCGCGACGCTGCTGGCCGAGGCGCGCGAGGCGGCGCTCGCCGGCCGCTCCATCCCCGAGGAGGCGCTGGCCGGCCTCGCCCGCCTCGTCTCCGCCGACAGCCTGGCCAAGTCGCTCCGCGAGCTCGTGGCCAAGCGCGAGCGCCTGCGCCCGCTGCTTGACCGCGTGGACGGCCACCTTAGCGCGCTCCGCGAATGCCTCGGCCTGCCCGACGGCGAGGACGAGGGCGCGCTCCCCGCCCAGGTCGTCACCCCGCCGCCCGCCTTCCGCGACGCGCTCCAGACCCTGCTGCAGCACAAGAACAAGGTCCCGCGCGAGGCCGCCTCCACGCTGCTCGCCATCCTCTCCGAGCCCGACCACGCGCGCCCCTCCCGCTGGGAATCCTGGCGCGAGGCGCTCTTCACCCAGAAGGGCGACCCGCGCGCCGCCCTGATGAAGGAGGACGCGCTCGCCGCCGAGATCGCGCGCGTGGAGGCCATCCTCGCGCGCCAGTCCGCGCACCGCCTGCTGGGCGCGACCGGTGCGCTGCTCTCGGCCGCGCGCCCCGTGCTCGACGACTACCGCGCCCGCAAGGAGCGCCGCGGCGCGCTCGACTTCGACGACCTCATCCACCGCGCGCAGGCCCTGCTGCGCGACCCCGGCTCCGCCTGGGTGCTGTTCAAGCTCGACGGCGGCCTCGACCACCTTCTCCTCGACGAGGCGCAGGACACGAACCCCGCGCAATGGGGCATCGCCCAGGCGCTGGCGGAGGAATTCTTCGCCGGCACCGGCACGCGCGAGCCCGGCGACCGCACGCTGTTTGTCGTGGGCGACGAGAAGCAGAGCATCTTCGGCTTCCAGGGCGCCGACGCCCGCGGCTTCGCCGAGTGGGAGACGCGCTTCGACGCCCAGGTGCGGCGCGGCGGCGCCACCTTCGAGCGCGTGCCGCTCACCGTCTCCTTCCGCTCCTGCGCGCCCGTCCTCTCCCTCGTGGACCACGTCTTCGCCGACGGCGAGGCGCGGCGCGGCGTGGTGCGCGAGGGCGCGACGCTCGAGCACTCCGCCGACCGCGCGGGCCACGCCGGGCGCGTCGAGATCTGGCCGCTGCTCGAGCGCCAGGAGGCGAGCGCGGCCGAGCCCTGGATCGTGCCCCGCGACCCCATCGCCGCGCAGGACTCCGAGGCGCTGCTCGCCGAGGCCATCGCCGCCCGCATCGGCACGATGATCCGCGAGGAGACGCTGCCCGCCCGCGGCGACCGCCCGATCCGCCCGGGCGACGTCATGGTCCTCGTCCGCCGCCGCACGCGGCTGATCGAGCTCCTCGTGCGCCAGCTCAAGCAGCGCGGCATCCCCGTCGGCGGCGTGGACCGCATGACGCTCGTCGAGCAGATCGCGGTGCGCGACATGCTCGCCCTCTGCGACACGCTGCTGCTGCCCGAGGACGACCTCGCCCTCGCCTCGCTCCTCAAGTCGCCGCTCGTCGGCCTCTCGGAGGAGGACCTCTTCGCCCTCGCCCACGGGCGGGAGGGCCCGCTCTGGCACGTCTTCATCAAGCAGCGCGGCGACGCGACGCCGGTCGGCCGCGCCGCGACCTGGATCGGCGACCTCGCCGACCGCGCCGACAACATCACCCCTCACGCCCTGCTGAGCGAGGTGCTGGGCGAGCACGAGGGGCGCGCGCGTCTCCTCGCCCGCCTCGGCGCCGAGGCCGCGGAGGCGCTCGACGAGCTCCTCTCCGCCGCGCTCCGCCACGAGAACCGCCACGCGCCGTCGCTGCAGGGCTTCGTGCAGTGGCTCCGCCGCGGCGGCGCCGAGGTGAAGCGCGAGATGGAGAACGCGGCCGACGCCGTGCGCATCATGACCGCCCACGGCTCGAAGGGGCTGCAGGCGCCGGTCGTCATCATCCCCGACATCGGCCGCGGCGGCGCGCGCGACACGCTGCTCTGGGCCGGCGGCGGCCGCGCCGGGGCCAACGCGCCCGAGGTCCCCCTCTGGGCCCCGCGCCGCGAGTTCCAGGCGGCCTCCTGGACCCAGGCCCGCGACGCCCGCGCCAACGCCGACGCGGAGGAGGAGAACCGCCTTCTCTACGTCGCCCTCACCCGCGCGGAGGACCGGCTCCTCGTCTGCGGCCTGGCCCCCGCCCGCGCGCCGGCGCACCCGAGCTGGCACGCCCTGGTGAAGGACGGATTCTTCCGCGGGCACGACGCCGGCCGCCCCGGCTTCGCCCGCGTGCCCTTCGACCCCACCGCGCTGGGCCTGCCTGCCGGCTGCGGCTTCGGCGAGGAGGGCTGGGAGATCACCACCCCCCAGGAGGCGCCGCCCAGGCCCGACCCCGCCGTGCTGCGCGCCGAGGCCGCCATCCTCCCCGCCTGGGCCACGGTGAAGGCCGACCCGGAGGCGAGCGAGGACCCCGTCGCCCCCTCGCGCCTCGAGGGCGAGGCCGAGACCCCCGCCGCCGCGCCGCACGGCGTGGCCGACCCCGGCGGCCGCCGCTTCCGCCGCGGCCTGCTCATCCACGGCCTGCTCCAGCACCTGCCCGAGCACGAGGAATCCGCCTGGGAGGGCCTCGCCCGCCGCCACCTCGCCCGCCCCGGCCACGGCCTGGGCCCCGAGGAGCAGGAAGCCACGCTCGCCGAGACGCTGGCGGTGCTGCGCCACCCCGCCCTGGCCGGCGCCTTCGCCCCCGGCAGCCTCGCCGAGGCGCCGCTGGCCGGCGTGGTGGACGGCATCCCCATCGCGGGCCAGGTGGACCGCCTGCTGGTCGCGCCCGACCGCATCCTCGTCCTCGACTACAAGACCAACCGGCCGCCGCCCTCGGAGATCTCGGCCGTGCCCCCCGCCTATCTCCGCCAGATGGCCGCCTACCGCGCCGTGCTCCGCGCCGCCTGGCCGGAGCGGCCGGTGGAGTGCGCCCTCGTCTGGACCTGGTCGGGCCACGTCATGCCGCTGCCCGACGCGGCGCTGGACCCCCACGCGCCCGGCGCCCCCCGGGGGTAGCGCGGGTGCCTCCATCCACGGGACGAATAGGGACTATCCACGCCCCGCGGTGGAAGAGGCGAGAGGAGGGGCGCATATCCCTCCCCGAGACGACGATATGGTTCGCCGCCATCCACCCAGGATATACGCGATGTCCCGCTTCAGCTTTTCCCAGGCCCTCCGCACCCTCGGCCTCGCCGCGGTCGCCGTGAGCCCCCTCGTCGCCGGCAGCGCCTTCGCCGACGGCTTCGACGGCCTCGGCCCCAGCGCCTACCCCGCCTGGACGCAGACCACGAGCCGCACCCCGCTGGCCGCCCGCAACAACGCCTCGCCCCTCAGCAACCCCCAGCAGGCTTTCCTCCTGCGCAGCGGCGCGACGGGCGGCGAGGGCCAGGGTTCCTGACCCCACCCAGCCTGGCCGGCGATGGAAGGGGGGCTGCCGGCACGCCCGGCGGCCCCCTTTCCGCGTTCCGCCCCCGGCAAGCCCCCGCGCAGGGGACCGCTAGGCCCGCGTAACGGCCGGGGCTAACCTCCGCCAAACCGCCGGCCGCGAGGCCGCCGCAGGAGGAACGCCCATGCTCAACCGACGCCACCTCGGCGCCGCCAGCCTCGCGCTCGCGGCGCTCCGCGCGCCCCTCGCCCGCGCGCAGGGCACCTACCCGGAGCGCCCCGTCACCCTCGTCGTCCCCTGGGCCGCCGGCGGCTCGACCGACGCGGTGGCGCGCATCCTCGCCGCCCGCCTCTCGCAGGACACCGGCAAGTCCTTCGTCATCGACAACCGCGCCGGCGCCAACGGCACCATCGGCTTCGCCTCCGTCGCCCGCGCGCGGCCGGACGGCTACACGCTGCTGGTCGGCACCATCAGCACCTACGCGATGGCGCCGCACCTCTACCAGCTCACCTACGACAACGACCGCGCCTTCACCGGCGTCGGCCTCATCGCCGCCCAGCCGATGATCCTCGTGGTGCCGAAGAACTCCCCCGCCCGCACGCTGGCGGAGTTCGTGGCGATGGCCAAGCGCCCCGGCGCCAACCTCACCTACGCCAATTCCGGCACGGGCAGCTCGACCCACCTCGCGACGGAGCTGTTCCTCCAGGCCGCCGGCCTCACCATGGGCGACGTCGGCTACCGCGCCGGCGCCCAGGCCGTGCAGGGCACGCTGCAGGGGGAGGTCTCGATGGTCATCCAGGCCGCCTCCGGCCTGCTGCCCCTCATCCAGTCCGGCGAGCTGCGCGCGCTCGCCATCTCGTCGCGCGAGCGCAGCCCCATCGCGCCGGAGATCCCGACCTTCCGGGAGCAGGGCTTCCCCGATTACGAGGCGGTGGAGCACATCGCCGTCCTCGCGCCCGCCGGCACCCCGGCCCCCATCGTCGCCCGCGTGAACGAGATGATGCGCGCCGCCATGACCGCCCCCGAGACGCGCGAGCGCCTGGCCGCCCTCGCGGTCACGCCCGAGACCCAGCGCCCCGAGGAATGGGCCGCCTACAACGACGCCGAGAACCGCAAGTGGGGCGAGGTCATCCGCTCGCGCGACATCAAGGTGCAGTAGCGCTCGCCGCCCTCAGGCCGCCAGGAGGGGGCGCTCGGCGATGGCGTCGAGCGCCCGGCCGATGCCGGCCAGCGCCTCCGGGTCCTGGCGGAAGGAGAGGGCGAGCACGCCGTCCCGGCCGCCCACGGCCCGGGCCGGCACGGGCTCCCCGCCCCCCGGCAGCCCGACCAGGATCTCCGCGCCGACGTCGCAGGGCCAGGCGCACTCGATCGCGGCGCCGCCGAAGGAGATGTCGACGATCCGGCCCTCCGCCGCCCCGTGGACCTCGCAGCGCAGCCGCGCCCGCGCGTCCCGCCCGGGCACGCGCTCGTAGCGCCGGCGCTCGCCGCTCCGCTCCCCGTTGCGCATGGCGGCGAGGAAGTGGTCCACCTCCTCGCGCAGGGTCCCCGTCAGCCGCGCGACCCCCTCGGCGGTGCGGCGCACGACTTGGTTCGCCTCACCCGACCGCTCGGCCGCGCCCGCCGCGCCGCGCATCGCGCGGGTGGACGTCTCGGTGGAGGCGGCCACGCCGTGGACCCGCTGCGCGATCTCGCGCGTCGCGGCGCCCTGCTCCTCCACCGCCGCGGCGATGGCGGTCGCGACCTCGCTGACCTCGCCGATCGCCTCGGCCACGCCCCGCACGGCCCCGACCGCGGCCTCGGTCGCGGACTGGATGGCGGCGACCTGCTCGGCGATCCGCCCCGTCGCGGCCGCGGTCTCCGCCGCCAGCCCCTTCACCTCGCCCGCCACCACGGCGAAGCCCCGCCCGGCCTCGCCAGCCCGCGCCGCCTCGATCGTCGCGTTCAGCGCCAGCAGGTTCGTCTGCCCGGCGATGTCACTGATCAGCCGCACCACCTCCCCGATCCGCGAGGCGGCCTCCGCCAGCCCCTGCACCGTGCCGTCGGTGGCGCGCGCCTGCCCCGCCGCGCGCTCGGCCGTGCGCGCCGCCTGGGCCACCTGGCGCGAAATCTCGGCGATGCTGGCCGTCAGCTCCTCGGTCGCCGCCGCGGCGGCGTTCAGCCCGCCGGAGGCCCCCTCGGCCTCGCCGACGGTGGCCTCCATCTCGGCGTGGGTCGCGCGCGCCGCCTCCGCCACCTCCGCCGCCGTGCCCCGCACCCCGTCCGCGGCGGTGCCGAGCTTGACCAGCACGCCCGAGACGGCGGTGCCGAAGTCCTGGGTCAGCCGGTCCATCGCGGCCTGCCGCCGGTCGCGCGCCGCGTTGTTCGCGGCCGAGGCGGCCTCGAGCGAGGCGTTGCGCTGCAGCGCCACCCGGAAGGCCGCCGCGGCCGCGGCGATGCCGCCGACCTCCCCGGGGCCGGGCGGCGGCAGCGGCGTGCCGTGCAGCCGCCCCTCCGCCATCTCGCCCAGCGCGGCCGTCAGGCGGCGCAGCGGCCGCACCACGCTCCTCTGCATCAGCGCGAGGGCGAGGCCGACCACGAGCACCACCGCCAGCGCGGTCCCGGCGAGGAGGCGCACGGCCAGCCGGTCCCCGTCGGCGTTGATCTCGCCTCGCTGCGCCTCCGTCGCGGCGGCGACCAGGGGCGGCAGCGCGTCCAGCGCGTCGGTGAAGCGGGTGCGGGCGCTCCGGTTGGCGTCGTTGTTGCCGAGCCGGTTCGCGGCCTGGGGACCCTCCTCCACCCCGGCCCGCGCGAGCTCCGTCCGCAGCGCCACGAAGTCGCGCAGCGGCTGCTCCAGCCGCGCGCCGGCCTCCGCCGCGCCCGGCGGCAGGATCGGGCGCAGGGCGGCCCAGCTCGCCTCCATGTCGGCGAGGTGCCCGCGCAGCCGCTCGGCGAAGGTCGCGGCCTGCCGGGCGTCGTTCGCGATGTAGAGGCCGCGGCTCTCCATCACCACCGCGTAGGCGCCGCCGCGCAGCCGCTCCACCAGCGGCAGGCTGCCCTGCGCGCGGGCGAGCGCGTCCACCGCCTCCGCGTGCCGCCCGGTGCTGACATAGGTCACCGCCGCGCCGGCGAGCGCCACGCCCCCCAGCAGCAGCAGCGCGGCCGCGACTCGAAGGCCGATGGAGGCGGGAACGAGGCGGGCAAGGCGCATGAGGCATCAATTCCGTTCGATCTGGAACCAATCCTGCGGGCGCTATGCTTAACCGGGCCTTGCCGGGGCCCCGGGTTGCCGGATCCCTGGCCCTCACCCCACCCCGGTCGGCCCGTCGAGGATGATCCGCACGCGCCGGGCCAGTTCCGCCCGGCTGTATGGCTTGTGGATGAGGTCGAACTCCGGCGCCCCGCCGTCCTGCTCGCCCACGGATTCGTCGGCGTAGCCGGTGGTCAGCAGCACCTTGATCCGCGGCCGCTGGCGCCGCGCCTCGCGCGCCAGCATCACGCCGTTCATGCCGCCCGGCATGATCAGGTCGGTGAACAGCATGTCCAGCGGCTGCCCGCCGTGGATGACCGCCATCGCCCCCTGGCCGTCATGGGCGAGGAGGACGGTGTAGCCGAACTCCTCGAGGATCGCCCGCGCCAGCTCCGCCACCTCTGGCCGGTCGTCCACCACGAGGATGGTCTCCGTCCCCGGCCGCTCCGAGGCGCGGGGCGAGGCCGGGCGCGTCGCGACCTCCTCCTCGGCGCGGGGGAAGTAGAGGTTCACGGTCGTCCCCTCGCCCGGGGCGCTGGCGATGCGGGCCGCGCCGCCCGACTGGCGCGCGAAGCCGTAGACCATCGACAGGCCGAGCCCGGTGCCGCGCCCCTCCTCCTTCGTGGTGAAGAAGGGCTCCATCACGCGGGCGAGGATCTCGGGCGGCATCCCCGTGCCGTTGTCGGCCACGCCGATCTGCACGTAGGACCCCTCCGCGAGCAGCATCCCGAGGTCCGGGTCGCCCGGCCCCACCTCGACCGAGCGGGTGAAGACCGTCACCCGCCCGTCCTGCCGCCCGGCGAGCGCGTCGCGCGCATTAATCAGCACGTTCAGCAGCGCGACCTCGGTCTGAGTCGCGTCCACCCGGCAGTTGCCCAGCGTGGGGTCGAGCTCGAAGCGGAGCGTCACGGCGTCGCCGAGGCTCCGCGCCGCCATCTCGCGCATCCCCTCGGCGAGGGTGTTGAGGTTGACCGTCCGCCCCTCCAGCCGCTGCTTGCGCGAGAAGGCGAGGAGCTGCTGCGTCAGCGTCGCCGCGCGGTCGGCCGCGGTGCGCGCGGCGACGAGGCTGCGCCGGATGCGCCCGAAGTCGGGCTGGGGCCGCCCGAGCCCGCTGTCGATCAGGTCCATGTAGCCGCGCATGACCTGGAGGAGGTTGTTGAAGTCGTGCGCGATGCCGCCCGTGAGCTGGCCGAGCGCCTCCATCTTCTGCGCCTGGCGCAGCGCCTCCTCGGCGTCGCGCCGGCGGCTGACGTCGAGCTGCGAGGCGAAGAAGTAGATGACGTTCCCCGCCCCATCGAGCACGGGCGAGACGAACAGCGCGTTCCAGAAAGTGGAGCCATCCTTGCGGTAGTTGAGGATGTCGGTCGCGATGTCCTGGCGCGCCTGCACCGCGCGCCGCACGTCGGCCACCGTCTCCCGGTCGGTCTCGGGCCCCTGGAGGAAGCGGCAGTTGCGCCCGACGATCTCCTCCCGCTCGTAGCCCGTCATGCGCAGGAAGGCCTGGTTGGCGAAGACGATCGGGTTGTCGTGCCGGTTGGGGTCGGTCACGATCATCGGCATCCGCGTCATCTCGACGGCGGCGAAGAACACGTCCGAATGGGTGCTGTCGACCCCGCTTCCCGCGCCGCCGCCGATGAAGGGGCGGCCGCCGCGAAGGGCCAGCTCCGGCTCCTGCGCCTGGGGGAGGTCCGCCGGCCTGTCCGGCGCGGAATCACGCGTCATACGGTGGTGTAGGGAGACCCGGCCCCAGGATGCTGCCCGCGGGATGTGTCCCTGGCGGCCCATTCGGCAAGCCGCCCGGCCGGCCGCGCGCCGCCCGCGCGTCGAGCTGTGATCCGGGTCGGGGTCATGCGGCCGGGGCTCAGGCCGCCAGCGCCCGCGCGGCCCGCCCGTTCCGCACCTGCACGAGGGTGAACAGCCCGGCGGGCGGGCAGGATTCCAGCGATTCGACCTCCACCTCCGAGCCCATGAGGTCCGAGAGCGCGAAGTCGGGGTGCCAGCCCAGCACGCGCGACAGCGGCGCCATCGCGCGCTCCACCCACCAGCGCGGCCCGTCCGTCGCCGCGAAGTGGTTCACGAAGAGAAGCTGCCCGCCCGGCCGCACCACGCGCGACATCTCCGCGAAGAGCTTGCGGGCGTCGGGCACCACGCTGGCCGTGAACATCGCCACCGCGATGTCGAAGGAATCGTCGCGGAAGGCCATGTGCTCGGCGTCCATCTCGGCCAGCCCCTCGACGTGGAGCAGCCGCTCCTCCGCCACGCGCTCGCGCGCCTTCTCGAGCATCTCGCGCGAGAGGTCGACGCCGACCACCCGCTTGTCCCCGCGGTAGAGCGGCAGGGCCAGGCCGGTGCCGACCCCCACCTCCAGGACATGGGTGCCGGGCAGCCGGTTCACGGCCGCGACCGCCCGCTTGCGGCCGAAGGAGGACACCCCCCCGAAGACGGCGTCGTAGACGCCGGCCCAGCGGCGGTAGGCGTCCCGCACCGCTCCCGCGTCCAGCACCGCGCGCTTGTGGTCGCGGGTGGGATCAACGGTCAGGTCAGGAAGGGTCCGCGCCATGGGCTGTCAGGGTCCGATCGGAAGGCCGGTGGAGGGCGCTAGACCAGGGGGCGGCCCCGCGCAAGCGCGGGGACGGCCACGGCACGCCCAGGTGCTTCAATCCGTGGCGAGGGGGGAGGTTGCAACCCCGTCATGCGGCGCCTCCCCGGCGGGGTCTGCGGCCTCCCCGGCGGCGGCCGCCCGGCCCCCGCGGGCGCCCTTCGGACGGGCGGCCCTGGCCTTGCCGGCGCCCGCCCGGCCAGCCTGGGAGGTGGCCTCCCCGGAATCCACGCCGGACCCCTCGCCGGGCGCCGCGCCCGGCCGGATGAGCCGCACGCGGCGGCCCTCCACGCCCAGCGCCAGCTCCCCGCCGCGCAGCGCCAGCGCGTCCTCCCCGAAGACCCGGCGCCGCCAGCCCTGCAGCACCGGCAGGTCCCCCGGCGCCTCGGCGGCCAGCCGGTCGAGATCCTCGGAACTGGCCAGCAGGCGGGGCGCCACCTGGTGCTCCTCCGCCTTGGCCGCCAGCAGCACCTTCAGCAGCGCGACGAGGGCGGGGGAGGGGGAGGCGCCGCCGCGCTCGCGCGGGGCCTCGGGCAACGCGTCCTCGGGCAGGGCCCGCGCCTCCTCGATGGCGGCAAGGAGCGAGGCGCCGGACTTGCCGCGCGCGAAGCCCTCCGTCACGCCGCGGGCGCGGGCCAGGGCGCCCGCGTCGGCCGGGGCGGTCGCGGCCACCTCGAGCAGCGATTCGTCGCGCAGCAGCCGCTGGCGCGGGATGTTCACCCGCTGCGCCTCCCGCTCCCGCCAGGCGGCGATGGCGCGCAGCGTGCCGAGGAAGCGGCGGTTGGTGGTGCGCGGGCGCAGCCGCTCCCAGGCGTTGTCGGGGTCGGTGCCGTAGGTGGCGGGGTCGGTCAGCGCCGCCATCTCCTCCCCCACCCAGTCCAGCCGCCCGTCCCGCGCCAGCCGGTCGCGGAGCGCGACGTAGACGCGGCGGAGATGCGTCACGTCGCCGGCCGCGTAGGTGATCTGCGCCGGGGAGAGCGGGCGCGCCGCCCAGTCGCTGAAGCGGTGCGCCTTGTCGATCTGCGCGCCCGCCAGCGCGCGGGCGAGGCTGTCGTAGCTCGCCTGGTCGCCGAAGCCCGCCACCATGGCCGCCACCTGGGTGTCGAACATCGGCTGCGGCGTGCGGCCGAAGCGCAGCAGGAAGATCTCCACGTCCTGCCGGCAGGCGTGGAACACCTTCACCACCTCCTCGTCCGCCAGGAGGGCGCCGAGGGGGGCGAGGTCCAGGCCGGGCGCCATGGCATCCACCACCGCCGTGTCCTGGCTGCCGCCGAGCTGGACCACGCAGAGCTCGGGCCAGTAGGTGCGTTCGCGCATGAACTCCGTGTCCACGGTCACGAAGGGCTCCTGGCGCAGCCGCCCGCAGAGCGGGACCAGCTCCTCGGTCTTGGTGATCAGGACGGGCTCGGGATCGGCGGCGGGGCGGCGGGACATGGGGCGCGGGTTTACGCGCAGAAGCCGCCCCCCACAAACCCCGCGCGCGCATCCCTCGCCCCCGCCGCGCGCCGCCCCCTCCCGTGCCCCGCCCCCGCCGTGGCAGAGAGGGGGGATGGACCGCCCCCCGACCGCCCCGCCCGGCCCCGCGGCGCCCCTCGTCTACCTCGCGGGGGACATTGTCTTCCGCGCCGACGCCCTCGCCCGGTTCGACCGCTTCCGCGCTATCTGCCGCGCCGAGGGCCTCACCGGCCTCGCCCCGCTCGACGGGCAGGAGGACGTGCAGGGCCTGCCGCCGGGCGAGGCGACGCTGATGGCCATCGTCGCCGCCGACCGCGCCCTGATGGACCGCTGCGAGGCCGGCCTCTTCTGCCTCGACCCCTTCCGCCGCGCCGCCGACATGGACCCCGGCACGGCCGTCGAGATCGGCTACATGTTCGCCCAGGGAAAGCCCCTCTTCGGCTACACCGCCGACGGCCGGGACTACCCCGCCAAGGTCGAGGCCTACATGCGCGATGCCTGGGGCGCCCCCCTCCGCCCCCGTGCGCCCCTCGCCCTCGGAGGCGCCTCCGGCGGAATGGAGGACGCGGACGGGGTGCTCGTCCACTCCGAGGGCATGGTGCAGAACGGCATGACCGAGGGCTTCATCCGGCTGTCCGGCGGCCGCGTCCTCGCCCATCCCGACCTCGACGAGGCCTTCCGCCAAGCCGCCGCAGCGCTCGCGGCCCATCTCCGGGCGGGCCGCGGCGGGGGCTGAGCCGCGCCGGGCCGCGCCCATGCCAGGATCCAAGGGGGTTGTCGGGCGGTGTTACAGCTTCCGCCGGCAGCGATCAAAACGAACCCATAACCCCTTGATGGCGACGTCACGTTTTTCGTGGTCTGTTTCGTGCAGCGCAGCGCACGCGGCGCAAAAACGCGCCGAGGGAGATAAAATGAACCACCTCGTGCGGGCCGCCGCCCTCGTCGCGGCCGCTTTCAGCGTCATCGCTCCAGCCAAGGCCGACTACGTCTTTTCCTTCAACCAAGTTGGCGAGCCGATCGATCGCGGCGTTGTCTTCCCCGCGCCGTCGCAGCCCCTGGCGGTTGGTGGCACCGTCGTCGTCAGCAACGCCGCGGCGGCCAACGGCTTCTCGATCTCGCTCGACCGCAACGACTTCTCTGGGCGCTACAACGCCTCGCTGTCCGGGCTCGTTGCGATCTCGCTGACCGGCGGCCTCCTGCCCGCCGGCCTCAACACCGGCGCGTTGCTCGAGCGCCCCACCCCGCCCGACTTCGGCTTCTTCAACGCCGGCCGCAACGTGGGGTTCACGCTCTCCGGCAGCGCCGCGACGGGGTTGACGGGAACCTTCAGCTACTTCGATCTCAACGTGCAAACCGACCTCACCTTCGCCGGGGACAGCTTCACGGGGCAGTTCCGCACCGAGAACGCCCTTCTCGGCTGCTCCCGGGGCTGCACCATCGGCGGCACGGTGACGGGGGCAACGGTGCCCAGCGCGACCGCGGTGCCCGAGCCGCCGTCGCTCGCGCTGTTCGGTGCCGGCCTGCTCGGCCTGGCGGTGGTTCGCCGCCGCGCCGCGGCCTAGTCGCCTCCCCGGCCCTAGCCGGGACCGCGGGAGGCAGGCATGCCCGCCTCCCGCTCTGGCCGATCAGGCGGCCGTCTTGCGGCGCGCCAGCCCGAGCCCCGCCAGCCCAACGCCGAAGAGCGCCAGCGACATCGGCTCCGGCACCGGCACCGGCGTGGTAGCCGGCGGAACGTAGGGCGAGTTGCTCCAGACGCCCGTGAAAGTGCAGGGAATGCTGCCCGAATTGCACTCGGGCCGATCGGAGAAGATCGTCCCCGAGGCCGTCCGGCCGGTGCCGCTGGCGTCCACGTTGCTCTCGGTCCCGTCGAAGTTGATGAAGGTGCGCGATATGGCGCCCGTCGCGTCGAACCCGAGCGACAGGGAGAGATTGCCGCCCGAGAAGCCGGTGGTGAAGTCGACACCCAGGATGCGCAGCGACGAGAAGCCGTTGACGTCGCCGGTCGCGGCGAAGGACGACCCGAAGCCGAGGGGGGTCTGGTAGGTGAAGGAACCCGTCGCGACCTGGGTCTCCTTGATGCTCAGCTCGGCGGTGAAGGGCAGCAGGCCGCGGTCGGGGAAGGGCGACGTCGCCTCGAGGGTGGTGAAGCTGTAGATGACGTTCGCCTTGGCGGATCCCGTGGCGACGGCCAGGGCCAGGGCGGCGAGGGCCAGTGTTGGACGCATCGTTGTTGTCTCTCCCGCGGCCGTTTTGGTGCCGCGAGGGGAGGGGATGGCAAGGCGCAAGCCAACTGGCGGACACTCGCGGAAACAAGGCACTGGACGATTGTTCCGTCGCCTGAAACGAGAGAACGGAAAGAAAGCCGACACACGGCCCCGTCGGTCAGTCGCGACCGAGCCCCCAGTTCCACTCCGCGTCGTTGCGCCCGCCCACGGCCCCGCCCTCGTCGCGCACGACGAGGATCGTCCCGTCCGGGCGCGTGACGCTGCAGGTCGAGCGCCAGCCATGACCGTCTTGCCCGGGTTCGACCGCCGGGCCATCAGGGTGCGGTGCCCGGTCCCGCGCCCGAAGACGCGTCCGGGCCCGGGTCTGGAACTCCGCGGCGTCCTGGGCCAGCTTCGCGCGGGCGAGGGGGCCGAGGGCACCGCATCCTCGGCGAGGATGACCATCTCCAAAACGGTTCTGGGGGACGCGATGCGCCATCGGATGACGCGCCATGGATTGTTGGCGGGCCTACTGCTCCTCGGCCTCGGGGGCAGCGCCGCGGCCCAGGGATCCGCGGCCCAGGGATCCGTGGCCCAGGGATCCGTGGCCCAGAGCTCCGCAGACCGGCGGGCCTCGGCGCAGCGCGCGGCCGAGGACACGATCCGGGAGATCCTGCCCGGCGCGGCCACCTTCCGCGCCGTCGCCCCCTTCCGCCAGGCGGCGCCCCGCGCGGTGGCGGTCTGCGGCCGGGTGCGCGTCGCGCCCGGCCCCTTCCTCCCCTTCGTGGCCGTGGTCACCTACTGGGACGACGAGAGCGAGGGCGGCACCGTTACCCCGATCCTCGCCACGACCGACGAGGGCGCCGCCCGCGTCGCCGCCGAGACCCGCACCCGCTGCCGCGAGGGCGGCGGCCCGCCCACCGGCGCCGCACCGCCCGTCCCAGGCCGCGCCGAGGAGGCCTCGCCGGACGGCGCGGAGGCCCCGGCGCCGCGCTCCGCCCCCGGCACCGCGCGCCCGGGCGACACGGTCACGGCCCGCCTCTCCGGCACGCTGCGCAGCAGCCCGGGCGGCGGCGGGGCCGCCATCGGCACCGTGCGGGCCGGCAGCAGCGTCACCGTCCACGGCACCGCGCCCGGCGGCTGGTACCAGGTGGGCGATCCCTCCGGCCCCAGCGGCTGGGTCCATGGCAGCCGTCTGCTCGGCACCCCCTGAGAGCCGGTCCGCCTAGAGCAGCGCCCGCAGCACGATGGGCGCGAGGATCGCGCTGAACAGCGCGTTCAGCGCCAGCGCGATCCCCGCGAAGGTCCCGGCCACGGGGTTCACGTGGAAGGCGCGCGCCGTGCCGATGCCGTGCGCCGCCAGCCCCGCCGCGAAGCCCCGCGCCCGCATGTCCCGCAGCCCCAGCGCGTTCATCAGCGGCGTCACCGTCACCGCCCCGATCGCCCCGGTCAGCAGCACCAGCACGGCGGCCAGCGCGGGGTCGCCGCCCAGCCCCTCGGCGATGCCCATGGCCACCCCCGCCGTCACCGACTTCGGGGCCAGCGCCGCCAGCACCGGCCCCGGGATGCCGAAGGCGCGGGCGATGAGAAGCGCCGAGAGCATCGCCGCCATCGCCCCCACCACCAGCGCCGCCGCCATCGGCACGATGGCCCGCCACACCGTCCGCCGGCTGCGGTAGAGCGGCAGGGCGAGGGCCACCGTCGCCGGGCCGATCAGGAAGTGGACGAACTGCGCCCCCTCGAAATAGGTGCGGTAGGGCGTGCCGGTCACCGCCAGCAGCCCGGCGGCGAGCGCCACCGCCATCAGCACCGTGTTGGCCAGCGGGTGCCGCCCGAGCGCCGCCGAGATCCGGTCCGCGGTCAGGTAGGCGAGCAGCGTCACCGTCAGCCAGAGGAGCGGCGTGCGGGAGAGATAGACCCAGAGGCCGAAATCCGCGTCGCTCACGCCTCGGCCTCCTGGTGCAGCAGGCGCGCGACCGCGGCGAAGGTCAGCGCCGTCGCCACCAGCCCGATCAGCGTGGAGGCCACCAGCGCCACCGCCAGCCCCACCCCGTTGGCCTGCAGCACGTCCAGCCGCCCCACCACGCCCACCCCGGCCGGGATGAACAGCAGCGAGAGGTTCCCGAGCAGCCCGTCCGCCGCCGGCGCCAGGAAGGCGTCCCCCACCGGCCGCGGCGAGGCGTCGTTGAGGAGGAGGAGGGCGAGGAGAAGGATCATCCCGAGCACCGGCCCCGGCAGGGGCAGCCCCGTCGCGTGCGCGACCGCCTCCCCGGCAAGCTGGCAGAGAAGGATGAGGGCGGCGCCGGGGATCATGCGCCCAGGCTAGCCAGGATCGTGCCGCCCCGGCGACCCTCCCCGACCCCACGAGCGGGTGATCCGCCCCGGGCTATCTCCCCCACCCGCCCACCCCTACCCTCGCGCCGGTGAATCGGGGGAGCGACGGCCGCATGGCGGGGATGGCGGAGGCGGCCTGGGGCCGGGTGATGGAGTTGGCGCGCGCGCCCGGCGCGGCCGCGATCCGCCCGCTGATGGAGGACCCCTCCCGCGCCGCGCGCTTCACCCACCGCGCCGGCGACCTCCTCGCGGACCTCTCCAAGACCTCCGTCTCCGACGAGGCCCGCGCGGCGCTGCTCGACCTCGCCCGCGCCCGCGGCGTGCTCGCCGCCCGCGACGCCATGGCGGCCGGCGAGGCGATCAACGCCACCGAGGGCCGCGCCGTGCTGCACCTGGCGCTCCGCGGCCCCCGCGGCGCCTTCCGGGCCGGCGGGGAGGACGCCTCCGCCGCGGTCCACGACACGCTCGACGCCATGCGCGCCTTCTGCGGGCGCATCCACGCCGGGGGCCGCTTCACCGACGTGCTGAGCATCGGCATCGGCGGCTCGGACCTCGGCCCGCAGATGGCGCTGCGCGCCCTCTGGCGCCATGGCATGCCGATGCGCGCGCACTTCCTCTCCAACGTGGACGGCCATGCCTGGGAGGCGCTGCGCCACGGGCTGGACCCCGCGCGCACCCTCGTCCTCGTCGCCAGCAAGACCTTCACCACCGCCGAGACGATGGCCAACGCCCACCTCGTCCGCGACTGGCTGCGCGCGGCGCGCGGGACGGCAGGCGACGCCCAGCTCGTCGCCCTCTCCACCAACCTGGCCGCCACCCGCGAATTCGGCGTGCCCGAGGCCCAGGTCTTCGGCTTCCGCGACTGGGTGGGCGGGCGCTTCTCGATGTGGTCGGCCATCGGCCTCTCCATCGCGCTGGCCTGCGGCTGGGAGGTCTTCGCGAACCTCCTCGCCGGCGCCCGGCGCATGGACGAGCATTTCCTCGCCGCGCCCGAGGCGGAGAACCTGCCCCTGCTGATGGCGCTGACCGAGCTCTGGCACGTCGACGGCCTCGGCCTGCCCAGCCGCGCCGTGCTGCCCTACGACGAGCGCCTCGCCCGCTTCCCCGCCCATCTCCAGCAGGTGGAGATGGAGTCCCTCGGCAAGCGCGTGACGATGGAGGGCGCGCCCGTGCCCCGCGCCACCGGCCCCGTGGTCTTCGGCGAGCCGGGCACCAACGCGCAGCACTCCTTCATGCAGCTCCTCCACCAGGGAACCACCCCGGTGCCGGCCGACATCGTCCTCGTCGCGAACCCTGACCACGGCTTCGAGGAAAACCACCGCCAGCTCCTCGCCAACGGCCTCGCCCAGGCCGAGGCGCTGCTGCGCGGCCGGGGCGAAGGGGAGGTGCGCGCCGAGATGGAGGCCAAGGGCATGGCGCCCGCGGCGGTCGAGGCCCTGCTGCCCCACCGCCTCTTCCCCGGGGACCGGCCGAGCACCACCCTCGTCCTGCCGCGCCTCGACGCGAACACCCTCGGCCAGCTCGTCGCCCTCTACGAGCACAAGGTCTTCTTCCTCGGCGCCCTCTGGGGGATCAACGCCTTCGACCAGTGGGGGGTGGAGTTGGGCAAGCAGCTCGCGGGCGCCCTCCTGCCCGAGCTCGCGCCCGGCGCGGCGGCGGGGGCGCACGACCCCTCCACCGCCGCCCTCATCCGCGAGCTGCACCGCCTGCAAGCGGGCTGAGCCCCAGGGCCGAGCCCTAGAAGCGGAAGCCCACCCCGCCGTAGACGCTGCGCCCGAAGCCCGGCTCGTAAAGCGCCGAGGCGGCGGTCGCGGCCGGGGCGACCGAGGCGCTGGCGATGTACCGTCGGTCCGTCAGGTTCCGCCCCTCCGCGAAGACCGACAGGCCGTTCTCGAAGTCCCAGGCGGCGCGCAGGCCGAGCAGCGCGTAGCCGCCCGTCCGCTGCGTGTTCGCGTTGTCCGCGAAGAACCCGACCGGCACCCACTCCACCGTCGGCGCGACCGTCGCGCCCGCCGGGTGGCGGTAGCGCAACTCGGCCCGCAGCAGGTGCCGCGGCGCGCCCGGAAGCTGGTTGCCGCCGTAGCGCGCGTCCCCGTCGAAGCGGAAGTCGTTGAAGCTGTAGGCCCCGCGGAGCGCCACCGCGTCGCCAGGGACGAGGTCGCGCAGCACCGTCCAGGCGAGCGCCGCCTCCACCCCCTGGTGGATCGTCCGCCCGGCGTTCAGCGCGAAGCTCGCGCCGGTGCCCGTGGGGTCGAAGAGCTGGATCTCGTCGCGCAGCGCCGCGCGATAGGCCGCGACCTCCCAATCGAGCCCCCCCTCGCGCCCGCGCGTGCCGATCTCGACCGTCCGCGACCGCTGCGCCCGCAGCGCCGAGAAGCCCCGCGCGGCGAGCGGCGTCAGGTCGCTGATCGTCGGCGGCTCCGTCGCCCAGGAGAGATTGGCGAAGGCCTGCGCGCCCGGCGTCACGTCCCACGTCACGCCGAGCAGGGGGTTGGCGTAGCGGTAGCTCGCCGAGCCCGACTGCGCCCCATCCGCGAGGAATCGGTCGCGGCTGGCCCGGTAGGCGTCGCCCAGCTGCACCCCCGCGACCAGCGCGAGCGAGGGCAGGACGTAGAGCGTGTCCTGCAGCGTCGCCGTGCTCGTCCGCGCGCGGTCGCTGCTCGAGGCCGTCGGCCGCCCCGGCCGCCCGCCGAGGTTGAGGAAGCGCTGGCTGTCCGTCGCCCCCAGCCCGGCCGTGCCGGCGAGGACGAGCCGGTTCCGCAGCCCCGCCACCTCGCCCTCCAGCGTGAGGCGGAGGGAGCCGTTCACGTCGTCGCTGCGCTGGTCGATGTACTGGAAGATCGGGTGGTCCACCTCCCGGTGCACGAAGGAGGCCCCGGCCTCCAGCACCGCCCCCGGCCCGATCCGCCAGGTGGTGCGGCTGCCCAGCCGGTTGCTCTCGATGTTGCGCTGGTAGTCGCCGAGGAGATTGGCCGCCGCCGCGGCGCGGGGATCGAGGAGCGCCCGCGCCCGGGTCAGCGCGCCCGGGATGCGCTGCTCGATATTGTTGTACCCGTAGTAGAGCCGCGTCTCGACGCCCTCCGCCGGCTGCCAGCCGATATTCCCGTTGAAGCGCCGGCTCTCACCCCCGCTGTGCCGCCGGAAGCCGTCCTGGCTCAGCGCCGAGAGGCTTCCCCAGGCGTCGACGCCGCCCGCCGCCACGCCATAGGCCGCCTGTGCGCGCCGGTAGCCGTAGGACCCGGCCTCGCCGCGCAGCAGGGCGCCCGGGTCGCTCCGCCCGGTCGGCGTCACGAAATTCAGCACGCCCCCCAGCGTCGCGGCCCCGAGGCCGAAGGCGTTGGCGCCGCGCAGCACCTCGACATGCCCGAAGGTGAGGGGGTCCAGCTCCTGGAAGTCGCCCGCGCCGTCCGCCTGGTTCAGCGGGATGCCGTCCTGGGTGAGCTGCACGCCCCGCAGATGCGCGTTCCGCGCGAGGCCGGAGCCGCGGATCGAGAGCCGCGTGTCCTCGCCCCATTTCGGCTGGGCGAAGACGCCGGGCGCGTACTCGAGCACGTCGCGCAGCGTGGTGACGCCGGCGCGGAGCCGGATCTCCTCCGCCGGCACCACCGTGACGTTCCCCGGCACCTCCCGCAGCCGGAGCGCCGCCGCGGCGGCGTCGGGGGCGGTGAGGGAGGGGCGCGGCCGGGCGACGGTCACCTCGGGCACCTCCAGCGGCGCCTCCGGCGCAGGCTGGGCAAGGAGCGGAAAGGGCAAGCAGGCGGCCGCGAGCAGCGCGGCGCGGGGAGAGGGGCGCATGGAGATCTTCCTGACGGCGTGGGAAAGCCGGCCCCCGGGCGGGAGCCGGCCGGAACGCGGTCAGGCGGCGGGCGGGGCTCTCGGCTGCTGGGGTGGCGCGCGGGCGGGCAGGGGCGGCAGCCCGGCGCGCCCCCGGGGAGGCGCCGCCGCCGCGGGCGCGACGCGCAGGGCCGGCGCCCGCGGCGCCTCGGCCGCGATCGCCGCCGGCCCCTGGCAGAGGTCGCAGCAGGCGGCGGCGTGGCCGGGCTCGACCGGCCGCCCCTCCTCGTCCAGCAGGACGGTCCGCGCGCCGTCCGGGCTGCACAGCTCCACCGCCACGGCGCGGCCGAGCATCCCGAGCGCGCGCGCCTGCGGCAGCACCGCCGCCGCCCATTGCAGGAGCAGCAGCCCGGCGAGCAGGCGCGCGAGGGTGCGGCGGGAGGGTCGCATCGCGGCCCCGATAGCCGAGCGCGCCGCACCTGGCGAGGCGCCGCTCACGCTTTCCTAACCGGCCCGCGCCAATCCTCCGTCAATCCTTGCCCCGGCGCCACGGAAGCTCCATCCCTGGCATCGTGAGCCCCACCTCCCTCCTGGCAGCCGCCCCGGCCATTCGCCGCCTCCCCCCCACCACCGCCGACCGCATCGCCGCCGGCGAGGTGGTGGAGCGCCCCGCCGCCGCCGTGAAGGAGCTGGTGGAGAACGCGCTCGACGCCGGCGCGCGCCGCGTCCGCGTCACGCTCGAGGGCGGCGGCACCGACCGCATCCTCGTGGAGGACGACGGCGCGGGCATGCTCCCCGCCGACCTCGCCCTCTGCATCGAGCGCCACGCCACCTCCAAGCTGCCGGACGAGGCGACGCTGTTCCGCATCGCGACCCTCGGCTTCCGCGGCGAGGCGCTGCCCTCCATCGGCGCCGTCTCCCGCCTCGCCATCACCACCCGCCCGCGCGACGGCGAGGCCCACGCCATCGCGGTGGAGGCCGGGCGCGTCGGCGAGGTGACGCCCGCGGCCGCCCCGCCCGGCACGCGGGTGGAGGTGCGCGACCTCTTCTTCGCCACCCCCGCCCGCCGCAAGTTCCTGAAGACCCCCGGCACTGAGGCCGCCCACGCCGTCGAGGCCGTGCGCCGCCTCGCCTTCGCCTGGCCCGAGGTCGGCTTCCGCGTCACGGTCGACGGCCGCACCGCCCTCGACCTCCCCCCCGCCGACCGCGCGGCCCGCGCCGGCGCCCTGCTCGGCCGCGACTTCGCCGCCGCCGCCGTGCCGGTGGAGGGAAGCTGGCCGGACCTCCGGCTGGAGGGGCTGGCGGGCCTGCCCACCCACCACCGCGCGACGGCGGCCGAGCAGCACCTCGTCGTCAACCGCCGCCCCGTGCGCGACCCCCTGCTGCGCGCGGCCCTCCGCGTCGCCTACCGCGACGTCCTCGCCGTCGGCCGCCACCCCGTCGCCGCCCTCTTCCTCGAGATCCCGCCCGAGGCGGTGGACGTGAACGTCCACCCCATGAAGACCGAGCTCCGCTTCCGCGACGCCGCGGGGGTGCGGGGCGCGATGATCGCCTCCCTCCGCCGGGCGCTGGGCACCGGGGCGGGCGTGGGCATGGCGCGCACCGGCTGGGACGCCGCCCTCGGCGCCGCCCGCGGGGCGGAGGACGCCGCCGCGCCCGACCCCGCCTGGCCCAGCCTCGCCGGCCGGCCGCGGGAGGAAGCGTCGGGCACCGCCTGGTCCGAGGCCACGGAGGGCCCCGCCCGCGCCCCCGGCTTCGCCGAGCCCGCCGGCGCCGCCTTCGCCTTCGCGCCGCCCTTCCCCCCGCCGCCGGTGCAGGCGCGCTTCGCCCTGCCGCCCGGCGCCCTCTCCGTGCCCGCCGAGGCCCCGCCGCGCGACCCCGGCGCGGCCGAGGAAGGCCCCCTCGGCCGCCCGCTCGCGCAGCTCCTCGACACCTACGTCCTCGCCGAGGCCCCGGACGGCGCCCTCGTCCTCGTGGACCAGCACGCGGCGCACGAGCGGCTGACGCACGAGCGCCTCGCGGCCCAGCTCGTCGCGGGCGGCGTGCGCGCGCAGCCCCTGCTCCTGCCGGCGGTGGTGGACATGCCGGCCGCCGACGCGCTGCGGCTCGCCGGCCGGGCCGAGGACCTCGCCCGCCTCGGACTCGAGATCGAGCCCTTCGGCCCCGGCGCCATTCTCGTCCGCGCCCTGCCGGCCCTGCTCGGCACCCCCGAGCCCGGCCCGATCCTGGCCGACATCGCCGCGGAACTATCAGAATGGGAGGAGAGCACGGCGCTGGAGCGGCGGCTCGACGCCGCCGTCGCGCGCCTCGCCTGCCACGGCAGCGTGCGCGCCGGGCGCCGCCTGAACACCGCCGAGATGGCCGCACTCCTGCGCGAGATGGAGGCGACGCCCCGCGCCGCCACCTGCTCCCACGGCCGCCCCACCTTCCTCCGCCTCGGCGCCGGGGACCTCGCGCGGATGTTCGGCCGCACCTGAGCGCGGGCGCCGCACGGACAACCCGGGGCCGCCCCGCCGGTTAAGCCGGTCATGAGGGAAACGCCCGATGGCCGATGACGCCCGCCCGCGGGACGAGGGGCCGCGCGTCAGCGCGGAGGCGGTGAACAACGTCGTGCAGACCCTCGCCATCCTCGCGGCCGGGGCCTGGGGCGTCTACACCTTCGTCTACGAGGCCCGGATCGCCCCGGGCCTCGCGCCGCCGAGCGTCTCCGTCACGAGCGCGCTGGAGCGCGTCGGCCGCAAGGACGGCCTCGTCGCCATCCGCTCCACCGTCACGCGCCGCAACGTGGGTCAGGCGGAGGTGCGCGTCCTCGGCCTCACCTACAACGTCACGGGCGTGCGGGTGCGCTTCGGGGGGCCGGGCGCGCTCCCATCGGCGCTGCCGGCGGGCGAGCCCGTCGCCCAGGCGCGCGACTACGCGGAGGAGGGGGAGGAGGTCCTGCTCCGCCACGGCGTGCTCTTCGACGGCGCGACCGGCGACCCCTCCGGCCTCAACCCCGGCGAGGCCGTCTCGCGCGACCTCGTCTTCTACGCCGACCCCGCCCGCTACGACTCCATCCGCTTCCGCGTCGCCCTCACCTACGCGAAGATGTCCGACCCCGCCGTGCCGCTCGTCCTCGCGCTCCGCGACGAGCGCATCGCGGCGCTGCCCGGCCCGGGCTGCGCGGCGCCGGCCGCCCGCTGCGGCGCGCTGGCGACGACGGATTTCGGGACCGAGTTCTCCCTCTGGTCCCCATGACCCCGCTCCCGGGCCCCGCCCCGGTTGCGGTCGCCGCCGCCCCGGCCCCACTCTCCGCGCCCAAGCGGGAGGAAGCGGCGGCCATGCCGGTGCCAGGGGCGATCCGGACGGCGGGGGGCGACCGGCCCGCACCGGGCGGCGCGGCGGGGAAGGGGCCTTCGGCGCCCCCGCACCCCCTCGCCGGGCGCCTGCGCCGGCTGCGCGCGCGGCTGCGCAGCCTCTACGAGGATGACACCCCCGGGGCACGGCGCGCGCGGGACGTGCTGCTCGGGACGGACATCGCCATCCTCGTCTTCGTCATCGCCACCTCCTTCGCGCACGGCCAGGCTTGGCTGGAGGTGGTGGACGGCCTTCTCGGCGCGCTCCTCCTCGCCGAGCTCGCGGCGCGCCTTTTCGCCAGCCGCGCGCCGCGGCGCGACCTGCTCAACCCCTGGACCTGGGTGGACATGGTGGCGATCGCCTCCTTCCTCGCGCCCGTGACCGGCGAGGCCTTCGGCTTCCTGCGCGCGCTCCGCCTCCTGCGGGTGCTGCGGCTCTTCCGCGTGCTCGAGCGGCTGCGCGAGATCTGGCCGGTCTTCCGCCGCAACGAGGAGGCCGTCATGGCCGCGGCCAACCTCGCCGTCTTCATCTTCGTCATGACGGGGATGGTCTACGCGACGCAGCACCGCTCGAACCCGCACATCGCGAACTACGCAGACGCCCTCTACTTCACCATCACCTCGCTCACCACGACGGGCTTCGGCGACATCACCCTGCCGGGCACGACGGGGCGCATGCTCTCCGTCGTCATCATGCTCGCGGGCGTGACCCTCTTCCTGCGCCTCGCCCAGGCGCTGTTCCGCCCCTCCAAGGTGCGCCACGACTGCCCCTCCTGCGGGCTGATGCGGCACGAGCCGGACGCGGTGCACTGCAAGGCCTGCGGCGTCGTCCTCAACATCCCCGACGAAGGGCACTGACCCCCGGCGAGGCGCGCCCGCCTCAGTCCAGCAGCCAGCGGAGCGAGCGGCGCAGCCGCGCGGTGCCGTCGCGCTCGAACCAGCGGCCGTGGGCGAAGATCACCCGCACGGGCGCCAGCGCCACCAGCCGCGACGCCGCCCCCGCCGCCTCCCGCTCGCGCCAGCGGATGACGGCGCGCAGGTAAGGCGGCGGCATGCCGTCGGGCGCCAGGACGCCGAAGGCCCAGGTAACCGGCCGCAGCGGCAGCGGCACCTTCGGGGCCTCGAGGTTGATGACGAGGTCCGTCAGCACGAGGGTCTCGGAGGGGCGGTGGAACATCGCCATCTCGGTGAAGCCCGCCCCGCCCGGCACGGGCACGAGCTCGATCGCCTCCCCCCAGGCGGCGGGGGCGAGGGGGCCGAGGTCGTGGTCCAGCCGCAGCCCGCTGCGCCGCACCTGGCCGCGGCCGCGCAGCCCCGGCGCCGCCCAGGTCGTCGCCTCCGGGCAGGCGTCCTGCCAATCCTTCATGAAGGTCCAGTGCGCGAGGTTGGGCGCGACGAGGTGCCGCACCGGCCCGATCGCCTCCAGCGCCGTCTTCAGCGCGATGGAGAAGCGCGTCGGCGAGTGCAGCAGCAGCCCGCCGTCGGGCAGCCGGATCACCGTCATCCGCGTGCCGATCACCGCGCCGAGCGCGTTCTCAAGCGCGCTGTCCACGAGGAAGACGCCCTCCGCCACGGGCTTGGGCACGTCGAGCGGCGGGTAGGCGGCCCCATTATGGGAATGCGCGTGGGCGTGGCCCCGCGCCGCGCTCCCCGGACCGAGCAGCCGTCCCACCGGCCCCGATCCCTGGCCCGGTCCCTGGCGCGGCGAGGCGCTGCTGAGCGCCGTCACCACCAGCTCCGTGATCCCAATGCCGACGAGCAGCGCGCGCGTCGCGTCCGACTGCCGCGCCATGGCCAGCCCCGCCGCGACGAGCGCTGTCCCGCCGAGCGCGTCGAGGGCGAGGTGCTGGCGCATCGAGAGCGCCGGCGTCAGCCCGCCCTCGTAGTCCGTGAGCGCCGCGTAGCCCGCGTGGTAGGCGCCCGCCGCGCCCAGCAGGCGCGAGACCGGCGGCGGCAGCGCGCGGGAGGCGGCCAGGCCGCCGAGCAGCGCGGCCATGCCGTAGTCGATCAGCCCGTGCGCGCGGGTGGAGATGGTCATCGGCGGCATCCGGTCCGTGGGGGTCCCGATGAAACGGGACCACCCCCCAATGGATGCATTCCACAAGCGGGAACGGGCACGCCGAAGCCCGGGACGCCGCCTCGAAGCGGTGGCCCGGCGGAAGCTAGCGGCGCGGGAAGGGCGTCAGCCCTCCTCCTCGTCGTCCGAGCCGCGCAGGTCGCAGGCGATGACATAGGCCGGGGAACCGTCCTCAGCCTCCATCTCCTCGATCATGTCGATGCCGTAGATGTCGATGTCCCCGTCATCCTCCTCGCCGCCGAGCATGATGCCGAGCGCGATGGGGCGGGAGGCGTCGAGCTTCTGCAGCTCGGCGATCAGGGCGCCGACCGTCATGGTCTCGGTGGCCTGGGTATCGTCGGACATGGGGGTCGCTCCTGAAGGCAGCGCCGATGTGGCAGGCCGCGGGGGAGGGAGCAAGGGCGCGGGTCGTGACGGCTGCGCGATTGCGGCAGGCCGCGCGACCCTCCGCCGGCGGGCGCCGCGGCCCCTCCCTACTCGCGCTTCACCCAGCCCGACGGGCCCTGCTGCCAGTAGGTCAGGGCGTGGCCGGCCGCCTTGCCGCGCCGCCAGCGGTCGCGCGCGGCCTCAAGCGCCGCGGGGTCGTTCCCGTCGAAGAGATCGAAGACGCGGTCATAGGCCTCGGCCCGCGCCGTCTCCGCGCCATCGGCCAGGAAGAGGTGCCGGGCGCCGTTCGGGGCCTCGTCCTCGGTGGTCAGCCAGATCGGCTGCAGGTCGGCATCCCCCGTCGCCGGCGTGCCGTGGGGCAGCCAGTCCGGGTCGGGGGAGAGCCAGAGGGCCGCGTCCAGCGCCGCCAGCCGCTCGGGCCCGCCCACCCGCACCACGGCGCGCCCGCCGGTCGCCAGCACGCGGCCGAGCAGCCGCGGCAGCGCCACCTCCAGCGCCGTCCGGGTGAGGTGGTAGAAGCCGATCTCGCTCATGTCTCGAACCGGTCCGCCACCAGCCGGTCCAGCAGCCGCACGCCGAAGCCACTCGGCCCCGGGGGCAGGGGATAGGCGCCGCCCTCCACGCCCTCCTCCCGCAGGTCCATCCCGGCGATGTCGAGATGCGCCCAGGGAGTGTCGCCCCCTGCGAACTCCCGCAGGAAGGCCGCGGCCTGGCAGGCGTCGGGCAGGAACTTCCCGACCCAGCCCGGCCCCCCGCCGCCCACCGGCAGGCAGTGGCGAAGGTCGGCGATCGCGCTGTCGAGGTCGCTTCGGTGCTTCGCGCCGATCGGCATCGGCCAGAGCGGCTCGCCCACGGCGTCGCCCGCCGCCATCGCGGCGTCGCGCAGCCCGTCGTCGTTGCCGAAGAGCCCCGCGCGGTGATGGCCCAGCGCCGAGACGATGCTGCCCGTCAGCGTCGCGAGGTCGATGATCGCGGAGGGCCCCAGCCCGCGCGCGTGGTGCAGCGCGTCCGCCAGCACGAGCCGCCCCTCCGCGTCCGTGTCCACCACCTCCACCGTGCGACCCGAGGCGGTGCGCAGCACGTCACCCGGCCGGTAGCTCGCCGCCCCCGTCGCGTTCTCCGCGATGGCCAGCACCGCGACCGCCGGGGCGGGGCTGCGGCGGAGCGCGAGCGCCAGGATCGCCCCCGCGCAGGCGGCGGCCCCGGCCATGTCGCCCTTCATCGCCTCCATCCCCTTGGCGGGCTTGATGGAGATGCCCCCGGTGTCGAAGGTGATGCCCTTGCCGACGAAGGCGACGGGCGCGCCGCCCCCGCTCCCCGGCCAGCGCAGCACCACGAGGCGCGGCGGGCGGGCCGATCCCTGGCCCACCGCCAGCAGCGCGCCGTAGCCGTGCCGCTCCAGCCAGTCCTGCCCGTGCACCACAACCTCGACGCCGTGCTTGCGCAGCCCGAGCAGCCGCTCCGCGAAGCTCGTGGGGGTCAGCCGGTTCGCGGGCTCGGCCGCGAGGTCGCGGGCCAGGCCCACGCCGCGCAGCACCGCCTCCACCCGCGCGAGTTCCGGCGCCGCGGCCGCCGCGTCGTCGACCAGCAGGTCCAGCCGCCGCAGCGCGCGCCGCGGGCGCGTGGAGAGGTCCGGCAGCCGGTGCCCGCGCATCCCCGCGCCCATCGCGAGCTGCCCGATGGCAACGGGGTCCAGCCCGCGCGCGTCGATCACCGCACGCCGCACTGGCCGCGCCTCCCGGTCCTCGGGATCGCCCGACAGGGCCTCGACGGCGAGCGCCCCCGCCACCTCCATCCGCAGCGGCCGCGGCGCGCCCCCGCCGACCAGCCAGGCCGTCCGCCGCCCGAGCGCGCCGTCGAGGCGCAGCACCTCCCCCTCCGCCGCCCCGAAGCGGGCGACGGCGGCCAGCGGCGCGTAGGCGGCCGGCAGCGCCTCCTCCGGCAGGGCCGGGAAGGCGAGCGGGTGGCGCCCCCGCGGCAGCTCGGTGAGGCGGAGCCTCAGCACGCCCGCGCGCTAGCGCCGGGCGCGGCGGGTCGAGGGGCGCGGGGCCGGGGCGGGCGCCACCGGCTCCGGCGCCGCGATGGAGGCGTCCGAAGAGGCGCCCCCCTCCGCCAGCATCGCCGGGGACTCGCTGCCCACGCCGCTCACCGCCGCCTCCGGCTCCACGGCCGGCACCGCCACGGGGCTGCGGCCCTCGTGGTGCTCGGCGACGAGGCGGTCCAGCAGCCGCACGCCCCAGGCGGTCGCGCCCTTGGGCACGGTCGGCTGGTCCTTGGAGCCCCAGGCGACGCCGGCGATGTCGAGATGCGCCCAGGGGCAGCCGTCCACGAAGCGCTGGAGGAACTGCGCCGCCGTGATCGAGCCGCCCGCGCGCCCGCCGCCCACGTTCTTCATGTCGGCGATGTCGGACTTGATGGCGCGGTCATAGGCCTCGCCGAGCGGCATCCGCCAGGCGAGCTCGCCGACCGACTTCCCGGCGGCCTGCAGGCGCGCCGCCAGCCCGTCGTCGTTCGAGAAGAGCCCCGCGTGCTCGTTGCCCAGCGCCACGATGATGGCGCCGGTCAGCGTCGCCAGGTTCACCATGAAGGCGGGGTCGAAGCGCTTCTTGCAGTAGGAGAGCACGTCCGCCAGCACCAGCCGCCCCTCGGCGTCGGTGTTGATCACCTCGATCGTCTGCCCGGAATAGGAGGTGACGACGTCGCCCGGCCGCACCGCGGTGCCCGACGGCATGTTCTCGACGAGGCCCACCAGCCCGACCACGTCCACCTTCGCCTTGCGGCCGGCCAGCGCCATCATCAGCCCGGCCACCGTGCCAGCGCCGGCCATGTCCCACTTCATGTCCTCCATGCCGCCCGCGGGCTTGATGGAGATGCCGCCGGTGTCGAAGGTCACGCCCTTGCCGATGAAGGCGATCGGCTGGCTGTCCTTCTTCTTCGAATCCGTGCCGTTCCAGCGCATCACCACCATGCGCGGCGGCTGCGCCGAACCCTGGGAGACGCAGAGCATCGAGCCGAAGCCGAGCTTCTCGAGGTCCTTCTGCCCGAAGACCTCCACCTCCACGCCGAGCTTCTCGAGCTTGCGCAACCGGTCCGCGAACTCGGGCGGGTTGAGGATGTTGGCGGGCTCGCTCACCAGCTCGCGCGTGAGGAACACGCCGTCCGCGATGGCGCGGCGGCTCGCCCACTCGCCCTTCGCCGCCTGCGGGTCCTCGCAGAGCACCTTGATGCCGGTCAGCCGCGGCTTGTCCTCGGGCTTCTCCGTCGTGCGGTAGCGGTCGAAGCGCCAGGCGCGCAGCGCGGCGCCCAGCGCCAAGTCCGCCGGCGCCCCCGCCCAGCCGCCGATGGCCCGCGCGTCCACCGAGGCCACCGCCTCCTTGCCGAGCGCGGCGACGGCGTTCCCGCCCGCCGCCTCGGCCGCCGCCGCGTCCAGCGACTCGCGCTTGCCGAGGCCGACCAGCACGAGGCGCGAGAGCCCGCCGCCGGGCGCGTAGAGGGTCGTGGACTGGCCCTTGCGCCCCTTGAACTCCGCCGCCGCCACGCCGCGGGCCAGGCTGCCGCCCAGCAGCCGGTCCCACTCCCCCATCAGCGCGCCGCCGAGGTCCTCCTCGGCCAGCGGCAGGACGAGGGCGCCGCTCTCGGGCAGGGAGGCTTTGGCGAAGGCGATGTCGAGCATGGGGGTTCCCGGGTCTGTCGCCGCAGAGATAGCACCCGCCGGGCAATGTGCCACGCCGCCCCCCGGGCGCCCCCGCGCCGCGCCCTCTCTTTCATCGTTCCGTCACGGGGCCCGCTTGGCGCGGCCCGGGCTTCGCGCTAGCCGCGGGGGCGCCACCAGGGGAGACCCGCCTGTCCCGCTCCGCCCGCCTGCTCGACCTCCTCCAGGCGCTCCGCCGGCGCCGGCGGCCCGTCACCGCCGCCGTCCTGGCCGGGGAGCTCGGCGTCTCCCCGCGCACCCTCTACCGCGACGTCGCGACCCTCGTGGCCCAGGGCGCGCCGATCGAGGGGGAGGCGGGGATCGGCTACGTTCTGCGCCGCGGCTTCTTCCTGCCGCCCCTGGCCTTCACCGCGGACGAGGTGGACGCCCTCATCCTCGGCCTGCGCCTCGTCGCCCGCCGCGGCGACGCGGAGCTGGAGGCCGCGGCGCGCGACGCCCTCGCCAAGATCGAGGCGGTGCTGCCGCCCGAGGCGGCCGAGGCCGCCGAGGCGAGCGGCCTGCTCGCCGGTCCCGTCACGACCCCGGGCACCCCCACCCCCCACCTCGCCACCATCCGCCGCGCCCTCGCGGCCGAGGCGCGCCTCCGCCTGTGCTACCGCGACAAGGCCGGCGCGGCGACGGAGCGGGTCGTCTGGCCCGTCGCGGTCGGCTTCTTCGAGGCGACGGAGGTCCTCGTCGCCTGGTGCGAGACGCGCGGGGACTTCCGCCACTTCCGCCTCGACCGCATCGCCAGCGCCGAGCCCGCCGGCGGCCGCGCCCCGCGGCGGCGCCGCGTGCTGCTGGCGGACTGGCGGGCGTCGCAGCGGATCGAAGGCTCCTGACAGGAACTGACACGGGGAGGGGGCAGAAGGGCCGGGCCAACGGAGACACGCCGATGACCCACCCCACACCCGACCTCAGCCTCGTCCTCCTCCTCGTGGACAGCCCGGCCGCCAGCGCCGCCTTCTACGAGGGCCTGCTCGGCCGCGGCCCCGTCGAGGCCTCGCCCACCTTCGCGATGTTCACCATGCCCTCGGGCGCCGGGCTCGGCCTCTGGTCGCGCCACACGGTCACGCCCGCGCCCGGCGCCGCGCCAGGGGCGACCGAGCTCGCCTTCACCGTGCCGGACGTCGACGCCGTCCACGCCGACTGGTCGGCCCGCGGCCTGGCCATCGCCCAGCCGCCGGTCGACCTCGACTTCGGCCGAAGCTTCGTCGCCCTCGACCCCGACGGCCACCGCCTCCGCGTCTTCGCGCCGGCGCCCTGAGCGGGCCGCGGCCCCTCCCGCCGGGGGAGGGGCCCGCCGCGCCTCAGCGCCAGCCGCGCCCGTAGCCGTAGCCGCCATGGCCGTAGCCATAGCCGCCGTAGCCGTAGCCCCGGCCATAGACCGGCGCGGCGTAGGAGTAGGCGCGGTAGGACGGCGCGGCGTAGCCGTAGCCCCCGCCGTAGTAGGGCGCCGCCGGGTAGGCGACGCAGCCGGCCAGCGAGGCGCCGGCAACCACGAGGGTGAGCGCGCGCAGCAGGCGGGAACGGGTGGTCATGGGGGGCCTCCTCTCGGCAACGGCGGCGGGGGCCGCCCGCGTCTCCGATAGGGGGAGAACGCGCCGCGCCGCTGTCCGGATCGCGGCGGGATCGCGGCCCCGGCGTGGCAGGGGCCCCGCCCACGCAGGCGTGATGCGGAACGGGGCGTCGCCCGGGGCTCAGGGCACCGGGTGCACGTCGTCCGCCCGCTGCGGCGGCAGCTTGATCGCCATCGCCCGGAACCGCCCGGTCGTCGCGCGCGACCCCGCGTGCGCGGTGCGGCGGGGGATGATCACGAGGTCCCCGGGCTTCACCTGCACCTCCCGATCCCCGAGCCAGAAGGAGCCGGTGCCGTCGAGGATGAGCTGGATCTCGTCGGCGTCCGCGTGGAAGTGCTTCATCACGTTGCCGCTCTGCAGGGCGATCGTGCCGTGCTCGGAATCCACCAGCGTGCGGGAGCGGATGTCGGCGCCCGCCCGCATCGGCCCGATCTCGTCCTCCGTCATGGTCATGACGTTGACGATCCCCGGCGTCATGGCCGGGCGCGCGGCCGTGGTGGCTTGAGCCCAGGCATGCGGCACGGCGTCGGCCGCGAAGAGACCGGCGGCGAAGGCGAGGGCGAAGCCCCCGCAGGCGATGGGAAGGCGCAAGGTCGGTTCCTCCAGGTCTATTGCTTGGCCGGATCATGGGCCGCGCCCGCGCGCCGCGGCAACCGCCCCGTGCCTGCCGCCGCGGCAAGGCCGGGACTGCCCTCCACCCCCCGCCCGCGCTATGCCCACCCCATGACCGACGAAGACCTGCTCGCCCTGGCGGCCACGCTCGCCGAGCGCGCCGCCCACGCCATCAACGCCATCCGCGCCGCCGGCTTCGCGGTGGAGCGCAAGAGCGACGCCTCCCCGGTCACGGAGGCCGACCGCATCGCCGAGGCGCTGATCGTGGAAGGCCTGCGCGCCGCCACCCCGGACATCCCCGTGGTCGCGGAGGAGGAGGTGGAGGCCGGCATCCTCACCGCGCTGGCCCCCCGCACCTGGCTCGTGGACCCGCTCGACGGCACGCGGGAATTCGCGGCCGGGCACGACAGCTTCGCGGTGAACGTCGGGCTGGTGGTGGAGGGCCGCGCCCATCTCGGCGCCGTGGCCATCCCCGCGACCATGGAAATCTTCGGCGGCATCGCGCCGCGCGGCCTCGCCTGGAAGCGCGACGCGGCGGGCCAGCGCCCCATCCGCGCCCGCGCCATCCCGGCGGCCGGCGCGACGATCCTCGCCTCCCGCCACTACTCCGACGACCCCCGCCTGGACCGCTTCCTCGAGGGAAGGCGCGTCGCCGAGGTGATCAAGATCGGCTCCGCCGTGAAGTTCTGCCGCCTGGCCGAGGGCGCGGGCGACCTCTACCCCCGCTTCGGCCGCACCATGGAATGGGACACCGCCGCCCCCCAGGCCCTGCTGGAGGCCGCCGGCGGCCGCGTCGCCGGCTTCGACGGCGCGCCGCTCCGCTACGGCAAGCCCCGCTTCGAGAACGGCGCCTTCCTCGCCCAGGGGGCGGCGACGGCATGACGGAGCGCCTGGCCCCCGAGGCCCTCCCCCGCGCCGCCGCCCTGCTGCGGGACGGCGCGCTCGTCGCCTTCCCCACCGAGACCGTCTACGGCCTCGGCGCCGACGCGCGGAACGGCCGGGCGGTGGCCGCCATCTTCGAGGCCAAGGGCCGCCCCCACTTCAACCCGCTGATCCTCCACCTGCCCGAGGCCGCCGCCGCCTTCGCCGAGGTGGTGCCCGACGCCCGCGCCGAGGCCCTGGCCGCCCGCTTCTGGCCGGGCCCGCTCACCCTCGTCCTGCCCCGCCGCCGCACCAGCCGCGTGGACCTGCTGGCGGGCGCCGGGCTCGACACCCTGGCGGTGCGGGTGCCCGGCCACCCCCTGGCGCTGGCGCTGCTGCGGGCGGCCGGCGTGCCCGTCGCCGCCCCCTCCGCCAACCGCTCCGGCGGCGTCTCCCCCACCACGGCGGAGCACGTCCTAGACGGGCTCTCGGGCCGCATCGCCGCGGTGCTCGACGGCGGCCCCTGCGCGGTGGGGGTGGAGAGCACGGTGCTCGACCTCACCGGCCCCGGCGCCGTGCTGCTGCGCCCGGGCGGCGTTCCGGCGGCCGAGATCGAGGCGGTCATCGGCCCCGTCGGCCGCACCATCCCGATCGAGGCCGCGGAGGCGACGCGCACGCTGCGCTCGCCCGGCATGATGCTCTCCCACTACGCCCCCGCCCTGCCGGTGCGCCTCGGCGCCACCTCGCTCGGCCCCGCCGAGGCGCTGCTCGCCTTCGGCACGCCCATCCCCGGCGCGGCGCTCGCCTGGAACCTCTCCGAGTCCGGCGACCTCGCCGAGGCCGCCTCCCGCCTCTTCTCCGGCCTCCGCTGGCTCGACGCCGAGGGCGCGCGCCGCGGCGCCGCGGGCATCGCCGCCATGCCCGTGCCGGCGGAGGGCCTCGGCGAGGCGATCAACGACCGCCTCTCCCGCGCCGCCGCCCCGCGATAAGCGCGCCACCCCCTTGCCCGCGCCGGGCGGGGGGATGACCCTGCGGCCGTGCCCAAGCCTCCCGCTCCCGACGCCGACCTCCCCCTCAACCCCCCGCCCGGCCCCGGCCCCCTCTTCGTCGCCTTCGCCAAGGCGGGGCTGATGGGCTTCGGCGGCGCCCAGGTCTGGGTCCGCCGCGCCCTGGTCGAGGAGCGCCGCTGGATGACCGAGCGCGACTACGCGGAGGTGCTCGGCCTCGGCCAGGTGCTGCCCGGCCCGAACGTGGGCAACGCCGCCGTCATGATCGGCCGCCGCTTCGCGGGCCTGCCCGGCTCCTTCGCGGCGACCGGGGGCCTCTACCTCTTCCCGCTCATCGTCCTCATGTCGCTCGTCCTCCTCTGGCAGGAATTCGCTGACATCCCGGAGGTCGCGGCCTTCATGCACGGCCTGGCCTGCGCGGCGGCCGGGATGGTGATCGGCAACGGCCTGCGCATGACCGGCCGCCTGAAGCCCCCGCCCGAGCTGATCGCGATCGGCCTCGCCTCCACCGCGGCCGCCGCCTGGCTGCGCGTGCCGCTGCCGGTCATCGTCCTCGTCCTCGGCCCGATCTCCATCGCGGCCGTCGTCTGGCGCGGCCGGCGCGGCGCGGGGAGGCGCCTATGAGCCCCGTCGCCTGGGACCTCTTCCTCTTCTTCCTCAAGCTCTCCCTCGTGGCCGTAGGCGGCGCCAACGCCGCCGTGCCCTCGATGCACCAGGAGGTGGTGGAGCTACGCCACTGGATGACCGACGCCGCCTTCTCCCAGGGCTACGCGCTGGCCTCGGCGGCCCCCGGGCCGAACGTGCTCTTCGTCGCGGTCATCGGCTGGCACGTCGCGGGCTGGCAGGGGCTGGCGGCCAGCCTCGTCGGCTTCCTCGGCCCCACCTTCATCCTCGCCTGGGCGGTGGCCATGCTCACCCAGCGCGTGGCGCACGACGCGCGCATGGCCGCGCTCCGGGCCGGGCTGGTGCCGGTGGCCATCGGGCTGATCCTCGCCACCGGCCTCGTCACCGGCGCCGCCGCGGCGCGCGGCACGGGGACGGAGGTGGCCGCCGCGGTGGTCATCACCGCCGCCTCGGCCCTCTTCGTCTGGCGCTCGAACCTCTCGCCGATCTGGACGCTGCTCGCGGGCGGGGTGGTCGGGCTGGTCGTCATGCAGGGGTGAAAGCGGGGCGCGCGGCCTTGCCGCATTAATAATCATTCTCACCTCTTGCCGGCGCGGCCCCGCCGCGACAGATTGCGCGCCGTTCATCCGAGCCCGCCTGTCCCCCCTGCCGAGGCCAGCCCCATGATCCGCCCGCGCGCCGCCCTCCTCCTCGCCCTCCCGCTCCTCTCGGCGCTGCTGGCCCCCTCCGCGGCCCGGGCGGCGGAGGTGAACCTCTACACGACCCGCGAGCCCGGCCTCATGCGCCCGCTCACCGACCGCTTCACCCAGGAGACGGGGGTGAAGGTGAACACCGTCTTCGTCCAGGGCGGCCTCGCCGAGCGCCTGGCGGCCGAGGGCAGCCGGTCCCGCGCCGACGTCGCCATGGTGGTCGACGTGGGCAACCTCATGGAGCTGGTGGACCGCAACCTCACCCAGCCCGTGCGGTCCCAGGCGCTCGAATCCGCCATCCCCGCCCCGCTGCGCGACCCCCAGGGCCGCTGGTTCGCCCTCTCCACCCGGGCGCGGGCCATCTACGCCTCCCGCGAGCGTATCCCCGAGGCCGAGGCCGCGAAGCTCACCTACGAGGACCTGGCGGACCCCCGCTTCAAGGGCCGGGTCTGCATCCGCTCGGGCCAGCACCCCTACAACACCGCCCTCTTCTCGATCCTGATGATCCACCATGGCGAGGCCTGGCTGCGCGACTACCTGACGAAGCTGCACGCCAACCTCGCCCGCCGGGCCACGGGCGGCGACCGCGAGGTGGCCCGCGACATCCTGGCCGGCCTCTGCGACGTCGGCCTCGCCAACACCTACTACGCCGGCCTCATGCTCTCCGGGCAGGGCGGCGAGGAGCAGAAGCGCTGGGGCGAGGCGGTGCGCGTGATCCTTCCCCAGGCCGAGACGGCCGTGAACATCTCGGGCGGCGCCGTCACCCGCCACGCCCCCAACCGGGCCGAGGCCGTGCGCTTCCTCGAGTTCCTCGCCTCCGCCGAGGCCCAGTCGATGTACGCCGACGCCAACTTCGAGAACCCGGTGCGCCCGGGCACGCCGGTGAACCCCATCGTGGCCGGCTTCGGCACGCTCACCCCGCGCGAGGTCTCGCTGCCCGAGGTCGCCTCCCGCCGGGCGCTCGCCAGCCGCATCGTGGACGAGGTCGGCTTCGACCGCTGAGAGGGACCCTCCGGGCGCGCCGATGAGCAGCCACCTGGGACGGGCGCCGGCGCTCCCCGCCGGCCTCGGCGCCGCCCGGCGCGCAGCCCCGGCCGGGCCCGTGGCGCCCTGCGGCCCCCGCCCGGGCCTCCGGCGGGTGGCGCTCGGCCTGCGGCTGGGGGCGGCGCTCGGCGTGCTGCTGGTGGCGCTCCCGGTGGTCGCGCTCGCCTTCGCGGCCGCCCGGGGCTCGGGCGACCTCTGGCCCCACCTCATCCGCTACGTCCTGCCCGAGGCCGCCGTCGAAACAGCGCTGCTCCTGGCCGGCGTCGGCGCGGTGGCGGTGGGGGTGGGGACCGGCACGGCCTGGCTCGTCACCTCCTACCGCTTCCCCGGCCGCAAGACCCTCGCCTGGGCCCTCGTCCTGCCCCTCGCCATGCCCGCCTACGTCGCGGCCTATGCCTGGCTGGACGTGCTGCACCCGGCCAGCGCCGTGCAGTCGGGCCTGCGCGCCCTCCTCGGCCTGACGGACCCGCGCGCCATCCCCCTGCCCGAGATCCGCTCCCTGCCGGGCTGCATCATGGTCATGGGCACGGTGCTCTACCCCTACGTCTACCTCGCCGCCCGCGCCGCCTTCCTGACGCAGGGGCCGGACATGCTGCGCGCCGGGCGGGCGATGGGGGCGGGGGGCTGGCGGCTCTTCCTCTCGGTCGGCCTGCCCATGGCCTGGCCCGCGGTCATGGCCGGGGCGGCGCTGGCGCTGCTGGAGACGCTGAACGACGTCGGCGCCGCCGAATTCCTCGGCGTGCGGACGCTGACCGTCTCGGTCTACGTCACCTGGATCACCCGCTCCTCGCTCGAGGGCGCGGCGCAGATCGCCCTCGTGCTGCTCGCCGCCGTCGCCGCCGTCCTCGCCCTGGAGGGCTGGGGCCGCAGCCGCTCCCGCGAGGCGCGGGCCGTGCAGGACGCCCTCCCGCCCGACCTCCGCCCCATGCCGGCCGGCCTCGGGCTCCTCGCCCTGCTCGGCGGCGCGGTGCCGGTCCTGCTCGGCTTCGTCACCCCCGCCTCCTACCTTCTCTGGGCGGCCTGGCGGCGCGTGGCGGAGTTCGGCCTGCCGGCGGAGCTCGGCACCTGGATCGCCAACAGCGCGACGCTGGCCGCCATCGCCACCCTCCTCGTCCTGCCCGCCGCCCTGCTGCTCGCCTTCGGGGCGCGGACGGGGCAGGGGGCGGAGCCGGGCGCGCGGCCGGGGCTCGACGCCGCCCTGCTGCGGGCCAGCCTCCTCGGCTACGCCCTGCCCGGCGGCATCGCGGCGGTCGGGCTGATCATCGCCTTCGGGGGCCTCGACGACGCGCTGGAGACGCTGGGCGCCCTCGCGCCGCCGCCCCTCTCGGGCACGCTCTCCGCCCTCATCCTCGCCTATTTCGTGCGCTTCCTGGCCATCCCCGCCTCGGGGCTCGACGCCGCCTACGGCCGCATCCGGCGGGAGGTGGACTGGTCCGCCCGGGCCATGGGGGCGGGGCCGGGCCGCATCCTCGCCCGCGTCCACCTGCCGATGCTGCTGCCGGCCCTGCTGGCCGCCGCCCTGCTGGTCTTCCTCGACGCCATGAAGGAGCTTCCCGCCACCCTCCTGCTCCGCCCCTTCAACCGCGAGACCCTGGCCACGGCCCTCTACGGCGAGGCCGCGCGCGGCACCTACGAGGAGGGGGCGGTGGCCGCCCTGGCCCTCGTGGTGGTGGGGCTGCCGGTCATCGCGCTGATGGTGGCCGGCGGGCGGGCCGCGGCGGCGGCGGCCCAGCGCCCCGGTCGCCGCTCCCGCCCGCCGGCCTGATCCCGCGCCCCGCCTTCTTTTGCCGGGCACCGGGGCCAGATAAAGGGGGTCCCGCCCCGAAAACCGTCCTTGACCCGCGGCCCCGCCGCGGCGTTTGGTCCCCCGCCATGCCCGACACCCCGATGCCCCTCCTCCCGGCCCTTCCCCCCGGCCTCCTCGACGCCCTGCACGGCGTCCTCGGCGCCCGCGGCATCGTGACGGACCAGGCCGACCTCGTGCCGCACCTGTCGGACTGGCGCGGCCTCTACCGCGGCGCCTCCCCGGCCCTGCTCCGCCCCGGCTCCACCGCGGAGCTCGCGGCCGCGATGCGCCTGCTGCACGAGGCCGCGGTGCCGGTGGTGCCCCAGGGCGGCAACACCTCCATGGTCGGCGGCGCCATGCCCGACGAGAGCGGGCGGCAGGTGATCCTCTCCCTCTCCCGCCTGAACCGCATCCGCGACCTCGACCCCGTGGACATGACGATGGTGGCGGAAGCGGGCGTGGTGCTGAAGACCGCGCAGGACGCGGCCGCCGCGGCCGGCACCCTCTTTCCCCTCTCGCTCGGCGCCGAGGGCACGGCGACGATCGGCGGCGTGCTCTCCACCAACGCCGGCGGCAACACCACGGTCCGCTACGGCAACGCGCGGGACCTCATGCTCGGGCTCGAGATCGTCCTGCCCGACGGCGGCGTCATCAACGGCCTCCGCCGCCTCCGCAAGGACAACACCGGCTACGCGCTGCGCCACCTGATGGTCGGCGCGGAGGGCACGCTCGGCATCGTCACCGCCGCCGTGCTGCGGCTCTTCCCGCGCCCGCGCGCCGAGGCCATCGCCCTCTGCGCGGTCGAGAGCGAGGACGCGGCGCTGGCCCTCTTCCGCCGCTTCCGCGACCGCGACGAGACCGCCGTGCGCGCCTTCGAGTACATGGCCGGCCAGGGCATGGACCTCGTGCTGCGCCACGTCGACGGCGCCACCCTGCCGCTGTCCGAGCGCGCCGACCACTACGTGCTCGTGGACCTCTCCTCCTCCCGCCCCGACGCCGACCTCCGCGGGCTGATGGAGGGCGTGCTGGAGGAGGCGCTGGAGGCCGGCGAGGTGCTCGACGCGGCGCTGGCCGAGAGCGAGGCCCAGCGCGCCGCGATCTGGCGCCTGCGCGAGGAGCACCCGGAGGCGCAGAAGCGGGAAGGGGCCTCGGTGAAGAACGACGTCTCCGTCCCCGTCTCGAAGGTGCCGGAGCTGATCCGGCGCTCCAACGCGGCGCTCACCGCCCTCATCCCCGGCGCCCGCCCCGTGCCCTTCGGCCACATGGGCGACGGCAACATCCACATGAACCTCGAGCAGCCCGAGGGCATGGACGCCGGCGCCTTCCTCGCCCGCAGCCACGACATCATGGACTGCGTGAACGCGATCGTGCGCGACCTCGACGGCTCCTTCTCCGCCGAGCACGGCGTCGGCCGCCTCAAGCCCGACATGCTCGCCGAATGGCGCGGGGGCGCGGAGCTGGACGCGATGCGCCGCATCAAGGCCGCGCTCGACCCGCTCGGCCTCCTCAACCCCGGCAAGGTGCTGCCCGCTTGACCCGCGCCCTCGCGCTGCTCGCGGCCCTCCTCCTCTCGGCCTGCGCGGCCGCACCGCCGCCGCTGCGCCAGCCCGAGGCGACGCCACGCCTGCCCGACGTGCCCGATGCCTTCCGGGCCGAGCTCCTCGGCGGCCGCTCGCCGGACTGCCGCCTCCGCGGCCAGGCCGTCTACCTCGGCGGCGGCCGCTTCCTCACCGCCGCCCACCTGGTCGACGACATGGTGCCCCGCCTGCGCCACTGCGCGGGCATCCCGCTCGAGCCCCTGATCGTCTTCCGCGGCTACACCATGCCCGTGCGCCTGCTGCGCCTGGGCGAGGGGACGCTCGAGCCGGACGTGGGGCCGGTCTACCGCCGCGGCGAGGACCTCGCCCTCCTCCAGGCCGGCAGCGCCCCCGCCGGCCCCTTCGCGCGGCCCTGCCCCGACGGGCCCTCGCCCGGCCAGCGCGTGCTCGTCCTCTCCGGGCAGCGGCACGAGGCGCGGGCCGGCGGCCTGGTGCCCGAGACGCGCGCCGCCGACGGCGCCTACGCCGACCTGCCCATCCACCTCGCCCAGGGCGAGTCCGGCGCCGGGGTCTTCGACGCCGGCAGCTTCTGCCTTCTCGGCGTGGTCAGCCATCGGCCGGACGACACGCCCAACCACTCCCGCATCGTCCCCGCCGCCACCATCCGCACCTTCCTCGGCGAGGTGGTGGGCCTCGGCGAGGGCGAGGCCCCAAGCGGGGGCGGGGGCGCGGCCGCCGCGCCGAGCCCGGCCGAGCGCGCCGGACACGCCTAGCCGCCATGCCGCCCCGGCGGCGTGATTTCCCCGCCGCGCCCTTTGCCCTGATCCACGGGGGCCGCTAGGTTCCCCCCCATCATGAGCCGGGTCACCCGCTACATCTCGAGGCAGATCGCCGTCAGCCTTCTGGCCGTGACGATCGGCCTCGCCGCGCTCATCTGGCTGACCCAGTCGCTCCGCTTCATCGAGCTCGTCCTCGACCGCGGCCTGCCCTTCTCGGTCTTCCTTGAACTCACGGGGCTGCTGCTGCCCTCCTTCTTTGCGGTGATCCTGCCGATCACCACCTTCATCGTCACCCTCTTCGCCTATGTGCGCCTCTCCACCGACCGCGAGCTCGTGGTGATGCGCGCCGCCGGCCTCTCGGACTGGCGCCTCGCCCGCCCCGCGCTGATCGTGGCGACCGTCTCCACCGTCGCCGGCCTCGTGCTGCAGACCTGGCTCGTGCCCGTCTCCCACGCGGCCTTCCGCGAGTGGCAGTTCGAGATCCGCAACCAGATGGCCGCCATCCTCCTGCAGGAGGGCGTGTTCAGCTCCGTCAGCAACGACCTGACCGTCTACGCCCGCCTGCGGGAGAAGGACGGCACGCTGCGCGGCATCCTCATCCACGACATGCGCGAGCCCGGCGCCCCCGTCACCATCCTCGCCGAGCGCGGGGTGATCCTGCCCGGCGCGAACGGGCCGCGCGTCATCCTGCTCAACGGCCAGCGCCAGCAGATGGAGCGCGTGGTGCCGCCGCGCTCGCCGCCGGGCACGCCGCCCGTGCCGCAGCTCTCGGTCCTCGCCTTCGGCGAGAACAGCGTCGACCTCGCCCGCACCGGCAAGGCCGAGGACGCCCGCAACCGTGACAGTCGCGAGCGCTTCGTCGGCGAGCTGCTGAACCCCGACCCCGAGGAAGGCCTGCTCGAGCGCGACATCCGCAAGTTCCGCGCGGAGGGCCACGGGCGCCTCGCCTCGCCGCTCACCGCCTTCTCCTTCGCCATGGTCGGCCTCGCCGCCGCGCTCGCCACCGGCTTCCGCCGCCACGGCGGCGGGCTGACGGCCATGATGGCCATCGCCGCGGTCGTCACCCTCCTCGCCCTCGGCCTCGCGGTCGGCAACCTCGCCGCGCGGGACAACCGCTTCATCCCGCTCATCTGGCTGCACGCGATCGGGCCGGGGGTCGTCGCCGCCTGGGTGCTCTCGGGCGCGCCGGGCTGGCCGCGCCGCGCGCCGCCCGTGCCCTCGGACGCGCCGCCCCTGCCGCGCGGCCGCCGCGCGCGCCTCGCCCCGCGCGCGGCGCAAGGGGCCTCGAGGTGACCTTCCCCTTCACCTTCGGCCTCTACGTCGCCCGCCGCTTCGCCGTCATGTGCTTCGTCATGCTGGCGGCGCTCACCGGCCTCGTCGTGCTGTTCGACTTCATCGAGCTGCTCCGCCGCGCGGCCACGCGCGAGGCCGGCTTCGGCATCGTCGCCACCATCGCGGGGCTGCGCATCCCCTTCGTCGCGCTGCAGGTGCTGCCCTTCGCCATCCTGCTCGGCGGCATCCTCGCCTTCTGGCGCCTCGCCCGCGCCTCGGAGCTCGTGGTGGCGCGCTCCGCCGGGATCTCGGCCTGGGGCTTCCTCATCGGCCCCGTGGTGGTCGCGACCCTCCTCGGCGCGGGCGCGACGGCGGGCCTCTCGCCCCTCTCGGCCGCGATGCTCGCGCGGGCGGAGCGGCTCGACGCCCTCGTGCTGCGCAACGGCGGCGGCACCACCGCCATCGCCGGCGGCCGCCTCTGGCTCCGCCAGGCGGACCGCGAGCTCGACCCGCAGGGCGTCGCCATCCTCTCGGGCCGCGCGGTCAACCGCCGCGACGGCCGCTTCGGGCTGGAGGAGGTCTCGCTCTGGCGGATCTCGGCCACCGACCGCTTCCTCTCGCGCGTGGAGGCGCCGAGCGCGAGCCTCTCGGGCGGCGCCTGGGTGCTCGACAACGCCGTCGCCTTCGGGCCCGACCGCAAGGCAACGCCCGCCATCGCCTTCCGCCTGCCCACCGAGCTGACGCCGGACCGGATCGAGGACAGCTTCGCGAGCCCGGACACCCTCTCCTTCTGGACCCTGCCCGACTTCATCCAGGTGCTCGAGGATTCCGGCTTCTCCGCCGTCCGCCACCGCCTGCAGTTCCACTCCCTGCTCGCCCTGCCCATGCTGGCCGTCGCCATGGCCCTCCTCTCCGCCGGCTTCTCGATGCGCGAGGCCCGCAAGGGCGGCGTCGCCCAGATGCTCGGCGCCGGGGTGGCCGCGGGCTTCGTGCTGTTCCTGATCGACCGCGTGACCGGCGAGTTCGGCGAGACGGGCACCCTGCCCGTGGTCCTGGCCGCCTGGGCACCCGCCGCCGCCGGCCTGATGTGCGCGGTGGCGCTCTTGCTTCACCTGGAGGACGGATGACCGACGCGGCCCCAAGGAAGAGCGCCCGCGCGGGAACCCTCCCGCGCCCCGCGGCGCGCCGCGCGCGGCTGCTGGGCGGCGCGGCCTTCCTCGCGACCCTCGCCCAGCCCTGGGCCGGGCCGCTCCGCGCGCAGAACTTCGGCCCCGGCGGCGCCGGCGGCGCCGGCCTCTTCATGCCCGGCAACCCCGGCGCCTTCGGCAACACCCCGGGCGCCCCGGCCGCGGCGCCCGCCCCGGCGCCGGCCGCGGGCTTCAACCCGCTCCGCGGCGGCGCGGCGCCGGTCGACCGCAACGCCCCCGTCACCTTCACCGCCAACGAGGTGGAGTACGACCAGAACGAGAACCGCGTGACCGCCCGCGGCTCGGTCGAGGCCTGGCAGGGCGAGCGCATCCTCCGCGCCGACCGCTTCACCTACGACCGCGACACCGGCATCGCGACCGCCGAGGGCAACGTCCAGCTCCTCGAGCCCGACGGCCAGGTGATCTTCGCCGAGCGCGCGGTGCTGCAGGGCGGCATGCGCGACACCGTCATCGAGGGGCTGCGCGGCCTCCTCGCGCAGAACGGCCGCCTGGCCGCCAACGGCGCCCGCCGCCGCACGACCGAGAGCGGCGCGGTGGTCTCGGACCTCTCGCGCGTCGTCTACTCCTCCTGCGACCTCTGCGCCGAGAACCCGGAGGCGCCGCCGCTCTGGCAGCTCCGCTCGCGGCTCGCGACCCAGGACGGCGAGGACAAGCGCATCCGCTTCCGCGACGCCATGGTCGAGTTCGACGGCATCCCGGCCTTCTACACCCCCTACCTCTCCGTGCCCGACCCCAGCACGCCCCGCGCCTCGGGCTTCCTCAGCCCCTCCTTCGGGCAGACGCGCTACCTCGGCGGCTTCGCGGAGTTCCCCTACTACTGGGCGATCGACGAGCAGAGCGACCTGACCGTCACGCCGCTCATCTCCACCCAGGCGCCGCCGGGCGCCTTCGCCAACTACCGCGGCCGCTACAACTTCGGCACCATGACCATCCTCAGCTCGATCGGCGAGCTGACGGGCAAGGAATCGAGCCGCGAAAAGGGCCTCGGCGGCCACGTCTTCGCCCGCGGCCTCTTCACCATCAACGAGAACTGGCAGGCCGGCTTCAACATCAACCGGGCGACCAGCGAGACCTACCTCCGCGCCTACCGCCAGCCCGGCACCGGCGTGCTCTCGAGCACCGCCTACGCCGACGGCTTCTGGGGCTACAACTCCTACGCCCGCATCAGCGGCCTCGCCTTCCAGAGCCTGCGCGCGCAGGACGACGTCGCGCGCATCCCGGTCGTGCTGCCGAACCTCTACTACGAGCACGTCTTCAACCGCGACGAGCTCGGCGGCACGCTCACCGCCGACGCCACGGCCTTCAACGTCTACCGCGACATCGGCAACAAGACCCAGCGCGCCGGCACGCGGGTGAGCTACGAGCTGCCGCGCTACGACCGCTTCGGCTCGCAATGGACCTTCCGCACCCAGGCGGACGTGCTCGGCTACAACGCGCAGGACGTGAACACCCAGAGCGGCATCGGCCTCGCCGGCAGCGCCACCAACAGCGGCGTGGACACCACCAAGGTCAACGCCAACATCCGCGCGGCCGTCGACTGGCGCCTGCCGCTGGTCCGCTCCGCCGGCAGCCTCGGCCAGCAGCTCATCGAGCCGCGCGTGCAGCTCGTCACCGGCCCGAACACCGGCCGGCAGTCGAGGATCCCGAACGAGGACAGCATCGACTTCGAGTTCACCGACGCGAACCTCTTCTCCCTCAACCGCTTCACCGGGCGCGACCGGCAGGAGGGCGGCACGCGGGTGGACGCCGCGCTGCGCGGCGCCTGGTACTTCCCGAGCGGCGGCTCGGTCGACGCGCTCGCGGGCCGCTCCTTCCGCGCCTCCGACGAGACGGTCTTCACCCCGCGCTCGGGCCTCGAGAAGCGCGCCTCGGACTGGGTGGGCCGCATGACGGTCGCGCCCACCTCCTGGCTCGACCTCACCGCCCGCACCCGGCTCGACGGCGAGACGCTCGACCGCCGCATGATCGACGGCTCCGCCAGCTTCGGCCTCGCCCCCATCGGCCTCGACGGCACGCGCCTCGCCTTCGGCTACCTCTACGAGCTTCCCTCGCCGCTGCGGGTGGACCGCATCCCCAACGGCTCGGGCGGCCTCATCTCCGCGCCCCGCTTCATCCGGGAGGTCTACGCGGGGGTGAACACCCGCATCGCGACCCGCTGGCGCGCCGGCGCCTTCGGCCGCTACGACCTCGAGACCTCCCGCGGCGTCTCCTTCGGCGCGACCGCCGCCTACGAGGACGAGTGCTTCCTCTTCGAGGGCCGCTTCTATCGCTCCCTCGCCGAGAACCCGCTGACCAACCGGGCCTACCCGAGCGGCACCACCCTCATCCTGCGCGTCGCCCTCAAGACGGTCGGCGACTTCGCCGCCCGCGCCCTCTAGGCGGGCGGCGGGGCGGGCCCGGAAGGGATCGCTTCAAACCGCCGCCCGCATGGTCTAGGAACCCGTCCATGCGCCGCCCCCTCCGCCTCCGCCCGACGCCGCCGGCCCCCGCGGGCCTCCTGCTCGGCGCCCTCCTCGCCCTCCCGCTCGGCGCCCTCCCGCCCGCGGCCGGCCCGGCGACGGCCCAGGTCACGGCGCAGGCGGGCAGCCGGCAGGCCCCGCCGCGCCAGGCCGCCCCCGCGGCCCCGCCAGAGGCCGGCAACCGCATCCTGGCCATCGTGAACGGCGACGTGGTGACGGAATCCGAGGTGCAGTCCCGCGCGCGGCTCTTCGCCCTCAACATCGGCCTGCAGCCCGGCGGCGACCTGCTGACCCGGCTGCGCCCCCAGATCATGCGCCAGCTCATCGAGGAGCGCCTGCGCCTGCAGGAGATCCAGCGCCGCCGCATCCCCGTGGGCGACGACGAGGTGGCCGACGCGATCGGCGAGATCGAGAAGCGCAACAACCTGCCGTCGGGCGGGCTGCGCGCCCAGCTCCGCGCCGCCGGCGTCGAGCCGCGGGTCCTCTACGACCAGCTCCGCGCCCAGATCGGCTGGTCCCGCTTCATCCGCGCCCTGCTGGGCCCGAACGCCGAGCCCTCCGAGGCCGCGGTGAAGGAAGCGGTGGCCGCCCAGGAGGCGCGGACCGGCCAGCCCGAATACCTCCTCTCCGAGATCTTCGTGCCCGTGGAGGACCCCTCCTCGGCCGCCGACACCCGGCGCTTCGTGGACGACGTGATCGGCCGCCTCCGCCAGGGCCTGCCTTTCCCGATCGCCGCCACCCAGTTCAGCCAGAGCCAGACGGCGCTGCAGGGCGGCGACCTCGGCTGGGTGAGCCCCGAGAGCCTCGACCCCGCGGTGGCCGCGGTCGTCCAGCGCATGCCGCCCGGCGCCGTCTCCAACGCCATCGAGGTCCCCGGCGGCTTCCAGGTCGTGGCGCTGCGCCAGAAGCGCGAGACAGGGCGCGAGAACGCGACCATGGTCACGATCCGCCAGGCCTTCCTGCCCTTTACCTCCGCGCTCGACCCGCAGAACCCGACGGAGCAGCAGCGGGCCCAGCTCGCCCGCGCCCAGGCCGTGCGCGGCGGCTGCGACGCGGTGGAGGCCGCGGCCCGCGCCGCCAACTCCCCCCGCCCGGCCGACCCCGGCGGCGCCGTGCGGCTCGACACGCTGAACCCGCCGGCCCTCCGCCAGCTCGTCTCCGGCCTCGCCCCCGGGCGGACCAGCCAGCCGATCGTCACCTCCGACGGGATCCTCGTCATCGCCGTCTGCACGCGCGAGACCCGCAACCTCGCTCAGTTCACGCCCGAGCAGGCCAAGCAGCAGATCCTGCGCGACCGCGCGGAGAACCTCTCCCGCCAGCAGATCCGCGACCTCCGCCGCCGCGCGACGATCGAGATGCGTGGCTGACCTCCCGACCCTCGCCGCGACGGTCGCGCGCCACGGGCTCGCCGCGCGCAAGTCGCTCGGCCAGCACTTCCTCCTCGACGAGGCCCTCTGCACCCGCATCGCGCGGCTGGCGGGGGAGCTCGAGGGCCGCCACGTGCTCGAGGTCGGCCCCGGCCCCGGCGGCCTGACCCGCGCGCTGCTCGCCAACGGCGCCGACCACGTCCACGCGGTGGAGCTCGACAGCCGCGCCGTGGCCGCGCTGGCCGAGCTGTCCGAGGCCTATCCCGGCCGCCTGACCGTCACCGAGGCCGACGCGCTGCGGGTGGACCCCGTGGCCATGATGCCCGCGCCGCGTCGGATTATCGCGAACCTGCCTTACAACGTCGGCTCGCCGCTCCTCATCGGCTGGCTGGCCCGCGCCGGCGCCTTCGAGAGCATGACCCTCATGTTCCAGCAGGAGGTCGCCGAGCGGATCGTGGCCGCCCCGGACACCGAGGGATACGGCCGCATGGCGGTGGCCGCCCAGTGGCGCTGCACCGCCCACCTCGTGCTCCGCCTGCCGCCGGGCGCCTTCTCGCCCCCGCCCAAGGTCTGGTCCGCGGTCGTCCACCTCGTGCCGCACGCGGCGCAGCCCGACCCCGTGCTGGCCCGCGCCATGGAGCGCGTGACGGCCGCCGCCTTCGGCCAGCGGCGGAAGATGCTGCGGGGATCGCTGAAGTCGCTCGGCCACGCCGAGGCCCTGCTCGGCGACGCCGGCATCGAACCGACGCGGCGGGCGGAGACGCTGACGGTCGCCGAGTTCGAGACGCTGGCGCGCGGGCTGCTGGCGCGGGGCGGCTAGGCCACCACCCGCTCGAACCGCGCGGCGAAGGCCTCGCGCTCCGCGTGCGTCATGTGCAGCCCGCGCTTCGTGCGCCGCCACAGCACGTCCTCGGGCGCCGCCACCCACTCGCGGGCGCGCATCCACTCCAGCTCCCGCGCCGTGATGCCGCCGCCGAGGTCCCCGCCCATCGCCTCGATCGAGGTGGCGCCGTCGATCACCCGCTCGAGCTCGCCCCCGTGCGTGCGGATCAACCGGTCCAGCAGGGGCCGCCCCAGCCAGGGATGGGCTGCCGCCATGCTCTCGGTGAAGGCCGCGCGCGACAGGCCGCCGAAGTCTCCGCCCGGCAGCACCGCGCGCGCCGTCCAGTCCGTGCCCTGCCGTCCCAGCGCGCGCCCGATCTGCCGCGCCGCGTCCTCGGCCAGCCGCCGGTAGGTCGTGATCTTGCCGCCGAGCACCGAGAGCAGCGGCGCCCCCTTCGTGTCCATCGCCAGCGTGTAGTCGCGCGTGACGGAGGACGGGTTGTCCGAGCCGTCGTCGTGCAATGGCCGCACGCCCGAATAGGTCCAGGCGATCTGGTCCGGCGAGACGGGGGTGCGGAACTGCCGCGACACCGCCTCGCAGAGATAGGCGGCCTCCTCCGGCGTGCAGGTCGGCTTGCCCTGCGCAGGGTCGTGCGGCACGTCGGTCGTGCCGATCAGCGAGTAGTCCTGCTCATAGGGAATGACGAAGACCACGCGCCGGTCGTCGTTCTGCAGGATATAGGCCTGGTCGCCGCGGTAGAGCGCGGGCACCACGATGTGGCTGCCGCGCACGAGCCGCACGCGCCCCTCCAGCGCCGTGCCCGTCGCGTCCTGCGCGCCCATCACCCAGGGGCCGGCGGCGTTGGCGATGGCGCGGGCGCGCACCGTGCGCTCCCCCCCGTCCGCGCCGCGGATCGTCGCGGTCCAGGCCTCGGCGCTTCGCTCGGCGCGGAGGAACTCGGTGCGCGGCAGGACGGTCGCGCCCCGATCCGCCGCGTCCCGCGCGTTCAGCAGCACGAGGCGGCTGTCCTCGACCCAGCAGTCGGAATAGGCGAAGCCGCGCGCGAATTGCGGCTGCTTCAGCGGCGCGCCCTGCGGCAGCCGGTCGAGCGCCAGCGCCTCGCTGCCCGGCAGCGACTTGCGGCTGGCCAGGTGGTCGTAGAGGAACAGCCCCGCGCGGATCATCCAGCGCGGCCGCATCTCCGGCCGGTGCGGCAGCACGAAGCGCATCGGCCAGACGATGTGCGGCGCGATGGAGAGCATCACCTCGCGCTCGGCCAGCGCCTCCCGCACAAGGCGGAACTCGTAGGTTTCGAGGTAGCGGATGCCGCCGTGGATGAGCTTGGAGGAGGAGGAGGAGGTCGCCTCCGCGATGTCCCCGCGCTCCACCAGCATGACGGAGTGGCCGCGCCCCACCGCGTCGCGCGCGATGCCGACGCCGTTCACGCCCCCGCCGATGACGAGAAGGTCGACGCTGTCCGGATTGTTCATCAGAGAAGCCCTGCCCGCACGCGGGTCACCACGATCTCGGCGATCAGCACGACCGCCAGGATGGCCAGGAGGATGGTCGCCACCTGGTCCCACTGGAAGAAGTTGATCGCGTCCTCCAGCACCACGCCGATGCCGCCCGCGCCCACCAGGCCCAGCACCGCGCTCTCGCGCACGTTGATGTCCCAACGGAACAGCGCGACGCCCCAGACGGCTGGCCGCACCTGCGGCCAGACAGCCTTCAGCATCTCCGCGCCCCAGGGGGCGCCCGCCGCGCGCAGCGCCTCGCGCGGCCCGGGGTTCATCTCCTCGAGCGCCTCGGCCAGCAGCTTGCCGACGAAGCCGATGGAGCGGAACGCGATGGCAAACACCCCCGCCGCCGCGCCGGGCCCGAAGACCGCCACGAAGATCAGCGCCCAGACGAGCGAGTTGACCGAGCGCGACGCCACCAGCCCCACCTGCGCCAGCGCGTTCAGCGCGGGCACGCGGCAGATGTTGCGCGCCGCCATCAGCGCCAGCGGGATGGCCATGACGAAGCCGAAGACCGTGCCCAGGGTCGCGATGTGCAGCGTCTCCACCAGCGCCGCGTGGACGGTGCGCGGGTAGTAGGCGAGGTCGGGCGGCCACATCCGCACCAGCAGGTCCGCCATCTGCTCGGGCGCGTCCGCCAGGAACTCCGGGATGATGTCGATCGTCCGCACCGCCCAGACCACGGCGGCCACCACGGCGAGGAACATCGCCCAGCGCACCAGCCGCTCGCCCGGCGTGTGCCGGATCCACTCGCGCCGGAGCGGCGCCAGGGTATCTCCGGTGGCGGCGCTCATTGCGTCGCCGCCCTTGGCGGCGCTCATTGCATGGCCGCCCGGATGCGGCCCGACACCACCTCGGCGAGCAGGATGAGGCCGATGATGGTGATCAGGATGGCCGAGACGAAGTCGTAGTCGAAGCGCTTGAAGGCCGCGAAGAGCGTGCCGCCGATCCCGCCCGCGCCCACCACGCCCACCAGTGTGGAGTTACGGAGGTTGCTGTCGAGCTGGTAGAGCCCGAAGCCCACGAAGCGCGACGCCACCTGCGGCAGCACGCCGTAGAGCAGCACCGCCATGCCCGAAGCCCCGGTGGAGCGCACCGCCTCCACCTGCTTCATGGAGATCTCCTCCACGGCCTCCGCGAAGAGCTTCGCCACGAAGCCGACGGAGGCGACGATCAGCGCCGCGACACCGGCCAGCGCCCCGAAGCCGAGCGCCTTCACGAAGAGGATCGCGACGATCACGTAGTGCAGGCTGCGGCACACCGCGATGAAGGCCCGCACCGGCCCCGAGACCCACCAGGGCGCGAGGTTCCGCGCCGCCATCAGCCCGAGTGGGAGGGACAGGATGATGCCCCCCACCGTCGCCAGCACGGCGATCTGGATGCTCTCGACCATCCCCTCCAGCAGCAACTCCCAGCGCGCGAAGTTCGGCGGGAACATGCGCGCGAGGAACCGCCCGCCCTCGCCGAGCCCCGTGACGAAGCGGCCGAGGCCGAGGTCGAGCTGGGTGGAGGCGTAGACGAGATAGGCGACGAGCAGCGCGCCGAGCACGCGCATCCCCCATTCCGGCGCGAAGGGCGTGCGCCGCGGGGCGGGAAGGGTGGTGTCGCTCACAGCCAGTCCTCGCCGCCGTAGATCCGGCGCAGGTGGTCGTCCTGCAGCGCCTCGGGCGGCCCGTCGAAGATGATGGCGCCCTCGTGCATGCCGACGATGCGGCGCGCGTAGCGCTTGGCCAGCGCCACGTTGTGGATGTTGATGATCACCGGCACGCCCTCGGCCGCCGCCAGCTTCGTCAGCATCTCCAGCACCTCGACGGAGGTGCGGGGATCGAGGGAGGAGGTCGGCTCGTCCGCCAGCAGCAGGTCGGGCCGCTGCATCAGGGCGCGGGCGATGCCCACCCGCTGCCGCTGCCCGCCCGAGAGCGCGTCGGCCCGCCGCGTCGCGTGCTCGGGCAGCCCGACGGCGTCGAGCAGCGCGAAGGCGCGGGCGATGTCCTCCTCCGGGTACTTCCGCAGCCAGGCCCGCCAGAGCGGCACGTAGCCCAGCCGCCCGCAGAGCACGTTCTCCATGACCGAGAGGCGCTCCACGAGGTTGTACTCCTGGAACACCATCCCGATCCGCCGCCGGGCGAGGCGCAGGCCCCGCCCGCGCAGCTTTGCGACGTCGATCGTCCCCTCGGCACCCGTCAGCCGGATCTCGCCCTTCGTCGGCTCGACCAGCCGGTTGATGCAGCGGAGCAGCGTGGACTTGCCGGTGCCGGAGGGGCCGATGATGGCGGTGATCCCCTCCGCGCCGATGGACAGGTCCAGGTTCCGAAGCACCGGCTTGCCGCGCACGTATTCCTTGGTGAGGCCGCGGATGTCGAGGGCGGCGCTCACGGGCGCGGGGCCGCCGGGGACGCCGCCTGGGGGGTGGCGTGCGGCGCCGCCTCCTGGGTGCGCGGGGCGCTCTGCGCGGCGTTGCGCCGGGCCTCGGCCTCCAGCTCCTTGCGGCTCTCCTCGTCGAAGGCCGCGCGGCTGTAGGGCGCGTTCACCGCGTCCGCCACGGCGCGCACGGGCGCCCATTGCTCGGCGTAGGTCGCGGGCCAGAAGCGGTCGTTGCCGCCGAGGTCGCGCACCATCGCCTCCGGGAAGCGGTAGTCGAGGAAGCACTGGCGGATCTTCGCCTGCAGCTCCGGCCGCAGGTCATGCGCCATGGCGAAGGAGGAGGTGGGGAAGGGGTCGCTCTGCCAGATGACGCGGAAGTTCTCGCCCTTCACCTGCCCGCGCGCGACCATGCGGGAATAGACGTCCGACGCCACTGGCGCCGCGTCGTAGTCGCCCGCGCTCACGCCCATCACGCTGCGGTCGTGCCCGCCGGAATAGAGCACGCGGTAGTCGGCGTCGGGGTTCAGCCCCAGGCCCGGGAAGAAGGCGCGCGGCGCCAGGTTGCCCGAGTTGGAGGTGGCCGAGGTGTGCGCGACGCGCTTGCCCTTGAGGTCCGCCAGCGTGCGGTAGGGGCTGTCGGCGCGCACCAGCATCAGCACGCGGTAGCTCTCGAACCCGTCCGGCCCGCCCTTCACCGCGAAGGGCACGGCGCCCGCGAGGTTCACGGCGAAGGCCGTCGGCCCCGTGGAGAAGCCCGCGATGTGCAGCCGGCCGGAGCGCATGGCCTCCACCTGCGCCGCGTTGCTCGTCACCTGGAAATACACGGTGCGCTTGCCCGTGCAGCGCGTGAGGTGGTCGATCAGCGGCCGGAACTGGCTCGCGTAGAGGGCGGGGTCCTCCACGGGAGTGTAGGCGAAGACGAGCGTCGAGGGATCGCGCTGCCGGGCGGCGTCGGGCGTGTCCGCGACCATGTCGCGGTTCTCGTCGCAGTAGCCCTCGTCCAGCGTGCCGCGGAAGCAGCCGGCCGCCGGCGCCTGGGCCGCGGCCGGCAGGGCCGCGAGCGCGATCAGCCCGGCCGCGGCCGTCGCAAGAAGCGTCTCTCTCATGCTGCGTTCTCCTCCCTGTGTTCGTTGCGCGCCGCGAGCAGCGCCTCCGCGAATTCCGCGAAGCCCCGCCCGCCCGGTGCCCGCGTGACATAGGCGGGCGCGGCCGCAATCCCCTCAAGATGGGGCACGACATTCGCCACGCCCACGGAAAACGGCACGGCGGCGAAGAGCGGCGCGTCGTTCGGGCTGTCGCCCAGGAAGGCCACCCGCCCGATCACCGAGGCCAGCGGCGCGAAACGGGCCGCGAACAGGCTCTCGATGCCCGTGCGCTTGTCCCAGTCCCCGAACCAGGCGTTGACGTGGATGGAGGAGACCTTCGCCCGCGCGCCCCCCGCCTCGAAGACGGCGGCGATCCGCGCGGCCTCCGCAAGGGGGAGTGGCCCCGCGTCCTCCGCGAAGTCCACGGCCGCGTCGAACAGCCGGAAGGGCTGGTCGGCCGAGAGGGCGCTGCCCGGCACCGCCACCATGGCCTCGCGGGCGAGATCCATCAGCCGCCCGCGGTTCGCCCGCCGCGCCGCCTCGTCCTGCGCCTGCCAGCGGATCATCCGCCGCGCCCCGCGGTCCTCGGCGTACCAGAGCGCCCCGTTCTCGCCGACCACGGCCGCCACCGGCCACTGCCGGGCGATCGCGTCGCACCAGCCGGCCGGGCGCCCCGTCACCGGGACCACCGCCAGCCCCGCCGCCGAGAGCGCCTCCATCGCCGAATAGGCGAGCGCCGGCAGCCGGCCCTCCTCGGTCAGCGTGTCGTCGATGTCGGTCAGCACGTAGCGCAGCGCGGCCAGCCGGTCCGGCGGCGCGGCGCTCAGGGGCGTCGGCGCGGGCATGGTTCCTCCTGATGATGTGGAGGATGCCACTCAGCGATGTGGAAGGTCAAACATCTTCCGCGACGTGCACCGCCACCCCCGCCCGCTCCAGCGCGGCGGCGAGGGCCGGGGGAGGGGGCGCGTCGGTCACGAGGTCCGTCAGCGCCGAGAGGTCCGCGACGTGCTCCAGGTAGCCCCGCCCGAACTTGCCGGAATCGAGCAGCAGCACCCGCCGCGGCGCCCGCTCCAGCATGGCGCGCTTCACCCAGGCCGCGCGGCTCTCGGCGTCGGTCGGCCCCTCCGCCACCAGGCCGGAGGCGCCGATGACGGCGATGTCGGCGCTGAAGCGGCGGAGGAAGGCGTCGGTCTCGGCGCCGTAGAGGGCGCGCTCGGCCGCCAGGAACTCGCCGGGCGCCACCAGCACGCGGATCCCCGGGGCCTCCCCGGCGGCGGCGACCACGGGCAGGCTGTTGGTCAGCACCGTCGCCCCGATCCCCCGCGCCGCCAGCGCCCGCGCGAAGCGGGAGGTGGTGCTGCCCGCGTCCACCATCAGCACCGCCCCCGGCTGCACCAGCGCCGCCGCCGCGGCGCCGATCCGCCCGCGCTCGGCCCCGGCCATGGCCTCGCGGGCCAGCAGGTCCGGCTGCACGCCCGCGTGGGTGACGGAGGCGCCGCCATAGGTGCGCCGCACCGCGCCGCGGGCGGAAAGCTCCTCCACGTCCCGCCGCACCGTCTCGCCCGAAACCCCGAACCGCGCCGCCAGCGCGCTGATCCGCACCGTGGGATCGGTGTTCAGCGCCTGGAGGATGGCGGCGTGCCGCGCTTCCTTCCCGGGCGCGCCATCCTGCCGCCTTGCCATACCCGCCAGGGTGGTCGGGTGCCGCCCGCGGCGCAACCGGGGGCCTTTCCCGGGGCCGCCCGGGCGTGACAGGCTGCGCGCGACCCCCTTGCCGGAGCCGCCCGATGATCCGCCGCCGCCACCTGGTCGCCGCCGGGGCCCTCCTCCCCGCCTTCGCCCGCGCCCAGACCGCCGCGCCCCCCGCGCCCGCCATGCCGTCGCCGGGCCGGCGGGCCTGGGCCGCGCAGGTCCCGCAGATCCGCCTGGGCGTGCTCGGCGGCGAGTCCGAGAGCGACCGCCTCGGCCGCTACGACGCCTACCGCAAGCTCTTCGAGGACACCTTCGGCGTCCCCACCCGGATGTTCTTCGCCTCCGACTACTCGGGCGTGCAGCAGGCCTTCGCCGCGAAGACGCTCGAGATCGCCAACATGTCCCCCGCCGCCTACGCCGGCGTCTGGCTCGACACGAACGGCGGCGTGGAGCCCATCCTCGTGACCAAGGAGCCCGACGGCAGCACGAGCTACGTCGCCCTCATGTACGCCCGGGCGGACTCGGGCATCACGAAGCTCGAGGACATGCGGGGCAAGTCCATGGCCTGGTCCGACCCCAACTCCGCCTCCGGCTACCTCATCCCCCGCGCCGAGCTCCGCGCGGCCGGGATCAACCCGGAGCCGGGCGCCTTCTTCTCCCGCACGGGCTTCGCGGGCGGCCACGACCAGGCGCTCGTGGCGGTGCTTCAGAAGCAGTACGACGCGGGCGTCTGCTGGTCCTCCGGCCAGGGCGAGGAGAGCCGCGGCTTCTCCCGCGGCGTGCTGACGGCCGCCGTCGAGAAGGGGCTGCTGGACATGAAGGACCTCCGGATCATCTGGCGCTCCCGCCCCATCCAGAACGGGCCGATCGTCGTCCGCGCCGACCTGCCGGCGGCCTTCAAGAAGGACATGGTGGACTTCCACCTCGCCCTCCCCGCCGCCCATCCCGACATCCACAAGGCCGTGGAGCGCGGCAGCGCCGTCGGCTGGGTGCCGACGCGGCACGAGGACTACGCGGTCTTCGTGGACATGCGCCGGGCCGAGGCGACCGAGCGGCGGCGGCGGAACTAGCGACCCGACCTCCCCCGCCCGACCTCCCCCGAAGGTGACGCGGCGACCGGTTCCCCCGCAACCGCCGCGGGTCTAACGGGCGCCGATGCCCAACCCGCCCAAGCTGCGCCGCCCCCTGGTCCTGGCTTCGGTCATGGCCTCGATGTTCATGATCGCGATCGAGGCGACCATCGTCTCCACGGCCATGCCGGGCATCGCGGGGCAGCTCGGCGACCTCCACCTCTACTCCTGGGTCTTCGCCTCCTTCCTCCTCGCCCAGACCGCCACCACCATGGTCTTCGGCAAGCTCGCCGACATCCACGGGCGCCGGCCCGTGATGCTCTGGGGCATCGCGATCTTCCTCGCGGGATCGATCCTCTGCGGCTTCGCCTGGTCGATCCCGTCCCTCATCGCCTTCCGCCTCGTGCAGGGCATCGGCGCGGGGGCCATCCAGCCGGTCTCGCTCACCGTGGTGGGCGACCTCTACACGGTGGAGGAACGGGCGCGCATCCAGGGCTGGCTCGCCAGCGTCTGGGGCATCTCCTCGGTCGCCGGGCCGCTGGTGGGCGGGGTGATCATCGGGCACGTGAGCTGGGCCTGGATCTTCTGGATGAACATCCCGATCGGCCTCCTCGCCGCCGCCGGCTTCTGGCTCTTCCTGCGCGAGGACGTGGCGCGGGAGAGGCGGCCGGTGGACGCGGCCGGCGCCCTCCTCCTCACCCTCGCCGTCGCGGGGCTGATGGTGGCGGCGACCGAGCCCGGCACCGCGCTCTCCATCGCGGCGCTCGTGGGCGGTCTCGTCTGCACCGCCGCCTTCCTCTGGCAGGAGAGCCGCGCGCCCGACCCGATCCTCGACGTCGCCCTCTGGCTCCGCCGCCCGCTGGCCACCTCCAACGCCTCCGTCCTGTTCAGCGGCATGGCGATGATCGGCCTGACCACCTTCCTGCCGATGTACGTCCAGGCGGTCATGGGGCGCTCGGCCCTCGTCGCCGGCTTCACGCTGACGGTGATGGTCCTCGGCTGGCCGCTCGGCGCCACCGTCGCCGCGCGCCTCTTCGGCCGCTTCGGGCTCCGCGCCTGCCTTCTCTTCGGGGCGGCGCTGGTGCCGGCGGGCTCGGTCGCCTTCGTGCTGCTCGGGCCAGATTCCTCGCCCTGGGTCGCCGGCGCGGGCTCCTTCGTCCTCGGCCTCGGCATGGGCTTCCTCAGCATCTCCGCCATCGTGATGGTGCAGGAGAGCGTCGGCTGGTCCGAGCGCGGGGCGGCGACGGCCTCCAACGTCTTCTCCCGCAACCTGGGCAGCGCGCTCGGCGCGGCGGTGCTTGGCGGCGTGCTGAACATCGGCCTCGCCCGCTCCGGCGGCGCCGCGGCGGGGATCGACTACGACGCCATCCGCCGCCTGCTGGAGCACGGCGGCGGCGCCGGGAGCACGGTGGTGGACGGCACGGTGCGGGCCGCGCTCGACGCCTCGCTCCACCTCACCTTCTGGGCGGTGCTGGGCACGGCAGTCATCACCCTGCTGCTCGCGCTGCTGGTCCCCCAGGTCGCCCCCCGTGCCCGCGCGGCGGAGGCCGCGGCCCCCGCCGACTGAGCGCCGGCGCGGTCAGTGCGCGTGGCCCCTGTGCCCCGAGGGTGCGGCGCGGCGCGGGGAGGCGGGCGATGGCGCCGGGGCCGGGGCGCGGGCCGGCGATGCCGCGCCGCCGTGCCCCGCGTGGGGATCCGGGGCCGGCGCGGCGGGACCGGCGCCGTGCCCGCCATGCGCCATCCCCTCCATCCCGTGGATCATCGAGGCCGGCACCGGCACCGCCGCCGCGTCCCCCGGGTAGGCCGCTGCCACCCGGCGCATGAGGGCGATCTCCTGCGTCTGGTCCGTGATGATGTCGACGTTCAGCAGGCGCAGGAAGCTGTTCCGCCCGGCCGGGTCGGCCTGGTAGGCGCCGGCCATGTCGAGCGCCCCCTGGTGGTGGATGGTCATCGCCTTGGCGAACTGCACGTCGCGGACGGTCACGGCCTCGCCGGGCGCGGCGAAGGGCGTGAGCGGGCCGGGGATGGGGTAGCGGGCGAAGCGCTGGCCCACCGCCAGCCCCTCGGAGGCCGAGGGCTGGACCGCGACGCCGCCCAGGGTGCTCCCGCCCCGGTCGAGGTTCCGCGCCACGCCGTCCAGCAGCGCGATCTCGAAGCGCTGGTTGTGGATGATGGCGACGGCGAGCGCCCGCAGCGCCGGGCTCCGCGCCGCGGGGTCGGCCAGGTACTCGTCCGACATCGTCAGCGCGCCCGCGTGGTGCGCCCGCATGCCCGTCACGTAGCCGCGGTCCGCCCGCAGCGCGGCCTCCAGCCCCGCCCGGCCCACCACGGTGTAGGAGGTGGAGACGACGGGCTGCACGCCCTCGTCCGAGCCCTCGCCGACGAGGGCCCGGGCGGGCGGCGCGGCGAGGGACAGGCCGGCGCCCAGCGCCAGGGTCAACGCGGCCAGGCGGCGCGCCCGCCCCTGGTGGATCGTGGAAGCCATGCGCCCGTTCCTGCCCTCTCTGCCCGCTGCCGGAGCAACGCCCGGCGGGGCCCGGAGGTGGGGCTTGCCACCGTGGGAAGGTCAAGGGTCGCGAAGCCTGTCATGTCAGGCCATGACCGGTCCTGTCAGGCCAGCGGCATCCGCTCCGCGCGGGGCGGCAGGAAGCGGCCGTCATAGACCTCCTCCGGCGCGGGGACGCGGGCGAGGCCGAAGCCGCTCGCCACCGTCGCGATCGTCTCGGCCAGCCGCGCCGGCTCCACGTCGCCCAGGCCCCGGGCGCGGGTGGCGGGGGTGAGGACCTGGCGCTGCGCCAGCCAGGTCAGCCGCTCCGCCTCCAGCCCCGCGTCCACCAGCGGCGACTGCGCGGCGATGGTCGCGGCCGCCGCGCGGGGATCGGCCGCGGCCTCGCGCCAGGCGCGGGTGGCGGCGGCCAGGAAGCGGCGCACCACCTCCGGCTGCTCCCGGATCACGGATTGCCCGGCCAGGATCGAGTTGCCGTAGCTGTCGATGCCGTGGTCGGCGTAGCCGAGGAAGCTCACCTCCTCCAGCCGCACGCCGTTGGCCTTGATGTTGAAGAAGGTCGTGTAGTCGAAGCCCGTCACCCCCGCGACCTGGCGGGTCAGCAGCATCTGGTCGCGAAGCTGGGCCGTCACCTGCCGCCGCCCCACCTTCGCCTCGTCCACCCCGTTGATCCGCAGGAAGGCCGGGAACATGCGGGAGGCGCCATCCGACACGCCGTTGCCGATCACCTTCCCCTCGAGGTCCCGCGGCGCGACGATGCCGGCGGAGCGGAGGCTGACGACGGCCTGGGGCGAGCGGTTCTGCAGCACCATGACCGCGCGCGGGGCGTTGCCGGGCTGGCGGGAGGCGAACTCGGTCAGCGTCGAGAGGTCGCCGACGCCGAATTGATAAGCGCCGCTCGCCACCCGCGTGATGGCGTCGCCCGAGCCGTTGGAGGGATCGATCTGCACCTCCAGCCCGGCCTCCCGGAAGTAGCCGCGAGCCTCGGCGTGGTAGAACGGGGCGGTGGAACCATCTACGCCGAAGTTGAGGACGAGTCGCACCCGCGCGCGTTCCTGGGCCCGCAGGACGCGCGGCGCGGCGAGCGACGCGGGCAGGAGGGCCGCGACCCGGCGGCGCGAGAGGAGGAACGGCATGGCGCGAGACGGTCTCCCGGTGGTGGGCAAGGGGGGCGCTCCCGCGGGACACGCAGCTTCCGTGCCGCGGCCCGTCCTCCCCCGCCGGCTCCTCGCGCCGCTGCCCCTCCTCGCCCTCCCGGCCCTTCTCCCCGCGCGCCCGGCCCGCGCGCAGGAGGCGCCGGCGGAGATGCAGGTCGCCGGGCGGCGCCTGGTGCTGAACGGCACGGGGGTGCGCCGCTTCCTGCTGATCGAGGTCTTCCGCGGCTGGCTCTACCTCGAGCGGCGGAGCGGGGACGCCGCGGCCATCATCGCCTCGAACGGCACGAAGCTGCTCCGCCTCCGCTACGCCGTCCCCGTGCCGAAGGACCGGCTGGTGGGCGGCTGGGAGGACGGGTTCCGGGACGGCTGCGCCTGCGAAATGCCCCCCGCCTTCCGCGCCCGGCTGCGCGACCTGCCGGCGGGGCAGGTGGAGGACTGGCTCTTCCTGCCCGACCGCACCGAGATCGCCTATGCCGGCGAGCCCCCCGCGACCGTCACCGCCGCGAACGGCGCGATGATGCTGGCGAGCTTCATCGGCCCCAACGCCGAGAGCGCGGGGCTGCGCCGGGGCCTGCTCGGCGGGGCCTGAGCGGCCCCGTCTTAAGGCAGCCCTTAAAAAGCACGGCTCAGCCCGCGAACATCGCCGCGACGGCCGCGGGGTCCACCGCCTCGATGGCGGGCGGCGACCAGCGGGGGGCGTTGTCCTTGTCCACGAGCACGGCGCGCACGCCCTCCGCGAAGTCGGGGTGGCGCGTCACGGCGCGGGTGAGGGCCAGCTCCATGGCGAGGCAGGCCGGCAGGTCCATGGTGGCGCCGCGCCGCAGCAGCTCGAGCGTGACGGCGAGCGAGGTCGGCGACATCCGGGCGAGCGCCTCGAGCTGCGCCCCCGCCCATTCCGTGCCCTCCGCCCGCAGGGCCGCGAGGATGGAGGGGAGGTCGTCGGCGGCGAAGGCGCGCTCGATCGCGCCGCGCGCCGCCTCCACCGGGCCGGGCGGCACGGCGGCGGCGTGGCGGGCGACCACGGCGGCGTCCCCGGCCAGCAGCGCCTCGCGCAGCGCGGCCAGGCGCTCGCGCGGGACGTGGTGGGTGGCGAGCCCGGCCTCCACCGCCTCCGCGCCCTTCAGGCGGGCGCCGGTCAGCGCCAGCCACTTGCCCATGGCGCCGTGGGGGCCGGGCAGGCGCGGGAGCGCGTGGGAGGTGCCGACATCGGGGAAGAGGGCGATGGCCGTCTCGGGCATGGCCAGCAGCGCGCCCTCCGTCACCACGCGGTGGCTGCCGTGGATCGAGACGCCGATGCCGCCCCCCATGCAGACGCCGTCGATGAGGCTGATCCAGGGCTTGGGGTAGTCCGCGATGGCCTGGTTGAGCGCGTATTCCGCGGCGAAGAAGCCCTCGATGGTCGCGCCGTCGCCGGCCAGCGCCGCGGCGCGGATGGCGCGCACGTCGCCGCCGGCGCAGAAGGCGCGGCCGCCGGCGCCCTCCAGCACCACGAGGTCCACCGCCGGGTCCTCGGCGAAGCGCCGCGCGGCCTCGGAGAGGAGGCCGATCATCGCGCCGTCGAGCGCGTTCAGCGCCCGCGGGCGGTTCATCAGGATGGTGCCGGCCCGGCCCTCCACGCGCGCCACCACGCTCGGCTCCGCCGTCTCCATTCCCGCCTCCTCGCTTCTCCTCCTCTCGCCTAGCCGCCGCCCGGGCGCCCGGCAAGGGAGGCCCTCCCGCGCGCGGCGGCGCTTTCCCGCCGAAGGCGCTCGCGGAGGCGCGATGACGGTTGACACCGCCGCCCCCTGCCGCGATGCCTGCCCGCGCTGGAGGACCCCCCCATGGCGCGGCGACTGGTGAGCTTCGGAACGGAGGGGACGGTGTTCCACCGCGAGCCCGCGCGCCCCGCGCCGCAGCCGGCGATGCCCGCCGCGATGGCGATGGCCGTCCTTACGCTCGACGGGGTGCGGAAGGCGGGGCGGGGGGAGGCGCCGCCCGTCCTCGCGGGGATGGACCTGGCGGTCGCGCGGGGGGAGATCCTCGGGCTGCTCGGCCCGGCCGGGGCGGGGAAGAGCGCCGTCATCGACCTCGCCGCGGGCTTCCTCGCGCCCGACGCGGGCGCGGTGCTGATCAAGGGCGAGCGCACGGCCGGCCTGCCGGCCTGGAAGCGCGACATCGGCCTCGTCTCGGCCGGTGCGGACCTCTTCCCGGACATGACCGTGCTCGGCAACGCCGCCTTCCCGCTGGAGGCCCGCGGGGTCGCGCGCGGCGAGCGCGAGGAGCGCGCCGCCGCCATGCTTGCGCGCTGGGGCGTGCCGGCCGCGCTTCACCCGGGCCCGGTGGGCGGGCTGGCGCCGGCGCTCCGCGTCCGCGTCGCCCTCGCCCGCGCGCTCGTCCACGCCCCCGCCCTGCTGCTGCTCGACGACGCGCTGGGCACGCTCGACGGGGCGGCGCGGGAGGCGCTGGTGGCCGACCTGCTGCGCGTGCGGGCGGAGCTCGGCCTGACGGTGCTGCACGCGACGCGCGACGCGGCCCTCGCCCTCACCCTGTCGGACCGCGTGGCGGTGATGGAGGGCGGGCGGCTGCTCCAGGCCGGCGCGCCGCGCGACCTCTACGACCGGCCGGCCGACCCCGTCGTCGCCGCCATGACTGGGCCCTGCAACCGCCTGCCGGGCAAGGTGCTGGCGGTGGAGGGGGGGTCCTGCCACGTCCAGCTCGACTGCGGGTTGGAGGCGGTGGGGGTGCCGGTGGCGGGCGCCGGCGGCGGGCCGGCGCGGGGCGGGCGCTGCGTCCTCCTCATCCGGCCCGAGCGCGTGGCCGTCGCGCCGGTGCCCCCGGCCGAGATGGGGGAGGACGCGGTCGCGGCCCGGCTGATCGAGGCGCGCTTCGCCGGCGACCACCTGCGGCTGCGGCTCGCGATCGGCGAGGGGGCGGAGCTGCTCTGCCACCGCCCGGCCGGGCTGCCCCTGCCGGAGCCGGGGGAGGAGGCCTCCATCGCCTGGGACCTCGGGGCGGCGCGGGTCCACGCGGCCTGAGGCGGGCGCTGCACCAAGAAGGTCTGATTCGGATTTTAGCGGCTGTGCTCCGAAAGTGGATGGATGCGGAGCCGGTCCCCGTGAGGCGCCTTAGCTACGCGAGCCAAGAGGAACCCATCTTTTCGTTGCACTGCTCATTCGCACGCCAAGTCGCTCCTGTGTATGTGGCCTTTCGGTTGTTCTTGGTTGTATGGCGCTGCAATCTGCTGTTCGTAAGCTAATCAATCTTTCATTGCTTGAAGATGGTGCGCAAGCGGTTTCTGAGCTTCGGTTTGCTGTCATCTGAAGGCTGCGCACGAATGCCGATCTCCAACGCAAGAAGATGAAGAAGATTATTGTATCCGCGGGCGATTTCCTGATTGGTCGCTTTCTGTTTTGCGTCCACAAAAAACCCGTTCCATTCCGAGTTCCATTGCGTTCCCCATGTCTCTTGGAGACGGGTGAGATCGGCGCGCAAACAGGCGTCCCGGCCGACCCCGTTGAACGTTCGGAAGCACGAGTGGATGAATGCGTTATATTGATCGAAGACAGCCTTGTCGAACAATGGACCGTAGACGCACATCATCTGGTCCAACTCACGCTTCCGCTCGATCATCAGCGGAGGAGGAAGTTTCCTCCAAGGGCCTTGCAAAAGGAAAAAACACAGCAGGTCATTTAATTTTGGAGCAACCGCATCGTAGATCGCAATCCGCTTCTTTATTAATTCCTGATTTGCTGTTTTTCTCGCATCAAGGCGAATGGCCAGAAGAGCAATAAATATCGTAACAAGGCCTGACAAAACGGCGTTTGCCAACAATATTATGAATTGCGCGGTTCCGCCAGATGCGGACGCTTGCGACCATGCAAGCTTGTTTTCACCGAAGTAAAACCAGGCGCAGACAAGCCACGAGACGTAGCTTGGACGCGAAGAGAACATTGATCTTCCATTATAAATCTGAGTGGCTTGTCTAAGCAAAAATGTCAGGCTCGTGGCGGTTTGCAAGGGGTAATTTGCCGGGGCGTGTGATCCAATGACACTTCGTTTGTTTCGGTTTTATGCGAAAAGGGGTGGTTCTTGAGGGGCCGCCATTTGTCTCTCATCTCCCTGCTTTGTGTCGCCGTGATTTTCAGCTCTTGTTGTGGGTCAAGGCCGCCAGGGGCTTAGCTCGTGGCGAACATTGGACCCGAACGAAAAAAGGGGCACCGGAACGGGTGCCGCACCAGACAGTTCCACCGTATGGTGCGGCGCAGATTCGACCGAGCCGCTGACTCGGCCGCTGACTAGCCACCGACCGGGCCAAAGGACGCCCCCATGCGCCCCACCACGCGCCGGCTTCTCGTGTCCGCCCCCCTGCTGGCCGCCCCGCTGCTGGCGGCGCTGGGCCCGCGGCGCGCGCGCGCGCAGGCGCGGGACCTCACCGTCGTCTCCTGGGGCGGCGCCTACCAGGACGCGCAGCGCGAGGCGATGTTCCGCCCCTTCCAGCGCGCCACTGGCCAGCGCCTGCTGGAGGAGACCTGGGACGGCGGCATCGAGGTGCTGCGCGACCGCGCGGCGACGGCGCGCTGGGACATCGTGCAGGTCGAGGGGGACGAGCTGGAGCTGGGCTGCGAGGAGGGGCTGCTGGAGCCGATCCGCCCGGAGCAGGTCGGCGGCGCCGAGCGCTACGTTCCCGGCACGCTCAGCGCCTGCGGCGTGGGGAACATCCTCTACGGCTTCGTCCTCGCCTACCGCCGCGCCGACCTGCCCCCTGAGGGATGGGCGGACTTCTTCGACACCGCGCGCTTCCCCGGCCGCCGCGCGATGCGCCGCGGGGCGAAGACGACGCTCGAGATCGCGCTTCTCTCGGACGGGGTGCCGCCCGGGGGCGTCTACGCCGCGCTCGCCACCACCGGCGGGGTGGACCGCGCGCTCCGCCGCCTCGAATCGATCCGCCCCGCGCTGCGCTGGTGGGAGCAGGGCAGCGAACCGCCGCGCCTGCTGGTGGCGGGGGAGGCGGCGATGGCGGTCTCCTACAACGGGCGGATCGAGGTCGCGAACCGGGAGGACGCCGCCGACCTCGGCACGGTCTGGGCGGGGCAGCTCATCGCGCAGGACAGCTGGGCCATCCTGCGGGGCAGCCCGAACCGGGAGCGGGCGCTCGCCTTCCTCCGCTTCGTGGGCAATCCCGAGGTGCAGGCGGGGCTGCCGCCGCGCATCCCCTACGGCGTTACCGCCCGCGGCGCCGAGGACGGGTTGCCCGACGACGTGCTGGCCAGCCTGCCCACCGCGCCCGACAACCGGCGCGGCGCATTGCGGATCGACGACGCCTTCTGGCACCGCCACCTCGACCGGCTGGAGCGCCGCTTCACCGCCTGGCTGGGCAGCTAGGCCCGCCCCCATCCCCTTTTCCGGAATCCTGCCTTGACGCGCAGCCCCCTCATGGCCGCCCTGATGGTCATGCCCCTCGTGCTGCTGGTGGTGGCGGGCGGCGTCGTGCCGCTCGGCCTGCTGCTGTCGCGCGCCGTGCTCGAGCGCGAGGTGGCGCCCGCCCTGCCGCGCACCGCCGGCGCGCTGCAGCGCTGGGACGGCACCGGCCTGCCCGACGACGCCGCCTTCGAGACGCTGGCGGCCGACCTCGCCGCGCTGCGCGCCGCGGGCGCCCCGGGCACCGCGGCGCTGGCGCGCGCCGCCGCCCGGCTGGTGGCGGACCTGCCGGTGCTGGAGGGCGTGCTGCCCGGCACCGCCGAGCGCGTGGCCGAGACGCGCACGGGCCGCGCCGTCTCGGTCCTCGTCGCCGATCCCGCCTGGGGCGAGGCGGAGACCTGGGCCGCGCTGCGCCAGGCCGGGGCCCCGGCCTCGGCCTTCCACCCGCTGGCCGCGCTCGGGCTGCGGCGCACGGCGGCGGGCGGGCTGGAAGACAGCGCGCAGGGGCCCCACGCCCGCGCGATCCTTGCCCGCGGGGTGGGCGGGGCGGCGCTGGCGACGCTCGCCTGCCTCGTCATCGCCTGGCCGCTGGCGCGCTGGATCGCCGAGGCGCCGCCGGGCCGGGCCGCGCCGCGGGCGGCCCTCGCGGCGCTTCCCCTGCTGGCCGGGGAGGCGGCGCGGGCGGCGGGGTGGTCGGTTCTGACGGAGGGAGGGACGGCGGTCGCCCTCGCCGCGCTCGCCCTCGGGCTCGTGCCGCTGATGGCGCTGCCGGTCGCCCTCGCGCTGCGCCGGGCGGGGCCGGACCTGCCGCGGGCGGCCGCGGCGCTCGGCGTGCCGCCGGGGATGGTGCTCCGCCGCGTTCGCCTGCCCCTCGCCCGGCGGGGGATCGCGGCCGGCGCGGCGCTCGTCTTCGCGCAGGCGCTGGGGGCGCTCGCCGTGCCGGCCGTCCTGCTGCCCGGGCGGCCGCTGGCCTCCACGGTCCTGGCCGCCGCCGCGGGGGCGGGGGAATGGGGGGAGGCGGGGGCGCTGGCGGCCTGGCTGCTGGTCCCGGCGCTGGTCGCCGCGGGGCTGCTGCTTGGGCCGCTTCTCCGGCCGCGCCGCGGGGTGGCGGCGTGAGGGCCGTGCTCGGGCCCCTGGCGCTGCTCGCGGCCTTCCTGCCCCTGCTTGCGCTGCCCTTCGCGGGGGAGGCGGCCGGGGGCGCGGCCTCGCCCGCCGGGGCGCTGCTCGCCGCGCTGGCCGCCGCCCTCCTCGCGACGGCGCTCGGGGGCGCGGCCGGGCTGGGCCTCGCCACGCGCTTCCCGGGGCGGCGCGCGGCGCTGGCCGTGATCGCGCTGCCGCTGCTGCTGCCGCCGGTGCTGCCGGGCGCGGCGCTGCTGTTGGCCGCGGGCGAGGCGGGCGGTGTCGCGACCGCGCTTTGGCACGCGCTGCTCGGCGCGCCCGTGGTGGCCGCGCTGGTCCGCCTGGCCGCGGGGCGGATCGACCCCGCCCTGCTGCGCGCCGCGGAGGCCTGCGGGGCCCCCCCGGCGCTGGCGGCCCGGCGGCTGCTGCGGCCGCGGCTGCGCTCCGCGCTCGCGCTCGGGGCGGCGCTGTCCTTCGGGCTGGCGCTGGGGGAGAGCACGGTCGCCGCGATGCTCCGCGCGGGGGCGCTGCCGGCGCCCTGGCTGCCCGTGCCGCTCGCCGCCGCGGCGCTCGGGGCGGCGCTGCTGGCCCAGGGGCGCGGCGGGGCGGGATAGGGCGCGCGCCGCAACCGCGGGCGCGGCGGGGCCTTACGGCTGCGGGCGCCGCGACGGCGACCCGAGCAAGGGAACCCCGCGCCGTGATCCGATCCTCCCGCCGTGCCGTCCTCGCCGCGCTTCCCGCGCTCGCCGCCGCCGCCGCGACGCGGCCCGCCCGGGCGCAGGCTCCCGCCCCCTCGGGCCCGCACAGCCTGCCGCCGCTGCCCTACGCGGCCGAGGCGAACGAGCCCTCCATCGACGCGCCGACGATGCGGATCCACCACGACCTGCACCACCAGGCCTATGTCACCAACCTGAACAACGCCCTGAAGGACCACGGGCAGCTCGCGGCGCTGCCGCTGCACGAGTTGCTCGCGAAGCTCAACGAGGTGCCCGAGGGCATCCGCACGGCGGTCCGCAACAACGGCGGCGGGCACGCGAACCACAGCATGTTCTGGCCGGTCATGGGCGGCCGCGGCGGGGCGCCCTCGGGCGAGCTCGCGGAGGCCATCGCGCGCGACCTCGGCGGCTTCGACAAGATGCGGACGGACTTCAACGCGGCGGGCGCGGGCCGCTTCGGCAGCGGCTGGGTCTTCGTGACGGTCGCGCGCGACGGCAAGCTGGCGCTGACCACCCGCCCGAACCAGGACAGCCCCCTGTTCGACGGGGAGCGGGTGCTGCTGGGCAACGACGTGTGGGAGCACGCCTACTACCTGAAGTACCAGAACCGGCGCCCGGAATACCTCGCCAACTGGTGGAACGTGGTGAACTGGGAGCGGGTGGCGGAGCGCTACGCGGCGGCGAAGGCGGGGACGCTGGGGGTCTGAGGCCCGGCGCGGGTCTCAGACGAACTGGGGAGCGTCGCCGCCCCCCCGCTTCCGGCAGCCGTTGCGGGGCTGGAAGCGGGGGCGGAGCCCACGCCGCCCGGCCGCGATGGCGCCCGCCTGCTGGATCGGACGCCGCGCCCGGATGGGCGGCGCCTGCCTTAATCGCGGGGTAATGAAACGGTTGTAGGCCCGTGGGCGAGATGCTCACATCCTCCATGATCAGCAGCCTACGCCGTCCGCTTCGGGCAGAACCTGCCGACGCCGCGCGGGACGGGCTGGTAGAGACCGAAACCGAGGTCGGCGCCTCGCCGCAGGGCTCCTGGGCGGAGGCGGGCGGCGGGTACCTGGACGGCGCGGCGACGAAGCCGGAGGCGGCCCGGGCCGGCGCGCCGGCCGCAGCGGTGGCTCCGGGACCGGCCTCGAGCCTGGCGTCCAACGCCACCCTGCTGTCCGAGGTCACCTTCCTGACCGGCCTCAACCCCAACGGCTCGCGCGCGACGGGGGCGAACTCCTACTGGACGACGTTCGGCGAGACCGCGCAGAAATGGGGTGCGGACGGGGTCGGATCGCCGGGCGGCACCCTGACCTATTACTTCGATCTCCGTTCCGCGTTCAGCGCGACCGAGAAGGCCACCTTCGCAAAGAGCTTCGCGCTCTGGTCGGCGGTGGCGAACGTCTCCTTCACCGAGGTCGCCAGCGGCGGGGCCGTGAGGCTGCAGCGCGGCCCGTACGGCGACGGGGCCTACGCCGACACCGCCTACCGGGACGGCGTCGGCTGGGCGACCGCTCACATCGACCGCGGCCTGATCAGCATCAGCACCAGCGAGACGGGCTTCGACCTCGGCGGCAACCCGAACACGCCGATCGGCGGCTACGGTCTCAGCACCGTCGTGCACGAGGTGGGGCACCTGCTGGGGCTGGGGCACGGCGGCGCCTACAACGGCTCCGTCAACCCGGCGACGCAGCAGTTCAGCCAGTTCGACAACCGCGCCTGGACCGTCATGTCCTACATCTACTCGGACGGTTCGAACGCGGGCTTGAAGTTTGGGAGCACCTACCCGGGCGCCGGCATCGACTGGGGAACAGCCAGCGACGGCTACGCGCGCGAGGCGCCCCACACCTGGATGCCGCTGGACGTCATGGCGATCCAGCAGCTCTACGGCGCGGCCGTCGGCGGGCCGCTCTCCGGCGGGCAGGTCTTCGGGTTCAACACCAACATCACGGGACCGCTGCGGGACTTCTTCGACTTCGGCTACAACCGCAACCCGGTCGTCACCGTCTACGACAGCGGTCGCAACAACGCCCTGGATCTCTCGGGCTATTCCTCCGCGGCGACGCTCGACCTGCGCGACGGCCACTTCAGCAGCTTCAATGGCATGACCAACAACCTGGCGATCGCCTTCGGCTCCGTGGTCGAGACGGGGATCGGCGGCGCCGGGAACGACACCATCCAGGGCAACGCCTACAACAACGTGCTGGTCGGCGGGGGCGGGAACGACCTGATCGACGGCAGCGCCGGCTACGACGTGGCGGTCTACGCGGTGTCGAGCAACCTGGTCAGCTGGACCCGCACGCCCAGCGGCTACGCGGTCACGGCGCTCGGGCTCGGGACGGACACGCTCATCAACATCGAGGCGCTGCGGTTCACGGACCGTGATGTCCTCCTCCGCGGCGCGCGCGGGGACTTCGACGACGACGGCCACACCGATGTTCTCTGGCGCGGGCAGGCCGGCGAGGTCGGGATGTGGCAGATGAGCGGGCCGCAGATCGTCGTCGGCGGCGGCGTGGGCAGCCCGGGCAGCTACTGGACCGTGGCGGAGACCGGCGACTTCAACGGCGACGGGCGCGCGGACATCCTCTGGCGCGGTCAGGCCGGCGAGGTCGGGCTGTGGCAGATGAACGGGTCCCAGATCCTGGCCGGCGGCGGCGTCGGCAACCCCGGCGGCTACTGGGGCGTGGCGGGCACCGGCGACTTCAACGGCGATGGCCGCGACGATGTCCTCTGGCGCGGGCAGGCCGGCGAGGTCGGGATGTGGCAGATGAACGGGTCCCAGATCCAGGCCGGGGGCGGCGTGGGCAACCCGGGCAACGACTGGAAGGTCGCGGGCACCGGCGACTTCAACGGGGACGGGCGCGCGGACATCCTCTGGCGCGGGCAGGCCGGCGAGGTCGAGATCTGGCAGATGAACGGGCTGCAGATCGCCGGCAGCGGCGCCGTCGGCAATCCCGGCAACTACTGGATCGTGGCGGGCACCGGCGACTTCAACGGCGATGGCCGCGACGATGTCCTCTGGCGCGGTCAGGCCGGCGAGGTCGGGATGTGGCAGATGAACGGGCCGCAGATCCAGGCCGGGGGTGGCCTGGGCAGCCCGGGAAACTACTGGAAGGTCGCGGGCACCGGGGACTTCAACGACGATGGCCGCGACGATGTTCTCTGGCGCGGGCAGGCCGGCGAGGTCGGGATGTGGCAGATGAACGGGCTGCAGATCCTGGCCGGCAGCGGGGTGAGTAACCCCGGCACCTACTGGCAGATCGTGGGCTGACGACCGCGGCGGTGGCGCGCCGGCGGCCGACGCCCCGGCGTCAGAGCCCGACCGGGCGCCCCGCCACCGTGACCGCGAGGTCGTCCGGCCGCAGCACGCGCGCCGCGACCTCGGACAGGCGGTCCCGCGAGAGGGCCTCGAGGCGCGCGGGGCGGTTCGCGAGCCAGTCGAGCGGCCGCTTGTTCCGCTGCAGCGCCAGGAGGATGCCCGCCACCTGCCGGGTGGAGGTGAAGGAGAGCGGCTGGCTGCCCGTGAGGTAGGCGATGGCCTCCTCGCGCTCGGCGTCGGTGGGGCCGGCGGCGGCCATGCGGGCCCATTCGCCGCGCAGTACCGAGATGGTTTCGGCCATGCGAGCGTTCTCGGTCGCGACGGAGCCGACGATGACACTGCGGCCCGCGACGGGCTCGGGCCCCGCGTTGATGCCGTAGGCGAGGCCGCGCTCCACCCGCACCGCGTTCATCAGGCGCGACGAGAAGCCGCCGCCCGCGAGCACGCGCAGGACCACGCCGGCCGCCTCCCAGTCGGGATCGTCGACCGCGAGGCCGGGCTGGCCGAAGACGGCGCTCGACTGCGGGCTGTCCATGCCCACGACCTGCACGCCGCGGGCGGAGAAGGGGGGCAGGGCCGGGAGGGCGGCCGGGGCCTCGGCGGGCCAGTCGGCGAAGAGGGCCGTCATGACGTCGCGAAGCTGGGCGGCGGTGATGGCGCCGGAGGCGGCGAGGCAGAGGCCGCCGCGGCGGAACTGGCGGGCGGGCACGCCGCGCAGCACCTCGGCGGGAAGGGCGGCGATGGTCTCGGCGGTGCCGCCCGGCGGGTGGCCGAAGGGGCCGGGCAGGGCGGCCGCCCAGAAGGCGCGCCCGGCCTGGCCGCGCGGGCTTTCCAGCGCCTGGCGCGCGCCGGCGATGGCGCGGGCCCGCACCCGCTCGACGTCGGGCGCCTCCATCCGGGGCGCGGAGAGGGCGAGGCGGGCGAGGCGGGTGGCCTCGGGCAGGGCGTCGGTCAGGCAGCGGAAATTGCCCGAGAACTCGTCGCGGTCGGCCGAGAAGGAGATCGAGATGGCGGCGTCGCGCAGCGCGTCCTGGAAGGCCGGGGCGGTGAGGTCGCCCGCGCCCTCCGTCAGCAGGGAGGCGGCCAGCGCCGCCGCGCCCTCGCGCCCCTCCGGGTCCAGCGAGGCGCCGCCGGGCACGGAGAAGGAGAGGGAGATGACGGGGACCGCGTGGTCCTCGGCGAGCCAGGCGGTCACGCCGGCCGCCTCCACCACCTGGACGGGGAGGGTGAAGCCGCTGGGGATGGTGCCGCTCATGGTGCGCGGGTGCCCTCGGGCAGGAGCCAGCCGGTGGTGGAGGGATGGGTGAAGATGGCGCGGGCGGCGGCCATCACGGCGTCCGGCGTCACGGCTCGGATGTGCGCGGGCCAGTGCTCCACGGCGTCGGCGGGCAGGCCGATGGCGAGCGCGCTGCCGAGGAGGCGGGGCGCGGCGCCGAGGCCGTCGAGCGAGAGGAGCGCGCCGGCGGTGAGCTGGCGCTGGCTGCGCGCCACCTCGGCCGCGGTCACGCCGCTGTCCAGCAGGCGGGCGATCTCGTCCTCGATGGCCGATTCCACCCGCGCGGGCGCGGTGTCGCCGCGCGGCGTCGCGAAGATGCCGAAGGCGGAGGCGCCGAGCTCGTCGCTGTCGTAGCCGGCGCCGGCGCCGACCGCGAGGCCGCCCTCCACGAGGGCGCGGTGCAGGCGCGAGCCGGGGCCGCCGCCGAGGAGATGGGCCAGGACCTCGAGCGGCAGGCCGTGGGCCTTGTCGGCCTCGTCGCGGCCCCAGGTCTGGGTGGGGGCGATCCAGGCGCGGAGCATCTGGGCCTCGCGCACGCCGGGGTCGTTGCGGACGAGGCGGGCCTCGAGCGGGGCGGGCGGCGGGTCGGCGCGGCGGCGGGGGGCGGCGGGCGCGCCCTCGGCGCCGCCGTACTCGCTCTCGACCACGCGCCGGAGGGCGTCCTCGTCCACGGCGCCGGCGACGACGAGCACGGCGTTGCCCGGGTTGTACCAGTTGCGGTGGAAGGCGAGCATGTCGTCGCGGGTGAGGGCGCGGATCTCCTCCTCCCAGCCGATGATCGGGCGGCCGCGCCAGTGCTGGCGGCCCCACATGGCCGCGTCGAAGGCCTCGCGGAAGCGGGCGCGGGGGGAGCTGTCGGTGCGCTGGCGGCGCTCCTCGAGCACCACGGCGCGCTCGGGCTCGACCGTCGCCTCGGGGTAGAGGGGCGCGCGCAGCCGGTCGGCCTCCATGGAGGCGACGAGGGCGAGGCGGGTGGCCTCCACGGTCTGGTGGTAGGCGGTGACGTCGCGGGAGGTGAAGGCGTTGTCCTGCCCGCCCTCGCGCGCGACGCGGCGGGAGAACTCGCCGTCCGCCACCTTCGCGCTGCCCTTGAACATCATGTGCTCGAGGAAGTGGGCGAGGCCGGACTTGCCCTGGGGGTCGTCGCCGGCGCCGATGCCGTAGAAGAGGTAGTGCGCGACCACCGGCGCGCCGCGCGTGCGCGCGTGGGCGACGCGGAGGCCGTTCGGCATGGTCCAGAGGCTGGCGCCGAAGAGCGGGCGCTCGGCCGGGATGGGGGCCGGCTCCGGCAGGACCGCGGGGGCGGCGGGGCTCGCCTGCGCGGCGGCGCGGGTGGCGAGGGCGGCTTGCGCCGCGGCGGCGGTGGCCAACGCGGCGCGGCGGGTCAGGGGGGGCATTCCTGGCATGTGGGGGGCCGGGTCGCCGGCGGGAATGGCCGGGGGGCGCGAAAACCCCCCGCGGGCCATCCGCCGGCCATCCGCTAGAGCAGCCCGTCCAGCAGGCCGCGCTGGCGGCGCTGGATGATGGGGGTGTCGCCCGCCTCGGGCGAGCGGCCGAGGGCCGAGTTCTCGCGCAGGCGCTGGGCCTCGCGCTGGGGGTCCAGCACCGTGCCGGGGCGGGGCGCGTCCTGCCAGAACATGAGGCGCTCGACCACGTTCTGCTGCGGGCGATCGAGGCGGAGGCTCTCCTCGTCCACCTGGCGGCGGATGTTGCCGGTGGCCTGGGCGCCCGAGGCGCGGCCGGCCTGGGCGACGAGGGCGGCCTCGGCGCCGGAGGGACGGGCCTCGCGGCCCTCGCCGGTGATGGTGGCGGGGGCGAGGGTGGTCTCGCCGCGCTCGCGCGCGGACATCTCCTGCGGGCGCTGGGCGCCCGGGCGCGGCGGCGGCAGGTCGCCCATGCTCGGGGGGATCGAGAGGGGGGCGCGCGTGACGACCTGGAACTCGTCCGGGGCGTCGCGGGTGAGGCCGAGCGTGCGGGCCGTGTCGCCGCCGCAGGCGGCCAGCAGCAGCAGCGGGGCCAGGAGGAGGGGCTTGAAGGTCATGGCGCCGGCTTTCTAGCAGGAGGGGGCGTGAAGCGGAAACAGGGAGCTTCCGGCGGCCCGTTCCATCAGGCGGGGCGGCCGGGCGTCTCGGCGGGGGCGCGGGCGGTCAGCGCCTCGATCAGCAGGACGGCGACGCCCAGCACGATGGCGGCGTCGGCCACGTTGAAGACGTACCAGTGCCAGCCCCAGCCATGGGCGTCCACGAAGTCCACGACGGCGCCGAAGCGGAGGCGGTCGATGACGTTGCCGATGGCCCCGCCGACGATGGCGCCGAGCGCGAGCGCCGTGCGCCGCGTCTCGGCGGTCGCCATCCAGCGGAGGAGGAAGGCGGCGATGACGGCGGCCAGCGCGGCCAGCGCCCAGCTGTGCCAGGGGGCGCTGCCGGAGAGGAGGCCGAAGGTGACGCCGCGGTTCCAGACCATGGTGAGGTTCAGCCCGACCGGCCCCGCCGCGAACAGCTCCACGCTGCGGCGGGCGGGGAGGTCGAAGGCCTCGAGGATCCACCACTTGCTCGCCTGGTCGGCCACGAGGACGAGGAGGGCGAGGAGGAGGCCGCGGCGGAGGCTGGGGCCGGCGTGGGGCGCGGCCATCAGGCGACCGCCCCCTCGCAGCGCAGGCACAGGGTGGGGTGGGCCGCGCTGCGGCCGACCTCGGGCAGGACGCGCCAGCAGCGGTCGCACTTGGCGCCGGCGGCGGGGAGGAAGCGGACGGCGGCCTCGCCCTCGGTCTCCACGCCCTCGCCCTCGGGCGGGGTGTCGAGGAGGGTGAGGCCGGAGGTGATGCAGAGCTCCGCCCAGGGCAGGTCGGCGAGGTCGGCCCCCGTGCTGCCCAGGAAGAGCTCCGGCGCGGCCTGGAGGGAGCTGCCGATGGTGCCGGCGGCCCGCGCCTTCTCGAGCGCGCCGGTGACGAGGCCGCGGACGGCGCGCAGGCGGGTCCAGCGCTCGGCGAGCGCGTCGTCCCGCCACTCGCTGGGCACCGCGGGGAAGGTCTGCAGGTGGACGCTGTCCGCGCCCTCGCCGAAGCGGGCGAGCCAGGCCTCCTCGGTGGTGAAGACGAGGACGGGGGCGAGCCAGGTGCAGAGGCAGCGGTGCAGCACGTCGACCACGGTGCGCGCGCTCCGCCGGCGCGGGTCGTCGGCGCGGTCGCAGTAGAGGCTGTCCTTACGGATGTCGAAGAGGAAGGCCGAGAGGTCGGAGGCGCAGAAGTTGTGGATCTCCGGCATCACGCCGGACCAGTCGTAGTCCTCGGCCGCGCGGCGGAGGCGGGCGTCGATCTGGGACACGCGGTGCAGGATGTAGCGCTCGAGCTCCGGCAGCTCGGCGTAGGGCACGCGCTCGTCCTCGGTGAAGCCGTCGAGGTTGCCGAGCAGCCAGCGGAGCGTGTTGCGCAGGCGCCGGTAGAGCTCCGCCTGCTGGCCGAGGATGGTCTTGCCGATGCGGAGGTCGTCCGCGAAGTCGGAGTTCATCACCCAGAGGCGGAGGATGTCGGCGCCGTAGTCCTTCATCACCTCCTGAGGCGCGGTGACGTTGCCGAGGGACTTCGACATCTTCCGGCCGGACTCATCGAGGACGAATCCGTGGGTGAGGATCGCCTTGAAGGGCGCGATGTCCCGCGTGCCGATGGCCTCCAGCAGGGAGGAGTGGAACCAGCCGCGGTGCTGGTCCGAGCCCTCGAGGTAGAGGTCGGCGGGGAAGGGCAGGCCGTGGTCGGGCAGCGCGAAGGCGTGGGTGCAGCCGCTCTCGAACCACACGTCCACGATGTCCATCACCTGCTCGTAGTCGTCCGGGTTCCGCTCGTTCCCGAGGAAGCGGGCGGCGGCGCCGGGCTGGTACCAGGCGTCGGCGCCCTCCTCGCGGAAGGCGGCCAGGATGCGCTCCATCACGGTGGGGTCGCGCAGCGGCTCGCCCGAGCGCTTGTCGACGAAGACGGCGATGGGCACGCCCCAGGCGCGCTGGCGGGAGATGCACCAGTCCGGCCGCGCGGCGACCATGGAGCCGATGCGGTTGCGGCCCTGGTCCGGCACGAAATGGGTGTTGGCGATGGCGTCGAGCGCCTTCGCGCGGATCCTGTTCTCGTCGTCCATCGCGATGAACCACTGGGGCGTCGCGCGGAAGATAACGGGCTTCTTGCTGCGCCAGGAATGCGGGTAGCTGTGGCGGAGGCTGCCCTTGGCGGCGAGCGTGCCCATGGCCTCGAGCGCGGCCCAGACGGCGTCGTGCGCCTTGAAGACGTGGAGCCCCGTGAAGCCCGGCGTCTGCACGGAATAGGTGCCGTCGTCGTTCACCGTCTCCGGCACGGGCAGGCCGAAGGCGCGGCCGAGGGCGAAGTCGTCCTCGCCGTGGCCGGGGGCGATGTGGACGAAGCCGGTGCCGGCGTCGGCGGTGACGAAGTCGCCGGGCAGCAGCGGCACGTCGAAGTCGTAGCCGCCCTCGGCCGGCGCCCAGCCGCGGAGGGGGTGGGCGAGCACCGTGCCGGTCAGCTCCGCGCCCTTGAAGACGCGCTTGAGGGAATGGGCGGCCAGGCCCGCCTCCTTCTCGAAGGCGGGGAGGAGGGGGAGGGCGATCAGCAGGTCGTCGCCGGTGGCGAGCAGCGAGCCTTCCGCGATGCCGTCGACGTGGACGAGGGCGTAGTCGATCTCCTCCCCGAAGGCGACGGCGCGGTTGCCGGGGATGGTCCAGGGGGTGGTGGTCCAGATGACCACGCGCGCGCCCTCGAGCTCGGGCAGCGAGGGCTTCACGACCGGGAAGGCGGCGTGCAGCGTCGGGCTGGTGACGTCGTGGTACTCGACCTCGGCGTCGGCCAGCGCGGTCTTCTCGACCGGGCTCCACATCACCGGGCGCAGGCCGCGGTAGAGGGAGCCGTTCATCAGGAAGCGGCCGATCTCCTCGGCGATCACCGCCTCGGAGGTAAAGTCCATGGTGGCGTAGCGGTTCTCCCAGTCGCCGAGGACGCCCAGGCGCTGGAACTCCTCGGACTGGATGCCGAGCCAGTGGCGGGCGTAGTCCCGGCACTCCCGCCGGAACTCGAGGATGGGGACGCTGTCCTTGTCCTGCTTCTTGGCGCGGTAGCCCTCCTCGACCTTCCACTCGATCGGCAGGCCGTGGCAGTCCCAGCCCGGGACGTAGTCGGCGTCGCGGCCGGACATCTGCGCCGCGCGGTTGATCACGTCCTTCAGGATCTTGTTCAGGGCGTGGCCGATGTGCAGCGGGCCGTTCGCGTAGGGCGGGCCGTCGTGCAGCACGAACTTCTCGAGCCCGCGGGAGCGCTCGCGGAGCTGCCCGCGCAGGTCCTGGGCCTTCCAGCGGGCGAGCGTCGCCGGCTCCTTCTTCGGCAGGTCGCCGCGCATGGGGAAGGAGGTCTTGGGCAGGAAGACGGTGCCGCGGTAGTCGCGGGCCCCCTTGTCCTGCGTCGTGTCCGGGGGAGGGGCGTCGGTCATGGGCGGTCCGGGGGCTTGGGCGGCGCCGGCCGGGTTCGGCGGGGCGCGCGGCGACGGGGCAGGCGCTGCGGTTCGTTCCCGGCCCTCAGGCGAGGACCGGGCCGGGAATTCGAATCCGGTGGCGGGCGCAGGGCGGCCGGAGGAGCATGGGGACCATATGCGAAGGCGGCGCGGGCCGGGTCAAGCGAGGCGCATCAGCCCCGCGACGGGCGCGGGGCCGTTCCGCCGCCGTTCCGGGGCCGGGGGCTTCGGCGGGCGGGGCCGGGAGGGCCGGCTCAGGCCTCCGGCGCGGCGTCCCCGGGGCCGGCGGCCGGCTCGGGCTCGCGCAGGTAGGGCTCGACCTTGCCCTGGAGCTTCATCGTCATGGGCTTGCCGTGCCGGTCCACGGCCTTGCCGACGGAGAGGCGGACCCAGCCCTCGCTGACGCAGTACTCCTCGACGTTGTTCTTCTCGACGCCCTTGAAGCGGATGCCGACCCCGCGCTCGAGCAGCTCGGCGTTGAAGAAGGGGCTCTTGGGGTCGGTTGAGAGGCGGTCGGGCATGTCGGTCATGGAGGCGGGCTTTCCGGCGGCAGGGCGGGCGGGGGTGTTAGCGAAGGCGGGGCCGGAGTCCAAGAGTCGGTCCGAGGGTCGGTCCAAGGGGCGGGTCAGCCCTCCGCGAGGTCGGGCTCGTGGCGGGGCTCGGGGGCGGGCGCCGGGGCGGCGTCCCCCAGCGGCACGCCGAGGCGGGCGTAGAGGGCGGCCAGGCGGCGCTCGTAGGCGGCGGGGCTGAAGAGGGTGGCGCGCTGCCGGCCGGCCCAGGAGAGGTGGCCGCAGAGCTCGTCGTCGGCGTCGAGGGCGCGGATGCCCTCGATCATCGCGCGGAGGTCGTAGGGGTCCACCTTTACCGCGGCGTCGCCGACCACCTCGGGCAGGGAGGAGGTGTTGGAGGTGAGGACGGGCGTGCCGAGGCTCATCGCCTCCAGCGCGGGAAGGCCGAAGCCCTCGTAGAGGGAGGGGAAGAGCACCCCCCGCGCGCCGCGGATGAGGCTGACGAGGAGGCGGAAGGGCGCGTAGTCGAGCATGACGACCTTGCGCCGCGTGAGGATGCGCCCGTCCTGCTCGGAGAGGTACTTGATGTGGTCCTCGAAGAGGAGGTTCAGCTCCCCCTCGCTCTTCCAGGCCTGCTTGCCGACGATGACGAGCGGCCGGTCGGAGCCGGAGGCGAGGTAGGCCTCGATGAGGCGGCCGACGTTCTTCTTCGGCTCGATCGCGCCGAAGAAGAGGAAGTAGCCCTTCCAGTCGAGGCCGAAGGAGCCCGCCACCTCGTCGCGCGCGAGGTCCTCGGGCTTGTTGGCCAGCGAGGGCGGCAGCTCGACGGACTGGTAGGTGTTCGTCACCCGCTCCGGGTCGGCGCCGAGGAGGTTGATGATGTCGCGCCGCGAGGCCTCGCTGACCGTGACGATGTGGTCCGCGCCGCCGACGAGCATCTGGGAGAGGCGGTGGTAGCGGCGCTTGTGGTCGAGGGTGGTGTAGGGCAGGCGGAGCGGCACGAGGTCGTGCATCGTGTAGATGTTGCGCACGCCGGCCATGCGGATCGGCAGCGGGTAGGTCCAGTGCATCACGGCCGGGCGCGGGTCGGGCGCCTGGACGGGGACGAGGCGGCGGACGAGCTTGAAGCGGTTGTGGGCGCGGGCGAAGATGTCCTCGGCGTTCCAGATCCGGTCGAAGTAGGGCAGGCGGGACGCGAAGCCGTCGATCACCACCTTGCCGGTGACGGGGATCTCCGAGATCCGCTCGTTCAGGCCCGACAGCAGCATGCGGCGCAGGCGGCGCAGCGCGCTGTCCTCCTTCTGCACCTGCAGCGGGTCGTCGAAGAAGGCGATCTCGCGCATCAGCGGGCCGAGCTTCGTGCTGACGGTGCGGCCGTAGAGCACCTCCACCCCGGCGCCGAGGCCGTGCAGCCGGTAGGAGAGGTTGCGGGCGTAGGTCGAGACGCCCGTGCCCTGCTCCAGCGCGAGGTTGAAGCCGTCGATGAGGATCCGGGGGCGCATCGGCGGAGCATAGACCACGCGGTTGCGCGCCGGAATGGCTGCCGGGCGCGCGATGTTCCCTTCCCGGTTGCGCGGCCCCTGGCCTCGCGCCGCGCGGCGCGGCATGGTCCGGCCGCTCGCAGGGATGGGGAGACGGGCTGCGGTGGCGGACAGGCTGGGGAAGGGCGCGGCGGACGAGGCCGACGCGCTGCGGGCGCGGGCCGATGCCGCGCGCGACGGGCGCCGCTGGGCGGAGGCGGCGGAGGGCTACGCGGCCTTCCTGCGGCTGCGGCCCGACGACCGCGGCATCCTCGTGCAGCAGGGGCACTGCGTGAAGGAGGCGGGGGACCCCGCCGCGGCGCTCGCCCTCTACCGCCGCGCGGAGGCGATGGAGCCGCGCGACGCCGACATCCACCTCCAGATCGGCCACGCGCTGAAGGTGCTCGGGCGGCGCGGGGCGGCGGCGGAGGCCTATGGCCGCGCCCTCGTGCTCGACCCCGGCGGCACGCAAGGCGGGGCGGATGCCTGGGCGGAGTGGCTGGCCGCGCGCGACGCCCTGCCGGCGCCGCGCGCGACCGGGATGCTGCTCGACCTCTCCGATCTCGTGGCGTGGTGGATGGGGCGGCGCGCGCCGAGCGGCATCCAGCGCGTGCAGGCCGAGATCGCGGCGGTCAGCGAGGCCGGGTTCTGCGCCATGCACCCGGAGGAGGGGTTCTGGCGCGCCCTGCCGGCGCCGCTCTTCCACCGCCTGCACCACCTCTCCCGCAGCGGGGCCGACGCCGAGGCGCCGGAGTGGCGGGAGGCGGTGGGGGTGCTCGAGGCCTGGCGGCGGCGGGGCGGGCTGCTGCGGCCCGTGGCGGGGGCGACGATCGTCACCCTCGGCAGCGCCTGGTGGCTGCCGCGCTACGCGCCGGCGCTGCGGGCGGCGCGGGCGGCCGGGGCGCGGCACGTGCCGGTGCTGCACGACTGCGGGCCGCTGGTGCTGCCGGACGTGACGCCGCGGGAGACGCGGGCGGAGTTCGCGCGCTGGTTCTCGGCCCTGCCGGCGCTGGCCGACGGGGTGGTGGCGGTGTCGCAGGCGACGGCGGCGGAGTACCGGCGGCTGATGGCGCGGCACCTGCCGGGCTGGCCCGTGCCGCCCGTGATCGTCGTGACGCCGGACGGCCGGACGGAGGAGGACGCGGGGGAGGCCCCGCCCGCGCCGGCCGCGGCCCCGCGCGGGATCGCGCGGCTGCTCGGCCTCGCGCGGCGCGGGCGCCCGGCGCCGCCGCCGCCCGCCGTGCCGGGGCTGCCCGCCGGGCCCTATGTCCTGATGGTCTCGAGCTTCGAGCCGCGGAAGGGGCACCTCCTCGCCCTCGAGGCCTGGCGGCTGCTGCTGGCGCGGCGGGGGGCGGCGGGGACGCCGCGCCTGGTCCTCGCCGGGCGGCGGGCGCCGGGGGACGGGCCGGTGCTGGAGGCGCTGGCCGCGGACCCGGCGCTGGCCGCCCACGTCACGGTGCTGCACGACGCCGACGACGCGGCGCTCGGGCGCCTCTACCGCGGCTGCCTCTTCACGCTCTACCCGAGCCGGCACGAAGGGTGGGGGCTGCCGGTCTCGGAATCGCTGCTGCGGGGCCGCGTCGCGCTCGTCTCCGAGATCCCCGCGCTGATGGAGAGCGGGCGGGCGGGGGCGGTGTTCGTCACGCCGGGCAGCGCGGGGGACCTGGCGACGGCGGCGGAGGGGCTGGTGGCCGACCCCGCGCGCCTGGCCGCGCTGGAGGCGCGCATCCCGCCCGGCGGCGGGCTGCGGCCCTGGGCGGAGGTGGCGGAGGCGCTGCGGGCGGCCGTGCGGCGCCTGGAGGCGAGGGAGGAGGCCGGGGAGGCGCGCCAGCCCCCGGCGCTGCCGCCCTGCCGGCCGGTGCCGCTGGGCCACGGGGGCCTGGCGGAGCCGGGGCCGGGGCTCGCCTTCGCCGCGGCGCTGCCGGTGGGCGGCGGCTGGCACGCGACGGAGGACTGGGGGGTCTGGACGATGCCCGGGCGCGCGGCGCTGCGGCTGGCGGCGCCCTCCGGGGGGCCGGCGCGGGTCGCCCTCGCGCTGCGGCCGGCGCCCGGGGCCACGGGCGCGCTGCGGGTGACGCTGGCGCGCGAGGGGGTGGTGCCGGTGGCCTTGGAGTGCCCGGCCGGAGCGGAGGAGGTCTCGCTCGAGATCGAGGCGGGCGGGCCGGTGCTGGAGCTGGCGGTCGAGGCGCCGGGCACGGCGCTGCCGGACGGGGGGCCGAAGGTGGGGGCCGGGCTGGCCGCGGTCGCGGTGATGCGGGCGGGGGCGCCGGAGGACCGGATCGCCTATCTCGAGGCGCGCATGCTGGTGCCCGTCGCCTGAGGCCGTTCTCCTGAGGCCGGTGTCCTGAGGAAGGGGCCGGCGGGAGGCCGGCCCCGCCGCGCTACATGAAGATCCGGGCCGCGAGCGCGGTCTGGTAGATGAGCTGGAACACGTCGCGCGTGACCTGGAACAGCTTCGGGTCGAGCCGCGGGAGGGCGATCAGCTCGTCGCCGGGGCGCGGGCCGACGCGGGGCTCGAGCACGATCTCCCCGCTCGCGCGGCGGATCATGATGTTCGAGAGGTTGCCGCGCTGCGTCAGGCCGCCGGCCTGCTGCACGTAGTCCTCGATGCGGAGGTTCGGGCGCCAGAGCACGGCCTGGGGCGCGGTCACCTCGCCGGCCACCATCACCACCTCGCTCCGCTCCGGCACGACGACGGTGTCGCCGTCCTCGAGGCGCGTGTCGGTGCAGCGGCCGCTGCCGTCGGAGACGACGAGCCGTCCCTCCGGCTGGATGCGGCGCGCGCGGGAGATGTACTGCGAGACGAGCTGCGCCTCGCTCGCGCGGATCTCGGCGACGCCGGTGGTGGAGGAGGTGGCGCTGAAGAGCTGGCGCTCGAGGCGGTCCAGCGTCTCGTTGATGGTGCGGAGCTGCTGGGCAGCCAGGCGCGGGCGGAGGAGGAAGACCGACTGCGTGTCCGCCAGCACGGGGTCGACGGCCACGTGGTCGAGGAGCTGGCAGAGGCCGATGTCGCGGTCGGCGATGAGCACGGAGGGGCCGATGCGGCTGCCCTCGATCGTGACCCGGATGGTCTGGGCGGGGGCGTCCGTGATGAAGCTCGCCACGTCCTGGTCGAGGAGGGAGATGCGGCGGAGCTCGGCGATGGTGGTGTAGCGCGACCAGGGCTGGCCGCTGCGGGTGCCGCGCACGACGACGTTGGTGGCCGACGGCAGGGGCGCCGCGAGCTGGACGAGCTCCTCGCCCGTCATGGCGCGGCCCGGCACCTCGAAGAGGTAGTTGTTGCGGATGGCGCCGTCCACGCTGACGAGCGCGCCCTGCTTGCCGACGACGATCGTGTCGCCCTCGGCGAAGAGGTGGCCCGGCAGGCGGCCGGTGAGGAGGAAGGGGTAGAGGTCCACGCGCTGCACGGTGCGGCCGCCGCGGCGGATCTCGACGTCGCGGAAGGAGCCGCGCGCGGGGTCCACGCCGCCGGCCCGCATGAGGTAGTCGATCACGCTCTCCATGCCCGTGCCGGTGTGGCGGCCGGGGCTGCGGACGAAGCCGGTGACGAAGACGCCGATCCGGTTGACGTTCAGCAGCACGGCGTAGACCTGGACCTGCTGCGTGTAGATGCGGCGCACCTCGCCTTCGACGGCGGACTGGAGAGAGCCCGCGGTGGTGCCGGCGATGCGGATGGGGCCGATGCCCGGGAGGAAGAGGTTGCCGTCGCCGTCGACGGTGCCGATCGCCTCGGACTCGATCGCGCCCCAGACGCGGACCGAGACCCGGTCGCCGATGGCGATGCGGTAGTTCGGGTTCGGCGCGTCGGCCGGCGAGGGCGCAGGGCGGTTGAAGAGGCTGGCGCCGAAGACCGCGGAGGAGGGGCCGGGGCGGCGCGCCGCGTCGCCGAGGGGGCCGGCGACGACGGGGCCGCCCTCCGCCTCGGTCGCGGTGCCGGCGCGGGAGGTGATCGTGCCGTTGGGGAGGATGACGTCGTTCGCCTGCAGCGGCGCGGCCTGGGCGAGCATCGGGCCGAGGCGGCCGGGCACGGGCTGCTCGAGGAGCTGCGCGCGCGCGGCCGCGGGGGCGAGGGCCGCGAGGAGGGCGGCGAGGAGGGCGCTGCGGAGCTTGAGAGAGCGGGTGGTCCGCGCGGGTCCGGTCGGCGTCATGGCGGTCTGGGGTGTCCCGGGTTGCAGGGGGCGCAGGCGCGGGGCGGGGCGGCGGTTCACGACGCGTGCTCGCGGAAGCCGGAGAGGACGAGGGAGCCGATCCCGTAGATCACGAGGAGGACGGCGAGGAGGCTGACGACCGTGTAGGTGGCCTTCGGGTAGAGCGCGCTCTCGGCCTCCTGCGGCTCGGTCACGCGCGCGAGGTAGATCTGCTGGCGGGCGGCGTCGGCGCGGGCGGTCTCGAGGCTGGTGACGGCGGAGGCGAGCTGGCGGTCGGCGAACTCGCGCTCGAGCATCAGGCGCTCGTAGCCCGCGAGCTGGCGGGGCGCGGCGCCGTCGCCGGCGGTCAGGCGCTGGCGCTCGGCGCCGATCTGCGTCTCGAGCGACGCGATGCGGTTGCGCAGCACCGCGACCTGGGGGTTGTCGGGGCGCATGAAGGCGAGGCGCTCCTGCAGGTCGGCGCGGGCCTGGCTGAGCGCGCCCTCGAGCTTGGCGACGGTCTCCATGCTCGCCACCGCCTCCCGCGTGGGGTCGATCGCGCGGCCTTCCTGGCGGAAGGCGGTGAGGGCCTCGCGGGCGGCGACGACGCGGCGCTCGGCGATCTCGACCTCGCGCCGCGCGTCGGCGACGGCGCCGCCGCGCTGGCGCTCGCCGATGCGGTTGACGAGGTTCTCCGAGGCGCGGAGCAGGGCCTCGGCCAGCATCTTGGAATCCTCCGCGCGGAAGGTGCGGACCTGGAGGCTGACGGTGCTCGATTCCGTGTCGTAGTCGGCGACGACCATGCGGCGGAAGTAGCGGGTGAGGCTCTCGACCGTCGGGGCGGAGAACCAGAGGCGGGCGGCGAAGTCGGCCTCCGGGCGGCGCCAGACGCCGACGAGGTCGATGGAGTGGCGGAGCTCGCGCACGAGGTCGGGCGAGCGGAGGTACTCGCGCACGGCCAGCGAGTCCTCGGGCACCGACTTGAAGCCCGCGCCGCCGAGCACGGCGCCGAGGCCGCTCATCATGGTGTTGGAGGAGGGGCCGCGCACGAAGAAGCGCGCCTCGCTGACGTACTGGTCGGCGGCGAGGGTGGTGAAGTAGGCGGTGGCGAGCGCGGTGGGCAGCGCGACGACGAGCAGCAGGCCGCGCCACTTGCGCAGCCGGCGGGCGAGGGCCGAGGGCGGGCGTGCGGGAACGGAGAGCCCCGCCGGCGCCGCCTCGTCAAAGGCGTTGATAGGCGGCGATACCTTCATCGAGGTCCTCATAGAACTCAAGGAGGCCGTTCCGGAGCACGACGGCGGTGCGGCAGTATTGCCGGATGTGGTCGGCGAAGTGCGAGACCATGAGCAGCGAGGCCTGGCCGAGGCGGTCCTCGAGCATGCGGCGGCAGCGCTCGACGAAGCGGCTGTCGCCGGCGGAGAGGGTCTCGTCCACGAGGTAGCAGTCGAACTTCACCGAGAAGGACAGGCCCATCAGCAGGCGGCCCATCATGCCCGCGGAGTAGGTGCGGACCGGCTCGTAGAAGTAGGGGCCGAGCTCCGCGAACTCCTGCACGAAGTCGAGGGTCTCGCGCACGTCCTGGCCGTAGATGCGCGCGATGAAGCGGGCGTTGTCGGCGCCCGACATGCTCGACTGCACGCCGAAGCCGGAGCCGAGCGGCCAGGAGATGGACATCTCGCGCCGCACGCGGCCGCGCGTCGGCGCCTCGACGCCGGCCATGACGCGGATGAGGGTGGACTTGCCCGCGCCGTTGCGGCCGAGCACGCCGACCGCGTCGCCGCGACGGATCGTCGCGTTGATGCCGCAGAGGATGTCCCGCCGCCCGTGGCGCATGGGGTAGGACTTCCAGACGTCCTCGAGGATCAGGGACATGGGGGGCTTCGCATCCGGAGCTCAGAAGATCTCGAGCTTGCGCCGGGCGCCGCGGAGGGCGGCGAGGCCGAGGAGGTTCACGACGAGGATGAAGAGGATGACGTAGGGGATGTCGTAGTAGGAGACGAAGATGGCGCCGAAGATCGCCTCGCGGATCATCTCGTGGATGCTGACGAGCGGCACCCAGAGCAGCAGGTCGCGCGTCTCGGCGGGCAGCCAGGAGAGGGCGAAGAAGGCGCCCGAGAGCGGCATCATGAGGTAGGTGACGGGGTGGATGATCCGCTCCAGACCCTCCCAGCGCGCGACGCCGGCGGCCAGCATCATCGAGATGCCGTGGCAGAGCAGGAACATGAGGACGAGGCCGGCGAAGATCTGGGCGATGTTGGCTGGCCAGACCTCCGCGCTCCAGGCGGCGAGGCCGAGGATGATGAGGATGACGGCGAAGACGGCCGCGGCCTCCAGCAGGTTGCGGGCGATCAGCACGTCGACCGGCGTGACCTGGCGGTGGAAGAGCAGCGTGAGGTTCGAGTGCAGCGCGCTGCCCGCGCGGTTCACGACCGAGCGGAACATGAAGAAGGGCACGTAGCCGGAGATCGAGAAGAGGAAGGGGTCGGGGTTGCCGGGCAGCGCCTGGCCGTGGGCCGCGTGCATCGCGCCGAGGACGCTGCCGAGCACCATCGGTTCCAGGAAGAGCCAGAGGAAGCCGAGGTTGTGCCGCCCGAAGCGGGTCTGGATCTCGCGCATGATCAGGGCGCCGATGACGCGCGCCTGCACGGCCGGGCCCTCGACGAGCCAATGCCGCGGCGCCGGCCGGGCGTTGCCGGCGGCCGCGCTCACGGGCGGTAGACCGCGCCGCCGCGGAGGAGGGCGCGGGCGGCGACCCAGCCCTGGGAGGGGTCCTTGCAGTAGGTGGCGCCGGGCGCCCCGCCGGGCGCGGAGGCGGCGCCGAACTGCACCTCGCGGCACTCGCGGCCCGAGGCGGCGCTGTAGGTGCGGACGAGGCGCGCCTCGACCGTGCGGCCGCCATCGGCCAGCGGCACGGTCTCGGCCTGGCCGGGGCGGGCGCGGGCGGCGAAGGCGGCCAGCGGGTCGGCCGGGCGCACGGGCAGGACGACGCCGGTGGCGGGGGGCGGGGAGACGGGCGCGGGGCCCATGCCGACCGGGTTCCACCAGGTCGCTTCGGTGCTATGGGTCGAGCAGGCGGCGAGGGCGAGCAGGAGAATCGCCGGCGCGAGGCGCGCGGCGGGACGCGCCGGCCGGGCCGGGGCGGGGGGCTGAAGGGGCCCCGTCCGTCCGGGCCGGGCATCCAAGGTTTCGTTCATACGATAAGTTTACCGCAGGACGTGGTGGCAGGCAAAACATCGATGACGGGCAGGATCCATTCCGCCGACCTGTTGCCCATTTCCCGCGCGGACGGGCTTCTCGCGCGCTGGCCGCACCTGCCGGCCTTCTGGCCGGAGCGGGCGCTGGACGAGCGTAAGGCATTGCCATCCTTCACTCTTTCGCCCTTCGCCCCGCCCCGATTCGCGGGGAGGGACCGGCCGTCGCTGGTCGTTACGGACTGTGAAGAAAGTCTTAAGGAGGGGGAGGCGCCGGCGCTGGCGGGCCTGATCGCGCGCCATCGCCTCGGGGGGGTGCCGGGCCTGCCCGACCCCGGCGCGGCCGCGCTCGGTCTGGCCGGCGGGTTCCGGGTTGTGCTAGATTCCTGCGATTCGGAATCGTATCAATCGATACGGCATGCGTTGGACACGGCGCTGGCCGCGGGCGGGGCGGTGCTCGTCGCGCGCGATCCCTTCGCCAGCCCCGCGGCGCCGCCCTGCCTGCCGGACCTGCCGGGCACGCGGCGGCTGGCCGGGCCCCTTTCCCCCTGGACCCTGCTCGACGCCGCCTCGGCGCTGCACGGCGCCGGGCCGCTGATGGCGGCGCTGGCCGAGGCCGCGGGGGTGCCGCACGACCGCCCGGGCGCGCATCTCGTCCCCCTGCTGGCGCGGACGCGCGCGGCGGACCCCTTCCGCGGCCGTTCCTGGACGCGGGCGGAGGGCTTCGCGCTGCTGGCGGACTGGGTGGCGGCCGCGCGGGAGAACCGGGGCGTCTCGGCCTGCATCGGCATCGCCCGCTGGAAGCGCCGGCAGGTCGCGGCGCTGCTGGCGCTGGAGGAGGGGGCGCCCGTCTTCACGAGCACCTCGCGCGCGGTCGCGAAGGCGCGGGCGGAGGGCGGCGCCGTCGTCGCCTGGGCGGCGTCCTGCCCGGACGCGCTCGCCGCGCGCATCCGCGGCCAAGGGGTGGAGCTTCGGCTGCTGGAGGACGGCTTCGTGCGGTCCCGCGGGCTCGGGGCGCGCTTCCTGCCGGGCGCCTCCTACAGCCTCGACGCACGCGGGGCTTATTACGACCCGCGCCAGCCCTCGACGCTGGAGACGATCCTGGCGGGCGGCGGCTTCGAGCCCGGGCTCCTCTCGCGCGCGGCGGCGCTGCGGGCGGAGATCGTCCGGCGCGGGGTGTCGAAGTACAACCTGGCGGGCGGGGCCGCGATGCCCGACCTGCCGGCGGACGGGCGGCCGGTCCTCCTCGTGCCGGGGCAGGTGGAGGACGACGCCTCGGTGCGGCTGGGCGGGGGCGCCATCCAGTCCAACCTCGCCCTGCTGCGCGCCGTGCGGGCGGCCGAGCCGGACGCCTTCATCCTGTACAAGCCGCACCCGGACCTCGAGGCCGGGTACCGGCGCGGGCGGCTGCGGGCGGCGGACTTGGCGGGGCTGGCGGACGCGGTGGCCGGGGGCGTGCCGCTGCCGGCGCTGTTGCCGCACGTCGACGCGCTGCACACCCTCACCTCGCTCTCGGGCTTCGAGGCGCTGCTGCGCGGGGTGCCCGTCACCTGCTGGGGTCAGCCCTTCTACGCGGGCTGGGGGCTGACGGAGGACCGCGCGCCCCTGCCAGCGGGGCGCCGCGGCGTGGCGCGAAGCCTCGACGAGCTCGTGGCGGCGGCGCTCATCCTCTACCCGCGCTACGTCGACCCCGTGACGCTGCTGCCCTGCCCCGTGGAGGTGATGCTCGACCGCCTGGCGGACCCCGCGGCCTGGCGGGTCTCGCCGCTCACCCTGCACCGGGGGGTGGAGGGATTCCTGCGCGGGGCGCTGGCGCGGATCGGGCGGCGGCGGTGAGGGGCGGGGTGATCGTCTCCGGCGCCTCGCGCGGGCTCGGGGCGGCGCTGGCGCGGCGCTTCGCGGCGCCGGGGGTCACGCTCGGGCTGCTGGCGCGGGGCGAGGCGGGGCTGCGCGAGACGGCGGCAGCCTGCGAGGCGCGGGGCGCGCGCGTGCGGGTCGCGGTGCTCGACGTGCGGGACGCGGCGGGGGTGGCGGAGGCGGTGCTCGGCTGGGACGCGGAGGCGCCGACGGCGCTGGTGGTGGCGAACGCCGGCATCGCGGCGGGGCGGCGGCCGGACGGCACGGCGGAGGGGGTGGCGGACGTCGCGGCCCAGGTCTCGGTGAACCTGCTGGGCGCGGTGAACCTGGTCGGGCCGCTGCTGCCGGCGATCCGGGCGCGGGGCGCGGGGCGGATCGGGCTGGTGGCCTCGGTCGCGGCCTTCCGGGGCCTGCCGGACAGCCCGGGCTACTGCGCCTCCAAGGCGGGGCTCTGGGCCTGGGGGGAGGCGATCCGGGCGGACCTGCGGGGGACGGGCGCCGGGGTGACGCTCATCGCGCCCGGCTTCTTCGAGAGCGACATGGGCCGCGCCTGGCGGGGCGGGCGGCCCTTCTCGCTCTCGACCGAGGCGGCGGCGGCGCGGGTCGAGCGGGCGCTGCGGCGGGGGCGCCCGTCCTGCGCCTTCCCGCTGCCGCTCGTCGTGGGGCTGCGCGCGCTGTCGCTGCTGCCGGCGCCGCTGGCGGACCGGGCGGTGCGGCTGCTGCGGTTCCGGATCGCGGAGGGCGGCTAGGGCGGCGTCTCGAGGAGGGGCTGGTTGACCAGCCCGTGGTGCAGGCGGTGGACGGCGCCCGCCACGGCGGCGTCGAGGCCGGGGCGGGCGTAGTAGGCGCCGCGGAGGTGCAGGCAGTGGGCGATGCCGCGCAGGAAGGCCTCGCGCAGCACGGGGTCGGGCGCGCGGCCCTCGGTCCAGAAGGTGCTGAGCGGGCCGCCATGGGTGAGGCCGGGGATCTTGTAGAGGGCGTCGCCGAGGGCGAGGGTCGGCAGGCGGTCCACGATCGAGCGCAGGCCGACGGTGCTGTTGATGGTGATGACGCCCTGCACGCTCTCGGTAATGGCGCCGAGGTTGCCGCCGCCGAGATAGTGGACGCGCTCGGCCACTCCTGCCCGCTGCGCCATGCCCGCCACGCGGCGGCCCCAGTTTTTGATGGCGGGGTCCAGCGGGTGGACCTTCACGAGAAGCTGCGCCTCCGCCGGCGCGTGGGCGGCGAAGGAGCGGGTGACCTCGTCGATGGCCGTGTCGAGGTCGGGGTAGGTGGAGTAGGCGCGGACGGAGAAGTCGGTCTCCATCTGCATCGCCATGAGGAAGAGCGGGCGGCCCTGGCGCTTCAGCCGGTCGATGATCGCGTCCGCCCGCCGGTTGGCGCGGCGGCGGCCGAGGATGCGGGTGAGGGTGCCGAGATAGACCTGCAGCGGGTTGTAGATCTGGTGGCTCTCGTAGTGCCGGAAGGGGCCGGGGACGAGGCTGGCGAAGTGGTAGGCCATGTCCCAGACGGCCTGGTTGAAGAAGCTGTCGCGGTAGCGGGTCGCGAGGTCGGGCGGCGGCAGGTCCCTGGCGAGGGCGAGGATGGCCTCGGGGTCGCGCGGGAAGCGGCTCTCGCGGTTCAGGCCGTCGAACTCGAAGGTGATCCAGTCGGGGCGGAGGTAGCCGAAGTCGGTGGCGACCACGTCGGTGCCGCGCGCCCGCGCCGCCGCGATCGCCTCGCGGTGGTAGAAGCGCTGCTCGCCGAGGAGGACGATGGCGTCGACGGCGTGCCGGTCGAGGAAGGCGGCGATGAAGGCGGGCCATTCCTCGGGGCGGCCGGTGAAGTCGGTTGCGCCCGGGCCACGCCAGGCGAGCCGGTCGCCGAGGCAGAGGTTGATCCGGTGCACCCCGTGGCCGAGGCGGCGCAGGCCCGCGCCGATCTCGCTGAAGAACGGGGTGATCGGCCCCTGCAGGAAGAGGAATTGCCTCGGCCGGGGAGCGCTTTCTGATTCCTGAGGCACCCGGGTTCCATATGCGGCGCGGGCGGCGGGGACAATCCCGCATCGGCCGGGCCCGCCCGGCCGCGGGGTGGTCAGAGGCGGGCGCGCAGCGCCGCCCGGATGTCGGCGGCGTCGACGAGGCGGAGGCCGCGGCGCCGGGCGTCGCGCAGGGCGGCGCGGGAGGGGAAGGGGCGGTAGGGCAGGGGCTCGACGGGCCGTTCCTCGGCGTCGCCGGTGGCGAGGCGGGCCAGGGCCTCGGCGGCGAGCGGGACGGCGGCCTCGTGCAGGAGGCGGGCGGCGGCGGAGACGGTGGTGCCGGGCGGGAGGGGAACCGCGCGCTGGGCGAGCACCGCCCCGGCGTCGATCCGGGGCACGAGGCGGTGGACGGTGACGCCGTGGGCGCCGTTGCCCTCCAGCCCCGCCCAGAAGGTGGGGATGGGGCCGCGGTGGCGGGGCAGGAGGGAGGGGTGGACGTTGATGCCGCCCTTTGGGGCGAGGGCGAGGGTCTCGGCGGAGAGGATCCCGTCGAAGTGGAAGGTGACGATCAGCTCGGCGCCGGAAGCGCGGAGGGCCTCGGCGAAGGCGGGGCCGTTCACGTCCTCCACGGCCACCACGCGCGCGGCGCCGTCGGACAGGGCGCGGGCGAGCGGCCCCGGGCCGGGCGAGAGGAGGCCCGCGAGGCGGGGCAGCGCCATGTTCACCAGGAGGTAGCCGAGAAGGCGCGGCCCCGAACGGCGGAGGTGGCGCCAGGCCTGGCCGAGCGGGCCGCCGGCGCTGCGGCGGTAGGGGTTGGAGAGGCCGACAAGGGCGAGGCTGTCGCGGTGGCGGGCGGCGAAGGCGGCGACCGCCCCCGCGCTCGCCGCGCTGGCGAGGGTGAGGAGGGCGATGCGCGGGAGGGGCGCGCCGCTCAGCCCGGAGACTCCAGGGGCGGCTCCGCGGGCGGGGTGCCGGCGCAGGCCTCGGCGACGATCGCGGCCGTGCGGTCGATCTGCGCCTCGGTGTGCTCGGAGGAGACGAAGAAGCGGAGGCGGGCCGCGCGCTCGGGCACGGCGGGGAAGGTGATGGGCTGCGCGTTCACGCCCCGCTCGAAGAGCGCCGCGGAGAGGCGGCCGGCGCGGATCGAGGAGCCCGTCATCAGCGGCACGATGGCGTGGCCGGCCGAGGCGCCGGCGTCGAGGCCGCGCGCGCGCAGCGCGTCCCGCAGCCGGGTGGCGTTGGCGTTCAGCCGCGCGACGCGCCAGGGCTCCTCGGCCATGACGCGCAGCGATTCGAGGGCGGAGGCGGCGAGGACGGGCGCGAGGCCGACGGAGTAGACGAAGCCGGGGGCGGTGTGGCGCAGCCAGTCGATGAGCTGGCGCCGCGCCGCGATGTAGCCGCCGCAGGAGGAGAGGGTCTTCGACAGCGTGCCCATCCAGATGTCGACACCCGAGGGATCCACGCCCTGCAGCTCGAAGAGGCCGCGGCCCGCGGGGCCGAGCACGCCGAGGGAATGCGCCTCGTCCACCATCAGCCAGGCGTCGTGGCGGCGGGCGACCTCGACGAAGCGGGCGAGGTCCGGCACGTCGCCGTCCATGGAGTAGTGGCCTTCGATGACGATCAGCGCGCGGGCGGCGCCGCGGCGCAGCGCGGCCAGCTCGCGCTCGGCGGCCTGGGGGTCGTTGTGGGCGAAGGCGACGCGCTTCGCGCCCGAGAGGCGCGCGCCCTCGAGGCAGGAGTTGTGGATCGTCGCGTCGTGCAGGACGACGTCGCGCGGGCCCATGAGGTGGCCGATGACGGTCACGTTCGTCGCGTGGCCGGAGACGAGGCAGAGCGCGGCCTCGGTGCCGTAATGCGCGGCGAGCGCGGCCTCGAGGGCCGCGTGGGGCGGGCGCTCGCCCGAGACGACGCGCGACGCGGAGGCGGAGACGCCGTAGCGGTCGATGGCGGCATGGGCGGCGGCCTTCACGCGCGGGTCGCCGTTCAGGCCGAGGTAGTTGTAGGAGGAGAAGTTGAGGTAGTCCGCGCCGCCGATGCGCGTGGTGTCGGCGGCCAGGCCCTCGTGCGGGCGGAAGAAGGGGTTGGGGAGGTCGAGCGCCTCCATCGCCGTCTTCATCAGCTCGAAGTCGCGCAGCGCCGGCAGGGCGCCGAAGGAGCGCGCGTCCTCCTCGGCGCCGCTCTCCTCCTGCCGCGCGCGGCGCTTGGAGAGGCGTTGCAGCAGGGCGAAGCGGGCGGCGGCGGTGAGGCCGGTTCCCCCGGTCATTGCGCCCGCCTCATGCCGGCGTCTCCGCCGCCTCGCCCGGCGCGGCGGGTTCGAAGGTGTCGAGCAGCGCGTCGAGCTGCGCCTCCCGCGCGCCGCCCGAGAGGCCCTCCACCATGCGCGCGGCGAGGCCGGCGACGGTCAGGTCCTCGGTGACGGCCGAGAGCGGCACGGGCATGCCGAGCCGCGCCTCGAGCGCGCCGCGCAGCTCGAGCCCGCCGAGGCTGTCGAGGCCGAGGCGCGCCACGGGCGCGTCGGGCGCGATGCTCTCGGCGGGGAGGCGGAGGATGCGGCCGAGCTCCTCCGCGCCGATGCGGACAAGCATCGCCCGGGCCTCGGCGGCGGGCAGGGCCGCGAGGTGGGCGCGCATGTCGGCGATCCCCGCGTCCGCGTCCTCGGCGCCGGCGCGGAGCGCGGCGAAGGCGGGCTCGCGCAGCACGGCGAGGGCGGCGCCGGCGCGCGCCCAGGCGACGCGCGCGAGCGAGACGACGGGCGCGCCGCCCGCGAGGAGCGCGGGGAGGGCGTCGAGCGCCTCGCGCGCGGCGATCGGCTCCACCCCGAGGCGGCGGGCGAGGGTGCGGGCGGTCTCGGCGTCGCGCGCCAGCACGCCGGCGTCGGCGATCGGCCCCCAGCAGACCGCGAGCGCCGGCCGGCCCTGCGCGCGGCGTCGGCGGGCCAGCGCCTCCAGCGCCGCGTTCGCCGCGACGTAGTTCGCCTGGCCGGGATTGCCGAGCGCGGTGGTGGCCGAGGAGAAGAGGAGGAAGAGGTCGACCGGGTCGGCGGCGGTCAGGCGGTCGAGGTTCTCCGCCGCGCCGAGCTTGGGGGCGAGGCTGCGGGCGAAGCGGGCGGCGTCCATGCCGCTCGCCGCGCCGTCGTCGAAGACGGCCGCGGCGTGGACGACGCCGGTGACGGGTCCCTCCGCGCGCAGCGCCTCGAGGAGGGCGTGGAGCGCCGCGCCGTCGGCGGCGTCCACCGCGTGGGCGCTGGCGCGGGCGCCGAGGGCGGCGAGGGCGGTGATCGCCTCCCCCACGCCCGGGGCGGCGGGGCCGCGGCGGGAGAGGAGGGCGATGCGGGCGGCGCCCTGGGCGGCCATCCACTTGGCGCATTCCAGCCCGAAGCCCGCGGTGCCGCCGGTGACGAGGATGGTGCCCGCGCCCGGCGCCCAGGGGGCGGGGGCGGCGCCGTCGGGGCGGGGCGGGAGGACGACGATCTTGCCGATGTGCCCGCCGGCCTGGAGGAGGCGGAAGGCGCCCTCGGCCTCCTCCGCGCCGCGGCGGGAATAGGGAAGGGGGCGGAGGCTGCCGTCGGCGAGGCGGTTGCGGACGGATTCCAGCAGCCGCGCGGCCTCGGCCGGGCGGGCGCTGGGGAGCTGGTCCACGTCGATCCCGAAATAGGTGACGTTGCGGCGGAAGGGGCGGACGGCGACGCGGCGGTCCTCGGCGTAGTCGCGCTTGCCGAGCTCCACGAAGCGGCCGAAGGGCTTCACGAGGGCGAGCGAGCGCTCCATCGCCTCGCCGGCGAGGGAGTTCAGCACGACGTCCACCCCCTCGGGCCAACGGCGGCGCAGCGCGTCGTCGAAGCCGGCGGCGCGGCTGTCGAGCACGAGGTCGGCGCCGGCGGCGCGGAGGAAGGCGCGGCGGGCCTCGCTGCCCGCGGTCATCGCGACCTCGGCGCCGGCGGCCTGGGCCACCTGGAGGGCGGCCAGCCCCACCGCGCCCGCGCCGCCGTGGATCAGCACGCGCTCGCCGGGCAGGAGGCGGGCGAGGGTCTCCAGCGCGTAGACGGCGGTGAGGAAGGCCACGGGGATGGTGGCGGCGGCGGCGAAGGAGAGGCCCTCGGGGATGGTGGCGAGGGCGGCGGCGCGGGTGAGGGCGCGGCTGGCGAGCGCGCGGGGGGCGAAGCCGAAGACGCGGCTGCCGGGGTGGAAGGGCGTGCCGGGCCCCGCGGCCTCGACCACGCCGGCGCACTCCATCCCGAGGCCGGCGCCGGCGAAGCCGTCCTTCAGCGTCTCCTCGGGCAGGAGGCCCTGGGCCCACATGAGGTCGCGGAAGTTGAGGCCGGCCGCCTCGACGCGCAGCCGCACCTCGCCCGGGCCGGGCGCGGGGGGCGCCTCCATCGGCTCCCAGGCGAGGGAGGCGAGGGCGCCGGGCTGGCGGATGGCGAGGCGCGCGGCCCGGGCGGGGGCCGGGGGCGCGCCGAGGGCCACGCGGGGCGCGCGGCGGGCGAGGTGGCCGAGGACGAGCTCCGGCTCGGCGCCGGGGGCGAGGATCTCGGGCAGGAGGCGGGTCGCCGCGGCCGCGGGGGCGAGGGCGGCGTCGACCAGGATGCGGCGGGGGGCGAGGTCCGGCATCTCGTTGGCGAGCACCCGCGCGAGGGCGCGCAGGGCCTCGGCGGCGGGGGTGGCGGCGTCGCCCTGGGCGACGAGGGTGAGGCCGGACGCGCTGCCGAGCGCGGCCTCGGCGAGGCGGACGAGGCCGGCGAGGGTGGTGGGCAGCCCCTCGGGCGCGGGGTTGGCGAGGGCGACGACGGTCGCGCCGCGCAGCGCCCGCGGCGGCAGGGCCTGGGCGTCCTCCAGCCGGTGGCGCTCGACCGCGGCGCCGGTGGGGTCAAGCGCGAGGGCCAGCGCCTCGGCGAGGGGCCCCGCCCCGGCGTCGGCGACGAGCAGCAGGCGGCGGCCCTCGGCGCAGGGCGGGGCGGCGGGCGCGGGCGCCGGGCGCCGGGCCGCGACGAGGAGGGCGGGGATGGGCGAGGCGCGCAGCGGCTCCGCGTGGCCGGCGAGCCAGCCCTCGGCCTCGAGCGCGCCGCGCCAGGCGGCGGGGCCGGGCAGCTCGGTCCGCGCGCCCTCCAGAGCGGCCTGGCCGCGCAGGAAGTCGGCGACGCGGCCGGGCTGGGGCGCCGCGAGGAGGAGCGCGCCGCCCTCGGCCAGGGAGGCGGCGAGGGCGGGGAGGAGGTCGGGGCCGGTGCGCTCCGCGAGGGGGTCGAGGAGGCCGACCACGAGGTCCGCGGCGGGGAGGGGGGCGCCAGAGCCGGGGTGCCACTCGGCGGTCGAGACCTCCGTCGCCTCGTGCGGGGGCGGGGCCGGGCGGGCCTCGCCGGCGAGGACGTGGAGGATGCGCCGGCCCGAGCGGGCGAGGCGGGCCGAGAGGGCGAGGGTGAGGGCGGGGCCGCCGAGGTCGAGCACGCGCAGCGGCCGCTCGGGCGGCCAGGCGGTGGCGATGGCGCCGGCGGCGTCGGCCAGGACCGCGGCCAGGCGGGTGCGGGCGGCGGATTCGTCGGAGAGGGCGAGGGGCGGGGCCTCGGGCGGGAGGTGCCCGGCGAGGGCCTGGGGAAGGCGCTCGGCCGCGAGCGCGAGGGTGGCGAGGTCCTGGGCGAGGACGGGGCGCTCGGCGAGGACGGAGAGCCAGATGTCCTCGGGCGCGGGCAGGTCGTCGCCGGGCAGGAGGCGCCAGGCGCTGCCGTCGCGCGCGGCGAGGCCGTCCTCCTCCAGCGCGCGCAGCATGGCGGCGGCGTAGGGGTTGGTGGGCAGGATGGCGGCGCCCGGGGTGGCGCCGGGCAGCGCGCGGGCGACGGCGGAGGCGGCGTAGGCCTCCAGGAGAAGGGCGGATTCCGAGAGGTCGAGCGCCTCGTCGCGCGCCTCGGCGGCGGCGAGGGCGGCGCCGAGGTCGGGGAGGACGGGGAGGAGCGCGGGGTCGTGGGCCGGGCGGTCCTCGAGGCGGAAGGCGGCGAGGTCGGCGCCCGCGCGGCCGAGGCGGGCGCGCTGGAACCACACGCCCTCGGCCGCGGCCACCGGGCGGCCGGCGGCGTCGGAGAGCACGAGCCTGGCCTCGGCGGCGCGCTGGCCGGCGTGGTCGAGGAAGAGGGCGGCGCGGGTGGCGGGGCCGGCGCCGCGGCGGAGGACCAGGCGCTCGAAGCGGACGGGCACCAGCGCCTCGCCGGAGGGGCCGGCGCCGAGGCCGCCGCCCTCGGCCAGGAGGGCAATCAGGCCCTGCAGGGCGCCGTCGAGGCGGACGGGGTGGAGGTGGAAGCCGGCATCGGCCGGGGCGGCGGGGGGCAGGTCCAGCACCACCTCGGCGGCGGCACCTCCCTCGGCGAGGAGGACGTGGCGGACGGGGCGGAAGGCGGGGCCGTAGTCGAGGCCGCAGCGGGCGGCGGCGGCGTGCAGCACCGCCTCCTCCACGCGCCGGCCGCCGGCCGGGGGCGCGGCCTCGGGCAGGGCGCCGGCCCCGGTCGCGCGCAGCAGGCCGCGCGCGTGCAGGGACCAGCCCTCGGCGCTCAGGCGGCGGCGGGATTCGAGGCGGAAGGTGCCGTCGTCGGCGAGGCGGAAGCGGACCTCCTGGCTGCCCGCCTCGGGGCCGCCCGCGGGGACGGGCAGGGGGCGGAGGATCTGCAGGGTGCAGACCTCCAGCGCCTCGGCGTCGGGGAAGCGGAGGGCGGCGGCGGCGAGGGCCATCTCGGCCATGGCGGCGGCGGGCAGCACGGGGTCCTCGCCCAGCCGGTGGTCGGCCAGCCAGGGCATGAGGGCGGCGTCGAGCGGGCGGCTCCAGAGCGCCGCGCCGCCCTCCGGCCCCGCGTCGCGGCGGAAGCCGAGCAGGGGGTGGTCGAGCGGGGCGTCGTGCAGGCGCGCGGCCTCGGGCGTCGTCGGGAACCAGTGGCGCGCGCGGGCGTAGGGGGTGGGGGGCAGGCCGCGGCGGAGCGCGGGACCCCGGAAGGCGGGGGCGCCGCGCGGGTCGGCGCCGAGGGCGATCGCGCGGTCCGCGATGGCCGGCACGGGGTCGCCCGGCGGGTCGCGGCGCGAGAGGCCGGCGAGGACGGGCGCGGGGGAGCCGGCGGCGCGCAGCGCCTCCCGCAGGTAGGATTGCAGGATGGGGTTGGGGCCGATCTCGATGACCAGCCCGGCGCCGGCGCGGGCGGCGGCGCCGGCGGCCTCGGCGAAGCGCACGGGGGCGCGGAGGTTGCGCCACCAGTAGGCGGCGCCGGCCGGCTCCGCGAGCGCCGCGCCCGTGACGGTGGAGAGGAAGGGCAGCCGGGGCGGGGTGGCGCGCAGGCCCTCCAGCGAGGCGGCGAGGTCGCGCTCCACCTCGTCCATGGCGGCGGAGTGGAAGGCGTAGTCGAGGTCGAGCACCACGAGGTTGATGCGCTGGCGCCGGGCGGCGGCGGAGAGCCGCTCGATCGCGGCGGCGGGGCCGGCGATGGTGAGGGCGCGGGGGGCGTTGCGGGCGGCGACCTCGAGGCCGGGGCCGCACTCGGCGAGCAGCGGCGCGGCCTCGGCCTCGGTCGCGGTCATGGCGGCCATGCGGCCCCGCCCGCGCGTACGGGCCTGGGCGGCCGAGCGCGCGACGATCAGACGGGCGGCCGCGGGCAGGTCGAGGATGCCGGCGGCCAGCGCCGCCGCGACCTCCCCGACGGAGTGGCCGAGCACCATGGCGGGCTGGATGCCCTCCGCCGCGAGGGCGGCGACGAGGCCGTGCTGGGCGGCGAAGAGGGCGGGCTGGGCGACCTCGGTGGCGGCCAGGGCCTCGGCCGTGAAGCCCTCCGCCAGGCCGCGGGCGACGGACCAGCCGAGGCGGGGGGCGAGCTCCGCGTCGGCGGCCTCCACCGCGTCGCGGAAGGCGCGGGAATGGGCCATGGCGTCCCGGGCCATGCCGGGGAAGGGGGAACCGTTGCCGGAGAAGGCGAAGGCGACGCCGCCAGCGCCGACGCCGGGCGGGACGGCGCCCTGCACCCCCATGGGCTCGCCCGCCGCGAAGGCCTCCAGCCCCGCGGCCAGGGCCTCGGCGCCGGCGCCGCGCAGGACGAGGCGGTGGGGGTGGAGGTCGCGGTGGCGGGCGAGGCCGCGGAGGAGGGCCGGGGCTTGCGCGGGGGCGGCGCGGAGGGCGGCGGCCCAGGCCATCGCGGCCGCCGGCAGGGTGGCGGCGCTGCGGGTGGAGAGCAGCAGGGGCGGGGCCGCGCCGCCCGCCGCCCCCCCGTTCTCCGCCGGGCCGCGGGCGGCCGGTGGGGGGGCGGGGGCGAGGAGGAGGGAGGCGTTGGTGCCGCCGAAGCCGAAGGAGTTCACGCCGATCACCGGCCGGCGGCCCGGCAGGCGCTCGGCCGCCGTGGGGACGCGGAGGTTGAGGCCGGCGAAGTCGATCCTCGGGTTCGGCTCGTCGAAGTGCAGGCTCGGCGGGATGGTCCGCTTCTCGAGCATGAGCAGGGCCTTGAGCAGGCCGGCCATGCCGGAGGCGGTCTCGAGGTGGCCGATGTTGGACTTCACGGAGCCAACGGGCAGGGACGCGGCCCGGGCGGCGCCGGAGAGGACCTCGCCGATCGCCGCGGCCTCCACGGGGTCGCCGGCCTGGGTGCCGGTGCCGTGGGCCTCGAAATAGGCGACCTCGTCCGGGGAGAGGCCGGCCTCGGCCAGCACGCGGCGGAGCAGCGCGGCCTGGGAGCGGCTGTCGGGCAGGGAGAGGCCGATGGAGCGGCCGACCGCGTTCACGCCGGCGGCCAGGATGACGCCCCGCACCGCGTCCCCGGCCGCGAGCGCGGCGGAGAGCGGCTTGAGGACCACCATGCCCGCGCCCTCGCCGCGGACGTAGCCGTCCGCCCCCGCCGCGAAGGCGCGGCAGCGGCCGGTGGGGGAGAGCATGGCCGCGCGGGAGAAGCCGACGAAGGCGTAGGGCGAGAGGAGGAGCTGCACGCCGCCGACGAGGGCGGCCTCCATCCGGCCGGCGCGGAGGGCGTCGACGGCGAGCGACAGGGCGACGAGGGAGGAGGAGCAGGCGGTGTCGACCGTCTGGGCGGCGCCGCGGAGGTCGAAGACGTTGGTGATCCGGTTCCCGAGGATCGAGAGGGTGTTGCCGGTCATGAAGTGCCGGTCCACGCCCGCGGGGTCGGAGAGGCGGAGCTCCGCGTAGTCGGTGGAGGAGCCGCCGACGAAGACGCCGATCTCGCGCCCGGCGACGGCGGAGGCGGGCCAGCCGGCGTCCTCCAGCGCTTCGGCCGCGACCTCCAGCAGGAGGCGCTGCTGCGGGTCGGCCTCCGCCGCCTCGCGCGGGGAGAGGCCGAAATGGGCGGGGTCGAAGCCCGCGACGTCGCCGAGATGGCCCGCGGCGAAGGTGTAGGCGCGGCCGGGCTCGCCGCGGCGGGGGTGGAGGAAGAGGTCCTGGTTGAAGCGGTCGGCCGGCAGGGTGCCGACGGCGTCGCGGCCCTCGGCCAGGAGGGACCAGAAGGCGCCGAGGTCGGGGGCGCCGGGGAAGCGGCCGGCGGCGCCGACGATGGCGATGGGCTCGGGCGGCGACGCCTCCGGCCGACGCGATGCGGCGCGGCGCCCGGGCTTGCGGGCGGGCCGCGGGCCGCGCGCGGCCGCGGGCCGCTTTCCTCCTGTCGGGCTCATGCCGTCCCCCCGCCGCTCAGGTCGTGGCCCCGCCCGAGCGGAGCGGGCGGCCCCGCAGCCAGCCCGGCGCGGCGGCGCGGGGGACGGAGCGGAAGGATTCGTGGGCGAGGCCCGCGAGCATGCGGTCGACCATGGCGAAGTGGGCGCTCCAGCGCGGCGCGGTCCAGCCGGGCAGGCGGGCGAGCTGGGCCTTCCGCGCGGCGCCGTCGGGGTCGGCGTAGTCGAGGATGGCGGCGCGCCAGGCGGGGCCGTCCAGGGGGTCGAGGTAGTCGGGCACGGTGCCGCCGACCTCGCGCAGCGCCGGCAGGTCCGAGCAGATGGCGGGGACGCCGAGGGCGAGGGCCTCGGCCAGCGGCAGGCCGTAGCCCTCCGCGAAGGACGGGAAGAGGAGGGCGCGGGCGCCGCGGAGCAGCTCCCAGACCTCGCGGTCGGGGATCTGGCCGAGCTCGCGGACGGTGCCGCGGAGGGCGTCGCAGCGCTCGAGGATGTCGACGACGTTCTCGTTCTCCCAGCCGCGGCGGCCGACGACGACGAGGTGCGGCACGCGCGCGCCCGTGCGCTCCGCCGCCGCGGCCATCTCGCGCCAGAGGTGGAGCAGCAGGAGGTGGTTCTTGCGCGGCTCGATGGTGCCGAGGACGACGAAGTAGGGCTCGGCCGGCAGGGCCGGGGCCGGGGCGGGCAGGGGGTCGATGCCGAGGGGGGCGACGAGCACGGCCGGGGGCGTGCCGCGGGCCGCGAGATGGGGGCGCAGCGCCTCCTCGGTGTGGGCGGAGTTGACGATGACGGCGTCGGCGAGGGCCGCGGTGGTGCGGATGCGCCGCAGGTGGCGCTCGGCCTGGCCGGGGCGGGCGTATTCGGGGTGGGTGGCCGGGATGAGGTCGTGGATGAGGGGGACGAAGCGGCAGCCGGCGTCCCGCATCGCCTGGATCGGCCGCTCGCGGTCGAGGGCGCGGTGGGAGACGAGGAGGAAGGTCTTCGGGCCGGGCGCGCGGAGGCGGCGGGCGAGGGGGCGCTGGCCCATGCCGGCCATGACGCGCCAGCGGAGCGCGACCGCGAGGCGGCGGGCGCGGCGGACCTGGTTCCCGGCGGGGTCGCCCTGCAGCCAGGCGGAGGTGAGGGAGGCGATGAGGCCGCAGACCGCGCGCCAGGGCAGGGCGACGTAGTCGCCGAGCATCGCCTGGGCGACGAAGGTGCAGCTTCCCTCCGGGGCGCTCGCCCAGTGGCGGGCATAGGCCATTTCGACCCGGTCGATGCCGGAGGGGGCGGCCTTGGAGCCGCAGGCGAGGAGCCGGGAGACGTCCAGCACGATATGCGGCATCCGGCCCTCGGGGCGCGGGTCCGGAACGGTGCTCTCCTCGCCTCGCGGCACTGGGTGATCCCCCTTCGGCTTTCACTTCTTGTTTACCGGAACGGGGGCAAGACCGCTACCAGGTTCAACCGTGAATAGAAAATAACCGATAAGGCGTGTTGTTTCAGCGCTATCCTCGAGGATTCACATAATGGTATCGAAATAATCAGTTATCACATTATCGCTAGAAGGCGGTTCAGTCGTCCTCCGGGCGGATGACGTTCGTGGCCAGCCCCTCCACGAGGACGTCGCGCATCGTCTCCGCGCCCTTGCGGCGGATGTCGGCCAGGGCTTCCGGCGAGTGGAAGGCGCTGTGCGGCGTGACGATGAGGCGCCCGGCGAGCCAGGGCTCCCGCGCCCGGTAGGCGGCGAGGAGGGGGTGGACGGCGGGGCCGGGCGGCTCCTCCGGAAGGACGTCGAGCCCCGCGCCGGCGAGGGTGCCGTCCCGCAGCGCCGCCTCCAGCGCGTCGAGCTCGAGGATGGGGCCGCGGGCGGTGTTCACCAGCACGGCGCCGGGGGGCATGAGGCGGAGCAGGCGGGCGTCCACCAGGCCGCGGGTGGTGCGGGTGAGGGGGGTGTGGAGGGAGAGGGTGTCGGCCCTCTCGAACAGCTCCTCCACCCGCCGCACGCGGCCGATGCCCAGCGCCAGCTCCGCGCCGTTGGGGCGGTAGGGGTCGTGGAAGATCACGTTCCAGCCGAAGGCCTTCGCCCGCAGCGCCGCCGCCGTGCCGATGCGGCCAAGGCCGACCACGCCGAAGACCCGGGTGGAGGGGCGCTGCACGAGCGGCGAGTCGATGGGCACCCAGGCGGCGGGCGGCGCCGCGCGCTGCGCGTCGTGGTGGAGGAGCAGGCCGCGGCGGAGCGCGAGGGCGAGGGAGATGGCGTGGTCGGCCACCTCCGTCGTGCCGTAGTCCGGCAGGTTGCAGACGGTGACGCCCCGCGCGGCCAGCGCCGCGCGGTCCAGCCGGTCGTAGCCCACGCCCATGCGGACGACGCAGCGCAGGCGCGGGAAGCGGGCGATGTCGGCGGCGTTCAGCCACTGGCGGAAGACGAAGAGGCCCTCGACCTCCGCGCAGGTCTCGTCCGGCAGCTCGGACAGGGCGGAGCAGACGGGCTGCAGGATGCGGACGTCGGGGCCGAAGACCTCCCGCTCCACCGTGTCGTCGGGATAGAGGCCCTCCGCCTGCATTACCGTCACCGTCATGCGCCTCTCCCCCATCGCTGCGTTGCGGGGCATCCTGCGGTGAGGGGGCGCCGCCGTCCATCGGGGGGCCGTCAGGGAGGAGGGCGGATGGCCGGGCGGCGGATCCTGATCACGGGGGCCTCGAGCGGGATCGGGGCGGCGACGGCGCGGGCCATGGCGGTGCCGGGGGCCTCCATCGCCGTGCACGCGCGGCGCAACCGGGAGGGCGCGGAGGCGGTGGCCGCGGAGCTGCGGGCGGCGGGCGCCCTGGCCACGGTGCTGATGGGCGACCTGACCGACGCGGCGACGCCCGCGCGGCTGGTGGAGGAGGCGGTGGCGGCGCTGGGCGGGCTCGACGTGGTCGTCGCCAACGCGGGCTTCGCGGACCGCACGCCGGTGGCGTCCCTCACCGACGAGGGCTTCGCCCGCAGCGCGGACACGGTGCTCTGGGGCTTCCTGCGGCTCGCGCGGGCGGCGGGGCCGCACCTGTGGGAATCGGGCGAGGGGGGCGGGATGGCGCGGCTGGTCGCGGTCTCCTCCTTCGTGGCCCACCTGTTCCGGACGGACACGGCGGTCTTCCCGGCCAGCGCCGCGGCCAAGGCGGGGGTGGAGGCGCTGGTGCGCTCGCTCGCGCTCGAATGGGCGCCGCGGGTCACGGTGAACGCGGTGGCGCCGGGCTTCACGCGCAAGGACACGGGCACCCACGCGGCGCTGGACCCGGCGGCCTGGGAGGCGATCCTGCCGCGCATCCCGCTGGGGCGGCTGGGGACGCCGGCGGACGTGGCGGCGGCGGTGGCGTTCCTGGCTTCCCCCGGCGCGGCCTATGTCACGGGGCAGGTCATCCACGTGAGCGGGGGCGTGGTGGTGTGAGGGGGCCGCGCCTTCAGGCGTCGAAGGGCAAGCCGACGTAGTTCTCGGCGACGGCCGCCTGGGCGTTGCGCGAGCCCGAGAGGAAGTCGAGGTCGGCCATGCGGATGCGGTGCTCGAAGGGGGATTCCGTCTCGTCGACGTGCAGCATCGTCGTCATCATCCAGGAGAAGCGCTCGGCCTTCCAGATGCGGCGGAGCGCGGTCGCGGGGTAGGCGTCGAGGCGCTCCGTGCGGTGGTGCCGGATCGCGTCCTCCAGCGCGCGGGAGAGGACGAGCACGTCGGCGACGGCCAGGTTGAGGCCCTTGGCGCCGGTGGGGGGCACGATGTGGGCGGCGTCGCCGGCCAGGAAGAGGCGGCCGTGGCGCATGGTCTCGCAGACGAAGCTGCGGAGCGGGATGATGCCCTTCTGGAAGATGTCGCCCTCCGAGAGGTGCCAGTTGCCGGCGATCTCGAGGCGCTTGTGCAGCTCGGCCCAGATGCGGGCGTCCGGCCAGTTCGCGATGTCGTCGGCGGGGTCGCACTGGATGTACATGCGCTGGATCTCGGGCGAGCGCGTGCTGAGCAGCGCAAAGCCGTCCTCGTGGCGGGCGTAGATGAGCTCGTGCCAGGAGATGGGCGCGCGGGCGAGGATGCCGAGCCAGCCGAAGGGGTAGGTCTTGTTGTATTCCTGGCGCGTCCCCTCCGGGATGGCCTTGCGGCCGGGGCCGTGGAAGCCGTCGGCGGCGACGACGTAGTCGCAGAGAAGCTCGTCGGGCGTGCCGTCCTTGTCGCGGAAGGCGATGCGGGGGGCCTCGGTCTCGACGTCGTGGAAGGCGGTGTCGGTCACCTCGAAATGGATGGCGCCGCCGTCGGCGACGCGGCCGGCGATGAGGTCGCGGAGGACCTCGTGCTGGGCGTAGACCGTGACCTGCTTGCCGCCGGTCAGCTCCGTCACGTCGAGGTGGAAGCGGTTAGGGCCGTATTGCAGGGTGATGCCGCTGTGGATGTGCGCCTCGCGGTCCATGCGCCCGCCGAGGCCCATGCCGCGCATCAGGTCGGTCACCCAGTGCTCGAGCACGCCGGCGCGGATGGTGCTCTCGACCGCCTCGCGCGAGCGGTTCTCGAGGATCACGCTCTCGATGCCCGCGCGGTGCAGGAGGTGGGAGAGGAAGAGGCCGGCGGGGCCGCAACCGACGATGCCGACCTGGGTGCGCTGGGACATGGCTGACCTTCCGCGGGCTTTACATCTTATGGCGCATATCGATCGCCTCCCTAGCATGGGAAGGGGTGGGCTGGGGAAGCGCGTCGGGGCGGGCTGCCTTGCGGGCCCGCCGCGCCCCCGGCATGACGGGGAAGGGATGGAGGAAAGCCGATGGGCGACGAACCGCTTCTCGTGACGCGCCGGGGCGGCGTGGTGAGGGCCGTGCTGAACCGGCCGGCGCGGCGCAACGCGCTCAACGGGGCGCTGTCGGCGGCGATCGACAGCCTGCTGGAGGGGCTCCGGGAGGACCGGGCGGCGCGGGTGCTCGTGCTCTCGGGCGCGGGCGGGCATTTCTGCGCGGGGCTGGACCTCGGCGAGGTGGGCGAGCCCCTGCCGGAGGCGGAGCGGATGGCCGCGCAGCTCGAGCGGAACCGGGCGATCGGGGCGCGCTTCGCGGCCCTCGCGGCGCTGCCGCAGGTGGTGATCTCGGCGGTGCAGGGATCGGCCTTCGCGGGGGGCTTGGGCTTCGTCTGCGCGGCGGACATCGCCTTCGCCAGCGCCGACGCGCGCTTCGCGGCGCCCGAGGCCCGGCGCGGGCTGGTGGCCGCCCAGATCCTGCCCTGGATCGTCCGCCGCACCGGGCGCAGCCAGGCCGCGCGCATGGTGCTGCAGGGGCACGTGATGGACGCGGCCGAGGCCGGGCGAATCGGGCTGGTGCACCAGGTGGCCCCCGATGCGGCGGCGCTGGAAGCGCTGGTGGAGGGGGCGGTGGCCGACGTGATGCAGGGCGCCCCCGGGGCGCTGGCGGAGACGAAGGCGATGCTGGCGGCGCTCGGCGGCGCGGTGCCGGAGGGCTACGCGGAAGCCGGCGCGCGGGCCTTCGCGCGCTGCACCACGAGCGGGGAGGCGGACGAGGGGATCGCCGCCTTCAAGGAGCGCCGCGCGCCGGCCTGGCTCAGTAATCAGTCCTCGTAGATCATCTTCCGGGTCATCCCGCCGTCCGAGATGAATTCCGAGCCGGTGACGAAGCCGCTCTCGGGGCCGAGCAGCCAGGCGGCCAGAGCCGCGATGTCCTCCGGGCGGCCGACGCGGCCGGCGGGGTGCTGGGCGTTGTCCGCCTCGCTCAGCGTTTCGTCGCGCACGTTGATCCAGCCGGGGGAGATGACGTTGGCGCGCACCTCCGGGCCGAGGCTGACGGCGAGCGCGTGGGTCAGGGCGAGCAGCCCGCCCTTGGAGGCGGCGTAGCTCTCGGTGTCCGGCTCGGACTGATGGGCGCGGGTGGAGGCCATGGTGACGATGGCGCCGCGCGCGGCCCGCAGCAGGGGTTCGGCCGCGCGGGCGAGGAGGTAGGTGCTGGTGAGGTTGGTGCCGATCACGCGGGACCATTCCTCCAGCGAGAGGTCCCGCAGCGGCTTGCGCACCATGATGCCGGCGTTGCAGACGAGCCCGTCGAGGCGGCCTTCGGCGCTGGCGATGCCGTCGACCAGGGCGCGGACGGCGGCCTCGTCGGCGATGTCGGCGCGGGCGTGGCGGGCGGCCTCGGGCGGGCCCTCGGGCTCGGTGTCGGCGGTGACGACGTGCCAGCCGTCCGCGGCCAGCCGCCGGGCGATGCCGCGCCCGATGCCCCTCGCGCCGCCCGTGACCAGCGCGACGCGCTTCCCTTCCGCCATGGGCCTCTGTCCCTTCCCGTGCCGGGCGGGGAACGCGGGGCGGGCGGCTCCGGTTTGCGGGGGCGGGCGGAGGGGCCCCCGCCCGCCGGTCAGACCGTGAGCAGGCGGCGCACGGATTCCTCCTCGAGCGCGCCGACCTCGCCCTCCAGCGCGACCTCGCCGCGGACCACGACGGTGATGCGGTCGGCGAGGTCGCGGGCGAACTCGTAGTACTGCTCGACCAGCACCACGGCCATGTTCCGGTCGCGCGCGAGGTGGCGGATGACGCGGGCGATGTCCTTGATGACGGAGGGCTGGATGCCCTCGGTGGGTTCGTCGAGGATGAGGAGGCGCGGGCGGGCGGTGAGGGCGCGCGCGATGGCAAGCTGCTGCTGCTGGCCGCCCGAGAGGTCGCCGCCGCGGCGCCGGAGGAACTGGCGGAGGACGGGGAAGAGGTCGAAGACCTCCGCCGAGACCTTGGACCCACGCGGGGCGGCGGCCAGCGCCGTCTCGAGGTTCTCCTGCACGGTGAGGAAGGGGAAGATCTCCCGCCCCTGGGGGACATAGCCGATGCCGGCGCGGGCGCGGTCGGCGGGGGAGAGGGTCGCGATGTCGCGCCCCTCCCACTCGATGCGGCCGGCGGCGATGCGCTCCACCCCCATGACGGAGCGCATGAGGGAGGACTTGCCGACGCCGTTGCGGCCGAGGACGCAGGTGATGCGCCCGGGATCGGCGGCGAGGTCCACGCCCCGGAGGCAGAGGCTGGCGCCGTAGGAGAGGCGGATGCCGGTGGCTCGCAGCATGGCTCAGCGCCCCAGGTAGACTTCGATGACGCGGGGGTCGTTCTGCACGGCGTCGATCGTGCCCTCCGACAGCATCGTGCCCTCGTGCAGGACGGTGACCTTCTGGCCGAGGGCGCGGACGAATTCGAGGTCGTGCTCCACCACCACCACGCTGCGGCGGCCGGCGATGCGGCGGAGCAGGGCGGCGGTCTGCTCGGTCTCCTGGTCGGTCATGCCCGCGACCGGCTCGTCCACGAGGAGGAGCTCCGGGTCCTGCATCAGCAGCATGCCGATCTCCAGCCACTGGCGCTGGCCGTGGGAGAGGACGCCGGCGAGGTCCCCGGCGCGGGGGGCGAGGCCGATCTCCTCCAGCACCGCCCCGATCCGCGCGCGGGCGCCGGCCGCGAGGCGCCAGCGGAGGCAGGACCACGGGTCGCGCGGGGCCTTCAGCGCCAGCTCGAGGTTCTCGAAGACGGTGAGGGCGTCGAAGACGGTGGGCTTCTGGAACTTGCGGCCGATGCCGAGGTTGGCGATGGCGGCCTCGTCCATGCGGGTCAGGTCGTGGTCGCCGAAGCGAACGGTGCCGGCGGTGGGGCGGGTCTTGCCGGTGATGACGTCCATCATCGTGGTTTTGCCCGCGCCGTTGGGGCCGATGACGGAGCGCAGCTCGCCGGGATCGACCACGAGGGAGAGGTTGTTCAGCGCGCGGAAGCCGTCGAAGACGACGGAGACGCCGTCGAGGTAGAGAACGGGTCCGCTCATCGCGCGCGCCTCCGGAACAGGCCGACCAGGCCCTGCGGCAGCAGCAGGGTGACGGCGACGAAGAGGCCGCCGAGGACGAAGAGCCAGAGGTCCGGCGCGAAGGAGGTGAGCCAGGTCTTCACGGCGTTGACGGAGAAGGCGCCGAGCACCGCGCCGACGAGCGTGCCGCGCCCGCCGACGGCGACCCAGATGACGGCCTCGATCGAGTTGCCGGGCGCGAACTCGCCGGGGTTGATGATGCCAACGAGCGGCACGTAGAGGGCGCCGGCCAGGCCCGCCATCATGGCGGAGAGGACGAAGACGGCCAGCTTGAAGGCGGTGACGGAGTAGCCGAGGAAGCGGACCCGGCTCTCGGCGTCGCGCACCGCGACCAGCACGCGGCCGAGCTTGGTCGAGACGAGATGGCGGCAGAGGAACAGCGCGCCCGCGAGCAGCGCGAGGGCGGCGTAGAAGAGGCCGGCGCGCGCGCCCTGGGTGTTGAGCGGCACGCCCAGCAGCTCCTTGAAGTCGGTGAAGCCGTTGTTGCCGCCGAAGCCCATGTCGTTGCGGAAGAAGGCGAGCATGAGGGCGTAGGTCATCGCCTGCGTCAGGATGGAGAAGTAGACGCCGGTGATGCGGCTGCGGAAGGAGAGCCAGCCGACGAGGAAGGCGAGGGCGCCGGGCACCAGCAGCGCCATGAGCATGGCGTAGGGAAAGTGGTCGAAGCCGAGCCAGTACCAGGGGAGCTCACGATAGCCGAGGAAGACCATGAAGTCCGGCAGCACGGGATGGCCGTAGACGCCGCGCGGGCCGATGAGGCGCATGAGGTGCATGCCCATGGCGTAGCCGCCGAGCGCGAAGAAGGCGCCGTGGCCGAGCGAGAGGATGCCCGCGTAGCCCCAGGCAAGGTCGATCGCCAGCGCCAGCACCGCGTAGCAGATCCACTTGCCGGTGACGGCGACGGTGAAGTCCGAGACGCGGAGCGCGCTGCCGAGGGGAAGTTGGTTGAGGAGGGGCAGGATCGCGAGGAGCGCGATGCCCGCGAGGATGGCCCCGCGGACGAGCAGGCGCGCGGGGATACGGCGCGGGGCGGGGGTGGCGGCGATGTCGCTCACGCGTCGGCCGCCCGGCCCTTGAGGGCGAAGAGGCCGCGCGGGCGGCGCTGGATGAAGAGCATGATGATGACGAGGACGGCGACCTTGGCCAGCACCGCGCCCGCCCAGGGCTCGATCACCTTGTTCAGCACACCGAGCCCCATGGAGCCGACCAGCGTGCCGGCGAGGGAGCCCACGCCGCCGAAGACGACGACCATGAAGCTGTCGATGATGTAGCCGGTGCCGAGGTTGGGGGAGACGTTGTCGATCTGGCTGAGCGCGACGCCGGCCATGCCCGCGATGCCCGAGCCGAAGGCGAAGGTGAGCGCGTCCACGCGCCCCGTGCGGATGCCCATGGTGGCGGCGATGCGGCGGTTCTGCACGACGGCGCGCATCTCGAGCCCGAAGCGGGTGAGGCGGATGGCGGCGAGGGCGAGGAGGAGGACGAGGATCGCGAAGACGATGACCCAGAGGCGGTTCTGGGTGATGAGGATGCCGCCGGGGAGGGACAGGGTGCCCTGCATCCAGGAGGGGGAGATCACCTCGCGGTTCTGCGCGCCGAAGGCCAGGCGCACGGATTGCTGCAGGATCATGCCGACGCCGAAGGTCATCAGCAGGGTCTCCAGCGGGCGGCCGTAGAGGTGGCGGATCAGCCCGCGCTCCAGCGCCGCGCCCGCGAGGCCCGCGACGAGGAAGGCGGCGGGGACGGAGAGGGGGAGGGACCAGGGGAGGAGCCAGGGGATGCCGCGCAGCGCCTCCTGCACGACGAAGGTCGTGTAGGCGCCGAGCATGACGAACTCGCCGTGCGCCATGTTGATCACGCCCATGACGCCGAAGGTGATGGCGAGGCCCAGCGCCGCGAGCAGCAGGACGGAGCCGAGCGAGAGGCCCTGGAAGAGGGTCTCGGCGGCGCGCTTGAAGGTGAGGCGGGCGTCGATGGCGGCGACGGCGGCGTCGATCTCGGCGGCCAGGTCGGGGTTCGCGTTGCGAGCTTCGAGCAGCAGGGCGCGGGCGTCCTCGGAGGAGGCGCCGCCGAGGATGGCGATGCCCTGCCGCTTCACCCCGGCGTCGGGCGCCACGAGGCGGGAGGCGGCGAGGGCGAGCTCCTGGCGCTCCCGCACGCGGGGCACGGCCTCGCGCGCGATGGCGGCCTCGAGGCCCGGGATGTTCTCGGCGCTGCGGCTGCGGAACACGGATTCAGCGGCGGCGAGGCGCTCGTCGGGGTTCGCGGAGACGAGCTGCAGGCGGCCGAGGGCGCCGCGGAGGGCGGCGCGGACGCGGTTGTTGATGCGGACCGTCTCGGCGCCCGCGGGATCGGCGGGCTGGCCGGTGGCGGCGTCGGCGTTGTTCAGGATGAGGGTAGCGTCGCGCTTCAGCAGCCGCCCTTCGGAGAGGGCGCGGAGCACGGGGAGGGCGCGCGGGTCGCCGGAGGCGCCGAGGCGCTCCACCGCCTCCGCCTGGGCGCCGAAGCCGCCGGCGAGGCCGGGAAGGGCGTCGAGGAAGGGGTCCTCGGCCGCGGCGGGACGCGCCACGGCGAGGAGGAGGGCGAGCAGAAGAAGGATGCGGGCCATGGGGGATCGGGCGGCGGGGAAGGGGCCCCGCCGCCCTGTCCTTCTCGTCAGCCGCGCCGGGCAGCGTTCTCGGGGATGAAGGGGGACCAGTTCTCGGCCGCGATGGCGTTCGGCGTCTTGTAGACGACGTTGAACTGGCCGTTCTCCTGGATCTCGCCGATCACCACGGGCTTGGTGAGGTGGTGGTTCGGGCGCATCTCCTCCTCGTAGCCGCAGGGAGCCATGACCTTCTGGCCGTACATGGCCTGGCGCACGGGGTCGACCGCGGTGGTGCCGGCCTTGGCGACGGCCTGCATCCACATGCGGAAGCCGGTGTAGGTGGCCTCCATGGGGTCGTTGGTCACGCGCTTGTCGTTCTTGATGTAGGCGCGCCACATCGCCTTGAAGTCGTCGTTCGGCTTGCCCGGCATGGACATGAAGTAGTTCCAGGCCGCGAGGTGGCCGACGAGCGGCTTGGTGTCGATGCCGGCCAGCTCCTCCTCGCCGACGGAGAAGGCGACGCAGGGGATGTCCTCGGCCTTGATGCCCTGGTTGCCGAGCTCCCGGTAGAAGGGGACGTTGGCGTCGCCGTTGATGGTGGAGACGATGGCGGTGCGCTTGCCCTCGCCGGCGAAGCGCTTCACGCGGGAGACGATGCCCTGCCAGTCGGAATGGCCGAAGGGCGTGTACTCCTCCATGATGTCGGCATCGGTGATGCCCTTGCTGTTCAGGTAGGCGCGCAGGATGCGGTTGGTGGTGCGCGGGTAGACGTAGTCGGTGCCGAGCAGGACGATGCGCTTGGCCTCGCCGCCGTCCTTGCCCATGAGGTACTCGGTGGCCGGGATCGCCTGCTGGTTCGGCGCGGCGCCGGTGTAGAAGACGTTCTTCGACTGCTCCTCGCCTTCGTACTGGACGGGGTAGAAGAGAAGGCCGTTCAGCTCCTCGAAGACCGGCAGGACGGACTTGCGGGAGACCGAGGTCCAGCAGCCGAAGGTGACGTCCACCTTCGAGACGGCGAGGAGCTCGCGCGCTTTCTCGGCGAAGAGGGGCCAGTTGGAGGCGGGGTCCACCACCACGGCCTCGAGCTTGCGGCCGAGCACGCCGCCCTGGGCGTTCGCCCACTCGACCATCATCAGCACGGTGTCGCGCAGCGCGGTCTCGCTGATCGCCATGGTGCCGGAGAGGGAGTGGAGCACGCCGACCTTGATAGGCGCCCCTTGGGCGAAAGAGGGGCGGATCGCCGGCATCGCCAGCGCTCCGCCCAGGCCGGCCAGCGCGGCGCGGCGGGTGAGGGAGAGCGTCATTCGTGTCTTCGTCCCGGTTAGGCCGGTGCGCCCGCGGATCCCCCCGCGACTGGCCGGACGGTCACGGTGCTGCGAGAAGCGTGCCAAGCGACGAGACTGCCTGAAACTTATGCGACCGAGCCGGATTGGCGCCGGCTTGGGCAAAGCGGGGCAGCGGCTGCGTGTTCCTTCGGCAGGTGCCCCTCAGAGGTCCCCGGTCCAGCGGGGGAGGGCCAGGGCGAGCTCCGGCAGGAAGGTCACGGCCAGCATCACCGCCGTCATCGCCAGGAGGAACCACCAGACCCAGACCATGGTGCTCTCCATGCTGCAGCCGGCGATGCGGCAGGTGACCATGAGGTTCACGGCGGTGGGCGGGGTGAAGGCGCCGATGGCGACGTTCATGGTGATGATCACGCCGAACCAGGTGAGGTCCCAGTGGAAGACCGCGGCGATGGGCAGGAGGATCGGCATGAAGATGAGGTAGGTGGAGATGGCGTCGAGCGCCGTGCCCGCGATCATCAGCAGCACCGTGATGGCCAGCAGCATGACCGTCTCGTTGCTGGTGAAGCCGATCAGGCTGGCGGCGAGGGCGTCGAAGATGCCGGCGGTGCTGCCGGCGTGGGCGTAGATGGCGGCGAGCGCGATGATGAGCAGCACGACCGCCGAGATCTCCGCACTGTCGCGCAGCACCTCGTAGAGGTCGCGCCAGCCGAAGCTGCGGTAGACGACCGTGCCGACGAAGAGGCCGTAGAAGACGGCGACGACCGCGGCCTCGGTGGGGGTGAAGGCGCCGGAGCGGAGGCCGCCCAGGATCACCACCGGGGCGGCGAGGCCCCAGACGGCGTCGACGAAGGAGCGCCAGAGCCGCGCGGCGGTCAGCGGCGGGCGGGCGGCGCGGGGCTCGGGCAGGCCGAAGCCGCCGCGGCGGGCGAGCCACACCGCGGGGACGATGAGGGCGAGGCCCGAGAGGATGCCGGGCACCACCCCCGCCAGGAACAGCGCGGGGACGGAGACGCCCGGCACCAGCACGGCGTAGACGATGAAGGGGATGGAGGGCGGGATCAGCACGTCGGTCGCGCCGCCCGCGGCGGTGAGGGAGGCGACGTAGGGCGCGGGGTAGCCCTGCTTCAGCATGGGCGGGACCATCACCGCCGCGACGGCCGCCGCGTCCGCCGCGCCCGAGCCGGAGACGCCGCCGAGGATCATGCAGAGCAGCACGGCCACGATGGCGAGCGCCCCCGTGCGGTTGCCCACCAGAAGCTGGGCGAAGCCGACGAGGCGCGCGGCCACGCCGGCGCGCTCGAAGACCATGCCGGCGAGGACGAACATGGGCAGGGCCAGCAGCGGGTACTTCGCGATGCCCGTCCAGATGTTGGTGGGCAGGGCCATGACGCCCATGCCCTCCACCGCGATGACGAGGAAGCCGGTGAGGCCCATGGCGACGCCGATGGGCACGCCGAGCAGCATGAGGACGATGAACAGGCCGACGAGGATGGCGGTCGCGAGGAGCATCGCCGTCAGCCCGCCCGGATCACGCAGGCCATGCGGCCCAGGAGGCGGGCGCAGATCACGAGCGACATGAGCGGCATCCAGCCGGTGTAGAGCCATTGCGGCACGCCGAGGCCGGGCGAGAGCACCTCGAAGCGGTACTCGTCCCAGGTGTAGGAGGCGCCGAGCCAGGCGAGGGGCGCGAAGACCGCGAGGCCGCAGAGGAGGACCAGGACCTCCAGCCGGCGCGCGGCGGGGAGGGGCAGCTTCTCGGTGAAGTAGGTGACGCGGATGTGCCGGTCCGCGCCCACGGCGGCGGCGCTGCCGAGGAAGGTCATGACCACCATGATCGCCACCGAGTACTCCTCGGTGAAGGCGATCGACACGTCCGTGAGGTAGCGGAGCGCGACGTTGGCCATGGTGATGAGGGCGAGGATGGCCATGGCCGCGGCCGCCAGCGCGCCCTCCACCGTGACGGGGATGCGCGGCGGGGCCTCCCCGAGCTGAAGGCCCGGGGACTGGATGTCGGCGTGTTCGGTCATGGGGCCTGTCTGGACGAGCGGGGCATGGGCGGCCCCGCTCATAAGGGTTCTAGCCCACGCGGGCGATGGCGGCCTCGGCCTGGCGAACGAGGTCGGCGCCGACGGTCGCCGCCCACTTGTCGAAGACCGGGCGGGTGGCCTGCGCGAAGGCGCGCTTCTCGGCGGGGGTGAGGTCCACCACCTCCACGCCCCGGCGGGCGCATTCGTCGAGGGAGGAGCGGTCGCCGTTGGCGCCGAGGCCCTTGCGGGCGGCGTTGTTGCCGGCCTGCCCGGCCTCGCGCGCGGCCTCCACCACGATCTCGCGGTCGCGCGGCTCGAGGCTGGCGAGCACGGGCTTGGACAGGGAGACGATTCCCGCGTCCGCGCAGTAGTTCCAGAGCGTGAGGTGCTTCTGGGCGAGGCTGTCCATGCGGAAGCCGAGGAAGAGGTTCACCGGGTTCTCCTGCCCGTCCACCGCGCCGGTCGAGAGCGCGGGCTGGAGGTCGGCGAAGGACATCTGCACGGGGTTGGCGCCCATGGCCGTGTAGATCTCGGAGAAGATGGCGCCGGCCGCGAAGCGGATCTTGAGGCCGCGGAGGTCCCCCGGCGCGCGGATGGCGCGCTTGGAGTTGCTGATCTCGCGGAAGCCGTTCTCGCCCCAGGCCAGCGGCTCGATGTCGCGCGCGGCGAGCGAGCGGAACAGCGCCTGCCCGACCTCCCCGCCCACCAGCGCGTCGAAGGCGGCCGTGTTGGGCATGAGGAAGGGAAGGGAGAAGAGGTTCATCTCCCGCACTTGGGGGGAGATGTTGATGGTGGAGAAGACGGCGCCGTCGATCACGCCCTGGCGGATCGCCACCAGCTCCCGCGTCTGGTCGCCGCCGACGAGGGAGGAGCCGGGGTAGACCTTGAAGTTCAGCCGCGCCTCGGAGCGCTGGTTCACGAGGTCCGCCCAGACGAAGGCCGATTCCGAGAGGGCGATGGGGCGGTTGCCGACGACGCTGATCTTGTATTCCGGCTTGTAGCGGGGCTGCGCCCGCGCGATCGTCGGCAGGGCGAGGGCGGGCAGGGCGGCGGCCGCGCCGAGCAGGCCGCGGCGGTTCAGGCGGGGGGGCATCGCTTCCTCACGAACTTGTTGCGCGCAGTTTGCGAGCGCGCGCGCCCAGCAGCAAGACCTGGCAGCAAGACCCGGCGGCCTGACCGGAAGGCCGGCTTGGCGCGGCGCCGCCCCGGGGCGACACTCCGGCATGACCGAACGCGAGAAGATGCTGGCGGGGCTGCCCTACAACGGCATGGACCCGGACCTCCTGGCGGCGCGCCGCCGCGCCCGCGCCCTGGTGCAGCGGATGGACGCCCTGCCGCCCGAGGACGAGGCCGCTCGGCGCGCGGTGCTGGAGGACCTGCTGGGCGCGATCGGGCGGGCGACCCAGGTGATGCCGGGGTTCCGCTGCGACTACGGGGGCAACATCCGCCTCGGCGCGGACAGCTACGTGAACTTCAACTGCGTCTTCCTCGACTGCGCGCCGATCACGCTCGGGGATTCCTGCCAGGTGGCGCCGGGCGTGCAGGTCCTGACCGCCACCCACCCGCTGGAGCCCGGGCCGCGCGCGGCGGGGATCGAGAGCGCGCATCCCGTGACGATCGGGCGCAACGTCTGGCTCGGCGCCGGCTGCCTCGTGCTGCCCGGCGTGACCATCGGGGACGACACGGTGGTGGGGGCGGGGGCGGTGGTGAACCGCGACCTGCCGGCGGGCGTGCTGGCGGTGGGGAACCCGGCGCGGGTGGTGCGCGCGCTGCGCTAGGCCTGTCTGTGGCTTTCGTCACGGAGCGGAGCCCGGGGGCTCCCTAGCGTCGCCTTGCCAAGGCACCGCGGCGGGGATGGGCCCCGCCGGACGGATTGCCCTGGGGAGGACCTTCGATGCCGCCCATGGTCAATGCCGCCGCCTACTGGACGGGCGTCGCGCTCGAGACGAACCGCCGCGACTTCAGCGTGGTCGAGGTGCCGCCCGGCGCGCCGCCGGTGCCCACCGAGCAGGGCGGGCCGACGCTCAGCGCCCGCGCGCTGGCCCTCGTGCACCTCGCGATGCACGACGCCTACTTCTCCGTGCTCGGCACGCAACCGGTGCCGGGGACGGACCTCACCTGGATGCCCGGCCTGGTGGTGCCGGCGGGCGCCACCAGCCCCGAGGGCGCCCTGGCGGCCGCGGCGGAGGCGATGCTGCGGCTCCTCTACCGGCACGCCCGGCACCAGGAGGCCTTCGACAAGGCCCGCGACGAGTTCGTGGCGGCGGCGCCCGCCTCGCCCGCGGACGAGGCCTGGGGGCGGGAGGTCGCGACCCGCATCCACGAGGACCGCAAGGACGACCTCGGCTTCGTGGCCACGCTGCAGGGGCCGAGCCCCGCGCGCTTCCGCCACCAGCCCGACCCGCGGCATCCCACCCAGGGGCTGCACGGGCAGCAATGGGGCAAGTGCCGCCCCTTCGTCGTGCCCCGGATGGACCTCGCGGCGCCCCCGGGTTGGCCCTCGGCCTTCGACACGGACCCCTACTACCTCGCGGAGCACGACGAGGTCCGCGAGAAGGGCGCCCTCGCCGGGCACACGCGCAGCGCCGACGAAACGGTGAGGGGCATCTTCTGGGCCTATGACGGCGCGGACCGGATCGGCACGCCGCCGCGCCTCTACTGCCAGATCGCGCTGCGCGTGATGGAAGGGCTGGCCGACGGGGCGCTGGACACCGCCGACCACGTCCGCCTCCTGGCGCTGATGACGACGGCGATGGCCGATGCCGGCATCCAGGCCTGGCACTGGAAGTACCACTACGACTTCTGGCGCCCGGTCATCGGCATCCGCCACTGGGACCCCAGCTTCGGGCCCGACACGACGACGGCGGGCACGGCGGCGAGGGCGCATCCCGACTGGCAGCCGCTCGGCGCGCCCGCGACCAACCGGGGGGACCGATTCACCCCGGGCTTCCCGGCTTATCCCTCGGGCCACGCGACCTTCGGGGCCGCCGCCTTCGGGGTGCTGCGCCGCTACCTCGAGGCGCGGGGGGCGGCGCCGGCCGCCGATCCCGGCGAGCCCGACGCGATCGCCTTCGACTTCGTGTCGGACGAGTACAACGGGCGGAACACCGATCCCGACGGCGGCCGGCGCCCGCGGCACCTCCGCCGCTTCGGCAGCCTGTGGGAGGCGACGGTGGAGAACTCGGTCAGCCGGGTCTTCCTCGGCGTCCACTGGCGCTTCGACGGGATCAGCGTGCAGGACCCGGACGGCACCGTGCGGACGGGAACCCCGGCGAGGCCGTCCGAGCTCGGCCCGATCGGCGGCGTCCGGCTGGGGCACGACATCGCGGAGGCGCTGATGGCCACGGGGCTGAAGCGCTTCGCCTGAGGGTGGCGGCGCCTGGTCCCGCGCGCCCCGCGGGATCAGGCGGTTTCGAGGTCCCGCGAGAGGCGGATGAGGTCCTGCGTGTGGGGGTGCACGGCCCGGCCGGTGCGCAGCGCGGCCTCGTCCAGCTCCTCCACCACGCGGCCGCCCTGCATCACCGCGAGGCGGCCGCAGAGGTGGGCGACCACCGCGAGGTTGTGCGAGACGAGGATGCAGGTGAGGCCGCGGGCGGCGCGCAGGTCCGCGAGCAGGTTCAGCACCTCCGCCTGCACGGAGACGTCGAGCGCGCTGGTGGGCTCGTCGAGCAGCAGCACGCGGGGATCGGCGATCAGGGCGCGGGCGATGGCGACGCGCTGGCGCTGGCCGCCCGAGAGCTGGTGCGGGTAGCGGAAGCGAGCGGCGCGGGGCAGGGCCACCTCCTCCAGCGCGCGGAGGATGCGGGCGTCGGCGTCCGCGAAGCCGTGGACGGCGAGCGGCTCGGACAGGATGCGGTCCACCGTCTGGCGCGGGTGCAGCGAGCCGTAGGGGTCTTGGAAGACCATCTGCACGAGGCGGAAGAAGGCGCGGTCGCGCTGGCGGCCGAGCGGCTTGCCGTCGACCGCGATCCGGCCGGTCCATTCGGTGACCAGCCCGGCGACGGCCCGCAGGACGGTGGACTTGCCGCTGCCGCTCTCCCCCACCAGGCCGAAGGTTTCGCCGGGGGCGACGCGGAAGGAGACGCCGCGCACCGCGTGGTTCGTCCCGAAGCGGACGTCGAGCTTGGCAATGTCGATCATGCGTGCGGCGCCAGCCAGCTCGGGTCGCGCCGGAGCGTCGCCAGGCGCTCGCGCTTGTGGTCCAGGCTGGGGAGGCATTCCAGCAGGCCGCGCGTGTAGGCGTGGGTGGCGCGGTGGAGGTCGGCGGCGGGCAGCTCCTCCATCACCTGGCCCGCGTACAGCACCGCCACGCGGTCGCAGAAGCGGGAGACGAGGGGGAGGTCGTGGCTGATCAGCATGAGCGCCATGCCGCGGCGGTCCACCAGCTCCTCGATCAGGCGGAGAATTTCCGCCTGGACGCTGGCGTCGAGGGCGGAGGTCGGCTCGTCCGCGATCAGCAGCTCGGGGTTGGGGGCCAGCATCATCGCGATCATCACGCGCTGGCCCATGCCGCCCGAGAGCTCGTGCGGGTAGGCGTCGGCCACGCGGCGGGGATCGCGGATCTGCACGGCTTCCAGCGCGGCGAGCGCGGCATCCCGCGCCTCGCGCCGGCCGAGGCGCGAATGGGCGCGGAGCGCCTCCGCGATCTGGGCGCCAGCGGTCATGACGGGGTTGAGGCTGTATTTCGGGTCCTGCAGGATCAGCCCGATGCGGCCGCCGCGGAGGGTGCGCATCTCGCGCTCGCTGGCGTGGAGGATGTCGGTGGTGCCGAAGCGCAGCACGTCGGCGCGCACCGTCGCGGAGCCCGGCAGCAGGCCCATCAGCGCGCGCCCCGTGACGGACTTGCCCGAGCCGCTCTCGCCGACGATGCCGAGCTTCTCCCGCCCGATGGCGAAGGAGACGCCGCGCACGGCCTGGGTGACGCCGGTGGCGGAGGGGAAGTCGACATGGAGGTTGCGGACGGCGACGAGCGGCTCGCCCGGGAGGTTGGGGGCGCTCATCGCTGCTTCGGGTCCAGCACGTCGCGGAGGCCGTCTCCGAGAAGGTTGAAGGCGAGGGAGGCCGCGAAGATCGCGATGCCCGGCATCACCGCGACCCACCACTGCTCCAGGATGAAGCGGCGGGCGGTCGCGATCATGGTGCCCCATTCCGGCAGGGGCGGCTGCGCGCCGAGGCCGAGGAAGCCGAGGCCCGCCGCGGTGAGGATGATGGAGGACATGTCCAGCGTCACGCGCACGACGAGGGAGGGCAGGCACATCGGCAGCACGTGGCGCAGCACGACGCGCGCGGGGGAGGCGCCGGTCATGCGCGCGGCGGCGACGTAGTCCGTGCGGCGGATGGTCAGCGTCTCGGCGCGGGCGAGGCGGGCGTAGGGGGGCCAGGCGGTGAGGGCGATGGCGATCACCGCGCTCTCCACGCCCGGGCCCATGGCGGCGACGAAGGCGAGCGCGAGGATGAGGCGGGGGAAGGCGAGGAAGACGTCCGTCACCCGCATCAGCAGCCGGTCCCACAGCCCGCCCGCGTAGCCCGCGACGCAGCCCACCAGCAGGCCGACGGGGGCCACCAGCAAGACGACGGCGACGACCATGCCGAGCGTGATCCGCCCGCCGTAGAGGAGCCGCGACCAGACGTCCCGGCCGAGCTCGTCCGTGCCGAGCCAATGGGCGGCGGATGGCGCCGCGAGGCGGTTGCCGAGTTCCTGGATGCCGGGGTCGTGGGTCGCGAGGAGCGGGGCCAGCAGGATCAGCAGCAGCATGATCAGGATGACGCCGAGGCCCGCCATGGCCAGCGGGTTGCGGCGGAAGGCGAGCCAGGCCTGGTAGCGGCGGCCCCAAGCGGCCTGGGAGCGGGACGCCGGCGCGTCGGTCAGCAGCCAGGCGCGGCGGCCGGAGGCGGCGCCCGCCTGCGGGGGCGGGGGAGCGCCGGCGGCCTCGGGCACCGCGTCCGGCGCGATGGGCTCGAGCGCGGCGGTGGCGGTGGCGGCGTCGGCGAGGGGGGAGGCGCGGTCGCTCATCGCGTGCGGGGATCCAGGAGGCGATAGAGCAGGTCGGCGAGAAGGTTCAGCACGACGTAGATGAGGCCGACCACGAGGGTCGCGCCCAGCACCGCGTTCATGTCGGCGTTCAGCAGCGAGACCGTGAGGTACTGCCCGAGGCCGGGCCAGGCGAAGATGGTCTCCGTCAGCACCGCGCCCTCCAGAAGGCCGGCATAGGTGAGGAAGATGACCGTCACCAGCGGCACGAGGGTGTTGCGGAAGGCGTGGCGCCAGACGATACGCGGCCAGGAGAGGCCCTTGGCGCGGGCGGTGGTCACGTATTCCGAGCGGAGCTCCGCCAGCATGAAGGCGCGCGTCATGCGGGCGATGTAGGCGAGGGAGAAGAAGGACAGCACGCCCGCGGGCTGGATCAGGTGCGCGACGGCGTCCTGGAAGGCCGGCCAGTCGCCCGCGAGCGCGGCGTCGAGCGTCATCAGCCCCGTGCGCGTCTCCACCATGTCCTGGAAGACGATGCCCTGCCGCCCGGGGCCGGGCAGCCAGCCGAGCCAGGCGTAGAAGACGAGGAGCGAGACGAGGGCGAGGACGAAGACCGGCAGGGAGTGGCCGGCGAGGCAGAAGACGCGCACCACCTGGTCCACCCAGCTTCCCTGCCGCGTGGCGGCGAGCACGCCGAGGCCGATGCCGAGGATGGCGGCGACGATGATGGCCAGCGTCGCCAGCTCGAAGGTGGCGGGGAAGTAGCGGGCGATGTCCTCCCAGACGGGGTTGGAGGTCATGACGGAGCGGCCGAGGTTGCCGGTGAGGATGTCCGTCAGGTAGCGCCAGAACTGCGCGTAGAGCGGCTGGTCGAGGCCGAGTTCCAGCCGCGCGCGCGCGACGACATCGGCCGGCGCGCGGTCGCCGACCACCGCCAGCACGGGGTCGATCGGCACCACGCGCCCGATGAAGAAGGTGACGAGGACGAGGCCGAAGAGGATGATGGGGATGCTGGCGGCGGTGGCCGCCAGCGCCCCGAGGCGGGCCTTCATCAGCCCTTGGCGAGCGGGGCGTACTGGGTGCGGTCGCTCAGCACGCCGATGTTGAGGCCCTTGAGGCTGTTGCGCGTGACCGCCACCTCCAGCTCCTGCAGCATCACCGCGAAGGGGCTCTGCTGCTGATGGTCGCGCTGGATGGCCTCGTACAGGGCCACGCGCTTCTCGGTGTCCGTCTCCTTCACGGCGGCGAGCGTGCGCGCCGTCAGCTCCGGGATGGCCCAGGCGGAGCGCCAGGCGAGGGTCTTGTTGCGCGCGTCGTCCCCGTTGTCGGGGTTCATGCTGAAGGCCTCGGCGTTGCTGTGCGGGTCGAAGTAGTCGGAGCCCCAGCGGAGCAGCGCGAGGTCGTGCTGGCGGGCGCGGGTCTTGGTGATGACCGAGCGCATCTCGCCGGGCAGCATGCGCGGGCGGATGCCGATGGCCGCGAGGTTGGCCTGGAGCGCCTGGGCGATGTCGCCGACGGGGGCGCCGGAGAAGAAGTCGAAGGCGCATTCGAAGCCGTCGGCGTGGCCGGCCTCGGCCAGCAGGTGCTTGGCGCCGGCCACGTCGAGCTTGAAGGGCTTCTCGGTCAGCGCGCCCGGCAGGCCCTCGGGCAGGAAGGCCTGGTGGACGGCGTAGTTGCTGGGGACGATGTTGCGCTGGATGCCCTCGTAGTCGATCGCCATCTTGATGGCCTGGCGCACCTGGGGCTTCGCCAGGATCGGGTTCTTCTGGTTCATCGCGACGTAGAGAAGGCTCGCCTTGCGCTGCGACACGACGCTGTAGCGGTTGTCGGTGCTGATGGTGCGGATCTGGTCGGAGGCGAGGTTGCGGGCGATGTCGTAGTCGCCGCGCTGCAGGCCGAGAAGCTGCGCGGAGGGATCGGCGACGTGGCGCATGATGATGCGGCGCGTGGACGGCGCCTGGGCGGCGTTGGGGTTGGCCTCCATGGTCACGGCCTCGCTCGCCCGCCAGGAGACGAGGCGGTAGGGGCCGGAGCCGGCGGAGTTGCCCTTCAGCCAGGCGTTGCCCCAGTCGTCCCCCTGGGCGCGGGCGGAGACGGTCGCCTTCTCCACGATGCTGCCGACGGCCGCCGAGAGGCAGTAGAGGAGGAAGGAGGTGGCGGTGGGCTCGGCGGTGGTCAGCACCACCGTGCGCGGGTCCGTGGCGCGGATCGTTTGCGCCATGTTGTCCTTGGTGAACCCGAACTGGTTGATGATGAAGGCCGGGCTCTTGTTCAGCGCCACCACGCGCTGGAGGGAGTAGGCCACGTCCTCCGCGGTCACCTCCTTGCCGCTGGCGAACTTCTGGGCGGGCTTGAGGCGGAAGGTGAAGGTGCGGGCGTCGTCGCTCGCGGTCCAGCTCTCGGCGAGGTCGCCCTCGATGCGGGAGGGGTTGCTGTTCGGGGTGGTGGTGAGCTTCTGGTAGACGTTGCCGCAGATCTCGCCGCCCGTGTACTCGAAGCTCTCGGCGGGATCGAGCGTGATGATGTCGTCGATCTGCTTGGCCATGACGATGACCCCGGGAGGCGTCTGGGCGTGGGCCGCGCGGATCACCGCGTCCCAGGAGAGGAAGGCGGCGCCGGAGGCGGCGAGGAGGCTGCGGCGGGGGATCATGCTCTGTCTCCGGTTCGAAGGCGGGCGATGCCCGAGGCGTGCCCGTTCCGCAAGGCTTGGATCGCGGCTGGACGGCCTGGATAGCGGCTGGACGCCGCGCAACCCCCGTGCCAATCGCGCCGGCATGGAGTTCTGGCAGAGATTTGAACCCGCGCCCGACGCGCCGCCCCACGGGGACAGCGCGGCGCTGCCCATGCCCGACGGCAGCGCGCTGCGCCTGCCGCTGCGCGACTACGGGGAGGTGGCGGTCACGGGGCTGATCGCCAACCAGGCCTCCTTCGCCGTGCTGCGGCGGCTCGCGGGCTGGATGGCGGAGGCGGCGCGGCCGCTGGGGGCGGAGGTGGTCTGCGGGCTGCCGACCCTCGGCCACGCCCTCGCGCCGCTCGTCGCGGAGGCGCTGGGCCACGAGAACTGGGTCGCGGCCGGCTATTCCCGCAAGCGCTGGTACGAGGAGGGGCTCTCGGTGCCCGTCTCCTCCTCCACGACGCCCGGGGAGCGGCGGGTATGGCTCGACCCGCGCACCCTGCCGCGGCTCGAGGGACGGCGCGTGCTGCTGGTGGACGACGTGATCAGCACCGGCACCTCGGCGCTGGCGGGGCTCGCGCTGCTCGGCCGGGCGGGGGTGAGCCCGGTCGGGCTCCTCGTCGCCATGGCGCAGGGAGATCGCTGGGTGGCGTCCTGGCCTGACGAGGTGCCGGTCCTCGCCGCCTTCGCCGCGCCGCTGCTGCGCCGGGTGCCCGGCGGCTGGGCGCCGGACGAGGCGACGCGCCCCGCCGTCCGCCTGCCGCCGGCCGGGGGCGGGGGCTGACGAAAAGCGTTGCGCCGGCCGCCGCCGCGCTGGTCTGATCCCCCGATCAAGGTGCGGAGGGGCGGGCTCATGCGGCGGCGGTCCATTCTGGCGGCGGGCGGCGCCGCGGCTCTTCCCTTGGGTTTCCCCGCCGCGGCGCGGGCAGAGGAGGCGGTGGACCTCCTCCTCGTGCTGGCCGTGGACGTCTCCCGCTCCATCGACGACGACGAAGCGCGGCTGCAGCGCGAGGGCTACCGCAGCGCGGTGACCGACGCGCGCGTGGTGGAGGCCATCCGCTCGGGCATGACGGGGTCGATCGCGATCGCCTATGTCGAGTGGGCAGGGGCGGACTACCAGCGGCTGGTGATCCCCTGGACGCGGATCGGCAGCCAGGCCGAGGCCGACGCCTGGGCCGATGCCCTCAACCGCGCGCCGCGCGTGGCGCTGTCCTGGACGTCGATCTCGGGCGGGCTGGACTTCTCGATGCGCACCCTTCTCGAATCCCCCTTCGAGGGGACGCGGCGGGTGGTCGATGTCTCCGGCGACGGCGTGAACAACAGCGGCATGCCCGTGGAGGGCCTGCGCGACCGGCTGGTGGCGGAGGGGATCACCATCAACGGCCTGCCGATCATGAACGACCGCCCGACCTTCGGGCGGCCGTCCCCCATTCCGCTGGACCAGTACTACCGGGATTCCGTCATCGGCGGCGACGGCGCCTTCCTCATCGCCGCCGAGGACTTCGAGGCCTTCGGCAACGCCGTGCGGCGCAAGCTGGTGCGGGAGATCGCGGGGCTGCCCGGGCCGGTCTTCGGGTAGCGCGCCTTCCGCTAGCGCTCGATCTCCTCGACCACGATGCCGAAGGCGGCGAGGCCCTCGGCCAGGAGGTCGCCGAGGAGGTCGAGGCTGGCGAGGTAGCCGGCCGGGTCGGCCTCGTGCCGCTCGCGGGCGAGGTTCAGCGCCTCCTCCCACTCGTCGGGCTCGTAGTCGCCGCGGCCGACCCAGGCGAGGGCGATGAGCGAGGCCTGCTCGTCCTCGTTCAGCGCCTCGATCTGCGTGGGCAGGTCCTCGCCGTCGAAGTCGGCCTTGCCCACGGGGTCGGTGTCCGCGTCGTCGTCGTCGTCTCCCTCCTCGGAGGCGCGGGCGGCGTCGATGATGTTGGCCACGGCCGGAAGGGCGATGCCGAGATCGACCTCGCCGTCCTCATCCTCCGGGGGGCCTGGGATTCCGCCGGGTTTGTCGCTCATGGAAAGGGTCCCGCTCGCCGTTTGGTGTTGCTGCCGCCGGCCCAACGCTTGACCCGCCGTTAGGCTGCGCGAAACCCGAGGTCCCGACTCCGCGTTCATTCCGCGAGCTTGATTCAACTCCCTTTAATAACTCTCTGAAATGGTTGAGTTAAGGGGTTCGGCGATGATGAAGATCGGCGCGACGGCATTCTTCGGCTTCCTGGCGCTCTCCCCCGCCGCGCGAGCGGTCGAGGCGCCGGCCTTCGTCAACGCGGCGATGTGCGAGGCCGCGGCCCCGTTCACCGCCGCCACCGCCTTCCTCCGGCGGCAGGTGCGGGCCGAGCGCCCGGTCGCGCGGCGCCCGGCGGCCGTGCGGCCTTCCGCCGTCCGGGCCCATCGCGACGCCGGGCGTTCCCTGCCGCGCCCGCAGCCGCGCCCGGTGGACGAGGCGCCCGCGCTCGACGGCGAGGCGGTGCTGCGGCCGGCGGTGCACTTCTGCGTGACGCCCGCCAACACGGCGGCGGCCGTCCGCTACACCTGACCCAAGGAGGGCGGCCGGAGGAGGCTTCCCGCCGGCCGCGCGCTCAGGCGGCCCAGTCGGGGGCGAAGGCCGGGCTCACGAAGCGCTGGTCCTTCGGCAGGGCGTCGATCTCCGCGACATCCGCTTCCGTCAGCCGTCCCGCGAGGGCGAGGGCCTCGAGGTTGGCCTTCTGCGTCTCGGCGCGGGAAGCCTTGGGGATGGCGTTCACCCCGTCCTGCCGCAGCAGCCAGGCGAGGGCGACCTGGGCGGCGGTGGCGCCGTGGCGGGCCGCGATGGCCTGGACGCGCTCGTCCGAGGCGAGGCGCCCCTGGGCGAGGGGGGCGTAGGCGGTGAGCACGATGCCGTTCGCGCGCGTGACCTCGAGCAGGCGGTCCTGCGACAGCAGCGCGTGGTACTCGACCTGGTTGGCGGCGATCGGCACGCCGGTCTCGAGCGCGCGCTTCAGCATGCCCGCGGGGAAGTTCGCGACGCCGATGGCGCGCGCCAGGCCCTCCTCCCGCAGCCGCGCGAGATCGTGCAGGGCGCGCGGCAGGTCCATGTCGGGCGCGGGCCAGTGGATGAGGTATAGGTCGAGGTGGTCCGTGCCGAGCCGCGACAGCGAGGCCTCGCAGTGCTGGCGGATGCGGCCGAGGTTCTCCCACCAGACCTTGCTGGTGAGGAAGACCTCTTCGCGCGGCAGGCCGGACGCCTTGATGCCGGCGCCGACGGGCTCCTCGTTCTTGTACATCTCCGCGGTGTCCACGGCGCGGTAGCCGAGGGAGAGGGCGGATTCGACGGCGGCCTGGCACTCGGCGCCGGAGAGGCGCCAGGTGCCGAAGCCCAGGCGCGGGATGGAGAGGCGGGGTGTGGTGATGCGATCGCTCATGGCGGGCAAGCTTGGGGACGCGTCAGCGTTTCGCCAAGTCCAGCAGCCCCGCGAAGCCCGTCTCCGTGCCGAAGACGAGCTGCGTGCCGGCCGCGTTCCAGGCCAGCGCGGACACGGGGCCGCGGCCGGGGGCGGCGACGGGCACCACCTTGCCCGAGGCGATCTCGGCCATCAGCACGAGGCCGTCCGCGAAGCCCGCGACGACCACCTCGTGCTGCGGGTGGCAGGCGACACGGGTGCAGATCACGCCGTCGCCGCCCGCGATCTCGGTCGGCGCCTTGCCCATGGGGCCGCCGCCGAAGAAGGGCCAGAGGACGACAGAATCCGCGCCCGACGAGGCGAGCCAGCGGCCCTTGGCGGTGAAGGCGATGGAGGCCGTCTTCGCGGGGTAGCCGGACATGCGCATGTGCTGGCTGTCGGACAGGCGCCAGCCGTGCAGCGCGTTCTCCTGCATGGCCGTCACCACCGCCTGGCCGTCGGGCGCGACCGCGATCGCGTGGTGGCTGCCCTTCCACTCCAGCACGCGCGGCTTGGCCTCCTTCGCCGCGACGAACCAGGCGGAAACGCCGTTGTAGTGCGAGGCGAAGACGCGCTTGCCCTTCGCGTCGAAGGCGATGCCGCCGACGGTGGAGGGGTGCGGGCCGAGGGTCTTGAGCGCCGCGCCGGCGCCGTCGAGCAGGTGGAGGTTCTTGCCGACCGCCGCGGCGCGCAGGCCCGAGGGATGGGTGGTGACGTGGTCCACCCACTTCATCGCGCCGAAACCGGCGACCCTCTCCGTCGCGCCGTCGGGCGCGATGCGCAGGAGCGCGCCGTCGTCGCCGCCGGACAGCAGGCCCTGCGCGACGTCGGGCGCGAGCGACAGGGCGGCGCCGTCATGCGCCTCGATCCGTGTCCAGGCCGCCGCGTGGTCGGCGGTGGCGGCGAGGTGGACGGTGCCGTCCGAGAGGGCGAAGCCGGCGGAGCGGCCCTCGCGCCCGAAGGCCGCGCCCACCACCCAGGCGCCGAGCTCGCGGCCGGTGCCGCGCTGCTCGAGGAGGAAGTCCGCTTCCGCGACGCCGGACATGCTAGGCGGCCACCGTGGATTCGAAGCCGCGGCGCAGCTTCGGGCGGTTGAGGTCGCGGCCGATGAAGACGATGCGCGACTTGCGCGGGTCGCCCTCCTTCCAGGGGCCGATGTAGTCGCCGTCGGCGATCATGTGCACGGCCTGGAAGGCGAAGCGGCGGTCCTCGCCCTGGTAGTGCAGGATGCCCTTCGTGCGCAGCAGGTCCTGGCCCTTGGTCTGCAGGAGCTCGCCGATCCAGGCGTTGAACTTCTCGGCGTCGATGGGCTTCTCCACCTCGAAGGAGACGGACTGCACGGCGCTGTCGTGGGTGTGGTTGTCGTCGCCGGACAGGAACTCGGGCTCGCGCGCCAGGATGCGGTCGAGGCTGAAGGCGTCGCGGCCGATGACGGCGTCGAGCGGCACGTCGGACTTGGTGGCGCGGCGGATCTCGACGGTGGGGTTGATGGCGCGGATGCGGCGCTCGACCTCGTCGGCCTCTCCGGGCGTCACGAGGTCCATCTTGTTGAGCACGATGACGTCGGCGAAGGCCACCTGCTCCTCGGCTTCGGGGCTGTCGCCGAGGCGGGTCAGGAGGTGCTTGGCGTCGACCACGGTGACGATGGCGTCGAGGCGCGTCGCGCGCTTCACGTCCTCGTCCACGAAGAAGGTCTGGGCGACGGGGGCGGGGTTCGCGAGGCCCGTGGTCTCGACGATGATGCCGTCGAAGCGGTCCTTGCGGCGCATGAGGCCGCCGAGGATGCGGATGAGGTCGCCGCGCACGGTGCAGCAGATGCACCCGTTGTTCATCTCGAAGACCTCCTCGTCGGCGTCGATGACGAGGTCCTGGTCCACGCCCATCTCGCCGAACTCGTTGATCACCACCGCGAACTTGCGGCCGTGCTGCTCGGTGAGGATGCGGTTGAGGAGGGTGGTCTTGCCGGCGCCGAGATAGCCGGTGAGGACGGTGACGGGGACGGGCACCGGGGTGGAAGGGGTGTCGGACATGGTGGGGAGCCTCGGGAAGGGGGAGGTCGTGACCTGGCGGCGTTATATAGTAGCGCGGGGGGCGCCGGGCCATGGGGGGGCGAAGGGCCTCCCGGGGGTGCCAAACCGGCGGCGGGTTCGCGCGTTGTTCCCGGCGCCATCCCGCGAGAGGAGCGCCCGATGCCCCGTGGCGACAAGTCCGCCTATACCGACAAGCAGAAGCGCATGGCCGCCCATATCGAGGAGGGCTACGAGAAGCGCGGCGTCCCCGAGGCGGAGGCCGAGGCGCGGGCCTGGGCCACCGTCAACAAGGAGACGGGCGGCGGGAAGAAGAGCGGCTCGGGCCGCGGCAAGCCGCTGAACACCGGGCCCTCGAAGACCGGCGGGGCGCGCGGCGGCGCGGCCTCGGCGGCCCGGCCGGCGGCGATGCGATCCACCTCGGCCAAGAAGGCCGCCTCCTCCCGCACGCCGGAGGAGCGCTCGGCCTCCGCGCGGAAGGCGGCGGCCACGCGGAAGCGGAACGCCGCGGCGAAGGGCTGAGGAGGCCTCCCTCCCGGCGCGGGGACGACGCGGCTAGCGCCGGCCCTCGCCGATGTCCCACCACAGCCCGGCCATCAGGCCCAGCCCCTCGCGGAAGAGGCTACCCAGCCCGTGCTCGTCCGGCCCGTGCTGGCCGCAGCCGCCGTAGGAGTGGGGGATCCAGATCACCGGGACGCCGAGTTCCTGCTTGAAGAACTCCGAGGGGCCGGAGGCGCCGATGGTGGGGATGACGTTCGGCTGGCGGCCCACCGTGCGGGCGAAGGAGTCCTCCACCGCCCGCACCCAGGGGTCGTCCGGGTCGGTGCGGGAGGCGAGGAACATGTCCCGCTCGGTGACCGGGACCACCTCCACCTCGTGGAAGCCCCCCGCGGCCAGGTGGGCGCGGAGGGCGGGCACGACTTGCGCGCCGTCCACGTCCACGGTGTGGCGGAGCTGGAGGCGGGCGCGGGCGGTGCCGCCGACGGCGTTCACCGGGCCTTCGGGCTGGCCGGAGACGCTGGCGAGGACGATGGCGCTGCTCCAGGCGTAGATGCGCTCGGCGTTGGAGAGGCCGGGCTCGCCCCAGTCCTGCTCCGGCACGGGGGCGCCGGGCTGGGGCTCGCTGACGACGGCGCGCGCGGCGGCGGTGACGGCCTCCGGCACCTGGACGGGCGTCCAGCCGGGGACGAGGATGCGGCCGTCCCGGGAGATGATGGAGGCGATGGCGTGGGCCAGGATCACGCCGGGGTCCTTCAGCAGCCCGCCCCAGTGCCCAGAATGGTGCCCGCCCTCCCGCAGCGAGACCACGAGGTCCATGGCGATGCCGCCGCGGGTGCCGAGCATGATGTCGGGCACGACGCGGGAGACGCGGGGGCCGTCGAGGGCGATGAAGACATCGGCCGCCAGCAACTCGCGGTGGGCGCGGATGAAGGGCAGCAGGCCGGGGGAGCCCGCCTCCTCGCCGGTCTCGACCATGATCGTCGCGTTGAAGCCGAGGCGGCCGCCGCGCTCGGCCATGACGGCGGCCATGGCGTCGATGCCGAGCAAGTGCTGGCCCTTGTTGTCCACGGTGCCGCGGCCGTAGATCCGGTCGCCCTCCACGGTCAGCGTCCAGGGGTCGAGGCCGGGCCGCCAGCGCTCGGGCATGGCGCGCACGACGTCGCCGTGGCCGTAGAAGAGCACGGTGGGGAGGGCGGGGTCCTCGAGGCGGGTCGCGACCAGCACGGGGCCGTGGACGGGGTCCGGGTTGTCCAGCACCCGCGTCTCGAAGCCCAGCGCCGCGACCATGGGGCCGAGCACCGCGTGGCAGTAGCGCTCCAGCTCCGACTTCCGCTCGGGCGGGTGGCTCTCGGTCTGGACCGCGACCAGCCGGGCCAGCCGGTCGAGGAAGATACCGTCGTCGTAGCCGCCCTGCGCGCGCGCGATGGCGCCGTCCCTCGTTCCCGTCACGTCCGTTCCTCCTGGGATGGCGCCTAGGGCGCGGGCCGCACGGCGGAGACGCTGAGCATCTCGTCCACGCGCGGCTCGAAGGCGAGCCCCCGCCGGGCGGCGAAGGTGGCCTTCTGGATGTAGAGCGGGACGATGGCGACGTCCTCCATCGCCATCCGCACCGCCCGCTGCAGCAGCGGCTCGCGCGCGGCGGGGTCGGGGGTGCGCCCGGCTTCGTCCAGCACGGCCTCGAAGGCGGGGTTGTCGTAGCGCCGGTTGGCCCGCGCCTCGTCCCGCAGGTTGAGGATGGAGCGCAGCGGGTAGGAGGCCTCGCTGGTGACGGCCGTGCCGCCCATGAGCGAGGCCGTGAACTCCTGCCGGCCCTGGCGCGCGGAGTAGGTGGTCCAGGGCTGGGCGTCGACGACGGTCTGCACGCCAGCGCGCTGCCACATCTGGCCGATGGCCTGCAGCACGCGGGCGTCGTTGGGGTAGCGGTCGTTGGGGCCGTGCAGGGTCAGGCGGAAGCCCCCGGGGAAGCCGGCCTCGGCCAGCAGGCGGCGCGCGGCGGCGAGGTCGTGGACGGGCAGCAGGCCGGGCACGTGGCCGCTCAGCCCCTCCCGTACCACCTGGGCGGAGGGGACGGCGGAGCCCTCCATCACGCGCTCCGCGAGGGCGTTGCGGTCGATGGCGAGGGAGAGCGCGCGGCGCACGCGGGGGTCGCGCAGCGGGTTGGCGGCCAGCTTCTCCCCGCCGGGGCCGGCGGCGAAGGGCGTCTCGTCGCGCCGGCTGTCGAGGTGGAGGAAGACGATCCGGAGGCCGACCGTCTCCTCGACCAGGAGGCGCGGGTCGGCGCGGAGCCGGGCGAGGTCGGCGGTGGGCACGCCGTTGATCACGTCCACGTCGCCGGAGAGCAGGGCGGCCGAGCGGGCGGCGGCGTTGCGGATGGTGCGGTTCACCGCCCGCTCCCAGTGCGGGCGCGGGCCCCAGTAGGCCTCGTTCCGCGCCAGCTCCACCCGCTCCCCCGGGGTGAAGGAGACGAGGCGGTAGGGGCCGGTGCCGATGGCGAGCCGGCCCTCGTTGAAGCCCGCGGTCGTCGCGCCCTCGTGCAGGCGGCGGCTGAGCATGCCGACCCAGGCGAGGTTCGCGGGCACCAGCGGGTCCGGGCCGCGGGTGTGGAGGCGGACGACCAGCGGGCTGACCACCTCCACCCGCGCGATGCTGGCGGTGAAGATCACGAGCGAGCCCGGGGAGTTGGGCACGGTCGGCACGCGCGCGAGGGTGAAGGCCACGTCCTCGGCGGTAAACGGCGTGCCGTCCTGGAAGGTGACGCCGGGGCGGAGGCGGAACTCCCAGGTGTTGGGCGCGACGGGCTCCCAGGATTCCGCCAGGGCCGGGCCGGTGCTGCCGTCGGCCCGCATGGCGGTGAGGCCGTCGAAGATCTCCCGCGTCACCTCGATGATCGGCGTCGCCGTGTAGAAATGCGGGTCGATGCTGGTGACGGTGGCGTTGTTGCCGAAGGCGAGGGTCTGCGCGCGGGCGGGGCCGGCCAGGAGCGCGAGCCCCGCGATCGCCGCCCGCCACGCCGCCCGGCGCATCCCCCTTCCCCGGCTCGCTGCGCCCCCCTCAGGCGATCGCGTGGATCGCGTCGGAGAGGGTGCCGATCAGCCGGTCCACGTGCGGCTTCTCGATGATCAGCGGGGGCGAGAGGGCGACGATGTCGCCGGTCACGCGGACGAGCACGCCGTCGTCGAAGCAGCGGCGGAAGACGTCCATGGCGCGGGCGCCCGGCTTGCCCTCGCGCGGGGCAAGCTCGATGCCGGCGATGAGGCCGAGGTTGCGGATGTCGACCACGCCCGGCGCGGCGCGGAGCGAGTGGGCCGCCTCCTCCCAGTAGGGCTCGATGGCCCGCGCCCGGCCGGGCAGGTCCTCCTCGCGGTGGAGCGCCAGCGTCGCGATGGCGGCGGCGGAGGCGAGGGGGTGGCCCGAGTAGGTGTAGCCGTGGAAGAGCTCGATGCCGGCCGGCGATCCCTCCACCACCGCCTCGTAGACGGCGTTGGAGCAGGCGACGGCGCCCATGGGCACGGCGGCGTTGGTGAGGCCCTTGGCCATGGTCATGATGTCCGGCACGACGCCCAGGCGCTCGGCCCCGAAATCGGTGCCGAGCCGCCCGAAGCCGGTGATGACCTCGTCGTAGATGAGGAGGATGCCGTGCTTGTCGCAGATCTCGCGCAGGCGCTTGAGGTAGCCCACCGGCGGCACGAGCACGCCGGTGGAGCCGGCCACGGGCTCGACCATGACCGCCGCGATGGTGTCGCCGTGGAGGGCGACGAGGTCCTCGAGCTTGTTCGCGAGTTCCACGCCGTGCTCCGGCATGCCCTTGGTGAAGGCGTTGCGGGCGGGGTCGTGGGTGTGGGGCAGGTGGTCCACGTAGGGGAGCATGGCGCCGAACTGCTTGCGGTTGGTGCCGATGCCGCCGACCGACATGCCGCCGAAGCCGACGCCGTGGTAGCCGCGCTCCCGCCCGATGAGGCGCACGCGCTGAGACTGGCCGCGGGCCTTCTGGTAGGCGAGCGCGATCTTGAGCGCCGTGTCCGCGCTCTCGCTGCCGGAGTTGGTGAAGAAGACGCGGTCGATGCCGTCCGGCGTCATCTCGGCCACGCGCGCCGCGGCCTCGAAGGCGATGGGGTGGCCGAGCTGGAAGGTGGGCGCGAAGTCCATGATCGCGGCCTGCTTCTGGATCGCCTCCACGATCTCCCGCCGGCCGTGGCCCGCGTTGCAGCACCACAGGCCCGCCGTGCCGTCCAGGATCTCCCGCCCCTCGGGGGTGAAGTAGGACATGCCCTCGGCGCGGGCGAGCATGCGCGGGTTGGTCTTGAAGTAGCGGTTGTCGGAATAGGGCATCCAGAACGAGTCGAGGTCGTTCGGGCGGGGCGGGGACATGTCGTTCATGGGGGCACCTTCGGGCGTCGGGCGACTTTGGCCCAGGCGGGAGGGCCGAAACAAGGCGCGCGGGGTGAAAAGGCTTGATTTCCTAATATAGGATGGAATACGTTCCTGTCTCGTTCCGACGTCTCGGGTCCGGCAGGAGCATCGCATGGGTCTTCCCCTCATCACCGTGGCAGCCTCCCATTTCCCGGGCATCCTGGGCCCGGTGACGGGGGACCGGACGGGAGCCGTGGCGGCCGCTGTCGCCGAGGCCGTGCGGGAGGTGGCCGGCGCGGCGGACGCCGCCGGGGCCCGCGCCGCGCTCGCGGCCGACGCCGAGAGGGCCGCCCGGCTCCGCGACCGCCTGGCGGGCCTCGCCGCCGGCCTCGCGGCGCCGCCGCCTTCCGGGTGGGGGAGGGGCGGGGAGGCGCCCGCCCTCTCCGAGGGCGTCGCCGGCCCGGCGGGGGGCGGGGGCCTCGCCTGGGGGCCGGCGCTTGTCTCGAGCCTGGTCGTGCTCGGCTTCTTCGGGGTGCTGGGCCTGCTGGTGACGCTCGGCGCGCGGCCCGAGGGCGCCTCCTTCGACCCGCAGGTGGCGAGCGTGATCAACATCACCGTCGGCACGCTCGGCGCCGCCTTCGCGGCCGTGGTGAACTTCTGGATCGGCTCCTCCCAGTCGTCCCGCAGCAAGGACGCGATCGTCGGGCGGCTGCAGGAGGCGCGGATGCAGGGATTGGTGGGGGCGATCCCCGCGGGACCGCCGGCGCCGCTTCCGCGCGTCGCGGCCTTCCCGGCGGCCTCGCGCCGGGCGGAGGAGCGGTTCGAGGCCTGCCTGGACCACGTGCTGGCGGCCGAGGGCGGCTTTGTGAACCACCCCGCCGATCCCGGCGGGGCGACCAACCTCGGCATCACCCGGCGCACGCTCTCCGAGTTCCGCGACGCCGAGGCCAGCGAGGACGACGTGCGCGGGCTGACCCGGGCGGAGGCGCGCGAGATCTACCGCGCTCGCTTCTGGACCCCGATGCGCTGCGCCGAGCTTCCCCCGGGCGTGGACCTCATGGTCTTCGACTTCGGCGTGAACGCGGGGCCGGGGCGGAGCCTGCGGCTTCTCCAGGCGAGCGTCGGGGTAAGGGCGGATGGGTCGATCGGTCCCGTCACCCTGGCGGCCGCGCGGGCTTGCCGGCCGGCGGAGCTGATCGAGCGGCTGGCCGAGGGCCGGATCGCCTACTACCGCGGGCTGCCGAGTTTCGCGACCTTTGGGCGGGGGTGGACGCGCCGGGTGGACACGGTCCGGCAGGCCGCGCTGGTGGCGGCCGCCGAGCCGGCGCGCGACGCGCTGGCGGCTTGAGGGGGGCGGGGGGCGGAGCTTTCGCGCGGGGGCTTCCGTCCTGTCGCCTCAGCGGCTACAAGGGCGGCCGGCGAGGACCCGTAGCTCAGCTGGATAGAGCGTTGCCCTCCGAAGGCAAAGGTCGCACGTTCGAATCGTGTCGGGTCCGCCATATTTTTCAGTGGTTTATTGTAGGTGTCGCTGGCAAGTGGCTGGCGTGGGGTTCCACCTGGGTTCCACCAGGACCGGAATCTTTGGTGCTTACCCTCCTACAGCGACGTGGAAGCAGGGTTAGTAGCGTTTTCGGCGGAGCCGCCCTAAGCAGCTATTCCATTGATCCGATATCAAGCATGACGCCGGAAGATCTCGCCTACCAACAACTCGTTGCGGCTTGGGTATCGGCTGGGGCAGCCGTAGTCCAGGCAATCGGGGCAGTGGCTGCCATCATCTCTGCCGTTCACCTTGCCCGCTCGGCCGAACGACGGGCGTCAGAAGTTCAACTGAATTCTTTGAAGAGAGAGCGCGAGGCGGAAATCGCTCGCACGAATGAGCCGATCCGTTTAGCAATCCGGCTACTGGGGAACATTGAAAGAGAACTCGTCAACCAGATCGCAAACTTATCCGCGATGAATTTGGATGAGTTACCAAATTATTCGTATAACTCTCGTGCTGTCGCGCATGCTCAAGAAATGTTAACCGATCTCTCGAAGAAAATTTTCAACGCTGAGGCATCGCTGGTCCTGGCGCAATCAAGTGAGAGGTTGAGAGCGCTTACTGCGAACCCGGAATTCGCCAGCCCACCTTTGGTAATTCGACGCCTCAGCCGTTACCTGAACGAATTTAATGATCTTTCGGCTAAACTGAGTGAACTTGTTGCATCCTAGGACAATTATACAAACGGCCTTCGGCCATGCTGGCGGCTAGCGCTGAGCCTAACTCGGGTCCGGGCAGATGCCGACACGTGAGCGCCTCTTACCTCCCTGCTTACGTTCTAGACTAAGAAGGGAGACGCGCCCTCAATGCTGCAAGGTTAGTGCGATAGTTAACGACGTACCGTCCCCAAGGGTGTGACATCGCGGTGCCGTTTCGGGTCCAGGTATCGAACTTCCACCCAGCTTCAATGAACTCCGAGGCCGCAAAGACAAATTCAAGTGTATCAGTTAAGAAATGAACAACAGGATGAAAGCACTCCGAGTAGTTGATTTTGGTGTAGCTGCCATGAACGTAATGGTTTCTGCAGTTGACCGCCTCATCAACCACCAGTTCGAGATCAGCAAAGTGTCCTGAAGCGGCGGCGTTAACTATCCCGGCTCTATAGCGCACCTTCTGCTTTAGGCTGTTGCGCCCAAGTCGTCCAAGAGCACTAAGGGCGCTATCCCGCTCTGGACTGTTAGGAAGGTGCTTGAAAAGCTGCTTTGCGTTCTCCCTGGCACTTCGGAGTTCAGGTGTCAGCGAAACCACCTGAGGAACAGCCTCGTCGGGCAAAATGTCAAACATGTTCGCTGCGCCTACAAGGCGATCAATGTCATACGCATGTCCCTTCAAAAAAATGCCCGTAAACCTTTCTCGTGCGTCGCGACGGCTCTGATCCATACCTACCCAGCGGGTGAGCACCAGGGCGAAACCCTCTGGATCTAACCCTCCGTTCAAGGGGAGATCCTTCGCACTAGGGGCCTTACTTTCCGCAGTTCGGCCGGGCCGCATGCATAAATATATATCCAGTGCTTTGGGTGTAAGTCCAGGAATGAAAACTTGTGCTTCAAGGATGTTTTGCCTGCGCCCAGCAACGATCTCTAGGAAGCGCAGAAGCATATGAGTATAGGTGATCACTTCCGGAAGTGGAATAGCCGTCCCGAAGTCAACAATGGAAATGATCTCAGTGTTAATGGACACTCCAACGGGAGTGCCGAATGAGTAGCTTATCCTGTGCGATGCGGAGACAGTCCCAACGTCTGAAGGGCTGGAGAAAATTTCGTATTTACCTGTAAAATAAGCGATCGCGGGATCAACGTCGGGCAAGATCGTATCTTGGCCGGGTTCCTGATCGGTGATGAGAATTGACTGAATATGCTGCTCCGGATGTTTCGCGTAACCAAAGGCGCGAGTGTCGTGGAAAATTGTGGCGGCGTCGTCAACGAGCAGGCGGGCTGATGTAAATGCGGTCTTTTCGTTACAATGTGCGTTTCCCAACAAAACATAGCGCGGTCTAAATTCAATGTAGTGCATCACTCCCTCGGCGCGAAAATGTTTGCCACGTAAGCGAGGGCTGTTTTCAATAAATGAAACCTTTGTTCCATCAGGAATGGTCCCTAACAAACACTTCTGTAGGGCAGTCCAATCTTTGAACTCTACAGTCGAGTACAACCGTACATAACTTTCTGCGCCTTTCAATGTAAATTCACCGTTCAACTTTGTGCTGTCCAATATTTCGAATTGCGCAAAATGTTTGGTGCCTTCGAGATCGACCATTTGCATCTTTTTTGCCTCGCGTTATGGCAGTGCTGGAGAGCCGGCGTGGTGCACATACTGCCGTGTTCCAACCGTATTCTTCTGAAAGGAGAGGGATAATGGCGCGCCAACTCGCCCAATATTTTTGAGCAAAGTTGGCTACAGCACTTCGGCAGGTATCGGCCCGGCTGCTCCTATTTCACATGATTGCCCTCAGTCACGACCGTTCGGTCGCAACTCTACCCGTTCCGCTCCATTCACGGGCCTTCGCATCACGTTGCCTTAGCAGCAATCGAAGGATCCGTGCCGCCAAGTCGTGCTGCGTCAATTGCAGTCGCCTAGAATGCGGCCGCGATCGGCTTAGATGCGATTTCAATGGGGAAGCACCCGAACCGGAGCAAGGACTGGGTACTCTGCAAAATGCAACCATTGGTGAAGGCTGCGCTAGCATGGTTTCGGTGTTTGGAGGCGAGGCGTTGCCACCCTCAGGATCGGCACGCCACAGCGCGCGCCCAGAGAGGATACATTGCCCCGCTCAGGCACTGCGCGGCGCACCCCGAGGGTGTAAGGGGTCACAGGTCTGCCTTCCGACTTGTGCAGCCCTGGCAGCGGTAACGTTGGATCGCACCAGACCGACCTTTCTGGTCGTACGCCGCCCCGTCGGGCAAAATCTGGGCGCGGACCGCCCGCGCGACCTATGCGCAGGACTGGCGATGTCGGACCGCCGGACACTGCAGGTCATAACTTTCTGTGCCTTCCAAGTAAGAGCATCGGGATCAAGTAACCGGCGTCAGGCGTAGGTCAGGATGCTCTGGGTTCGAGGTGCCTGTTCAACCTCAGACCGTATCGGCAGCCGTCCACAACGAACTCTAGTTTAGCCCAGTCAAACTTGGTCGACGGCGCATGGGCGAGAGCGTGCCAGTCCGGACTGAGCGACATCATATTGGAATGGTGGTCGGCGCCGCCCTGATATAAGAAGTCGATGTGGTGGATCTGAGTTAAATTCCCACCGATCCCGCCGAGAACGGGCTCACCTGTGACTTGGCAAAGACCACCGTACATCTTGCGGACATGCGCGACATGTCCGGTGTTGCGCGCAAACACCTCACTTCTGAGTTCCTTGCGCCTTGCAGGAAGAGGCGGTGCCCAGTCCAGTGAGGGAGGGCTGACAAGTGCCAGCGCTTGGCTGCCTTCCGGCACATAGCGAAACGGAACCGGAAGATTATTCAAGCCAACAGCGGTGAGTGGGACAGGAGGGTCGAAAGTGGTGAAGTTGGAGAGAACCACGTTGCCGATACTCGTGTCACCGAATGTTGTCTTGCGGCGTGCAGCGGTGATGTCTGCAACAAGGTCAGCCAAGCTGCCGGCGCCACTCGCGAGACCAAAGCGTTCCCATATTGCGGAAGGGGTTGTGGTCTCGTACTCGACATAGCGTCCATATCCCAGAAGCTGCGGCGCACCCCACTCCTTGAAGAGCCACGGCTCGCCAGCGCTGATCCTTTGTGCCTGCACGTCGCTTGGGCGCCAGAAAGCCACTTCAGTAGGCGTAATGCTAAGTGCACGAAGGCTCGCGAACCATGTGGGTGAGGTGGAGGCGTAGACAGAGGTCATCTCGTATCCTGATGCAGTGCTGGACTTACCACCGAGCAAAAACGTGAGTGGCCGTTCAAGGTAGTGTAAGCAGTCTGCATGTCGGTTACGATCTGCCGGCGCTGACACCGAGCCATGGCCAGCGTGCGGGACCATTATGCTCTCTTCGATGGCAGTTTGGGCAAAGAGCGATCGCATTCTCAACGCAATCGGCGCCTCCAGCTGCGAGGGGTCGCCGATGGTGAACTTCCAAGTAGGGCGTTCCATCCGAATTGCGCGTAAATGGGGCCTCGCTTCCACAGCCGCCACAAATTCCCGCCGCTTGCGCTAAAACTTCAGCAACTACGTCTGCATTCCTTTCAAAGTTGTACGAAACAATCATCCTTCGCTTCGGTTTTTTTGGCGCCGCCGCGAGACGTCTCGCGCGCTCTTCGCTTGAAGATGCCGAAGCAATGGCGACAAGCTGATCGAAAGACCTGAAGTATTGGTCTTCCGAGGTAAGTATCTCGTGTCCCGCCACGTCGCTTCTGTGGAGTTCGAACCATTTGGACTGATCCGGATCGATATGGATCCTCACGCTCTTAAAAATGCCGGAAAACTTGAAGTTATCGTCTTTCTTATTGCGGGTGAACGCGTATATCGGAATGTCGGGATACTTGGATATGGACTGATTGTCCTGATAATGATCTCCAAAGTTGCCTTGGATGCTCTTAAGATAGTATTTGAGCGAAGTTCCGTCGGGCAGCCAAGTGTTGTTGTATTTGCCACCTGTCATTGTCGCTTTGATAAATACTGCCCTATGTGTTCCTACTTTCCCAATCGGAAGTATCCCACCAGCGCGACTATCATATACCCCGGCAAATGCGAGTATGCTTCGCGGTGAATATATCTGCCCCACAACAAAATCATCTAATCTTGTGCAGTCCGAGCGCCAAGGTTCGAATTTTTCATAAAATTCAGGCAGCACATCTTCAAACGTAGACAGTCCAGCTTGGCGTAAGGCTATGAAGGCTTTGCTCGTGCCCTCACCTTTGAACCTGTCAAAGTATTGAAGAAGGTCACCGACCCTGCGAAACTGGTTAACCCAGCTTCGAGAGTTTCTGACGACCGCTTTTACTTCACCACTGATGACTTGGCTGTTCAGCGCTGGAGAAAAAACTCGCTGATCAATAAAGGCTTTGGCGTCCATTATCATTGATGAACGTTCGATCGAAGCCGCATTCATAACATTGTCCCTCCTCTAAGATGGCATCATGCTGCGATCTACGGCCAAGTTCATCTCAGCGCATCCCGAAGCCTAGACGGTGCGGCGGCCCGGAGGCCTATTGTCGCGCCCTCTAGATCTTGATCAAACAAGCTTCGTGCCAGATTGTGGGCCGGCGCCTCTTGCGAATGCTCTCCGGAACCAAGCCGGCTCATTTTCGATTTGTGACTCTAGAATGTTCTCGGGTACGTCGCGCCAAAAGTCGGTTATCGCCGTTGAAAAACGGTCCAAATCGGCATCAGTAATTTTCAAGTAAGTATAATCTGGCTCAAGAAAGACATGCGGCGGCACGTTAAAGCTAGGACGCACAAACTTAGGCGCAATCCTTCGCAACGAATCGAATGATGTGCCTGCTCCATGTTTGTATACGTTAACTACAAGTTGGCAGTGGCAAAGATCGCGATAATAGGGCTGCGATCTGATTAGCCATTTGCAGCATTCAAAAAGGTCGAGCAGCCTCTCGATTGGCTGCCGCCAAATTGCTTGCTGAACACCTTCGTCGGCACTAAAGCGTCCGATCTCCGTCGCACACCAGCGGCGGAATTGCTTTTCCCATTCGTGGTACATGCTTGCCACGATGCTCAGCCGCGTGGTGTCCCAAAGTTCTTTGAGGCGGAGGTAATAATTAACATTTTCGGAGTTGGCTTGCTCGTAGATCGATCCTTCGTCGTCCCAGTCCGGATCAAAATGCAACCCCTTTCGCGCCAGCCAGTCGTTACTGTAGCGTTCAGCATCTGCCTCCATGCCGGCCTCGTTAAACTGATCAAGTAGCCGCTTCTTGGCTTCGGCGACAAAGAATTGATGGCCTTCTATCAAGCTATCACGGATGGGACGCCACATGTGGAAAATGGCACGGTCAACCATTACGAAGTTCCAAACCCCGTAGTTTGGTTCGCCGCTCTGGAAGAGGGGAAATAGCTATGTGACTGGGGCGTCGGGTTCCGGTGCGAGATCTCACAGACTCCGTGTTCCGGGTTCTTTCTTGTTGCTGCAAGTTATCGTTCACGGCAGCCAACCGAAGGTGGTGCGACGTATGCAAACCATGGGCGTCGAACTTGTGTTTAGATGGAAGCGAAAAACTCAGTGTCGATGCTGACCTCCTCCACACGAACCTCACGCACCTGAACACCAAGTCCGAGATCCTTCATCAACGTACAGAGCGCTTCTCCATCGATCAGATCGATAGCAGGCGCTCCATCACGAGTAGCCTCTTTCCGGGCTTCACTAGTGAAAGTGCCGGTTGTAATGACGAGGCCTTTATCTGCGCGACCTTGCATGGCGCCGCGAAAGTTACGGACTACCTCGGAGCCGACGGATCCCTTCCAACGTTTGCACTGAAACAGAACCTGAAAGGAAATCAGGTTAACGCGCAAAACGCCCACGCCATCGATGCCTCCGTCGCCCGACTTTCCGCTCACCTCGACACGGGTGAAGCCACTCTCTCGCAGAAGGCGCTGGCACAGCCGCTCAAACGCCGTCGGATCGATTGTTTGAACGCGTTGCAGTAGCTGATCGGACCAGCCCTCCGCGCCCTCACCAGCGTCCTGCCCACCTTGGCCCCCGCTAGATGTTTGAGCATCTTTCTTTGCCGCAATGGCCGCTTTATTGGCAGCGCTGATTATCTGCTTCAACTCGCTATTTGACTTGCTAGCCGCAGTGCGACCTTCTTCGGTCAGAACCCATACACCTCGCTTGGGATTTTCCACAAATCCTGCAAGCTTGAGAAAGCTGCGTGCCCATGACATCCGGTCAGTAAGGACCGGCGCGCCGCTTTTTGGGTACGTGACATCAAGTTGCTCCTGTGACGCGCCTATAGCCGCAATAAGCGCTTCATCAAGTTCTTCGATGGACCCTGAGCCGCCTAGCTTTATCAGTACCTCTAGGGTTGTCTTGAACAAGTCGTCGTACTTCGGAAGTGCAACCGCCTTGGTCATTTACATCCCTTTTGTGTGGCACAAGAATGGTCTGCGACTGACGTTGCAGCACTCTTAAGCACGGACGCAGTTTCGAATTATTGATCCCAGCTTAAAGCTTGCCGCACGGTTGGCAATCTGGCGGGCACCTTCAAACGAGCCGTGGCGGAGCGAGGAAGGGTAGTTAGGTGCGGTGGTGTCCAAGCTGCACTGCTCACCTAGTGTCAAATGGCTTCCGCAGCTGCCCGAGGATCGCGGCCCGCACGCCGCGCTTCATCTATCGCGAGAGCCAACGCGTGAAGTTCGACTGCAAGTTCCCAGAACCCCACCCTCACGGCGCATGCGGTGGCAGAGGGGCGATCACCGGGGCTGGGATACCGTTCGACCAAAGGTGACGGCTGGGCCAACATCGTGTCGATGATCGGAGACGAGGCATAAGCCGCTTCAACGTCCGCCCGCCACATAGCCTGATCAGAGGGCACGCTGCGCCGCTCAAGGGTGGCAAGGCGGGCGTGGAGGGTACGGAGAGGTCACGCGCGTGCCCTCCGGCGTGTACAAGCTTCTCTGTGGCTGTGGCGGGGCAGTTTCGGTGTGCTCACCTCTTGCCTGCCGCGATGCTGCGCCTGGGCGGCCATACTCGCGAATGTGGCATCGCACCCGAGGATCATAGTACGGGGCACGTAAGTGCGTCTGCGCCGGGTGCATGATCGGGTCATACGCTGCCCTCCAACGCGGCGAGCCGCGCTTGCAAGTCCGCTACCTCCGCCGCCTCTTGCGGGCAGCGACAAGGCGGCCGATGGCCTTACCTTCGTCCGAGGTGAGAGCGCCAGCTTGGGCGCTCGCGAGGATGGCCGCGAAGTCAGCAGCGGCCTCTTCGGCAAGCCTGTTGGGGCAGCCAGGGACGGATCTGCACGGCGGAGACTATTCGCGCTGGCGGCGAGGGTGTCTGCCGTTCTCGCTTGGAAAGGCTGGGCGCTTCGGCGCCGGTTGAGGTTGTTCCCACAAATGTCCTTACAGGACACCTGCCGCTGCACTTAGGCGAGTTCATGTTGAGCGGCCAGTCGATGCGCCCAAGGTGATGGTTATCACGGATGCAGAAAGTTAGCCTTAGCGTCTGCCTACCCCCCCCCTCGCGTTTCGAACGGCAGAATTACTGTTGCTAAATCGACACATGATTTGCTTTCCGGCTCCCTTCGCTAACCGACTGGCGAGCCGCCCTCTCAGCTTGATGCGAAACCGTATAAAACCAAGCGCAACGACCTAACGCCATGGGAGCGCACATGCGGTTCGTAACTTGCTTGACTTTGCTAAGCTTGCTTTCCGCGTGCGCCAGCAACAGTGTTCCAAGGCTTACGCCCGAAGAAGCGCAACGTGCTCAGGTCTCGCGGCAGCACGAGAATGCACGGTTTGCGGATAGATTCCAGCGCCGTAATGCGGTGGACGACCGAGTTAGGCGCCGTGAGATCCGCACTGATACTCAGCTACAGACTGCAATTGCTGAAGCTGCAGCTGCTCACGTTAGTTTCGTTTACACCAACGGCCATGCCGACGAAAAATACGGCTCAGATGACGCGGGCAGAGCGGCGTACACCACGCAAACTGTAAGTTACATGACGGAAAGTATGCGGAACTCACTACAGAGCGCCCGAAATCTGTCTAGTGATGACGTCACAGCAATACTTAAAGACCCGTCTCCCAGGTCGTCAATCCGCCGACTGGCCGAACAGCGCCTGTCAAACGAAGATCTTCCGAGGGGTGCGCGGGAGCGGCGCGAGGCAGTCCTGGCGGAGGAAAAGTCGATTGTGGAGCAGGTTGAGCGTCACATAGTGGAGAGTGCAAAAAGCCAACGTCAAACGAAGGTGCGGGAAATCGGCCGTCTCTCTCGCACTAACCTCGCTGACATCCCTCGTGAAATCGCCACGGTTGCTCAGGAACTTGCTCTAGCAGCAAGACCTCTAGCTGCCCGCGAACGGAATAGCCGACCCGTCACACCAGATACAATTCGCGCTGAAGAGGTTGCTCTCCGAGAGGCTGTTGAGCAGGAGCAAAAAAACATCATGGCGGCTGAGGCGAGTGCTGCGGCCGAGGCGCAGCGTTCGAGCATCATAGCGATCTGTAACGCTCAAGCCGCGGCGGTGGGTGCGAACACGTACACACCTTACAGCCGCCGTGCTGGGATTTTGGGTTCAGCTTTGGTCGGTGCAATTAATTCCAGCGCTGCGGAAGAGCGGGCGCGTGGCGATTGCTACCGTATGAACGGCATATGAGTTTAGTGCATTCACCAGCGGCTTTCTAAGAGTGCTGTGGCAGCGCATGCTCATAGTACGCAACGTGCCTCGGATGCTGTTGCTCCCGAGGCAGTGAAGCCGCGATCGTAGACCTGAGTAATTTCAACGCAGTCCTGGGTTCTCCAATGCACATGCGGCTCCTACCTACAAGACGAAGCTGGATCGCTGCCTGCGCAGCCTTCTTAGCGGGCTGCGGCGGAACGCGAGTTTCCAGTATTCCCGTTGCGTCAGGACCAACCCACGCAGTGCGCTCTATCGCCATAGCGCCAGGAGGTGGACTACTTGCGGACGCCATCGCCGTCGAGTTGAGCGCCAGAGGGTTTGTCGTGACCGACGGTTCAGAGACTGCGCAAATGATCATGCGGCTTAATCTGAACGAACTTCAGATCGCTCGACCAGAGAATTTGGCTCGGATGAGAGAGCAAGGGATAGACGGACTGTTGAGTGTTCGCGGAATTACTAGCTACGATGGCCAGCCTCAGACCGTGACTGCCAGAGTGAACAGCACCCACACAGGGCGCCTTCTGGCCGGGGTGTCTTGGCAGAATGCTTGGGGCGGACAGATGGGTTCAATGGCTGACCGCACCATGCGTCGGACGTTTGCACAAGCAGCCGAGGAAATCGTGACTAATCTTAAGTTGAGCCCCGAGCCGGCTTAGGGGCGTTTGAGGCGGGGAGCGCTGCTTCTCCCCACCTCTTGCTTAGTTCTAAAGCGAAGCAGAGTTTCGGCTAGGAGCCAGGGCCGATGACCCTTTGCAGTCGAGCCGCTGACGGGCCAGGGATCGCCGTGGTCTGCTCCGACGAGAGCGGTGCCGGGACAACTGGCTGCGGCTGCTGCACCATCACTAGACGTACATCTGCAGGATAGCGGCTGTTCGCTCCGCTCGCGGCGTCGACAGCAACCCCAACGAAGCCACCGAGGAAGATGTTGGCGACCGTTGTTCCAGTGAAGCTTGCAGAGGCGGCGGTGGTGGCTGGCTCGTAGCCTTCCCGGGAACAAGCGACCTGCAGATCGTGGCGAGACTTGCTAATCCTGATACTGCCGGGCGTCGGAGAAACGGCTCCGACCCGCTCCCCCTCCCGCTCTACCACACAGCTAGCCCCGGCCGGCTCGGTGCTGACTGTGACGGTGTCACTCGTTCCCTCAATGATGGTCGCGCAGGCAGGTAGCAGCGTCACCATTCCAAGCGCCAGTAGGCGGCAAGATGTTTTCTTGTTCATGGGGCTCCGTGAGGCTCGTCCAGCAGCAACATTACGCAACGTTCCGATGTAACAACAAGCCTCAATCGGTGGCATCCTCGGATTTTCTCCTATGGGTGCCGAAGCGTGACGATGCACTGCTCTTCTAGCGGCCATCAGGCCGGCCCACGCTCCTAAGACACCCCTATCGCATGGTGCAGGCTAAGCAGCATCGAGCCGTTCTCGCCGCGCTCACGGACCGACCTGCGGCTTCCCCCATCGGTTCTATTTATCTCTGCGTAGGGACAAGGACCAAGGTGCGAGGATCTTTGCCTTCTTGCCTCGCCTCATCAATGGCGAGAGCAAGCGTGTGAAGTTCGGCGTTTAGTTCCCAGAACCCCAGTGCCACAGGGCAGGCGTCCGGATGTGGGGGCGGGCCGGGGTCCGGATACTCGCCAACTAAGGGAGAGGGTTTGGCCAACATCGTGTCGATGATCGGAGACGAGGCATAAGCCGCTTCAACATCCGCCCGCCACATAGCCTGATCAGAGGGCACGCTGCGCCGCTCAAGGGCGGCAAGGCGGGCGCGGAGGGTACGAGAGGTCACGCGCTTGCTCTCCCGCGTGTACGGGCTCGTCCGTGGCTGTGGCGGGGTGGTCTCTGTGTCAGCACCTCCTGCTCAATGCGATCCTCTGCCCGAACGGCCATCCCGGCGAACGCGGTCCCGCATCGGAGGGCCATGGAACGGGGTGCGGAAGCATGTCTGCGGGGGCGAGATCGGTTCATACGCTTCCCTCCAGGGCGACAAGGCGGGCGTGCAGATCGGCAACCTCAACCGCCTGCAAGCGGGCCGCAACGATGCGGGACAATGCCTCACCCTCGTCGGTGGTAATGGCCCCAACCTGAATACCCGCCAGGATCGCCGAGAACGCGGCAGCAGGGTCAGCCGGGACCGGCGGGCACGTGGTCAACGGGCGACCGCGACGGGGCGGCCATAGGCGTCGGAGAACCTCGCTGGCAGCCGACATGTCACCCGCCTTCGCTGCCGTCAGCACGCTTCGCAAGACCTCAGCAGCCTCATTCTCGGCAAGCCGATCCAAGCGCAGCAGGGAGGCCGGACGCGAGCCCGTGCGGCCGCCGCCCGGCTGGCCCGATGTGCCCGCCCGCCAGCGGCCATTGCGTGCGCGGCCTGCATTCTCAGGATCAGGTGCGCCCGGAGCATCGTTGGGCAAGTTCGTGCCATTGTCGATCACGTTGGAACCCCTCGTGCATGGTTACAGGTGCCTGCGTCACCCACGTCACCCACCCTACGGGTGTGGGTGACGTGGGTGACGCGACATGGCGTTCCCCGCTATGATGGGTGACGCGAGGTGACGTAGGGTGACGCGGTCCATCACAGCAGCCACACCAGGGTATCCGTCATACCGATCCACCCCTTATCCCTCAGGGTATTCAGCATTTTGTAGAGGGCGTTTCGCTGGGCTGGGGACAGCTTCGCGTCACCCGCCACGTCACCCAACCTGCCCCGGCGGCGGTACCCCTCGCGCACCTGCTCGCGGGTGAGCGTCGCCCATGGCCTCATGCCCGGCACGGGCACCCGCTCCACCGTCATCCCGGGCTCCGCGAAGGTGGCGGTCAGGTCATTCAGCCACCCGCGCTGCGTTTCCGAGAGGGGGCGGCCCCTGGGCTTCTCCATCTCGTCCGGTCCGACTTCCTCCGCGATGCAGGTCAGGCGCGGCGTGCCATCCACCGGTGGCAGATCCGCCGCACGGAGGCAGAAGGGCATCGCAGTGCCGCAGGCATCGTCTTTCGCGTGGGTGACTTCGGCTTTGCGCGGCTCATCCAGGCCAGGGCCGCCGGTGATCCGCACGGCAAGGTCCACCGCCCCGGGCAGCACGGTGCTGCCGCGCCCCCACTCGGCGTCCGGACGGCCGTGATGGACCAGGGCGACATGGGCACCCGTCTCCATCCGGATGCGGTCACAGTTCTGGACGAACAGCCCCATGTCGCGCTGCGAGTTCTCATCGGCGCCCGGGATGACGCGGCTCACGGTGTCGAGCACGACCAGCTTCGCGCCGGTGGCGCGCGCAGCAGCGATGATCTCTCTGGTGTCCGCGTGGGGATCGAACAAGTCTGCGGACTGGCCGATCCAGGAGAAGGCGCTGGAATGGCCCATCTTCTCAGCAATGGCGCGAATGCGCTGCCCGAAGCCCAACTGGCCCTCGGCCGCGACGTAGACGATCGGCGTCCGTACGGCAGCCCGGCCCCACATCCCAAGGCCAAGCGAAAGCCCATAGGTGAGGCGCAGCATCAGAAAGGACTTTCCGCATTTCGGCGGGCCCCACCACACCGACAGTTCACCCTCTGCGAGCAGACCATGCAGCAGATAGGCGCGCGGGCGCATCATGAACGCGTCGTCGACGCCCAGCAGGCGCAGTCGCCCGAAGCATTGGCCCGGAGCATCCTCGATCGGCGTCCCCGCGCCGCAGGGCATTGTCGCTGCATACAAGTCCATCACATCACGCGGCACGACAGCGATCCTGTATTGGATAGTTTCGCAGCCACCATGCAGTCTCCTCGTCGACGATTTCCTGTACCTCGCGCGTCATCAGCGGCCCGATGTGCCGGTCGGGAAAACCGAAGCCCTCATTCATTTCGTGCGCCACGCGCGTGATCGTGGCGGCGGGTGCCCACCGCGCCAGAAGCCGAGCAAGCCTTTTCCGGATCGCAGTGTCGGCGTCCCTTCGGCCACGCTGCCAGGACCAGATGTGCCGGTCCAAAGCCATCCCGAGATCGCACGCTAAGGGGGAACCGACATGAGCAACCTCGGGGTGCAGGGCTGCCACCACCTGCTTTACCGCTGCAAGCGCGTCACTGCGCTCCAGCCCGCCCTGGGCGACCAGCAAACCGTACGTAGCGCACACCCGATCCATCCTCTCGCCGGGGGCGAACGGATTAGGCCATGCGGAGGGGCGAGGCGGGCCCACCATATCAGGCGGCCTTGCTCGACGCGGCGGCGGTACGGCGGCGGGCTGTGGGCTGCGGCACGGCCAAGCGCCCTTGGGCCCAGGCCAGCGCATCGCCCCAGGTATACACCGCGCGGCGTCCCCAGATTGAAAAGGGCGGGCCACCGCCGCGCGTTGCCTTGGTTGCCAGCGTTTCGGGGCTGATGGTGAACCCGGCGTGGGTCAGCGCCTCGGCGGTTTGGGCACGACCAAGCCGGGTGTCTAGGGAGATCAAGGGCGCGATGATCTCAGTGAAATCGGCCATTCGGAGGCTCCTTCTGCGAGGAATTGCAGAAGGGGGTTCTGGCTTGTCTGGCGGGGACTGTTCGCGGGACGAATTAGGCTGCCGTGCTTGTCCCCCCACGGCGCAGCCGCTTGGTTCGCTGTGCGATCGCGTCGGCCGTAAACCCGATCTCGCCTGTGATGTGCGGCCATGCTGCCAAGATGGCACGGTTGGCCCCAGCGACTGTCGGACAAACGCCGGAGAAGCCCCTCCACAAAGCAGCGAACGTGGCGTGGCGCGCGTCGCGTTCCGATGCGAGTGCTTTCGCACCTAGACCGACACACACCTCTTCCAGCCCATCGGCTAGGGCTGTCAGGCGATCTTGGACCAGTCCCACCACGAGGGGATCTGTCAGGTGCCGTCGTAGCGCCGCCTGGGCCTCGCGCAGCAGCTTCACGTCGCGGTCATGCTGCACATCTTCTGCTTGGGCCAGGATAACCTTACGAGCCTGCCGAACTCGCTCTAGCCATGCGGCGAAAGAAGCTAACGCAGCCCCTTGCGGCACCGGCGCGCCACCGGCAGCCAGCACACGCGCAGCGCATGCCGGTGTGATGGCTTCCTTCGCGCCAGTCATGCCGCGCCCGCATGCGGGAACCGCATCACTGCCCCGGTTGGCTGCGCGTCGCCCATGCGCTCCGCGACAGACGCGGCAATGGCGTCTGCAGTCTTTAGCGTTATGGCATCGGCCGCGTGGATATAGCGGCTTGTCACAGTGCCGCTGCGGTGGCCGAGTACGGCACCGATGGCGAGGTCGGAGAGGCCCAGGTCACCACCCACACTGGCTGCGCTGTGGCGTAACGTATGGGCCGTCACGTCAGCTGGCAGTGTGGCCTTGGCCGTGATGCGGGCTAGCGCCTTCGGGAAGCCGGTCATCGCTCCTTCGCCTCGGGCGGGCGGGAACACGCGATTGTCAGGCTCGTGCGGCACAAGCATACGTTGGCGCATCAGCACGTTCAGCGCCGCCCAAGCCAGTGGGCGGACCGAGGCCCCTGTCTTTGTGTCGCTCAGCCGTGCGGTGCGGGTGGTGAGGTCAACGTGCTGCCAGCGCAGATCCAGCGCTTCGCCCAAGCGCCAACCGGTCAGGGCCAGAAACCGGGCCGCCGCCACCGCGTGCGGCCACACCTCGGCACGCTTTGGCTTCCCGTCCTTCCGGGGCGCAAGTGCCTCGACCAGTTCCCGCAAGACGGCGCCCAGCGCAGCGTACTCCGCATCGGACAGGCGTCGGTCCCGCTTGCCGTCAGCCGGTCGCACGATGCCTCGCACTGGGTTGTCAGCCCGGATGCCCTGCTCCACCGCATAGGCAAAGATCGCGCCCAACAACCCCATGGTTCGAGCCGCAGCGCCCGAGCCGCCCCGCACGTAAGACAGACCTCGCAGCTTGCCAGTGGTGACGCGCCGGGCGCCCCGGCCTGCCATGACGGCAGCCATGAAGGCGCGCGTGTCCTTAGCTGTGACAGCGGCGGCCTTCATGGCCCCCAGGTGCGGGCGAATATGTGAGTCGATGCGAGACCGATCTGTGACCAGGGTTGATGCTTTCTTTGGCTTCCCTCTCCGGGTCAGCAGCGTGCCAGCCTCAGCGTCACGCAGATAGGCGTCGCACACCTCGGACACCGTGGGCGCCTCGCGCCATGCCTGCTTCGCCCCAGCCGGATCTTCCCCCTTGGCGACCAGGGACAGGACGCGCCTTGCTTCGGCTCGTGCCGTCTCAGGCACCCAGGGAGAGCCGTGCTTCCCGATGGTGTAGCGGCGCTTCCGGCCATCGGCGTTCCGGTAGAGCAGGACAAAGGACACGTCCTGCCCAGCCCGGCGACGTGCCCCGAAACCAGCCACGCTGGGGCACCAAATCGTTTGGTTTGGCGCAAGCGTCTCGACTTCCCGAATCCCTAATTTCCGCTGCTTCTCGGCCACCTGCATGCCTTTGTCCGGGGTTCCACCAGGGTTCCACCGTAGTGCAAAAGGCCTCAAACACAAGGCAAGGGTCGCAATGCTAAACCAATGAAAACACTTAGAGAGGCATGGTCGAACTCGCTTTCGCAAACACACGCAACCCTTAGGAGTTGCCCTCCGAAGGCAAAGGTCGCACGTTCGAATCGTGTCGGGTCCGCCATCTTCTACAAATGGGTTAGATTACCCTGATGCTCGCGGCCAAAAGCCCTGTGAGCATTGTGATGGCGTCTGCTCCTCGCGGGCTGGTGGCAGGCAAGCGCGACGGTGCTTGTTCTCCTACCATCCCGGAATTTGGCGGCTGCTTCACAGCACTGGGGCGGGGCGCGACTGCGCCGGCTCTTCGCGTCCGCCGTGCCAGATCCGAACCTAGGGCCGCGCACCGGGCAATCGCTTCGTCGCGAGGCACCCTTCCGGCCGGGACGCTCCCGCGCCCCGCGCCGGCCCCGCGGTCGGCCTCAGGCCGGGGCGAGGATGTGCCGGCGCGACCGCATCAGGGGCTGGATGCGCATCCCGAAGTTCTCGATGCCCTCGACGAAGTCGTCGAAGGTGAGCATGACCCCCTTCAGCCCCGGGATGTCCTCCATCTCGTCCATCATTCGGGCCACGGACGCGTAGGAGCCGACCAGGGTTCCCATGTTGAAGTTCACCATCGACACCGGGTTGGTCATCTTCTTGGCCGTGGAGTTGAGGTCGGCCCTGTCGTCGTTGCCGGCCTGCACGCCCAGCCAGCTCAGCGCGGCCATATCCTTGCCCTCCTTGTAGAGCTCCCACTTGGCCTGGGCCGCCTCGTCCGTCTCGTCGGCGATGATCATGAAGAGCACGTAGGAGCCCACGTCCCGGCCGGTGGCCTTCGACTCCTCGACAAGTCGGGCGATGCTCGGCGCGAAGGCCGTCGGCGTGTTGACGCCGGCGCCAAGGCAGAAGTTGTAGTCGGCGAACCTTGCGGCGAAGGCGACGCCCGCGTCGCTCTGGCCCGCCACGACCAGCGGCACAGGGTTCTCGGGGCGCGGGCTGAGCTTGCAGTCGGTCATCTGGAAGTAGTCGCCCCTGAAGTCCGAGGTGCCCCGCTCCCAGAGGTCCTTCAGGACGGTGACGTACTCGGTGCAGTACTGGTAGCGCTTCGCGTAGTGCTCCTTGCCGGGCCAGAGCCCCATCTGGCTGTACTCCGCCTCCTGCCAGCCGGAGACGATGTTCACGCCGATCCGCCCCGGCGCGACGCTGTCGATGGTCGAGACCATGCGGGCGACGATTGCGGGCGGCAGCGTCAGCACCGCGCTCGAGGCGTAGAGGCGGATCTTGCTGGTGACCGCGGCGAGGGCGGACATGAGGGTGAAGCTTTCCAGCGCGTGGTCCCAGAACTCGCTCTCGCCGCCGAAGCCGCGGAGCTTGATCATGGACAGCGCGAACTCGAAGCCGTGCTTCTCGGCCCGCTGCACGACCTCGCGGTTCAGGTCGAAGCTCGGCCGGTAGCGGGGCGCGGTGGTGGAGATCAGCCAGCCGTTGCTTCCGATGGGGATGAAGACGCCGATGTCCATGATGCGCTCTCTCTGATCGGGCCGCGGAAACGGCCGGGTGGAAGAAGGACGGCGGGCGGGTCAGTGCCGCTCGAGCAGCGCGCCCCAGCCCGGGACGCGGTCCGGGATGCCGGCGGTGCGAAGCGCGTGCCAGTAGATGGCGGCGTTGATGGCGAGGACGGGCTTGCCGAGCCAGCGCTCCGCCTCCGGCGCGAGGCGGGCCATGGCGAGGTTCGTGCCGACCTGCACGATGGCGTCGACGTCGTTGCCGTCGATCGCGCGCAGCGCGGCCATGAGCTCCGCCTCCGTCACGCGCGCGATCGCGACGGGGCTCGGGCAGGACAGGCCGTGGACGCGCGCCACGGCGTAGCCGCTCTCCTCGAAGAAGCGCGCCACGTAGCGGTCGCCGATGGGAAAGTAGGGCGTGAGCACCGCGATGCGCCGCGCGCCCAGCCGCTCCAGGGCGGCGTGGCACGCGTCGGCGCCCATCGAGACGGGAAGGCCGGTCGTCTCCTCCAGCCGCCGGCGCAGGTCGCGGCTCGCGGCCAGGCCGTCCCAGAAGGTCTCGGCGGAGATGCCGAGGACGAGGTGGTCGGGCTCGCAGCTCATCACGCTCTCCACCGCCTCGTCCTGGGCGGCGACGATCAGCGCGATGAGGCGGCTGAAGTCCTCGTCGCTGGCGAGCGGGATGTTGGGGATGCGGATGCGGCTGATGTGGTTCGTGACCCCGTGCGGGCGCATGGCGTCGAATTCCGGCTGCACCGAGGTGTTGGTGGAGGGAACCAGGATCCCGTAGGTCCGGCGCCAGCCCAGCGCGTCCGTCATGTCGCGATCCTCGTCCGGTGGTGGCCGCGGGGAACGGCGGCGAGCAGCCGCCGCGTGTAGTCGTGCCGCGGCCGGTGAAGGACCTCGGCCGGCGATCCCGCCTCCACGATGCGGCCCGCGCTCATCACCGCGACGCGGTTGCAGAGGTGGTGCACCAGCGCGAGGTCGTGGCTGATGAACACCATGGTGAGGCCGAGCCGGTCGCGCAGCGCCATCAGCAGCATCAGGATCTGCGCCTGGAGCGAGACGTCGAGCGCCGAGACGGGCTCGTCCAGGACCAGCAGGTCCGGCCCCATCGCGAGGGCGCGCGCGATGGCCAGACGCTGCTTCTGGCCGCCCGACAGCTCGTGCGGGTAGCGCGCGAGGAGACCGGCATCGAGGCCGACCTGCCGCAGGAGCTCGGCGGCCCGCGCCGTATGGTCCCGCCGGGGGAGGCCGGCCAGGCCGAGCGCCTCGCCGACGAGGGTGGCGCCGGTCTTGCGGGGGTTGAGGGAGGCGCCGGCGTCCTGGAACACCATCTGCACGCGCCGGCGGTGGGGCCGGAGCGCCGCGCCGCGGAGGGCGGTGAGGTCGGTACCGTCCAGCACGACGCGTCCTTCCGTGGGATCCTCGAGGCGCAGCATGATCTTCGCGAGCGTCGACTTGCCGCAGCCGCTCTCCCCGACGAGGCCGAGCACGTCGCCCCGCTCCACGGCGAGGCTCACGCCGTCCACCGCGAGGTGCGGGCGGCGCCGGCCGAGGAGGCGCGGCAGGACGCGCCGCTCCAGCTCGTAGCGCTTCGTGATCCCCCCCAGCGCCAGCAGCGCGGTCACGACGCCGCCGCCCAGCAGGCGACCCGGTGGTCGCCGCGCCGTTGCTCCGGCGGGCGCTCCGCGGCGCAGCGGTCGAGCGCCACGCCGCAGCGGGGCTCGAAGGGGCAGCCGGGGCCGAGCCGGCCCGGCACGGGGGAGGCGCCCTCGATGGGGCGGAGGCTCCCGGCGCGGTCCCCGAGGCGGGGCACGCATTCGAGCAGGGCGCGGCTATAGGGCTGGAGCGGGGCGGCGAAGAGCGCGCCGACCGGGGCGTCCTCCATCATCATGCCGCCGTAGAGGACGACGGCGCGGTCGCAGATCTCGGCCATCAGGTCGAGGTTGTGCGTGATGAACAGCAGGGCGAGGCCGAGGCGGGCGCGCAGGTCGTGCAGGAGCGCGACGATTTGCGCCTGCACCGTCACGTCGAGCGCGGTGGTCGGCTCGTCGGCGATGAGCAGCTTCGGGCGGCAGGCGACCGCCATGGCGATGAGCACGCGCTGGCGCATGCCGCCGGAGAACTGGTGCGGGTACTGGCCGAGCCGCCCGGCGGCGTCGCGGATGCCGACGAGCCCGAGCGCCTCCACCGCCGCGTCCCGCGCCGCGCGGCGGGAGAGGCCGCGATGGGCCATGATCACGTCGGTGAGCTGCGTGCCGATGGGAAAGACCGGGTTCAGGCCGGAGAGCGCGTCCTGGAAGACGATCGAGAGGCTGCTGCCGCGGAGGGAGCGCATCGCCGCCTCGCTCGCCGTGGTCAGCTCGCGCCCCTCGAAGCGCACGCTGCCGCGGGTGACGCGGCCGGGGTGGCGGAGGAGGCGGAGGATGGCGAGGGCGGTCTGGCTCTTGCCCGACCCGCTCTCCCCAACCAGGCCGAGCGCCTCGCCCGCCTCGATCGAGAAGGTGACGCCGCGCACCACCTCCACCATCCGCCCCGCGACGGGGAAGCCGACATGCAGGTCCCGCACCTCCAGCAGCGCCATGTCAGGCCACCACCCGGACGGTGCCGGAGGCCTTGCGCGGGTCCAGCGTGTCCCGCAGCGCGTCGCCGAGAAGGTTGAAGCCAATGACTGTGATGGAGATGGCCAGGCCGGGGAAGAGGTAGGTCCACCATTCCCCCGAGAAGATGTAGCGGCGGGCGTCGGCGAGCATCCCGCCCCAGCTCGGCGCCGGCGGCTCCACGCCCAGGCCGACGAAGGAGAGGGAGGCCTCCACGACGATGCCGACGGCGATCAGCAGCGTCGCCTGCACGACGACGGGCGAGAGGCAGTTGGGGAGGACGTCACCGAGCATGATCGGCAGGGTGCCCGCGCCCTGCAGCCGGCGGGCCTGCACGTAGTCCGCGCGCGCCTCCAGCAGCGCGCCGCCATGGGCGACGCGGGCGAGCGGGGGCATGTAGAGCACGCCCACCAGAAGCACGATCTTGCTCTCGTTGGGGAGCTGGAAGGGGCCGAGCGGCACCGGGCCGACGCCGATGATGCCGACGATGGCGATCGCCCAGATGAGGAGCGGGATGGAGGCCAGCGCGTCCATGCCGCGCATCGCGACCGCCTCCCACCAGCCCCGCGCCATGGCGGCGGTGACGCCGAGGGTGACGCCGCCCAGCGTGCCGATCACGACCGCGAGCAGCCCCACCGCGAGCGAGGGCCGGGCGCCCCAGATCAGCCGGCTGAGGACGTCGCGCCCGGTCTGGTCCGTGCCCAGCCAGTGGCCCGGGCCCGGCGGCCGGAGCTTGCGGGCGAGGTCGAGGGCCAGCGGGTCGTGCGGCGCGAGGAGCGGGGCCGCGAGGGCGACGAGGGCGACCGCGGCGACGATCGCCGCGCCGGCCGCGCCGGCCGGGCGCCGGAGGAGGGAGCGCAGGGCGGCGCTCACTCGGCGATCCTCGGGTCGAGCAGCCGGTAGAGGAGGTCGGCCACGATGTTCGCCGCCAGGAAGAAGGCGGTGATGATCAGCACCACGTCGAGGATGACGATGTAGTCGCGCCGGAAGATCGCGTTCAGCAGGGCGCGCGACATGCCCGGCAGGGTGAAGACCTGCTCCACGATCAGGGCCCAGCCGAACATGTAGCCGAAGGACATGGCGGCGACGGTGACGATGGGGCTGAGCGCGTTGCGGAGGATGTAGACCATGATCCGCCCGCGCCCGAGGCCCATGGCGCGGGAGACGCGGACGTGGTCCGCCATCATCACGTCCGCGACCGCCGAGCGCGTCATGCGGCTGATGATGGCGACGTAGTAGAGGCCGAGCGCCATGGCCGGCAGGACCATGGAGCGGAGATGGGGCAGGGCGCCCTCCGTCCAGGGGACGTAGCCGCCGGCGGGGAACCAGCCGAGCCCGACCGCGCCCCAGGCGATGAGCATCAGCCCCAGCCAGAAGCCGGGGATGGAGACGCCGACCGTGGCCAGGGCGCGCGCCAGGTGGTCCACCCAGCGGTCCTCGTGGAGGGCGGAGACGATCCCGAGCGGGATGGCGAGGACGAGGGCCAGCAGGAAGGCCCAGAGGACGAGTTCCACCGTGACCGGCATCGTCTGCGCGATGGTGCGGCTGATCGAGGTGTCGTCCACGAGCGAGCGCCCGAACTCGCCGCGAAGCGAGCGGGAGGCCCAGGCGAGGTACTGCTCCGCCACCGGTCGGTCGAGGCCGTTGTCGGCGTCGAACTGCGCGATGTCCTCCTCCGACGCGTCGTTGCCGAGCACCACGCGCGCGGGCGAGACGGGATTCGCGTGGATGAGCGCGAACAGCACGAGGCTGACGGCGACCAGCACGGCGGCGGAGCCGAGGAGGCGGCTGAGCAGGGCCCACATCGCCGCGCGTCAGCCCAGCTTCACGTCGCGCAGCCACATGGAGAGGCCGGTGTTCGGGCGGAAGCCCGTGACCTCGCTCCGCCAGGCGTTGGCGACGCCGACGAAGCCGAGCCAGATGTTCGGGCAGTCCTCCGCCAGGATGTCCTGGATCCTCTTCAGCACGGGGTCGAGCCGCGCGCTGTCGGTGTAGCGGTAGCTCTCCTGGATCGCGGCATCGAGCGCGGGGCTGGTGTAGCCCGAGGACTTCGACATGATCTGGTCGGCCGTGTAGCAGATCTGGATGATGAAGGTGGGGTCGCTCGGCGCCATCAGCGGGAGAAGGCACGCGACCTGCGTCCCCGCGATGGCGCGCGTCAGGATCTGCGGCTGCTCCATGAGGGTGATCTTCATGGTGATCCCCACGGCCGCGAGCTGGGACTGCATGACCACCGCGCTGTCCTTGGCGTCGAACAGGTAGGGGATGGAGGGGACCAGCAGCTCGAACTCCGGGCGGGAGGCGTGCTTCGAGCGCGCCAGGTGGTCCTTCGCGCGCGCCGGGTTGTAGCCGAGCGCCTCGTCCGCCTTAGCGTTGTGGTAGGAGGTCGCGGTCGGCGCCGGCGTCGCGGTGGGGTCGAGCAGGCCGTAGAGCACGTCCTGCGCGATGGCCTTGCGGTCGATCGCGCAGGAGACCGCCTTGCGGAAGTTCACGTCGTCGAAGGGCGCGCGGCGGGTGTTGGTCTGCATGAACCACATGCCGCCGAGCGCCACCTTGCTGCCGGTCTGGATGCCGGGCGTGGTCCGCAGGCGCGCGAAGTCCCGCGGCGGCGGCGCGCTGATGATCTGGGCCTGGCCGGTCATGAGGTAGGCGAGCCGGGTCGCGTCCTCCGGCACGATCTTGGCCACCACGCGGTCCCAGTCGGGCACGCCGCGGCGCCAGTAGTTGGCGTTCTTGCGCAGGACGATCTGCGTGTCGGGCTGCCACTCGACGAAGACGCCCGGGCCGGTGCCGAGGTTGGCCGGCGCCGACTTGAAGGCGTCGTCCCCCGCCGCCTCGCGCGAGCCCTTGGGGAAGATGCCCATGAACTTCGTCATGTACTGCAGCCAGGGACGGTAGGGGTGCTTCAGCCGGAACACGACGCGGGTCGGGCTCTCGATCGTGATCCGCTCGATCGGCGAGAAGAGGGTGCGCCGGACGGAGCGGTTCTTCGGGTCCAGCATGTACTCGTAGGAGTACTTCACGTCCTCGGCGGTGAACTTCTGGCCGTTCTGGAAGACCACGTCGTCGCGCAGGTCGAAGGTGAAGGTCAGCGCGTCGTCGGAGATGGCGGGCATGGCGCGGGCGAGGCAGGGCACGGGCTCGCCGTCGAGGTTCACCTCCAGCAGGTTCTCGAAGACGGCGTTGGTGATCGCCATGGCGTCGTGGTTGGAGATCTGGATCGGGTCCAGCGTGGTCGGGTTGTTCGGCAGGGCGATGGTGAGCGTCTTGTCGGCGCCCAGCGCCAGGTGGGGGCTCAGCAGCCCCAGGCCCGCGGCGGTGCCGGTGCGGAAGAGCGTGCGGCGGTTCAGGCGCATGGCGGGGGGCCTCCTAGGTGTTTGATCCCAGGGTTTGATGGTGCAGTCTTCTCCCCTGAGCGGAAGGACGCACTATGGGCCAGGTTCTCCATGGCAGCGCCACAACGACGGAGGCAATCCGTCGAGCGATACAGCATAGTCAAGAGAGCCTGAGAGGGCTGGCCAAGCGCTATGGAGTGAACCCGAAAACGGTCGCCAAGTGGAAGGCGCGTGGGTCTGTCACCGATCTGCCGACTGGCCCGAAGGAGCCAAAGTCCACGGTTCTCTCGGTCGAGGAGGAGGCGATCATCGTCGCCTTCCGCCGGCACACC
>NZ_RCZP01000060.1 GCF_006438825.1 Muricoccus nepalensis
CCACAAGCACCCCAAGGTGCAGCAGTGGCTGGCGGATCACCCGCGCTGGATCTTCCACTTCACGCCGACTTCGGCGTCCTGGCTCAACGCCGTCGAAGGTTTCTTCTCGGCCATCACCCGCAGGCGCATCCGCCGCGGCGTTTTCAAGTCGGTGCCCGACCTGCAGGACGCGATCACTCGCTACATCCGAGACCACAACAAGGCCGCCAAGCCATTCGCCTGGATCAAGTCCGCCGACATCATTCTCGACAAGCTGGCCAGGCTCCCTGCATCTTCTGTCTGAGTCAGTGCACTAGGTGTTTGATCGCGGGGTGTGGTGGTACGCTTGACCACCATGCTGCGAGGGACGCGCTATGGGCCAGGTTCTTCACGGATGCGCCCGCACGACGGAGGCGGTTCGTCGCGCGATCCAGCTACAGCAAGAGAGCGTAAGGACCCTGGCCCGGCGCTTCGGTGTCAGTCCCACCACGGTCCAGAACTGGCGCAAGCGGGCCACGACGACCGATGCTCCCATGGGCCCGAAGGAGCCCCGTTTCACCGTCCTGACACCCGAGCAGGAGGCTATTGTCATCGCCTTCCGTCGGCACACGCTGCTGCCATTGGACGACTGCCTCTACGCCCTCCAGCCCACCATTCCTCATCTGACGCGCTCGACGCTGCACCGCTGCCTCGAGCGGTGCGGCATCAGCCGCTTACCCCAGGTCGGCGGAGACAAACCGGCCCGGCAGCGCTTTGCCACCTATCCCATCGGCTACTTCCACATCGACTTGGCCGAGGTCAGCACCGAAGAAGGTAAGCTGCGCCTCTTCGTGGCCATCGATCGCACCAGCAAGCTCGCCTTCGTCCGCCTCGTCCCGAGTGCGGGTAAAACGGAGGCTGCTCAGTTCCTCCGCGAGCTAATCGAAGCCATTCCCTACCGCATCCACACCGTGCTGACCGACAACGGCGTGCAGTTCACCCCGCGCGAACAGGACATCTGGGACACAGAGCACATCTTCGACCGTGTCTGCCGCCAGCACGGCATCGAGCACCGGCTGACCAAGATCAATCATCCCTGGACCAACGGCCAGGTCGAGCGGATGAACCGCACCATCAAGGACGCCACCGTCAAGCGCTACCACTACGACACCCACGAGCAGCTGCGGTCCCACCTCCAGCTCTTCGTCGACGCCTACAACCATGCACGCCGGCTCAAGACCTTGCGCAACCTCACACCCAACGAGTTCATCCACCAAACATGGACGAAAGAGCCTGAACGCTTCAGGCTCGATCCGTCACACCACACCCCGGAACCGTACACCTAGAGTTGAAGGGCGCAGCGATCCATTCCGCATGGTTCGGCACTTGGCCTTCCACGCCGCGATCGCCGTCCCTGTGGACCACACCGTCAAACTGCCGCGTCCACGCAGGGACGCATCGTACACATTCCAATTCGTCGCTCAGAGGCACTGCTTGACAACGCCATGGCGGCGACCGGCATTCGCCTCGAAGGCCAAGCTCGGCTTCCGTCGAGGATGGCAGCGCGTCGTCCTCTACGGTCCTACCTCACTTCGATCGCCAGGCTGACCGACACAGCGCATTCCTCAGGATTAACAATTCGCCTTAATAGTTTTTAAATTGTACTGAATTACTGGTTTACCCCATCAGGAGGTCGCACAATGAACCTCACGTGCCCCTGTCCGTCACCTCCAGGCATATCGCCGAAAGCACGGCGCTTAAAGCGCATGATTTGGGCCGGTTGCCTCCTCAACCCTGCGGTGAACGTCGGCCCGTCCGTCGTCTTCAGATGGATCGACATCTTCTCTATCCGATTCGCCAAGCGTGAGGATTGATTTCGTGCCTTCGGACACCGCGTGTCGAGTCGACGTACTCATCCCTGTCTACAACGCTGCCAATACTGTTCGTGCGTCCCTCCGATCAATCCAGGAACAGACAGTATCGGATGTCCGGATCCTCGTGATTGATGACGGATCGACCGATGCAACAGCGGCGATCGTTTCCGAAATTTCTCTTGAAGATCCCCGACTTGAGTTGATCCGGAAGCCGTTCAACAGCGGCATCGTCGATACCCTGAATGTCGGGTTCGGCTATTGCCGATCGCCCTACATCGCCCGCCATGACGCGGACGACGTTGCCTACCCCAACCGCTTCGAGGTGCAACTCCGTTACCTGGAGACTCATGCCGATTGCGTTGCGGTGGGCGCAGCTACCCGGCTGATCGACGCTGCCGGCCGACATCAGGGAGGCTACTCGCGCCTGCCACAGCCCGATATTGCTGATCCCCACTGGTTTCCCTCTCGGGAACCATACATCCTTCACCCATTCCTCATGATCCGGCGCGATGCCCTCGTCGCCGTCGGCGGCTACCGGCACGCCTTTCACGCCGAGGACACCGACCTCTACTGGCGGGTTCAGGAGCGGGGCGGGATGTGCAACCTCCCGGACCTGCTCGGCGAGTATCGCATTCACGCGGGCAGCATCTCGGGCACGTCGATTCAGAACGGGCGTATCAGCGCGCTCAACTCCCAGCTTTCCGCAATCTCGGCAGTCCGGCGCCGGAGCGGGCTACCCGATCTCGTTTTTCCACCGGAGCGCCTCGCTGCGTATCGTCAGACCGACACCACCACCGGCTTGCTCCAGCTTGTCATGGGGGACCTGACCCCGGAGGAACGCGCCTATCTCGAGCTCGCAGTGGCGGTAAAGATCGTCGAGGGTGCGATCTACCGTCCCTACTACCTGGACGAAGAGGATTGCCGCTTCGTGCGGCGCACCCTCACGGCGAACTGGTACCGATTTTGTCGGGAGAATACGGAAGAGGTGCGCGAGAAGCTCGTCTCGGTTGGAACAAAGATGGTGTATGGCCGGCGTCTCCGGGAAGTGGCGATGCTCCTCCCGCCGACGCTGCTCGCGCGAACACTCGGGCAGGTTGCACGGTTCTCCCTTGAGGCTCGGCTCCGTCGATGGATGAGGCGGTTGCGCTCGCGCCCGGCGATCTGATTGGGGTGGAGGCGCTAGCTCCGTGGGCGTTGCGGTGGGCTCGGGCACCTCGACGTCATCTTGGCGCTGCCAGGCACCAGGCTGGAGGCCAGAAGACTGCCAGCGCCCGACGTGAACAAGGGTAACGCGCGGGCACCGTCGACTTGCCGGTCTCGGCTGGCAACTGCCCGAGGATTTCCGCGTCTCGCGCGAAGCGGCCAACGCACGCGGCAAAGGACCCTGCCCTTCCTCGACACTGGCATGCTGCTCCGCGCTGCTCGACAGCCCAAAGCTCACCACGAGGCAGCAAGAACCCTGCTAGCGCGTGACGGCTTCATAGGCGTGCAGGCGCTCAACGGTTTCACCGCCATGGCCTGTCGCGAGCTACAGCAGCCCTAGCTGGACATCACCCGGGCCCTCGGCACTATCGGCGCCCTCCTCCCACCGCCCTGTCCCCTCACCTCCGCGGCGCACAGACCGCCCCCGCGCCTCCCGGAAGGGCTCGGCCAAACAGTCGACGATGCGCTGGTCCCAACCTCGGCGCTCGAGGCCGGACGCGACACCCTCCTCAGCCCGAAACGCAGTGCAGGTGACAATCTATCCCGCACTCGTCCCGAACACGTCCTGCACGGCATCGGCCATTCGGTCCGCGATGGCGTCGAGGGCCGCCGCGTCGGCGATGTAGGGCGGTGCGACGATGACGTGGTCGCCCCGCGTCCCATCGACCGTGCCGCCCATGGGGTAGATCGCGATGCCGCGGCGGAGCGCCGCCTCCTTGATCCGGTCGTTGACGCGATGATCCGGGTCGAAGCTGCGCCGCGTCGCGCGGTCCTCCACGAACTCCAGCGCCCAGAACAGGCCGCGCCCCCGCACGTCGCCGACCCGCAGGTGGTGGCCCAGGCGCTCGCGCAGCCCGGCCCCGAGCCGCTCCCCAAGGGACCGCACCCTCTCCAGCAGCCCTTCCTCGCGGATGATCCGCTGCACCTCGAGCGCGGCGGCGCAGGCCACCGGATGCGCCTGGTAGGTATGGCCGTGCTTGAGGCCGCCCGAGCCGGCCGAGAGCGCCTCCACCACCCGGCGCCCGGCCAGCACGCCGCCGATCGGCTGGTAGCCCCCGCCGAGCCCCTTGGCGATCGTCTGGATGTCGGGCGCGACGCCCTCCTGCTCCCAGGCGTGCAGCGTGCCCGTGCGGCCCATGCCGCACATCACCTCATCAAGGATCAGCAGGGCCCCGTGGCGGTCGCAGACCTCCCGCACGGCGCGGAAGTAGCCGGGCACCGCCGCCACGCAGCCCGTCGTGGCCCCCACCACCGTCTCGGCGACGAAGGCGATGACGCTGTCGGGGCCGAGCCGCTGGAACTCGTCCTCCAGCTCCGCCGCCAGGCGGGCGACATAGGCGGCGTCGCTCTCCCCCTCCCCCTGGCCGCGATAGGCGAAGCAGGGGGAGACGTGGCTGAAGCAGTCCGCGAGGATCGGCGCGTAGGGCTCGCGACGCGCCATGTTCCCGCCCAGCCCGAGCGCGCCCAGCGTGTTGCCGTGGTAGCTCTGGTGCCGCGCGATGTAGCGCCGCCGCTGCGGCTGCCCGATCTCGAGGAAGTACTGGCGCGAGAGCTTCAGCGCGGCCTCCATTGCCTCGGAGCCGGAGGAGGCGAAGTAGGCCCGCGCGAGCCCGCCGGGCTCCTCGCCGACGAGAAGCTCCGCCAGCTCCTCCGCCGCTTCGCAGGAGAAGAAGACGGTGTGCGCGTAGGCGAGCCGCTCGGCCTGCGCGGTCATCGCTTGGATCACGCGGCGGTTCCCGTGGCCGAGGCAGGCGACCGCCGCCCCGCCCGAGGCGTCGATCACGCCCCAGCCCTCCGCCGCCCGCAGCCACAGCCCGTCGCCGGTCGCGGCGAGGACGGGGTCGGCGCGCAGGTTGCGATGCAGGACGCGGCTCATCGGGATCTCCTCAAGGGACGGGGCGCCTCGACGGGCGCTTGTGAGGGGGACGTGTCGGGCGGGGCGATGCGCTTGCGTGACGCGCCCTCCAAGGGTTCCAGGCCCTTGAGGTCCCCGTCCGCGCCGGGATCGTCCACGAAGCGCATGCGCTCGAGAAGGTAGGCCGTCGTACTCTCGATCTCGGCCTTCAGCTCGGCCGAGGCGCGATCGCCATCCTTCCGATGCAGGGCCTCCAGGATCTCGACATGGCGGCTGGCCGCGGGAACGCGGCCCAGGATCAGCCAGCGCGCGTCCCAGAAATGCGGCCCGCGCCGCAGCCAGAGCGTCTCGATGATGCCGAGCAGCATCGGCGCCGCGGCGGCTTGATAGAGGGTGAACAGGAACTGCCGGTCGGCCCGGAGCACCTCCACGGCGTCGTTCGCCTCCCGCGCCGACCGGCCGGCCCGCACCACCTTCGTCAGGGCCGCCTGCGTCGCCCGGTCGATCGCCGGCGTGGCGAGCCGGACGGCGAGCGGCTCCAGTTCCGCCCGGATCGCGCCCAGCTCCGCGAAGGCCGCGCGCGTCAGCCGCGGCACGACCGCGGTGCCGGAGGGCAGGACGTCCACGGCCTGCTCCGCCGAGAGGCGGCGCAGCGCGGTGCGTGCCGGCATGGGGCTTGTTCCCAGCGCCGCGGCGACGCGGCGGATGGAAAGCTTCTGCCCCGGCGTGAACACGCCCTCCACCAGGGCCTGGCGGAGGCGGCGGTAGGCCTGTTCCTCGAGGGAGGGCTCGCTGTTCGAAGAAGCTTGCATGCGTCAGTTTTCGTGATCACAGTATGTCCTAATTTGGGATGGCAGAAGGGGCTTCCGTGAGCCGTCGCGCTTTTCTTCGCCACGCATGGACCGGGCACGCGCCCGGCCCGCACCCCCTCCCCGGCAGGGCGGCATGAGCGCCGCGCGGCCGCTTCCCCGCAACAGCGACCTCCCCGGTGCCCTGGCGGAGGCGCGGGCCCGCTACGCGGCGGCGCGGCCGGCGAGCGCCGAGCAGCACCGCCTGGCCGCCGCCGTCCTGCCCGGCGGCAACACGCGCTCGGTGCTCGCCTACACGCCTTTTCCCACGGCCATGGCGCGCGGCGCGGATTGCCGGCTCTGGGACCTCGACGGGCACGAGTATGTCGACCTCTGCGGCGAGTACACGGCCGGGCTCTTCGGTCATTCGGAGCCTCGCATCCACGAGGCCCTGCGCCAGGCGCTGGCCAACGGCATCAGCCTCGCCGCCGTCGGGCAGGCGGAGCAACGCCTGGCGGCCATCCTCTGCGCCCGCTTCGCGTCGATGGAGCGCGTCCGCTTCACCAACAGCGGGACGGAGGCCAACCTCATCGCGGTGATGGCGGCGCGCGCCTTCACCGGCCGACCCGCCCTGCTCGCCTTCCGGGGCGGCTACCACGGCGGCGTGCTCTCCTTCCCGCTCGCGGGCAGCAGCCCGCTGGCTCTGCCCGTGCCGACGGTGCTCGCGGACTACAACGACCTCGACGGCGCCGTGAGCGCGATCCGGGAGCACGCGGCGACGCTCGGCGCCGTGATCATCGAGCCGATGCTCGGCTCCGGCGGCTGCATCCCCGCGCGCCCCGAATTCCTGGCCGCGCTGCGCGAGGAGACCGCGGCGGCCGGCATCCCGCTCATCTTCGACGAGGTGATGACCTCCCGCATGGCGGCCGGGGGCTGGCAGGCCCGGCTGGGCCTCGTGCCGGACCTGACGACCCTCGGGAAATACGTCGCGGGCGGCATGAGCTTCGGCGCCTTCGGGGGGGGGCGGGACATCATGGACCAGTTCGCCGGCCCGCTCACCCACGCGGGCACCTTCAACAACAACGCGCTCTCCATGGCCGCGGGCTGCGTCGCCATGGGCGAGGTCTTCGGCCCCGAGGCCGCGGAGGCCCTCTTCGCGCGCGGCGAGGCGCTGCGGGCGCGGCTGAACGGGCTTTGCGCCGCGGCGGGCGTGGAGATGGGCTTCACCGGGCTCGGCTCCATGATGACCGTGCAGTTCCGCGCGGGCCCCATCGACCGCCCCGCCGCGCCCACGCCAGCCGAGGAAGGCCTGCGCGAGCTGTTCTTCTTCGACATGATGGAGGCCGGCCTGTACCTCGCCCGGCGCGGGATGGTGGCCCTCAGCCTTCCCGTGGGCGAGGCCGAGACCGAGCGCTTCGCCGATGCCGTCGCCGAGTTCATCGCGATCCGCGAGCCGCTGCTCAAGCGGCAAGCCCATCCTGCATGACCGAACAGGGAGAGGTCGTCATGACGATCCAGTTGAAGCGCCGCGGCATCCTCCGGACGGCCGGCGGGCTGCTCGCCGCCGCCCTGCCGCTGCCCGCCCTGGCGCAGCGCGCCGCGCCGCCGAAGCCGGACCGCATCGTGGTGAACGCCTCGGGCGGGGCCATGGCGAACATCTTCCGGCGGACCTACTTCGCCGAGTTCGAGCGCCGCCACAGCATCCGCGTCGTGGACACCTCCCCGGTGGACTTCGGCAAGCTGCGCGCGATGGTGAACAGCGGCAATCCGGAATGGACCGTCACGGAGATCGGCGGGCAGGACGCGACGCGGGCGAAGGAGATGAACCTCCTCGAGCCGCTCGACACCAGCATCATCGACCTGTCGAACTACCCGGCGGTGGGGCGGGACTCCCATGTCTACGTCTCCTCCGCCTATTCCACCGCGCTCGGCTACCGCACCGATGTGTTCCCCAATAACAGCCAGCCGAAGGGTTGGGCGGAGTTCTGGGACGTGCGCCGCTTCCCCGGCGCCCGCTCGCTGCGCAACCACCCTGTCGACAACCTCGAATTCGCCCTGCTGGCGGACGGCGTGCCGCTGGACAAGCTCTACCCGCTCGACATGGACCGCGCCTTCCGCAAACTCGACGCGATCCGCCCGCACATCGCCGTCTGGTGGTCCACGGGCGCGCAGCCCGCGCAGCTCCTCGTGGACAAGGAGGTCGTGCTCGCGACGGGCTGGAACGGCCGCTTCTTCGAGCTGACGCGGCGCGGCGCGCCGGTCGCCACCGACTTCACCGGCGGCAGCCTCAAGAGCAGCGTCTACGGCATCCCGCGCGGCACGCGTCAGGCCTACTGGGGGCAGCAGTTCCTGCAGGTCATGACCGACCCGCGCCTCCAGGCGGTCTACGCCAACGAGCTGTCCTACGCCGGGCTGAACCCGGAGGCGATGAACTTCATCGCCGACGATGTCCGCCCGCTGCTGCCGACCGCGCCGGAGAACATGGGAAAGCAGTTCTGGCTCGACGTCGCCTGGTGGACGGAGAACGGCGCGCGCGCGCAGGAGCGCTGGAACCGCTGGATGCTGCGCGGCTGAGGGCGGGACGGCGCGGGTGCAGCTCTCGGTCAAGGGGGTCGTCCGGCGGTTCGGCCCGGTCGCGGCGCTGGGCGGCGTCGACCTCGACGTCGCGGAAGGGGAGTTCCTGACCATCCTGGGCCCGTCCGGCTCCGGCAAGACGACGCTTCTCAAGACCGTCGCCGGCTTCGAAGTCCCGGACGAGGGGGCCGTGCTGCTGGGGGGCGAGGACGTCACCCTTTCCCCTCCCCGGCGGCGCGACATGGGCATGGTGTTCCAGAACTACGCGCTGTTCCCGCACATGACGGTCGCGCAGAACGTCGCCTTCCCGCTCGAGATGCGCCGGCGCCCGCGCGAGGAGATCGGACGACGGGTGGAGGAGGCGCTGCGGCTGGTGGAGCTGCAGGCCTTCGGCGCGCGGCTGCCGCGCCAGCTCTCCGGCGGGCAGCAGCAGCGCGTGGCGCTGGCCCGCGCCGTCGTGTTCGGGCCCCGGCTCCTCCTGCTCGACGAGCCCTTCGGCGCGCTCGACCGCAAGCTGCGCGAGGCGCTGCAGCTCGAGGTGCGGCGCCTGCAGCGCCGGCTGCGGCTGACGACGCTGTTCATCACCCATGACCAGGAGGAGGCCCTGATCATGTCGGACCGCATCGCCGTCATGGAGGGGGGGCGGATCGAGCAGGTGGGTCCGCCCGCGGAGCTCTACGCCCGCCCCGCCACCCGCTTCGTGGCGGACTTCCTGGGCGAGTCCAACCTGCTCGAGGGCGGGCTGCGGGACGGGGTCGCCGCGGTGCCGGGCTTCGGCGGCGTGCCGCTGCCGGGGTCGCACCCGCCGGGCGCGGTCACGCTGCTCCTCCGGCCGGAGGCGCTGCGGCTCGCGGCCGACGCTGAGGCCGCCCCCTGCCAGGGGCGCGGGCGGGTGGTCGAGACGATCTTCCTCGGCCTCTCCGCCAAGCTGCGCCTGCGGATGGAGGGCGGGGGAGAGGTCCTCGCGCGCGTCCCGCTGCGCCCCTCCTCCCCGCCCCCCGCCCCGGAAGGGGCGACGATGCTCGTGGGCTTCTCGCCGGAGGACGTGCATGTCGTCCCCCGGCGATAGCCGGCGGACGCTCGCGCGGCGGCGCGAGCTCGGGCTGTTCCTCCTCGGCGCACCGGCCCTGCTGGTGATCGGGCTGGTCTTCGCCTGGCCGGTGCTGCGCCTCCTCTCGCTCTCCGTCGAGGGCGGCACGCTGGAGCATTTCGAAAAGGCGGCGCTCGACGAGCTCTACGTGACGGTGCTGGCCGACAGCCTGAAGATCGCGGCGATGGTCACGGGGATCTGCCTGCTCCTGGCCTATCCCGTGGCCGTCTGGCTCTCGCGCGCCGGTCGCCTCGGCCTGGCGCTCGGCCTCTTCGCGCTGCTCCTGCCCTTCTGGACCAGCGTTCTCGTCCGCACCTACGCCTGGCTGGTCCTGCTGGGGCGGAACGGCGTGATCAACCGATCGCTGCGCGACTGGGGCTGGATCGACGCCCCGCTGCCGCTGCTGCACAACCTGGGGGGCGTGCTCATCGGCATGGTGCAGGTGCTGCTGCCCTACATGGTGCTGCCCATCTACGCGGCGCTCCTGCGGGTCGACCCTGACCTTTCCCGCGCGGCGGAGGGGCTTGGCGCGCCGGCCTGGCGCTCCTTCCTGCGGATCACCCTCCCGCTCTCCCTCTCCGGCGTCTCCGCGGGCTGCGCGCTCGTCTTCGTGCTGTCGCTCGGCTTCTTCATCACGCCGGCGCTGCTGGGCGGCGGCCGCGTCATCATGATCTCGATGCTCATCGAGCAGCAGGTGCGGGAGTTCCTCGACTGGCCCTTCGCCGCCGCCCTCTCCACGGTGCTGCTCGCCGCAACCCTGGTGATCTACGCGCTGATCGGACGGCTGACCCGGGGGACCCGCCATGCGACGCCCTAGGCGCTTCTCCCTCGGCAACCTCCTCCTGACGGGCTTCGCGGGGCTCGTCTTCCTGTTCCTCATGCTGCCGCTGCTCGTCGTCTTCCCCATCTCGGTCTCGTCTGCGTCCTACCTGCAGTTCCCGCCTCCCGGCTTCTCCTGGCAGTGGTATGAGCGCTACCTCGGCGATCCCGGCTGGATCGACGCCACCCTCCGCAGCCTGCAGGTCGCGACGCTGTGCACGGTGCTGGCGATGGCGCTCGGGGTTCCCCTCGCCTTCTTCCTCGTCCGCTCCCGCCTGGCGGGGGTGCGGGTGCTTGACCGGCTGGCGGCGGCGCCGATCATCGTGCCGACGATCATCCTCTCCATCGCCCTCTACGGCGTCTTCTCCCGCCTGCAACTGATCGGGGAATGGTACGGCGTCGCGGTCGCCCACACGGTGCTGGCGCTGCCCTTCGTCGTCATCCTGGTCGGCGCCGGGCTGCGGACCTTCGACGAGGCGCAGGAGCAGGCCGCGGCCGGGCTGGGCGCGGCCTGGCCGCTCATCGTCTGGCGCGTCACTCTGCCGCAGCTGCGGCCGAGCCTCATCTCCGCGGCCTTCCTCGCCTTCATCAGCTCTTTCGACGAGCTGGTGCTGGCCATGTTCCTCTCGGGCGCGTCGATGACCCTGCCCAAGAAGATGTTCGACAACATCATGATGGAGATCGACCCGACCATCGCGGCGGTGTCGGTCCTCCAGATCCTGCTGGTGGGCTTGTGCCTTGGCCTGACCAGCCTCTTCGGCCGTGGCGCGCTCACCACGACCATCACGCGCTGAGGACATCATGGACGGGACGATCTTCCACCCCGGCTTCAAGGCCCTTCCCTACTGGTGGGAGGCGATCCCCATGGGAGAGGACCCGCCGGCCGACCTGCCGCCGCGGGCGGACGTGGTGATCGTCGGCGGCGGGCTGACCGGGCTCAACTGCGCGATCGAGCTCGGCCGGGGCGGCGCCCACCCGGTGGTGCTCGACGCGGAGCCGCTCGGCTTCGGCGCCTCGACCCGCAACGGCGGCGGCGTCTCCGGCGGCAACAACGTGGGCAAGGGCCTTTCCGGCGCGAAGGGACGGCAGAGCCCCGACGAGGTGAAGGAGTGGCTCCGCGCCATCATGGGGGATGCCTCCGAGGGCCTCGCCCACATCGAGGCCCTGATCCAGCGCGAGGGCATCGCCTGCCACTACGAGCGCACCGGCCGCTTCGTCGGCGCCTGGACGCCGAAGCACTACGACGGCATGGCCGCCAAGATCGACACGCTGAACGAGCTCGCCGATGCCGACGCCTCCATGCTCCCGCGCGAGCGCCAGCGGGAGGAGATCGCCTCCGACTACTACCACGGCGGCATGGTCGTGAACCGCACGGGCAAGCTGCACCCGGGGCTCTACCACCGCGGCCTGATGGCGGCGGCGCAGCGCCACGGCGCGGTGCTGCTTGGCCGCACGCGGGCGGGGGCGCTGACGCGGCTCGCGAACGGATGGCGGGTCGAGACCTCGCGCGGGCCAATCGAGGCGCGGGAGGTGGTGATCGCGACCAACGGCTACACGGGCGCCCTGACACCGGACCTGCGCCGCCGCCTGATCCCCGTCGCCTCGCACATCATCGCGACGGAGGAGATCGACCCCAACCTGGCGCGCAGCCTGATCCCCAAGCGGCGCACGCTCGCGGACAGCCGGCGGATCCTCACCTACTACCGCCTCTCCCCCGACAACCGCCGCGTCCTCTTCGGCGGCCGCGCCCGCTTCACGCAGGTGACGCCGGAAGTCTCCGCCCCGATCCTGCACGACATGATGCTGAAGCGCTGGCCGCAGCTGAAGGGCACGCGCGTCACGCACGCCTGGACCGGCAATGTCGCCTTCGCCTTCGACTACCTGCCGCACATGGGGGTGACGCAGAAGGGTCTTCACTACGCCATGGCCTGCAACGGCTCCGGCGTGGCGATGCTCTCCTACCTGGGGGCAGAACTGGGCAAGAAGCTTCTCGGCAAGAGCAACCGCGTGCCGGTTTTCGACGGCCGGGACTTCCCGACGCGGCCCTTCTACACCGGGCACCCCTGGATGCTGCCGATGGTCGGCAACTGGTACCGGTTCCGGGACTGGCTGGACCGCCGCGCGGCGTGAGGGCGGAGAGCGCTGCCGTCGCGCTGGCCCGACCGGAGCATCGACGCCGTCTCAGGCGAGCGCCCGGTCCGGCAGGTCAGCCACCGCGCATGTAGCGCCGCTCCGGCCGGTAGCGTCTTCGCCACCTTGACCCGATGAGGCGCACCAGCCGGGTCATCCAGCGGGGCGTCGCCATCAGGAACGCGTCGCCGCGGCACGCCCGGGACGGGCGGCTCGAGGCGCCTCGAGCCCCAGGCGCCGGAACGCCTCGTCCGGCGCCTCGTGCCGGTGCATCGCCTCGGCCATGCCGGCGGTCAGGCGGACGACGGCCGCTTCGTCCACGATCGGCGACGCCTGGCCAGGATCCGCCGCGAGGTCGTAGAGCGCGGTCCGCGCCTCGTCGAAGAGCCCGTGCGGCGGCTCTCGCGTCCTCTGCCCGGGGCGCGCGGGAACCTTGAGGAGCGGCATGCCCTGGGTGAAGCCGAACGGCTCCACGAGGCTGGCGCCGGCCAGCTCCTCGGTCGCAAAGAAGCTCTTCTGGTGGAGCGGGATGAGGACGTACTCGTTGAGCTCCTGCGTCATCATGTCCGGCGGGTAGCGGAAGTAGGTGTAGCGGCCGTCCGTCACGTTCGTCGCCGCGCCGAACATCCCGAAGATGGCCGTCTCCCGCAGGGCGGCATCGCTGTCGAGCACCGGCAGGAGGGAATGGCCGGTCACCACGGAGGGCGGCGCCACCCCGAAGCAGTCGAGCAGGGTCGGCATCAGGTCGATGGTCTGCGTCAGCGCCTTGCGCCGCCCGCCGGACCGGTGGCCGGGGTGCCAGACGAAGAGCGGGATCCGCGCGATCTCCTCGTAGAAGGGCATCACGTTCTTCGCCCACCACTCGTGCTCCCCGAACAGGAAGCCGTGGTCGGTGGTGACGATCAGGGCGGTGTCCCGCCACAGGTCTCCCTCGTCGAAGACATCGAGAAGCCGACCGAGCTGCTCGTCGCAGAGGGTCAGCAGGGCCGCGTAGTTCGCGCGGATCTCGGCGATCTCGGCCGGTGATTCCGTCACCCGCTTGTAGCGGGGCCAGTCGAGGATCGGGCCCTCGTAGCCCGTCTGGAACCGCTCCCGCAGGCGGGCGGGCGCGTGGAAGGGCTCGTGCGGGTCGAAGGTCTCGAGGTGCAGCAGCCAGCGGTCGGCGTGCCGGTTCGTGGCCAGGAACTCCAGCGCGGCGTCGAAGCACTTCACGCTGGGGAAGTCGGCCTCCTCCTTTATGTGCTCGCGGTTGATCATGTGGTTCAGCCGCCCGTCCGTCGGCTCGGCCGGGTGCTGGAGCGGGTGGTACATGGCCTTGAAGCGCTCGAGCGGCGGCTCCACGAGCGCCTTCCACTTGTCCTTCTCCTGGCCGCGTATGTAGTCCCAGCTCGAGTAGCGCTGGTGGTAGGTCGCGCCGCCGTCCTCGAAGTAGTGGAAGTGGTCGGAGACAAGGTGGCTGTAGACGCCGGCCTTGCCGAGCAGGGCGGCGTAGGAGATGTCGTAGGGCTCCAGCGGGCCCCAGCCGCGGTGGAGGAAGTTGAGCCGCCCCGTGTGCAGGTCGCGCCGCGCGGGCATGCAGGGCAGGCTGCCGGCGTAGTGCGTGTCGAAGACCGCCGCGCGCCGGCTCAGGCGGTCGAAGTTCGGCGTCGGCACGGCGGTGCCGCCATAGGCGCCGAGCGCGTGGCGGTTGAGGCTGTCGAACAGGACAAAGACGACGCGCACGGTGCCTAATCCCCCTTCAGGCCGGCCAGGAAGGCGCGCCAGCCGCCGAGATCGCTGATGTCGCGGGCCGTGCCCGCCTCGGACGGGTCGCAGAGATAGCCGTGCACCTCCGTCCCGTCCTCCAGCCGCACGCGGCCCAGGCGGACGGGCGCGCGGACGAGGCGGGCCAGCCGCTCCACGGCGCCGGCGGGCAGCGCGTAGAGCTCGCCCTCGATGCGGGCTCCCTCCCCCGGCGCCGCCTCGATCAGGCCTGGGTTGGGGCGAGGCCCGGCTCCGCGCGCCAGCAGGCGGTAGGACGCGGCCGTGCGAACGGGGCGGAGGAGCCTGGCGCCCTCCTCCACCAGCTCGTGGTGCCGGGAAAGACCCGCCAGGTGGTTGCCCACGGCGAGCAGGCAATCGGCCTCGTTCGTCATGCCTCCGCCTACTCCGGCCGGATGCCCTGGCGCTCGATCAGCGCCTTCCAGCGGCCGATCTCCGAGATCTGGAAGGCCCGGCACTCCGCTGGCGAGCTGGCCGAGACAGTGAAGCCGATCTCCGCCATGCGCTGCACGACCTGCGGCTGGCGCAGCGCGGCCGTGATGTCCCCGTGCAGCCGCGAGACGATCGGCGCCGGCACGCCCGACGGGACCATCATCGCCTGCCAGGAGGTCACGACGAGGTCGCGCAACCCGGCCTCCACCCCGGTCGGCACCTCCGGCAGGAGGGACGAGCGCTCCGCCGAGGTGATGACGATGGCGCGCAGCCGTCCCTCGCGCACGTGGCTCGTGACGTTGCCCAGGTTGAAGAAGGCCATCTCGACGTTCCCCGCCATCACGTCGGTCAGGGCCGGCGGGCCGCCGGGATAGGGCACGTGCTGGGCCTGGGTGCCGGTGAGCTGCTTGAACAGCTCCATCGTGAGCTGGTCCGAGGAGCCGACGCCACTCGTCGCGTAGGAGGTCCGGTCGCCCCGTTCCTTCATCCAGGCGACGAGCGACGCCACGTCACGGGCCGGGTTCCGCGGGTGGACGACGAGGACGTTCGGCGTGGTCGCCACCAGGGTGATCGGCTCGAAGTCCTTCACCGGGTCGTAGCTGAGGCCGGGGCGGAGGGCGAAGTTGATGGCGAAGTGGCCGATCGACCCCATCAGCAGCGTGTAGCCGTCGGGCGCGCCGCGGGCCACGAAACGGCTGCCCACCTCGCCGTTCGCCCCGGGACGGTTGTCCACGACCACCGGCCGTCCGAAGGACTGCTGCAGCATCGGGACGATGGAGCGGGAGATCACGTCGCCCGTGCCGCCGGCTGGGCCGGGAACGACGATGCTGACCGGGCGGGAAGGCCAGGGGTCCTGCGCCGCGGCCGGGCGCGCCAGGGCCCCGGCCCCGGCCCCGGCGAGGAGCGACGCGCCGAGGAACGCCCGCCGGCCGCACCCCGCCGGGTTACCCGGTGGGGCCGGCCCCACCCCGCCCGATGCCCGTTCGCGAAAGCCGGACGGAAGGTCGGTCCACATCGGCGCGCTGCCTCCTCCGACGCTCGGCCGGCCTGGTGCCGGGCGGCTTTCTTTCGCCGCAGCATCGCGCCACCCTGCCCGGGAAGTCCAAGATCATCGGGCGACGGGCCCGATGCCAGAACGGCATGGAGTACCCCTCCCTGGAACTGCGCCAGCTCCGCTACTTCGTGACGGTCGGCCGCCAACGGCATTTCGGGCGGGCCGCGGCCCTGCTCCGGGTGGCGCAGCCCGCGCTCAGCCGGCAGGTCGCGAAGCTGGAGGCGGAGCTCGGCGTCCAGTTGCTGCAGCGCCATGCCCGGGGCGTGTCCCTGACCGCGGAGGGGGAGGCCCTGCTGGCCCGCGCCGAGGCGGTGCTCGCCGAAGCCGGCGCCCTGCTGGAGGAGGCGCGGGCGCAGCCGAGGGAGCCCCAGGGCACCGTCTCCCTCGGCTTCTCCCCGAGCGTGGCCGAGCTTTTCGGGGGGCGCCTGGCCGCGCTGAGCCTGCGCCGCTACCCGCAGGTGCGGCTGCGGATCACGACGGCCGCCAGCCCGGTGCTGGAGGCCTGGATCCAGGAGGGGCGCGTCGACGTCGCCATCCTGAACGGCCCGTCGGACCCCTCCCGCTTCCTGCTGACACCGCTTCTGGAGGAGCCGGTCTGCCTCATCGGGCGGCGCGACGATCCACGGCTGGCCACGGACCGGGTGGAGTTGGCCGCGCTGAACCGCTTGCCGCTGGTGGTGACCGGCCCTCCCGACGGGCCCATGCAACGCATGCTCGTCGCGGCGCAGGCCCAGGCGCAGCAAGCCCTTTCGCCGCTGGCCCAGGTCGACACGGCCGTGGTGGGGCGCCAGCTTGTGCTGGCGGGCGTGGGGCCGATGGTGGAGGTGGTGGCGGTCGTCAAGGCCGAGCTCGAGGCAGGGACCCTGAAGGCCGTGCCGATCGGCGATCTGCGCCTGCAGCGCTTCCTCGCCCGTGCCAGGGGACGCGCGGGCTCGGACGCCGTCGCGCGCGTCGCGGGGCTCATGCGCGACTGCGTCGCCGAGATGGTGGCGGAGGGAAGCTGGCCCGGCGCCGTGGCGCTTGGGGGCGGACACATGGAAGGGCAGAACGGACGCTGACGGGCGGTCCCGCGATGAACGTGCCGAAGGCTGCCGGGATCATCCCTCGGGCGCGGGACGGCTCCCGGCCGCGTAGGGCCTCGCGGTCTCACCATGCCTCGTGAACCCGCGCGAAGCACGGCGCGACCACCGCCGTATCCCGTGGGCAGGCGCACACCGTGAGCAGGTCGGAAAACCGTCGGGCGCGTTGATACCCCAGCCGTCGGATGCGCCCGCCTTTGCCAGCGCCAGCCCACCCCAACCGGGCATTTCTTTGCCTATGAGGAACGTTCAAATCTCTGATTGCGTTCACCGCGTCAGCGATCTTAGATCATGACGCCTCACGAATTCGTGAGTAAGTCTCGTCCAGACCTCCCTCAGGTTCATTGCTCATGACGAACTCGGATCACCAGCAGGTTCAGGGCGCGTTTGCCCTGCTGACCGCCTGCATGAGCCAGCTGGCCGCGCGAGAAACGAGCGCGCTGGCTCGCTCCGCCCTTCTGAGCGAGGCGTTGGACGCCGCGGAGACGATGGAGGCGCTGGCCGACCCCACCCGGGACGGCTTCATGCCCACCAGCTTTCCCCCGACGGTCTCGCCCGAGATGCACCGTCCGTGGCCGAGGCGCGCGCCGTCGCTTCTGGCGGGGCGCGCCTCCCCCCGCCATCGGAGGAGCGCCGCGTGACCTTTCGCCCGCTGCCTCTGATCAGGCCTTCGCGGCCGGTGCGAAGGATCCTCACCCTTCTCCGCGGCTGGGTTGCCGCCAGCACCTACCGGCCCGAGCGCCACTACATGCGCGGCGGCCGGTAGGCACGTGGCGGCGGCCGTGGCGCTAAAGCCCGGAAAGATCGGCGGCTAGGCTGACATCGAATGCGTCGCGTCCCCGCGTGCCCTGGCCTGTCAGGGTTCAAGGAAGCAAGCGATCCGACCACAGGCCTCGGAGAGTGCCAGAACTCTCCCAAGGCTGCCGGCACGATCCGACGAAAGCCGTCGGCAACACGGGTTGAGTAAGTCCGGCTGATCCCGGTGAGCAGGCGTTCAGGCACCGGCTATCCTCCCTTGGATGGCTCAAACAGCTCGACGTCGCCGTGCCGGGGGTGGGGCATGGCGTGGCCGAGGCGGGTTTCGAGTTCGGCGATGCGGGCGCTCTCGGCGGGCAGTTCGCGCAGAAAGGCGCGCCCGGTCGAGGGCACGTAGAGGAGCCGCCGGGCCAGCGTGCCGCGGAGCTGGCGCACCACGGGCGCCATGCCCTCCGCGCGGAGGTAGCCCTCGACGTAGTCGGCGTTGCGCGGCCCGATGGCGGTGTGGTCCGGCGCCAGGCGCGCGCCGCCGAAGAGCTTGATCTCGAGGCGCGAGCGACGCAGGCCGCGACGCAGGAGCCGAGCGTCGTCAGGATCGCCGTGTCCCGGTCGTCCGTGACGTGGTGCTCGCCGGGGCCGACCTTCACCACCACCCGCGCGGCCCCGGGCAGCCACCCGGCCCTCGTGCTCTCCGCGCTCATCGGAGCTTGCGGTAGATGGTGCGGCCGAGATGGGCGAAGCGGTCGCTCACCCGGAACAGGCTCTCGGAGTGCCCGATGAAGAGGTGCCCGCCCGGGGCGAGCAGGCCCGCGAAGCGGTCGAAGAGGGCGCGCTGGGTCGGCTTGTCGAAGTAGATGACGACGTTGCGGCAGAAGATGACGTCGAAGGGCCCGCGCATCGGCCAGGGGCCGAGCAGGTTCAGCGCCCGGAAGGCGATCAGCGAGCGCAGGCGCGGCGCCATGCCCGCGCGGTCCCCGTCGAGGCGCTGCACGTGGGCCCGGCGCAGCGCCTCCGGCACCGCCGCCACGCGGTCGGCGGGGTAGATCCCGGCCGCGGCCTGGGCGACCATCTCGGTGTCGATGTCGGTCGCGAGCACGCGCGCGTCCCACTCCGCGAGGTCGGGCATGGCCGAGGCCATCGTCATGGCGATGCTGTAGGGCTCCTCGCCGGACGAGCAGCCGGCCGACCAGACGCGCAGGCGCCGCCCCGCCCGCGGCAGCCCCGGCAGCAGCTCGGTGGCGAGGTACTCGAAGTGGTGCGCCTCGCGGAAGAAGCCGGTCAGGTTCGTGGTGATGGCGTTGACCAGGTGGACCCGCTCGTCGGCGCCGTCGGGCCCGTCGAGCCGGTCGCAGTAGGCGGCGAAGCTGGCCAGGCCAAGCGCCCGCAGCCGCCGCCGCAGCCGCCCGTAGACGAGGTCGCGCTTGTTCTCGCCGAGCTTGATCCCCGAGGCGTCGTGCACCCTCGCGACGATCCGCGCGAAGTCCTCGCGCGTGATCGCGACCTCCCCGGGCGCCGCCGCGGCGGGCACGGCGGAACGCCCCCGCTCAGAACTCCTTCCAGTCATCCTCCGCCTCGACCGCGCGCGCCGCCGGCCGCCGGGCCAGGGGGGCCGCCGCCCGCCCGCCCGCCGCCCTCGCCGGCGCCGCGGCGGTGGCCTTGGCCGGCGCCGCGGCGTAGCCGTCCGGCAGGACGAAGCCCGCGACCATCTCGGCCAGCGCCGTCGTCTGCTCCTCCATGGACTTGGCGGCGGCCGCGGCCTCCTCGACCAGCGCCGCGTTCTGCTGGGTGATCTTGTCCATCTGCGAGACGGCGGTGTTCACCTGCTCGATGCCGGTGCTCTGCTCCTGGGACGCGGCCGAGATCTCCGCCATGATGTCGGTCACGCGCTTCACCGAAGTGACGATCTCGTTCATCGTCTCGCCGGCCGAGGTGACGAGCTTCGAGCCGCTGTCGACCTTCTCGACGGAGTCCGAGATCAGTGCCTTGATCTCCTTGGCGGCGTTGGCGCTGCGCTGGGCGAGGTTGCGCACCTCGGCGGCGACCACCGCGAAGCCCCGGCCCTGGTCGCCCGCGCGCGCCGCCTCCACCGCCGCGTTCAGCGCGAGGATGTTCGTCTGGAAGGCGATCTCGTCGATCACGCCGATGATGTCGCTGATCTTGCGGCTGGACTGGGTGATGCCGTCCATCGTGCGCACGACCTCGGTCACCACCAGCCCGCCGCGCGTCGCCGTCTCGGAGGCCGAGGCCGCGAGCTTGTTCGCCTGCTGCGCGTTGTCGGNCGAGGTTGCGCACCTCGGCGGCGACCACCGCGAAGCCCCGGCCCTGGTCGCCCGCGCGCGCCGCCTCCACCGCCGCGTTCAGCGCGAGGATGTTCGTCTGGAAGGCGATCTCGTCGATCACGCCGATGATGTCGCTGATCTTGCGGCTGGACTGGGTGATGCCGTCCATCGTGCGCACGACCTCGGTCACCACCAGCCCGCCGCGCGTCGCCGTCTCGGAGGCCGAGGCCGCGAGCTTGTTCGCCTGCTGCGCGTTGTCGGCGTTCTGCCGCACCGTGCTCGTCAGCTCCTCGAGGCTCGCCGAGGTCTCCTCCAGGCTCGCCGCCTGCTCCTCGGTGCGCTGCGACAGGTCGGTGTTGCCCATCGCGATCTCGCGCGAGGCCACCGTGATCGCCCCGCAGCTCTCCGTGATCGTCGCCACCACGCCGGCCATCGTGTCCAGCATGCCGTTGATGCCAGCGCAGAGATCCCCGATCTCCCCCGTCTTGCCCGCCATCGGAATGCGCTGGCTCAGGTCGTTCCCCTCCGCCGCCGCCACAATCGCCTGCGTCTCCCCCACCGCACGCTGCAGGGCCTGGCTCACCTCGAACTGGGCCGCCATCGTGTCGACCATCGCGTTCACGCCGCCGCAGAGGCTCGCGATCGCGCCCTCCAGCCCCTCGGTCGGGATGCGCCGCTCGAAGTCGTTCCGCCGGGCCGCCGCCACCAGCTCGTCCACCTGCTCCACCGCCCGCGTCATGGCCGCCGCGGCCTGCACCTGCGCCGTCACGTCGGTGGCGTACTTCACAACCTTGAACGGCTTGCCGTTGAGGTCGAGGATCGGGTTGTAGGAGGCCTCGATCCAGACCTCGCGGCCGCCCTTGCCGAGGCGCTTGTACCGGCCGGCGTCGTACTCGCCGCGCCCGAGCTTCTCCCAGAAGGCGCGGTAGGCGGCGCCCTGGCGCTCCGCCGGCTCGACGAAGAGGCTGTGGTGCTGGCCCTGCACCTCGGCCAGCGTGTAGCCGAGCGTGTTCAGGAAGTTGGCGTTCGCGTGCAGCACCCGGCCGCCGAGGTCGAACTCGATCACCGCCTGCGCCTTGTCGATGGCGGCGAGCTGCCCCTCCGCGTTCGCCGTCGCCAGCCGCTGCTGCGTGATGTCGGTCGCGTACTTGACCACGCGGACCGCGCGGCCCGACGCGTCGAGCACGGGGTTGTAGCTCGCCTGGATCCAGACCTCGCGGCCGCCCTTGCCGATCCGCTTGTACTGCGCGGCGTCGTACTCGCCGCGGCCCAGCCGCTCCCAGAAGGCGCGGTACTCGGCGCTCGCGCGGTAGGCGTCGTCGACGAAGAGGCTGTGGTGCCGGCCGCGCACCTCCTCGAGCGTGTAGCCCATCGTGGCGAGGAAGTTCTCGTTCGCGTGCAGGATGCGGCCGTCCAGGTCGAACTCGATGACCGCCTGCGATCGGATCATCGCGGCCACCTGCCCCTGCTGGAGCTGCTGCTCCGTCACGTCTGACCACGCGAGCACGAAGCCGTCGTGCTGCCCCGCCTCGTCGCGGGTGGCGCTGGCCACGACCTCCAGCACCGACCCGCCGGCCGCCACGATGGCGCGCGCCGGCGGCTGCGAGGGGTCCGCGGCCAGCCGCTGCCAGGGGGCGCCGTCCCGCAGCAGCCCCCCGACGTCGGTGCCGGCGATCCGGCCGGGGGTGAAGCCCGGCCAGGCCTGGCGCAGCGCCTCCGCGTGACGCGCCAGCAGCGCCTCCGCGGCCGGGTTGGCCTCGGTGACGACCCCCCGGCGGTCGGCGACGAGAAGCGCGGTGGGGGAGCCGTGCAGCGCGCGGTGGGCGCGCAGGCCCCGCCGCTCGGCGCTCGCGTCCGCCAGCAGCACGACCGCGCGCGGCCGGCCACCGTCCTCTGACGGCAGGGGCGACGCGTCCAGCCGCACCACGGCGCCCTCGCCCTCGGCCGCGAGCGGGACCAGCCGCGCGGTGGCCGCCTCCCCCCGCGCGACGCGGTCGAGGAAGGCGCGCCCGGCCGTGCCGCCCGGCTCTGCCTCGCCGAGGAAGGACAGCAGCGCGCCACCCCGGATCGCCTCCGGCGTGCGGCCCATCACGGAGGCGGCGTGTTGGTTAGCGTCGAGGATGGTTCCGTCGGCGGCGAGTTCGATCATGGGGTGATGTTCTTCGAGGGCGGCGAGGCGGGCCTCGAGGTCGCGCGCGGCGGCGCGTCGGTCGCGCGCGGCGCGGCGGTCGAAGAAGCTGGCAGGCGCGGCGGCCTGGTTCGTCCGGGTGATGAACATGCTCGGGCTCCGGGGGCGATCAGGGGTGGCGATCAGGGGTGGCGATCGGGGTGGCGATCAGGGGTGGCGGGTCAGGGGTTGATCAGGGTTGATCAGGCGTGCA
>NZ_RCZP01000061.1 GCF_006438825.1 Muricoccus nepalensis
GGGTTCGGTTGTAGAAGGCTTCGATGAAGGCGAAGAGGGCAGATCTTGCGGCTTGTCGGGTCGGGAACGGCTCGTCCTCCCCGAGTTCGGTCTTGAGGCTGCCAAAAAAGCTTTCCATGGGGGCGTTGTCCCAGCAATCACCTTTTCGGCTCATGGAGCAGAGCATGCCGTGCTTGGCGAGCAGGCGGCGGTAGCCGTGCGCAGCGTATTGGCTCCCGCGGTCCGAGTGCAGCAGCAGTTCCGGACCTGGTCGGCGGTTGGTGATCGCCATCTGCAGGGCAGCGATCGTCAGCTCCTGAGCCATGGTCTCGCGCATGGCCCAGCCGACCACTTTGCGTGAGAAGAGATCCAGCACGACGGCGAGATACAGCCAGCCCTCACCAGTTGGAATGTACGTCATGTCCGCCAGCCACACCCTGTTGGGTCCGGGAGCGGTGAACTGGCGGTCCAGAAGGTTGGGGGCGACGGGGAAGCTGTGCTTGCTGTTGGTGGTCACCCGGAAGCGGCGTTTGGTCCGTACTCCGATGCCGTGCTGCCGCATCAGGCGCGCCACCCGGTTGCGGCCCATCCGCTGCCCCTCGGCTTGCAGGGCCGCATGGACCCGTGGACTGCCGTAGCGGCGTCGGCTCTCGGCATGCACACGGCGGATGTCCCCAAGCAAGGCCTGGTTGGCCTGCGAGCGGATGCTCTCGGACCGGCCCCTCCACGCATAGTAGCCGCTGGCGCTCACCTCCAGGACCGAGCACATCACCCGCACAAGGAACATCTCGCGATGGTCCTCGATGAAACGGAACCTCATCTCGGCGGGCCCGAGAAGATGCCGATAGCTTTTCTTAGGATGTCGCGCTCCATCTGCGCCCGCTCGAGCTCCTTCCGAAGCTGCCGAATCTCGGCCTGCTCCGGTGAAGCGGGCAGCGTTACCTTGCCAGTACCCCCTTGCCCTGCAGCCAATCCCGCTGGTCCATGACCTCGCGCCCGCCAGTTCCGCAGCATCGATGGCTCGATCCCAAACTCCCTCGCCACCTGCATCAGAGGGCGGCCGCTGCTCTCCAGCAGCAACACCGCCTCCCGCTTGAACTCCTCCGTAAACTCCCGTCGCGTCTTGCTCGTCATCAGGGCACCTCGCTCCCGCAGGAGCTTATCTGAGGTGTCCACCAACACGGGGGAGGGTCAATCCGGACCGGCGCAGCGACGGTAATCCTCCTGCGCCGGTCCACTTGCCGCACGCTGTTGATCTGACTTGTCGAGGGAGGAAGGCAGGAATTTTCCTGCAAGTGCCTGACTGCAGCCTGTCCCGCCTCGTAGGCGCACTGAGCGCTGCGATAGCCACAAGAGGCCTCGAGCAGTGGTTCGAGGCCCGATGCCGGCCGATCCTCAATCAGCCGCCAGAACCATACGGCAGAACCGCGGCGACGGCGCTCAACGACGATCTGAACATCGGTCAGCGCGAGCTTTGAGCCCATGAAGAACATTCACCCATCTTGGGGTTGCTCGATGGCGCTCTGATCGGCCCGATTCATTTACAGAACGGTTACTCGCCCTCGACGGTGTGTTCTGTTGCTAATCCTTCCTCCTGCACGAGCGACCCGATAAGCCTCAGCAGCTCTAGGTGCTCTGGCCCGTACACACCGCGGATCAGGAACTCGCCGATCTCGAGATCCGCCATCCTGCCTCCTGAGGCCGAACTGGGTTCATGCCGGACGAACACGCGCTCTGGTTCGGGCCCCCGTATGAGGAGCCACCGATCGCCGTTCTCGCTGTCGTACAGCAAGCGCCCCTTCGCCATTGCCAATCTCCTGCTCGATAGCGAGGAGCCTACAACAACCAACAGGATGAAGGTTCCCGCAGTTATCTCGCCAATGGGAAAGGACGCGTTTACTCACTGATACCCATTAGTGCAACTTGCAGTAACCATAAAAGGTTGAGCTGAACGGCACCGCAAACTGTGAGTTGATATAATATGACCAACAGTTGGAACAACGCACGAAGCGCCATCATCGACAGCAGTTTAGTCGGCTTGAGTGGTATGTCTGAGAGGAACTTGCTTCGGCAAGTCGAAGCGACGGAGCTCAAGCTGGCGGCCCTCAAGGAGGAGCTGCGGCTCCGTCAGTCTGCATCTTCCTCCGTGGGGGCCACCAACAGCGAAGGTCAGGACTGAGCGGCTGAGTTTCACCTTTCACACCCCGCCTTTCTGCGCACGGAAAGGGTGAGGGAGCATCAGCACTACCTCGTCAGCGTGGCCGCCGCCCCCCCCCGAGCTCCGCCTGCGCTGCATCGTGGGCGTCCTCGGCACTCCGGAAGCTGCCCCGACTGCTTTGCATCGCTGGTCCAGCCGGTGGACGTGAACGTGTCCGACTGGAACAGCACGCTCGAGCCCGAGTGGGAGAGCCGCGGCGGGCTGGCGCTCCGGCTGGGGCTGCGCCTCGTCACCGGCTTGCCCGAGGCGGAGGCGCAGGCGCTGCTGCGGGCCCGGCGCGCCCGCAACGGGGCGCCCTTCGCCTCGGTGGAGGACGCCGCCATCCGTGCCGACGTGGGCCGGCGGGCGCTGGAGGCGCTGGCGGCCGCGAATGCTTTCGTGGCCACGGGGAGCCTGCGGCGGCGGGCGGTGTGGGATGCGGCGGTGGCGGCGAGCGGGCCGCAGCAGCTGCCGCTCTTTGCGGTCGCGCGGGACACGGCCGCGGCGGCGATGGCGGCCAGTGCGCCGCTAATGGACGAGCCCGAGGCGGCCCTGCCCCGGCAGGGAGAGGGCGAGGAGGTGGTGGACGACTACCGCGCCACGGGCCTGAGGCTGGCGCGGCACCCCATGGCGATCCTCCGCCCCGCGCTGGACCGCCTGGGGCTGGGCGACACCCGCCAGCTCGGCAGCCTCTGGCCGGACGCCCGGATCTGCCTGCCCGGCGTCGTCCTCCTGCGCCAGCGGCCGGGCACGTCCAAGGGCGTGGTCTTCCTGACGGTCGAGGACGAGTTTGGCACGGGCAATCTTGTGGTCTTCGCCGCCATCGCCGAGCGCGACCGACCGGCGCTGCTGGGCGCCCACCTCCTCGTGGCCGAGGGCAGGGTCGAGCGCGTCACCGAGCACGTGGAGGTGCCGATCAACCACCTCGTCGTCGGGTGCCTGATCGACCGCTCCGACCTGCTCGACCGCTTGAGCCAGAGGAGCGGGGAGGCGAGTGGGCGGAGCGCGCCCTCGGCCGGGCCGACGAGGTCAGGCGGCCGGAGCTGGGAGCCGGAAGCCCAAGTTGCCTCCGAGCCGTGACTTACAATGAGGTCGGGAAGGGGAGGGACAGCCACTGTTCAGGTGCGGCCAGCTGCTACAGCAGTTCCACTCAAGCCAAGTCGACGCGGTATTCTGCTCGCTTCTGCCCTGACGCGCGACGCTGGCGTGACGTTGGCACAGCGGCGGGGAAAGGGAGTTGCATGGAGCGACCGTCGTTCCGCTGGTCCCGTGTTCCACATGGCTGAGGCTCGGCCGCGGGTGCATCGGTAACGCCCGGCACTGGCCAGAAGCAATCCACCCGGCCTTCCTCACCCCGGAGCGCAAGGAAGACTACGCGCGTCACCTCGCCATCCTCACCGGTTTCAACCGCCAGGCGGAACATCAGCCCTTCCGCTCCGTCATCCTGGACAAGCGCGAGGGCGAGCTGCTGTGCCTCGCTCTCCTGCTGGCGGAGCGTGCGCTTGCTCGGCTCGTCGGCATCGGTTGGCCTTGTTCGTCATGCGGACAGCATAGCGTACGATCTCGAGAAATAGGACGGCGGATCGGGAGCGACGCCACGTGGCTCCTGAACTGTACGGCGGCTCAGTCCGCTGAGGAGCACCGCTCCTACACCACGCTCCGGGACACGATTCCGGACTATGCGTTTGAGAGCGTTGATTCGCGGTCCGCGCCCACTGGAACCCGCCAACGCAGTCACAGAGACGGCGCCTGAGTGAACCAGGGCCGCCTCTGCGCTCAGCCGAGGGTTAGGCGAGGTCGTTCGAGTCCTCGGACGAGGGTGCCACATCCACTTCGCGTGCGGGTGGCTCGTCCTCGAGGGGCTCGTCGGCGTCGGAGTTCGAGCCGTTACTGGTCAGGTTCTGCGACAGCTCGGCCGCAGCGTTGAGGCCGGACGCCATAGCAGAGGCCGCCATTGCAGCACCGACGGCGGCAGGCGCGGCCATCGTCGCCATCATGGCGGCACCGGCTCCGGCCATGGCAGCGGGAAGGGACATCGCGGTATCGGCCTGGTGCTCATCCCCTTCAGGCGGTGACGCGGCGGTGTTGGAGGAGTTCCCCGCGCCTACGCCGCCATTCACCTCCCTCTTGTCGGACGCTGATCGTGCACGCCGTGGGCCACGGGCCGCGGCAGGCGCAGCCGCCCGGGAAGGGGCAGACCGTTTAGACAGTGTTGGGCGCGATGTGTCGGCATTGGACGACTTGTTCCGGGCCGCGGGGCTAGCCTGAGGAGTACGCCGAGCTGGGGACTTTGCCGGGGCGGCAGAGGGCTGCGACGTGCGGGTGCTGGCAGATGTCGCCTTGCCCTTAGCAGGTGTTGAGCCTCGAGCCTGAACCTTGGACTTCGCCGCGACGCTTTTCGATGTAGACGGCTTTGTCGCCCGGGCCGAACTCGCAGCCGAGGCCGCGCGCCTGCTGGACGCGGTTGCGGGTTTTGCGGGCTGCCGCGCCGTCGTCGCTGCCACGCGAGGGCTGCGGGCAGCGGTTTTGGTTGTACCCTTGGCGCTCGCTGCCGCGCGAGATGGCGTCTTGGCCTTGGCCACAGGAGGCCGGGAGCTAGCCTTCTCCGCCTTCGCTCTGGTGCTGCTGGCCGCCGGGGCAGTCCGCCGCGCCGATATCGCGGCCGGCTTCCTGGTCTGCTTTGCGGGCGTGGCGGCGGCGCGAGCGCTACGCGCGGCGACCTTGCCGGCGGTCTTCCTGGCTGCTGCCGCGCGCGGCGCCGCGCTGCGCCGGTTGGCGGCGGGAGCCGCCTTCTTGGTGCCTGCAGCGGAAGCGGGCTTCCGCTCGGCCATGGCCGGGCGTGCCCCACGCGCCGGCGCCTTCACGGGCGCCTTGCGAGCCGTCGGTGCCTTTGACGCAGCTGGCTTGCCGGTGCGCGACGGAGCTGCCCTGCTCGCCTTGCCCCGAGTAGGAGTGGTAGCGCTTCGAGCGCTCCGCTTAGCAGTGGGAGCCGCGGCAGCCTTCCGGCCCGGAGCCGCAGGCTTGCTGCGCGTGGTGGACGCTGATGGCCGGCGGCTGGCTGAGGCGGAGCTTGGACGCGTGTTGCTGGGCGGAGCCTTGTTGCCAGGGCGTTTTGCCATGATCACCTCGGATAGAAGCGGGCGGTTGACGAACAACCGATTCGCAGTGTGCGCTCTCGACCGTGCCGTGCAATCAGATCCGTTTGGACAAGGGTCTGGCTGATGGTTTCAGTTGCACCATTGTCGCTAACCCGGACATGACGGGTTCTGACGAGAATGGGGCCGCGCCACTGAGGCGCAGCCCTTCCACACGGGTACCGCCCGGCCGCCCTATCGGCCCTCCCGCAAAAACCGCACCGGGTAGGCTCCCCTAAAATCCAGGACCTCACCGCGCTGGATAATGTCGTTGCCACGCAGAACCTCAAGCCTCGCTTCGGCAGCGTTGGGATAGACCCTTACAACAATCCTTCCGAGGGACTGCCCACTCCGGGTGATCACGCCGTTCGCAGCGATGTAGAGGGGCAGGCTGCGTGCGGCGAGCAGCAACACCACCCCAGCAACAGCAGCCGCTGCCGCGGCATTCCACGCTTGCGGCACCTGCTTCGCGCGGGACGCCGGTAAGGCGCAGAGACCGCCAGCGGCCAAGGCCGCCAGCATCACCGCCGACATCGGCAGCGTGGGGAGCTCAGGCAGGACCGACGCCAAGCTCATCGGGTCCCATCCATAGGCGATGGCCGCCACAACCGCCGGGAGCACAGCTCCGGCCGGTACCAGCCCCCAGACTGCCAACCGCCTCGCGCGGTCCAGGCGGGCCATCTCGGCGCGGGCTGCCGTGTCCCGAACGCGCCAGGCCGCTAACTCCCGTTCGTGGTCTTCATTCTTCGGCTGCGGTGCCGGCGCAACTGCCTCGAAGGATGCACGAACCCGGGCATCGTCCGCCGGCAGAAGCCCGTCCCCCGTAGTCCCAAGTTTTGCCGAGAGAGCTGCATAGGCGGCCGCGCGCTTTCCCGCATCCTGGATGGCAAGGAGGTCGGAAGCCAGGGAGGCGCTGAGATCGACCCATTCCGCCTCGGCCGCCGCACTGGCGCGACGAAGAGAGGGCAACACGCCCTCCCTCCTATGGGCCGCCTCCGCCGCGGACCTATGCCGGGGCAATGGCGGGCAGCGAACCAAAGACCGACATCGCCGCTTCGCCCCAGGAGGTCAGGCGCCGCACGGCCAGAATAGCGTCCATGCGCTTCATACCCTTGCCGGCCCAGAAATCGACCGGCTGCGCCAGCGCGTCGTCCAGCCGCATACGCTGGTCCACCACCTGCGCCAGGGCGGGCGACATGCATCGCGGGAAGCGGGCCGCGTTCGCCTCGTGCGTCTTGAGCAGGCTGCGAACCGCTGGGGCGTCCGGCGCCAGGGGGAACAGCGCCTCGTCCCGTTCATTGAGCAGCAGCGTGCGGGTTGAGGCCGGAAGCGAATGGGCCGCATAGCCCAGCGCGTTGCTGGCGCTGGTCAGGGATGCCGTCTCCCCGGTGGTCAGGGCATAGAAGCGGACCCGCTCCCCTGTGCCGAGAGGACCGTCCGCGCCGAACTCATCGAGCCACACCATGAGCGACCGTGTCAGGTTTGCGCCGAGGTCGAGCACCACGTCCCGCCCCTCGTTTTCCAGCAGCAGCTCTCCAAGATCGTTCCACATGGCGTAGATGAGCCGTGGGTTACGCTCGAGCTCCTCCATGGTGTTCGCGCCCAGGATGAAGGACCGGACCGCCTTGGTCCCGTAGATGGCACCCAGCCGCGCCTCGGCTTCGACCTCGATAATGACGGGCAGGCGGCCTGTGATGGTCAGCAAGCGCGTAATGGCCACCTGGGCGGCCAACGTCTTGCCGACGCCTCCTTTGTCGGACCCGAAGATATGGACGGCAGGGGAGGTGGTCTCAGCCATGATCATTCGCCTTTGCGCCAGTTTGGATTGGTGGGCACCTCAAAGCCGCCTCCGGTGGGGAAGGGCTTGCGGACGGGGCGAGCCATTGCGGCCCGCAGCCGAGCCGCTCGCTCAGCTTCATCCCAGTCGGTGTCCCCCACCGAAGAGCCTGAAGGGGGCGGTGTGTGTGTCTCGGCCTGGACCGTCGTAGGCGGGGGCACCACGGGGTCCAGTCCAGCCGGCGGTAGGTGCGGAGCGGGGATGGCCGTAGCTTCGGCCTGCTTCCCTGGCCTGGCCGGCGTCGCGGCCCGACGCTTCCGGCCGCGCGGGTTCCGCTCCAGGCGAACAGCGGAGGCTGTCACCGCCACGATGTTAGCATCCAGGGGATCGCCATTCTTCTTGGTCAGGCCCCTCTTCGTCAGGATGGTGGCGACCTGTCCCCAACTGAGCCTGCGGTCGCTCTTAACCTTCATCACGGCATCAAGGTTATCCCGCAGATACAGGCGCAGTTCGCCAGCCTTCTGCGGGTCAGACGCTGGCCCGAACTCCTTCGCCGCCTCAAGCAGCCACTCGACTTCGCTCATGGCATCTGCTGCACCTTCGTAGCCATAGCAGGACCTTAGCGTCGACTTAGATGGCTTAACAACCCTTAGCAGCCTTTGGCTAGCATTAGAGCACCTTAATGCAATCCTGCGAGCCGCTACAGAGGAGGAGAGAGGTTCACACGGCGCGGCACCTATTGGTGATCAGACCTGCACAGTGCCTGCCGATGGCGTTGAATGAGCGGCTCGGTACCGGCGCAACTCCTCAACAGCCTTCTGTACCAAGACCGCACAGCTGAACATCTCCTCGCGCCTCAGGTCATTACCGAAGGCAGCAAGGTCGGTGAGCTCACTGTCGCTGATGGTGCCGGGAACCTCAGTCACCATCGGCAGTGGCAGCTCGGCCGTGACCCAGTACCGGGCCTCCCCTAGCGCGACCTGCTCACTGGCTGCCGTCATAGCGTCGTTGCCACGGGCGTCATGCCAGCCGCTGGCAAACCATTTGCCCTCTGCGTCCACGGCAACCGCGATGCGCACCGTAATCGTCTTCGGCTCGCTCATGCTGCGGCCCTCCCCACCCGCGCTAGTTTGGCTTCCGCTCTCCTGGCCTCAGCGTCCAGGCGGTCATAGGCCGGATCGCCTCGCCGGCTAATCCGCGCCCGCGCCGCGAGCGCCGTGCGCGCCGCCTTCACCCGGTCCATCGCCGCAAGGTACGGGTCCCCAGTCAGCAGATCGCGAAGCAGCCCCCACGCGAGCGCCTCGGCCACCTCGTCCCCCACATCGAGATTGCGGCGCAGGGCTACCCGGGCCTTCGCTCGGAAGCCGGCCCCCGTCCGCGCCGGCGTCGCCTGGATGCGCTCCAGCATGTCGAGCGCCTCGCGCGAGAAGGCCTCGGCCGCTGCCTCCACCTCGGGCGGGGGCTCGTCCAGGGTACGGCCGTAGGGCTCGGTCACGGCTGAGTACCCAGCCTCCGCCTCGGCCCAGCGCGCGCACCATGCGATGAGGGCGGCATCGGGGCCCGGCGCCGCGGCGGCGCTGCCCGCCACCGCCGGCAGGCCGAAGGCGGCAAGCCCGCCCAGCGCCAGGGTCCTGCGCTGGCTCATGCCTCACCTTCCGCAACCCGCACCAGGTCCTCGAGCGCGGCATAGGCCAGCCACTCCGCGTAGTCGTGCACGATGATTTCGCCGTCCGTAGCGTCCTTGGTCGCCACGGCGAGGGCGGCGCGGGCCTTCGCCAGAACGCCGACTAGGGTGGCGACGGGGAGCGGCGCCAAAGCCTCCGCCCGCTCGGACACGACGCCCATCAGGCGGTCGCGCTCGGGCTGTCGTGCCTGCTCCTCCTCCTCAGTCGGCGTTGGCAGGTCATGGGCCGCGCAGCAGGCTGCCTCAGCCTCGATCACCCCTTCCGCAAGGCGGATAGCCTCGGCGTCAGGGCAGGAGGCCGACAGCACCAGGCCGGGCGCGGGGCTGACGGCCAGGGCGGCGATACCGCCCAGCAGGCCACGACGCGCGGTGCTCATAGCTGCCCCTCCAGACGCAGAAGGTCGTTCAGCAGCTCCCAGGCCCAAGTCCCGGCCGGAGTGTCGTTCGGGCTCTCCGTGCCATCCGCGTTGAGCGCCTCAGCCTTGGCGGCGCGGGCCTTTGCCACGACGCCAGCCAAGGTCACCGGCACGGCGGCGTGGATCGCGTCGCGGCTCTGCGCGTAGGCTTGCCAGATTGGGCCGTCCTCCCCCTCTTCGGAACCGTGGTTCACAGCCTGGAGGCGGGCAGGGTGCTCGGCGCAGATGCGGATCAGCTCGGCATCGGGATGCGGAGACGATCTTCTGCCCGGCGTGGCCTCAGCATAGGTCAGGGGCGGGGCCATCAGCGCGGCGGCAGGGGTGGCAGCCAGGGCAGCGAGGCCGCCCAGGAGTGTGCGGCGGCTCATGCGCGGACACCCCCGAAGACGCCACCGAAGCGGCGAAGGTTGGCGGGGATGGGGTCGCCATTGCGGCGGCAGGCCGCGCACTGCTGGCGGGCGCTGGGGCGGTAAGTGCGCACCCGTGCCCGATCGGGGCAGAGGGTGGCGGGCTGGGTGCTGGCCTCGTCGGGCTCGAGCTCGCCGTCGGTGTCCGGCTCTATGTCGGCGTGGGGCGCGTCGGCGGCGTCCAGCAGGTCGACTAGGAAGGCGGCCAGCGCCTCAATGCGGGCGCGCAGGGCCGGGGTGAGGATCACCGCTACCGGCTCGGCGGGTCTTCTTCTCATGCCGTCGGCAAAGCTAAGGTTTGCAGTAGCCATATTGGCCTCCAGGAGAGGTTGGGTGGTCAGGCCGGGCAGCGGGAGGTAAGGGCCTCGCCGCTCGGCCGCTTTGCCCGGGTGACCCGCCGGGCGCGGGATCTGTCAGGCGCCGGTCACGCGCCCTGGGACAGCAGACCGGCGCGGATCTCACGAGTTTGTTCGATCCTCCGGCGAGGAGCGTCCGCAGCCGCGCCGGGCTCATCTGGTCCAGGCTGGCGAGGTCCAGGTCCGCGGTGGCATCGATCTCGCGGAGCACGGTGTCGAGAGCAGAGGAGGGGTTCATGGGCCGGCTGCCTCAGACCGCCAGGAAGACCATGGCAGCCTGCGCGGCGGCCAGGCGCCGCTCTGCCTTGCGCAAGGCGACGCGAGCCCGGTTCAGCGCACTCATGGCGGCGGCCTGGGCCGCGCGGCGCTCGGCGGCCGGGCGCTGGTTCGCCATGCCCAGGCGAAGGCGGGCGGTGCGGTAGAGCGCGGCCTCAACGCGATGGCCCGACATGGCGCCGATCAGCTCGCGCTCGGTGGCCTCAGTGCGGTCGGCCGCGGTGGGGACGGCGCCAGCCTCGATCAGCAGCGGCAGGCCGCGCATGGAGGCGATGCCCTGCAGGACCGCATCCGTCATCCGGCCGTCCGTGAACAGCTCGGCCTCGCGAGAGACGACGGGGTTCAGGTGGGGGTGGCGAGAGAGATACATCGAGGTTGCCCTTGAAACGTCCCTTGTGATGTGTGAGACATAACGAGCGCTAGCTGGAGCGTAAAGCTCCAAACATCACGGGTGATGTTTTAAACATGATTTCGGCGAAGCAGATTAGGGCAGCGCGAGTGTTTCTCGAATGGGAGCAGCGCGATCTGGCCGAAAGGTCAGGCCTGTCGCTACCGACGATCCAGCGCATGGAAAAAATGGGCGTAGAGCGTAGTTCGGCCGCGAATGCCGCGAAGCTGCAGAGGACGTTGGAGGAAGGGGGAGTTGAGTTCATCCCCGAGAACGGAGGCGGCGCCGGGGTGCGGCTGCGAAAGGTGCGGGAAGGGGAGGGGTGAACAAGGCCGCCCGGAACGAGCGCACGAAGCTGCTCGCCAATGCTCTCGATCGCGCTTCCACGGCCTGCGTCACCGTGGGCGTCCTCGCTCCCATGGCTGCCGTTCTCTACACAGGAAGCCAACCGTCGCCCTGGCTGCTCGGTCTCGGCGTTCTTGCTTGGCTCGTGGTTGCCCGGGCACTACATGGAATGGCTGCGGCAACCCTCGCGAGGATCGAAGAATGACCGGCTCTGCCCTTGTCGCCTTCGTGCTGGCCCCACTGGCGGTGCTCGCCTTCGGCCTCTCGATCTATCTCCCGGGCCGTAACCGGCGGGGCTAAGGGCTGCCCAGGGCTGGTCGCTATCCTCGAATGCCGCCCGACACGCCGGCACCCCACAGACCCTGTATCACCAAGCCGACCAGCGACGGGGGCAGACCGGACTTATGAGTACCGGGGTGCCGTCATCAGCTCGAACGAGAAGGGCACGAACTACACCTTCGCCCTGGAAGGCTTCCCGCACGGGCCGCGCGGCCTGTGGGGCGGTATCGGGCGTCTGGACGCGATCGTGGAGCTGGTGGCCGCCTGGCTCGACACAGCGCAGTTGCCGGCCCCTTACGTAAACAGGGCGAGGTAGGCGCCGTGCCCTGACCGATATGCCTCACACAAGGTCGAATTAGGCCAGGAACACCCACGCAAGACGCGCTATCACAACAAGACCAACGGTCAGGTCTATAGCAGCGGTTCTGAGCGCCTGACGCTCTCGAGCATCTTCCGCAATCTTGGCGCTAACAGCCACGACTGCCTTGAAGCACTCCAACTCCGCATTAAGCGAAGGATTGATCGCTGCCCGCGCATCCGCCGCGTCGCAGGCTTCCATCATGGCACGCGCTGCTACCAGCGTCTGCCGCTCACTCATCCTCATCGGTGGTACCGCAGCTATTCAGTTACGTTATCACAACTATAGCAGCTTGATTGTCACACGTGAAGGCTCGCAGCTGTTATTTTTAGCTGAGCCAACATTCTCGCCTTGCCGTAATTAAGGCATTGGTTCCCAGCCCCCTTCGGGTCGCGCTCCTTACGATCTAGCCTACACATCGCGGTGTTCTTCCCTAAGCAAACCGCCAACTCTCAACGTCTCGTTAACTTTCCGGTGGTTCAATCCGGCTCACCGAGAGGGCCAAGAACTAACCGTCCCTTTGATGTAGCGTCGTCGTGGAAAAGGCCTGGGCTGTTGCGGTTAGCTGCACCTAACCGCACCAGCCCCCCTCGGACTTCTCAGGATGGGGTTAGCTCCTCTCGCTCTGAGAATTAGAAAGGCCGGCGGGGCGCCCCCCTTGCCGGCCTTTTTGCGTCAGGCGTTTAGAACCTGCTTGCTGTGAGGCTGCTGGAGCAGGCTCGAGCACATCGATGTCACCGTGGATCTGGTGAACACCTAGCTCGACATAGGACGGTTGCCGGCACCGTACGTGAACAAGGGCTGATGCGGCTCAGGCAGCCCGACTTCTCCTCACGACCTCGCCCCTACGCGCGCAGATTGCAATCGTTGCGCTTGCTTCCCCATTTCCGGCGGTGCGACGGTTTTGGCATGGCGCTGATGCTCACGCACAGGGTCCGGGCCTATCCCACGAAGGCGCAGCACGCTCGCCTGGCGGACAGCCTCGAGCACACGCGGCAGATCTACAACGCGGCGCTGCAGGAGCGGGTGGACTGCTACGCCAAGACCGGCCGCACGGTGGGGGTTTACGAGCAGAACCGGGAATTAACGGAGCTGCGGCAGGATCCCGCATACGCTCGCTACGCCCGCCGGATGCAGTGCTGGGCGCTCAACCTCGTGGACCGCGCCTACAAGGCCATGTTCACGCGGCACCGAAAGGGGAAGAAGCTCGGGCGGCCGCGCTTCCGAGGGCGGGACTACTGGAACACCCTCGGCCTCAACAGCCCCATACAGGTTCGGATGACGGCGCGCGGCCTCAAGGCAGCCGGCGTGTTCGGCGGCACCCTGCGCCTCCGGCCGGACCGTCCCCTTCCGCCTTGGAGCGCGTGTAAGGCCCTCACACTCTCCCGGGACGGCGAGCGCTGGTACGCCCACCTGACCTATGAGGAGGAGGGCCCGGTCTCGCGCGAGGGCGCCCCAAACCGGCCGCTCGGCCTCGACTTCGGCCTGAAGTGCCTGGCCGTCACGTCCGACGGCGCGCGGCTCGACATCCCTCGCTTCGACCGGGACGCAGCGCCCGAGCTCCGTCGCGTCAACCGAGCTCTGTCCCGAGCGGCCAAGCGGTCCCGCGGCCGGAGGAAGATCAAGGCGCAGCGTCGTCGCCTCCTGGCCCGGATCGCCCGGAGAAGGGCGGCCGCGCTGCACCGGATCTCGGCGCGCGTCGTGCAGCACTATGACGCCGTGGCGATCGAGGATCTGAACCTTAAGGGGCTCGTCCGTTCCGGCGGTGGCGGTGCCCAGGGGCGCGGCGTGCGCTCGTCCTGGCGCGACCGAACTCCGGGCAAGCTCGCGGACATGCTGGAGTGGAAGTGCCAGCGCGAGGGCCGGCGCTTCGCCCGGGTGGATCCCCGCGGCACCACGATTGATTGCGCGGCCTGCGGCGCCGCGGTCCCCAAGACGTTGAAAGATCGGGTGCATCGCTGCTCCAACTGCGGCGAGGTTCGGGACCGCGACGAGAACGCAGCACGCAATATCCGAAACAGGGCCGGGTGGGGTACTGGGGGCGTTAAGCTTGATGACAGGGCGCCGGCGACGCCGGCCTCGGTGCGGGTTTGTCCCGGAAACACGGCAGCAAAGCCCGAGACGCCTCGCGCGTCCCGGAGGACGCGGCCGGACCACGGCGGGGCGGCAACGCCTCCCTCCATCCTCCCGCGCGCGGGGGCTACGCTCGACCTGTTCGACGGGACACCTTGGGCACGGCCGGAACCTCGACGCAGGCGGGCTGATGGCCCGCCTTGATCGGGGTCTGGCACACAGCCCAGGGTGTGCTCCGCGTGCGCGGACGATGACCCATGCCGAGGCCCTGGTCCCAGTGTCGCGCGTGCATCCTCTACGCGCGGGATGATGGACCGGCGTCGCTCTCCTCGTCCTCGGCCTTGGCTGGTGTGCTCGGTGCACGAGAGGATGTACCCGCAGGACACGGACAGTCAGGACGGGCGGCGGAGTGCCCTCCGCGCGCGGGAGGATGGACCTTTGATGTCTTGGCGGATGTTGACCCATGGGGTCGCTCCCTTTGCAACCGTGCCCGCCATCTATCCCCAATCGGATTGCCCTTGGCCCCCGCCTGGTCGTGAAGCCAGGCTGCATCGCATGACCCATGATCTTTTTGCCCCCATTTTCAACGCCAGCCTTGAGACCGCAAGGTTCAAAGGGATTGTCGCTTGCTGGACGATAGACCCACCAGAGATCACTGAGGCGTGGCTTGCTCGGTATGAGCGCCACCATGAGGACTTCACACGGTTGAAGGCCTGGACTTGGCGCCACCGTCCTGCCTACGCCCGGCGCTTCTTCCCCCTCGGCAGGAAGACCGTCACCTTCCTCAACTGAGGCTGGTGCCGTAACGTCCTGGCGTCGTGAGGGAGGCCGGAATGCGGCGCTTCGTGGTGGTTGTGGCCTTGGCCCTGGCGGGCTGTTCAGGGACAGGCGTGATGGAAGTCGGCGCCAACCGCTACCGCATTACCCAAGAGGCCTACATCGCCGCAGCTCGCGCCGAGGCCTCCGTCGTGCAGCAGGCCAACGACTACTGCGCCCAGCGCGGCCAGAAGGCGGATCTTCGGATCACTGATGCCCGCTCGGCCGAGGGCTGGAGCTACGCCAGCGCCAGTGGGGAGTTCTCCTGCGTCTCGCGCTGACGCATGAGCAGGCTCGATATCCAGCGCGCCGCCGAGCCCCAGCTCACGGCGGATGTCCGCATGTACGAAACGGCTGCGAACGGTCGGATGGGGCCTGCTCTTCCTGGTTGGGGATGCCAAGCAGTGATCTCGAAAACCAGTCCGCAGCAGGGCTGGGACGCTCTCCCGCTCTTACGAGATCGGCCTCTTTGTCCAGGCGAGACGCGACAACTGGGGTTCGTATTCCTGTCCGATCCGGAAGCTACCGAGGCGCTCCGGCAAGCAGGCCGCTTCTACTTGTGGGAAGGGCGCTTCGTTGGTGAAGCAGTAGTCGTGTTTTGAAGATCGCCCCTCCTGCGTCAGCGCCCTGCTCTCTTTTTCAGTTCGTGGGTTAGCGCAGAGGACCTGGAGCACATAGAAAACCCCAAGCTTGAATAGACGTCGGCTTTAGGCAGGAGTGAAGCATGAAAGAGAAGCTCGTCGTCACGATCGTCGTGGAAATGGACGCGGCGAACGACGCGCCTGCACCTGAACTCGAAGAAGCAATCCAAAGGGGCATTTTTGAACACTACACAGGCCCCGGCAGTCCAAAGGTGAAGCGGATCACAAGTCGTCTCGTCCCGCCGGACCCTGAAGAGGACTAGCCAGATCTGAAAGGATCGTCAGACGGCAACGAGCGACACATTCTCGGTTGCTGCTCGGCAGTAGTGTCTCAGTTTGAAATGTCGTCCCGCAGCTTTTGCCAAGCGACCTGTGCCGCCTTTCGGATCTGATCCTCGCTCCGGTAAATTGGGATCGCTGCGAGCTCATCCTTGAACAGGCTAAAAACGATAACGTCGTCAAACAGAGCACGAAAGATTGCCTCTTGCGGCTGGCTCAGCTGAGCACGAGCCACATCGAAATTGAATAGTTTTTCGTATTCTAAACAGAACAATCTGACACTGAGTGCGCCTGAGAGGAAGGCTCCAATCAAGCTTTCCAGCTCTGCCTTCGCTTCCACAACTAGCTCCTGAGCCGTCCGCTTCTTGTAAGGCCCGCCCTCAACGCGCCGCCTCCTTCTCCAAGGCCTCCTGGTTCGTGCGCACCAGGTCGACCAGCACGGCTGAGACGGAGGGTTGCCCGCCCTGCTGGTTGGCGCGCTCCACCGCCACGCGGCGCAGCAGCACCACTACGAGACCGGGGTCGGGAGCTCCGAGGATAGCTGCCATTTTCCGAGACTGTCGTTCACACCGAGTAACGCGCTGAACGCTTTAGAGAAAGCGAGGACGCCCAGCACAGACCACCGTGCGCAGCCGTATGTCATGTAGCCATGCGGGAATTGGAAACTGGTTTGGTATGCAGGATGGGTTGGGATCTTGTTTCTTAGGGCGGTGGCGAGCTTGCCATCATGTACGTCTTTCTCGTGATCCCATGCGGGTTTGAAGTGCATCAACGCATTCCGAAACTTCACTAGTAGCTCGGCACTCTGCCAAGCAGCTTCACCCTTCGATGGAACCTTGTCGAACAGCAAGGCTAGCCGCCGGTACTTATCCATTGAATTGCCAGAACGATCTTCCTTGAGATCAATCACCAGTTGCTTGCGCGCTTCCGTGACCGACAGGCCGGTCGAACCATCCAAAATATTCTGGACAATTTCGTTCGCGTTAGCCTCCAGCGCAGCCCCAGCCATTACGATCGAAACTGGCACTAGCATGAGCATGTCTTCAAACCACGGACCAAACTCTGCGGCCACGTTGTTCTGCTCAACTTCGTAGGCGCTACGGGCTGCTCGCATTGCCGCTCGAAGGTGGTTAAGGGCAAAATTTGGCCTCACGCTTACCGTCGCGCTGGCGGATGGGCCTGCAATAGCAACAGCGCCAATCCCAACCACATCAGCAGTTCTCGCAGCTTTGTCGGACTTCGAAGTCAAGTGCCATCTCCTCTGCTTCGCAGGGCGCCGGCCGCGTCGGATGCAGTGTACGAGCGGACGGGCAAGTTCTGGCGGGACAGGCTGTCGACGGATCAGCCTGGACGGCAGCAGTAATACCAAGAGCCTTGATGGGTGACCGCTTCGGGTGGAGGCTGTGTGGAAAGGCGCGTCCATGCGTTCCTGATCCCTGAAACCGGCGGCCAGGGTTCCTCACATATGGTATGTCTGACCCGTCGAAAGGGTGTATCCGTGCCGAACGGACCTGAACGTGCGGAGATGTGGCGGTCGTTCATCGTCAGCCGTTGTGACTACCCTGCACCCGATCGGCTTCGTGCCCAACTCGCAGTCGCCGAGTTCCACTCATTTTGTGCCTGCGGCTGCAACAGCTTCAAGGTTCGTATCCCGCTCAGCTCCAATATTCCACCTCTCGCGCAGCCAGGCGAGGGAGGCATGTTCTTCGAAGCTGATTTCGGCCTCACTTCAGGGGACCACTTGGAGGTGCTCTTGTTTGTGGATGGGTTGGGCAACTTGAATTTTGTGGAGATCGACGTGAACGGCAACAGCTCTCCGGTGCCTGACGAAATAGATATCCTGGGCTCCGCTCAGCACCGGCAGCTGTCAGCAAGCCTGCTCAGAGACTGAAAGGCGTACTGGATGCCATGCAGAAGTGGCTCGACCAGGTTCCGCTGGCCATGGTGCTGCGCCGGCAGACGGTCGAGCACCCGTTCAGCACCATCAAGGCCTGGATGGGCGCCACCCACTTCCTGACAAAGACATTGAAGCGGGTCAGCACCGAGATGAGCCTGCACGTCCTGGCATACAACTGAAGCAGGTCATGGCGATCCTGGGCGTTGGGTCGATGGTCAGGGCCATTCGGGCCTGACGGCTCGGCTCAACTCGCCTGCCTCGCCGCAACTCGGCCGCGGAACTCAGGCCGTCAGTCCTCGACACTACGTTCTCACACAGCCTCGGTGGGAAGCAGACCTGTCATCATGAACTGAGACGAGCCAGTTCCTCGTAGCTCTCTGGTCCAAGGCGTTTGAGAGCGGCGGCGCTGTCGATACGAACCTGCGGGTTGTTCTCAACGGCACGGCCATACCAAAACCGTGCTGAGGGAATATCGGCAAGCGCCTCGTAACACTGTCCAATACGCTCCGCGAGGTATCCTCCATCGGCACCGTCAACTTGCTGGCGTCAAGGCGACGAGGCTGACTGATTGGCAGCGAGATAGAGGGCAATCAAGCCCGCGCGGCGAGCCCGCTGATGTCGGACCATACCTCGAACGCACGCGCCCTTGCGGCGTGGTACTCGCGGGCAGTGAGGTGGGCTCGGCGAAGATGAAAGAGGTTGCTGATCCCGTCATGGGCCGAGAGGAAGCGCTGCGCCTGGCCGGCTGACTTGAAGCGCTTCATCTGCCGCTCTCGTCGTCGCGTCGGCTGATGCGAGTTCTCCGCCCGGTTGTTCAGCCCCTCCTCCGGTTCTGCACCAGCACGTCAAGCACCATCCCGGCCTGATCGACGGCGCGCCAGAGCCAGTGCGTCACACCGTTGATCTTGAGGACGACTTCATCCAGGTGCCACTTGTCGCCAGCCCGAGGCAGCCGCCGGCGGATCTGATTGGCGAAAGCCTGGCCGAACTTGCGGCCCCATTGCCGCAGCGTCTCGTGGCTGACCACGATGCCGCGGAAGGCCAGCATCTCCTCCACCATGCGCAAGCTGAGTGGGAAGCGGAAATACAGCCACACCGCTTGGCTGATGACCTCGGCCGGAAAGCGATACCCGACAAAGCTAGGGCGGGCGGGAGCGGTCATCTCACCCAACTACCCGGGGGTGATCCCATCGGGCAAGCTGGCGGCCGGTCAAGTTGACTGTGCCGCAGGGCGTGCACATCTTCCAGGTGCCGCGCGATCTCGAGGGCGAGGCGCTAACCCGGTGGAAGGCTGAAAACACGGGCGGCATTCCCGAGGCTGCTACGGTGGTGTGGGTGGAACTGCGCAACGCGGAGATGACGTAATGCCGAACAAACTTGAGGCGCGGCTTGCGAAGATTGAGGCACACCGGGCTGGGCCGGCTGCCTACTTCGTAGAATTGCCAGACGATGCATGGGAGCATGATGACGAGCACCTGAAGCGGGTAATGGAGGAGGCCATCCGCGAGCATCGGGCGCGCACCGGCTATCAAGGGGCGGTGCTAGTTGGCCCACCGGAATGCAAGACAGGGGAGGAGTGGATGGAACTCGTTCGCAGGCGCGCCGAGAACGGGTAATACCAACCGCCCTGGTGAAGGACTGGTTCTGACCCCGGACAACTTTGCTCTGGAGGCGCAGCAATGCCTGATAAGTATGGAGTGCCACTGCCCGGGAATGCGGAAGACTATCAGCAATTCATGCTTGGCTTGTATGACCTGCTCGCCGCAGCACGAGACTTGCAAGCGCAGGCGGAGGCAATCGAGATGCTGGCGAAGGCCCGCCGTATGTTCATCGAGGATTTTGAAGCCAAGCACCCCGGCTATGGTGAAGGGCGAGCAGTATGGCGCTGAGAGCCTCGTCGTCCTCAGTGGACTTCAATGCGCTCGAACGAGTAGCGACCAAGGCTTTCAGCGAGAGCCGCTTCAAGGACGCGATCCGCGTTTACCTGTTCATGAGTGATGGAGTCCCGTCCTTGGATGGAGGGGCACAGTCAACTTGACCGGCCGCCAGCTTGCCCGATGGGATCACCCCCGGGTAGTTGGGTGAGATGACCGCTCCCGCCCGCCCTAGCTTTGTCGGGTATCGCTTTCCGGCCGAGGTCATCAGCCAAGCGGTGTGGCTGTATTTCCGCTTCCCACTCAGCTTGCGCATGGTGGAGGAGATGCTGGCCTTCCGCGGCATCGTGGTCAGCCACGAGACGCTGCGGCAATGGGGCCGCAAGTTCGGCCAGGCTTTCGCCAATCAGATCCGCCGGCGGCTGCCTCGGGCTGGCGACAAGTGG
>NZ_RCZP01000062.1 GCF_006438825.1 Muricoccus nepalensis
CGGCGGGCTCCGGGGCGCGGGCGGCGGGCGCGGCGGCTTCGGCCGCACGGGCCTCGGCGCGGGCGCGGCGCTCCTCCTCGTCCTGGCGGCGCTTCGCCTCGGCGGCGCGCTCGGCGGCCTCCTCGGCGGCGCGGCGCTCCTCCTCCTGGCGGCGCTGGGCCTCCTCGTTGGCGGAGCGCACCATCAGCGCCTGCTGCTCGCGCTCCTGGCGCTGGCGGTCGGCCTCCTGGCGGCGCATCTCCTCGAGCACGCGCAGGCGGTTGGCCTGCTCGCCCTGGGTCAGCGGGCGTCCGGGCGCGGGGGCCGGGCCGCTCGCGCGGGCCGGGCCGCCGGCGCGGGCGGGACCGCCGGCGCGAGCCGGGCCGGCCGCCTGCGGGCCGGCCGGGCGCGGCGCGGCGCCGGTCGGCGCGGGCGCGCCACCGGGGCCGGCCGCGCGCTTCTTCACCACCTCGACCTGCACGGTCTTGCTGCGGCCATGGCTGAAGGACTGGCGCACGCTGCCAGCCTGCTCGGTCTTGCCGAGCTCCATGCGTCCGCCGGGGCGCAGCGAGAGGCGCCCCTTACCCTGGTCCTGCGTGTTGTCCTCGCCCGAACCCGGGTTTTCCGTATCCAATTTGCTGTCCGGCACACTCATCTCCAAGGCACCCGCCGGGTCTGTTCCCGGGGCGCCGGCCGCGCCCTTGGGGCGGCCCATCCTCACCATCGCGCCATCAGGGGCGCGCATCCCCCGGGTCGCGCCAGGGGCGCGGTCCCGCTGGGGCAAAAGGGAAGCGTCTTCCCCAAAACCCCGTCGCCGTCAGGCCGACTAGCGGCTCATTGCTCTTGCGTCACTGGCACGGCCGGCTCCCCTCCGCGCCGAGGGCGCGTTTCCTGCCTGCCGCCCTTCCGGGGCGCCGGGCCATGGCCGCCGCGGGGGCTTTTCCCCCCGGCCGCCCCGTCAGGGCCGCCCGATGCCGGGCGGCCGGATTGGCCCGCCCCGGAGGGGCGTGCCGTCGATGCGCCATGTGGCGCCGCGGCGGGCCCGGTGCCAGGGGGCCTCGGCCCCCCTTTCCCGCCCCGCGCATCCTTTCCGGCCCCATCGGAGGCCGGGCCCTGCCCCTCGGGCGGGGCACCCTCGCGCGCCGCCCGGGCCGCAGCCCGGCGCTCGTCGCGCGAGCCGCCGCCGCGGATGGCCGGCCCGCCGGCGCCGCGAACCGGCGCCGCGTTGCCCCCCCGAACCGGCGGCGCGACGGGGGTCGTGTCCAGCACGCCCGCGAGCCGGGCCGCCTCGGCGAGGATGCCCTCGGCCAGCCGCCCCGGCGCCACCGCCACGTGAACCGCGTGATCCCGCCCGAACAACGCCCCCAGCTCCGCCGCGTCGAGCACCGGGACGACGGGGACCCCATGGCCACCCACCAGCCGCGAACGCTCCGACGCGCTTCCGTCCGCCGCCTCGACCAGCAGGGCGGCGCGGCCGGCCTGGAGCCATTCGCGCGCCTGCTGGAAGCCCACAACGGCCTGCCCCGCGCGCCGCGCGAAGCCGACCTGGTCCCGGATGCGACGCCGCAGCCCCTCGACGATCGACTGGCGAAGGTCGGGGATGGGGTGCACCGGGCCGCGGGCGGCCTTCATGAAGGCCCCGCGGCTGATGGCGCGTTCTAGCACATCGCCGCGCGCGCTCAACCACATTCCCCGCCCGGGCATCCGCCCCGCCAGGTCCGGCACCAGCGCGCGGTCGGGGCCGAGCACGAAGCGGATCATGGATTCCTTGGGCAGGCTCTCGCGCGTCACGATGCAGCGGCGCAGCGGCCCGCGCTCCTCTGCGTCCGGCTGGCCGGGCGTCGCGTCGGCCGCGGGGGCCGGCGCGGGATCCGTCCCGCCGGGCATCCCCGGCGGGGTCTCCTCCGGGGCGCCGTCCGGCATCTGGGGGTCAGGCCCGGGCGTCGCCGTTCTCCTCGCCCTCGGCCTCGCCCTCGACGGTGCCGGTCGCGGCCGCCTCGTCGCCGACCGGCTCGGCGTCGTCCGCGCCGGCGTCGTCGGTCGTCTCGCCGTCCAGCATCTCGTCGCCGGCCACCTCGCCCTCGGCCATCTCGTCGCCCGGCATCTCCTCGGCCAGGGCCGCGGCCTCGGCGGCGGCCGCGGCGGCCTCCTCCTCGGCGCGGGCCTGCTCCTCGGGGCCGAACCAGCCGGCGCGCTGGCGGGCCGCCATGATGATGGCGTTCGCCGTCTCCTCGTCGACGCTGTCGGCGCCGAGGATCTCGATCAGCTCGTCCGCGGCGAGATCCCCGAGGTCGTCGAGCGTCTTCACGCCCTTCTCGCCCAGCGAGACCATCATCGCGGGCGTGAAGCCGCCGACCTCGCCCACCTTGTCGTCCACGCCCATCTCGCGGCGCTTCTCGTCGAGCTCGTTGTCGCGGCGCTCCAGGCTGGCCTGGGCGCGGCGCTTTAGCTCCGCCGCCACGTTCTCGTCGAAGCCCTCGATGTTCGCGAGCTCCTCGTCCTCGATCTCGACGATCTCCTCGAGCGAGGAGAAGCCCTCGGTCACGAGCAGGCCGGCGATCACGTCGTCCACGTCCAGCCCCTCGACGAAGAGGCCGGAGCGCTTGCGGAAGTCCTCCTGCCGCCGCTCGCTCTCCTCGGCCTCCGTCAGGATGTCGACGTCGTAGCGGGTGAGCTGCGAGGCGAGGCGCACGTTCTGGCCGCGGCGGCCGATGGCCAGCGAAAGCTGGTCGTCCGGCACCACCACCTCGACGCGCCGCCCCTCGTCGTCGAGCACCACCTTCGTCACCTCGGCGGGCGCGAGCGAGTTCACGATGAAGGTCGGCATGTCGTTCGACCAGGGGATGATGTCGATCTTCTCCCCCTGGAGCTCCGCCACCACCGCCTGCACGCGCGACCCGCGCATGCCAACGCAGGCGCCGACGGGGTCGATGGAGGAATCACGGCTGATCACCGCCATCTTCGCGCGCGAGCCCGGGTCGCGGGCCACCGCCTTGATCTCGATGATGCCGTCGTAGATCTCCGGCACCTCCTGCGCGAAGAGCTTCGCTAGGAACCCCGGATGCGTGCGGGAGAGGAAGATCTGCGGCCCGCGCTGCTCCTCGCGCACGTCGTAGATGTAGGCGCGCACGCGGTCGCCGTTGCGGAAGGCTTCGCGCGGGATCGTCTCGTCGCGCCGCAGCAGTGCCTCGGCGCGACCGAGGTCCACCATGAGGTTGCCGTACTCGGTGCGCTTGACGACGCCGTTGATGATCTCGCCGACGCGGTCCTTGTACTCGTCGAACTGCTTCTTGCGCTCGACCTCGCGCACGCGCTGCACGATCACCTGCTTGGCGGTCTGCGCCGCGATGCGGCCGAAGTCGATGGGAGGCAGCGGGTCGACGATGTGGCCGCCGACCTCGGCGTCGGGCTTGAACTTGAGGGCGATGCGGAGCGGGATCTGGGTGTCCTCGTTCTCCACCGGCTCTTGGTCCACGATCTCGGTCCAGCGGGAGAGGCGGACCTCGCCGTTGCGGCGGTCGATGGTGGCGCGGATGTCCTTCTCCTGGCCGTACTTCGCGCGGCCGGCCTTGGACATGGCCTGCTCCATCGCCTCGAGCACTTCCTCGCGCTCGATCATCTTCTCGCGGGCGACCGCTTCCGCGACCTGGAGCAGCTCCGGGCGGGCGATGGCAACGTCCACGGCCATGGTTCTCAGTTCCTCTCGGACGGGGGGCGACGCGGGGTGCGCGGAGCCTTGGCAGCATCCGGCGTGCCGGTCGCGGGGGCTCGCCAGCGCCGCGGGGCCTTCTTCGGGGCCTCCGCGGCGTCGGCGTCATCGGGTTCGGGCTGGGCGGTGGCCGCGATCAGCTCGTCGGTCAGCACGAGCTTCGCGCGGCGGATGTCGCGGCGAGGCAGCGCGACCTCGTCGCCCTCGTCCAGCTTCAGCCGGACCTCGTTCTCGTCCGCGGACAGGATGCGGCCGCGGAAGCGCCGGCGCCCCTCGTGCGGGATGCTCATCTCCACCGTCGCGACCTGCGTGACGAAACGCACCCAGTCCTTCGTGCGCGTCAGCGGCCGGTCGATGCCGGCGGAGGACACCTCGAGGTTCCAGAGGCCCGGGAAGGGATCGTCCACGTCGAGCACGGCGCCCACCGCGTGGCTGATCGCCTCGCAGTCGCCGACGCCGATGAGGCTGCCATCGGCGCGGTCGGCCATGACCTGGACGGTCGGGCGCTCCTTGCCCTGAATCTGCACGCGCACGAGCTCGTAGCCCATGGCGCCGAGGGTCGGTGCGATCGCGGCGGCAATGCGGGCCTCGAGGCCCTCGTGCTGGGGAAGGTCGTCGCTCAAAAACGAAAAAAGGCGGCCCGTTAAGGCCACCCCCCTGTAACGGCGGATTGTCTTGTCAGCCCCCCATATAGTGAAGCGCGCATCCTGGGGCAAGCGCCGCGTGCGGGTTGCCCTCAGGCCCGCTTCCACACCCACCAGCGCGGCGAGCGCCCCTCGCGCAGCGCCTTGGCCTCGTAGCGCGTGCGCGGCCAGCCCTCGGGGTGGGCGTCGTGGTGCTCGGCGAGGGTGAAGAAGGGCTGGTCGCCCATCACCTCGTCCACCCAGGCCTGGTAGGTCGGGTCGTCGCTGGCGATTCGCCACTCCGCGCCGGGCCTCAGCTTCGCGGCCAGCAGCGGCAGCAGCGCCGGGTGGGTGAAGCGGCGCTTGGCGTGGCGGGCCTTGGGCCAGGGGTCCGGGAACATGAGGAACAGCCGGTCGAGCGCGGCGTCCGGCAGGGCCGCCAGAAGGTGGCGCGCGTCCTGCGGCCAGAGGCGGAGGTTGGGCGGCAGCGCCCCGGTCTCCTCCTCCCCCTCGGGGACGAGCTGGGTGAGGAGGGAGCAGAGGCCGTTCTCGAAGACCTCGGAGGCGATGAGGGCGGTGCCAGGGTTGGCCCGCGCGAGCTCGAGCGCGTGCTCGCCGCCGCCGAAGCCGACCTCGAGCCAGAGGGACTCGGCCGCCATCGGGAAGGAGGCCCGGGGATCGGCGGGGGTGGCGAGGGTGAGGCGGGGGAGCGTCAGGTCGAGCAGGCGCTGCTGGCGCGGGCGCAGCGGGTGGCCGCGGCGGCGCCCGTAGAGGCGGTCCGGGATGCCCTCGGCCGGAGGGGCGGGGCGGGTCTCGTCATAGGGCATGGGCGGGGCCTGGACAGGGGAAGGGCCGCCTCGCAGGGGGGTGCGGGGCGGCCCTCTTTTACGCTTTCAGGCTCTCTCCGCCCCCAAGGGGGATTGGGAAGGCGGCCGGACGAGGGGGGCGTCCGTTGAGAGGGACCTTAGGGCAGATGAGAACAAAACGTCAACAGATTTGTTCTCAGCGGTTGAAGGCGCGCTTGAGCTCGGGGACGAGGTCCGTGCGCTCCCAGGTGAAGGTGCCGCGCTCGTCGTCCGGCGTGCGGCCGAAATGGCCGTAGGAGGAGGTGGGGACGTAGATCGGGCGGTTGAGGCGCAGGTGCTCGCGGATACCGCGCGGGGAGAGGTTCACCAAGTCTTGGACGACGGTGGCGAGCTTCGCCTCGTCCACGTCGTGGCCGGTGCCGTGGAGGTCGAAGTAGACCGAGAGCGGCTTGGCGACGCCGATCGCGTAGGAGACCTGGATCGTGCAGCGCTCGGCCAGGCCGGCGGCGACGACGTTCTTGGCGACGTAGCGGGCGGCGTAGGCGGCGGAGCGGTCGACCTTCGTCGGGTCCTTGCCGGAGAAGGCGCCGCCGCCGTGGGGGGCCGCGCCGCCGTAGGTGTCGACGATGATCTTGCGCCCGGTCAGCCCGCAGTCGCCGTCGGGGCCGCCGATGACGAAGGTGCCGGTGGGGTTGACGTAGATCTCGTCGGCCGACGGCATCCAGCCCTGGGGAAGGCTCGTCTCGATGAAGGGGAGGACGAGGGCGCGGACGGCGTCCTGGGTCAGGCCTTCCTCGTGCTGGGTGGAGACCACGACGCTGGTGGCGCCGACGGGCTTGCCGTCGACGTACTTCAGCGTGACCTGCGACTTGGCGTCGGGGAGGAGGCCGCGGGCGGTGACGTCCTCGTTGCGGCGGGCCTCGCTGATGCGGCGCAGGATGAGGTGGGCGTAGTAGAGGGGCGCCGGCATCAGCTCGGGCGTCTCGCGGCAGGCGTAGCCGAACATGATGCCCTGGTCGCCCGCGCCCTCGTCCTTGTTGCCGGCGGCGTCGACGCCCTGGGCGATGTGGGCGGACTGGGCGTGGAGGTGGCACTCCACATGGGCGTTGCGCCAGGAGAAGCCCTCCTGGTCGTAGCCGATGTCGTGGACCGCAAGGCGGGCGCGGTGCATCAGCAGTTCGGGCGTGATGTCGCCGGGGCCGCGGGTCTCGCCGGCGATGATGATGCGGTTGGTGGTGACCAGCGTCTCGCAGGCCACGCGCGCGTAGGGGTCGGCCTCCAGGAAGGTGTCGAGGACCGTGTCGGAGATGCGGTCCGCCACCTTGTCGGGGTGGCCCTCGGAGACGGACTCCGAGGTGAAAAGGTACTCGCCCTTGTCGCGCATGGCGTGATTCAGCCTCTTGTCGCGTGGATGGAAGCCGGGGTCCCGGGTTCCGGGCGGCGGGGGGGTATCGCTTCCACTCGGCGGGGGGTCAAGGCGCGGGGGCGGGGGGCACTCATGCGGGGATGAGGGAGGGGTGGATGCGGCGGCGGCCTTCGGCGGTGCGGAGGAGGCGGATGCAGGTGCGGAGATAGGGGCGGGCGGCCGCGGTGAGGGGGCGGGTAAGGAGCCATTTCACGGCGCGATGAACCATTTCGGACAAATTGGGGTCGGGGAGCATCCAGGAGGGGCCTGGGAGGGCCTGGGGGAGGTTCAGGCGCCGGGCGAGGGTGAGGACCGGCAGGCCGAGGATGCGGTAGGTGCGGCGGTGGCAGGCCGAGAGCCAGTCGATGAGGCGGCGGAGGGTTTTGGGGGCGCGCTTGCGGGCGGCGAGTTTCAGGAGGCGGGACCAGACGCCGGCATGGGCCCAGCGGCGGAAGGTGCGGTGGACCGTATCCGTGCGGGCGTGGGCGCTGCGGGTTTGGCGCCAGGGGAGGGTTGAGGTGACGGCCTGGAAGATGGCGTCCAGCCGGGCGCGGGGCTCGGCGATGGGGCGGCCTGGGCTGGTGAGGGGGAGGTGGGGGGCGAGGAGGGCGTATTCGGCGTCCGTGAGGAGGGACCAGGGGCGGGAGTGAGGCATGGGTGCTTTCCCATCATGAATCGGGACAGCTAGCCGACATATAGCTCGTAAGTCAAGAATAAAATCCTAGTACGACCCATCTTTTAGAGTTACAGGTGGTGGACTTGAAGCGATTGGTCCCATTTTGAATTCAGGTACTCGCAAACAAGGCGTCTATGGCACTGATGGGGAGTGGCCTCGGAGCAAAGCAAGCATGCATTGTCGAAGAATGTCGGCTTCAAGCGCTCCTCAATTCTTCTTTCAGCCATCAGTCCCATGAATTTTTTCTCATACTCTGTCCAATCACCCTTATCTCTCTTGAAAGCTTTCAACATGTCATCAGTGGGCGCCAGCATGGGAGAATGAATATACTTAATTCCAGCGATCTTTTCTAAAAAAAATGCAAGATCATCAGATTTCGCAAACCCGGAAAGTTGAGAGGTATTATGAAGCCTCACATCAACGAGTGTTCTTATGTTTGCCGACAATAAACGTTCGAAGAAGCCCCGCGCATTAGTCTTTGTAAAACCGATTGTCGAAATGTTAGCAGGCATTCTTTCACTCCTGGTTCTGAAGATCACGGCGCGCTGAAGACTTCTGCCGGTACGCGACCTTCAAGGATCTCATCCTGTATGCGCGGTTCAGTCTCTCCAGTGGCGGCGCAAAAAAATCATCCTCGGCGCCTCTGGTCAGTTGAAGAAGCTTCTTCTCAACAGTGTCATGCTCAACGACCGTCGCATCTGCCATAATGTGCCCCACTTCGATGCCTCTCTTATTAAGAGCTCGTCCGACAAGTAGGCATCTGTGACAATCAAGCGGATTATACTCAGAACACATCAAAGCAATTGTGTGTCTACTGGCACCATCCACCAATCGCTGCATTCCAGCCTTAAAATCCTCCTCCTCTGCCATCTTTTCGTAATCGGCGACGCCGCCAATATATAACCGTTCATCTTTGGGCCTACCCCCTAGCTCTTTGCCCATGAATACATAATCGATGCCAGCGTTTTTAAGTGTCGGCTTAAGGTAGTTCATGCAAAAATGTGAATGGCGCGAGTTCGGGGATGATCGCACATCCGCTACTACAGTGACACCAGTCAGATAAAGCTGGTCCAAGAATACATCGATAGGCATGGAGGAGTGCCCGATGGTAAGGACTCGCCCTGTCGCAAGCTCCACAGCATGCGCCTCCTCTAAAACAGCAGACCAGCCTCACAAGGGTACTATGCCGGCACTGAGCTTATAGGCAAATCCGTTCAACAACTCGCCCAAACTGACACACAACATAGCTTTACCCACATCATCCACACTATCGTCCCCAGCCGTATAAAATTCTTCAATTTCTGGGTCAGTAATCTTCAATGTATAGTAATCTCCCTCATATGTAAAAGATCCTCTAACGCTTCTCCGACTTTCTCCAAATGCTGCACCTTCCGTTGCAACTCGAATTTTTAGATCGCTGACCAAAATTAACCTAAGAGAGCTGCCATACGAGGGCGCCAAGTTTTCAGGAACGCGATCATTCATTCCACGACCACTGGAACCATGGTTCGTTCCCCACAAGCCCATACTGGGTGGATCAAGAAATGTAAGAGCCTGCGACGAACTAATTTCCTCTACTAACGACCAGTACACATCTTTATTTATCTGATAGTTTTCCGGCTGATAATCGTGGTTACATCTTTTTGTTAAGACGATGTCAATTACATCTAGTATTGCAGGTTCAGCGCCGCCCTTATACCTTCGATCAAGAGATGACAATGATCCTCCATTGATTAAGTTTACAGGCCTTACCCACCTCCCCTTATTGCTCCCAGCGAACACCTTCCCTGCCACACACCTCCCATTCGGCTTTCGGGAATTCGCAAAACAAACCAGCCGTACAGTGTGCTCTGCCATATAGATGACCTTCCTGAACGCACCTAGAAGTCACCTCATATCACGTTTCAGATCCAATATGAACTCCGCCCCACTCTCCAAACAAACACCCCTCACCTCCTCCACCAGCGTCGGCACCATCGGAATCCCCCCTTCCCGCCGCCGCACCGTCTCGTCGTGCTCGGGGTCGCCGGGGATGAGGACGGGCTGGGCGGGGTCGATGGGGGCGATGCCGCGCATGCGGGCGGTGAGTTCTTCCAGGTCTTCCTCGAAGGCTTCTGCCGTGCGGAAGGCGGCGGGGTCGATGGCGAGGAAGAAGTGGCCGGTTTCGTTCTCGGCCATGCGGGCGCCGGTGAGGGTGGCGCAGAGGATTTCGACCATCAGGGCCAAGCCGTAGCCCTTGTGGCCGCCGAGCTTGCGGGTGCCGCCGAGGGGGGAGAGGCGGCGGGCGATGGCGGCGGCGGCCGAGTCGGTCTCGGGCGTGCCTTCGGGGGTGAGGGCCCAGCCCTCGGGGATGGGTTTGCCGGCGCGGCGGGCGATGGAGACCTTGCCGTAGGCGACCGCTGTTGTGGCCATGTCCAGCAGGACGGGGCGCGCCTTGTCGCGCGTGGGGGCGGAGAAGGCGATGGGGTTGGTGCCCAGCGCCGGGTCCTTCCCGCGCACGGGCACCAGCAACGGCGGCGAGTTGGTGAGGGAGATGCCGATCAGCCCGTGCTCGGCCGCCTGCCGAGCGTACCAGCCGGCCGCGCCGTAGTGGGTGGAGTTGGTGACGGCCGTGACGCCGATCCCGTGCTCCTTCGCCTTGGCGATGGCGGTGGTGTTGGCCAGGTGGGCGGCGACGTGGCCGATGCAGTGGTGTGCGTCGATCAGGGCGGCGGGGCCGCGGTCGTTCCCGATGGTCGGGCTCGCGCGCGGGTCGAGGCGGCCCTCGCGGACGGCGATCTGGTAGAAGGGCAGCATGCCCACCCCGTGGGAATCGACGCCCGAGAGGTCGGTGTCGACCATGATGGTGGCGGCAGTGTCGGCGTGGCCGGGGTCCATGCCCCAGGTGGTGAAGACCGTGGTGAGCTGCCGGTGCAGCCGTTCCGCGGGAACGGTGAGGACGTTTTCCATCCCCGCATTAGAACGCGCGGCCCGGGGGGCGCGTCCACCCCCCGGCCCGCCCGAAGCGGCCCTCAGGAGGAGCGGATCTGCGTGATCTTGGTGCCGTTGAGGGCGATGGAGGCCATCAGCCCCTCCTGGTTGAAGGTGACGGCGTAGACGGGCTCGCGCAGCGTGGTGGAGGTGGCGTTCACCTGCGCGCCGCGGTCGATGAAGACGACGCTCGGGCCGGTGCCGATCTCCCAGCCTTCGGCGTTCATCAGGGCGCGCAGCGCCGCCTCGGTCATGAAGAACATCGCGAGGCCCGAGGCCTGGGCGCCGATGAGGAGGCCGAAGGAGGCGCCGGCGATGTTGAAGTAGCCGCGGGTGGTGCCGCCCTCGATCAGCGCGCCCTCGCCGTACTGTCCGCCGACGACGAAACCGCCCTGGATGATGCGGGGGAAGATGAGGGTGGCGCGCGCCTGCTCGTGCAGGGCGCGGGCCTGCGGCAGGTTGCGGAGGCGGGTGAGCGCGGCCGCGACGTCCGCGTCGATCTCCGCGCGGGCGGCGGCCTGGGCCGGGCTCGGTCGCAGGAGGGGCGTGGCCGCGAGGGCCAGGGCCGCGGCGGGCAGCAGGCGGGTGGCCAAGGCGCGGCGGGTGGGGGCGGGTTGGGTCATGCGACGGGTTCCTCGCTGGGGCTCCGGAGGGGGGGCCCTTCCGCGGGCGGAACGCGCCGGGCGCGGGGGCGGATGCGGCCGTTACATCTTGTCGGGCTTCGACGGCCGGGCGTTGCGGGCGGCGGGCTCAGGGCTCGTCGAAGGGGATGCCGGCGGGGATGCCGCCGAAGGCCGTGATCTCGCCGAGCGGCTCGCCGCGGCGCCAGAGGGCCGCGGGGCGGTAGTCGTCGTAGGCGCGGAGCCGACGGCGGGCCGCGGGCGCGCGGTCGAGGTAGCCGTTGTTCCAGCGGCAGGTGAGCAGGGCGCAGCCGGCCTCGAGGAGGGCGGCGGTCTCGAAGCGGAGCACGGCCTGGTCCTCCCCGGCGTCGCGCGGGCTCGCGGCCAGGCGCCGGGCGTCGGCCTCGCTCGCGAAGAGGAAGACCATGCTGTTGATGAAGAGGCGCCAGGCCGCGGGCGGGATGGCCGGGTGAAGGCGCGCGGCGATCGGCCCCTCCGGCATGTTCTGCCAGCGGAGCCAGGCGGTGGTCCCGCCGGGCGCCGGGGCAGGGGTCCAGGCGTCGCGGTTGGCGGTCGCCTCGGCGCCCGTCGCCAGCGCCGCGGCCGGCAGCAGGCCGTGCGCGCGGATGCCCTCGATCGCCGTGCGGTGGGTGACGTGGAAGAGGCGCGGGTTGTGGCGGGCGAAGTCCATCCGCCCGCGCTCAGCCCATGCCGAGGACGTGCTTCATCCCGTAGAGGCCGGGGGGCTGCGAAAGGGCCCAGAGGGCGGCGCGGACGGCGCCCGTCGCGTAGACGCGGCGGTCGAAGGAGCGGTGGGTGAGGGCGATGTGCTCCTCGCCCGAGGCGAAGAGAAGCGTGTGCTCGCCCACGACCTGGCCGGCGCGGAGCGCGGCGAAGCCGATGGCGCCGGGCTTGCGGGCGCCGGTGTGGCCGTCGCGCCCGGATTCGATGCCCGCCTCCTCCAGCGTGGTGCCGCGCCCGGCCGCGACGGCGCGGCCGAGGGCGAGGGCCGTGCCGGAGGGGGCGTCGATTTTCTGGCGGTGGTGGATCTCCACGATCTCGGCGTCGTAGGCCTCACCCGGCAGGGCGGCGGCCATCCGCTCGGCCAGCGCCAGGAGAAGGTTCACGCCCGGGGCGAAGTTGGCGGCGTAGACGATGGGGATGTGCCGCGCCGCCTCGTGCAGCGCGGCCTCCTGCGCGCGGTCGAGGCCGGAGGTGCCGAGGACGAGCGGCTTGCGGGCCGCCGCCGCCGCGTGGGTGTGCGCCGGGGCGGCGGAGGCGGTGGTGAAGTCGATGAGGGCGTCGCTGACGCGGGCGAGCGCCGCGGGGTCGCTCGGCCACTGCTCGCCGCGCCGGGCGGTGCCGCCGGCGAGGGTGGCGCCGGCCGCCGTCACCTCCTCCGCCAGAAGCCGCCCCATGCGGCCGGAGATGCCGAGGATGCCGATCTTGGCCATGCTGCGCGTGCCCCCGCGGGTGAGTGGTCGCGCGTTGTCGGGCGGATCGGCGGCGGGGGGAAGGGGCCGGCCGCGCCGCCGCCCGGCGTCAGGGCCGGTCGAGCCAGAAGGGCTCGGCCTTGTAGTAGTCGTAGACCCGCTGGCCGTGGGTGTCGGTCAGGTCGCCCTCGTCCTCGGCGGGGAAGGTGGGGGCGCCCTCGAGCTGCTCGCGGGTGAGGTCGACGACGTAGCCGCCGAGCGCCGTGTCGTAGGTCAGGACCGACCAGGGCAGCGGGTGCTGGCTCTCGCCGAGGCCAAGGAAGCCGCCGAAGGCCATGACCGCGAAGGCGACGCGCCCCGAGACCTTGTCGATCATCAGGGTCTCGATGGTGCCGAGGTGCTCGCCGCCGCGGTTGTAGACGGCGGTGCCCTCCACCTTGTCGGCGGAGATGAGGCGGCGGGCCGCGGGATCGGGTTCCGGGGCGGCGCTGGATAGGACTTCGCGGGCGGGCATGGGGCGTTCCTGGGCGGAGGGGCCGGGTCTTCCGGGCCGGGAGGTCAACGCCCGGGCGACGGGCAGGTTTAGGCCGCGCCCTCGCCGGTCGTTGCGCCGTCGATTGTTACTGCGGCTGATCTTGCCGGGTTGATCAGATTTACTAATTTTCGCCTTATGGTTGAAGTCACGGCAAAAAAACTTGGCGTTGGAGGTGAAGGCAGCGGCCCGGCAGGGATCGCGCAACTCCTCGCTTGCCTGCGGCGGCCGGAACCCCGATGATGCTTTATCAGAACGAACCGGCCGCCCCGCCGGCGCGCCGGCCTCCCGGAAAAGCGGCCATGCCCTCGCTTCGCCTGCATCGCGTGCTCGTCGCCGCGTCGGTGGTGATGCCCGCCCTCCTCTTCGGCGCGGCGGCGCTGCACAACCGCCGGGACGTCCTGCGCGACGGGCAGGTCAGCGTCTCGCGCAGCGTCACGATCATGGACGAGCACGCGCGCAAGGTGTTCGAGACGGGCGAGCTCGTCCTCGGCCGCGTGGACGACCGCATCCAGGGGAAGGACTGGGCGGCGATCGCGGCGCCCGAGACCAGCAGCTTCCTCTCGGGGCTCGAGGCCCCGCTGGCGCAGGTGGTCTCGGTCTGGGTGAGCGACGCCGAGGGCAGGGTGCACGCGGGCAGCCAGGCCTGGGACCGCTCGGTGAGCATCGCCAGCCGGGAATTCTTCGAGGCGCAGCGGGCGGCCGACGTCGGCTCCTTCGTCAGCGCCCCCTTCTCGGGCCGGGCGACGCAGCGGCGGAGCTTCGCGCTCAGCCGGCGGCGCTCCACCCCAGACGGGCGCTTCGACGGGGTCGTGCACATCGCGCTCAACCCGGACTACTTCACCCAGTACTACGCGGCCTCCACGCCAGAGGCCTCCCACGTCGCGCTGCTGATGCGGGCGGACGGCGTGATCCTCGCGCGCCTACCGGACACCGGGGGGACGGGCGCGGCGGAGCGGATCCCGGCGGAGAGCCGGCTGCTGCGGCAGATCGCGATCCGGCCGGAGGGGGGGTCCTTCCTCGGCGTCACCACGCCCGACGGGGTGGAGCGCGCCTACGCCTACCGCAAGGTCGGCCACTACCCGCTCTACGTCGCCTTCGGGGTGGACAAGGCGTCGCTGCTCGGGCGCTGGCACGACAACCTCCGCCTCTTCGGCGCGGTCGCGGGCGCGGCCTCCTTCATGCTCCTCCTCGTCTCCTGGCTCGCGCTGCGCGGGGTGAAGGCGGAGCACGCGGCGATGGCGCGGCTGCGGGCCGCCCTCGAGAGCCTGCGCGAGGAGACGCGCCAGCGCGAGGCGGCGGAGCAGCGCGTTCGCCAGGCGCAGAAGATGGAGGCGGTCGGGCAGCTCACGGGCGGGATCGCGCACGACTTCAACAACCTCCTCACGGCCGTGCTCGGCAGCCTGCAGCTTCTCCGCAAGCGCCTGCCGGCCGACGACGAGCGCGCGACGCGGCTGCTGGAGAACGCCTTCCAGGGGGCGCAGCGCGGCGCCTCGCTGACGCAGCGGCTGCTCGCCTTCAGCCGCGGCCAGGCGCTGCGGCCGGCGGCGGTGGACCTGGTGGGGCTGGTGCAGGGGATGTCGGAGCTGCTGCGCAGTTCGCTCGGCCCCGGGGTGCGGGTGGAGGCGCAGTTCCCCCTCGGCCTCGCGCCCGCGCACGTGGACGCGAACCAGCTCGAGCTCGCGCTGCTCAACCTCGCGGTGAACGCGCGGGACGCGATGGGCGGCCAGGGCGCGCTCACGATCTTCGCGCGGGAGGAGCGCGTGACGGGGGGCGAGCTGCGGCCTGGGCGCTACGTCGTGCTCGGGATGACCGACACCGGCTGCGGCATGGACGAGGTGACGCTCGCGCGCTGCGTGGAGCCCTTCTTCACCACCAAGGGCGTGGGCAAGGGGACGGGGCTCGGGCTGTCGATGGTCTACGGGCTGGCCGCGCAGTCGAACGGGCGGCTGGTGCTGCGCAGCCGGCCGGAGGAGGGCACGACGGCCGAGCTCTGGCTGCCCGCGGCCGAGGCCTCCGCGATGGTGCCCCGCCCCGCCGCCGAGCCGGCCCGGCCGCGGCCGGAGGGCGTCGGGCGCCGGACGGTGATGGTGGTGGACGACGACCCGCTGGTGCTGGCCAGCACCTCCTCCATGCTCGAGGACGCCGGCCACGCGGTGGTGGAGGCCTCCTCGGCCCGGCAGGCGCTGGAGATCCTGCGGGCCGGGGCGAAGGTGGAGCTGGTGCTGACGGACCAGATCATGCCGGGGATGACGGGCCTGCAGCTCGCGACCGAGATACGCCGGCAATGGCCGGTGCTGCCGGTGCTGCTGGGCACGGGCTACACGGAGCGGACGGAGCTCGCGGGCTCGGGCCTGCCGCTGGTCGGCAAGCCCTTCTCGCAGGCGGAGCTGACGGCGGCGATCGAGGGCTGCCTCGCGCCGCCGCCGGGACTGGTCGTGGGCGGAACGGTGGTGCCGTTCCGCCCGGCGGAGGGACGGACGCCCTAGCGCCCGTTGCGACGCCCGCGCGGCGAGGGCGGCCCGTCGCCGCTTACGCGGCGAGGGCGGGGTAGTCGGTGTAGCCGTGCTCGTCGCCGCCGTAGAAGGTCGCCTTGTCGGGGGTCGCGAGCGGCGCGCCGGTCCTCATGCGCTGCACGAGGTCGGGGTTGGCGATGAAGGGGCGGCCGAAGGCGACGAGGTCGGCGCGGCCGTCGCGGACCGCGGCGTCGGCAAGCGCGAAGTCGTAGCCGTTGTTCGCCATGTAGGGGCCGCGGAAGGCCCGCTTCAGCGCCATGAAGTCGAAGCCCGGCACCACGTCGCGCGCACCGCCCGTCGCGCCCTCGATCATGTGGAGGTAGGCGAGATTGAGGCCGGCCAGCGCCTCCACGACGTGCGTGAACAGCGGCGCGGGGTCGCTGTCGCTGGCGTCGTTGGCGGGGGTGACGGGCGAGAGGCGGATGCCCGTGCGGTCGGCGCCGATCGCGTCCACCACGGCCTGCGTCACCTCGAGCGTCAGCCGCGCGCGGTTCTCGATGCTGCCGCCGTAGCGGTCGGTGCGCTTGTTGCTGCCGTCGCGCAGGAACTGGTCGAGCAGGTAGCCGTTGGCCGCGTGGACCTCGACGCCGTCGAAGCCGGCGGCCAGCGCGTTGCGCGCCGCGGCGACGTAGTCGGCGACGATGCCGGGGATCTCGCCGATCTCCAGCGCCCGCGGCTCGACATGCGGCTTGAAGCCCGTCTCGGTGAAGGCCTGGCCCTTGGGCGTGATGGCGGAGGGCGCGACGGGGAGGGCGTTGCCGGGCTGCAGGTCGGGGTGGGAGATGCGGCCGACGTGCCAGAGCTGGGCGACGATGCGGCCGCCCGCCTTGTGCACGGCCTCCGTCACCGGGCGCCAGCCGGCGAGCTGCGCCTCGGAATGGATGCCGGGGGTGAAGGCGTAGCCCTTGCCCTGCGGCGAGATCTGCGTCGCCTCCGAGATGATCAGGCCCGCGGTCGCGCGCTGCGCGTAGTAGGTGGCGGCGGAGGGGCGCGGCACGTCGCCGGCAACCGCGCGGCTGCGCGTCAGCGGCGCCATGGCGACGCGGTTGGCGAGGCCGATAGCGCCGACCTTCGTGGGCGTGAACAGGGGGCTGCTGGCGGGATCGGCGGTCATGGGGAACCTTTCGGGGGCGCCGGCCGGGCGCCCGGACCAGGGGTCCGGGGCCGGGGCGCGGGTGGCGGGAACCGGGCGTGCCGGCGGGGTCGCGGCGCCGGGGTCGCCGGCGGTCAGGACGGGATTTGGTGCGCCGCCGGCCGATCGGGGGAGGTCGTGCGGCATGGCTGCCATGTGCGGTGCCGCAAACGGGGGCCGGCGGGGGATGGTTTCCGGGCCGGCAGCCGCCGGCGGGCGCGTGGCGCGGCAACCGACGCCTTGCGCGGCGGCCGCGCGGGGCAACCGATACGGCGGGGGGCCGTTCCGTCCGGGCCTGGAAGCGGCCCTGCCGGCCGCGCCGCTTGGCCAAAGGAGACCGGTGTGCCCTTCGTGAAGACGCGCGACGACGTTGCCCTCCACTACACCGACTGGGGGACGGGCAAGCCCGTCGTGCTCATCCACGGCTGGCCGCTCAGCGGGGCCATGTGGGAGTACCAGGCGCTGTTCCTGGCCGCCCAGGGCTTCCGCGTCATCGCCTACGACCGCCGCGGCTTCGGGGAGAGCGGGAAGCCCTACACCGGCTACGACTACGACACGATGGCCGACGACCTGGCAGCGCTGATGGACGGGCTCGACCTCCAGGGCGCGGCACTGGTCGGCTTCTCGATGGGCGGCGGCGAGGTGGCCCGCTACCTCGCGCGGCACGGCCACGCGCGCGTGGCGAAGGCGGTGCTTGTCAGCGCGGTGACGCCCTACCTGCTGAAGGCGCCGGGGCACGACCAGGGCGTACCGAAGGAGGTCTTCGACGGGATCGTGTCGGGGCTGCTGGAGGACCGGCCGCATTTCCTGGCCACCTTCGGCAAGTCCTTCTTCGGCGCGGGGATGCTCAACTTCACCGTGACGACCGAGATCATGGACTGGGCGCTAGGCCTCGCGCTGCAGGCCTCGCCCAAGGCGACGGTGGACTGCGTGCGCGCCTTCTCGGAGACCGACTTCCGCGCGGACATGCGCGCCTTCGCGGTGCCGACGCTGATCATCCACGGGGACGCCGACCAGACTGTGCCGATCGACGTCTCCGGCCGGGCGGCGGCGCGGCTGATCACGGGGGCGAAGCTGGTCGAGTACGGCGGCGCGGCGCACGGGCTGTTCTTCACCGAGAAGGACCGGCTGAACGCGGACCTGCTGGCCTTCCTGAACGCGTGAGGGCCGGGGCGGGCGGGGTGGGGCGCGCCCTTCCTCGGCCCGCCGTTCCCGGAACCGCGGGGCGGGCGCCGGCCGCGCGCCGGGAAGCGCGGGCGGGGCCTTGGCGGCGCGCCCGGCCGCGCGAAGAATGGGTGGCATGACCATGGAACGACGGACCCGGGGCTGGACCTTGCATCGGGGAGGGCCCCGGGCCACTCCGGCGGAGGTGCTGCGCAAGCTGACGCGCGCGGTGATGTCCACCTGCCTCTGGGACCCGGAGGAGGAGGGGATCTCCTGGGCGCTCGGCGACATGCGCTTCCTCACGGTCTCGGCGATGCTGCCGGGCGTGGGGGAGGCCGCCTACGCGCAGGTCTTCTCCGCGCCCTTCGCGAGCAGCGCGGTGGAGGTCGCGTCCGGCCGCTTCGCGCCGCGCGGCGCCTTCGCGAAGCTGCCGGTCTCGGCGCGCAAGCGCGCGGGCGTGCTGAAGGGGCTGGGCCTGACGCTCGCGCCCCAGGGCCGGGAGGACTGGTCGCGCGACCTGCCGCCGCTGGACGAGGCCGGCTGCGCCTCCCTCGCGAACACGGTGATGGAGGCGCTGGTGGGCGCCTTCGGCTGGGACCCCGGCATCCCCCTGCAGGCCTCGGTCATCCACGAGACGGCGCTCGGCGAGGCCGAGGCCTTCCTCGAGGGGCTGCGGCCCATCCACGTCGAGGGGCTGCTGCGCGAGGCCGGGCTCGAGATCATCGAGGGCGAGCCCGAGGACGACGACGAGGCCCCCGCCTTCCTCGTGCAGCACGGCGCCCCCCTGCCCTTCCAGGTCGAGCTGACCGACCCCGTGGAGGAGGAGGACCCGCCCGCGCTCGCCTGGCACTACGGCACGATCGCCTTCTCGCTCGCGATCAGCGTGGAGGAGGGGGACGCGCTGGCCCTCGCGCTCGCGCTCCACGGGCTGACGCGCTGGGCGCGGGTGGAGCTGCCCGAGGAGCGGCGCGTGGTGGTCTCGCGCCTCGACAGCGTGGAGGGCGTCACCCCCGACGGGCTGCGCGCCATGCTCGACCGCTGGCTCGAGGAGCTGACGGCGGTGCGCAGCCGCCTCGAGCGCGGGCCGGGCGAGGTCGAGGAGGAGTAGCGCCAGGGAGGGCCCCCGGCGCCACCGCTCAGGCCGCGCGGATCCCCTCTAGGAAGCGGTTCACGCGCTCGCGGAGCACCTCGGACTGCTGGGCGAGCTGTCCGGAGGCGGCGCGGACCTGGGCGGCGGCGGCGCCGGTGCGCTCGGCGCCCTCGGTGACCCCCGCCGTGTGGCGGGTCACGTCCCGCGTGCCGTGCGCGGCCTCGGCCACCGCGCGCCCGATCTCCTGCGTCGCCGCGCTCTGCTGCTCGGCCGCCGCCGCCACCTGCGCGGTGATCCCGCCCATCTCCTCGATCGTGCGCACGATGCCCCCGATCGCCTCCACCGCCCGACCCGTCTCGCCCTGCATGGCCGCGATCTGCGCGCCGATCTCCTCCGTCGCCTTCGC
>NZ_RCZP01000063.1 GCF_006438825.1 Muricoccus nepalensis
GCCCGGATCTCGCGCGCCCAGTGATGCGCCGTGCCGCACGCCTCGATGCCGACAAGGCAGGGCGGCAGGCCTCGAAAGAAGGTCAGCACCTCGACCCGCTGCAGCTTTCGCCGTAGCACGGCCCGGCCAGCCTCATCCACGCCGTGCGCCTGGAACACGCGCTTGGCGATGTCCAAGCCGATGGTGGTAACCTGCATGCGGACGGTCCCTTCGCTCGCTGACCTCAACAGCCGCGAGCCTGGCACATCGATGCCGCTCAGGGGCCGTCCACCGCATCAGTTCATCCGCTCGGCGGTATAAGTGTCCATTTTTTACGTCCTCGACACTCGGCGCGAAAAGGTCACCAGAGATCACCAACCTGGGGCCACATCGTAGATGCCTACTTCCTCGTACCGACCGCTAACCAGCATGTGCTCGATGGAATGGAGCTCCTGCATCAAAGATGTCCGTTACACAACTCTAGATTGCAGACCTTAATCTTCCGAACGAGAGCACTTCGTGTCAGTTCTGAGAGACCACTTTCAAACATAAAAACACCCCATTGATTCACAACGAGAAACTTCGCCTAAATTGAGGGCAGGACGGGTCGAACCAGAACGACTGAACGCGATTCGTCAAAATTCTCATCCCTGAAACATCAGGCGATAACGAAACGACTTGGCAGACTCGCGCTATGGTTGTATTCATTAATCACGATCTCGTGAACGGAACCTCCCTCATGCGCGTCCTGCTCGTCGAAGATGACCTGACCACCTCTTGCGGGGTGACCCTCATGCTCAAGACCCAGGGCATGATGGTTGATGCCACCGACACCGGCGAAGAGGCCTTGGAGCTGGCCCGGCTCTACGAGTACGACATCGTGGTGCTCGACCTCATGCTGCCGGACATGGAGGGCTACGAGGTGGTCCGCCGCCTGCGCGCCGCCCGGAGTGCGACCCCGGTGCTGATTCTGTCGGGCCTCTCCCGTCCCGGCGCCAAGGTGCAGGGCTTCGGCTTCGGCGCCGACGACTTCCTCGTCAAGCCCTTCGACAACCAGGAACTCATCGCCCGCATCCAGGCCATCGTCCGGCGCGCCAAGGGCTTCGCCCAGCCCAGCATTTCGGTCGGGAGTCTTACCGTCGACCTCAGCGCTCACGCGGCGACCGTCGGTGGCAAGCCCGTCCACCTCACGGCCAAGGAGTACGCGATTCTTGAGCTCCTCACTCTCCGCAAGGGCGCGGTGATGACCAAGGAAGCCTTCCTCAACCACCTCTACAACGGCATGGACGAGCCGGAGGTCAAGATCATCGACGTCTTCATCTGCAAGCTCCGCAAGAAGCTCGTCCAGGCCGGTTGCGAGGACCTCATCGGAACCGTCTGGGGACGCGGGTACGTCCTGCGCGACCCGGCCCAAGGCATGATCCGCAGCCCGGCCGCTGGCACGATGCCGGCCTCTTACCAGCACGCCGCCTCTCAGGCCTCGCCTTGAGCAGCCAGCCAACCCTGCTCGAACGATCAGTGCTTGATGCACGATCGGCCAGGGACGCTCCCGGCTTTCAGATCGTCGTGGAGCGCCACGGCCATGGCGCCCAGGTCTGGCACTGGTACCTGCTCGACGAAGGAGCGCCCTCCCCGACAGCCGCGCCCCTGGCCGCCAGCAAACAAGGGTTCCGCAGTGCCGAGGAGGCCTACGACGCCGCGACGTCCCAGCTGAAGCAGTTGCAGCAAACCTCTTGATTGAGCCGCGCTACCGCGCTCGTTGGGCGTGGCAGGCACGTCAAACGGGGCCGGCGTGTTAGCCCGCCCGCATCGGGTGCACATTACGACTGATTGTGAGATCCGCACGATCATGCAGGAGGCCCGGTCGGGCCAGTAGGATGGTCGGCTACTTCATCAGCGGCCCTCCAGGGGAAGCACTTCGCGGTACCCCTCACGATCATATGCGAATGCGACGCTTCCTAATTGGATCAGCGTCGCGTACCGCTTATTGCAACCTCGATATGGAAGCGCGGAATGACCCAACTTCGCCGGCAGCTGCACCAGACGTCACCCAGCTCCGTGAGCAACAGCCAGGACCGTTGGTTCCTGGTGTTCGACACAGAACAGTGCCTCCTGCACGTCGAGCACGTCTGGGAGAACGTGAAAGCCCGCCGAGGCGGCGCCCTGTACCAGGGCAACGTTCGCCTCGAGCTTGGCGAGTTCCTCAAGCAGAGCGGCCACGACCCGGTGAAGCGCGAACTCGAGCGCGTGCTAACGGGCGTCTTCGAGGAACAGTTCAGCGCCTAAGGCCGCCCTGCGCCGGCCCTGAGCACATGATCAGTCCAGACCGCATATCTTCTTGACATATGTCTCTCGTAATTGTGATTAACGGTCGGTTCCTGATCGATCGTCTGGATTCGGCAAATGCCTTTTGACGACCCGTACGCGTGCACCAACTCCTCAGGCGACCTCGATGCTGCCCAGGATCCGGTATGGACAATCGTCCTTATCCTCGTTGGTCGCGGCGCCCGCCCGGGGCAAGGAGGCACCTACTTCCTTCGGGCCGCCGATGCCGTGCACGCGTTGGCAGCGGCGCGAGTTCATTGGTTTAAGGACTATGGCGGTGACGGTTATAGTCCGGCACAGTTGATACCCGCTTTGATTTCGAAAAATGATTGCCGGGATGCCACTGCTTGCATGGCCGAGGCTCGTCGGGCAGAGGCGACGGGACAACTTGCCATGCTTACAACGGCAGCCCTGGGTGGCGAGGTTTCACAACTCGCTCGCTCACTCCATTGAAGGAAGACGCGATCTGGTCTGGTCGAGGCTACTCCTCTGAACTGCCAATCTTAAGGCCAGCCGCATCCTACCTCGGAGGCTGGCATCATCAGGCGAAGATGATGTCGCCCGCTTTGAGGGCGGTGAGGCCGGACAGGAAGATGGGAGTAGCTCGTCCCGGAGCTTGCCGTTAAAGCTCTCCACGTAGCCGTTCTCCCAAGGGCTTCCGGGCTCGATGAACGCTGTCTTAGCACCCACGCCGGTGATCCAGCCCTTCACGGCGTTGGCGGCGAACTCGGGCCTGTTGTCCGAACGAACATGACCCGGCACGCCGCGCAGGATGTTCAGGTCCGACAGCACGTCGATGACGTCAGCGGCCCTGAGTTGTCGGCCCACTCGGATGGCCAGGCGCTCGCGGGAGAACTCATCGACGACATTCAGCAGGCGGAACTTGTGCCCGTCCCGGGTGCGCCGGAGATCGTGCCCCAGGGCGTGGTGTAGGAGCGGTGCTCCTCAGCGGGCTGAGCCGCGGTGTCAGGCGGCCGCGGCGGGCAGGCTGATGGAGGCAGTATCGCTCACGGCGCCGATGGTCTCCAGCGTCGTGGTGCGGGAGCGCTGGGTGGCCCACTCGTCGGACTGTTCGAGGAGGAGTGCGCCAACGAGGCGGGTGATGGCGGCTTCGTTGGGAAAGATGCCCACCACGTCGGTGCGGCGCTTGATCTCGCCGTTGAGCCGCTCGATGGGGTTGGTGCTGTGCAGCTTGGCTCTGTGCTCGCGGGGAAAGTCCATGAAGGCGAGCACGTCCTCCTCGGCGGCATCCATCAGGGTGGCCAGCCGGGGCACCGTGGGGCGGAGCTGGTCGGCCACTTTGCGCCACTGGGCGTGGGCGGCCGGGGCATCGGCCTCGGCATAGGCGGTGCCGATCCAGGCGGAGACGATGCGGCGCTGGGTCTTGCCCGCGTGAGCAGCGGCGTTGCGGCCAAAATGCACGCGGCAGCGCTGCCATGTGGCCCTGAGCACCTTGGCCACCGCAGCCTTGAGACCTTCGTGGGCGTCGGAGATGACCAGCTTGACGCCGCGCAGCCCTCGGCGGGCGAGGCCGCGCAGGAAGTCGGTCCAGAAGGTCTCGGCCTCGGAGGCGCCGACCGCCATGCCGAGCACCTCGCGGCGGCCGTCGCTGTTCACCCCCACCGCGATGGTGACGGCCACCGGTTGGAGGCACTGCCTCCAACAGGCGGCCTGCCTCCCTGACCTTCACGTAGGTGGCGTCCAGCCACAGGTAGGGCCAGTCGCCCTCGATGGGGCGGGCCAGGAAGTCCTGCACCCGGCCATCGATCTCGCCGCACAGGCGGCTCACCTGGCTCTTGCTGATCCCCTCCAGCCCCATGGCCCGGACCAGGTCGTCCACTGAACGCGTCGAGATCCCCTGGACATAGGCCTCCTGGATGACCGCCGTCAGCGCCTTCTCCGCCAGCCGCCGGGGCTCCAGGAAAGCGGGGAAGTAGGAGCCGCGCCGGAGCTTCGGGATCCTGAGCTCCACCGTCCCGGCCCGGGTCTGCCAGTCGCGCTCCCGATAGCCGTTCCGCTGGTTCACCCGCTCGGCGCTGCGCTCGCCATGCCCAGCGCCGCAGACCCCCTCCGCATCCAGCTCCATCAGCCGATGGGCCGCAAAGCCGATCATCTCCCGCAGAAACGTCGCGTCAGAGCCCTTCTCCAGAAGCTCCCGAAGGGCAACTCTGTCGTTGGTCATCGTGGTCTCCATGGTTCAGGTCAGGTCTCGACAACCCAATCTTACCGAGGTTCACCGCGATGGCCGCCCTGACCCGGGCGGCCGCCTCCTACACCATCACCGGGGGCACGACCTGCGCCGGAGGCGGATCTGCACCTGACCAGTGCGCGGTTTCGCTGCATGAACCTCAAGAGGCGACTGGCCTCGGTGGATCTGGTGGATCGGCTGGACTGCCGGTGCGAAGGGCAGGGCGGCGAGGCGTCGGCGCCCTTGAGCCGCTGCCGTAAGCCTTGAACTTGGTTACCAGGACAGCCTACAGCGCGCTGCGTGCGATGACAGTGGAAATGGCGAATGTCTTGGGACGCGGTTCGCACGACAATATTGGAGGTCCTGCGTCCGAAGATCGAGCAAGCCGGCCTCTCGATAGCGACGTTTGGCGACCGGCACCTCATGGGTCTGGGCATTGTCGACTCTCTCGACCTGATGGCGACGGTCGCCGAAGTCGAGCGGAGGACCGGCACTGTCTTCGTGTGGGACATGTTCGACGCGGAGGAGGGCCTCAGCGTTTCCGCTCTCGCCAAGGCCTTCCAGGTGACGTGAGCGCGCCGCTGAGCCTCTGCCCTGAGCAGGCCGAGGGGGGCTGGTGAGGCGGCTTTTGCAACCACGCCAGCCCAGGCCATAAGGGCGATGATTTGCAGTCAGAGGAAGCTAGTTTTTGGCCCTCTCGGTAGGCTCATTGAAGCAGCCGAAAGGTTAACGAGGCCTTATGAGACCTGTGCGTGGATGTGTGTGGACCCGGCGCGACGTAGGCTGATTCACTGCTTGTGTAGACGAGGGTGACCCTCCCCCGTGTTGGTGGACACTTCAGATAAGCTCCTGCGGGAGCGAGGTGCCCTGATGACGAGCAAGACGCGACGGGAGTTCACGAAGGAGTTCAAGCGGGAGGCGGTGTTGTTGCTGGAGAGCAGCGGCCGCCCCTTGATGCAGGTGGCGAAGGAGTTTGGGATCCAGTCATCGATGCTGCGGAACTGGCGGGCGCGAAGTCATGGACTAGCTGGGTTGGCCGCAGGACAAGGGGGTACTGGCAAGGTAACGCTGCCCGCTTCACCGGAGCAGGCCGAGATTCGGCAGCTTCGGAGGGAGCTCGAGCGGGCTCAGATGGAGCGCGACATCCTAAAAAAAGCTATCGGCATCTTCTCGGGCCCGCCGAGATGAGGTTCCGTTTCATCGAGGACCATCGCGAGATGTTCCTTGTGCGGGTGATGTGCTCGGTCCTGGAGGTGAGCGCCAGCGGCTACTATGCGTGGAGGGGCCGGTCCGAGAGCATCCGCTCGCAGGCCAACCAGGCCTTGCTTGGGGACATCCGCCGTGTGCATGCCGAGAGCCGACGCCGCTACGGCAGTCCACGGGTCCATGCGGCCCTGCAAGCCGAGGGGCAGCGGGTGGGCCGCAACCGGGTGGCGCGCCTGATGCGGCAGCACGGCATCGGAGTACGGACCAAACGCCGCTTCCGGGTGACCACCGATAGCAAGCACAGCTTCCCCGTCGCCCCCAACCTTCTGGACCGCCAGTTCACCGCTTCCGGACCCAACAGGGTGTGGCTGGCGGACATGACGTACATTCCAACTGGTGAGGGCTGGCTGTATCTCGCCGTCGTGCTGGATCTCTTCTCACGCAAGGTGGTCGGCTGGGCCATGCGCGAGACCATGGCCCAGGAGCTGACGATCGCTGCCCTGCAGATGGCGATCACCAACCGCCGACCAGGTCCGGAACTGCTGCTGCACTCGGACCGCGGGAGCCAATACGCTGCGCAAGGCTACCGCCGCCTGCTCGCCAAGCACGGCATGCTCTGCTCCATGAGCCGAAAAGGCGATTGCTGGGACAACGCCCCCATGGAAAGCTTTTTCGGCAGCCTCAAGACCGAACTCGGGGAGGACGAGCCGTTCCCGACCCGACAAGCCGCAAGATCTGCCCTCTTCGCCTTCATCGAAGCCTTCTACAACCGAACCCGCCTCCACTCAGCGATCGGCTACAAAGCCCCAGCTGAAATGGAACAACTCGCCGCGGCCGCGTAGGCCGTAACCCCTGTCCACTCGTGCGGGGAAAGGTCANAGGCTACCGCCGCCTGCTCGCCAAGCACGGCATGCTCTGCTCCATGAGCCGAAAAGGCGATTGCTGGGACAACGCCCCCATGGAAAGCTTTTTCGGCAGCCTCAAGACCGAACTCGGGGAGGACGAGCCGTTCCCGACCCGACAAGCCGCAAGATCTGCCCTCTTCGCCTTCATCGAAGCCTTCTACAACCGAACCCGCCTCCACTCAGCGATCGGCTACAAAGCCCCAGCTGAAATGGAACAACTCGCCGCGGCCGCGTAGGCCGTAACCCCTGTCCACTCGTGCGGGGAAAGGTCATGTCATGCATGCTTCACACAGCTGAACTGCACAGACCCTAACGACGCCACGCGATGACGCCCGTGATACCGTCACGGATCCGCGCCGGCGCTTGCGCGGTCCCTGAAAGGCTCCATTGCCCATGCTCCGTCCTGTCATTGATCATGTCGTGATCAACGTGGCCCGAAACCTTGATAAAGCCGCTGAACAGTATGCGAAGCTCGGCTTCGCGCTCACGGAGCGCGGGCACCACTCGCTCGGTTCGAGCAACCACTTGGCGATCCTTGAGGAGGACTACCTAGAGTTGCTCGGTGTCGAGCCCGGCCGCGAGGCGGCACGCGTGGACTTTCTCCAGAACCCGACCGGCTTGGCTGGTCTGGTCTTCAAGCCACCGGCCGATGCCAGCTTTGCCACCTCCCTACGTGCGCGCGGCCTCCAAGTGGAGGAACCGCGCGAGTTCCACCGCCCCGTGCGCACTACAGACGGTGTGGCCGAGGCGCGCTTCCGCACGACCACGCTCTCGGACCCGCGCACAGCGAACGGCCGCGTCTTCTTCTGTCAACACTTCACGCCTGAACTCGTCTGGCGGGACGAGTGGCGACAGCACCCGAACGGAGCCACCGGCATTGCCGAGTTCGTGATTGCCGCGGCCGATCCTGAGCAGACCGCCACGCTTTATCGTGATCTCTTTGGCGAGGAGGCGGTCAAACCCACGAAGGGCGGCTTCGCCATTCCCGCCGATATGGCGTCCGTCCTCATCCTCACCCCGGCGGAGATAGCCGAGCGCTACCGCGGCACCGCACTCGTCCAGACGGATGCCACCGACCGCATGGTCGCGCTCTCCATCCATGTGCGAGACCCGGCGGAAACCGGGCGCTTGCTTCAACACAGCCGCGTAGAGCGTCTCCTCGTCGAGGACGGCCGTGTGCTTGTCCCCGCCTCCGGCGCCGCCGGGCTGGCGTTGGCTTTTATTAGCTGACCGGCGCCGGGTGTGCGATGGCGGAGTCGCCCATCCTCCATCAGCCTGCGACGGATAGCACCCTTGGCATGGTTCATGCCCCTTCCCAACCCTAGCTTCCCGGAGTTCCGTCATGTCCACCCGGCGCGTTGTCCTGGCATCCCTCCCGGCCTTCCTGGCCGCCATGCAGACCACCCGCGAGGCCGCCGCCCAGGCCGTGCCCCGCCCCGGCGGCATTCTCACCGCCCATATGAGCGGCGAACAGCGCATTCTAAATCCCGCGCTCCGCGCCTCCACTGGCGTCTATGCCATCACCAGCAAGATGATCGAGGCGCTGGTCGACCTTGATGCGACCGGAAAGCCCGTACCCGTCCTTGCCACAAGCTGGGAGAGCACGCCCGATGGCCGCACCGTCACCTTCCGCCTGCGCGAGGGGGTGACTTGGCACGACGGCAAACCATTCTCCTCGGCAGACGTGCAGTACAACGCGATGGAGCTTTGGAAGAAGCACCTCAACTACGGCACCCAGCTGCAGCAATACTTGGATGCCGTGGGCACCCCCGACCCGCACACGGCAGTGTTCCGCTACGCCCGCCCCATGCCGCTGGACCTGCTGCTGCGCGCCCTCTGCGACCTTGGCTACGTCGTGCCGCGCCACCTTTTCGAGGGCACAAACGTGCTTGAGAACCCGGCCAACACAGCCCCGGTTGGCACCGGGCCCTTTAAGTTCGTGCAGTATGAGCGCGGGCAGTACGTCATCGCCGAGCGCAACCTCAGCCACTGGCGCGGCGCCCCTCCACTCGACCGGATTGTCTGGCGCTTCATCACTGACCGCAGCGCCGCCACCGCCGCCATTGAGACGGGGCAGGTCCAGGTCTCCACCTACAACGGCATCGGCCTCGCCGATCTCGACCGCCTCGGCAAGGACCCGCGCTTCACCGTCACCACCCACGGCTCCGAGGCGAACGCCTTCAACAACACGCTCGAGTTCAACCACCGCCGGCGGGAGCTCGCGGACGTCCGGGTGCGTCGCGCGATCGCCCACGCGATCGACGTGCCCTTCTTTATCGAGAACTTCCTCTACGGCCAGGGCAAGCCCGCCGCGGGCCCCATCCCCTCCACCTCCGCCGCTTTCTTCCCGGCCGATGCCAAGCCGCCCTATGCCTTCGACAAGCGCCGCGCAGAAGCCCTGCTGGACGAGGCGGGCTTCCGCCGCGGCGCTGGCGGCGTCCGCTTCGCGCTCCGCCTCGTGCCCATCCCGAACGGGGAGGACGTGCCGTTGCTCGCCACCTTCGTCCAGCAGTCGCTCCAGGCGGTCGGGATCCGGGTCGAGATCGTGAACTACGACGCCGCCGGCGCGCTGACCGCTGTCTACCGCGACTGGAACTTCGACCTCGCGACGGGCTGGCACCAGTACCGCGGCGACCCTGCGGTCTCGACCACTGTCTGGTACCGCTCGGGCAGCCCCAAGGGTGCGCCCTGGACCAACCAGTGGGGCTGGCAGTCGGACAAGGTGGACGCCCTCACAGACCAGGCCGCCTCCGAGACAGACCCAGCGAAGCGCAAGGCGCTCTACGCCGAGTGGCTCCACGCCGTGAACGAGGAGCTGCCGATCTGGATGGCCATCGAGCGCGAGTTCCAGACGATCATCAGCAAGCGCGTGGGTAACGCCCTGAACACGCCGCGCTGGGGGTCCGCCGACTGGCACGACACCACCCTGGCCCCGGGCTGAGCCGTGCGACTCCTCGCCCTCGCGTCGCGCCGACTGCTCGCCAGCCTGCCGACTCTGCTGCTCGTCCTCGTCGGCCTCTTCCTCCTCCTCCAGCTCGCCCCCGGCGACACGGTGGACGCGCTCACGGCGCAGATCGGCGGCGGGGACCCGGCGATGATGGAGCAGCTCCGCCAGTTTTACGGCCTCGACGTCTCCGTCCCCATCCAGCTCGGCCGCTACCTCTGGCGGCTGGTGCAGCTCGACCTCGGCTTCTCCAGCATCTACGGCAAGCCGGTCGCTAGCGTGATCCTGGAGCGCCTGCCGGTCACGCTGCTGCTGATGCTCTCCTCCCTTCTGCTGGCTATCGCCGCTGGCACCGCCCTCGGCATCCTGGCAGCCCGCCGCGTGCATCGCTGGCCCGACACGCTCATCTCCACCCTCGGCCTCGTCTTCTACGCCACGCCGTCCTTCTGGTTCGGGCTGATGAGCATCGTGTTATTCTCCATTTATCTCGGCTGGCTGCCCCCGGGTGGCTTCGAGGAGATCGGCGGCGGCCTGACCGGCCTCGCCCGCGCGATGGACATCGCCACCCACATGCTCCTGCCAACCGTAACCCTCGCGCTCATCTTCCTCGCCATCTACCTGCGCATCATGCGCGCCTCTATGCTCGAGGTGATGACCCTGGACTACGTCCGCACGGCGCGCGCCAAGGGACTGGGCGAGGCTGGCGTCCTCCTGCGCCACGCTCTCCGCAATGCGCTCCTCCCCATGGTTACGCTCATCGGGCTCCAGGCCGGCACGCTGCTCGGCGGCGCCGTCGTGGTGGAGAGCGTCTTCGCCCTGCCGGGTCTCGGCCGCCTAGCCTACGACGCCGTGACACAGCGGGACCTGAACACGCTACTCGGCATCGTCTTCGTTTCGGCCCTGCTGGTGATCGCCGTGAACCTCGTGGTGGACCTCCTCTACGCGCGGCTGGATCCCCGCATCGGAGGGCGCGCGTGAGCACGCTCGGCCGCTTCCTCCGCAACCCCGCCGGGCTGATCGGCCTGTTGCTCCTCCTCCTCGTGGTGGCCGCGGCCCTCTCAGCCCCCTCCCTCTACCCCGACGATCCCCTCCGCCTTGCGGGCCGTCCCCTCCAGTGGCCTCTGACCAATCCGCGCTTCCCGCTCGGCACCGACAACACCGGGCGCGACATCGCGGCGGAGATCCTGCACGGCGCGCGCATCTCGCTCGCAATCGGGCTGGTTGCCACCCTCCTCTCGGTCACCATCGGGATCGCTGTCGGCGCCCTCGCGGGCTACTACGGCGGCTGGGTGGACGACGCGCTGATGCGCATTGCCGAGATGTTCCAGATCCTGCCGAACTTCCTTCTCCTCCTGGTCCTCGTCGCCGTTTTCGGCTCCGAGATCGGTACGGTGACACTGGCGATCGGGCTCGTCTCCTGGCCCGCCTCGGCGCGCCTCACCCGCGCCGAGTTCCTGACGCTCCGCCAGCGCGAGTTCATCGAGGCCTGCCGGACTCTCGGCATGCGCGACGCGCAGATCATCCTGCGGGAGATCCTGCCCAACGCCCTGCCGCCCGTGATCGTCTACGCGGGTGTGGTGATGGCGACAGCCATCCTGCTGGAGAGCGCCCTGGCCTTCCTCAACCTGTCTGACCCCAATGTCCCCTCCTGGGGCAACCTCATCGGGGCGGGCCGTGCCGTGCTCCGGGTCCAGTGGTACGTCTCGGCCATCCCGGGGCTCGCCATCCTCGTCACCGTCCTCGCCGTCTCCCTCGTCGGGCAGGGACTGAACGACGCGCTGAATCCCCGGCTGAGGGGCAGGCCATGACCGCCTTGCTGGCGATTCGCGACCTTACGGTGCGCTTGCCCCCCAGGGGCGACCGGGACTTTGCGCTGCAGGGCGTCTCGCTCTCGCTCGATCGCGGGGAGATCCTCTGCGTGGTTGGCGAGAGCGGGTCGGGGAAGTCGCTGCTGGCCGGCACCATCATGCGCCTGCTGCCCCCCGGCATCGCGGTGGCCGGCGGTAACCTGCGTTTGGCGGGCGAGGATCTGCTAGCCTTACCGGAGGCGGCGATGCGGCGGATCCGGGGCGCCCGTATCGCCATGATTTTCCAGGAGCCGATGACGGCGCTGAATCCGCTCCGCCGCATCGGCGACCAGATCGGCGAGATGTTCCGCATCCACACGCGCCTGTCCCGGGCCGCGATCGAGGAGCGCGCCCTCGCCCTGCTGACCGAGGTCCGGCTGCCCGACCCGCGCGCGGCCCTGCAGGCCTACCCCCACGAGCTGTCCGGCGGCCAGCGCCAGCGCGCCATGATCGCCATGGCCCTCGCGCTCGAGCCCGACGTCATCGTCGCCGACGAGCCGACGACGGCGCTCGACGTGACCACCCAGGCCCAGATCCTCGCCCTCGTCCGCGACCTCCAGCGGCGGCGCGGCACCGCCGTGCTCTTCATCACCCACGACTTCGGCGTGGTGGCGGAGATCGCGGACCGCGTCGCCGTGATGCAGCACGGCCGCCTCGTCGAGAGCGGCACCGCCGACGCCGTCCTGAACCGTCCCGGCCACCCCTACACCCGCAGCCTCATCGCCGCCGTGCCCCCGCTGCACGCGGCCCCGCGCCCCCCCCTGCCGCCCGGCACCCCGGCCGTCCTGCGGATCGAGGGCGTCTCCAAGACTTACCGCCGCAGCGGCTGGTTCGGCCGGGGCGGCCCGGAGACCCGCGCGGTCGCCGACGTCACGCTTTCCCTGCCCCGCGGCGGCACCCTCGGCATCGTGGGCGAGAGCGGCTCCGGCAAGTCCACCCTCGCGCGCTGCGTGATGCGCCTGCTGCGGCCCGAGACGGGCCGCATCCGCCTCGGCGACACCGAGCTCCTCTCCCTGCCCGCGACCGCGTGGCGGCGGGAGACGCACCGCATTCAGATGGTCTTCCAGGACCCCTACGCCTCCCTCAACCCGCGGCGCCGCGCGGGCGACCTCGTGGCGCAGGGACCCATCCTCCACGGCGTCCCGCGGGCCGAGGCGATGGCGCGCGCCCGCGCGCTCTTCGAGCTCGTCGGCCTGAGCCCCGACTCCCTCGGCCGCTTCCCGCACGAGTTCTCCGGCGGCCAGCGGCAACGGATCGGCCTCGCCCGCGCCCTCGCGCTCCGTCCCGAGGTGCTCGTGGCGGACGAGGCCGTCTCGGCGCTCGACGTCTCCGTCCAGGCGCAGGTCCTACGCCTCCTCGCGGACCTGCAGAAGCGGCTCGGCCTGTCACTGCTCTTCATCACCCACGACCTACGCGTCGCCGCGCAGATCTGCGACCGCATCGCCGTTATGCGCGACGGCCACGTGGTGGAGGAGGGAACGGCCGAGCAGGTCTTCGGCGCCCCGCGCAACGAGTACACGCGTACCCTTCTCGCCTCGGTGCCGGGCCAAGCGTGGGTTCCGCCGGTGGTTGCCGAACTGGCCTGAACGGAGCCTTTGGCGGTGCACCCGGCATGACCACGAGAGGGCTTCGGCCAGTCGGCAGAGGCGCAATCAGGCCGCGTGCCGGCCTTCCGTAGACCCGCCAGCCCAGCCGAGCGCCGGCGCCACCACTTCGGCTACGAGCTCAATAGACCGGAGGATGGCCTCGTGCGGCGGATCGACAGAATGCACCTGCACCGCGAGATCCGTCGCGCGGGTGAGCGTCGTATCTGCCCGCAGGGAGGCGATCACCGCCTCCGGCGTACCGGCATGCACGTCCTGGGCAGCGATCATGGCCTCCGCCGAGGCGGCCGGGGGCGTTCGGCCCAGCCGGATGATCCGGTCACGGGCCCGGCCCAGACCGCTCAAAGCCAGCCGCCGCGCCACCGCCGCGTCCTCTGCCACGAAGACGGTCCGCGACGCGAGGATGCGCGGCTCGGTCCCCTCGGGAAGAGCCGCAAGATAGGCGTCGATCATTGGTACCTGGATACCGTCGAGTGAGAGGCCTTGCGCGTCGACAGGGCGGGGCTGCGTGCGCGAGAGAAGTAGCCCGTCGCCGGCGAGCCCCGCGCGGCGGGCGCCCTCCGTCCCGAAGCTCGCTTGCCAGACGCGGGCGCTGAGCGAGGCGTTGGCGGGATAGAGCCGGTCGCCGCCCGGCAGCGGCTGGCCGGACCAAGCCTCGCGCAGGAAGGCTAGGTTCCGCTCTGTGAGGACGCCGCGATCGGCCGCGTCCAAGTCGAAAGCCCGAAAGGCCGTGAAGGTCCCGCCCGGCCCCACCCCAAACTCGAGCCGACCGCCGGACATCAAGTCGAGAACGCTCGCATCCTCGGCTACCCGGATCGGGCTCTCCAGCGGCAGCGTCACGATGCCGGTGCCGAGACGGATGCGCGAGGTCTGGGCCGCGACATAGGAGAGAAAGACGAGCGGAGCGGGCAGCCCGCCCTCCGAACCGTCGAAGTGATGTTGTGCGACCCAGGCTGAGTCGAAGCCGCAGCGCTCGGCGTGCACAATCTGCGCGGCAGCAAAGTGGTAACGCTCCGCGGGTTCGGCCTCGTCGAGCACGCGGGTGAAGAAGCCGAGCCGCTTGAGCGTCATGCCGTTAACTGTCCCCGCTGTGCCTTCGCCATCCTGCCTTAACGTAATGCGCCCGCAAACGCGCGAGTCGAAGACACGGATCTTGCCGGCCCTCACCAGCCTGCCGGTAGTCATCCCGATTCAAGGCTTTGACAAGTGTTTTGACCAGAGGACGGGCTTGGCTGCGTGCCTGAGGCGACAACAGCATCAGGAAGCTGCGCAGACCTTTGGGATGCGGTGGCGGCAGTCGGCATTGGCTTTGTACGGCATGGCGGGCGCCTTACGAGCCATCGAGGGTCAGCCCTTACGCCAGCCTACCCGAGGATGCCACCCTCGCCACCATCTGGGCTGCACTCCAGGAGTACTGCGCCGAGCCATCCAAGCGCGGTTAGGCGACCTGAGGAAGCGCCTTCATCGCGGGATCACATCTGTGCCGTTGGTACTTCGCCGCTCGGCGGCAGGAAGAGCATCAGGTAGGGTACCAAGTAGGGGCGCCGGTTAGCTCGTCGATGTCGAAGGCTTTTGTCCCGCTCCAATGAAGTAAGCGATCGGGATCTCGAGCCCTTGCGGGCCACGATGGGCCTCGGCGCGACGCGCGATCACCTCGCGCGCCTGGGACTGGGTGGCGGCGTCCTGAGCTGCAATAGCCGCCGCAGTGACCGCCATCCCGCCCATGCCTGCCTGCCACAGCGCCTCAACGTTTGGCATCGAGTAGGTGGTGCGGTGTGCCACTACCTGCACGCCCTCAAGCGCAGCGCCTCGCAGCAGCCCGGCGAAAGCCTCCGGATCGGAGAAGCGCATCGTGTCATGGCCCTGCGGCACCTCGGGCGGAGGCGGCAACCCCAGTTCGGCGATTGCCTCGCGGAACAGCCCTTGTACCCGCTGCCGCACGGGCTGATCCCACCAGCTGAAGGCGAGCACGCCACCCGGCGCGAGCACGCGCACGCACTCGGCCAGCGCCACCTCGGGCGCCGGGAAATGGCCGAGCCCGAAGTTGCAGAGCACCGCATCGAAGGCGCTGTCAGGGAAGGGAAGGGCGACTACCTCGGCCACCTTGAACTCGACTTTCGGGTAGGCCCGCTGCGCCAGCGCGACCATGCCCGGGGCGACGTCCACGCCCGTAACAGCTGCACCGCGGGCCTGGGCGGCCGCAGCAGCCACTCCCGGTCCGGTCGCCACGTCCAGCACCTGCCGTCCCTCAGTGATCTGTGCGACGTCGAGCAACGGCTTAAGCGCGAGAGCGGTTAACGGGGCGAAGTGCTTTGCGTAGGCTGTGGCGATGCGGTCGTGGGCCGCTCGCTCGAAGGCCGTGAAGGCCCGCACGTCGAGTGCCATCCGGCTACCCTCCACCGCTTGCTTCCGAGGCTCGCACGCCCCGTGCGCCGGGCTCAAGCAGGATCGTTCCTGCGCCCTCGCAGGAGCCATCGGTATGCGGGTGCCATGATGAGCGGCCCGATGTAGAGGGGGATCTGATAGAGGCCGAAGAACACCGCCACCCGTGCGTCGGCCCCGGTCGGCAGCACAGCGAGGTAGAGGACCATGCTGCGGAAGCCGCTCAGCATGCCCGCGGTCGCGGCGACCCGGACGCCGAAGGGTAGGAGGACGATCGCCGTCGCCAGGTTCAATCCGGCCGTCGCAGCGCAGGCGACGAGCGTTGCCTCTACCACCCAGGCCGGCTCAGCTAGGAGCCGCGCACCGACCCCGTCCATGACACCAAAGCCGAGGGCGACGAGCAACCATACCGTGAGCCCGTCAAGGGCCGGTCCTAGCGCCTCCAGCCGAGGCGCTCCAGCCAGCCGGCGGACAAGCAGCGAGAGCAGGAGTGGCACCAACACCACCGTCCCGAGACGGGCGGAGAACGCTTTCATGCTGATCGCCAGGCCCACCCCCGTCAAAGCCCATGCGATCAGTGGTGCGGTAACAGGCACCAGCAGAGTGCCGGCGAGCGCACCCAGTAGAGCAATCTCCGCATCAAGGCCGAGCAGCCGAGCGTAAGCCGGTGCAGAGATGATCGCCGAGTCGGTAGCGAAGATGACAACAGCGTCGGCGATGCTGGTGTCGAGCGGGAGTTCCCGCACCAACGCCCAGACAAGGACGGGACAGGCCACCATCTGAACAGCGAGGATTGCGGCGAGCCGGCCCGGGCGGTGTAACTGCGCGAGTGTCGCCGGAACGTCCACGCGCAGCAGCACCAGCGTGCTCAGCCCGACCACCACGACAGGGACCATGCCGCGCAGCGCGTGGGCGGTGGGAGGCAGCATGACGCCACCAACAATGGCGATTGCGAGCAGCGCCTTCCCGACGCTTGCTGAGACGGTGAGTAGGCGTACCAGCGAGACCCAAACCATCACAGGCTGTTTTCCACCACACTCGTGATGTCACCCTTGATCGGCCAGGGGCGCATCCACAAACGGCAAACGCTTCGCGTTTGTGATGTCCTAGTACCTTGCTGGGGACGAGGTGATTTGACTGGAGCGTAAGATGCGGGGCTGTTCATCACAGGCACAAGGATTTTCATCCAGGGACCTGCCTGTTTGGCACGGCATAGCGCACACGCCGCTAACTTCACGAGTGGGCTCAAGGATGAGTAAGGCCTATCATCGTGCCGAAGGGGCAGGGAGGGGGCGGTTGCCCCGATTTAAGACTTACCAAACCCGGAAGGTCACCGCCTGCTGCCTGAGAAGCCGTAGAGTTCCATTGGATTGTCCACCAGGATCCGGTGCCAGACTGGTGGGAAGGCCACCCAAGCCGCTCCGAGATCCAAGAGATCGGCATCGTTGGGTTTACGGTCGGGCGTCTGTGTCGGGTGTGGCCAGTCGCTGCCCCAGAGAAGGCGTTCCGGCGCGGCTTGCGCAAGCGCAGAGGTCACCCGGCCTGCATCCTCGTAGGTGGGTGGCCCCGCGCGGCTACGGATGTAGGGACCAGAGATTTTGACCCAGGTGCTTCCACGGTCGAGCAGCCGGCGGACTACACCGAAGGCGGCGCTTCCCAGACCCGTCGGGTGCGGCACCTGACCCAGGTGGTCCAGGACCAAGCGGCAGGGTAGCCGGGTCAAGGCCGGCTCCAGCGCGACGAGCTGAGCTTCGGATGCATTAAGCTGCACGTGCCATCCCAACGTGGCAAGACGGCGTCCGAGCGGCTCCACCACCTCGGCCGTCAGCACGCCGGGCATGACAAGGTTGAAGCGGACGCCCCGCACGCCCGCCGCGTCGAGCCGCCGGAGGGCTGCTTCCGGGATGTCTGGCTCCACCACCGCGACCATCCGGTACTGCTTCGGTCCCAATACCTCCATGGCGGGGAGGTGGCGGGCATTGTCGGTTCCATAAGCTGAAGGCTGCACCAGCACGCCGCGCGAGACGCCTAGGCGGCGCCGGAGGGCGAGGTAGTCCTCCTCGAGCGCATCTGGATGGTGCGGGGTACCCGGGCGGGAGGGAACCTGCGAGTCGTAGATGTGGAAATGGCAGTCTGTGGCGCCGGGCGGCACCGGTGTTGCCGGTGGCTCACTCCCTGCCGACCATGGGGCGAGCGCCGCCTCGGGCGTCGCCATCAATCGAGCGTCGCGCCGGACTGGCGTACGAGCTGCGCCCACATAGGTCGCTCCCTTGCCGCCCGCGCCGCGGCCTCCTGCGGCGTGGTGCCGAGGATGCGGTTGCCCGTGGGACGAAAGCGCGCCTGCACGGCCGGGTCGGCCGCGGCGTCCCGCATGGCCTCGGACAGCCGCTGCACCACGGGGCCGGGCGTGCCCGCAGGCACGGTGAGGGCGCCCCAGGAGGTCACGACAAAGTCCTGGACTCCAGCCTCGGCCATGGTGGGCACGTCAGGCAGGTCGAGTGAGTGCTCGGCCGAGGTGACGGCCAGCGCCCGCAGTTTGCCGCCGCGCAGGTTGGCGAGCGCGGTCGGCACGTTGTCGACGACGAACTGGATGTCGCCCCGCAGCATGGAGGTCAGTGCGTCCGCCCCGCCGCGAAAGGGAACGTGCGTGCCCTGAATACCTGTACGCCGGCACAGCATCTCGCCCGAGAGGTGAACGGTGGTGCCTACGCCCGAACTGCCGAAGGCTACGCCGTCGGGTCGGGCCTTCGCCCAGGTGACGAACTCCCGGAGGGTCTTGGAGGGGACGTGATCAACCGGCACCACGACGACGAGAGGCGCCTCCCAGCCGAGGGAGACCGGCATGAGGTCTTTCTGGGGGTCATAGGGCAGGTTGCGGTAGAGGTACTGGTTGATGGCGAGGCTGTTCACCGCGCTGGCACCCAGAGTGTAGCCGTCCGGCACGGCGTTGGTGACGGCGGCCGTGCCGATCGTGCCACCACCGCCGGTGCGGTTCTCCACGACGACGGACTGTCCCAGGCGCGCGCTCAGGGCCTCCGCGATCAGTCGACCGGCGAGGTCCACCGCACCCCCGGGCGGGTAGGCGACGATCAGGCGCAGGGGCCGCGCGGGCCAGGACTGCGCGCGCGCCGTGGCGGGCCGCGCGAGCAGGGCAGGGGCGGAGAGCAGGATGCGGCGCGCGATCATGGTTCCGGTATTTCCTTGCGTTCTCGTTCAGTCCGCCGGAAGCGACGGGAGGCGGTAGGTGCGGGTTGCGGTGCCGCTGAACAGCGCGGTTCTCTCCTCCGCCGAGGCCCGAGCGGCGAAGCGCTTGAAGGTGTTCCAGAGCACGACGTAGCCATAGCTTCCCTTGTCCACGGGAAAGTTGCTCTCGAACATGCAGCGCGCAGTGCCAAAGGCCTCGACGCAGGTCTCCAGGTAAGGATGCCAAGCCGCCGCCAGCTGCTCGGAGGTGGGCGGCCTGTCCTGACGTTCGAAGTCGAAGCCGCCCACCGCCATGCCGAGGCCGCCGAGCTTCATCACGACGTTCGGGCAGGCGGCGAGGCGGCGCATCCACCCGGTCCATTCCGCGAACACCTCCGCGCGCCGCCCGCGGTAAGGGCCTGCTCCGAGTGGCCCGCCACAATGGTCGAGCACCACCGTCAGGTCGGGCAGGGCTCGGGCTAGGGCCAGCACCTCGTCGAGCTGGGTGTGGTAGGCCCAGACGTCGAGCGACAGCCCGTGCTCGGAGAGGCGCGCGGCTCCCCGGCGGAAGACGGGCTCGGAAAGCAGGCCTCGCTGGGACGGCACGGGGTTCGAGTTGATCTCTGGCGCTGCGTGCCAGGCCGTCTGGTTCCGCACCCCGCGGAAACGCTCCCCGCCGGCCCGAAGGTGCCGCTCCAGCAGGGGGACGACGCCGTCGCCCAGCATCAGGTCCACCATGCCGACGATCCCCGCGCAGGCGCGGATCGGGCCGTAGAGGCCGCTCGCGCTGCGGGCCGCGACCCCGTTGGCGAACTCCGTCTCGCCGAGGCTGCAGGCCTCATCCGGCCCCTCGGCGCGGTACATGGAGCGCGCCTGGACGTAGACCGTGGCCCGCACGTCGTGTCCGCCGCCCGTGTCGCGCAGCAGCTCGTCCAGCAGGTAGCGGGAACCCGGACGGTCCCAGAGGTGGTGGTGCGCGTCCACGATCGGCAGGCCAGGATCGATGATCTCCTCCTTAACCCGCGCCAGCCAGTCCTCGCGCACCGGCAGGTGCGGCAAGGCGTTTGCCGTTCCCATCACAAGGTCCGCCCTTCCTACTCCAGCCGGATGCCTGCCTCGCGTACGAAGCCCTGCCAGCGCTGGCTCTGCGCCGCGAAGAAGGCAGCGAACTCCTCGGGCGAGTTGCGCTCGGCCTGAAGGTCCTGGCTCCGAAGCTTCTCGGCCACGTCCGGCCTGGCGAGCGCCTCATTCAGCAGCTTGTTGAGCCGCACTACCACGGCCGGGGAGGTACCCTTGGGAAGGAAGACGCCGTTCCACTCGTAGGTCTCGAAGCCCGGGAGCAGGTCCGAGACCGGTGGAACATCCGGCAGCGAGGTGAGCCGCCCCTTGCCGGTATGGGCGAGGGCTCGGAGCTTGCCCTCCTTTACGAAGGCCACTGGCGCGTTGGCGTTGCCGAAGTAGAGGTCCACCGTGCCCGTCATCAGGTCGGTGTAGATGGGCGCGCCCCCACGGTAGGGGACGTGGTTGACCGGCATGCCCGTCTGGCGCGCGAAGAGCTCCATGGAGAGGTGCTGGATGGAGCCAATGCCGGCCGAGGCGCCGTTGATGCCGCGCTTCTCCTTGGCATAGGCGATCAGCTCCGCGAGCGTCCGGACCGGCAGGCTTGCCGGCACCAGCACGAACTGCGGCACGGTAACGGTGCGGAAGACCGGGATGAAGTCCCTCCCAGCATCGTAAGGCAGGTTGCTGAAGAGGGCCTTCTCGACCGAGAGGCCGGTCGAGCCGTGCATGACGGTGTAGCCGTCCGGTGTGGATTGCGCGAAGGCGGCCGCACCGATCGTGCCCGTGGCACCCGGACGGTTCTCGATCACGAAGGGCTTGCCGGTGCCTTGCGAGAGCGCGTTGAAGAACAGGCGCCCGACGATGTCGGCCGTGCCGCCGGGCGGCCAGGGCAGGATGACGCGCACGGGCCGCTCGGGCCAGCTGCCGTTCTGCGCGCGTGCGAGGCGGCCGGACAGGGCCAGCGCGGGGGCTGCGAGCAAAAGGGCGCGGCGGGAAGGGATCACTGCTGCCACGGTGTCTTCTCCCAGATCTGGCGGTAGCGAGCCTCCTGGGCGGGCATCTGCGCCTCCCACTCGGCGCCCGGCAGGTAGGCCATGGGCAGCTCGAGCTGCCGCGCCTTCTCGGTCCACTCGGGCTTGGCGACGACGCGCGCGATTGCCTCCTGCAGGCGCAGCGCGATCTCGTCCGGCACGCCGCGCGGGGCGGCGATGCCGCGCTCGCTCGTCATGACCACGTCGTAGCCCGCCTCGCGGAAGGTCGGCACCTCCGGCATCAGGTCCCAGCGGTGCTCGCCCATGCCGGCGAGCGGCCGGAGCGCGGGCTTGTCCTGGCCGAGCATGCCGATCTCGCCGAGGTTCAGCCCGGCGACGTCGATGTGGCGCGCCAGCGCGGCGTTCTTGACCAGCCCCGCCCCCGCGTAGGGCGCGTGGATGAACTCGGTGCCCGTGGCCGCCTGGAAGAGGGTGAGGCCGAGATGGTCGTCCGTGCCGACGCCCGAGGACCCGACGCTGATCTCGCCCGGGCGGCGCTTCGCGTCCGCCACGAGGTCGGCCAGGGTCCGGTAGGGTGAGTCCTGGTGCACGACGAAGGCGGTCGGGTCATCCACGAGGCGCGCGATGGCGCGGAGCTTGGCGCGGTCGTAGCGCACGCGCCGCTCGATGGGCACGGAGAGGTAGCCGGGGGTGTTGATGCCGCCGATGGTGAAGCCGTCCGGCCGCGCGGCCTGCAGCGCGGCGTAGGCCGTCTCGCCGCCCGCGCCCGGGCGGTTGCTGATGACGAAGTTGGCGCCGGGCAGCTCGGCGGCCAGGAACAGCGCGAGGGCGCGCAGCATCACGTCGGTGCCGCCGCCGGGCGCGAAGCCCACCACGATCTCAATGGGCCGCCCGGTGGGCCAGGCGGCCTGCGCCAGGGCGGGACGGGCCAGCGGCGCGGTGGCGACCGCCGCACCGGCTGCCAGCAGGCGGCGGCGCCCAGGATTTGGTCGTGTTGTCATTCTCGTTTCCTCCTTCTCTGTGTCGTTGGTGTTGTTCAGGCGGCCCGCGTCAGGGTGGTGCCGCCGTCGCGCTGACCCTCGCGGATCGCGGCCAGTAGCGCCTGGGCGGGGTGGCGCAGCGCCAAGCCGTCCAGGCGCTTCACCTGAGAGCGGCAGGAGTAGCCGGTGGCCAGCACCTCGCCCGCGCCCCGGACCTGCGGCGCCCAGCTCAGGGCGTAGAGATGCCCGGACATCGCCCGGTGCTCGGCCTCGTGCCCGTAGGTGCCGGCCATGCCGCAGCAGCCGGCGGGCGGCACCTCCAGCGACAGGCCGTGCCGGGCGAAGACGGCGCGCCACTCGCGCGCGGCAGCCGGGGCGTTGGTGCGCTCCGTGCAGTGCAGGAGAAGGCAGTAGGCGCCTGGTTCGGTGGCGAACGGCGCCTCGCTGCCCTGGCCGGACAGCCACTCCTGCAGCAGCAGTACAGGCGGGGCGGCGAGGCCCGTCTCCTTGTACTCGGCGCGGTAGGTGAGCGTCATGGACGGGTCGATCCCAACCAGCGGGACCCCGGCTTCCGCGAGCGCGCCGAGCGTCGCCGCGTTCGCCGCCGCCGCCTTCCCGAAGGCACCCAGAAATCCGTGCACGTGCAGCGGCTTGCCGTTGGGCCGGAAGGGCGCGACCCAGGGCCGCGCGCCGAGGGCGAGTGCCAAGTCCAGCACGTCGAGCAGGAGGCGCGTCTCGTTGAAGCTCGTGAAGGCGTCCTGCACGAAGACCACGGCGCGGGCGCGGTCCTCTTCCGAAAGAGCGCGCAGCGCCGCCGGTTCGGCGGGGGCGATGCCACGGGCAGCAAGCTCCGCCCCCAGATCGATGCCGGAGACGGGCGGGCTGTCCACGAGGCCGAGGGCGCGCAGCGCCGCGCGGCCGGGCGCGCTTCCGATGGCGAGGTTGTAGAGGCGCGGGGCGCGCGCCGCGAGCGGCAGCAGGCCCTCCGCCCGTGCGACGAGGTGGTGGCGCGGCGGGCGGAGGTAGCGACCGTGGTAGAGTTCCAGGAACTTCGCGCGGAAGCCCGGCACGTCCACCTTGATGGGGCAGCCGCCGGTGCAGGACTTGCAGGCGAGGCAGCCGTCCATTGCCTCTTTTACGCCGTGCGAGAAGTCCGCCTCGCCGCGCCACCGCGCGAGCGTATTCCGCAGGCGCGTCAGGAAGCCGCGCAGGGGAGGGGAGGCGCGCAGCGCGCGGGCCTCCGCGACCGGATCCACCCCGGCCTCGCTCAGCCGCCGCAGCCATTCCCGCACCAGCATCGCGCGGCCCTTGGGCGAGTGCCGCCGCTCACGCGTGCCCTTCCAGGACGGGCACATCGCGTCGTCGGTATCCCAGTTGAAGCAGGCGCCGTTGCCGTTGCAGTGCAACGCCGTGTCGTAGGGCGCGCGCACCGCAGCGGGGATGGCGCGGTCGGCCGCGCCCCGCGTGGGCACGCCGTCCACCCGCAGCAACGCCCCGCCCTCCGGGGGGGTGGCGATCTTGCCAGGGTTGAGCTGGTTGTGCGGGTCGAAGGCGCCCTTCACGGCCTGCACCAGCGGGTAGAGCGGGCCGAAGAAGCGCGGCGAGTACTCGGAGCGCACGCCCTTGCCGTGCTCGCCCCAGAGCAGGCCGCCGTAGCGCTGCGTGAGCGCGGCGACCGCGTCGGAGACCTCGCGGATAAGGCGCTCCTGCGCCGGGTCCTTCATGTCGATGGCGGGGCGGACGTGCAGCACGCCCGCGTCCACGTGCCCGAACATGCCGTAGTCCAGCCCGGACCCGTCCAGCAGCGCGCGGAACTCGGCGATGTAGTCGGCCAGGCGCTCGGGCGGGACGGCGGTGTCCTCGACGAAGGCGATGGGGCGCCGCTCGCCCGCCATGTTGCCGAGCAGGCCGACGGCGCGCTTGCGCATGTCCCAGACGCGGCCCACCGCGGCCTCGCCCCGGGCGACCGTGTAGCCCAGGCGGTGCCCGGCGAAGCCCTCGGCGTCCAGCATCGCGGTCAGCCGGCCGAGCGCGGCCTCGACCCCTTCCGCGGCGTCGCCGACGAACTCCACCAGCAGCACGCCGCGCGTCGGGCGCTCGATGGCTTCGGGGAAGAAGGACCGCACGCCCTCCCACACGATGTCCCCCTGCGCGAGGGCGAGGACCTTGCTGTCCACCGTCTCGACGGAGGCGGCGCCGAAGGCCATCAGCGCGCCGGCGTCGCGCAGTGCCGCGTCGAAGCTGTCGTAGCGCAGGTTCACCAGCGCGACGTGGCGGGGGATGGGCAGGATGTTCAGCGTGGCTTCCGTCACCACGCCGAGGGTGCCCTCCGCGCCGCAGATCACGCTGTTCAGGTCGAAGCGGCCCGCCGCGTCCCGGATATGGACGAGATCGTAGCCGGTGAGGCAGCGGCTGAGCTTGGGGAAGCCCGCCTCGATCTCGGCGGCGTGTTCGCGCTGGATGGCGTCGACGGCCCGGTGAACGGCGCCCACCAGATCCATGTGGCGCTGGACGGTGCGCAGCGCCTCCTCCAGAGGGGCGGAGTCCCAGGCCGTGCCGTCGGTCAGCACGGTGGTCAGCCCCAGCACGTGGTCCCGCGTCTTACCGTAGAGGCAGGAGCCCTGGCCGGAGGCGTCGGTCGCGATCATCCCGCCGACCGTCGCGCGGTTGGAGGTGGAGAGCTCCGGCGCGAAGAACAGGCCGTGCGGGGCGAGCGCCGCGTTGAGCTGGTCCTTCACCACGCCGGCCTGCACGCGCACGCGCCGCGCGTCCGCGTCGATCTCGAGGACGCGGTTCATGTGGCGCGACAAGTCGAGCACGATCCCGGTCGTCAGCGACTGCCCGTTGGTGCCCGTGCCGCCGCCGCGCGGCGCCAGCACCACCGAGCGGAAACGCTCCTCCGCCATGAGGCGCATAGCGCGGGAGACGTCCGTCGTATCCTGCGGGAAGAGCACGGCCTGGGGCGGGACGCGGTAGATGGAGTTGTCGGTCGCAAAGACCATCCGGTCCGCGTCGCCCGAGGCGATCTCGCCCCTGAACCCGGCCGCCCGGAGCGCGTCTAGGAAGGCGCGGGTGAGCGCCTCCGCTGGAGGCGCCGCGGGGATGCGCGGGATCATGCGCGGTTCCGCCGCGCCGTCAGACCGCCGGCGCGAGCTCGGCCGGCAGGCCGCCGGGGACGACAACGGCACCCTCCAGCGCGGGCAGGCGCCCGGCCAGAACGGCGATGATGCTTTCGGCGGCGCCGCAGGCCATGCCGGTCGCGCCGCGCGGCGTGTTGGCGGCCAGGTGCGGCGTGGCGACGACGCGCGGGTGGCTGCGGAAGGGGTTTTCGGCCTCCAGCGGCTCCTTCGCGAAGACGTCCACGCCGGCCCAGCTCAGATGGCCGGAATCAAGGGCGGCGAGCAGGGCGTCCTGGTCCACGATGCCGCCGCGGGCGGTGTGGACGAGGATGGCGCCCTTGGGCAGCAGCGCCAGCTCCGCCGCGCCGATCAGGCCGCGCGTCGCCGGCTCCAGCGGGAGGTGCAGGGAGAGCACCTCGGACTGGCGCAGCAGGTCGGGCAGCGTCTCCACCCGCTCGGCCGGGCCGGGCAGCGGGCCGGTGGGCAGGAGGGGGTCGTGGGCGATCACGCGCATGCCGAAGGCGGCGGCCAGGCGG
>NZ_RCZP01000064.1 GCF_006438825.1 Muricoccus nepalensis
GCACCAGCCTTGCCTGCGCCGTCTCGCGCGCGGCCACCTCCTCGCGCACGCGGTCCTCCAGCGTCTCGGCGAGTTCGCGCAGCCGGGCGTCGTTCTCCCGGAGCACCGCCTCGGCCTCCTTGGCGGCGGTGACGTCGCGCGCGACCGCCAGCAGGCGCGGCGCCTCGCCGTTCGCGCCGGGCAGCGAGGAGAAGCTCACGTCCCGCCAGCGCGGCGCGCCCTTGGCGGTCGGCCCGAAGGCGGTGAAGCGCGCCGGCCGGCCCGCCCGCGCCTCGGCCATGGCCGCGCGCACCACCGGTACGGCCTCGGCGGGCCAGAGCACCTCCAGCGGCTGGCCCAGCACCGCCGAGAGATCGTCGATCTCCTTTTGGCAACGCCCGGGCTCGTTGAGGAAGGCGATCTGTCCCTCGGCATCGACCACCGCCACGCAGTCGGTGGTCGCGCCGAGCACGCGGTGGGCGAAGGCCTCGCTCTCGCGCAGCCGCTCCTCGGCCAGGTGACGGTCGGTGACATCAAGCGTCACCCCGGTGAGCGTCCCGGACCCGCCCACTCGTCCTGGCAGCGCCTCGGCGCGGCTGAGCAGCCACCGCGTCGGCCCGCTGGGCGCCCGGACGCGGTACTCGATCTCGGTCGTGCCCCCCTCCCGCACGAGGCGGCCGAAATCCGCCTCCAGGCGTGCCGGTCGTCGGGATGCAGGCGGGTCAGCCAGGTGGCGTGGTCGAGGGGCACCCCCGGTGACACGCCAAAGAGCGCCCGCAGGCCGTCGTCGCAGCGGACCACCGCGTCCGGCCCGATCTCGAACGGGTGCACGCCCCCGGCCTCCTGCGCCCGCCGCAGCCGTGCCTTGCTCTCCGCCAGCGCCGCTGTAGCGCGGTCGCGCTCGGAAGCCGCCTCGGCCAGGACCTGCGCCGCCGCCTCCACCTCGCGGATGCCGCTCTCCCGCGTGCCGGGTGCGGCAAGCCCGCCGATGGCCGTGGCGATGCGACGGGACTGGTGCAACGCGACTACCAGACCGAACAGCATCAGCGCAGCGCCACCGGCGGCAACACCAGCGAGCGAGCGCCAAAGCTCCGCTTGCACCGTCGCCTGCCGGATCCCAACCACCACTGACCAGCGTAAGCCTGGCAGCCGGCTGAAGGCAGCGTAGACAGGCTGACCGTCGATCGCGGGAGACAAGAATACGCCCTGAGCAGCTTCGCCCGACACAGCCTGCCGCGCCTCCGTCTGCGCCTGGCGGCCGGTAAACTCGTCTATCCCTGGTGTGCGAGTGACGATCGTGCCGGTGCTGTCGAGCACAGTGGCGATCCAGGCGCTACCCGGCGGACGCTGCTCATCCAACACCCGGCCGAGGGCGCTGGGGCGCAAGCCCATGTTCAGGTCGTAAACTACCCTTCCCCTGCGGCGCACAGGCACATCGATGGCGACGAGTGGCTCGCGTGTGATGGGCCCGGTGTAGAGGTCCGACACCTGGGCCTGTCCGGTCTCAAACACTCGTTCGATGACGCCGGGATCACCGCGGTGGGGGAGGGGGGTACCGAAGGGCACCACGGAGTTGACGAGCATTTGCCCGGAGGCATCCGAGAGCACGACGCGGGCGCCGTCGGGCCGTGGCATGCGCTGCATGACGTCGTAGAAGCCTGCCAGATCCTCCGTATCGAGGCTGCGTGAGGAGGCGAGCGCCTCCAGCATAGCCCTCGCCACGTCGAGCTCGCGGGCCACGACGAGAGCGAGCGAGGCGGCGCGTGCCTGCAGGTCGCGCTCGATGGCTCTCTGGCCGGAGCGCCAGGTCAGCACCGCCGTGCCCGCCGTGACCGCGCCGAAAGGCAGAACCATGGCGAGGACGATTGCCAGGAGGCGCGTCCGGATTGTCGGCGAGGGGAAGGGCACGTCAGATCAGAAGTCGGATCCGGACATAACCCATCGGCATGTTCCAGAGATGGTTTGGCCGCTGTGCAACAATGGCATCTACCTGCGAGGGAGATCTTTCTCGCCGTGTATCGTCCCTATCCTGCTTTGCAAGCAGGAGTTATCGATTGTTACTTCTTCAATAGAAAAAATTAGGCAGACAGGGGACCGATCCAGGAGAAGCGGCAACTGTAGCGGGCAATAGAATGCGCGCTGAGGTTGTGTTTCCTCGACGAAGTCGATATGATCAACAGATAAGGCGACAGAGTGCAGCTGCGAACGATGCGAGACACGGTCGGTGGTGACGGAGAAGGTGCCTCATCACACGTCAGAGTTGAGTAGTCTCTATGTCGTTGGCTGGTCATCGAACTCGAGGCGGAGGTGAGATCGATCCCGACCAGATCGCTCAGATCGCCACCTCTTTGCAGTCTCTTCAAGTTCCGAACTTCTCCGTCGCTCGAACGAAGGCAGTAAGCCCTTTGCCCGAGGTGGGCACCAAGCGGCATCGTTTGCGCTTCCGGGTCCTTCTTGCCACCACCTTCGCGGTTCTTGCCCTTGGTGCGGCTGGCACTGCAGCCCTCCTGGCGCAGCGCGAGACGACCGCGGCCTTGCGGGAGGACGCGGGCGCGGACCTCGCCGAGGCGGCGCGCGGGCTGGCTGAACTGCTCGACCGCGGGCTGTTCGAGCGCTGGCGGGACGTCCAGGTCGCGGCCGCCCTCGGCGCAGCCCTCCGTGACCCTGCCTCGTCGTCCGAGGCCAAGCGGACCGAGCTGCGCCGCCTGCGCGAGACCTTCCCCGACTATGCCCTGGTCATGTTCGTGTCGCCGGAGGGACGCGTGGTGGCGAGTGACAGCGGGCTCGTTGAGGGGGTCGATGTCTCCCGGCGCGAGTACTTTCTCGGCGGCCGAGAGGGGCCTTTTGCGGGCGACGTTCACGACGCGATCCTCCTTCGCGGACTGGTCAAGCGGCTTGGCCAGCCGGGTCCTCGCCCACAGGGAACGGCAATACCGACTGGTCCGGGTGAGCCGCCGCGCTTCGTCGATGTGGCAACCCCTGTACGTGGATCGGACGGAGCGCTGATCGGCGTCATGGCCGCCCACCTCTTCTGGGAATGGGCCGAGGACGTCGAGGCCTCGGTGCTGGGACCGCTGCGCGCGCGGCGCCCTGGGGCAGAGGGCTTCATCATCGCCGCGGACGGATCCGTCCTGCTGGGTCCCGCACCCTGGCGGGGCGGGAGGCTGACACCGGTGGAAGGCAGTGCCGGTGTCTCAGCGCTTCAGCAGATCGTCGCGACAGCCAACAAGGAGCGTTCGCACGGCCATGGGGCGGGGTACTGGCCGGACCCGGGACGTGTTGGTGCCCGTGTGGCTGGCTCGGCCGAGTTCATCGCGGGATGGGCCCCTACGGGTGGCCATGGCGGTTATGGCGGGCTCGGCTGGACCGTGGTCGCACGTCAGGAGGCGGAGACGGCCTTGGCGCCTGCCAGGCAGCTACGCAACCGCATACTCCTTTGGGGGGCCGCTGCCGCCGTCGCGGCGGCTCTCCTTGGCTGGATGTTGGCGAACCGGCTTGCCAGGCCCATTGAGGCTCTCGCGGGCTTTTCGGCCTCCCTCGACAACGATGAGGCAGGCCGCCCACGATCGTCGCGCTCCGCTGGCTCGGTTGCCCGAACCCTTGAGGAAGCGGCCCTCACCGGTGCCTTGAGCGGTCTTGCTGCCGATCGGGACGTGGCAGCCGCGAACTTTGGTCGTGCGCGCGAGAAGCAGTTGGAAAGCGAGGCGTTCCTTCGCTCGGTCCTCGACGCGAGCACGGACTGTCTGAAGGTGGTCAGCCTTGACGGCCGGCTGGAGTTCATGAACGCGAACGGCTGCCTTCTCATGGAGATCGACAACTTCGAGGCGGTGCGAGGCAGTCAGTGGGCGTCATTGTGGCCAGAGCAGACGCGTGAGCGGGTGCGGCAAGCCTTGGCCACGGCTGCTGCTGGAGGGGAGGAGCGCTTCGAGGCGTTCTGCCCCACAGCCAAAGGTGCCCCTCGGTGGTGGGATGTTGCCATCGCGCCGGTGCGCGACCCGGCGGGCCAGATCGTGCGGGCCGTCTGCGTGGCACGTGACATCACCGCGCGCCAGGAGACTGACGAGCGCCTGCAACTCATCGTCGAGAGCGCCAAGGACTACGCGATCTTCACGACCGACCATGAGAACAGGATTGTGGACTGGCTCGCCGGGGCCGAGGCCGTGTTTGGCTGGGCGGCCAACGAGGTTGTCGGCCATGACGCAGCACTTCTCCATGCGCCGGAGGAACGCGAGACAAGGCTCGCCCTTGAAGGGATGGAGGTTGCGCAGGCAGCAGAGAGTGTACCGAACTCGGGCTGGCACGTCCGGAAAGATGGGCAGCGTGTCTTCATTGATGGCCGCGTGACGGCTCTTCGGGATCCGAGCGGCGCCTTGCGTGGCTACCTGAGGATTGGTCAGGACGTGAGTGACCGGCGAGCGGCCGAGGAGCGGAGCGTCCTGCTGATGCGCGAGGTCGATCATCGCGCAAAGAACGCCCTGGCGGTGGTGAGCGCCGCGTTACGTCTGACGCGCGCACCCGACCTGCAGACCTACATCCGTGTCATCGAAGGGCGCGTGGCGGCGCTTGCCCGGGCCCAGACGCTGCTCGCTCAGGACCGCTGGACCGGCGCTGACCTCGGGGCGCTGCTCCGGGGCGAGCTCGTGCCGTTCCTGAACAGCGGGCGGAAAGGTGGGCCTTGGGTTGAGATGGACGGCCCCACAGTCGTGCTACCGGCCAGCGCGGCGCAGCCCCTTGCGATGGTGGTGCACGAACTTGCCACAAACGCCCTCAAGTACGGCGCTCTCTCCAGTCCCAACGGTAGCGTGTCGATCACCTGGCGGCTCGAAGGCGGGCCACAAGGAATACTCCGCCTCCTTTGGACCGAGCGAGGCGGTCCCATGATCAGTGTAAGGCCACAGCGCCGCGGGTTTGGCTCGCGCGTGCTGGAGGGCACGGTGCGCGATCAGCTTGGAGGCGCTGTCTCGGTCAATTGGCACGAGGCGGGCCTTTCGTGCGAGCTCGCCGTGCCGCTGGTGCGCAGGTCCCTCTCGGATGGGGAGCCCACGGCACACGAGGGTAGACATCCAGAGCCCACACCCTGAGGAACGGCATCGTCAGAGCGACGCATTCGCCTCACGCGCGAGTTCCGGCATTAGGACAAGATCCGACACCAGGCAGACAGCAACGCTGACGATCCCCAGCAATCCTGTCTCAGACAAGGCGAGCGGGATGGAAAGCAGGGTGGTGACGCCGATGAGAGCCGCACTGAACTTCTTGCCCAGGTAGAACCGGTGCAGGCCACAAAAGCCTCCCAGCAGCCACAGAGCGTAGGCGAACCGGACGGAGCGCGGGGCGCGGCCGACCGCGACGTCGATAGGCAGGAGTTGAGTTTTCACGGCGGCTTCCAACCACTTGGCAGACCATCCAGATGTCACAGGTGAGGTCGGTTGGTAAAGTGTTTGTGATTCGGAGTTTTCCGGACAGAGGCTGACCTCAGGCCGATCGTTGCACAAAGGTGACAGCACCTTTGATGCGAGCTGGCTGGCGCCGAGGCTTATTGTTTCCGCAACAGTCGCCCGTATACCAGCGCCGCTTGCGGCCCACCGGGCCTGCTGTCCTCCCTTCCATCAACGTATTGGCCAGAATGACCATGCTCCCCGCCGAGCAGCACCTGCTGCAGGAAACCATCGCTCAGATCCTGCGACACCTTTCCACGGCCATTCAGGACGAAGCGGCCGGATCGCGGCGCTGGGCACGCCTGATCAGGGTGCTGGAGGAGGTTGAAACCCTCGAGCGCCTGGCCGAGGGCGGCTGCCGCGACGCGGCGAGGCGCCGGCCGCTGACCTCGTCCCCGCCCGTGATGCGCGCGCAGCGGCTTGGCCTCGTCAACCTGCTCTCCGGCAGCCGCGCGGTCGAGCTCAGCTCGGTGGCCTAGCGGCCAAGCGGCACCGTCCCCACGTCGACCCTACCGGCCACCGCGCATGTAGTGGCGCTCCGGCCGGTAGGAGGTCGCGGCAATCCAGCCACGCAGGACGGTGATGAGCTTGCGCACGGGCCGCGACGGCCCGCTCAAACGCCGTGGGTTGAAGATCATGCGGCTACCTTCAGGTGGCGGGAACGCGCGTGCCCAAGCAGCAACGACTGGGCGAGCAGCAGCCGGTCGGGACGCATGTCCGGCGCGGCTTTCGGCGGAAAGCTCGTGGGCGCAAAGACATCGCGGGAGGGGTCGGCCAAAGCCTCGATCGTCTCCGCGGCGTCCGTGGCCTCACTCAGAAGGGCGAAGCGAACCTGCTCGCTCGTCTGCCGGGCGGTTACTTGGCTCAGGCAGGCGGTGAGGAGCGCCCAGGCACTCTGTACCCGTCGTTGATCCAGGATCGTCATGAGCTGTAAACCCGAAGGAGGCCTTGAGAGGTCAATGTCCTCACGTTTTCGTGAGGAAGCACGATCTAAGGTTCTTTAGACAAAGAAGGCAACAGAAGTTTTCAACATTTTCTTATCGGAAAGAACTGGCTAGGTCAGGTGGTCTGGCGAGGAACGACGAGGCCACACGCCTTCTGTCTGAGGAGCGCCGAGATCGTGGGTGCCTCCAACCTGACCATCCACGAGCCGATCAAGGACGCGCACCGGCAACCGGTCGGCATACTCTTCGTCGGCGTGTCCTTCGCCAAGGCAGAAAGGGCCTTCAACCGGATCGTGCGCGAGGCGCTGCTCGCGGGATTGCTGGTCGTCGTGGTCGTGGGGCGGTTGGCTGGTTCATGCTCCGTCGCATCATGCGCCCGCTGGGTGAGTTCGCGGCGGTCGTCCGCGCCATCGCCGCCTTGCCAGTGGCGCATGCCCCACCTCGCGTCATGCGTTTCTAAGTCCTGTCTCCCGCGGTCGCGTTGGCCAGCAGCGCCTCGACGCGCTCGGCGATCTGCTCCGCCGTGACCGGCTTGCGCAGCATGGAGAAGCTGCCGCTGAGGGCACCGTCCACCGCGATCTCCGCCGCGTTCGTGGCGAAGCCCGTCAGCAGGATCGCCGGGAGCTCGGGGCGGCGCCGGTGCGCCTCGCGGATCAGCATCACCCCGTCCATGCCCGGCATGAAGAGGTCGGAGATGACGATGTCCGGCCGCGTGCCCGCGTCGAGGAGCGCGAGCGCGGCCGGTCCCGAGCCCGCCGGCAGGACCACGTAGCCCATCGTCTCCAGCTGCTCCGACGTGACCTCCCGCACGATGGGGTCGTCGTCGACCAGCAGGACGCGCCGCTGCTGGACGGCCTCGACGGCCGCGTCATCCGTGTTCTCCAGGGGCGACGCGCCCGCTTGGCCCGCACAGGGGAACCACAGGCTCACCGTGGTCCCGCGGCCCGGCACGCTCTCGATGTGCAGCGCGCCGCCCGACTGCTCCGCGAAGCCGCGGGCCATGGCGAGGCCGAGCCCGGTGCCCTTGCCCTCCCCCTTGGTCGTGAAGAACGGCTCGGTTGCCCGGGCCAGCACGTCGAGCGGCAGGCCCGTGCCGGTGTCGCTCACCGACAGGCGGACGTAGCAGCCGGCGAGCAAGGTGGCCGGCACCGGCCTTCCTCCGGCGGTTCCGCTGCCGTCGCGCTCCACGATGTCCGTCCCGGCCGCGAAGGTGAGGACGCCGCCACCCGGCATGGCGTCGCGCGCGTTGGTGGCGAGGTTGACCAGCACCGTCTCGAGCTGCGCCTTGTCGGCCAGGGCCGCCGGCAGGTCAGCCGGCGCCTCGACGCGGACCACGACGCCGGTGCCCAGCGTGTGCCGGAGGATGTCGCGCAGGCCGCCGAACAGGGCTGCGACGTCCATCGGCCGCGCGCTCGCGTCGCCCCGCCGCGCGAAGGCGAGCAGCCGCTGCGTCACCGCCGAGCCCCGCGCCGCCGCCTCTCCGGCCAAGCGGGCCAGGCGCCGGACGTTCTCCGGGTCGGCCGGACGGCGCTCGATCAGCCCGGCCGCGCCCTGCACGGCCTGCAGGACGTTGTTGAAGTCGTGCGCGACGCCCCCGGCGAGCTGGCCGAGGGCCTGCATCCGCTCGGCGTGGGCCAGCCGGCTCTGGATCTCCTGGAGCTCGCGGGTCCGCTCGACGACCAGCCGCTCCAGCTCGGCCTGCATGTCGCGCTCCTCCGTGACGTCGCGGGCGACGCCGACCAGGCGGAGCGGCGCCCCGGTCCGGGTGTCCCGCTCAACCACCAGCGCCTGCTGCGCCACCCAGTTCCAGGCGTGACCCGGGCGGGGGATGCGGTACTCCGTCTCGAAGGTCTCGCCTCCCTGGCGCAGCACGCGCTCGTAGGCCGCGGCCCGCCGGGACGCGTCCTCCGGATGTATCGAGGCGAACCAGGCGTGCAACACGGGCGACGAGGCGGGCACCCAGGTCTCGGCGGGCAGGTCGAGGCCGGTGATCGCGAGCGCGCGCGCGTCGAGGCGCCAGCAATCGCGCGGCAGGTCGAACTCCCACACGCCGAGGCGCGCGCCCTGCACCGCGAGGCGCAGGCGGCCCTCCTTCTCGGCCAGCGCCGCCTCGGCCCGCTTGAGCTCGGTGATGTCGCGGCCCTCGGGCACGAGGAACACCACGGCCCCGCGCTCGTCCCGCACGGGGCGGAGCGAGAAGTCGATGACGGCGTTCCGCTCGGCGCCGCGCACCTCGACCTCGTAGCGCACGAAGGCGCCGCCCGCCGCTTCGGCCACCGCCGCGCGCAGCCGCGCCGCGCTCTCCGGGGTGCCCACCCACCACCCGGTGTCCCAGAACTTCAGCCCGATCGTCTCTTCCCCGGTCAGCCCGCCAAAGGCGAGTGCCGCCTGGTTTGCCTCGAGGAGGGTGCCGTCCGGTGTCAGGAGGCCAGTGAACTGGAACATGCCCTCGAACAGCGCGCGCAGCCGCGCCTTGCGCTCGCGAAGGCTCGCCTCCGTGTTCCGTCGCTCGGTCACGTCGAGGAACAGCACGGCGAAACGCTGCCCGGTACTGTCCCAAGCAGGGTAGGCCCGCACCTCGTACTCGCGCTCGCCGAGCGAGGGCACCTCGATCTGGAAACGCGCCGGCGCGCCGCCCTCCGCCACCCGGGCATAGGTTTCGAACAGCCAGTCCGGCAGGTCAGGGAACAGCGCGCGCCCCGTGCGCCCGACCACCTGATCAGCGCGGAGGCCGGTCAGGTCCTCGAAGGCCGGGTTCACCTCGAGGTAGCGAAAGTCCAACACCTCGCGGCCCGGATCGCGCACCATCTCGGCCACGAAGAACCCCTCGCCCATCCGCGCGAACAGCGCCCGCAGCTCCGTCTCGGGCATCGTGAGAGGCACCCGTACGCCTTCCTTGGGTGCCGCCTGGCCCCATTCTCCGGACGACTGGGCAGGCTGAGCGGAACCGCCCTCGTCATCGGGAGAAGGTGGCATCCAGGCAGAACTTTCCAGAAAGACGTTCAGAGGAGGGTGGGAACCTATATTTGTGGTGATCGTAAGATTTATGAGTTGTTCCGAGGGCTATTATTCGCGGCAATGCCGGGGGTGTGATCGCCGAGCCTCGTGTTAGGCTCGTGTTGGGCAACCCCGTATCGCCGGGACCCCACGGCGAACCAGGCGTCCCCACCATGACCGAGACGAGCCCCGCGGCGGCCTTCTGCCTTCCCTGCCCCGTGAGACGTCTGCCGATCTTCGAGCCCTTCACCGAGGGCGATCTGGCCTTCGTCATGAACACCTGGCGGGCGCGGCGGGCGTTCACCGCCGAGGCCGACATCCTGCGCCCCGACGAGGCCGGGAGCGCGCTCTACACGCTCTGGGAGGGCTGGGCCTACCGCTTCCGGGCGCTGCCGGGCACCACCTCCGAGGGACGCCCGCGCCGGCAAATCCTCGACATCCTCCTGCCCGGCGACACCATCGGGCTGGAGAGCACCTTCACGGGTGCGAGCGCGCACGGCGTCCGGGCGCTGACCCCGGTGCAGGTCTGCGCCCACGACCCGCGCGCCTTCGGGGCGATCAGCACGGCCTGCCCCGGCCTGTGCCAGGCCATGATGGTGGGGGACCAGCTCGACCTGCGGCGGCTGGACGAGCGCCTCACCCAGCTCGGGCGCGCCAGCGCCACGCAGCGCCTCGGCTTCACCATGCTGGACCTGCACGACCGCCTCGCCGACCGCGAACTGGTCACCGCGGGCGAGGACGGCGCCGCGCGCCTGCCCTGGCCGCTGCAGCGCCGCCACCTCGCTGACCTGCTCGGCCTCTCGGGCGCCCACGTCACGCGCAGCATGGCCGAGCTCCGCGCGGCCGGGCTGGCGGCGGTGGAGGGGGACGCGCTGGTGCTCCGCGACCGCGCTCGCCTGGCCGCGTTCTGCGAGTACGCGCCCGCGGGCGGCACCGTGCGGCGGGGTGTGCTGTAGCCGCGGTCAGCCCGGGCGGCGCTCGCCCGCGGCCACTCCCTCGAGCAGCATCGCCACGCGCTCGGCCAGGGCCCGGCCCTCGATCGGCTTGCGCAGCAGGGTGAAGGCGCCGCTCATCGCCCCGCCGATGGCGATCTCGGCGGCGTTGGTCGCGAAGCCGGTGAGCAGGATCGCCGGCAGCCGCGGCCGGCGCCGCTGCGCCTCGCGGATCAGGGTCAGCCCGTCCATCCCCGGCATGGACAGGTCCGAGATGAGCACGTCGGCCGCCTCGCCCTCCTCCAGCAGCGCGAGCGCCGAGGCGCCGTCCGCCGCGACCAGCAGGGCGAAGCCCTCGGCCTCCAGCCCCTCGGCGGTGACCTCGCGCACGAGCGCGTCGTCCTCGACCAGCAGCACGCGCACGCCCCGGCGCCCGCGCCCGCCGGCCATCTCAGTCGGCGCCGACGGCGGTGCAGCCGCCGGGAGCGCGCCCTCGGCGAGTGGGAACCAGAGGCTGACCGTGGTGCCCCGGCCCGGCGCGCTGACGATCTGCAGCCCGCCGCCGGACTGCTCCGCGAAGCCCTTGGCCATGGCCAGGCCCAGGCCGGTGCCCTTGCCGTGCTCCTTGGTCGTGAAGAACGGCTCGGTGACGCGCGCGAGCACCGCGGCGGGCATGCCCGCACCGGTGTCGGTCACGGACAGGCGCAGGTAGGAACCGGCCTTGAGGCCGGCCGGGTGGCGCGCTCCCGGGGCGTGCGGCACCATCTCGGCCGCCGCGGCGAGGGTGAGCTGGCCGTTGCCGGCCATGGCGTCGCGCGCGTTGGTGGCGAGGTTGACCAGCACCGTCTCCAGCTGGCCCTTGTCGGCCAGCAAGGGCGGCAGCCCGCGCGCCGCCTCCACCCGCACGCCGATGCCGGTGCCGAGGGTGTGGACCAGCACCTCGTGCATGCCGGCGAGGAGCGCCACGGGGTTCACCGCCTCCGTGTGAAGGTCGCCGCGGCGCGAGAAGGCGAGCAGGCGGCGGGTGACCGAGGCGCCCCGCCCGGCGGCCTCCGACACCATGCGCGCCAGCCGGCGCACGCCGTCCGGGTCACCCGGCCGGCGCTCGATCAGCGCCGCGCCGCCCTGCACGGCCTGGATGACGTTGTTGAAGTCGTGCGCGATGCCGCCGGCGAGCTGGCCGAGCGCCTCCATGCGCTGGGCGTGGGCAAGGTGCGCCTGCGCCGCTTCGCGCGCCGCGACCTCCTCCTGCACCCGCGTTTCCAGCGCCTCGTTGAGAGACCGGAGTTCGGCCTCCCGCTGCCGACGCTCCGTCACGTCCAGGTGGACGCCGACGCAGCGCAGGGCGCGCCCCTGCGCGTCGCGCACGAAGCGCGCCTGCGCCTCAACGAAGCGCACCGTCCCATCTGGGTGGACGATGCGGTATTCGGACTGCCGGCCAGTGGCTCCCGCAGCGGCTAAGGTCTCTATTTCAAGGAGCACACGATTCCGGTCCTCGGGGTGCAGCAGCGCGGACCACGCCTCGCGATCGAGCCGGGACGTGCCCGGCGGCAGGCCGAAGATGCGCTGGTCCACCGCCGAGAGCGTCACCTCGCCCGTGCGCAGGTCGCGCACGAACCCGCCAACCCCGCCCGCCTCCTGCACCATCCGCAGCAACGCCTCGCTCTCGGTCAGATCCTCCTTGGCGGTCTTGAGGTCGTGGACGTCGGTGCAGGTGCCGTACCAGCCGAGAAGCCGACCCTTGCTGTCGCGGGCGGGGATGCTGCGGCCGAGGAACCAGCGATAGGCGCCGTCGCGTCGGCGGATGCGGTACTCGACCTCGTAGGGGTCCCCGCTGCGGGTCACGGCTGCCCAGGCAGCGATGGCGCGGTCGCGATCCTCGGGGTGCAGCATGCTCGGCCAGCCATCGCCGAGCAGGGCATCGGCTGAGAGACCGGTGAAGTCCAGCACCCAATTGTTGTAGTAGGTCGCGCGGCCGCTGGCGTCGCAGGTGAAAACAGCGCCGGGCACGGCCTCGGCCATGGCCCGGAAGCGGGCCTCGCTGTCCCGCAGGGCTGCCGCGCCCTGACGGGCGCGCTCGCGCTCGGCCACCAGCTCGCGCTCGTAGGCGCGGCGCTCGGTGGCATCGACGACGAGGACGCGGTAGCCGATCAGCGCGCCGTCGGCGCCGTCGATCCGCCGCCAGTCGAACAGCGCCGGCCGCCGGCCCTGCGAGCCGCGGAGGTCGAGGGCAATCTGGCGCAGGGTGCCCTCGGACTGCAGGAGCGGGGCGCAGTGCGTCTCGTAGAAGATGCGTGCCCCCGCGGTGACGATGTCCTGCAGGCGCTTGCCGCGGAGCTCGTCCCCACCCGCGCCGAGCCAGCCAAGCAGCGTGCCGTTGGCGCTTGCGATCGTGCCGTCAGGTCGCGTGGTCAGGTATCCGACCGGCGCCGCGTCGTAGAGCTCGTTCACCGTCGTGGGTGGTGGGTCGGCGTGCCCTGGGGGCAAGCGCTCCACGTCCGGCATCAGGCGACAAAGCGGCGAATGGCCGCGATTGTCTCCTCGGGCGCGCTCATGTGCGGGCAGTGCCCGGTGGCGTTCATCAGCTGGTACTCGGCGTGGGGCAGGTGCTGGTGCATCCACTCGCCGACCGCCACGGGCGCGAGCGCGTCCGAGCTCGTCTGCAGGACGAGTGAGCGAGCCGGGCACCGCGGCACCTCGGCACGGTGGTCCGCGAGGAAGACCACCCGGGCCGCGGCGCGCGCGATGTCCGGATCGGTGCGGCAGAAGCTGCTTTCCAGGGTGGTGCCGAGTTCAGGGCGGTCCTGGTTGCCCATGATCACGGGTGCCATGCTGCGGGACCAGCCGAGGAAATTGGCGTCGAGCACCTCGAGGAGGTCGTCGACGTCCTCGCGGGAGAAGCCGCCGGTGTAGTCCGCGTCGTCGACGAAGCAGGGAGAGGGGCACACCATGACAAGGGAGGCGAAGCGGCTCGGCTGAGCGATGGCGGCGAGCATGCCGACGTTGGCGGCCATGGAGTGGCCAACGAAGACGGCATCGTTCAGCTCGAGCGCCTCCAGAACCTCAAGGAGGTCGTCTGCGTAGGCTCCGAGGCTGTCGTAACGCTCCGGGTCGAAGGCGGAGATGTCCGAGCCGCCGAAGCCGACGTGGTCGAGGAGCACCACGCGCCAGTCGTTCATAAAGGCCGGCGCCACCGCCCTCCAGGCTGTCAGGTCGCAGCCGTAGCCGTGGGCGAACACCATGGTGCGGCTGCCTTGGCCGGAAAGGGTGACGTTGTTGCGGCGGAGGACGTCCACGCGGCTTACCCTGACCTGGGATGACGGCCTCCGGAAAGGCCTTTTCACCGGGCTGCATACGGGTAACCGGGCCGGAAAGGCAACGGGAATACCGTCCATGGCATGGCACCGGGCTGCCATGGCAGTGGGGGGCAGGGTGGTTGCCCCGCCGGGTCACGGCGACGAAGGAAACGCGGGTGTTGGGAGACCCGGGCTTTTTAGGCGACACTCGTTGCCTCCCGGGTTTGGCGCGGAGAGTAGCGGCTTGGCAGTGGGTTACACGGCAGGCAGGTTCAGGTTGCACCCGAACACATTCGGACACTCAGAAGGACCAGCACGTGTCGAAGAAGTTCCTCACCGACGTCATCCAGCAGTCCAGCGAGATGACCGGTGTCGCCGCCGGGCAGGTGGCCGCTGACCTGATCGCCGCCATCAAGACCGAGATCGTGGAGAGCGGTCGCTTCTCGCTGCCGGACTTCGGCACTTTCACGGTTCGCGAGACCGCCAAGCGCACGGCGCTCAACCCGCGCACGGGCGAGAAGATCCAGGTCAAGGCTGGCGCGACGGTCAAGTTCAAGGCCAGCCCCTCGCTCAAGGAGGCGGCCTTCGCAGGCGCCAAGAAGGCCAAGCGCAAGGCGGCGAAGACCAAGGCCGGCTGACACCCCAGCGGACCGCCCGAGGGACCGGCGGGCGAACCGCGGAACGTCAGGCTGGCGTTGCCGGGCCTGCCGTCTTGCCGCCCGGAAGTGAGGTCAGCCGCGCATCACGGCCGTGCCGCCCCGAGGTCCCCCTCGGCCCCAGCAAGGCCTGCCACGCGCCTCGGCCCGGACGGCTGATGCTGGCGCGGCGGCAAAGAGGCGGCCGGCAGCGGGAGCTGTAGGGAGGGCGCGTCGTTCCGCCTCCCTCGTGCCCCACGCGGCTGGGGCTCGGCGGCCGGCGCGTCGGCGACGCCCGGCACGGGCCAGAAGCACACGACCCGCCCCTCCTCGCCCCGGAGTGCCAGGAACACCACGCGCGTCACCTCGCCCTCCTCGCCCGTCTCCACGGCCAGGCGGAACATCAGCCCCTCGGCCGCGTCGTTCCCCCCGAGCGCCAGGGCGAGCTGCTGCGCCTCGCTCTCCTGCTGGCGGAGCGTGCGCTTGCTCGGCTCCTCGGCGTCACCCCGGAAGAAGCGCACGGGCACGCCCTCGATGAGGAAGACGAAGTGGTGCGTCTCGTCGAGGACGCCGAGCCAGGGATAGCGACCCGCCTCGGCGGCGCGGCGGAGCCGGTTGCGGCTGAAGGAGTAGGCGCGGCAGCCGATCGACCAGGCATCGTCGCCCGCCCAGCTGTCGGCCATGGCGAGCGCGTCCGTGCGCCCGCGGGCGAGCAGGCGGGCGCAGGCGGTGATCCGCTCCTCCGTCAGCGCGGGGTGCAGGTCCCACGGGAGGCGTGCCCTCGGCGCTGCGTCGGCCTTGTTCGTCATTCGGGCAGGACAGCGCACGACCCAAGGCAAGCGACAGCCAAGCGATGACGCTGGATCAAGGCGGGCGGAAGCCGGCCCTTTGAGGAGCGCGCCGTCCGGGCGCCGAGCCGGGGTGGCCTAATAGCGGAAGGCTCAGAAGCTGAGCTTCAGCTTGCCGATCACGCCCTGGTAGCCGTGGTCACCATCCAGGTAGGAGACGCCGACCTGCACCGGCGCCGGGGCCGTTGCGGTGGTTCCACTCCGCAGTGACACCGCGATGCCGTACTCGCGGTAGCTGTTCACATAGAGCCGGTCGCCGGCGAAGCGGGTGTCGGTCACGGCAACGGAGCCGTCGATCACGCGGCCGGCCAGCTCGCCCAGGCGGTGCGTGAGGATGATGCCATTGCGGAAGCTCCAGTTGGCGATGTCGTAGGAGATCCGATAGTCCTCGATCCGGATGGGAACGGTCTCGCCGTAGCCCACGCTGTTGCCGATCGTCAGCCCGGTCTCGGCACCGAGGTTGAAGCGCAAGGTGCTGGTGACCGAGCCGGCGGCGATCCCGCCGATGGCGCCGGCATCGACCGAGCCCGCGAAGCCGAAGCGCGCGCGAGGGGTGAGGCTCCAGTTCGGAACGCCCGGCACCTGCCAGCGGTAACCCAGGCCGAGTGAGGCCTGGTAGACCTTCGAACCCTCGAGATCGGCGATGGCGACCGGCAGGTCGGCCAGCACGCCGTCGCCGTTGCGGAAGTTGTAGGTGTAGCGGGAGGAGAGTTCGAAGAGGCGGCCGTTGTAGCCCTGCGCCGAGGTGCCAAGGACCGTGCCGCCGAGGCCCCAGTGGCTGCCAGGCGCAGCGGGCTGGTACGCCGTCCCTGGTACCGTGGGCGTGACCACGCTGTCGTAGTCGGCCTGCACCATGCGGGAGAGCAGGCTGGTGGGGTTGCCGGCGATCGGGTCGAGCGGCGTCCTTGCCGCGGCGTACCGCAGCAGTCGGGTTATGGCGTTGGAGCCGGTCACCGCGTTGGCGATGACACGGGCATCACCGCTGTTCAGGGCGGCGGTGGGCACACCCGCGCTTGCGGCCGTGCCCTTGGCGAACTCCTGGAGCTGCTTCTGGCTCTCGTCCCGCGTGCGGCCGAGGAAGGTCTGGTCGATGCCGACGGCCGGCACCACCAGGCGAAGGCGGGTCGAGTTACTCTCGAAAGAGAGGTCGGCCGCAATGCCGCGTAGGCTGACCCGGGCGGACGCGGCGGAACGCTCCGTGTAGGCCGGGAAGAGCTCGCGGAGCCGGTTGCTCGAGAGCTGATCGAGGAAGCGCTCGGCGTTGCCCGAGGTGATGCGGCGCTCAACGCCATCTACCCGGAGATCGGCCCGGAACAGCTCCTCGGAGCGGACAGGGCTGGTGATGATCAGCGCGGCTGCAAACGGAACAGCGCATATGGTGAGGTGGCGGAAATGCATGAGCTGGAGGCAGTCCGATGCGCTTTGCGAATGGACGCATGGAAGCCACGGACAGAAGCGCTCTTCCATATCTATCGATCACGGAAAAGTGAGTTGAGGGGCGGCGTGGCAAACGAGCCACACTGACCTGCGGTGCCTTAGGTCAGCTGCAGCGCAGCAAGTAGATTTCTTAACGCTGCCACCGTCTTTGAGCGCACCTGCGTCTGCTGGCGGCTACCCCACTGCCCTCCTTGCAGGCCGCACGGATCGCCATCAACCTGGCGGCACGGCAGGTGTTCCTCGACGCTCCTGACCCGTGAGCGCCTGACGCTCGCTCGGCGGCCCTGTGGCGCTGCGGCCGCACCGGCTCGTGCGTTACGGATCGGCTCTGGCCGTCCGGTTCCATGCCTTCCAAATGGTGCCCTTCCAAGGCGGCGAACGACCGCCCAGGGCCGCTGCTGCGCGAGGGGGCGGGTAGGCGGCCAAGGGTGGGTGCGGAGCAGGAGCGGGCATGGCGGCGGTGGACCCCGACGGCGAGCGGGTGCTGGACGAGCGGGAGGAGGCGCTGCTGTCGTCGCTGCCCGAGGCGGAGGGCGGGGCGCTGCGGACCCTGACCCGGCTGGCGCAGCGGCGCGGCC
>NZ_RCZP01000065.1 GCF_006438825.1 Muricoccus nepalensis
AACTCGCGCGGCAGGTGGGCCCAGGCACAACCCGTCCGAAGCACGTACAGGATAGCGTCGACCACCAGCCGCATCGGCCAGGACCGTGGTCGCCCGGTGTGCGCTGGACGGGGCAGGAAGGGCGCGACCACCGCCCACTCGGTATCGGTCAGGCACGTTGCATAGGGATGAGAGCCGCGCGCAAGCTGCACGCGGGCGGCAGGGGTCCACATGGGCCACCTCGAAGGACGTCAGACACCCTCCGAACGCGTAGAACCCCCGCCGCTCACCCCAACCCAGCCGTTATGAAGCGGGCTCTCAGCGGGAGCATTCCGCACCACAGCTAGAGAGTGCGTTCGAGGCGGTGGCTGCCCTGGCCGAGTATGCGCGGGCAGCAAGCCTTGCCGAGGCCGACGAGCTGCTGGCGGACGTGATTGCCTTCATGGTGCTTCGCGGCTCTGCTGGCCATAACGCCCAATAGCGCCGCCGTACCTTCGAGGCTGTCCGCCGTTCAACGGCGCGTACCAACAAGGCGGTTTACAAGCCGCCCGACAGCTTCGTCCTCATGAGGGCAACTCGGTGGCGGCCCATCCGGCGCGCCATGTCGCACAGGACAGATCTGATGGACCATGTTGTGCATGCCGTGTCTGGTGCTGGGAGCCTGCGTCCACTGGAGGCTTCCGTCTGCTCGAGGCAAAATCCTCGTTACGTCGAAGATCGCGCCGCACCTGCTGCACACTGCTTCGGCCACAGAAGTCTCCCGTTCATGCCCCCGTGATGCGCCGTCGCCGCTGCCACGTGGCAACCCTGCGCAACACGCGCGAAAGTTGCTCTATCGAATAGGGCTTGTGCAGGAGCTCGAAGCCGTAGGTGCCATTCTGGGCCAGCACATGACTATAGCCCGAGGTTAGCACCACCGGCAGGTCGCGATGGTTCTGCCGGATGCGTTGACCAAGCTCGATCCCACTCATGCCCGGCATGACTACGTCGGAGAACACCACGTCGAACTGGTCGGCGTTTTTGGCCAACTCAGCCAAAGCTTCCTCAGCATTGACGGCCAGGACAGGTTCGTAGCCGAGTTCGGCCAGGGCCTGCGTCGCGAAATCACCCACGTCGATGTTGTCCTCGACCACGAGGACGCAGGTGCCGTGTCCGTCGACCAGCGGCTCGGGCTCGGTGACCTCCGCCGGTCGTTCCTCGGGCGCTGCAACGCGTGGAAGAAAGATGGTGAAGGTGCTGCCCACGCCTGTTCGGCTCTCGACGATGACCTCGCCGCCAGATTGCTTGGCAAAGCCGTACACTTGGCTCAGGCCCAAACCCGTGCCCTTGCCCTGCTCCTTGGTGGTGTAGAAGGGCTCGAAGATGCGCTCCAGCTGATCGGCCGCGATACCGCTGCCGGTGTCGGTGATCGACACGGCCACGAAGTTACCGGGCAGTGCCGCATGCGGGCGCCTAGCCGGGATCTCCTTGGCGCCCGCGACCCGGATGGTGAGGCGGCCCTCCCCGTTTATGGCGTCGCGGGCATTGACCGCCATGTTGACCAGCGCGGTGTCGAACTGGCTCGGATCGGCGTTCACGAAGCAGGGTACCTCTGGCAGTTCCGCAACCACTTCAATCCGGGAGCCCGTCAGGGTACCGAGCATGCCGCCGAGCATCCGAACGGCGTCGCAGGCCGCGAAGGTTTCGGGTTTAAGAGCTTGGCGTCGTGCGAAGGCGAGGAGCTGGCCCGTGAGCTTGGCAGCCCGCTCGACGGTGTCGGAGATCGCGGTGACGTAGCGGGTCCGACGATCTTCGGGGATGCCGGGTCGCTTGAGCAGGTCAATCGAAGATCGGATGACCGTGAGGAGGTTATTGAAGTCGTGCGCCACGCCGCCCGTGAGCTGGCCAATCGCCTCCATCTTCTGGCTTTGCCGAAGTGCCTCCTCAACCAATTCGCGCTCGGCGAGGGTGGTGGCGATGCGTTGTTCCAGGGTGTCGTTCGCGTCTCGGAGCGCGGCCTCTGCCCGTGCCCTCTCTACAGCGTCCCAGGTGCGGGAAGCGACTTCCTCAATGAGGGCGACTTCATCCGCGCTCCAGGCATGAGGACAGCGATGGTTGATGTAGAAGCTTGCTCTGAAATGGCCATCCCGGATCAGTGGTACCGAGACGAAGGCTCCGATCTCGAGCGCAACCCACCGTTCGGATGTTGGGAGGTTCCGCGTGTCGTCCGCTACGACGGTTTGCCCCCTCTGCTGAGCCGCAATGCTCTCGGCGTCGAAGGACGCCAGCGAGTAGCTGCCGTCGAGGGACGACACCCCGTTCCGGTAGCCCGGCTCCAGCACAATCGTTTCGCCATCTGGTTGCACGAGACCGTAGCCAACCCGACTAGCACGGAGATAGCGCCCGAGCAGTTCGGCCACACCGATTATGATGCCGCCCGGCGTGTCCTCTGCCCGGAGCCGGTCTGCAAGGCGAAGCAGAAAAGCTTGCCGCATCTCGGCCAGCTTTTGCTCGTTGATGTCGAGCGACACCGCAAAAACGCTTCCGACTCGGCCTTCCGCATCGTGCACGGCCGCCACACTGTTGCGCACCCATACCGTCGATCCATCCGGACGTAGGTACCGCTTGACGACTTCGAACGAACGTCCCCCTCGAGCTAGGCTTTCGAACTGCGTCTGGTTGGGCGGAAGATCTTCGGGATGGGTCAGAGCTTGCATCCCGAGGGAGAGCAGCTCGTCCCGGGAGCGCCCGACCAAAGCACAGTACTGATCGTTCACAAAGATGAAGCGGCCCTGCAGCGTAGTCTGCGCGATGCCGGCCGAGGATTGATCCATCAGCGCCCGCAACCGCGCCTCGCTGTCGCGCAGCTCCTCCTCGGCCCTTTTGCGAGGTGTGATATCGCTGGCCGTTCCGATCCACTCGGTGATCTCGCTGTCGGGGTCGAACAAAGGCACGGCTCGTGAATGCGTCCAGCCCACGCCGCCATCGGCGAGGCGAACCTGATGTTCCAGCGAGAAGACCCCCCTCTGTCGGATAGCTTCCGCGACGGCAGCCCTGACGCGCGGTTGCTCCGTTTCGGGAATGTAGTCGTCGATCCAGTGTGAGTTGGCAGTGCCAGTGTCGGCGAGAAAGCCGCCGCCACTGAGCTGGCGCATCTCCGTCCAGTCAGCACTCATCGAATACAGGACCTCGGAGGAGGCTCGGACCAGGGCACCCAGTCGTGCCTCGCTCGCGCGCGCCGCATTAATCTGCTGCGCCAATTCGGCACTGACTTGGGTGAGATCGCGCTCGGCAACCACCTGCCGGGTCGTTTCTGTTACCACGAGGAAGATGCCGGTAATCTGGCCCTCGTCGTCCCAAAGCGGGCTGTAGCCGTGGGTGAAGTAGGCCTCCCGCGGCACGCCGTCCCGGTCGGGAGTGTAGCGCGCGTTCTCGACGTGGAAGGTCCCGCCCGATAGCACCTTGTCGAAAATGGGCGTGAGTTGATCCCACATCTCCGACCACCACTCCCGGGCCGGACGGCCGAGTTGGCCCGGGTGCTTGCGGCCCAAACCGGGAGCGTAGGCGTCGTTGTAAATGGTGGTCAGCTCTGGCCCCCAGTGCAGCATCATGGGGAATTGGGAGCTGAGCACAATTCGGACGGCCGCCTGGAGCGAAAGAGGCCAGCCCTGCACAGGCCCGAGGGGAGTTGTCGACCAGTTGATTTCGCGCAGCAGCGCACCGGCCTTGCCGCCGCCCGAGAGGCAATCAAGCCCGGCCATCGGCCCTACGTCTCCGCTTTCCGAGTGCGTGTCGCCAACCGTAGTCGGCGCTCCTGCTCAATGGCTTCCTCGCGCTCCAGGGCACGAATGGCGGCTCGCACCACCTCACTGGCGTTTTGATAGCGACCCGATGCGACCTGCACGGCAATGAAGTGGTCCATCGCCGGGGTGATCGAGACGTTTTTGCAGATCTGCTTCATCAGACGCTCGGGATAACACGACCGCATGTACAGTTGTCAAAGATTGATGGTGGCTAATGGGTCGTCACCAGTTATCCAACGCAGCCGTTGGTACGGTCTGTCAACGCGAGACACAGGAAAACTCCGCGCTGGCGGTGGCTTAGCTCCAGCCCTTGGCCGAGCGGGCATCAGTGATGCGAAGGTCCGCCTTCTAGCCGCGCTGGGCGCAGTAGAAGTTGGCCTGCTGTGCACAACGGAGGGCTCGGCGCGAGCGGCGGCGATGTGGGCCTCCTGGGTGATGCGGTAGCGGTTGGGGCCGACCTTCAACACGCCCGTTCCCGAGCATCCAACCAAGCCGATTGCCACCAGGATGAGCGCACGCCGCATCCGATAACCCTTCTGGTTATTTCGAGCAAAGAATGAAGGATCTGGTGGCGGGGTAGAGGCGTGGCCTCCTTCGCTCTCATTGTGCTCCCAGGGGCAGCTGCCCATGGTCCGCACCGCCATCGTGGCGCCGAAGCGCTGCCGGACTAGGGCCTGCACCGCTGCCCGGCTCCAGAGCGCGAACGCCAGCCCCAACTCGTCCGGCATCCTCTTGCGGATCAGCGCCTGGACCTCTGCCTCCTGCTCCTCCGCCAGCAGGCTGCCATGCCCTGGCGCCGGCCCGCGCGCTTTGCTCTTCAGCCCCGCCCGGCCACGCGCCGCGAGCCGCTTGCAGATGTCAAAGACCTCGGTCGGGGTCAGCCCAACCTGGGCCGCGATCGCCGCATAGGTCTGCTCCGCCTGGCGAAGGCCAATCACCTGCCGCCGTCGCTCCTCCTGCGCCTCCGGCGCCAGGCTCCGCATGTCTACGTGCTTCATTGTTCCGCCTACCTGGGCCCAGGAGGCGGAATCCTCAAGAACACCGAAGCCGGCTCAATAGCCGGTGTCCAACCTCAATGCGAACCTGGGCGGGGAGATGCGTTTCGAGATCCGCCGCCTGCACGACGAGTTCCGCTTCAGCACGGCTCACGTCACACACGACCAGTCGGAGGCTATGGTGACGGCAGACCGGATCGCCGTGATGAACGCCGGCCGCATCGGGCAGGTGGACGCGCCGCACGTCATCTACGCGCGCCAAGAGCAAGGAAGATTTTGCGGTCTGCCACGGAACAGGTAACCGGACGAGATCGTCGGCGTAACACCGACGGTTAGACCAAACGGCTCGAAAGCGAAGACCAAGGCCACCAATGGAGTAGTGATCCCCCACCGAGAGGCCAAGCATCGTCGATGTGAGCAAGCTGCGGTACAGGATCATGGTCATTGTTCTTCGCGAGGCGATCAGCGCGCGTCGTCGAGCGCGAGATTGAGGCGGAGCACATTCACGCGGGCGGCCCCGAGAAGCCAAAGCACCGGCGCTGTGGTGTTCGCGGTTAGGAGGGCGCGAACCCGGTCCACTGGCAGGTTTCGGGCCTGCGCCACGCGAGCGACCTGCCGCGCGGCATTCTCCGGACTGATGTCGGGATCGAGGCCGGACCCGGAGGCCGTAACGGCGTCGACTGGCACCGGCGTGAGCCCCGCTGCAGCCACACGCTCCTTCACCGCGTCGATCAGAACCTGACTGGTCGGCCCGCGTTGTGAGGCAGCGCTGGCGGCGGCGTTGTAGGGTGCGTCCACCGTCTTGCTGCTGTCCTGCGGGTCGGCGCCGCTGGTAGCGGAGGGGCGTGGGTGGAAGTAGCGATCCCCCGTGAAGTTCTGGCCGATAAGCGCGGAGCCGACGACCTGGCCGTTGCGCTCGATCAGTGAGCCGCCGGCCTGCGCGGGCATGATGGCGCCCGCAACCTGGGTGAACACCGCCGGCGCTGCGATGCCGAGGAGAAGGGTAAAGCCGACCACCATGGTGACGGCGGGACGAAGAACGGACATGGCTCAGGCAATCCCGAGAAGCTGGAGGACAAGGTCGATAAGCTTGATGCCGATGAAGGGCGCGACGATGCCGCCAAGCCCATAGATCAACAGGTTACGCCGCAGCAGCGCTGCCGCTCCGGAGGGCGTGTAGCGCACGCCGCGCAGTGCCAGGGGCACAAGCGCCACGATGATCAGCGCATTGAAGATCACCGCCGCGAGAATGGCGCTCTCGGGGCTGGCCAAACGCATCACGTTCAGCGCCTGGAGCTGCGGGTATTGCAGCACGAAGATCGCCGGCAGGATGGCGAAGTACTTCGCCACGTCGTTGGCAATCGAGAAGGTGGTCAGCGCGCCGCGGGTGATCAGCAACTGCTTGCCGATCTCCACCACCTCGATCAGCTTGGTCGGGTCACTGTCCAGGTCCACCATGTTGCCGGCCTCGCGCGCGGCCTGGGTGCCGGTCTGCATGGCCACGCCGACATCGGCCTGAGCCAGGGCCGGCGCGTCGTTGGTGCCGTCGCCGGCCATGGCGACGAGGCGTCCCTCGGCCTGAGCATCCCGGATGTATTGCAGCTTGTCCTGCGGCGTGGCCTCGGCGATGAAGTCGTCCACGCCGGCCTCGGTGGCTATGGCGGCCGCGGTGAGGCGGTTGTCGCCAGTTACCATCACCGTGCGGATACCCATGGAGCGGAGCTGGACGAAGCGCTCGCGGATCCCGGGCTTGACCACATCCTTCAGCTCAATGGCGCCCAAAAGGCGGCCATCCTTCGCTACGGCGAGAGGCGTGCCGCCCTGGCGGGCTATGCGGTCCACAGCGTCCCGCAACGCGGCCGGTGCCTCCTGGCCGGTGCTGCGAATGAGGCTGTCCGCCGCGCCCTTGCGGTACTGCCCGCTCGGCAGATCGAGCCCGGAAATGCGGGTCTGCGCGGTAAAAGGAACGACGTTGGCATTGGCTGGGATTGGCGGCGGGGTGATGCCGTGCCGGTCCCGCGCAAAGGCGAGGATGGAGCGGCCCTCGGGCGTCTCGTCGGCGAGCGAGGAAAGGACGGCGGCCTCCGCAAGATCGCGCTCCGCGACGCCGAGTATGGGATAGAAGCCCGCGGCCTGGCGGTTGCCCAGAGTGATGGTCCCGGTCTTGTCCAGCAGCAGCACGTCCACGTCGCCAGCGGCTTCCACTGCGCGGCCGGAGGTGGCCATCACGTTGAAGCGCACCAGCCGGTCCATGCCGGCGATGCCAATGGCCGAGAGCAGGCCACCGATCGTTGTCGGGATCAGGGTGACCAGCAGCGCGGCGAGCACTGGCACGGAGGGGGGAGTTCCGTTCCAAGAGGCGAGGCCGACCACGCTGGCCACCGCGATCAGGAAGATGATCGTCATGCCCGCCAGCAGGATGTCGAGCGCGATCTCGTTAGGCGTCTTCTGGCGCGAGGCACCCTCGACGAGGGCGATCATACGGTCGATGAAGGTCGAGCCGGGAGCAGCCGTGATCTTCACCACGATCCAGTCCGACACCACGGTGGTGCCACCAGTTACGGCGCTGCGGTCGCCGCCGCTCTCGCGGATCACCGGCGCGCTCTCACCGGTGACTGCCGCTTCATTCACACTGGCGATGCCGCCTACCACCTCGCCATCGGAGGGAACGATATCGCCGGGCTCGATGAGGACATGGTCGCCCACGCGCAGCTCCGTCGCGTTGCGAAGCTCCCAGGTCGAACGGTCGTCGGCCCGGGAAAGCACCTTGGCCTGTGCGTCCGAGCGGGCTTTCCGCAAGCTCTCCGCCCTGGCGCGACCGCGGCCCTCGGCCACCGATTCCGCAAATGTTGCGAAGAGTACGGTGAACCAGAGCCAGAGGGCGATGCCCGCCTGGAACCCCCAGGTCTCACTTCCGAGGGCAGCATGGATGGCGAGCACGGTCACGAGGATGGAGACCACCTCGGTGACGAAGATCACAGGGTTCCGCAGCAACGTGACAGGGTTCAGCTTGCGGATCGCGTCGCTCATCGCTCGCGGCAGGAGTGCGGGGTCGAGCATGGGAGGCCTGACGCGGGTTCCTGCGCCAGGACTGGCAGTGGTGCTGTCGAGCATTAGGATCGGCCTCAGAAGGTCTTGCCGGCGAGCATGACGAAGTGCTCCGCGATCGGCCCGAGAGTGAGGGATGGCAGGAACTGCAACCCGCCGAGGATGAGGATGACGCCCGCCAGCAGCCCGGCGAAGAGCGGCCCGTGGGTCGGGAAAGTGCCGGCGCTCTCGGGCGCCTTCGCCTTCGCCGCCAGCGAACCCGCAATGGCCAGAACCGGCACGACATAGGCGAAGCGTCCCAGCAGCATGGCTATGCCGAGAGTGACGTTCATCCAGGGAGTGTCGGATGTGAGGCCGCCAAAGGCCGAACCGTTGTTCCCGGCGGCCGAGGTGTAGGCGTACAGCATTTCAGATAGGCCGTGCGGACCGCCGTCCTGGATGGATGACACCGCCGCCGGCAGCACCAACGAGACCGCTGTGAAGCCAAGGATGGTAGTGGGCAGGATCAGCACTGCCAGCATGGCCAATTTGATTTCCCGCGCCTGCACCTTTTTGCCCAGGTACTCCGGCGTGCGACCGACCATCAGCCCGGCGACGAAGACAGCCAGCAAAGCGAATACCAGCATGCCGTAAAGGCCTGACCCAACACCGCCGGGCAGCACCTCTCCGAGTTGAATGAGGAACATCGGGATCAGCCCGCCGAGTGGCGTGAAGCTGTCGAACATGGCGTTTACCGCCCCGCAGGAAGCACCCGTGGTGGTGGCCGTGAACAGGGCCACCAAGGGCAGGCCGAAGCGGAGATCCTTGCCCTCCATGTTGCCCATGGCGGGATCGACGCCGAGTGCGGTGAGGAGCGGGTTACCCGCGGCCTCGGCGGCGTAGATTGCCGCGGTTGCCAGCACGACAAAGCCGATCATGACCGCCAGCAGCGCGCGACCCTGGCGGATATCGCCGACGATCCGGCCGAAGGTGAGGCAGAGCGCGAAGGGGATTATCGCCTGTCCCCAGATTTGCAGCGCCGTCGCGATCGCATCCGGCCCCTCAAAAGGGTGCAGCGAGTTCACGCCGAAGAAGCCGCCACCGTTCGTGCCAAGGTGCTTGATGGCGATCTGGAAGGCAGCTGGGCCGAGCGGAATGACCTGCTCTGCGCCTTCAAGGGTTGTCGCGGTGACGTAACTGGCGAAGGTCTGCGGAATGCCCAGGGCGACGAAGGCGGTGCCTAGCACAAGGGTTAGCGGCAACAGCACGTAAAGGGTGACACGGGTGAAGTCAGCCCAGAAGTTGCCGAGTTCTTTCACGCCACCACGCGCGAAGGCTCGCGATACGGCGAGCGCTAACGCGATGCCGGTCGAGGCCGAGAGGAAATTCTGTACAGCGAGGCCTGCCATCTGGCTGAGGTATGAGGCCGCGACCTCACCCGAGTAGGCCTGCCAGTTGGTGTTGGTGACGAAGCTGACTGCCGTGTTGAAAGCAAGCCAGGACGACATGCCGTCCAAGCCCAGCGGGTTCAACGGGAGCATACCCTGCAGGCGCAGGACCGCGAAAAGCAGAACAAAGCCTGCTGCGTTCGCTGCGAGCATGGACAAGCCGTAGCCTTTCCAGTCCTGTCCACGCGCAGGATCAATGCCACCCGCGCGGTAGAACAGGGTCTCCATGGCACCGAGCCACGTCACACGCCCCCTCGCAACGGCCGCGATGTACCGGCCGAGCGGCACGGCGGCCGCCACGATGATGGCGAGAACGAGCGCGATCTGCGCCCAACCGACGATGGTCATGGGATCACAGGTCCTCGGGGCGCAGCAGCGCCCACAGAAGGTAAGCCAACAGGCCGGCGCTCACGGCGCCGCCCAGAATGAGGTCGAGCATGGTGTCTCAAACCCGATCGCAGCCGGCGACGTAGGCGGCCATGAGCACAAAGGCGCCGAGGCCGAGGACCAGGAGAAGGATGTCGAGCATGGGTGTCCCCTGCTGGCAGGGGGCCAGCAATCAAGACATCAATCGGCAGTCAGGCATAAAGAAGCTATTCGTCGATTGAGCTGCCTCCATAAAAATCCCATAAAAAACGAAGGATTGCGGCAAAGCACAATGAGGTTTTTATGGAAATTTTAGTCGCAGGCCGCAAATGCATCATCGCGGTTTTATGCAGCAGGGATCAAAGAGGGCCGGGCATGACGATGGGAGCAACACGCCATGTCCGCCGCCATCTCGCACCTGCCAGCACGACCCCCCGCGAGTTCCGCACGACCGATCCATCGCACGGCTGGCGATCGACTTCGAAGAGGGTTGCAAGCTTTGGGGTCGCGTCGCCTGGCGATCCTCAGCCTCGCCCTGCTCTTGCTGTGGAGTCTGGCTGGGTCCCTCGCCATGGGGCTTCGGACACCGACAACGTCGGATGCGGGTATGGTTCGTCTTTGGCTCAGCGTAGCAATAGCTCTTGCTCTCGTTTGTATGGTCGCCGGGTACCTCGCCGGCTCAGGCGAAAACCGATGATGGGCGAACCATGCCGCACTAACGGCGAGCGGCCTGCCTGAGCATGCCGTTCTCCGACAGATCAAGAGAGCCTGCTCGAGCGGACCCGGAGGCCCTTCTCGCCGCCGCGGCGCGGGAAGCCCGCGGGCGGCTGAAGGTGTTCCTCGGCGCCGCGCCCGGCGTGGGCAAGACCTACGAGATGCTAACCGAGGCACGCCGCCGCGCACTTGGTGGAGCCGATGTCGTGGTCGGGCTTATAGAGACGCATGGCCGCGCGGAAACCGCAGCACAGATCACCGGGCTCGAGGTGCTTCCGCGTGCCCGCCTGGACTATCGCGGGCAGGTTCTTGAGGAATTCGACCTCGACGCCGCCCTCGCCCGGCGCCCTGCCATTCTTGTCCTTGACGAGTTGCCACACACCAACGCGCCCGGCAGCCGCCACCCGAAGCGCTGGCAGGACGTGGAAGAGTTGTGCGCTGCCGGGATCGAAGTCTGGACGGCGATGAACGTCCAGCACCTTGAGAGCCTCTCCGACGCGGTGGCACGTATCACCGGCGTCCGCGTCGCCGAGAGGGTGCCCGATCACGTCCTGGCTAGCGCGGACGCGGTGGAGCTGATCGACATCCCGCCCGCCGAGCTCCTCGACCGCCTGCGCCAAGGCAAGGTCTACCGCCCCGACCAGGCGCAGCGTGCGCTGAAGAGCTTTTTCCGGGAGGGAAACCTCGCCGCGTTACGGGAGATGGCGCTCCGCCGCACGGCGGAGCGGGTGGATGCCGACGTCACGGGCTACATGCGCGCCCACGCCATCGCCGGCCCCTGGCCGGCAGGAGAGCGCGTGATGGTGCTCGTCGGCGGCGAGGCCTCGGCCGAGGCGGCGGTGCGCCAAGCCCGGCGCATCGCCGACGCCCTGCGCGCCTCGCTCGTCGCGCTGCACGTCGAGCGGCCGGGCGGCGCGGTCGGCGATCCCACGCCGGCATTGCGCCTGGCAGAAGCGCTCGGGGCGGAAACCGAGACCGTGGTCGACACCGACCTGCCGCGCGCCATCCTGGCGGCGGCGCGGGCGCGGAACGTCACGCACCTCGTCATCGGGCGGGGCAGACCGAGCTTCTGGCGCCGCCTGAGCGGGCGTACCCTCTCCGCTACCCTGCTGCGCCAGGCCTCCGACTTCGCTTTGCACCTTGTTCCGAATGCGGCCGCTGCGGGACAGCCGCGTGCGCTTCCGATGCGGCGTTTCCTTCCGGACTGGCTCAGCTGGACCATTGTGCCCGTCCTCGTCCTGGCCGCCACCGGCATCAATCTGGCCCTGGATGAGCGGGTGACAGAAGGCTCGCTGGGGATGGTCTACCTTGCCGCGACCGTGGCGGCCGCGGTCGCCTCCGGGCCGGTGCACGGCCTGGCCACCGCCGTGCTCTCCTTCCTGCTGTGGAACTATCTCTTCATCACGCCGCGGTACACCCTTACCATCGATGGCCCGCAGGAGATCCTCGGAGCGGTCATCTTCGGCCTCGTTGCCCTAATGCTGGCTGGCACGGCCGGGCGGCTGGGGCGTTCGGTCCGTGCGGCGCAGGCGCGCGTCTTCGGCCTGCGCCGCCTGGTGGAGTTCAGCCGGCGCCTCGGCGCGCCGATGGACCGGGCCGCCCTGCTCTCCTTGGTCGCGGAGGAAGCGCAGCGCATCGCCGGCTGCCCCGCCTGCGTGCTAATGCCGCTCTCCGGCGAAGAAGTACCGGGACTCGGGCTCCCGCGCGAGCGCCGGGCCGACGACACCGACCTCATTCCCCGCGCCTCGTCTCCTGCCGGCACCGAGCCGGACGACGCCTCCATGGCGGCGGCACGCTGGGCTTATGCGAAGGGTCGTGCGACAGGATGGGGGACAGATACCCTGCCAAACAGCGCGTGGCAGTTCCAGTCGCTACCGACCGCACAGGGCGTTGCGGGCCTGATCGGCCTGCGCTTTGCCGACCGCACGGAGCCGCTGGACACCGAGCGGGAGCGCGCGCTGCAAGCCTTGCTGGATCAGGCCGCCATTGCCATCGAGCGCGCCGAGCTGATGGAGGAGCGCGCCCGGGGCTTCGTAAGAGCAGAAGCGGACGCGCTGCGGACCACCCTCCTGACCTCCCTCGGTCACGACCTGAGGACCCCCCTTACCGGCATCCGCGGCTCACTTGAGACGCTCCGAACCATGGGCGACGCTCTGCCGCCCGAGGCGCGGGCCGATCTTATCCTGACCGCTGAAGAAGAAGCGGCGCGGCTAGGGCGCTTTGCCAACAACATTCTCGACATGGTGCGGGTGGAAAGCGGGCAGGTGACGCTGCAGCCGGAGCTATTGGACCTGCCCTCCTCGATCGACGCGGTTGTCGCGCGGGTACGACACGCTACGAGCCGGCTAGTAGAGCAGCGGATTGACCCTTATCTTCCGACGCCGTCTCTTGATCCGGTGCTGTTCCACCAGATCCTTGCTAACCTGCTCGACAACGCCCTGAAGTTCTCGGGGCCGAACGGGCGTGTTGCGGTGATCGCGCGCCGGGAAGGCGCGAGCGTCACCATCTCCATTGAGGATGATGGGTCGGGGATCCCGCCTGACGACCTGACCCGCATCTTCGATCCGTTCTTTCGGGCATCCCGCACCGATCGGATCGCCGCTGGCAGTGGCCTGGGGCTCGCCATTGCCCGCGGCCTTACCCGAGCGATGGGGGGTGTTATCACAGCCGACAGCCCCATTCTCAACGGCAAGGGAACACGCGTGACTGTCCGGTTCCCCGCATGAACAGGGCGCCAGCCGGTCTCGGAACGCCCCGCGTGCTGGTGGTCGATGACGAGCCGCAGATCCACCGCTTTTTGGGTCAGGCCCTCACTGCCTCCGGCTACGAGCCGATGCGGGCAGAGAACGCCACGGAGGGCCTGCATCTGGCGGCGACTCGTGCCCCGGCCGCCATACTGTTGGATCTCGGACTTCCTGACCTCGACGGGCAGGAGGTGATCCCCCGCTTACGGGCGTTCACCGCGGCGCCCATCATCGTGCTGTCAGCCCGTGACGGTGAGAAGGCGAAGGTGGCGGCGCTGGATGCCGGTGCCGACGATTACGTGGAGAAGCCTTTTGTCCTTGGTGAGCTGCTGGCACGCCTGCGCGCCGCCCTGCGGCGCGCGGCGGCCGCGGCGGGACGCAACGCCCCTGCGGCAGTTTTGCAGGTGGGCCCACTGACGGTAGATCTCGCCGCACGGACAGTGACGCTGGACGGATCGCCGCTGCGGCTGACGCCTCGCGAGTACGACCTTCTCGTCGCGATGGCCCATGCGGGTGCAGGACGGGTAGTCACGCAGCGCCAGTTGCTCGAGGCGGTCTGGGGACCGGGGCATGCCGAGGATGCGCAGTATCTCCGCGTTTACGTCGGTCATCTCCGTCAGAAACTTGGCCAGGCCGCGAACCTGATCCGCACCGAACCCGGTGTCGGCTATCGCCTCATCTCCTCCGATTGAGCAAACCTTCCCTCTATTTTTACGCCAATTTTATACGGTCCTGCTCCAATCGACATCGTGCCTTTACGGCGGGAACGTCATCTGTTGCGGCTTGGAGGTTCCCATGTCCGCTCTCACTCGTTCTGCTATCCCGCCTGCGATCGTCCGTGCTGCTCCAGCCTCGCTAGATCAGTCACCGTCTCGAAGGGCAAACCAAAATTGGCCGCCGAGCCTGCGGTCGCACACAGTCGGGCTTACCCGCGAGGTCGACCTGCTGGGCGCCGTCTCAATCGAACCGAGTGATCGTGTGCTCGTCATCGGCGAGGCGGCAGCCGATACGCTCTGCGACGCCATGCGCCGCGGATGCCGCGGCGGCTCAGCCTTCCGTGCGGCGCCCGCCCACCCCGACCCGGTGGAGGTTGTGGTCGCGCCCATTATTCGCACCGAGGAAGCGGGCGAGGCCGTCGCGATCTGTGCACGTCGCGCCCTTCCGGCTGGTGGACGGCTCGTCTTGCGCGCGGTCGGTCAGGGCGAGGCCGAGTTGGCCCGCGGGCTCGCCGATCGCCTCCGCACCTACGGTTTCGAGCGCGTGCGTCTGCATGGCCAAGCCGAAGGCGCGCTCGTCCTCTGCCGCCTTTCGAGCGGTAGCACGGCCGCGAAGGGGCGCTGAGATGCGCCCTCCTCCTGCCCTGGGCGGCGTCCTGACGGCGCTCGTCACTCCCTTTCTCGCTGGTGATCCCGGCGAGCTGGACCTCCTTGCCCTGTCCCGCCTCACAAGGCGCGCCGTCGACCGTGGCGTCTCCGGGCTGATCGTCTGCGGCAGCACCGGCGAGGCGTCGGCACTCTCACCAACCGAGCACGCCCGTGCCATTGTTTGCGTAGCAGAGGCGAGCGGTGGGCGACCCGTGGTTGCCGGCATTGGCGCCCCTTGCACCGAGGTGGCGGTGGCTCTGGCCGTGGCCGCCGAGCACCTCGGCGCGACAGCACTGCTGGTATCTGCGCCACCCTACGTGAAGCCAGGACAGGCCGGTCTGCGGGCGCATGTCCGCGCCATTGCCGCTGCGGCGGGCCTGCCGATCGTGCTCTACGACGTGCCTTCCCGTGCCGGTGTTTCTTTTACTGACGAGACGATTGCGCGGCTCTTTGAGGAGGGGCACATCCAGGCGCTGAAGGACGCAAGCGGCAATCTGTCGCGGCCGCCGCGCTTGGCTCGGCTTTGTGGGGCGGAGCTAATCCAGCTCTCCGGTGATGACGCGACGGCGCTCGCGCACCTGGCGATGGGCGGCCAAGGCTGCGTGTCCGTCACAGCCAACGTGGCGCCAGCTCTTTGCTCCACATTGCAGGTGGCCTTCGTGACCCGCGATCTGAGCTTTGCCGCGACGTTGCGCGACCTCCTCGCGCCCTTGGATGCCGCCCTCTTCGGGGAAACCAATCCCATTCCGGTCAAAGCGGCGCTTGGGCTACTTGGGCTCTGCTCGGCGGGCGTAATACCAAGTCTCTGAGATCATGACCTATATGCCCAGTCGCGCAGTCCGATGGACATGATGCGCCAGGGCTGTTCGGTGAGCTTGTTCCAGGCGTCGCAGCAGTGGTCGACGATGTTGTCGTAGGACCGGAAGACCCGGTTGGAGAGCCAGTTGTCGCGCATGAACTGCCAGACATTCTCCATGGCGTTCAGTTCGGGGCACTTGGGTGGCAGCGGTGCGAGCGTGATGTTGGGTGGAACCGCGACCTTGTCGGAGAGGTGCCATCCGGCCTGGTCGAGCAGCAGAACGGCGTGCGC
>NZ_RCZP01000066.1 GCF_006438825.1 Muricoccus nepalensis
AAGCCGTGGTGAAGACGCTTCACGAGTTGCGTGCACTCGGTCTGCGCACCGCGCTCGACGACTTCGGCACTGGCTACTCGTCCCTTAGCTACCTTCGGAGCTTTCCATTTGATAAGCTCAAGATCGATCAGTCGTTCGTGCGCGAGATGGGGCACCGCGCGGACTGTCTTGCAATCGTCACCTCGGTTCTCGACTTGGCGCACCAACTCGGTATGGACACGACGGCAGAGGGCGTTGAGACAGAGGAGCAGCTTGAACAACTACGCTCGGCTGGTTGTACGGAAGTTCAAGGCTTCCTYTTCGACCGCCCGCGTCCTCCGGCTGAAATCGGCCGTTGGCTCGTGTCCGGTGCGGAGCGGTTGATTCTTGCTGAGAATGAATCCTTGCTGCGGCATGTCGTGCAAGGATCGGTCGCGTCATGATGGTAGCACTGGTACTGACACCGATGCTGCCACTCAATCTTCGGAGAGAGTCGGGATCGTCGAGCGCCCCGAGGCGCGGCAGGCCTACACGGCGGAGGAGAAGGTTCGGCTGCTAGCCGGGATCCTTCAGCCGGGCGACACGGTGCAGGGCATGTGGCGGCACGCGGACGCATTGGCTAGCCAAAGGTGTCGGGCTTCAAACAAGCACTGCCGCCATGGACAGTAATGCTAGCCGCCCGGTCCCTGTTACCTGGCCGTCAGCTTCACTATCGACAGGGGAGGACAGTACACATAGCCGTCCTGATCCTTCACCTCGACGCGCACACCACGGACGGTGGGAACCGTCTTCACAACAGTGCCGCGGCGAGCGGTGGTAACGCCCGCGCCTGTCGTCTTGAAGCGCACCCGCGCACCACGCTTGAACTGATTTGCAAAGGTCTAACTCCCGTTTGTGCGGGCACACGGCATTGGCAAGTTGATGGGCCGTGGTCGGAAAAACTGCGCCGGATCAGTCTGACGGGATGACCTATAGCGGGCAAGCCTCCATAACGCTTCTCAGTGGGATCCGCGCTGCCGTGGATCTTGCTGCCGCCGAGGCGGCCACGCGACCGAAGCGGGAGTGTCTCTGGAGAGGCGACTTGAAGCGGCTTGCGACTGCTGCACCTCCAAGGGTGCACAGCCGACGCCACGGGAACTCCTCGCCCGGCGGAGTAGCAGCCAGGTGACGCCGCCGATGAGAAGAAACAGGCAAGCACCGGCCGCTAATGCAATCAGCACCACGTCCCTGGTATTTTGAGTGGTGTGCGCGAGAGGCTGGCGAGCCACGACCGTCCAGCCAACACCGTGAAAGTTTCCTTCACCGGGCGCCACGACGGCGGTGGACAGGTAGAACCGCCCATCGGGCCACTCCCGAACAGAACCGGACGGCTGAGTAGCGTGCGTCACCTTGGCGGTCAGGGATGGCTCCAGCAGAGTCCCCTGCAGGCCAGGTGGCCCGAGCAGGACCTGGTCATCCACCGAAATGATGAGAAGCTCGATCCCGCTTGCCTCCTGGGAAGAGCTGAGGACCGACTGCTCTACCTGCTTTGCCCAGTCCCAGAAGATATGGGCGCCGAGCACGCCCAGGAGGCCGCCATCCGCATCCAGAAGGGGTAGCGCGATGTCGACGAAGCGGAGCGGCTCCCCCTCCGGACCCCGCAGGCGGCTGGCGAGTAGGGCGGCCTCGTGCACGTCCCCGACAAAGAGGCCCCCACAGCCGTGCTGGAACCAAGGGCGGGCCGAGACGTCATTTGCCTCCAGCAGACCACCCGAGGCGGCGACCACACGACCGGCGGCGTCCGTGACGCCGATCCAAGCATAAGGAGCCCAGCTCCCTTTAACCCGCTCGAGCAGCTCTCGAATGCTTGGTGAATGGTGAAGGCTTCGTAGATCGCCGCTGGCGACCACATCGGTGAGCTGCGAGACGCGTTCGGCCATGCCGTGGTCAAGCTGGATGGCCGCTTGGCGCGCGAGGCTGTTCAAGCTCAGAACCCGCTGCTGTTGCGCCTCGCCTTCTGCCACCGCGCCAAGCCACAGAACGCAGGCAGCAGCGGCGGCGAACAACAGTCCAGTCGTCACCGATGCGAGGCGTACGGATGCGTGGTGGCGGCGGAGAATCCTGCACGGAGAAGCGGTTCTGGCCACGAAGCGATGTCCCAGCACACCGACGCTTATCGAGGGTGACCTGCGACGTTAGAGCAATGTCATCAACACGCGATGAAGGCTCGTGCCTCATGGCACGGAGGAGCTAGCGGGTTTGGAAAGCCGTGACGCTCTTCAAGGCATCCGCGTGCCGTGTGCACAAGGCGGCATCTGTCGGAGCATCACCCCGTGTTTACCCCTAACCGGGGGCGGGGCTTGCCCGTGAGTATCAGCCTCTCAGACTAAGGCTGGGGCGGCCGCGTGCTGGTAAGAGGCCGGCACCGTGCCAGCGGCCGGGCTGCGGATTATGCCCTGCGCCGGATCACGGAGGACGTACCCGCGGCCCCAGACGGTGCCGATGAGGTCCTCGCAGCCGGCCTGAACGAGCTTCTTGCGGAGCTTGCAGATGAAGACGTCGATGATCTTCATCTCCGGCTCGTCCATGCCGTTGTAGAGGTGGTTGAGGAAGGCCTCCTTGGTCATCACCGCGCCCTTGCGCAGGGTGAGGAGCTCGAGGATCGCGTACTCCTTGCCCGTGAGGTGGACGGGCTTGCCGCCAACCGTTGCTCCACGGGCGCCGAGGTCGAGGGTAAGGCTTCCGACGGAGATGCTGGGCTGGGCGAAGCCCTTGGCGCGGCGGACGATGGCCTGGATGCGGGCGACGAGCTCCTGACTATCGAAGGGCTTGACGATGAAGTCGTCGGCCCCGGCGCCGAAGCCCTGCACCTTGGCACCCGGGCGGGAGACGCCCGACAGGATGAGCACCGGGGTGGTGCTGCGACTGGCGCGCAGGCGGCGGACCACCTCGTAGCCCTCCATGTCCGGCAGCATGAGGTCGAGCACCACGATGTCGTACTCGTAGAGGCGGGCCATCTCGAGGGCTTCCTCGCCGGTGTCGACCGCGTCGACCATCATACCCTGCGCCTTCAGCATCAGGGTCACCCCGCGAGAGGTGGTCAGGTCATCTTCGACGAGCAGGACGCGCATGAATTTTTCATCCGTCGGGGCGTGAGGGATGAATACAACCATAGCGCGAAGTTGACCAGTCGTTTCGATGTCAGGTTCTGTCTTAACGATGCCATATCACATCGATTTGAGGCGGCAGGTTTGCTCCGGCGGGCTGCAAAGAAGCCAAGCCTGGCTGAATTCTTCGCCGAATCAACCGCTTTCGTTTGGACGCCGAAGTGGTCTCTGAGGGAGAAGTGGTCCTTCGATAAGGCTTATCCACACCGACACAACCCTGAGTTGTTAAAGCGAGATTGGAAGCTTGCGGGCGCCGGATCCTGCGGAACGATGGTCATGATCCGTTAACCTTTTGCGCCGACTGTCCCGAAGGTTAACGCCGGCTTTCTGAAGGCAGGCGTCGGACGTCAGGAGCACAAAATGCGCCCCGAACAGTACCTGTCGAACACCACGGCCTCTCTGCGGGCGTTCCACAGCCTCTCCGCTGCCCAGGCTCGCGAACTCGAACGGGGGATGGCTCTGGTCCCCGGCTCCTGGGAGACAGACCGGCAGGAGGGCTATGACGGGCACCTGACCCTCGTCATCTCCTCGGCAGAAACCGCCTGCGACGTGGTGTTCGCGGTCTGGCGCGCCGGTGCGGAGCTGCAGATGAGCACCATGCGCGGCGACGAGCAGGTTGCGGTACAAGGCTTCAGCTCCATCGAAGCCGTGCTACTCGCGATCCACAGCAGCATTGATCAGGCTGGTGCACCCTTCCCTGCTCGCACTCAAACAAGGCTGATCTGACACGCTGGTCGCTCTGTTGGTGCGGCGGGGCTCTTCCCGGGATGGCTCAGCCAGCAGCGACGTTATATTGGCGCACGGCACGACCTCCTTCCAACCAGGAATACAATCGAGGCCATCCCATCCTGCTGGCATGCGCGTGTCCTAGGACACTAAGGCGCTTCCCGTGCCTTCGTGCTCCTGTCGGGGTTTCATCCTTTCTTTGGTCGCGGAAGGCTGTAGCGCGTGAGGAGCTTCTAACCCTGTTCCTTGAACAGTCGGCCAAGCCCATCAGGATCAACTCGTGGACGGATGGCACATCCAAATCCAGGGCGAGGCGCTTAACCCGCTTGTGCTCATCCGGCAGCAGGTACACGGTCGTGCCGATGGTCGCGGCCTTAATGCCGCCAGCAGCAGCGCCGGCGGGCGACGGGATCGATGGAGCTGACGTTCCGGGCCTCTGTCCTAGCGGTCGCACGTTGCTTGCTGGTGTTGAGTTGCGCGGAGGATCCTCAACCGGCGTCCATCGGGCCGGTGCGGCTCCGGGACCAGCCAGAAGCCCTGAAGCAGCAGCGGGAGTACGAGGACGGGAAGCCATGATCCTAGGATGCCTTCATGCTGGAACGCTTGCGAGCAAGCTTTGCCAGATCGGCAGAGACAAAGCGCCAAAGGGCGGCGACTTCCTCGGCTGCCTTACCCCTAGGTGCGTCCTCCGTGGCGGTGCGCCCGGAGCTGCGGCCACTGGAAAGTCCGCCCGGATGCGTAGGGCTGGGGCCTGTACCGCGCTCGGTTGTTGAGACGCCTGAGTGGAGGCTATGCGGCGAGAGCCGCGGGTGAAAGCTGATCCTGCCGGATGGCGTCCGGTGTTCGGAAGCCGTGTCGCTCGATGAGCTAGGTTGAGTTGTAGGTCTGACGGAACTCGAGGAGCGCCTGGCGGAGTTGCTCGACGGTGTCGAAGGTCCGCTCCCACAGGAGGTTTTCCTTTTGGTACGGATGAAGCGTTCGGCACAGCCATTCCCCTCGGGCGCCCGCACGAAGGCAGGCGAACTCTCGATGCCCAGGAACGTCAGCTCGCCTCGGACGGCGACGGACATGTACCGCGAACCGTCGTCATGGCGCAGCGAGAGGCTCGCGGCGATACCTTTTGCGAAGCTGCCGAAGTGCTGGCGCACGCCCTGCCTGAGGGGATCCATCGCCTCAAAGCGGGTGCCGCGCCGAGCCGCGTGGATGCCGACGCACCCGGCGCTGTGGCGATCTACGGCGACGAACACCGCTGCCTGACCCTCAGCCGTCCAGGTGGTGGTCATGTCCGTGTCCCAGATGGTGTCCACCGCGCCAGGGATGATGGTGCTATCGTGGTTGCGCGGGCCCCGAGGGCTGCCGACCCAGGATGGGGCGAGCAGGTCGTGCTCGCGCATCAGCCACAGCACCCGGGCCTTGGAGGTCCGAACACCCTACAGGCGCAACCTTGCCCAAGCCTTGCGGTGCCGCTCGCCATGGGAGGGGCTGGCCGCGAGGACGGCCCGGATCGCCTCGACCAACTCCGGATCCGGCATGGACCCGACCAAGCCACGTCGCCTGGGCGGCTCCGTCCGGGGCGGCAAGCGATGACGGTAGATCGTGGCCCGGGCGGCTCGCCAGACCCGGCACACCCGAGCTAGGCCGTAAGGCCTGTCGCTGCTGGCCGAGATGGTCAGGCTCATGGCCGTGACCTCCGCCGAACCAAAGGGTGGCCACCCTCCCGGGCCGCCACCTTGGCCCCAGCAACTCGCGCTCGATCAGCATCTCGCCCAGCCTGGCCTTGAGCCGCGCGCTCTCCAGCGCCTCGCCATCGGCAGGTCGCGTGGCCAAGCTTGCCTCACCGCCCGCCAGGAAGGCGTCGCGCCAGCCGCTCAGCGTCGCCGCGGTCACACCCAGCGCCAGCGAGACCGCCTCCAATTCCTCGCCCCGGAGCAGCCGCAGGACCGCGTCCCGCTTGCGCTGCCGTGACATCCGACCACCCCGACCTGGACCGACAGCATCCGTCGTTTCTGCCGTCATCATGCACCCCATCGGCGGATACCGTCCGCTTGCGGGGTGTCTCGATCAACCGTGGAGCGGGGGATGGGTTCCGAGCAGCGTGATACACCTGCAAGCCATGCTTCTAGGATGCAAGTAGGCTACGATGGTATGATAAGGCTGGACTTTGATGCTTGTGGGCAGGGGAGAGGGCCAGCGGAGCGGTAGGTGATTGCCTGGCGATCTGAGGAGGGGCAACCCTGTGGAGGAGGCGGGCGCCTCCGGCGCGGGGCTCGCTCCCTTCCGACCCGACCCACACGCCGCAGTGTTCTTCCTTAGCGAACCGCCGTTCCTTAGGAACTCGTTAACCTTTCGGGTGCTTCTATAAGCCCAACGAGAGGGCCAGAAACTAGCTTTTCTAAATGCTCCCTTATGATGGTGGCCTGGGCTGGTGTGGTCGCAAAAGCGGTCGCGCCAGCCCCCTCGGCTTCATCAAGGCCGCATTGTCAGGCGCTTTGAGCGGCTGTGCGGCGAAGCAGCATGAGAGCGATGACCTCCACCAACAGTTCATCAGCTCGGATCAGGCCTGCTGCTCGCGTGTACTCAGCCAGAGCAGCCACGGTCTTGAACGCCTCCTCCATCTGAGGCGCTGACTCGAACAGCCTTATATTTTGGTCTTCTCGAGCCATTCAACACTCCCAGTGAAAACAGCTTCAACGCTAATTATTTCGATAAACGATTGAATCTTTTGTAACATCCATATGATAAAACGCAGTTCACAACAGTAGCAACATTTTTTTCTCGCGGTTCCGTGTTCTGGTGCGCCTGCGAGACGGGATGGTTCATGAACGACACAGTGGAACCGTAGCCGCGTGACCTCAGGCTCATGGTCGCAGCTTCTTTGGAGGAAGCGCTGGAGGACATAAACAGGCGCAGCACCGGCGATGCACAGCCGCCGCTGCTTCTCACCCCGCGCACGCAGATGCAGCGGGGCTTGGCACGGGTGCCGGTCGGGGGAGACCTCGTGAAGGCAACCGCCCTCCGGAGCCAGATGGCGGCACTGTTCGATGCCGAGTTCGACCGCATGGAGGTTGCCGAAGTGAGGGGGGTGAACGTCTCGCCTCCGATGTCCTGTGCGGCTTGATTAGGGCAGTGGCTTAATAGTCGCCTGTACCTCTCCACCGTGTTCCTCACCCATCCAATCCAGACAGTCTTCATATCCGTCGAGAAGTCATGGTTGGACTTGCTGCAGTTTAGTGGAGAGGCGTTGGATCAGTTGGCGGCCATCTCTCGAACTGGATAGGACTTGTGAAGTCGAGCGCGGAGTGGCGCCGGACGGGGTTGTAGAAGCCGTCGATGTACCAGCCGATGGCCTGTTCGGCTTGCTGGCGGGTCTCGAACATGGTGCGCCAGACGAGTTCCGACTTCAGCGTCTTGAAGAAACTCTCGACCATCGAGTTATCATAGCAGTTCCCCTTGCCGGACATCGAGATCAGGAGGCCATGCTTCCGGAGTTCGGCTTGGTAGTCGGCGGAGCAGTATTGGCTGCCGCGGTCGGCATGGTGGATCAGGCCTGGCGCTGGGTGGCGCATCATGAGCGCCTTGCGAAGGGCAGCCAGGGCCAACTCCTGCTGCAGTCGATCTGCCACGGCCCAACCGACGACCCGCCGCGCGAACAGGTCGATGACCACCGCCAGATACAGCCAGCCTTCGCGGGTCCAGATGTAGGAGATGTCGCTACCCCACTTCTGGTTGGGACCCTCTGTGGAGAAGTCCTGATCCAGCAGGTTGGGCGCGACGGGCGACTTGTGGTTGCTGTCGGTGGTTCGCTTGAACCGCCGCTTCTGCCGGGCGCGGAGCCCGTTCTCCCGCATCAGCCTGGCCGTCCGGCGGCGCCCGACAGCCAGGCCGCTGTCCTGCAGTTCTCGCGTCATCCGCGGGCTGCCGTAAGTGCCATGGGAGAGCGCGAAGGCCGACCGGACATGCGCCAGCAGCACCATGTCCTCGTGCTGGCGGCGGCAGGCCGGGCGACCCTTCCAGGTGAAGTAGCCGCTCTGGCTGACGCCGAGCACGCGGCAGAGACGGTGCACGGGGAACTCCTTCTTCGCCCCATCGATGAGCGCGAACCTCACCGACTTCCCTCCCTGGCGAAAAAAGCCGTGGCACGCTTAAGGATGTCCCGCTCCTGGCGAAGGATCTCGTTCTCCCGCCGCAGCCGCTTCAGCTCGGCCGCGACATCTTCCTGCCCAAGCCGCCCGGGCTCGTCGATCTGCCGATCCCGGCTCCGGCCGATCCACCGCACCAGTGTCGACAAACCAATCCCAAGATCCTCCGCAATCTCGCGCTGGCTCCGCCCGCTGGTCCGGACCAGCCGGACCGCCTCCTCCTCAAATTCCTTCGTGAACCGTCTCTGCTGCGGCATGGAATTCCTCTTGCCTCATCAGGAACCCTCCACTTTTCCGAGGCAAGTCCAGGTAGAGGCGGTATGTAGCCGGTGCGGCGCCACCTTCGATGTCACGAAGGTACTGCGTCGGCCGAACGGAAGCCGGCAGTGGGCGCAGACACTGAGCCGCCGGCGCGGCATGCACCGGATGGTCCATCAATTCTGTCCTCCAAGGTACGCTGTGCCAGACGATCCATCGCCCACGTGCCCTCACGAGGACGAAGCCGTTGGACAGATCGCGAGCCGCTTGGTCGAGGAGCACCGCTAAGCGAAGGTGTTCTTGAGCAGGAGAAATACCCAAAATTTCATGGATCGATAACTCAACTTTTTGGCAGAGTAACGCGGTGTTCAAAGGTCATACAAAGGTGAGTGATAATACGGTGTCGAAATTATTTACATTTTGGGACTTAGGCATAATGATCTCTGAATAGCATACTATTAAATAACGATATTTTTCATGGCATATTCATTGCCATTACGGTCTCTAAGGAGGCAATCGGGCCTCCGATACCCCGCAGACCAAAGGCACCCGCTCGATGCGTAAGCTCCTCCTCGCCACCGCCGCCATCCTCGCCATCGGCGCCGCCACCCAGGCCCAGGCCGCCCCCGAGCTCTCCGCCCGCGTCTTCCAGGACGGCATCATCGGCAACGCCCTCACCCAGACCAGCGCCAACGGCTACCTCTATGTCACGGGCTCAACGAACAACTTCTCCATCGTGACCGCCAACGCCTACGGCGTCCCCGTCGTCCCCATGCCGGCGCTGGACGTGCAGACCGCCAGCATCAGCAGCATGGGCAGCTTCATCGGCACCCACACCGTCACCTTCGAAATCACCCAGACCGGCCTCGACAGCTCCACCGCCGGCTCCCCGCTCGCCAGCCTCATCAGCACCTTCACCACCAACAGCCTGATCAACGGCGCCCTCATCTCCAGCGTGACGCTGAGCAACTACGTCGACGCCAACAACAACGCCTTCGCCACCTCCCAGCTCCTCGCCAGCCGCACCTACACCGACGGCGTCACCCACGCCTCCGGCCCGATCCTCGGCAACGCCACCCTGCCGAACAGCCTCTTCTCAGAGACCGTCGTGATCACCGCCACCTTCACCGGCGGTGGCGCCACGCTCAACGCCAGCTCGCAGATCGTTGCCGTGCCCGAGCCGGCTTCCATCGCCCTCTTCGGTGCCGGTCTCCTCGGCATGGGCCTGGCCTACCGCCGCCGCGAAAAGGCCGAACCGACCGCCTGATCCGAGCCGCCGGCGGCGCTGGGCCGCCCGAGAGCAAACCAATGGAGGCCGGGCGCGCAGGTGCCCGGCCTTCTTGCGACCGGTAAAACAGGAGCGTTCCATGCGCGTGCAGGCTTCCCCCGACGAGCTCGTCGAGATCCTGCGGGAGACCGTGGTGTCCCTCGTGCGTCGCGACGGACCGGACCTCACGGCGCGCCAGCTCGGTGTCCTCCTCATCGTCTACCTTGGCGAGGGGCCGCACACCGCCCGCGGCCTGGCCGCGGCGCTCAACATCGGCAAGCCCGCGATCACGCGCGCCCTGGACCGCCTCGAGGAGTTCGAGCTGGCTCGTCGCAAGATCAACCCCGCGGACCGTCGCTCGGTCCTCGTCCAGCGCACCACTCGGGGCGCGGCCCTGCTGCGCGAGATCCGCGCCACCATGACCCAAGCCGCCACCCCCCAGGGACCCACCGGAATTCCGAACGGATCGCGCCAAGGCCGTGAGCCTTGGACGTAATAGGTCCAGAGAACAGGCGGCCGGCATGACGCTCGGGTGGAGACGCTGTGGCCGCACGAGCGGGCGGTGGCTCTGGTCGAGCGGTGCCGCCGTAGTCTTGAGCGTCTCCCAGCTTCTCTGGTGGATGATGGCGCACACCCTCGCTTGGGCCCTGGGTTAGGTAGGCCTATTGGAGAGCGCCTCCGCCTTACTCGCGGGCGGGACCGAAGTCCGATGTTGTGCGTCCTGGGCTGGTGCGGACACCATGCCGCAGCGCAGCTTGCACACGGTCGATCAGTTCGCTACGCCGGTAGGGCTTCCCCAGGACTTCCAGGCTGCCAGGACGCGGCCCATCCAGGGACATCTCATCGTTGTATCCCGTCGTCAGCAGCACCGGCACCGTCGGGTCGCGCTCGCGCACCCATTCCGCGAGCATCAGGCCATTGGCGCCGCCCGGCATCAGGATGTCCGAGAAGACGAGGCGGAACGGGTCGCCTGCTGCAAGGGCCTGATCAAAGTGCTCCAACGCTTCTTCGGCATCGTGCGCAACCGTGACACGGTAACCAATGTCGCTCAGCGACTCCTTTGCCGCTGCAGCGATCTCCTGGCTGTCGTCCACCACGAGGATCAACGGCGGTGCGACTTGGTTGACCGGCCGGCTCTGGTATCCGATGGGAGCCTTCGCCGTGTCTCGACTGGCTCTCTCGACCTGGATCTGAGGGAAGATCATTCGCACCGTAGTGCCTCGCCCCGGCTCGCTTTCGATCTCCAGCCGGCCGCCGGATTGTTGAACAAACCCGTGCGCCATCGCGAGGCCGAGGCCCGTGCCTTTTCCAATCCCCTTCGTAGTGAAGAAAGGCTCCGTCGCGCGCGCGAGCACATGCGGTGGCATGCCCGTGCCTTCGTCACTCACCGACAGCATGACGTAATCGCCGGGCTCCAGATGACGCGCGGCGGCGTCGCCGTTCAGGTGAAGAGCCTTGGTGGTGATCGTGATCACGCCTCCCTTGTTTGAGGCATCGCGGGCGTTCACGACGACGTTGAGCAGCGCCATTTCGAGATGGTTCGGGTCCACGAGCACCTCCGGCAAACGGCGCCGCAGGTTGAGGGACAGATCGGCCCTTTGTCCCACCGACGTTTCCAGCAACTCGCCGAACGAGTTCACCAACTCACTTAGGTCAACGCCCTTCGGCACCATGCGGCTCCGGCGGCCGAAGGCGAGTAGCTGACGGGTCAGCTTGGCACCCCGTTCGGCGGCGATGACGGCTGCCGTGTGGTGCCGGTCAAAGGCAGCCTCGTCGTGGCGCTTGTCCTTCAGGTGGTCAAGCGAGCCGTTGATGATCTGAAGCAGGTTGTTGAAGTCGTGGGCGAGCCCGGCGGTGAGCTGACCGATAGCTTCCATCTTCTGTGCCTGGCGCAATGACTGCTCACTTTCGCGCCGTTTGGACACGTCGAGCTGGCTGGCAAAGAAGTAGAGCAGTTTACCGGTCTTGTCGAACACCGGCCCCATGAACACCGCGTTCCAGAAGGGTGTTCCATCGCGTCGGTAGTTGAGAATCTCAAGCGCGATGGCCCGATGGTCGCGAATGGCCTCCCGAAGCTGAGTGACGGCCGCGGAGTCGGTGCCGGCGCCCTGCAGAAAGCGGCAGTTCCGGTTCAGCACCTCGCCCTCCTCGTAGCCGGTGAGGTCGAGGAAGGCGTTGTTCGCGAAGACGATCGGGCAGTCCTCCTGGCGCGGATCGGCCAGGATCATCGGCATGCGGGTCATCTCAACGGCCGCGAAGAACACCCCGCCGCGCTCATCAAGGCTTGGATCGACGATGTTGGCTTGTTGCCAGTGATGAAGCCCGGGCCTGCCGAGTGGTTCGAGCGCTCCTTGATCCGCGCTCCCTTCTGCAGGAACGCCCGTAGCGGCCTCTCCCGCTTCCAAGGGGTGGGAAGCGGGCTTTTTCTCGGTCGGCAAGGCTCTAACAGTTCCATCTTCGAGAGGGGCTGTGCCGAAGGATCTTTGGCCAGCGCCACGGAACCAACTCACGGTAACAGATGTTAGTTACACTCAATCAGTTGTCTAGGAGCGCAAAGCTGTTCCGCCGCGGAGATCACATCAACAATTCTGGACAGTGTTGGGTAACCAAGAAGCGTAAGAGGGCTGCGCGGCTCCGTGGCTCCGGCCCGTGTCGGCCGATTTTACAGGCCATGGCGCAGCGCAGCCGGCATTAACGAACCAGAATTGAGTTAGTTGCGACTTCGAAAATGGCATACATATCGCTATCAGAACATCAACACCGGAAAGGGAGGGTGGTGACATGGACCTCAAGCCTTATCTCATCGCTAGCCTTCTTGCCCTCGGCGCCGCAGCCCCCGCGAGCGCGGCCATCACCTATGCCGGGAACTTTGAGGGCAACGACTGCGGCGGCGGCTTTGCCAACTGCTACGCCACGACGACAGGCGTCACCAACAACGCCAATGCCGGCGGTTCCTCCACCATCTACAAACGCGACAGCGGCTTCAACGCCGACGAAGATTTCGGCCGGTTCAGCAGCATCTCCGGCCGCGAGTTCAACATCAACTACAGCGGCAGCAGCAACATCATCTCCTTCGTCTACACCCCCGGCGCCAACGATCCCGAGATCCACTACTTCACCGTCAAGCAGGCGAACGGCTACGCCCTCTTCTACGACCTCGCCAACGCCATCACCTCGGCCACCCTCGATCTCGACAACTACTTCCGGAATCGCGGCTACTCGCACATCACCTTCTACGACACCGGCCTCACCACCACCCCGCCGCCGGTCGCCGTCCCCGAGCCCGCCTCGCTCGCCCTCTTCGGCGCCGGCCTCCTCGGCCTCGGTATGGTCCGCCGCCGCAAGGCCACCGCGACTACCACGACCGCCTGAAACGAAGCCGGGCGCAAAGCGCTTGGCCGGCGATTCGACAGAAGCCGGGGGCGCAAGCACCCGGCTCTTCGTTAGCCGCCATCACACCGGCGGCGACCACGTCACACAAGGCTGGCCAGGCCAATCGCGAGCAGAAGGGCACTATGTCACTACAAGGCACGCCGGATGAGTTTGTATCGCTTCTCCACAAAACGATTGTAGCCCTTATTCGTCGCGACAGACCGGACCTCATGGCGCGACAGCTCGGCGTGTTCCTTCGGGTCTACGTCTATGCAGAGCCGCAGACGGGTCGCGACCTCGCTGTCGCCTTGAACGTCCATAAAGCAGCCATCTCTCGTGCGCTGGACCGCTTGGCCGAGGAGGAGCTTGTCTGTCGCCAGCCGAACCCCGCGGACTACCGTTCTGTGCTCGCCGGGCGCACGCCTAAGGGTGCTGCCTTGTTCCGTGAGATCCGCCAGATCATGCAGGAAGCCGCTCTACGCGAATGAGCTCAGACGCAGACTCGGTAACCTGGTCCCCCACGGGTCGCTCCCCTTACGACCCGGCCCGCTGCACAGCCCTGCCGCGGAGCGGCGTTCGTGTAAACGTTTCTTGTGCCTAACCGACGCTCCCCATCGCGCCCCCTACCAAGCAAAAGACGACCGCCTCCACCCACCACCACGGCGGCTTAGGGGCAGGCGTGAACGCTCGGCGCTGTCCCTCTTCCGTCAGTTCATCAACCCGCCGCCGTAGCATCGCGATTTCACGCTCGTTCGAGGAGTGGTTCTCGGCAACCGCGAGCGCGTTCTGGGCGGCGCTCAGGCGGCTCTGCCATTCAGAAGCCGCGTCGTTCATGGCGCGTCGCTCCCTTTGCATCCAGGAAGCAATAACGGGCGAGGCCGGCGGCTAGTGCAGCGCTCCAGCGCCCGCATTCCTAAGCGTGGAATGAAGCCGCGATCTCGTCCTTATCCTCCAGCGCGCGAAGCTGCTGCTCCAGCGCCTTAATCTCGGTCTGCGGGGCAAGGACGTCTGCAGCTTGGAAGGATGCCCTCAGAACGTGCGCCAAGCGGGCACGCCACTCAACGAGGTTGGGAGTGTCGGTTGCAGCCATGTGCCCATGGTAACCACGGGAGGAAGACCGTTGCGACATGCTGAGCAACGGCGTGTTCGGCCCAGCTTGGAAGTGGGCTGTCTGCGGTATCCATGTCACGCCTGAACTTCTTGCAGCCCACAAGCCTCTCAGGCATCCTCCGTGCCCCAGCTCGGATCAAAAAAAAGACGGTAGCCGGAGCCACGGCCGAGTTTAGGGAGGAAACGTCCAAGAAAGCAGCAACCGGACAACTGCCGGTTGCTGTGCCTTGCATTCTGCACAGGTTCTGAGCCAGCGCAATCAAATGCTGCGATGCAATACGCGCACGTGAACGAGCAGGGTGCACCCAGCATCCCAAGCCGGTGAGGCGAAGACGAGCTAGGGAGCTGTGTTAGCCTGATTGGGTGCGTGGGTGAGCCCAGAGGCGGGCTCGGCAATCAGGTCCTCCTGGGGTCGGCTCCCCTTACAACTTGGCCCACACGCGGCCGTGTTCTTCGCTAAGCAAACGATCAGGGCTTAAGGGTTCGTTAACCTTTCGGGTGCTTCAATCGGCTTAACGAGAGGGCCAAAAAGGGTTCCTGACCGGCGTCATCGAGCAACGGCCTGGGCTGGTGTGGTCGCAAAAAGCGCTCGCGCCAGCCCCCCTCGGCTTGATCAAGGCAGCGGCTTGATTGTCGCCGGCGTCCCTCCTCCGTGTCCCTCACCCCTCCGGTCCGGCCGGTCCACCAGCTCCACCGAGACCGGCCGCTCTTTGCAGTTCAGGCAGCGAAGCCGCGCGCTGATCAGGTGCAAATCCGCCTCCGGGCCATAGTGGTCGATCAGCAGGCGGACCGGGTAGTCCACGAGGTAGCCGCAGCCGCAACGGATCATCAGCCACCAGCCTAGGTGGTCGCGCGCCGGGGCCGCCTGCCCCATCAGCTCGCCGCGGCTTCGCACTCGAAGGAGGCCAT
>NZ_RCZP01000067.1 GCF_006438825.1 Muricoccus nepalensis
AGGCTACCGCCGCCTGCTCGCCAAGCACGGCATGCTCTGCTCCATGAGCCGAAAAGGCGATTGCTGGGACAACGCCCCCATGGAAAGCTTTTTCGGCAGCCTCAAGACCGAACTCGGGGAGGACGAGCCGTTCCCGACCCGACAAGCCGCAAGATCTGCCCTCTTCGCCTTCATCGAAGCCTTCTACAACCGAACCCGCCTCCACTCAGCGATCGGCTACAAAGCCCCAGCTGAAATGGAACAACTCGCCGCGGCCGCGTAGGCCGTAACCCCTGTCCACTCGTGCGGGGAAAGGTCAGACAGTGTCCGGCCTATCCCAGCCGTTCACCCGCCCGATCGGTGAACTCAACAGAGACACTACCCACTTGTAGTGAAGGTACAGCCAAAAGGGTTGTGTTGCAAACTTTGCAGCGGGCCGCAGATAGCCTGGATAGCATGCAGATCAGGCAGCAATCTGGAACAGCTCGGCGACGAAGTTGGCTTGAGCCCGCATGTCTCGTCCGCCGATCCTCCGAAGCTGCCCCTTCCTCACCATCGCCATCACCTCGTAGCCCGCCAGTGTTCGTCGCGCCGTCCAGAAGCTGTCGAAGCCGAGCCCCGGTCTGACCAGGCGTTTCACGCGCCGGTGGTCCTGTTCCACGATGTTATTGAGGAACTTGACTTGGCGTAGCCGCGAGCGTCGCCACAGCTCGCCGTCCTCCTTCAGCTTCTCGATGGCACACGGGTAGGCCGGGTTCTTGTCCACCGTGATGGTGCGCGGGTTTACCGTATGCGGCTGCCCGAGCGCCTTGCGGAAGAACCGCTTCTCGGCCTCCGCATCCCGCTTGGCCGAGAGCAGGAAGTCGATGGTCTGGCCACGGCTGTCGACCGCGCGGTACAGGTACATCCAGCGGCCCTTCACCCGCACGTAGGTCTCGTCGACCCTCCACGAGCCGTTTGAGGCACGTAGATGCGGCCGGATCCGCTTCTCGATCTCCGGCGCGTAGGTCTGTACCCAGCGGAAGAGGGTGGTGTGAGCGATCGCGACACCGCGGTCCTGAAGCATCAGTTCGAGATCGCGGTAGCTGATCGGGAACATCAGGTACCAGCGGACTGCCCAGAGGATCACCTCGGCGGTGAACTGCCGACCTTTGAAGGAGTGATCCGGCCTCAATGAGGCCACTCTCCGCCGTCTCGCCATGCCCTGGTTTGCACCCAGCCACTGGGGCGCCGCAAGGCCGCAACAGAACCGATCGGACAGTTCTTCGACCGCCATCTAGGGAGGTAGCCCGTCGCTCGTGCTGCACTAACCCTGCCACACTGCATCGTTGTGGCTTCTGTTCTGCAAATGCAGTCAGTTCATGAACACGCCTGGACGGGGCTGGAGACGGTGGTACCGTCCTGGCCAGTAGCCTGCACCCCGTCAGCCGCTCCGGCGAATGACGCGCCTGCTGCCTCACTATCGTGCTCGAGCAAAAAGTGACGGGGGGCTGGCGGCCAGTTGCCACGCGAGCCCGCTCGGCGTTTCCTCGCGCCTTCAACAGAGAGGGGCGAAGGCGTGATCATCTGGCGTGGCTGGGGCATCCTGACGATCCCCATTGTTGCTCTAACCGGCGGGCTTGTCGTCGCGATACTACACAACCTGATGGCAGGAACGGGGCGCTACGCCGGTCTGGCCTTGACGGCGGGCCTGCTCACCGCAGCCGCCGTCAACTGGTTCGTCGGCCGTCGCTTGAACCGAATGCCGGTACGAGAGCTCCTCGACCCGGCCACAGGGGAGCGCGTCATCGTCCGGCGCTCGCATGATCTGTTCTTTGTGCCCATGCAGTGGTGGTCGCTCCTCCTCCTTGCCGCCGCCCTCGTCTCCCTCTTTGCCATCTTCTTCGGAGCGAGCCCAGTTGTGAAAAGCTGAGACGCGGCTGAAGAGGGCTTGGCAGGATCGGACACCTCTCGCCCTCTCACCCCTCGTGCCAGCGATAGCAGAGCCGCCATGGGACGCGGTGTCTGCGCTGAAGTCTGTAAGCGAGCTCCATCACGGGCCGCACCACAGGGTCGGACAAGGAAGGGATCGATCCTGATGGTGGCGGCCTGACGACCAGGGTGTGATCGCTTGCCATGGTTCGGTCGTTCCGTAGCGTTGTCAGCCACTGGAGAGGCCGAGCCTCTGACGAGAGGGCGTGCGGTTGCGCCCCTGCCCTGGAGGAACCCCGCATGCCACCCCGCGCCCGAGCCTCTCGCCCGCGACTCACACCGTTGCCCGCCGCGGACGCTGATCCCGTCACCTCCTCCCCTGCCCGCTCGCGGCCGAAGGCTCCACCCCGCTCGCGCGCCCTCAACGCCGAGGCGCTCGAGCAGCTCGGAGCGCCCAGGCTCGCCGAGTTGCTGATGGCACAGGCCAAGGGCGACCCAGCTCTGGCCCGCACGCTGCGCCTGGCGCTCGCCGGCACCGACGGGAGCGGTCGCCTGGCTGTTGAGGTGGAGAAGCGGCTGCGCACCATCGGGCGCTCGCGGGGGTTCATCGAGTGGGACAAGGTGCGCCCCCTCGCCCGCGAGCTCGACAGCCTGCGCGAGACCATCGCCGGGCCTCTGGCCGCGACCGACCCGCGCGCGGCCGTGGCGCAGATGCGGCTGCTGCTCAGCTTGGCCGACAACGTGTTCGAGCGCAGCGACGACGGCAGCGGCACCTTGGGCGAGGTGTTCCGGGGGGTCGGCGCCGATCTCGGACGGCTCTGGAGCCAGGTGCCGAACCGCGACCCGGTGGCACTGGCCGCCGATGTGCTGACGCTCTGGGACGCCGACGGGTACGGCGAGACCGATCGGCTGCTCGAGGCGGCCGGGCCGGCGCTCGGCCCCGAGGGGCGGGCGGAACTGCGCCGGCTGCTGCAGGCCCGCCTCGTGGCGTTGCCGCGCCCGCGCAAGGAGGACGCCTTTGAGGGTTGGCAGGGGCGTGGCCAGATTGCTTTTCGCCTGCGCGACCTGGCCGACCTCGAGGGTGACGTGGACGCCTTCATCGCGGCCACCGAGGCGGGCGGCCGGGCCGAGGACTTCGCCGGCGACATCGCCGAGCGCCTGCTCGCCCACGGCCGTCCTGCCGAGGCACTCGCCTGGCTGGACCGGGCACCCGAGCGGCACGAGAGCGAGGAGGTCCGGCACACCGACCTGCGCCTCGCGGCCCTAGACGCGCTCGGGCGTCAGGACGAGGCACACGCGCTGCGCTGGGCGGCGTTCCAGCGCTGGCTGACGCCGCAGCACCTGCGCCCCTACCTTCGTGCGTTGCCAGGCTTTGACGACGTGGAGGCGAAAGAGCGTGCCATGGCGCACGCCCTGGAGCACCCCGACCGGAACCTGGCGCTCGCCTTTCTGGTCACCTGGCCTAACCTTGAGGCGGCCAACAGGCTGGTGCGGGCCCACCACGCCGAGATGGACGGGCGCGACTACGGGCGGCTCCGCCCGGCCGCTGAGGCGCTGGCCGAGCGCTACCCGGCCGCCGCGACGCTGCTCCACCGCGCGCTCGCCGAGGACGTGCTCCGGCGGACGGCCTCGCGGCAGTACGGGTACGCCGCGCGCGATGTCCGCGCCTGCGCCAGCCTCGCGCCGCTGCTCACGGAGGAGCCCGGCCTCGAGAACCATGGAGCGTTCCTCGCACGCGTCAGGCGCGAGCACGGCCGCAAGACAGGGTTCTGGGCGCTGCTGGAGGGTCAGGCCTGAATGGTAAACTCCCTCCGTCACGGCTGCGGGTGAGCGTGCAGCGACCCGCGCTCGGGTTTCGCTGTACCGCGGCACCGGACTTGCTCCCACCCACCGTGCTGCCAGCCAGATCCTCGTTCAGCCAAAGCGGATTGCACGGCACGGTCAGGAGCGCACTATGAGCGTCGGTTGCTCGCCAACCGCTCGCTTCTCTCGGAGGTGACCATGGCTAAACGTCCTGGCAACAAGGCTCCGCCCGGCAAGACGCGCCCCGGTGCTGGTTCAGCCGACCGCCGCGCGTCAGCATCCACCCCACGCACCAAGGCGGCGACATCGGGCCGGAAGGCGGCACCGGCTTCCACCACCGCGCGGAGCACCCGTGGCGCCACGACTCCCACGCGGGTCAAGGCGAGCACGGCTGCTCCATCGCGCGCCGGCAAGCCCGCTGCGTCGAAGGCACCAGCCGTTCGCAAGGCGGCCGTGAAGACGTCGTCACGCGGAGCACGCACGGAGAAGTCGGCGCGGAAGCCGACATCGGCTGCGGCTGCCAGGAAAGCTGCGCCCATCGCAAACCGGCGTAGCGCGGCACCGCGCGCGGAAGCAGGCAGCAAGGCCGCCGGCAAAGTCACCGCACGTGGTACTCGCGCCGCCTCCACTCCCGCCAAACAAACCAGGAAGCCCGCTGCGGCAGCAGCGCGGCGGGCTGCCCCGGCCCCGAGCGGCTCGATGGCAACGGCACAGAAGGCTAGCTCTCGGCCTGTCACTGCCAAGGCCAAGCCGCCGTCCCGTGCATCCTCCGGCGCCAAGGGAGCAACCAAGGCCCCTGCCCGCACTGCGCGTGCGGCAGCGACATCGGCGCGGCCGGCCGCGAAGCCTACTATCGCGTCCAGCAGGCGTGCCGCCCCACCTGCCCGCCCGACCCGAGTGACAAAATCGGCTGCGCCTTCGCGAGGCGCCACATCGAAGCCCAAGGTTCAGGCCCGATCCCCCTCCGCTACCAAGGGCAAAGCGACGCCTGCCCCCACCCGCACCGCGCGGCCCTCTGCCGCCCCGGTAAAGTCCCCGGCTCGGCGCACTCCCAAAGCCGCGCCCGCGGCACGGAGGAAGTCGCCCGACGCGGGCACACCGAGCCCTGTGCAGTCTGAACCGTCTGCCCCTACCCGGGCTGCAGCGCCCACTGCGGACCGTCGCTCAAAGCGTGCACGGTCCGGACCCAAGAAGGATCAGGGAAGAGGTGTCGAAGGCGCGAAGAACGCCTCTGAGACCACCGCGCTACTGCCCGAAGGGAACGAGCAGCAAGGTGATGCGGCGATGTCCCTTCCGGCCGCGATGGCTGAAGCCGGCACCGCCATGATGGCGACCATGGCCGCGCCTGTTGTTGCCGCCGTCGGAACAGCAATGGCCGCCACTGCTGTGGCAACCGGCCTCAGCACCGCCGCCGGGCTCTCGCAGAACCCTGCTGGCAATGCCTCGAACCCGGACACCGATATGGTGCCTGAGGAGGAGCCACCCGCGCGAGATCCGGATGCGGCACCACTGCCCGCCGGTTCGAACGACCTCGCCTGACCACCGATCGAGCACGGAGGCAGCCTTGGCTCACCCCAGTGCTGCCTCCATGACGACGTCGCACTGAGCAGCGGCGCGGCCGCGCTCCCTTGAGACCTGGCACACGGGCATTCCTGTCATGACCCGGTCCTGCCTTTGTGGATCAGCGCCGGAGGCTGGGCGGATAGTCTATCCCTCCACTCCCCGGAGGCATGGTGATCTGCGGGAAGATGCTCAGGGGCATCGCCGGGGGCGCAGCGTCAGCGGGCGCAGACCCACAGGATGGGCGAAGCGCGTCACAGTTCCACCGGAACCCGTCAGGGCGTCTCGTAATGCTCCCGCCGCGCTCGAAGAGGCAGGCGCAAACGGTTCCCGCAAGGCACGCTACAGCGCCCTCATGCGCTGCGTTGCAGACCGCCATGAGCTGGGCGACTTGCGGGGGTGCGTCGCCAATCGTCCTCTGGGCCCCTGCTGCTAGTGGAGCTAGGAGGAGGGAGAGGGCAACGGTAGCAGGAACAAGGCGGAGCATCCCGCCTTCGTAGGCAGGGACGTGCTGCCAGACTGCTAACCAAGCGGCCCGAGGCCCCCCACATCGGCCACTTCGCGGTTGCAGGCGACCAGGTGTGCCTTCGGTGCCTCAGCGCCTCCCGGTTGGCACAGTCACGCCCGGCGATCGCGTTGTACCCCACCCGCACTGGCGCCCAGGCCCGCCCCCCGTTCGCAGGCTGACCATCAGCCCGTGCTCGGCTGCCAACGCTACATTCCCCTGAACCAGGTGCGGATCGGCGGGGCTCGGTACGGCACGCCTGGGCAACCGCCGCAGGTAGCGACGGTTACGCCCTCACCCATGTTAAGGGCAGCCCGCCGGATGGCGTTGGCGACAGCGGTCAGGAGTACAACGATGCCCAGCAAGGAAGCTCCAAAGACGTCGGAGCAGGAAGCAGGCGACGATGTCGGATCGGTGAAAGCCAAGAAGGTCGCCAAGCCCGCTAAGGGCAACAAGCCGAACGCGCTCCAGCAGCCCCTCCAGCCGTCAGAGGACCTTGCAGCCGTGGTGGGCGAGGAGAAGCTCGCCCGCGGCGAGGTGGTCAGCAAGGTCTGGGCTTACATCAAGGCCAACAAGCTGCAGAACCCGGAGGACGGGCGCGAGATCCTGGCTGACGACAAGCTGCAGAAGGTGTTCGGCAAGGCCAAGGTGACCATGTTCGAGATGAACAAGCACCTCGCTCAGCACCTGAAGTAGGAGCCGCTGGGGTGCTCGAGACGCTGCGCGCCGCCCTTCGCGTTTGCTTTAGCCAAGACGGCGGTGGGCCCGGCCGCTGAAAGCTCCGGCGTCACGCCCGCGAGCGTTCAGGAAACCTCGTCTCAGCTGACCTAGGAGACGGGAGCGGTGGCCCGAATGATCCACCGGGTTCTGCGCGTGGAGCAATGCACCAGCAGGCCGGACGGGACTGACCTATGCGGCCTGCAGGAGAGCCGGACCCGAAGCTACCGTGATCCTGCGGGCAACAGGCGCTTAACCACGAGCGGCCTTCAATGCGCGCAGGGCTATCGCGCTACCTTCGCGGGGCCGAGGCAGTCCGGACCGGCGTAGTGATGGGAACCCTCCTGCGCCGGTCCACCTACCCCTCGCTGTCATGTCCCGGAGGCGGCACACAGGACGACTGCTTCAGCTGTCTTACTGCATCCTGCGCCGTGTCATACGGCCCTACTCTGACTGCTTGGATATACGGATGCTGGTCGCCGACGCCCCGGCGATGCGGCCTTCGGCGAAGCCGTTCAGCCAAGCTTCTTGCAGAAGCCGGGTGGTCGGCGAGAACGGGCACTCGCTTGGAGAGATCAACGGGTTGGTTCCCGCTCGCCACCCGTGGACAGCAACATGGGCGAGGAGTCTGAGCAGCTCGACATGTGCCTCCCGCTTCTTCTGCGAATTGTGCAAACCGCCCTCCCCTCTTGCTTCAACTTACGCGGCTGTCTGGAAGGCAGATCTGATCCTGGAGCGCTCCAGGATGTCCGACGCGTCCAGGCCTTTAGCTGGCGCTCGCCTGATCAGAAGCTTCAGCCGGCATGAAAGACGGCGGCGCACTGGCGGAGTGTAAAAGGGGGAGAGAAAGCATCACGCGCACCGTCAGTCAGCACCTCCACCGTCTCAACCGCCTCCAGAACTTCCATCAGAAGCTCCCAACGATCCGAGCCGGCCTCTTCTCTTTCCAACGCACGCGCAAGACGGACCAGCGCTGCGGCGGCCGCTTGGTGGACGATGTGCTGATCGGATCTCGTCATGGTTGTTCCACCAGGAGAGCAGGAGAGGACGACCGCGAACTCACAGGACCGTGAGGAGATCTGTTTATGCGCGTGCTGGTTGTGGGAGCAACCTCTATTCTACTTCCCGAAACATAGTTTCGATCTGCTACAGAACACTTGAAGTAGCTGCACATCTGGGGTGACGATGGTCGGCACAGAACCGGAAACCGGGGTCTGACCAGGGACAGCGGCCTGCCCCCACTTTGTCGCTTGCCGCTGCGGCCTCAATGAAAATCAGAGCGGATCGAACCGGCTGTAGGCGCAGATGACCTATCTGCCCTGGCTCTCAACCGACAACCGCTGTGGGGCGGCATTGGGTAGTAGCCAAGCGGATGGCTGCCCCATGATAGTGAGAACGTTGGCGAAATGCTAGGCGAGTAGGGCAAACCTAGCGCCCTGCGGAGGCTCAGTACCCGCTTCCTGATCGCGCAGCTCTGTCCCGCTGCGGCCTGATCCAGGCATGGATGAGGCGGTGTCCTCTCCTCGTTCTTTGAGGCTTCAAGCAACCCTCAACAGCCTGTATTATTATTGAGACTATTACAATCTCAGGTTGAATGATGCAGGACGGCTTTGCCAAGCGCCTGAAGCTGCTTCGAGAGGAAGCTCGTGCGTGCTTGCACCTGGCCAACCTCACGGCCGTCGAGGCGGAGCGGATGAGGCTGCGCCGCCACGCGGCCCGGCTGGCCATGCAGGCCGAGTTAGAGGAGCGTCAGCAGGAGTCCGCAGAACGGACATGGGTGAAGGATTCCGAGAGTAGCGGTTCGCTTGAGCGACATCGGCTAGCCTCCTGACCCGCTACTCCTTGCCCAGGTTCTGGCAAGGCATTTCTGGCCCCAGACCCACCAGTAGCTTGGCTAAACCTGTCCCCGCCCCCCCTTGGGCAGCCATGGCGCGACCTCCAGACGGTTCCCCCGCCCGAGCCGCGGTGCTCGACCTGGATCAGGCCGAGCGCCGGGCTGCCCTAGCCGACGATCAGGTTATCGAACCAAGCCTGGGCAAGACGGGCGTGCGCTGCCTCCGTCAGGTGGGCGCCGTCCGTCAGGTCGTCCAGGCCATAGCCCACGGGGACGAACCGTGCGTCGATGCCCTCCGCCCGTGCCTGAGCCGCGACGCCCGGCAGCTGCGCGTTGATCGCCTCGCGGATCTCGTTGGCGTCGGCGCGGAAGGGCAACAGCTCGGCGTTGACCGCCGGCAGGGACGCAAAGAGGATCTCCGCGTGCGGCGTGACCGAGACGATGCTCCGCATGATCGAGAGAAGTTCGCCCGGCACGGTCTGCGCCGCATCGCCCTCCCGCAGCGCGTCGTTCGAGCCGAGCATGAGAAGGACGACGTCCGGCTGCGTTTGCTGCGCCAGGTCGTGTGCCAGGCCGGCGACCTCGGTCGCGGTGATACCGGAGACGCCGAAGTGATCGTGGTCGGGCAAGCTGGCCGAGCCGTTGGAGCGCGGGCCGACGAAGTCGATCGATAGCCCTTGGCTGGCCGCCGTGTCCCAGAGCGGCTTGCGGTAGCCCTCCCAGGTTGCCTCATCCTTGCTGTTGTCCCAGCCGTGGGTGTTCGAATCACCGAGCGGCAGGATACGAAGCGGGTCGGCGAAGGAGAAGGTGGCCGCTTCGGGACGCATGAGGCTGGCGGTCGCACCGTCAACGTCACGTCCCCCGTGGCTTGCGCCGACCAGGAACAGATTGCGGTCGGTCTCGGGTGATCCGTCCCAGGCGTCGTTGAGGAACTCCACCGCAACGGTGTGGCTCCCGCCCTTCCAGTCGCCGCGCACGGTGACGACGTCCACCTCGCCTGAGGAACGCAGCGCTGACGCGGTGAGGACCTGGTCGATCTGCACCCCATCCACACGAACGACGTATTGAGCGTTCCCAAGGTAGGCATCCTGGTTGATCAGGAGAGTCAGGCTATCGGGTCCGGAACCGATAGTCATACGGCCTGGGGCGTTGAGTGTGTCGGACATAGATTTTCCTTGCTTTGACAGGGCGAATGTCGCGGTTCGCGTTGGGTCTGCCTTGATCCGCTTGCGGCTGGCCGCGGGCACCCTGCATGGCCAAACCCGCTGAGGCAAACAAACGCGACAAGCAGGAAGGATCTGACGAGCCGCCAAGAGGCGCTTGGCACAGGAGGCTAAAGAGCGCGTTGGTCCGGTCTGCTCCCCAATCGACGAGCCGAGCTTCAACTAAATCAGGTAGCTTCGGCCATTGGCCCAAGCGCTTGCCGAGCGATCTCCGGCCGCGGCTAGGTTGCTCCACCGTGTGCTTCTGAGGACGTGCTGCACCGGGCGTCATGGCGGCCATACGGGTATGCCGCGCGTGAGGCTGAGCCTGCACAAGCCGCTCATCGCTGCTGGATGATTAGCATTGCGAATAAACCTAACCCCACCAGGAAAGGAGACCACGATTGAGTAGATCTACCTATTTCTTAACGTACAAACGGCGGGAAAAGAGCGATCTACGTGACGTGCTCGCCGTCTACGTTGCAAAGCATTGCTCGTGCTGCTGCAGGCATCCTAGCTCAGCTACGTGAGCAGGCGGTCCTCGGGCCGAATGCCGGGGTGAGGAAGCACCATTCGGTGCACACGAGGCGACTCTGAACGGAGGGCCGATGACCAGTTCCATGCTCGTTGAGCAGCCGACGTTCGGTATGCCGGACAGACTGCCACTTCCTAGCTGCGGCTTCCTGGTTGCCGTTTTGTCAGTGATCCTGTGGACCGCTGCCCTGCAGCTCCTGTAATCACGCAGGCTCGATCGGTCGGCGCCTTCATAGGTGGCTCCAAGGTTGTCCGTCTCGTTCTGGTCGCCTTGCAACGCCTGCGGCTAACCACGCAGGCTTCTACCACGCTGACAGATCCCGAGTTGAAGCCGAGCCTTCATCCCGCGTGGGCTCGATCATCACCTCGGGAAGCGCGAGAAAGGCGGCGTCGGTGTAGCGCTTGAACTCCTGCGCGCCGGCTCATGGGGTTCCCACTGACCTTCGGATCGGTGATCGAGGGCAGGCCAGGCGGCAGCTTCGTCTGCCTGACAGCGGTCTTCGCGGCGTCATAAGCGTCTTCAGCGCTGCGGTAGCCCGAACTCGCTTCATGAAAGGTCTTCAGTTCATAACCGGGCCGGTCGTCAAAGAGCCGCCAGAACCACCCGGAAGAGCCGTGGCCGCGTCGCTCGACCATGATACGCACATCATTCAACGTAAGCGCTGAGCTCATGAAGAACACCCACCCGTCTTGGGACTGCTTGATGGTGGTCTGATGGTCCCGATTCGGTTATAGAACGGTTACTCACCCTCGACGGTGTGCTCCGTCGTTAATCCCTGTTGGTCGACGAGCGAGCCGACGAGCCGCAGAAGCTCGACGTGTTCAGGTCCGTACACCCCACGGATCAGGAACTCGCCGATCTCGAGATCCGCCACGCGGCCACCAGAGGCGGAGCTGGGTTCGTGCCGGACGAACACGCGCTCCGGCTCAGGTTCCCGTAGAAGGAACCACCGGTCGCCGCTCTCGCTCTCGTAGAGCAGCCGCCGCTGCGTCATCGCCGAACTCCTGCCTTCGCTCCAAATGGCCGAAGCGATTGCCGTGGATGGTAGGCGACTTTCACTGATTTCTGCGCTGCTGCTCTTTTTAAATCATGGGTCGATTTTGCCAAAGTTCCACAAGTGGATGAGGGCTGGCTCGGTGGGCTCCGAGCGGTGCTGCCGCCCTCCGCGACCAGGCGGCTGAAGGAAGTGGTCAGGAGCAACAGATTCCGCCGTGCCTTAATGCGACGCGCCGATCTATCGGAGCTCGCGCCAGGGGTGCTCTGGTTGGCGAGTTGGGGCGGGCATGGATAGGTTCCTGAGGGGTTGAGAGGCGGCTGGGAGGCTAAGATGGAGTGCGTGGACTGCGGTTCCGCCGAGGTGACTGAGTGGCGGGACCGTACGGCCCAGGGTTACCTGCGCTTACTGCGCTACCGCCTGCCTTGGGGACTGTCGGAAATTCCGTGTGTGGTTGGGCATGGTGGGACGAGATTAGTTCCCCAATGGCCCAACGCAATGAGCCGCGGATCCCTGATACCATTCTGGACCAGCTGCTTGCGGGCTCGCATGCCCAGACGGCCTTCGACCAGGGCGGCTTGCTGCATGAACTCTCCATGCCAGTCTTCGCGCCGGCGGCGTATCGCACACCTCTGCCATCGTTGCGTGCGCCCGCAAGCTGCTGACCCAAGTCTATGCCGTCGTCGCTCACGGCACAACTTGGGAGGGCCGACCTGCCACGCGGCCTGATTTTAGATCAAGCGGGGCATGCCGACCGACTGATCCGCAATGAACTTAATGGTTGCCACCGAAGTTCAACTCGATGGCCGCCATCCGTACGGTGGCAGCATCCTACACTGCGCCCAGGGGCACGACACTCGTTGTAGGCCGCCGGCCCGCGAGGGCAGCTTATTCGCCCTGCTTCAATTCCGACTCTAGCTGACGAATTTCCTCTTCGATCCGTGCACGCTCGCGCCGCAAGCGCTCCAGACGATCGCGCTTCTCAATCATCAGGTCAGCCCCCCTGATCCTTTTCCGACGCCACTCGATCAGTTCCGCCCGCTTCAGCTCAGGACGGATCAAGCCTTCCTTCTCCGCGGCTTCGAAAATCGGCTGCTCCAGCGTCGAGAGCAGGTAAATTGTGGAATAGCTGCCCGGCAGACGCTCCAGTGGTACCGGCCCAGCCATGGTCCACCTAGCCGCCTCGCGGAGTTGGTACGCTGTGCGGCTAGAGAACGGCAGTTCGGCCTCTACGGCGGCGACGTACATTCCGTGCGGCAACTTGTCCTTCGCACGTATCAGAAGACGGCCTATTTCGAGGAACGCACCCTGTGCGCGGCTCCAAAGGCGGGAGATCTCAGAGACGTAGTCCTCCGGCCTTTGCGGTTCCGTACGCGCGGACTGAAGCGCCTGCACACGCGCGTCACCCTCGATTAGGACCGCGGGAGGGGGCGCATCTAGTTTAAGCCGCCGCGACATGCTTCTTCCTCCGCTTCTCTTCGCGTCCCCATACCTTGCCTCGGATAAAGCTCCACACGGCTTGCATCTCATCGGCTCCGGCGTGACCTGGCACGTCGACTAGCCCTAAGCCCTTAGCCCCTGCTCGCGCGTAATCGGTGCGATCTGCCACCTCAACGGGGCAGAGTTCCCCGGCTTCGAGGAGGAATAGCTTCACTGCGTTGATGTTGACCCTCGGCTTGACGAAATTCAGTACGGCCACCGATGGCCGTCCCTCTTCGCGCAGATGCTTCAGAAAGGGGGCTACAGATTCGGCATCATCGAACGTCGCACGGGTCGGCACTATGATCAGATCCGCTCTGGCCAGAAGTGCCTGAAATGCTGCCGGCTGCGTTTCGATCGAGGGCGGAGTGTCAATGAATAGGGCGTCGTAATCTTCCATCTCACCGTCATCGAGTAACGCATCCGCGTCGATCCACGACACTTTGAAGTGAGGAATAGTGGGCGCTGTTTTGGGGCGGCGACGTGACCAGATGGTCAGTGTAGCCTGCGGATCTAGGTCGGCAGTGACGGTCTTCAAGCCGCTGCGAGCAGCAGCAGCAGCGAGATTTCGGCAAAGGGTAGTCTTACCAACCCCCCCTTTCCCAGCTGAAAATAGGATGCGCTTCATCTCGCCCCCCGACGAATGTTGCGGCCCATCTTTAGCCGTTGCGGTACTGCCGGCGCAACACCGCAAAAGACTGACCGGTTAAACCTTTTCACGATGTATGAGGGTGACGTGGCTAGCACGTCAGCGCTGCCCGAGTGACGTGTACGGGCGGTCGGTCGGCTCTCACATGTAGGAGCTGTCTACTCGTCAGTTCTGAGGCGTATGGAGAATGGTTGTCTGCGAGCTCTCCGATGGGCTGGAGAGCCCGGAGATGGCCGAACCGCCTACCAGTGCAGCCACCCACCGGTGCAGGCCTGTGGAAGCATGCTTCCAACCACATCGCGTATCGTCTTGCCGCTGATGCCACCACAAGCCTTCCGGACGGAATTCTTGCGCGGCCTGGCACGGCCTGGCCTACGCGGCGTCTGAGCTTGTCATCTCCAATACCTGCGAGGGTTTCAAAGCCACCGTTGCCAGGGTGCTCAGGGCCACATGGCAGCAGGGTCACGTGCATTTCGGCCGCAACGCCGCCGCCCACGCGGGCAAGACCCAGCGCCGCATCGTTTCCGTCTGGATCAGAACCGCCTAGGCCCGAGAGGATGCCGCAGCCGCCCGCGGCCAATGGCGCAAGGTGGCTGGCCAGCTCCGCCCCAAGGTGCTGAAGCTAGCTAGCCTGATGGATGCCGCCGAAGAGGACGTGCTGGCCTTCACGAGCTTTCCCCGCGAGCACAGCGCCAAGCTCTACAGCACAGACCCTATCGAGGGCCTAAATGGTGAGATCAAGCGCCGCACCGGCATGATCGGTATCTTCCCCAAAGAAGACACCGCCATCCGGCTCGTTGGCGCTCTCCTTCTCGAGCAGTCTGACGAATGTGCTACCCAGCGCTCGCGCTACCTGACGCTGGAGACGATCGGTGCCTTAAGCAATATTGCCCCGGTCAGCCTGCCCGCTCCGGCGTCAAGACACTGCGGCTCAACCCGCTGAGGAGCACCGCTCCTACACCACGCTGTGGGGTACGATCCGTCTTTCTCTCGGCCAGGTGCGCAGGCTTTCAGCGTCATAAGCTCTGTCCGCGATGAGGCGGCGGGGTCGTGCCACCGTCTTGAGCAGGAGCGAGGCCATGGAGATGTCGGCGACGTTGCCAAGCGTCAGCGCCAAGGCGACCGGGTGTTCGCGATCATTGGCTAGGTGTTTGGTCCCGGGGTTTGGTGGTGCGGGTCATGGATGAACCTGGACGGTTCTTCTGTCCAGGCTTTGCAGATGGCTTCGTAGGGCGTGAGGCCGCGTAGAGTCTTCAGGCGACGGGCGAAGTTGTAGGCGGCGACGAACTGGTCGAGGTGCTGTCGGAGTTCGTCGTGCGTCTCGTAGTGGTAGCGCTTGACGGTTGCTTCCTTGATCGTGCGGTTCATCCGCTCGACCTGCCCGTTCGTCCAAGGATGCCGGGGCTTGGTCAGTCGGTGATCGATGTTGTTCTGGGCGC
>NZ_RCZP01000068.1 GCF_006438825.1 Muricoccus nepalensis
TCCGACACCGCTTTCCGCAGCCGCGCGTTCTCCCGCTCCAGCTCCCTCAACCGTCTCACCTGGTCCAGCTTCAGGCCGCCGAACTCGGCCCGCCAGCGGTAATAGGTCTGGTCGGTCACCCCGATCGCCCGCACCGCCTCCGACACCGGCTTGCCTTGCGTGGTCAGCACCTCAACCTGCCGCAGCTTGGCGACGATCTCCTCGGGCGTGTGCGTCCTCTTCCGGCCCATCCTCTGCCTCCTCAAAACAGCCGCCGGTCCACATAACCGACGGACCGCTTCTACGGGGGCACGTCAGCACGCGTGAATCAGACAGAGAGTGCATATGGCAAAGTCTCAGATCAAACTCGACGAGCTTTCGGTCGAGGACCTCAATCAGCTGATCCAGGACGCTCAAGCTAAGCTGGCCGAGAAGCAGGAAGGCGCTCGGGCTGCGCTGATCGAGGAGATGACCGCCAAGGCTGCCGCCCTCGGCATGAGCCTTGAGGCGTTGGTGGGTAAGCCACCCGCACCGCGGACCAACGTGCGCAAGCCGCGCGGAGACGCCGGCAAGCCAGTCGCGGCCAAGTTCCGCAGCCCTGAAGGGGAGACCTGGAGCGGGCGCGGGCGCATGCCGAACTGGCTCACCCGGGCAACGGCCGAGGGTAAGACCAAGGAGGACTTCGCGGTCTGACCACCACGCCTGAACGATCACCTGCCAAGCGAAGAGGGATTGTCTTCGCCAAGGCTCTGCCTCGCTTAGAGGGGTGATGTGTCACACCACGTTGTCCCTCCCATTCGCGAGGAAAGAGGGCGGATCGCGATGGTGGTGTCAGCGGTTAGTCTGGAAATAAAAAAGCCACTGCCCCGATGAGGTGGGCAGTGGCTTTTTGTTCACGCTCTTCGTCAGGAAGTCGCAGGTTAGCTCAATGCTGGAGAAACCCCCTCTCCAGTTCGTCAGGAAGCAAGGCTGGTCAAGCATCTCTGCGACGTGCCCCCGCACATCGCTGAGACTTGGTCATCACGCTTCTTAACCACCGCCGGAGCATCCCCCACTCCACCGGTTCCGAGCTCGCGATCTCGGCGTCCTCATCATTATCGCTCTCGATTACGTGATGCAATCAGAAGTTCAGGAAAATACGAGGTCGTTTCGACCGGATCGGGACAGCTGGCCGCGCAAGCTCTACTTTACCGGCTTGCTCCTGGCCGACCCTCTGCTCAGCCAAGGGCAAGATCCTCAATGTAGGCGTCGAGCGACTGGAAGGCCGTGGCAGCCTCCCGCAGCTCGCGGCTGGCGTGCGCCCAGTACAGCACCGTCACCCGGAAGCCGTCGGCCACGAGCTGCCTCACCAGCGGCTCGTAGTCGCCGTCACCGGCCGCCAGTGTAATACGGTCGCGCCGAGGATCGCCGAAGCGGTAGGCATCCCGGCACACCCGGGTGACCAGGCTGGTGTCGACGCGCTTCTCCCCTCCCGAGAAGCCCCGCTCCAGCGTGACCACATCGAAGCCGGCCGCGGCCGCGTGCCGCCACAGGCCCTCGTTGCTGTTGGTGACGCTGCCAAACGCCACCGCTCGTGGGGCTCCCTCCCCTTCCCCACCCTGCCGGAGGAGGGCCATGAGTCGATGAAGGTCCAGGCGATAGCCGAAGTTGATGACGCCCCGCACGCTGGCGGCCTTCCGGTCTCGCACCAGGCCCTTGGCCACGGCGCTGACCTTCTGTCCCTCAATGAAGAGGTTGCTGACGTCCACATAGGCGAGATGGGTCACGCAGGGTCCTCGTACGGCGTTCTGTCGCGGCGCAGCGCTTATTGCCCCTCCTCCCCGGCCGCCGCGGCTGTGGTGCCGGTCGGGTGGGGCCCGTGGGTCATTCGTCCAACCCGCACGCCTCGCCACCCGCCACCGCCTTCACCAAGGCGTCGGCTGGGCTGGTGGAGCTTCCCATCGTCACCAGCCTCGCTGCTTCATCAGCCGCGTCGAATCAGAACCCGCGAGCCCATGCAAGCCTGAAGCACTCTAACGCGCCTGGGCAGCCCGGCAACCTGAGCCCGCGCCCTTGGTGGTTATCCCACCGCGCGCGTTCATGGTGCTGAGCACCGATGCCCTCGGCCGCCCGACCATTACATTCGGCTAATAGCCGAGAAGATCCGCTTGGGGTGGCAGCGGGCAATCGGATACGGCAGGCGCTTTCATGTCGATACCGCGATCGGCCGCTACAAGCACCTGATGACGCCTCCCAGGGGGCGACCCTGGATCAGGTCCGGCTTGGGCAACGGCGTGCAAACGCGAGGCCGACAAGCCCCGTACCGAGCAAGGCTATGGATGCGGGCTCCGGCACGGCTATGGGCGTGTAGGTGTAAGTGACGGCGAACTGCCCTGCCAGAGTCGCCGTGTCGACGACATCAATGCCGCCGCGCGGCGCTCCCGAGTTGCCCCTGATGTAGAAGCCGATGATGCCGGGGCCGGTGAAGTCGACCGGCGGGCTCTCCTGCGGCAGCGTCGGCGGGTATGTCGCGGTCAGGTCGACGGCTTCGGGCGAACCGAGCGTCTGCGCGACGCCGTCCGCAGTCGTGATCGCCACGGACTGGGTCGGGAGGATCTGGGTGCCCCCTGCTGGGAACGCGATCAACACTCTGGGCGAGTACAACACTGGAGACGGAGCGGACGGTGTAAGGGTCTGCAGGTTGGTTTGGCCCGGCGTAAGGGTGCCGGTCAGTCGGGCGGACACCGCCGTCAACGTGCCTAGGGCAGGGTCGAAGGCGGGGACGACGGCGTCCGTTCCGAGTTCCGCGAAGTGGATGCCTGCAAACACCGGGACAGTTTCTGTGATAGCAGCAGCCTAAGCGACGCTCGCTTGTAGCGCCAGTGCTGTTGTCACGACGCCACAAAACATCGAGGCCCGGGGGCGGATCACGGGGAGGGGCATGGCCAAGGAGCAGAGGGGTTCCAAACCCCCCTGGGGGACGTCCATGATCGTTCAATCGCTCCGCTTTGCCGCTACTCTGACGGCAGCCTTGCTGATGGCCGCGCCGGGGTCGGCCCAGACCCCCGCGCCCCGTGAGGTGCCGGCGAAGACCTTGCCGGTCCCGGCAACGGTCAGCCCGCCGATGCAGGCGATCATCGCCCAGCCGCTCCGGACCAACTGGGACAGGCCGCCGACGACGCCGGAGGGATGGCGCCAACTCGCCGACAGCACCGCGGCCACGGTTGCACCGCAGATCCCGCCGATGGCCGAGCGGATGCGGGTGACGATCGAACCGTCCACGATCGACGGCGTGCGCGTCTACACCATCACCCCCGCCGACATGCCGGCGCAGAACCGGAACCGGCTCGCCGTCCACGTTCATGGTGGCTGCTACGTCCTGAACCCTCGCGAGGCGGCCCTGCCGGAGGCCATCTTCCTGGCAGGGTTCGCCCGGATGAAGGTGATCGCGGTCGACTACCGCATGCCGCCGGAGGCGTATTTCCCCGCGGCACTCGACGACGCCATGACGGTCTACAGGGCGGCGACCAGGATGGTCCCTCCGGCAAACATCGCTGTTTTCGGCAGCTCCGCCGGCGGCGCGTTGACGCTGGAGATGATGCTGCGCGCCAAGCAGGACGGGTTGCCGATGCCCGGCGCCATCGCGCCCGGTACGCCCATGTCGGATGTGACCAAGCAAGGTGACTCGTTCCAAACCAACGCCATGGTCGACAACGTCCTCGTCTCGCCCGACGGGTTCTGCGACGCGGCCACACGCTTCTATGCCAACGGCCAAGACCTGAGGGACCCCATGCTGTCCCCGGTCTACGGCGACGTTCACGGCTTCCCGCCCACCATTCTCACCACCGGGACCCGGGACCTGCTGCTGAGCAACACGGTCCGCATGCATCGGGCCCTGCGTCAGGCCGGCACCGAAGCGACCCTGCAGGTGTTCGAGGCCCAGTCGCACGCGCAGTACTACCGCGACGACCGCGTCCCTGAGGTGAAGGAGGCCTTCCAGGAGATCGGACAGTTCTTCGACCGGCATCTCGGGAGGTAGCCCGTCGCTCGCGCGGCGCTGGCCCTACCAAGCTGCGTCGTTGAGGCATCCATTCTTCGGATGCAGCCCGTTCACGAACACGACTGAACGGGACTGGAGACGGCGGTACCGTCCTGGCCAGTAGCCTGCACCCCGTCAGTCGCCCGGGCGGATAGGGCGCCTGCTGCCTCGCTATCGTGCTCGAGCAGAAAGTGACGGGGGCTGGCGGCCAGTTGCCACGCGAGCCCGCTCGGCGTTTCCTCGCGCCCTCAACAGAAGGGTGCGAAGGCGTGATCATCTGGCGTGGCTGGGGCATCCTGACGATCCCCATTGTGGCTCTGACCGGCGGGCTTGTCGTCGCGATCCTCCACAACCTGATGGCAGGAACGGGGCGCTACGCCGGTCTGGCTTTGACGGCGGGCCTGCTCACCGCGGCCGCCGTCAACTGGTTCGTCGGCCGACGCTTGAACCGCAGGCCCGTACGAGAGCTCCTCGACCCGACGACAGGGGAGCGCGTCATCGTTCGGCGCTCGCATGATCTGTTCTTTGTGCCTATGCAGTGGTGGTCACTCCTTCTCATTGCCGCCGCCCTCGTCTCCCTCTTTGCCATCCTCTTTGGGGCGGGTCCGGCTGTGAAAAGCTGAGACGCGCGCGATGAGGGATTGGTAGGATCGGACATTTCTTGCCCTCGCGCCCCTCGTGCCAGCGAAGCAGAGCCGGCATAGGACGCGGTGTCTGCGCCGAAGTCTGTCACCGAACTCTCCGTCAGGGGCCGCACCACAGGGTCGGGTGAGGAAGGGATCGATCCTGATGGTGGCGGCCTGACGACCAGGGTGTGATCGCTTGCCATGACGCCACCCCGCGCCCGGGCCCCTCGCCCGCGACTCACACCGCCGCTCGCCGCGGACACTGAACTCGCCGCCCCCTCCCCTGCCCGCCCTCGGCAGAAGAAGGCTCCACCCCGCTCGCGCGCCCTCAGCGCCCAGGCGCTCGAGCAGCTCGGAGCGCCCAGGCTCGCCGAGTTGCTGATGGCACAGGCCAAGGGTGACCCGGCCCTGGCCCGCACGCTGCGGCTGGCGCTCGCCGGCACCGACGGCAGCGTTCGCCTCGCGGTCGAGGTGGAGAAGCGGCTCCGCACCATCGGGCGCTCGCGGGGGTTCATCGAGTGGGACAAGGTGCGCCCCCTCGCCCGCGAGCCCGACAGCCTGCGCGAGACGATCGCCGGGCCTCTGGCCGCGACCGACCCGCGCGCGGCCGTGGCGCAGATGCGGCTGCTGCTCAGCTTGGCCGACAACGTGTTCGAGCGCAGCGACGACGGCAGCGGCACCTTGGGCGAGGTGTTCCGGGGGGTCGGCTCCGATCTCGGACGGCTCTGGAGCCAGGTGCCGAACCGCGACCCGGTGGCACTGGCCGCCGATGTGCTGACGCTCTGGGACGCCGACGGGTACGGCGAGACCGATCGGCTGCTCGAGGCGGCCGGGCCGGCGCTCGGCCCCGAGGGGCGGGCGGAACTGCGCCGGCTGCTGCAGGCCCGCCTCGCGGCGCTGCCGCGCCCGCGCAAGACGGACGCCTTCGAGGGTTGGCAGGGGCGTGGCCAGGTTGCCTTTCGCCTCCGGGACTTGGCCGCACTCGAGGGTGACCTGGACGCCTTCATCGCGGCCGCCGAGGCGGGCAGCCGGGCCGAGAACTTCGCCGGCGACATCGCCCAGCGCCTGCTCGCCCGCGGCCGTGCTGCCGAGGCACTCGCCTGGCTGGACCGGGCACCCGAGCGGCACGAGAGCGAGGAGGTCCGGCACACCGACTTGCGCCTCACGGCCCTGGACGCGCTCGGGCGTCAGGACGAGGCACACGCGCTGCGCTGGGCGGCGTTCCAGCGCTGGCTGACGCCGCAGCACCTGCGCCCCTACCTTCGTGCGTTGCCAGGCTTTGACGACGTGGAGGCGGAAGAGCGTGCCATGGCGCACGCCCTGGAGCACCCCGACCGGAACTTGGCGCTCGCCTTTCTGGTCGCCTGGCCCAAGCTTGAGGCGGCGAACCGGCTGGTGCGGGCCCACCCCGCCGAGATGGACGGGCGCGACTACGGGCGGCTCCGCCCGGCCGCCGAGGCGCTGGCCGAGCGCTACCCGACCACCGCCACGCTGCTGCACCGCGCCCTAGCCGAGGACGTGCTGCGGCGGGCTGCCTCGCGGCAGTACGGGCACGCCGCGCGCGATGTCCGCGCCTGCGCCAGCCTCGTGCCGCTGCTCGCTGAGGAGTTCGGCATCGAGAACCATGAGGCGTTCCTGGCGCGTCTCAAGCGCGAGCACGGCCGGAAAGCAGGGTTCTGGACGCTGCTGGAGGGTCAGAACTGAAAGCAGGGGTGCTCTGATCTTCCCGCTTCGGTTGCAGAACCGTCACTCGCCCTCGACGGTGCGCTCCGTTGTTGATCCCTGTTGGTCGACAAGCGAGCCGATGAGCCGCAGAAGCTCGACGTGCTCAGGCCCGTACACACCACGGATCAGGAACTCGCCGATCTCGAGATCCGCCACCCGGCCGCCGGAGGCGGGACTGGGTTCATGCCGGACGAACACGCGCCCCGGCTCAAGCTCCCGCTTGAGGAGCCACTGGTCACCGTTCTCGCTCCTGTAGAGCAGCCGTGTTTGCGTCATCGCTGAACTCCTGCCTTCCGCTCCGCTCGGCCGCAGCCATTGCATGGGATGGTAGACGATTTCGGAAGCGCTTCGTGGTGATGTCGACGCCGGTTGGATCCTGGTTCTCCCGCGTTCTCCGTGCTGCTGTTGCGGGGTCATGCGGCATGTAGGACCGGAGCGCGGAGGAGTTCAAAGCCGGCTCGGCCGTACATGGTGCGCTTGATCGTCTTCAAGCGGCTGATCTGGCCTTCGACAGGACCTGTCGTCCAGCGCAGGGCAAGCATGCCCTGCAGATGGAGGCGCTGGGCCAGCGCGTCACTCGGAGCAGGCGCGAGGTTTTCTTTGGACTCTTGCGGGAACTCGACGAAAACCTGCGGCCTATTCCTGGCCTCTTGCGGGAAGTCCACCCTGCACCAGCCGGGGCGTTACGGGGGGGCGCGACTGTCTCAGAACCAAGCCTTCAGGGGCCACCTCGACGTTGGCGTTCGGATAGACGGCCGTCGCGACCTTCAGGCTGTCCACGAAACGCTCCTTCCAGTGGTCGATGCGCTTGTAGGAGGCACCGAACTGACCGAAGAGCGCCCTCCACGAGACTGACACGGGCTTACCCTGGGGCAGGACGTGGAGGCGGTAGGCTAGCCAGCAGTAGACGTCGAGCGCCTGAGAGTTGTTCGAAATCGCTCTTATCGCTGACTCCTCAAGGGGAACTGGATGCCTGCGGAGCTGCTCGAAGAAGGTCTCCGACAGACGGGCCGTCTCCACGAACAGCGACCCCTGGCCGTCGGCCGAGGGCTCCTGCACGAACATGGCGGTATCGACGATGTTCTGGTTTACCAGTCCGGCGCGGCCGCCCGCCGTGATATGGAAGGTCATCCGGCACCTCGAGAGGCGGTCTGCTTGCTCCCGGACCTCCTTGAAGCTCTTCCCGCCGATGGGGATGCCGAGGCGGCCGAGCCATGCGTGCAGGCTGCGTCCAAGCTCGATGTCCCGCGACCCCGTGCGTAGCGCTTCTCCCTGGAGGAAGAGCAGGATGAGTCGGGCGCGCGAGCCGTAGGGGGCGCCGACCCACTCCATGCCTCCGCCGGGAATGTTTCGCCGCCCCGGCTCAACAATCAGGGTGACGCGGTCGCTCTCGACTTTCCAGGCGGCGTCGTCCGCTAGCTTCTTGTGGGGCAGTGCGGCCTGGCACCAGCCGCTGTAGAGGAAGCCGACCCCTGCATCCTCGTCGGCCATGTACTGAATGGCGGCCTCGATGGCGCGGCGGTCCGCGACCGTGGAAGCCATCTTCAGGGCCCCCTGCCGTCCGTGCTCCTCAATGAGCCGGTGGACCGTTCCCATGGCTCTCTGCGGCTCCTCGCCAACCAACGTCGGGTAAAATGCGTCGATAGCCGGGGCGGCGTCCACCTGGACTCCTGCGGGACAAGCTATTTGAAAGCTATTAGAAGACTTTATTAGAAGTGGCCCGCAGGAATCCAGGGGATAACCCGCCAAGTCGTTGATTTCTGCATTTGCTCTCCCGCAGGAGTCCTGGGGATGCCCGCAGGAGTCCAAACCTGAGCTGTGGACATCCTCGAGCCCGAACTGAACCCAAGGCTTGCGACTCGTAACCCGCAAGAGTCCAGGCGACTGCCTTCCCGCAGGAGTCCAGGCGACCGCCTCCCCGCAGGAGTCCAGTCGGCACCGCCGACACCTGGACCGCGACGCGACTGCGTTGCATGGACCATCTTGTAGGGGCAGTAAGCCCCGAGCCGGTCCGCGTTCAGGTGATGCGGACAGACTCCGGCCGTCCGAGTTCGAGCATGCGGTTGAGTGCGCGGACGGCGATGGCTACTTCGGTCGTGTGGCGCCCATCGATGCGCGAGTGCAGTCCATCGCCGATCACCCGCTTGAAGCGCGCTACACCCGCCTCGACCAGGGCACGCTGGTTATAGCTCGAGGACTTCTGCCAGCCCACTCGCCCGCGCTCCGCAGTGGCCCCAAGGGTGCTGGTCCCACTGGATCGGCGCCGTCTCGGCCGTCGCGCTCGGCACCGCAGTGGACCGTGGTGGCACGATCACAGCAGCATCGGGACGCCGCGCCGCCACCTCACGGTAGATGCCGTCCTGGTCGTAGGCGCCATTAGCGCTGAACGAGGCGATTGGGTCCGCGACCTGGTCGAGCAAAGGCCCAACCTGCGAGGCATAATCGACGTCGCTCATCGTCAGGGTGCACGCGACGATCCGACCGATGTCGGCGTCCACACCAATGCGCAGCTTGCACCACAACCGACGTGCCCTGCTCCTAGGCTTCTCGACCAGCCACTAGCCCGGACCACAGAGCTGCCGCCCAGTGTAATCGACGACCAAGTGTATGGGACGGGTGCCAGACTGGCGCTGCAACACCTCCAGCGTCTGGACCCGGCGGCACATGGTTGAGTGGTCCGGTACCGCCAGGTCGAGACCGAGCAGGACGACGATTGAGCCAATCTGGCCATTGGTCTGACGCAAGGCTAGGTGGAACACAGTCCGAAGTGTCAGCGACGTGTTGATAACCAGTTCCGGATAGCGTCGTTGCCCGCCCGGCGTGGTCTGGGGCTTAGCCTTCCAGGCCGCGATCGCCACAGCCGCGAAGCAAAGGGTAAAACTGCCACGTCCGTACAAGGCCGCATCGTATTACGCCCAGTTCGTCGCCTGGAACTGTTGCCTTGCAATTCGTTGACGGCGGTCGGCATTGGCCTTGAACGGCAAGCTACGTTCTACTGGAGGACGGCAGAGCATAATCCCGTTACCATCCTACCCTGGGCGGCTCGCTAAGTCGTTCGATGCAATACACCCGCCCGTCAACGGACTTCATCACACTCGCAAAAATTGGATAGCGATCCGGTCCTATTTTCTCTCGGGGAAATTGCTGGCACCTTGCCTCCATGATGGGGGTTCATGATGGCAAAGCCGAAAGGGTGTCGGATACTCGTCCTAGGGGGGTCGAAGGGGGGATGCGGACGCAGTACGCTCACCCGCAACCTGCTCGTCGCGGCGCGGCAAGCCGGGTTGAAGGCGGTAGGAGTAGACCTCGACGCGCAGCGGACGCTTGGAAAGTGGGCGGCCCGGCGGACTGAGACGCGGAGCCAGTTGCCGCAAATTGTCGATGTGGAAGTCATTGCAGCCTCGGCGGACGAGTGGGATGCGGTGCGCCCGAAACTTGCTACTTATCAACTCGCCATTGTGGACACCGCGCCGGGCGTTGAGCACGAGATGGCGCGTATGGTCGCCATCTGCCGCGACGCGGCTTACGTGCTCGTCCCGTGCAGCCCTTCGACCGACGATCTTGAGTCGGTTGTCCCATGGTGGACTAGCCTTGCGGCGGGCGGTGCTCACGGCGCCTTCGTTCTCAACAGGGCGAACCGGAGGACGCGAGCCTTCGCCGCCTCGCGCTCGGCGCTGCTTCGGCACGGCGCGCTTGTGCCGGTTGAGATACCGCTGCTCGAAGGGATTGCAGCTCCGTTCTCATCCGGCCTCACCGTGATGGATTATGACAAAGCGGCGGGCGCGGACGTGATTGCAGACCTATGGCGCCACACTCGCAGGGAGATTGGCGTATGACCACGAAGCCGCCCACCAAGCTCTCCGCCCGCCGCCTCAAGGGAGGCGGTGCCGCGACCATGGACCTCATGGCGAACGACAAGCGAAGCGAGCGAGCGGCCACGCTCATCCGCGCCGACGACGCTGGCCGAGCTATCGTCGCCGACCTGTTCGCGGACCAGCCGCTCGACGAGGCTAAGACGGCGACGCTGTTGCAGACCCGAGCCGTAGTTGCTGAGGAGTGGGGGAAGGCGCAGAACGCGGCGCTTAAGGTCGGGCAGGCGCTTCTTCACTTAAGCCAAACTCTTAGCGCCGACGAGTTCCGCCGGGTTCGTCGCGGGTCCGAGCGCCTGTTCCCCTTCTCGGACGCCATGGCGACGAAGCTGCGCCTCGCGGCCCTGACTATGGCCGACTGGCGGCTGTCAGTGGATGAGGCTCCACCCTACACCGTCCTCTACGAGATTTCGACGCTGCCCCCGGAGGGTTGGGACATTGTGCGCGAGCGCGGCCTGATGCGCCCGGACGTGCGGCGCGGCGAGATCGTCGCGGTTCGGCGCGAGTTGAAGCAGCACAAGATCACCGGCCCGGTCGTGATCGAGGGACACGCCGAGCCGGGTGAGGGGACGCCCACCGTCTCGCGAGCCGACCTCCTGCGCGAGCGCGAGCGGTTGGTGTCGGCACTCGCGAACATCGACGCGCAGATTGCGCTCATGGACGCGGCGGCGCGGGGCTGACCTGAGCCCGATCTGATTGCATCTCGCCGCCCGCGTGCCCACCGAGGTGACGGGCGACGAGCCCTTCGCGAGCATCATCCGCCGCTCCTACGCCGACCTCTTTGCCGAGCGGCAGAAGTGGTACGACCTCGTCTGGTGGACCCGGAGCGCCTATCACATGAATGAGGCCAGGGCGCGCGGGCACGCCGAGGTTGAGGCGAGATACGGCAACCAATTCATGGAGAGCTTCACGTCCAACGACTGGATCGTTGCGAATGGGAACTTGATGGCGTTGTCGTGGGCGCTCGGCGCCGAGTGGAACAAGGCCGGGGCTACATGACCTCGGTCGCAGGAGAGGGGGGCGTGCCTCCTCTCCTGCGCCTGCTGCACGCGTTGAGGAGGCGCGCCAGCCTTTTGGGCAGGCGTTCTCGGCCGAGTTTAGCACGATAACAATCCATTATCGTGCCCAAGGGGCAGGGAGAGGGCGGTTGCCACAGGTGGGCGCCGCCGGGCACACTCGGGAGGGCCGGAACGGCGGCGTGGGGGCGTGCGCCGGATCGTCCGGAGCGGGGCAGGGGAGCGGGGACTCTGGTGGGGACACAGCTGAGATCGCCCGTGAAGACGAGGCTTTCCTCCCCTTCGCAGGCGCGGGGCGCGGCGTGACGGAGCGCCCCACGTCGAGCCCGCCGGCCGTCCCCGCGTCGGTGGTGCGGCTGGCGGCGGGCGCGCTGCCGGTGGAGGCGCTCGCCGTGCTGGCCGGGCCTGTGGGCGAGGCGGTGGCCCGCGCCGCGGGCTACGCCGGGCGGGCGCTGTCGGAGAACACCCGGCGCGCCTACGCGTCCGACTGGCGCACCTTCTGTTCCTGGTGCGAAGCGGGCGGCGTGGCGGCCCTGCCGGCAGCCCCCGTGGTGATCGCTGGCCACCTGGCGAGCTTGGCCGCCACGCTCGGACGCAGCGGCCTGCGCCGGCGGCTGGCGGCGATTGCCCACCACCACCGCCAGGCCGGTCACCCCTGGGAGACGCGCCAGCCGGCGATCAGCGCGACGATGCGCGGCATCCTGGCCACCCACGGCAAGCCCGCCCGCCCGGCGGCCGCCCTCACCTCGGCCGAGGTCAAGCGCCTGCTGGCGAGCTGCGGCACCGATGTGGCCGGGACGCGGGACAAGGCGCTGCTGCTGGTCGGCTTCGCCGGGGCGCTGCGTCGCTCCGAGCTGGTGGGGATCGACCGCGAGCACCTGCGCTTCACCAGTGAGGGCATGACGGTGCTCATCCCGCGCGCCAAGCGCGACCAGGAGGGGGAGGGGGCCTCGATCGGCATCCCCCGCGGGCTGAACCCGCTCTCCTGCCCGGTGCGGGCGGTGGAGGCCTGGCTCAAGCGGAGCCGGATCGAGTGGGGGCCGGTGTTCCGCCGCGTGAGCGCCGCGGGTGGGCTGGAGGACCGGCTGACGCCGCAGGGGGTGTGGCGCATCCTGCGGCGAAGGGCGGCGATGGCGAACCTGACCGTGGATGAGCGCGAGCGGCTCTCCCCGCACGGGCTGCGGGCGGGGTTCATCACGGAGGCCTACCTCAAGGGCGCGCTCGACGAGCAGGTGATGCACCACACGCGCCAGCGGAGCCTCGCGACCACGCAAGGGTACCGCCGGCGCGCCAAGATCACGCAGGACAGCCCGGCCCGGCTGCTCGACCTCTGAACAGTGGGGCGACAGGCCACAAGGTGGCAGGGCAGGGCAGGGGAGGCGCCCTCACCCAGGAGGAGGCGCCCGCCGACTCACCGGACCCAACCTGGCGGCCCGAGCGCCGCCACACAGACTGGCTGCGCAACACAGCTGCTGGCTCGGCGACTGCGGGAGGCGGTGGCGCTGAACCACCAGCGCGCCATCGTCCGGGTAGAAACTGATCGGAGTTGCCCGCTCGATCTGCACCGGCTGCTTCCGGTGCCCGCGGCCATCCTCAAGCTCGGGCCGGAGGAGCCAGCGAGCCGGGACTGGCTGCTCACTCACTGGGGAACGACCCGCCCGCTCCGGCACGTCGAAGTCCTGCCCGGTAAGCTGGACGGGCGGCGCAAGAAGATGGCCGAGCTCCGGGTGGGCTTCTGGTCGGCGGACTGGTCGCCCTGGCAGGCGGTGCTGCGGCTGCGGCGGGACTGGCCGGCGCTCTCCGTCGTGCTCACCTCCGACTACGCGCCGGGCGCAGCGGAGGGGCAGGGGGCGAGCACAGCCGAGGGGCGTGCCTTGGAGGGGAGCGGATCCTCCTCGGTGAGTCGCGGACGGGCCCGCCGTGGCTGAGGCGCTCGTCCTGGAGCAGGAGCCCGCCCGTGGGGAGGGGCAGGGCACGCCGGCAGAGAGAGGCGACAGAGCCGACTCACCGAGCACCTCCCCGCAGCTGCGGGTGGAGGGCTTCGAGGGGCCGCTCGACTTCCTGCTCGAGATGGTGCGCCGCCAGCGGGTGGATCTCGGCCCGCTCTCCATCCTGACGCTCACCGACCAGCTGGTGGGCGCCATCGAGAACAGCGGTGGCGGCGCCCGGCTGGAACGGCGAGCGGACTGGCTGGTCATGGCGAGCCAGCTCCTGCTGCTCAAGGCGCAGCTGCTGGCGCCCGCCAGCCAGGAGGCGGCGCAGGAGGAGGCCCGACGGCGCTTGGCGCAGTTGGACGAACTCGCCCGCGTACGGGCCGGCGCCGAGTGGCTCGCCACACGGCCGCAGCTCGGGCGGGAGGTGTTCGCGCGGGGGCAGGTGGACTCACCCGCCCCGCGACCGCAGGCGGAGCTGTACGTTGCCTTCCTGGAGGCGACACTCGCCCTCCTGGAGAGCCGGGAAGGGCAGGGGGCGGAGGCGCCCGCCACCTACCGCCCCGCGCCGCCCGATCTGTGGCGCATCTCGGACGCCGTGCTCCGCATCACCGAACTGCTCCGGCAGAGCCCCACCGGCTTTCCACTTCAGCGCTGCCTGCCGACGATCCCGCCTGCCGCCCCTGACAGGCCGCTGCGTCTCCGAGCCGCCCTCGCCAGCACCCTCGTCGCCGGGCTGGAACTGGCGCGCGATGGCCGGGCCGTGCTCCAGCAGGACGAGGCCTTTGACGCCGTTCTCATCGGACCAGTACCAGCTTGAGCAACACGGTGGTCAGGCGACGCTAAGACGCTACTGAACCTTACCCTCCCCGTCCGGGCAGTCCAGACCCAGAACGCAAGGTCATGCCGAAGGAACTCCCTGGTGCGCGCGGTTGAGGTCGCTCGACGATCTGGAGCGCCGTGCGAGTAGCTCGGTTTAATCTTATAACGACGGGAGGGCAGAACTTCTTAGTTCTACAGTTGAGCTTTCATGCGAGCCTCGCGCTGACTGCGGCGCCAGTGACATGTTCTGGCGATCGCCTGATGTAGGCGTCGCCAGAGGGACCATTTGAAGAGGCGGTCCAGCACGAGGCCAGCGGCGCGTCGGAGGTCGCTGATGAGATGGCGGATCTCGCCGGTGCTGAAGTCGACTGGAGAGGGGGTTTGCTGGTCCCCCTTTTTTGCCGCGAGGCGGCGTTGAGCCTCACGCGCATGCCGGCGAGAAAGGCCAGAGCAAGCATGGCCAGTGTGATGTGCCGGTACCATCCGTGNTTCTACAGTTGAGCTTTCATGCGAGCCTCGCGCTGACTGCGGCGCCAGTGACATGTTCTGGCGATCGCCTGATGTAGGCGTCGCCAGAGGGACCATTTGAAGAGGCGGTCCAGCACGAGGCCAGCGGCGCGTCGGAGGTCGCTGATGAGATGGCGGATCTCGCCGGTGCTGAAGTCGACTGGAGAGGGGGTTTGCTGGTCCCCCTTTTTTGCCGCGAGGCGGCGTTGAGCCTCACGCGCATGCCGGCGAGAAAGGCCAGAGCAAGCATGGCCAGTGTGATGTGCCGGTACCATCCGTGCCACGAGCGGATCTCGTAGTCGGCCAGGCCGACCTCCTGCTTGGCGACCTCGAAGCATTCCTCGATGGCCCAGCGCCGGCCCGCAACACGCGCCAGAGTGGCCAGGCTGGTCCTGTCGGGGCCGAAGACGACGTAGTAGKCGAGATCCTTCGGATCCGTGCGGCTGCGCCGGACCAGCAGCCAGTGGTCCCAGGGGGGCTGCTGGAGCCGGGTCAGCCGCAGGCGCGCCCAGTCATAGACCCGCTCGCCCTTGCTGCCCGCCCCGGCCGACAAACGTCGCCAGGCCTGGGCCGGCAAACAAGCGGCCAGGCGCGAGGCAGCGTGCTGACCGAGATGGTCGTTCAGCACCGCCCAGAGCTTCTCGTTGCTGCGGATCGCCAGCACRAAGGGCTGCTCGCGCTGTTCAAGGGCAATGCGCAGCCGGCGGTCCGAGCCGTAGACCTCGTCACCCAGCACCCAGGCGCAGGGTAGCCCGGCATCAAGCGCTCGCTCGATCATGCGGCCGGCCAGCGCCGGCTTGGTGGCGAACGCCACTTCCTCGGGAACGGCGGCCTCGGCGCGCCTGTCGCTGTTCTCGCACCACTCCTTCCTGGGCAGGTAGAGCTCGCGGTCGATCAGCGCGTGCCCCTTGCTGCTGGCATAAGCCAGGAAGACCCCGATCTGCGCATTCTCGATCCGCCCTG
>NZ_RCZP01000069.1 GCF_006438825.1 Muricoccus nepalensis
AGGCTACTTCCAGGTCCGCAAGGCGATCCCGTCGATCCTTGCATGTCGCGAAGCTTGGCGGCCTAACGGCGAACCGTTGTGTTCCGGGTAGACCAAGCTTTGAGGTTATGTCCCGCTAGCAACCAACGACGTCCGAAACCGAGATGCGAAAGGGCGCAGCGGACCGGGCGTGAAATACGCCTGAGGGAATGGCGGCACTCCTCGGTCTTATGAGCGTGTCACTCCACAGGGGCTGTTGCCCGGCAGTCCACCTGTTCCGTGAAGCCGAAGCGTTCTTGAGATGGGTGGAATGGCTAGGTGACTGTTTGAGAATTCAGCGATGGGCGACCCTGCGGAGGAGGAGGGCGCCCATCGCGACGTGGATCATGGCCTCGGACACGTCGAGGCGCCGCTCGTAGTCCCGGACGAGGCGGCGCCAGCGGGTCATCCAGGCGAAGGTCCTCTCCACCACCTAGCGACGTGGGAGGACGTGAAAGCCGTTCTGGTCGGAGCGCCGGACGATCTCGACAATGAAGTTGAGGAACGCCGCTTTGTCCATGAGCTTGGTGCGGTCGTAACCTGCGTCCGCGAAGAGGTGCTTCAGCCAGGGCCAACGCTTCCGAATGGCCGTCAGGATCGTCTGCGCGCCCACACTGTCGGAGACGTCGGCCGTGGTGAGGTTCATCATCAGCAGCCGCCCGTCGGGCTCGCGGTCCAGCATCAGGGCCACGTCGTGGATCGTCCTGAACAGGAGGCGCCGGACGAAGCGCCGAAACCACCAGTACACGGTCTGCCACGGCCCAAAGTGGATCGGCAGCATGCGCCAGCCACCGCCAGAGCGCGCCAGGTAGCGGATCGCGTTCAGCGCCTCGCGCAGGCCCATCGAGGGCTTCCTGCCTCAATTCGCAGGCTTCGGCAGCAGCGGCTCGATCTGCCACCAATCCTCGTCTGTTGGGTCAGATGGGTAGCGCTTCGTGCTGCGGGCAGCCTCGGCCATCCGGCGACGCGTCTCTCGGGTCCACATCCCGAACTTGAAACACCCCGCCCGCGTCACGCCAAGCCTTTCGCAAACGGTCACTCAGCAGATTGTGGGGACGTAGACGCTCCTTAAGGACAGGAGAGAAGCGGATGTTCGGTCGCTTCTTGGCGCCTTGAATGCACTGCGAACAGGTTAGCTCGTTGTACGGAGCTCCAAGAATGATGACCGGTTAGACATGCCAAGGCTCCTTTTGCTCCTAAGACCATTTTGAATCGCCTTCTGGAGCGCTGGCAAGCCGCAGGGCTTTTCGAGCACGGCGTCTGGCCGCACGCCGAGATTATCAAGGGCGCTGCGTGCCACGGGTGTCATATACCCGCTGAGTACAACCACCGGCATGGCAGAGCCCGTTTGCCTCACCTCCTCTATGAGTCCCACGCCATCGAGATACGGCATGCGAATATCCGTCAGCAGTAGATCAAAGGATGTGCCCGACAGCATGCTCAAGGCTTCCCGCCCATGCATGGCACGGGTCACCAGATACCCATTGTCGGTAAGAAGGTCTTTCACGACCATGGCGACGGCATCATCATCCTCCGCAAACAGAATATGAGGAGTCTGATCAATTCCCACTCGAGGCATAAAGGGCTCCGGTCAAAGAAGCTTTCCACAAACGTTGTGTGATGCTGAGTTTTCGTGATCAGGTGATAGCACCTCCGACGAGGCGAACAATGCAAAGGATTGTAGCTTGGCGATCCACAAAGTTTAGTAGAATCAAGGCGATCAAGCCTCCGCCCGATCTATCAGACCTCTGATACGATCAGTTCGCCCCCTATGTTGCAGAAATGATACATCGATGCGAGGTCCGCGGGAGCACACACCAGCGCTTCTCATGAGTGGATACTGCGCTGTGTTTTTGATTTAGACTTTCGCTCGTTTTTGCGTTCACCTGCATTGCTTGGTTTGTTATTAAACTTGGGCGTGAGAGTTGGAGCGCGGTATAGATGGGTAGCCTCACCGGACAGGCTGTCCTGCGCCCTTTCACGCTGCGACGCCGCCTCGCTCTCCTCGTCCTGGCCGTGGTCCTGCCTCTCGTCACCCTCAATTTGGCGCTCGTCTACGTTGGTTATCGTAACGACCGCGAGGTGGCGAGCCAGCAGGCCTTGAACGTCGCTCGAGCGCTTGCCTTAGCTTTGGAGGGCGAGTTGCACGGTCGCACGCTAGCGCTTGAGGTGCTCGCCAATTCTCCTGCACTTGCTGCTGGAGATCTCGACACCTTTCGCACGCAGGCCGAAGCTCTCGTTGCGCGCCAAGCGCCCGGCGCGAACATCCTGTTGCTCGCGGAGAGCGGCCAGCAGTTGATGAACACCGCTGCCGCGCCCGGCATTCCCCTGCCCGTGCGGGCTTACCGGATTAACTTCGAGCGCGTCCTTGCCACCGGGCAGTCATCCATCTCCGATCTCTTTTTCGGCCTCGTCGTCCGTCGCCCGGTTGTTGCCATCGACGTTCCCGTACCCCGGCGAGAGGGGGAGCGCCCCCTGGTGCTCGGCCTTAATCCCCCGCTCGACGCCTTTGATGCGCTCATCCGGCGGCAGAAGACGAGCGCCGACTGGATCATCGCCGTCTTCGACCGGGCCGGAGTCCGTGTCGCTCGCGCACCCGATCCGGATCGCTTCATCGGTAAGCCGGTCATCCCCGAACTCCTGCAACGCTGGATGTCCGGCGCCAATGAAGGTGTCCTGAACGCGGTGAGCCCAGATGGCGCTCATGTCCTCTCCGCCTTTGCTCGTCTCCCCGAGCCCTATGGATGGGGGATCAGCGTGGCCGTTCCGGAAGCGGCTCTGACGCGTTCCGCCCTTGTGACCGCGGTAACCCTGCTCGTGCTCGAACTTGCTGTTCTCACCCTTGGTCTTCTCCTCGCCCGCGAGATCGCCCGCGGGGTGCTGCGGCCGATCACCGATCTCCTGACGCTCGCGGCTTCCCCGGACGAGTTGGCTCCCCGCGCTCAGGATCTCGGCCTGCCCGAAGCAAAGCAGCTTGCCCGGGCACTGCTGGCCGAGGCCCGCCAGCGCCGCGCGGCCACCGCCTCGCTCGTGGACAGCGAGAGACGGCTGCGCTTGGTGGTTGGGGAGTTGAACCACCGTGCCAAGAACGCGCTCGCCACTGTGCAATCCCTTGCCATGCAGACGGCGCGTGGAAGCGCGGGCGGCGATCCCGACCGGTTCGTCCGAGCGTTCACCGGGCGGCTACAATCCCTCGCCCGCGCGCACGACCTGCTGACCGCGGTGGCCTGGGAGGGCGCTGCGCTCGACACGGTCGTCCGCACCGGCCTCGCCCCCTGGCTGGATGAGGCGGAGGATGGACTGCGGTCGCGTTTCGTCCTGGACGTTCCGGCGTGCAACCCCATGCCCCAGGTCCCGCCCGGTCAGGTTCAAGCGCTGGTGATGGCGCTGCACGAGCTCGCCGTGAATGCTGTGAAGCACGGTTCCCTTTCCGTGCCGGACGGGCATGTTGACGTGACTTGCCGGGCTGACCCGGCCGGGCTCACGGCGGCCGTCGAATGGCGGGAAGTAGCCGGTCCACACGTGCCCGGCACGCCTGCGCAACGCGGTTTCGGGACGAAGCTGCTGGAACGCGCGTTGGTGCGCGATCTCGGTCCCGGCTCGAGGGTCACGCTACGGTTCGAACCGGACGGACTTCAGGCAAAAATTAGCTTCGCTCCGCGTCCGGCAGCCCAGATGGAGGCCCCTATGTAGCTGGATTCCACCACGCGACCTATGATAGGGCGATGCACCTGCCGACTGCTGCTTGGCAGGTGGTTTCAGGATAGCCGTTGAGGGCGGCATGTGCATGGCTACTATTCAGCCTTTGAACTCGGAACCCGCTTCAGAATGAAGCCGTGACGAGAACCTGAGCGTAGCTCTGGACTGACCAACATCTTCCATTCGCAGGCGGCGCACGACCCTAAACCACGTCCAGATCACGGGTGTGTCCTCGGTGAAGGTTGCTCCGTGGCGGGTCGCCGAGGCGCGCTAGAACGCTCCCACCACTTGCCACCACCACTCCGCCCTACGCTTCCTTTCACTGTAGGCGCGGGCGATGCCCTTAGTTACGACCTCGAACGGCAAAGCCTCCATACGTGTCGCCTCAACGATCGCACGCGGCCGACTGCATAAATAGCCTGGTCCTCGCCGTCTTTTCTTACAGAATAGCCGTTGCGGCTGCACAACGCGGCGCAAGCGCCTGTTTTGCAGAAGGCTGTGATGGGGCCTGTCTCTTGCAGATCAACCTGTGGCGGTGGCGATGGGTTCCGCACGCCGGAGACGCCGAACGCCGGGCTGGCGACCTCGAGGGAGATCGTCATCAGCGACGCCGCCTACGCATCGGGCTACACGTTCGATTTCCTGAAGGTGGACGGTCGCGTGCAGACCAACCAGACGGCCGGGCTGCTGGGCCTGACCTTCAACTACGGGGTGGAGAACGCTGTCCTCCCGGATTTCATCCGTGAACAGTCGCCGTTCGACTCCGCCCTCGGACTCTACGACGCGGTGATCGCCATCGGCGCCGCGCCCTTCTCCCTGCCTTCCGGCCGGATCGAGTACTCCGACACCGTGCTCTTCTTCAACCTGATCCTGGTGGGCGCCAACGGCGCGGGCGTCTTCGACAGCGATGCCTTCAACCGCACCTGCGGCTCGGAGGCGGATTGCACCTACACGTTCACCGGGGCGACGACGGTCGGGGTGGCGCCGACCGCGGTCCCAGAGCCCGCCTCGCTGGTGGTGTTCGGCGCGGGGTTGCTCGGGTTGGCCGCGACCGCCCGCCAGCGGCGCACCCGACGCTGAATAGCTGACACAAGGAAGGCCAGCAGGGTCCTCCTGCTGGCTTTTCTGTTGCTGTGAGCACTTAAGCTCCAAGCCATGCAAAAATGCCGTGTGCTGCCACGCTCCACAGCCGCACGCTACGCTGCACGCCCAAGAGCAGCGGCAGGATGTCTACCGAGCGTGCGCTAATCGGCTTGTAGCCCGCCACTCACCGCCCCTCGAGGAAGCTACGGACGAGGCCAATTGTCGCTTGCGGGTTCTCCTCCATAATCCAGTGCCCTGATGTGGGCACGATGCCTTCGCGAACATCCACGGCAGCAGCCCGCATCACCTCCGCCATCGTCGCCCCGAAGGACCTCTCACCTCCTAATGCCAGCAATGGCATCCTCAGCCGGGCGCCCGTGGCCAGCCAGGCACGGTTATCGACCGCGTCCTGATCGAAGGCGGCGAACTGCTCGAAGCCGGAGTGCATGGCGCCGGGCAGGGCGTAGAGCGCGGCGTAATGGGCGCGCGCTGCTTCCCCGAACTTGGCGGGATCGGCGGAGAACTCGTTCCAGAAGCGATCGAGGTAGATGCGCTCGCGCCCGGCAACCAGTCGCTCCATGTCCGGCCCGCCAAAGCGGAAGTGCCAGAGCAGCGGGTTCTTCAGGATTTCTTCCCAGGGGCCAACACCCGGAACCGGCGCGTCAATGAGCACCAGCCGCCGGACCCGGTCTGGATGCTGCGCCGCGAACTGGAACGCCACCATGTTTCCGATGTCGTGCGCGACGAGGTCGATCTCGCCAATGCCAAGCGCCGCCAGCACGCCCGCGAGATCTCCCGCCTGCGTCTTCTTGTCGAAGCCACCCGGCGGCTTGGACGACAAGCCCAGGCCACGCAAGTCAGGGACGATCACCTGGTGGTCGCGGGCCAAGTCGGCCGCCATGAGTGCCCACATGTCGCCCGTCTCGCCATAGCCGTGCAGTAACACGATCGGCGGCCCAGACCCGCCGATGCGGGTGTGGATGGTGACGGCAGGGGTCTGGATGTCCTGCACGCGAAAGCCGGATGGAAAGGGCTGAGGCTGCGCCAGAGCGGGCCAGATGGCTGCCAGCGCCCCGAGGACGCCGGTTACGAAGCTGCGCATGACGGTGGTCTCCTGCCGCGGGACATGGCCGGGACGTTCCCGGGGCTTGGGCGAACGTAGCGGCCCGGCGTCGTTCCAATTAGGCTGCGAAGGGAAGATCTGGCCGCCGGGAAAGCCGAACAGATGAAGCTGGAAGGCCTTTCGACCTTTGTCGCCGTCGCGGAGACCGGGTCGATCAGTGCAGCCGCCCGCCGCTTGGGGCTATCGAAATCGGTGGTCAGCGATCGGCTGGCGGAGCTTGAGCGCAGCCTCGGTGCGCCTCTCCTGCACCGCAGCACGCGCAAGCTGACCCTGACGGAGGACGGAACTAGCTTTCTCGAGAGTGCGGCGCAGATCACGCGCGACGTTGAGGCAGCGGCTGTCATGGTCGCAGAGCGGCGCGGGACCTTACGCGGCCCCTTGCGCATCTCGGCCCCGGTGACCTTCGGCCGCCTACATCTCGGCCCCGCGCTCTACGGCTTTCTCAAGCAGCATCCCGGGGTGGAGCTTACCCTGGACCTTGATGATCGGCGGGTGGACGCGGTTGCCGATGGCTACGATGCCGTGGTTCGGCATGGTCCCATCGCCGACAGCCGTTTGACAGTCTGGCGGCTGTCGCCCAGCCGCCGGGTTCTCGTGGCATCGCCCGACTATCTTGAGCAGCACGGAGAGCCGCGCTCCCTGTCGGCTCTGCAGGAGCACCAGGGCATCTTCTACACGAACCGCAGTCACGTGGACTGGCGCTTCATCGGCCCCGACGGACCGAGGATCGTGCGGGGTCGCCATGCCCTGCGCGTCAACAATGGAGATGTCATGCGAGATGCCGCAGTGGCTGGGCTCGGCATCGCCTTGCTGCCGACCTTCATTGTGAGCGCGGACGTCAAGGCTGGGAAGCTCAGCATCATCGACTTGCACGTCGAGACGGAGGCTGAGTTCATCTACGTGGCTCATCCGGAAGGACGGCGTGCCTCCACGAAGCTGCGCGCCCTGGTGGACGACATCAAGGCTGCTATCGGTGACCCGCCCTACTGGGACAGGTAGATGATAGCGAAAGGCAGCACCCTGGCGAGAACTGCTTCAAGCCGGTGCCGCTTCCTGAAAGCAGAGAACCCCAGCAACCTAAGCTGGCCGGTTCTTGCCGAGGCGAAGCTGGTTGGCCCACGAGGTGACCAGGATCCACGTCCGCTCCAGCCAAGGCAGCCAGAGAATTTGTTGCGAAGTACCATCGACCCCTTCTCGCCTCAGCGCTCCGGAGGCGGGGTACGCCAGAAGATCACCAGATTGCCGAGCAGCGTCAGCACCAGCCCGGCCAGCGCTGCCATGTCCCAGTGGTAGCCCTCAAAAAGGGTAGACAATGACAGAGCCACAACGGGGAACAGCACGGTGGTATAGGCCGCGCGGGACGAGCCGATCCGCGAGACCAGCATCAGGTACGTGGTAAAGCCCACCACCGAGCCAATCACTGACAGGTAGAGCAGCGCGGCGAGGTAGCGGCCGTCCGGCGGGGCGACCATGGGCGTGCCGGTCAGCCCGATGAGCCCCAGTAGCACCGCCGCACCGTACGCCATGCCCCAGGCATTGGCCGTCAGGGGCGCGATACCGGCGGCGCTGTTGCGGCGGGACACCATGTTGCCCAGTGAGAAGAACAGCGTTCCCAGTGCCGCGAGGCCGACGCCCTTCAGGGTGCCGCCGTCGAAGTGGACGAAGACGTCTCTCCCGAACAGTAGCAACAGCCCGGAGACGCCTAGCAACGCCGCGAGCACCGTCCGGCCGGTGATACGCTCCCCGAAGAACAGGCGGCCGTTCACTGCGTTGTACAGCGTCGCCAGGGAGAAGATGACGGAGACGAGCCCGGAAGGGAGATAGGCTGCGGCGTTATAGAAGAGGATGAAGTTGAGGCTGAACAGGCACAATGCCTGCGCCAGGATGAAGGGCTGGTGCCGCCATCCCGGCAGCGGCAGCCGCCGCAGCACCGCCAGTACCGCCAGCAGGATCACTGCCGCGCTGGCGAAGCGGTAGAACACGGACACCAGCACGGGCACGGGTCCGACCTGCCAGGTAATGGCGATCCAAGTGCTGCCCCAGATCAGCACGGTGGAGAGGAAGAGAAGCGCGTTCTGCATCGCCAGGGCTCATAGCACGCGTTGATGGCCTTCTGGGCAGGTCCCACACAGCATGGGCGGCATGGCCGAGGTAGAAGATAACGATGTCGTCTCGTTGCCGATCGAACTGTGGTACGGACATATGACGAAGCCACGAAGCTGAAAAATCTGACCCAGGCCAGGAGCAGCCTGTCTGCTCTCAAGTGTAGCCAGCAGCGAAGCGGACCTTGGTTGGTGGTTTGCCTCAGCGTTGCTTGGGGAACCGAGTGTATGAAGGCCGCAATGGTTCAACCTGTAGAGCATCGAAGTAGGTCAGGCTGTCAGCCTTGGTCTACAGCCCGACTTTGCCAGCCTCAGCGAAGGTCCGGTCGGTGGTGGTGAAGAGTTCCCGGCCGTCCAGCGAGACGGAGAACCTCTCCCCTGCGGCTTGCAGGCCAAGCGCCTGCCAAAGATCGCGCGGCACGCGGGTGTCCACGCCTGCGAACTGAACCCGGCGCCCGTTCACGACGCGATAGAGGCGGACGTTGCCCTCCAGCGCATTGGCTCGAGCGATGTAGTAGTTTCGCGCGTCGCGCAATCGCACCACCAGTCCGGCCGCCTGGTCGACTGTGCCGGAGACCGGCCTGAAGCGCACCGAAACCGCGACATCCCGCACCGACATCCCATCGAGGATGGCGAGGGGAAAGCGGGCGTCGGTCCGGTCCTTGCTCGTCTCGGCAAGCACCTTTGGTCCGGCCGGGGCGGACGGATCGTCCAGCACTGCCCAGTGCACCGGCCCCCCACCGCCGGTCAGCGCGAAGGTGAAGCCTTGCGGCTGCCCACCGACCGCCACGTCTTCGAAGTCGAAGCGCCTCGGCGGGTTCTGAGCCCTAGCGCCATCACCCACCAGCATGAAGGCGGCCTCGGCCAGGAGCACGGGGCGCCTTGGGGTCTCCATAGGACCCAGAGGCATGGCGAGGCTCCTACCCGGCACGGCGGCTGTTGGTGCGGTCAAGCGCTGCGCGCAAACCGCGCCCCAGCTTCTCGGGGTCGTCCAGGCCCCAAAAAAGCATGAAGAAGATGCGCGGCTGATCGTTCAGCATGTGGTTGTGAATGGCCGTGACCTCGATACCGTTCTCCATCAGCGCCCGCTGGACCGGCACGACCTCCTCGGCCGTCAGCACGAAGTCGCCGGTGATCGCGCCCTTGCGGTTCCCCGCCGCCTGGAGGTTGATCGCGGTGGCGGAGCCCATCGCGGTTGGCACCTCCATGCCGCCCTCGCGCACCGGTTCCGCCCGCGGCACCGAAACCCCATAGACACCACCCGCTACCCGCCCCTCGCGGCCAAGCGCCCGGGCGAAAGCGGCGGTGTCGAGGCCCTCGATCCGATCCTGGCCTGTCGGAGCGGCCGCTCCTTGCAGAGGGGTTGCCGTCTCCTCAAGCGCCCCGCGCAAGGCGGTCGTGAGCCTCGCTGCGTCACTGTGCCCCCCAACATGGAGGTACATGGTTGCAGGCTGGGCACGCAGCAGGTGGATTTGAAACGTGTTTCGGGTCCAGATCGTGACGAATGTCCCCGCGAAGGCCAAAAAGGCCCATAGCCCCGCCCAGAGCAGGGTGGATCGCTCTGACAGGAGCGCCATTGTCTATCAGCAAGCAGCCCCGGAACCGGAAAGGTCAGACCGCGGCCGAACGAAACCTGCGCGACATCAAGGCGCGCAACGGTCCGTTCGTTGCCGCGGTCGAAGCCACCCGCGTGCCCATGGTGGTCACGGACCCGCAGGTCGTCGGCAACCCGATCATCTACGTCAACGACGCCTTTCTCAGGCTGTGCGGCCACGACCGGGAAGACGTGCTCGGTCAGGGCTACTTCTTCCTCGTCGGCGAGCACGCGGATCCGGGGATAGTCGGGCGCTTCGCCGCTGCCATGGCTACGTCCCACCCGTTCAAGGAGGACGTGCCGTTCCGGGCGAAAGATGGCCGGGAGGTCTGGGTGTCCATGTTCGTCAGCCCGGTCATGGAGGGGGAGCGGGTGGTTCAGCACTTCGCCTCCTTTCTCGACATCACGGACCGGATTGAGCGTGAACGGGAATTGCTCAAGGACAAGGAGACGCTGGACCGGCGCGTGGCAGCCCGGACGAAGCGGCTCCAGCAGGTCAACGCGAAGCTGGAGGAGGAGGTGGAGCGGCGGCGCCGGACCGAGGCCATCCTGCGCGATGCCCTGGCCCAGGGGCAGGAGGACCTGCGCTACCGCGACTTCCTCATCCGCGAGGTCAACCACCGGACCAAGAACGCCATCCAGCTTGCGATCTCGCTCCTGACCATCCAAGCCCGCCAGTTCGAGGACACGGCATGCCGCGGCGCGCTTGATGTGGCGGCCGGTCGGCTTCAGCGTATCGGAGGAGTCTATGCGCTGCTGACCTACCAGGGCGACAACCTGGAGAGGGTCGACTTCCCCGACTATCTCCGCCGCTTATGCGGCGAATTGGCACAGAGCCTGGAGCCCTCGGCAGGACAGGTGCGGATCGAGGTGGAAGCCGAGGAGGAGGGCTCCTGGAGCCCGGATCTCGTGGTGCCACTCGGGCTGATCGTGGGCGAGGCGGTGACCAACGCCCTCAAGCACGCCTTCCCCGAGGGACGAAAGGGAAGGATCCAGGTCGAGTTGCGCGCGCAGAGCGACGGTCTGATGCAGCTTCGTGTCGAGGACGACGGCGTGGGCATGCCGCCCGAGCGGCGGAAGAACTCGCTCGGGCTCCGGCTGATCGAGATGTTCGCCCAGCAGGTGAAAGGGAAAGCGCTGATGGAAGGCGGGCCGAACGGCGGAGGCGTCGTGGTGGAGGTCACGTTCCCAAACCCCAACACAGCGCCCGGCTTGAAGGCATGACGCATGAGCGGCGAGTGCTGCGGCACGCCTGGGCAGCCGCCCTGGCTCGCGCGCAACATCCTGCGTGCCCGTCGCCCAACGGACTTCAACCTTCTTGCTGGCCAACCAGGGGGAGCGGCAGCACGCCCTCCGGGGCAGCGATACCGGCGAGCGGCGCTTCGAGTTTGCAGGTAACACCTTCGAGGTCGAAGTCGATCCGCGTCGTGCCGCCAAGGTCATGCGCAAGGCTTCGTTTGATTAGCCTCGTGCCGAAACCTTGCCGGGCTGGCGACACCACCGGCGGGCCGCCCCGCTCCGTCCAGGTGAGCAGAAAGCGCGCCGCTGGGCCGTGTGACACCTCCCAGCGTATCTCGACGTGACCGGCGGGCACCGAGAGCGCGCCGTATTTGAGTGCGTTGGTGATCAATTCATGCAGGGCCATGGAGATGGCCACGGCAACGCGGGGTGCCAGGCGCAGCGGCGCGCCTGACACCCGGAACCGAGGGTCGCCCTGCCCACCGTGCGGGGCGAGTACCCCGGCCACGACCTCGTCCAGGTCCGCCCCCGTCCAGCCGTCGCGTGTCAGCACGTCGTGCGCCGCGGCGAGCGCCAGGATACGCGCGTCCAGCCCGCGGCGAACGACGGGGTCGACAGCACGGAGGCTCTGCACCGCGATCGACTGTACGGTCGCGAGCGTGTTCTTCACGCGATGGTTCAGTTCGTGGACCATGAGCCGCAGGCGGTCCGCGTCCGCGCGCCGCTTCGTCACGTCCTGCTGTGCGCCGCGCACCAGCACGACACAGCCAGCAGGATCGCGGACGAACTCGCCGCGGCTGGCGATCCAGCGGGTCTCCCCGGTGTCTCGGCGAAGGATGCGGAACTCGAAGGCAAAGTGGCTGGAGGAGGTGTCCGCTCTCATGGTGGCTCGTTGGTCCCGCAGTGAGGCCCGGTCCTCCGTGTGGACGAGGTCGAGATGCGTGCCGTCCAGTCCCATCGAGGGTGCGGCAAGCAGGGGGTCCAGGCCGTACAAGCGGTACATCGCTTCGGACCAATAGGTAGTCCCGGTGAGCAGATCGCAGGAGAAGAAGCCAATCTCCCCGGCCTCGCTGGCCAGCCGCAGTCGTGCCTCGCTCTCGCGCAGGCGCGCCTCGGCGCGGGTGCGCGCCGTGATGTCCACCGAGGAACCGATAAGGCCAACGACGTTCCCGACACCGTCCCAGAAGGGAGCCTTGGTGGAGAGCCACACCGCAGGCGTGCCGTCCGGTAGGCTCACCGCCTCCTCCACCTGCTCGGCCTGCCCGCTCTCCATGATGCGGCGGTCGGTGCGGGCGACGGCGGCGGCCTGGTCGTGGTCATCAAGGAACTCGGCATCCGTCCGGCCCAGGATGTCATCGAGCGGCTTGCCGACCAGCGCTGCGACACCCTCGTTCGCGACCAGCATCCTTCCCTCGCGGTCCTTCGCGTAGACCACACCGGGCACGGCGGCGACGAAGGCGCGCAGCAGCGCGACCGAGCGGTCGCGCTCGGCCTCCAGGCTGCGTCGCGGCTCAAGGTCGAGCAACACGCCGGGAAAGCGCTGCGGCGTGCCATCGGGTGCGAGATCCACGCGCCCATTCGCCTCGATCCAGCGAAAGACCCCGTCGCGGCTCCGAACGCGGTACTGGTGCGCGTAGGCGCCTCCGCGGCCGATCACCTCGGCAATGGCGGTGCGCAGCCCGGCGAGATCGTCGGGGTGGACGGTGGCGATCACCTGTTCCAGGGAGAGCCCGGTGCGCCCGCGGTCGGCCTCGAGGCCGAAGTAGAAGGCGAAGCGCTCGTCAACCGTGAAGCGGTCGGTCGGCAGGTCCCAGTCCCAGGTTCCCACGATCGCGCCAGCGGCAAGCGCCAGGTCCAACCGCTCCGCTTCGAGGCGCAACCGCTCCTCTCGTCCGACAATAGCGGTCTCCGCCGCGGCGAAGCCCAGGCGCAACGCCTCCAACTCCGCCACCCGGGCTGGCGGTATCGCCGCGGCGGACCCGCTCGGCAGCGGGCCATCGCTCTCGGCGAGGGCGCGCGCGTGGGCTTCCAGCCGCCGTACTGGACCGAGCACACCGCGCGCGGCAAGGGCCGCGAAGGTGCACCCGAGCGCGAGGGCGAGGAGGGCACCGAAGCCGAGTGCGACGGCCGGGCCACGCCAGGCGGCGTCGAAGGTGGCGGCCGATTGCGCCACGACGATCGTCCAGCCAGACCCGCTGCCGAGGCGCTGGAACCCAAACACCTGCTCGACACCATCGAAGGCTGCGGCGCGGTAGATCCCCAACGGCGCGGCGGCCAGCCGAATTCGGTTCTCCGCCGGGATCGGGTGGCCCAGGCGCTGGGCGTGCAGCGTGTCCGAGCGGGCGAGCACCACGCCGGTGCCGTCCGTCAGCGAAGCAAAGAAGCCGGTCGGAAGGTCCTGAACCACGAGAAGGCGCCGGAGGACCTCCGGGTCCAACCGTACCGCGAGCACGAAGCGGACGCGGCCGTCGCGCACCACGGGAACCCCAGCGGCGGCCGTGGAGCCGCCCCCCACACCCACCAGGAAGTTGGTGACCACAGGGCTCCCCGTCTCGACGGCTGGCCGGAACTCGGCCAAGGCGGCCGCCCCAAGGGAACCTCCCGGCGGGACCGCGGTGTCGACGAGCGGGCGGAGCGAGGCGGCGTCCAACAGCACCGCGCTGGTGCCGAATGCCCCGACGACGCGGCGGGCCTGCGTCTCGAACCGCGCCAGGTCGGGCTCTGGTCCGTCGAGAGCTTCTGCGGCGGCGAGCCCGCGGACGATGCCGAAGTGACGGTCGATTTCGCGGTCCAGCGCGAGCGCAAGGCTGTGCGCCGTGTCGAGCAGCCGTGCCTCGGCGGCGCCTTGGCGTCCCTGCACCGCCTGCCATGCGGCGAAACCGCCGAAGCCGATGGAGGGCAGCAGCACCGCGAGCACGAGGCCGAGCAGCAGCACCGCAAAGCGCAGCGGGGGACGGCCTTGCCCAACGGTCGTGTCGCTCCTGACTGGCGGGGGCAATCTCATCCCCCGCCCGCCGCACTCGATTGTCCTGGGCTCCCCCATCCGAGCGGCGCGATGATCTTCCTATCGCGATAAGGCACGCCTCCAGGAAACATCTGGCTGGCCGGAACCCCTAATGCGAAGAAGGTCATGTAAAACACCGGCCGCCGTTATCACGGATCTATGGAGGCGGGGAGGTTTGCTTCAATTCTCATTAGTCAACACCGGTAGGCTTGCCACACGAGACCCATGGGCACGCCATCGCTAAACGCAACGGTACTAGGTCCTGTTAGCGCTTGAGCCAGTCGAGTGTGGCGGCGAGGTGTAGGACGCCGAGGGAGCTGGAGGCGGTTTTCTCGTAGCGCGTGGCGACGGCGCGCCGCTCCTTGAGCCTGGCCCAGAGGCGTTCGACGTGGTTGCGGTTGTTGTAGATCCAGTCTCGACAGGCGACCGGCGCCTCGTTCCTCTTGGGCGGTATCGCGGGGCGTGCGCCGAGGTCCCAGACGTGCTGGCGGAAGGCATGGCTGGAGTAGCCTCGGTCGCCCACCACCCAGAGCGGCGCGCCGGGAAGCGTGGCG
>NZ_RCZP01000007.1 GCF_006438825.1 Muricoccus nepalensis
CGTCACCGCCTCCTTCCAGGTGCCGGCCAAGGCGACGTCGCTCGACACCACGATTGGCAGTGGTCCGGACGCGCTGGTGCTCAAGGTGAGCGAGGACGCCTGGAACGGTCACGCGCAGTACACGGTCAAGGTGGACGGCGCGCCAATCGGCGGCACCCTCACGGCGGCGGCAAGCCACGCGCTCGGGCAGTCCGACACGCTGACGCTGAAGGGAGCCTGGGGCACGGGCGCGCACACGGTGGAGGTGAGCTTCCTGAACGACGCCTGGGGCGGCTCGGCCAGCACCGACCGCAACCTCCACGTCGATGGCATCGCCTACAACGGCCAGGCCGTGCCCGACGGCAGCTTCGTCATCGAGCGGACCGACACGGTGGGGGTCGCCGTGCCCGCCACCGCGCTGACGGGCGACGCCGGCAACAACACCCTCACCGGGACGGCGGCGGCGGACACGATCAAGGGACTGGGCGGCGACGACCGGCTCGTCGGCCTGGCCGGCGACGACACGCTGCTGGGCGGCGACGGCAGCGACACGCTGGAGGGTGGCGACGGCAACGACCAGCTCGACGGCGGCACGGGCGCCGACCGGCTGGTGGGCGGCAACGGCGACGACGTCTACACCGTCGACCACCTCGGCGACGTCGTGGCCGAGGTCGCCGGCGGGGGCACCGACCGCGTGGTCGCGAGCGTCTCCGGCTACACGCTGGCCGCCAATGTCGAGCGGCTCGACCTCGACGGCGGCGCGACCGCGGGCAACGGCAACGAGGGCGCGAACGTGATCGTCGGCAACGCGCTCGACAACGCGCTGCAGGGCAAGGGCGGCGACGACCAGATCTTCGGCAACCTCGGCAACGACAGCCTCTGGGGCGGCAACGGCAACGACGTGCTCTGGGGCGGCGACGGCAATGACCTGCTCGACGGCGGCGCCGGCGCCGACAGCCTGATCGGCGGCGCGGGCAACGACAGCTACATCGTCGACAACGCCGGCGACGTGGTGGTCGAGACGGCCGACGGCGGCATCGACCGCGTCATCAGCCGCCTCTCCGCCATCACCCTCGCCGCCAACGTCGAGCGGCTGGACCTCAGCACCGGCGCGGTGTCGGGCAGCGGCAACGAGCTGAACAACTTCATCTACGGCAACGACCTTGACAACGTGCTCCGCGGCCTCGCCGGCAACGACAAGCTCACCGGCGGCGCGGGCAATGACACGCTGGTCGGCGGCCTCGGCGCCGACACGCTCGAGGGCGGCGCCGGCGCCGACGTCTTCCGCTTCGACAGCCTCGCCGAGGCGGGCGACCGCATCACCGAATTCGCGCCCGGCACGGACGCGATCGAGGTCTCGGTGGCCGGCTTCGGCGGCAAGCTGGCGCTGGGGATGGACGTGGCCACCCGCTTCGTCGCCAACACCACCGGCCTCGCCACCGCCCCCGCCGGCACCGGCCAGTTCGTCTACGAGACCGACGCCGCCAAGCTCTGGTGGGACGCCGACGGCGCCGGCGCCGCCGCCCCCGTCACCGTCGCCACCTTCGCCCCCGGAACCACCCTCCACGCGGGCGATATCCACCTCATCGGGTAGGTGTCGGGAACTTTACATCCCGGGTCCAAGGAGCCCGCCAATGCCCGCCAAGGCATTGGCGGGCTTGCTTAAACCAGGGCGGCTCGCCGCTTGCTTGAGCCCCTCCGCACCCGCGGATCAGCTGGAGCAGGAGGCAGGCTTGGGCGCGCTGGATCGGGCAGGGAACACGGGGCGGGCCGGATCCGCCCTGGTTCCGGCAAGGGGAGGCGGGATGGACGACGTTCTCCGCCGTCCCGGGCCAACTCGTCGTGCCGACAGGACGCCCGGTCCGGAATGGCGGCCCCTGTCGCCGGAACGATCCGGGCTTCGCGGGTCGAACGCTTCGCGGGCTCCCTCCCTGGGCGGGGGCGTCGGCCCCCCGGTGGCGGCATGAACGGCGCCGGCCGCCTTCCCTCAAGGATCCGGCGATGCCGGTGGTCCTGGCCGATCTGCGGCGCGCTGCTGCTCGCGGTCTCGGCGCTGGTCTGGACGATCATCGGCCAATTGCTGACCTGGTGGCTGCGCTAGGCCCGGTGCCGGCCTCTGCCTGCCGAGGTGCGGCGGCGGGTGCTCAGTCGGCGCCGACCCAGCCGGTCACGCCAGGGCTGGAGCCCGGGGCCTGCGGCGCTTCCGGCCCGGCAACCGGGGCCGGGCCCACCAGGGTCAAGTCGCCGCGGAGAAGGTTCAGCAGGACCGGCAGCTGGTCGATGCGCGTCGGCCGGAGGAGGGAGCCGAGCGGCGTCAGCACCGGGCGCCCGTAAGGGCCCGGCCGGGTGCTGCGGAAGGCGAAAAGATCGAAGCGCCGGCCGGCGCGGCCGACATAAGGCTTGCGCACGAGAACCGGCCCCGGTCCCTCTAGCCGCAGGGCGAGCGCGACGAGGAGCAGGAGGGGAAGGGTGACCACCAGCATCAGCAGCGCCGCGACCACGTCTAGGATCCGCCGCAGGTATCCGGGTCCGGAGAAGGCACGGCGGTGGGCAAGGGAACGGCGGCTGTCCACGGATAAGGAGCCCCTGTGCGGCAGGTTTGGCATGGCGGTCTCCGGCGGAGCGGCGGATTAGAGGCCATGTCGTCTCGGACCTGAAGCGAAATCTAAAAAAGGGTTAAAGCCTGCCCGTAGCATTTGCGTGAGGAGCGAACCAGCTCAAGGACGCGGAACCGGCCCCGGGGAACGGCCCCGGGGCTCGCTTCGATCGCCCTTTCCGGGCGATGCGCCGTGTCGGCGCTACTCGGACTCTTCCATCGTGACGGCAACGTCGGCGTTCGCCGAGAGCCGCACGGTGCCGTCCTCGACCTCGGCGATGAGGCCCGTCGAGATGTAGTGGTGGTGCTGATCGCCCGAGTCCTGCTTCGTCAGCTTGATGCGGTGGCCCTCGACGTGGTCGACGGTGCCGACATGGACCCCGTCGGCGCCGATGACCTTCGCATGCTCCTTGATCTGGCTGAGATCGACCATGAGAGACATCCTTCCTTGGTTGTGCCGCAGCTAACGCACGGGATGCCCAAGGGATGAGGGGACCGCTCATCAATCGTCGCGCGTCGCGGCACGACGCCCCGATGCCGCACGAAAAAGGCCGGGCGCGTGGGCGCCCGGCCTTCGTTACGCGAAACCTGGGAGCGGTGCCCGTGACCGGGCGCCGCACTCAGCCCGCGTGGCGGCGGCGGATGAGGCCCATGCCGAGGAGGCCCATGCCGAACAGGGCAAGGGAGGCGGGCTCGGGCACGGGAACGGCCGTCATCTGGCTGGTGGTGTTGAGGACGGCGTTGGCGCCCGTGAAGGTCGCGCTGATGACCACGGTCTCGGAGAAGAGCGTGTTGGCCAGGGTCGGGTTGGAGAAGAGGGCCCCGGAGGCGTTGGTCACGCCCGAGGTGTAGGTCACGCTCGAGAGGAGCTGGCTGCGGGAGAAGGCGTTGTTGCCCGCGTCGGCGTAGGTGCTCAGCGTGACGCTCGAGATGCCACCGCCGCCGATGAGGCCGTTGGTGGTGAAGGAGCTGACCAGGGCGGCGAGGGGCGCACCGGCGGAGGCGCTGGTCAGGCCGGTCTGCGTCACCTCGAAGGTGAGGGTGTGCGAGGTCGCGAAGTTGCCGGTGCTGACCGCCGTGGTGCGCACGTCGAAGTCGGGCTGGCTGAGGACGGGGTAGCCGAGCGCGAGCGTGCTCAGCACCGAGAAGTTGGCCGAGGAGACGTTCAGGATGGTGAGGTTGCCCGTCGTCGTGGTCGAGGCGGCGCCCGGCACGAACATGCCGTCCTGGAAGGCGCGGGCCGAGAGCTCGGGCGCGGCCTGGGCCTGGGCCGCGAAGCCGAGCGAGATGACGGCGGCGGCGGCGAGAAGAAGCTTGCGCATGAAGTGGTCCTTGTCTGGTGTCTCGGATCGGGTGCCATCCTGGCCACCTAGTTCCAGAAGGAAGAGCATTCCGCGTGCCAACCGGATCGAAGATGAAATTACAACCTCTTAGCACCGATCTTGCTGATCGTTGCGCAACAATCGTAAAGCTTTCCGACACAAGCGGGCGCCCCGGTCCCGGCCCGGCGCGGGCCGCCGTCCGGGCCGGGCGGCCGTGACGGGCCCGGCGGCCGTTCCCGCCAACCCTCGGGCGGAGCGGGCGCTCGACCTGCTGAGCTTCGCGCTCTCGGACGTCCGCTACGGCCTGGGCGCCTACCTCGCCGTCTATCTCCTGACGGAGCACGCCTGGGACGAGGCGAGCATCGGCCTCGCCCTCTCCTTTGGCGGCATGGTCGGCCTCGTCTCGCAGACGCCGCTCGGGGTGATGGTGGACGCGATCCGGGCCAAGCGGGCGCTTCTCGGCGGCGCGGTGGTGGTGGTGACGGCCACCTCGCTCGTCATCCCGCTCGCCCCACATTTCTGGGCTGTCGCCTCGGCCGGCATCATCGGGGCGCTGGCCGGGACGACGATGGGGCCGACGCTGGCGGCGATGTCGCTCGGCATCGTCGGGCCTGGGCGCTTCGCCCATCGGGCCGGGCGGAACGAGGCCCTGTTCCACTTCGGGAACGGCGCCATCAACCTCGTCATCCTCCTCACCGCGCCCTTCGTCGGCACGGGCATCGTCTTCGTGATGATGGTGGTAACGGCGGCCGGCAGCCTCTACGCCGTCTCGCGCGTGCCCGCGGGGTCGATCGACCACGCCCTCGCCCGCGGCCTGCTGCCGGACCGCGAGGGGCACGGGCTGCGGCCCTCGCCCTGGAGCACGCTCCTCGCCAGCCGGCCGCTGATGGTCTTCGCGGGCACGGGGGCGCTGTTCCACATGGCCAATGGGCCCATGCTGGCGCTCGTGGCCCAGAAGCTGGCGCTCGGCCACCCCGGGCAGGGGATCATGTTCACCGCGGCCTGCGCGGTGGCGGCGCAGACGGTGATGGTGCCGGCGGCGGCGATGGCGGGGGCGCGGGCCGATGCCTGGGGGCGCAAGCCGCTCTTCCTCGCGGCCTTCGTCGCCCTGGCGCTGCGCGGGTCGCTCTACACCCTGTCGGACCACCCGGCCTGGCTGATCGGGGTGCAGTTGCTGGACGGCGTGGGGGCGGGGCTGATCGGGGCGCTCTTCCCGGTGATCGTCGCCGACCTCACCCGCGGCAGCGGGCATTTCAACGCGGCCCAGGGCGCGGTGGGCACCGTCCACGCGATCGGCGGCATCCTCAGTGGTATCCTGGTCGGCTTCCTGGTGGTCAATGCCGGCTACCAGGCGGCCTTCCTGACGCTGTCGGCCATCGCGGCGCTCGGGGGCGTCATCTTCCTCGCCGCCATGCCGGAGACGCGGGGGGCCGCCGCGCTGCCGGGCGCGGCGGAGGCCGCCGGGGGGCCACCGGGGGCGCCGCCCTGAGGGGACGGCGCACCGGCCGCCCCCGCGGCGGTCAGGCCGCGGGCCGGGCCTCTCCCTGCCAGGCTTCGGGCGCCACGACGAAGCGGTCTGGCCGCCGCCACCAGCCGGCCTGGCGGGCGCGGGGACCCGTGAAGCGGCCCTCGACGGCCAGAGCCCGCACGACCTCGGCCAGGGGCGTCGGGCGCGGCGGGTTGAAGCGGACGTCGAAGACGCCCGGCTCGTAGGCCCCCTCGCGTCGCCGGAGGAGGGAAACCCAGTCCACCGCGCCGAAGAGCGACCAAGGCGTCACGGCCAGGATCTCCGCGCCCTCCTCGCGCAGGCGGACGGCGGCGTTCCAGACCTCGAGCAGCCAGCGAACGCTCTCCTCGGGGTCCTCGCAGCCGAGATGGACCTCCGTGACGGCGATGGGCAGGCGGTAGCGCTCCCAGACCTCTCGGAGCCGCGGCGCCGGGCCGAGAAGGTGGGCGGGAAGGGGGACCCGCACCGCCTCCGTGTCGGCGTAGGGGGCGCCGCCCGACAGGTCCGGGTGGTAGAGGTCCCGCCGGTGGTCGAGGAAGCGGTCGCTGGTGACGTAGTGGTTGATGCCGAGCACGTCGGGCGCGCAGGGCTCCGCCACCAGCTCGTCGAGATGGGCCGGCGCGACGCCCGCCTCGAGGAAGGCGGCGTGCCAGGGGTGGTGCCGGTCCACCCGGCCGCAGAGCAGGTCGAAGCTCAGCCAGCGCCGCTCGTTCTCGTAGTCGGCCTGCCCGGCAAGGGGCGCCGTGGCGAAGACCCTTCCGAGGTCCTCGGTCTGCACCAGCCGCGCCCGGGGCTGCACCGCGCGGATGGCCCGCATGGCGAGGGCGGTGCCGCGGCACTCGTTCATCAGCGCGGTGAGGAAGCTGCGCTGGTCGTTCCCGTGGGGGTGCCAGTGGGCGTAGAGGGCCGAGAAGCGCGCCGTCGTCAGCGGCTCGTTCACCGGCGTCCAGTCCGTCACCCAGGGATAGCGGGTGGCCACGAGGCCGGCATAGGCCGCCAGGCCCTCGGGGAAGGCAGGGTCGAGCAGGTCCGTGTAGCCCGGGCCCGAGCCGTGGTGAACGAGGCCCAGGATGGGCGCGATGTTGAGCCGCCGCAGCCGCGCCAGGCGCGCGTCGGACCAGGACCAGTCGCAATCGTCCAGGCTCCGCGGGGCCACGCGCTCCCATAAAACGGGGTAGCGGAGGCGGCGGATGCCGAGCGCGGCGACCAAGTCGAGGTCGGACTCGCGGTGGTGGTGGCCGGTCTCGCGAAGCTGGTCCCGCCAGTCGTCGCCGACGCGCAGGACGGTGCACTCGATGCCGCCCCAGACCTCCGGGCGCGTCATCGTTGAGGGCACTCCCGCGCGGCGTGGCGCCGGGGGCGGGTGGGAAAGCGGTGGTGAAGCGATCGAAGCATGGGGCCTCCGTTGCTGCCAGTCCGTCTTCACGCGACACGGCGGGTTCGACGCTAAAGCGTGTTAAGTGGGGATCGTATCCGGTTCACGATTTCACGAGATGGAACGTTTCTCCCAAACGACACCCTCGGCGTCGGTTTGGCCTCGGATCGGCAGCCCGGTTGACCCGCCTGTCCGGTACCGCTCGCCCCCTGGCGAACGCCCTCGGTCCCACCGTGAGCGTCATCAATCGGTGCGCGTCAGGCCTGCTGCCCCGATTGTCGCTCCTCCTTGGGATGTCGCGCGTAACCACCGCCTGCCGCTGGCTTTGCCGGCGCCGTCACGAGGCGGATCACGGGCCGCAACCCCGGCGCGGTCTTCCTCAGGCCCGACGGCGGCGATCGGGTGCCGTTCCAGCCCTGTTGTGGTTCTTCGGCCATTCGAAGGGCGGCATCGTCATCCTGTCGGCCCGCGGCACCCTGACGCACGTCGTCTCGGCCGTCGGCCGCAAGCCCCCTTCGGCCAAGTCGGCATGGTCAACGCGCTGGCGGCGATCGTCGTCCTGGGCTCCGGCGCGACGGGCGTCCCGTTCCTCGTGGCCCGGACGCTGGCCCGGGGAGGGCCCGGGCCGCGCCGGGTCCGTCAGGCCGCCACGCCGAGCGTGGGGGCGGGAACGGGCGCGGCCGGCCCCCGCACGCAGCGGTGGACCACCACCACGCCGAGCACCCCCGGCAGCACCGCGAGGGAGGGCACGGTGGTTCCCCAAGCGACCAGGGCCGCGGCCATGCAGCCGGTCGCGGCGCCCAGGTCCCAGCCCGCCTCGGCCGCGAAGTGGAAGCGGTAGGCGGCGCCGGAGCCCTTGGCGCGGTCGTAGATCACGCTCATCAGCACGGGGACGTAGAGGCCCGCGATCGCCGCGCCGCTGGCGTTGGCCACGGCGGCAGCCGCCGGCGACCAGCTCGCGCAGGCCCGGAGCGCGAAGCTGAGGACGAGCGCCCCGCAGACGAGGAGGAGGTAGCGCCCGCGCTGGCCGCGGTCGATCGCGCGGCCGCAGGTGATCCCGGCCACCGCCCCCACCAGCCCCGCCGCCGCGTTGGCCAGCCCGAAGGCTTCGTAATGCGAGCCGAGGGCGGTGAAGAGCACCATCGGCCAGGCGAGCGTCAGGCCCGAGCACATCCAGCCATCCGCCGCGAAGGCGACGATGCCCAGGCGGTCGATCCCGCGCATCGAGTCTCGCATCCCCGGCACGGGTCCCGCCGGGATGTCCCGCAGGCGCGCGAGCGGGATGATGGAGAGCAGGGTCAGCACGCCGGCGAGGCCGAAATCCACGGCCGGGCCGAGACGCTCCAGCATCAGGCCGCCCGCGATGGGGCCGGCGATGCCGATGAGGGAGCTCAGCGCCGTGCGCAGGCCGAGCTCCCGCCCCCGCGAGGCGCCGCCGATGACGGCCGCCGCCGCGTGGTAGAGCGGCCAGTAGAGGGACTCCGCGAGGGAGAAGAGCAGCAGCCAGACCGCGAGCCAGACGGGTTCGTCGGCCCGCATCAAGGGCAGGAAGCCGGCCGCGCAGAGCGCCGCCCCGGTGATCATCGCCCGCCGGTAGCCCAGGCGGCGCACCACCTCGAGCGAGATCAGGCGCAGCCCGAGCCGCGTGGTCAGGAGGGTGGCGTAAGCCAGCAGCGCGACGGGAAGGCTGAAGCCGAGCTTCATCAGGTAGGCCCCGACGAAGCCCCCGGCGAGCGCGGCGGAGAGCTGGAAGAAGGCATAGTGAAGGGTAAGCAGCCGGAAGGGGCTGGGGCCGGGCACGGTCGTGGATCCTTGTGAAGGCGCCGTGCCCGGGGCTGGGGAGTCGTCCTCGTCGGGCTGGCGGAACGACCTTACTCACATTGTTGTGATCGTCAAGATCAAGTGATAAATCTTCTTCGCGCCGGTGGCTCGGCACGGGCCCGCGCCTCCCGCGCCTTGCGCTGAATCAAGGCGCCTCCGGTTCCAAGATGCGAGGGGCGGACATGCTTGCCGATTGCCTGCACGGCCTGACCGCCCTTGCTCCCCACGACATGGCCGCCCTCATGGCCGCGATGCTGCTCGCGGGCCTCGCGGGCAGCGTCACCCATTGCGCGGGGATGTGCGGCCCCTTCGTGATCGCGCAGATCGCCGACGATCCCCGCGGGGGGCGCCTCGCGCGCCTCGGGGGCGCGGCGCTGCTGCCCTACCACGCCGGCCGCGCGGTCGGTTACGCGGCGCTGGGCGCCCTGGCGGGCAGCGCCGCGGGGCTGGTCTCCCTCGCCGCCTGGCGGGGGCTGCTGGCCCTGCCGCTCGCCCTCGCGGCGCTGGTCATGCTCGGCCAGGCGGCCGCGCGCCTGCCGCTGCCGGCGGGACTGCGCCTCCGGCTGCCGGTGCCGCACGCGGGGCTGCCCGGCGCGGCGCGCCTCGCCCGGCTGCTCGACGCGCCGGCCGGCCCGCGGCGGGGCTTCCTCCTCGGCCTCATGCTCTCGGCCATTCCCTGCGGCCTGCTCTACGGCGCGCTCGCCGCGGCCATGGCGGCCGGCAGCGCCCTCGCCGGCGCGCTGGCCATGCTCGCCTTCGTCCTCGGCACGATCCCGGCGCTCGTCGGCGTCGCGCTGCTCGGGCGCCTCTTCGGCCGGCGCCACGGCCCGGCCCTTCGTCTCGCCTCCGCGGTCGCCCTCGTGGCGAACGGCGGCGTCCTGGCGGTGCTCGCCTTGCGCGCGGCGGGCCTCGCTTGATCTGGATCAAGGTCCCGCGATCACGCCCGTGGGACGACGCCCGCATCACAAGGAGCGCCCCATGCCAGAGGGTCTGACCACTCAAACCCTGCCGTTCCCCGGCGTCGCCGCCCAGTCCCGCGCCCAGCCCGACTATGTCGAGGCGCCGCTGCGGGCCTTCGCGATCGCGACCATCTTCTGGGGAATCGCGGGCTTCGCGGTGGGCGTGCTGATCGCCGCCCAGCTCGCCTACCCCGCGCTGAACTTCGGCCTCGAGTTCACGAGCTTCGGGCGCGTGCGCCCGCTGCACACCTCGGCCGTGATCTTCGCCTTCGGCGGCAACGCGCTGTTCCTCACCAGCCTCTACGTCGTGCAGCGCACCTGCCGCGCGCGGCTCTTCGGCGGCGAGGAGACGGCCTGGTTCCTCTTCTGGGGCTACCAGTTCTTCATCGTCGTGGCCGCCACCGGCTACCTTCTGGGGATCACCCAGGGCAAGGAGTACGCGGAGCCCGAGTGGTACGCGGACCTCTGGCTGACGGTGGTCTGGGTCGCCTACCTCGTGGTCTACGGCGGCACGATCCTCCGCCGCGAGGAGCCGCATATCTACGTCGCCAACTGGTTCTTCCTCGCCTTCATCATCACCGTCGCCGTGCTGCACCTCGGCAACAACGTCGCCATCCCCGTCAGCCTCTTCGGCGCCAAGTCCTACGGCGCGGCCTCGGGCGTGCAGGACGCGATGATCCAGTGGTGGTACGGCCACAACGCGGTGGGCTTCTTCCTGACCGCGGGCTTCCTCGGCATGATGTACTACTTCATCCCCAAGCAGGCCGAGCGGCCCGTCTACTCCTACCGCCTGTCCATCGTGCACTTCTGGGCGCTGACCTTCCTCTACATCTGGGCCGGCCCCCACCACCTCCACCACACCGCGCTGCCCGACTGGGCGCAGACGCTCGGCATGGTCTTCTCGGTCATGCTGTGGATGCCCTCCTGGGGCGGCATGATCAACGGGCTGATGACCCTCTCCGGCGCCTGGGACAAGCTGCGCACCGACCCCGGCCTGCGCTTCTCCGTCGCGTCCCTCGGCTTCTACGGCATCGCGACCTTCGAGGGGCCGGTGATGAGCATCCGCGCCGTGAACTCGCTGTCGCACTACACCGACTGGACCATCGGCCACGTCCATTCCGGCGCGCTGGGCTGGAACGGCTTCATCACCTTCGGCGTGCTCTACTGGCTCGTGCCGCGCCTCTGGGGCCGCACCCAGCTCTGGTCCAACCGCATGGCGAGCTGGCACTTCTGGATCGCGACGCTTGGCATCCTCCTCTACATCACCTCGATGTGGGTCTCGGGCATCATGCAGGGCCTCATGTGGCGCGCCTACGACCACCTGGGCTTCCTCCAGTACGCCTTCGTCGAGACCGTCGCGGCGCTGCACCCCTACTACGTCATCCGCGCTCTGGGCGGCGTCCTCTACCTCACCGGCGCCCTGCTCATGGCCTACAACCTGTGGCGCACGGTGCGCATGCCGGTGGCGGAGGCCCAGGCCGCCCGCACCGTCGACGCCCTGCCCGCCGCGGCCTGAGGGAACACACCCGTCATGTTCGGCATCAAGTTCAACCACGGCGTGATCGAGCGGAACCTCATCCTGCTCGGCGTGCTGACGCTGATCACCATCTCGATCGGCGGCCTCGTGCAGGTCATCCCGCTCTTCGCCGTCGAGAGCACCATCGAGCGCGTGGGCGGCATCCGCCCCTACACGCCGCTGGAGCAGGCGGGGCGCGACATCTACGTGCGCGAGGGCTGCTACACCTGCCACAGCCAGATGGTCCGCCCCTTCCGCGACGAGCGCGAGCGCTACGGCCACTACTCCCTCGCGGCCGAGAGCATGTTCGACCACCCCTTCCAGTGGGGCAGCAAGCGCACCGGGCCCGACCTCGCCCGCGTCGGCGGCCGCTACTCCGACGACTGGCACGTGCTGCACCTGCGCAACCCGCGCCACGTCGTGCCGGAGAGCATCATGCCGACCTACGGCTTCCTGGACCGCCCGCTGAACTACGGCGACATCGGCCAGCGCCTGGCGACGCTCCGCACGGCCGGCGTGCCCTACACGGACGCCATGATCGCCAACGCCCGCGCCGACCTCGAGGCCCAGGCCCGGCCCGCGGAGGACGGCACCGCCTTCGCCGCCCGCTACGGCCGCGCCCGCCAGATGGACCCGGACGGCAACGCGAAGACCGTCACCGAGATGGACGCGCTGGTCGCCTACCTGCAGATGCTCGGCACCCTCGTGGACTTCTCCGAGGTGACGCCCGAGCGGCTGCGGCAGCAGTGAGGAGGGATCTGTCATGACCATCGAGCAGATCCACAGCCTGCTGCTGACCGCCTGGATCGTCTGGTTCTTCGTGCTCTTCACCGGGATCGTCGTCTGGGCCATGCGCCCTGCCCGGCGGGAGAAGTTCGAGCGCGCGCGGCTGATCCCGCTGCGCGAAGCCGAGTAGGAACGCGCGCCATGCCCGACACAATGCACGACAGCCTGCACGCCGCGCCCCACCGCGATGCCCACACCGGCACCGCCACCACCGGCCACGAGTGGGACGGCATCCGCGAGCTGAACACGCCGCTGCCGCGCTGGTGGCTCTACACCTTCTACGCCTGCATCGCCTTCGCAGCGGTCTGGGTGGTGCTCTACCCCGCGCTGCCCTTCACCGGCACGGGCCTGCTCGGCTACACCGCGCGCGGCGCGGCCGACCAGGACCGCGTGGAGCAAGCGGCGGCCGCCGAGCCGATGCTGGCGCGCCTCCGCGCGGCGAGCCCCGAGGCGATCCTCGCCGACCCCGACCTGCGCGGCTACGCCGTCTCCGGCGGGCGCGTCGCCTTCGCCAACACCTGCGCGGGCTGCCACGGCGCGGGCGGGCAGGGGAACCCCGGCTTCCCGAACCTGGCCGACGACGAGTGGCTCTGGGGCGGCAGCCTGGCGCAGGTCGAGGCGACGATCCGCCACGGCATCCGCGCGCCGGACGACGACGAGACCCGCACCTCCATGATGCCGCGCTTCGTGGCGGACGGGCTGCTGACCGGGTCCCAGGCGAACGACGTGGCGGAGCACGTCCTCTCGCTCACCAGCCGCGCGACCGACAAGGCCGCGGCCGAGCGCGGCGCCGCCGTCTTCGCCGAGAACTGCGTGAGCTGCCACGGCGAGCGCGCCGAGGGGAACCGCGAGATGGGCGCGCCGAGGCTGGATGACCAGGTCTGGCTCTACGGCGGCGACAAGGCGACCATCCTGCGCACCGTCTCCTACGGCCGCGGCGGCGCCATGCCCGCCTGGGAGCGCCGGCTGGACCTCGCCACCATCCACATGCTGACCGTCTACGTGCAGAGCCTGGGCGGCACGGAGCCGGCGGCGCCGTGAGCAAGATGCAGAAGCCGGCGGCCTTCGCGCCCGACGACCGCGACCAGCCGCTCTACGCCGACCGCGTGCGGGTCTACCCGCAGGCGGTGACCGGGGTGGTGCGCCGGGCGAAGTGGGCCGTGCTGGGCTTCTGCCTCGGTCTCTACTACCTCCTGCCCTGGATGCGCTGGGACCGTGGCCCGGGCCAGCCCAGCCAGGCCGTGCTGGTGGACCTCGACAAGGGCCGCCTCTTCTTCTTCCCGATCGAGGTCTGGCCGCAGGAGGTCTACTACCTCACGGGCCTGCTGCTGCTCGGGGCCCTCGCGATCTTCGCCGCGACCGCGCTCTTCGGCCGGGTCTGGTGCGGCTTCGCCTGCCCGCAGACCGTCTGGACCGACCTCTACATGCTCGTCGAGCGCTGGATCGAGGGCGACCGCAACGCGCGCATGCGCCGCGACGCGAAGCCCCGCTGGGGCGCGGCGGACTGGGCGCGGAAGGTCGGCAAGCACGCGGCCTGGATCGTCATCGCGGCGGCGACGGGCGGCGCCTGGGTGATGTACTTCACGGACGCCCCGACGCTCGCGCGCGACCTGCTCCTCTTCCAGGCATCCTCAGCCATCCTCGGCTTTGCGGGGCTCCTCACCCTCTCCACCTATCTTCTCGCGGGCTGGGCGCGCGAGCAGGTCTGCACCTACATGTGCCCCTGGCCGCGCTTCCAGGCCGCGATGCTCGACGACGACAGCCTCGCGGTCTCCTACCGCGACTGGCGCGGCGAGCCCCGCGGCAAGGCGCGCGACGCCTCCGCCGGCGACTGCATCGACTGCCGCGCCTGCGTGAACGTCTGCCCGACCGGCGTCGACATCCGCGACGGCCTGCAGCTCGGCTGCATCAACTGCGGCCTCTGCATCGACGCCTGCGACAGCATGATGACGAAGATCGACCGCCCCACCGGGCTGATCGCCTTCGAGACGGTCGGCAACCTCGCCGCCGCGACGGCCGCGACGGCCGCCATCCCGCCCGGACCGGCCCGCTGCGCCCCCGGGCTCGCCGCCCGCCGCCCGGCGCGGCTGCTCCGCCCGCGCACCTACTTCTACGCCGCCGCCATGGCGATGATCGGCGCGGTGATGGTCGGCGCCTTCGTCGGCCGCACCGATGTCGGCCTCGAGGCGCTGCGGGACCGCTCGCCGCTCTTCGTCCGCCTCGCCGACGGCAGCGTCCGCAACAGCTACACCCTCAAGATCTCCGACCGCCGCGCCGCGACGGAGCGGCTCGCCGTCGCGGTCGAGGGGCTGCCGGCCGGCGCTTCCTGGGGCGTGCTGAACGGCACCGACTCCGACGGGGCCGGCCGGCCGCTGGTCGAGACCCGCGCCGACGGCGTCGCCGAGGTGCGCCTCTTCGTCACGACCGTGCCCCTGGGCCGGCCGGAGGAGGAGAGCACCCCCATCCGCATCCACCTGATCGAGCCGGGGACCGCCATCGAGCGCGCGGCCGTCGGCACCGTCTTCCTGAGGCCCCGGACATGAACGCGATCGCTCACCGTCCCCCCGTGCGGGGTCGCTGGATTCCCTGGGTCTTCGTCGCGGGCTTCCTCGTCGTGATCGGGGTGAACGGCGTGTTGATCACCGCGGCCGTCGGCACCTTCACGGGCACGACGACCACGGGCTCCTACGACCGCGGCCTCGGCTACGGCGCGGTGCTGGAGGAGGCCGCGCGGCAGAAGGCGCTCGGCTGGCAGGGCCGGGTCTCCCGCGTTGACGGGGGCATCGCGCTCACCCTCCGCCTGCTGGACGGCGCGCCGCTGCCGGCGGACGCGGTCGTCACCGGCACCCTCCAGCGCCCGCTCGACCGCACCGCCCTGCCGCTCGCCTTCCAGCCCTCCGCCCCCGGCACCTGGCGCGCCGCGGCCGAGGCGGCCCCGGGCGCCTGGGAGGCCGTGCTGACCGTCGCCCGCGGCGCCGACCGGCTGGAACTGCGCGAGAGGCTCGTGATCCCATGACCGCCTTTCCGGCCCGCCTCGCGGCCGACGAGCCGGGCCTCAGCGCCGCGGACTGCGCGCACTGCGGCGCGCCGGTCCCGCCGGGCGCCGGGCGCTTCTGCTGCACGGGCTGCGAGGGAGCGGCGGCCCTCATCGCCGGCCTCGGCCTCGGCGCCTTCTACCGGCGGCGCGAGGCGGCCGGCGGCATCCGCCCGACCGCCCTGCCGCCGGTGGACTTCGCCGCCCGCGCCGTGCCCGCCCGCGGCGGCGCGGAGCACAGCCTCGATCTGATGGTGGCGGGCCTGACCTGCGGGGCCTGCGTCTGGCTGGTCGAGCAGGCCCTGGCCGCCGACCCCGCCGTGCTGCGCGCGCGGGCGAGCCTCGCGACCCGGCGCCTGACCGTGACCTGGCGCGGCCCGGCCGAGCGCGCGGAAGCACTCGCCTCCCTCGTCGCCCGCCTCGGCTTCCAGGTGGCGCCCTGGTCCGCCGCCTGCCTCCGCGTCACCGAGGACGAGGAGGGACGCGCCCTTCTCCGCGCCCTCGGCATCGCGGCCTTCGGCGCGTCCAACGTGATGATGCTCTCCGTCGCCGTCTGGGTCGGCAGCGACATGGGGGAGGGCACGCGCGGCCTGATGCACTGGCTGGCCGCGCTGATCGCGCTGCCGGTGGTGCTCGTGGCCGGGATGCCCTTCTACCGCTCGGCCCTCGGCGCGATTCGCGCGGGCCGGGTGAACATGGACCTCGCGGTCTCGCTCGGCGTCCTCGCCACCACGGCGATGAGCCTGTCGGAGGCGCTCCGCAACGGCCCCTACACCTGGTTCGACGGCGCGACGGCGCTCCTCGCCCTGCTGCTCGGCGGCCGGGTGCTCGACCGTGCCGCCCGCCGCCGCGCCCGCCAGGCCTGCGCCGAGCTGCTGGCGCTGCAATCGGCCGAGGTGACGCGGCTCGAGGCCGGCGGCACCGCGCACCGGGTCGGCGCCGAGGCCGTCCGCGCCGGGGACCGCCTGCTGGTCGCGCCGGGGGAGCGCCTCGCGCTCGACGGCGTGCTGGAGGAGGGCGAGGCCCTGCTCGACACCGCCGCGACCTCCGGCGAGAGCCTTCCCCGCCGCTTCGCCGCGGGCGAGGCGCTGCCGGCCGGTGCCGTGAACCTCGGGGCTGCGCTCGTCCAGCGCGTGACCGCCGCCGCGGCCGAGGGCTCGCTCGCCGCCGTGGCCCGGCTGCTGGAGCGGGCGGAGGGGGCGAGGGGCCGCTACGTCTCCATCGCCGACCGCGCCGCCCGGCTCTACGTGCCCGTGGTCCATGCCGTGGCCGCGGTCACCTTCCTTGGCTGGTGGCTGGGGGTGGGCCTCCCCTGGCAGGCGGCGCTGGTCCCGGCCGTCGCCTCCCTCATCGTGACCTGCCCCTGCGGGCTGGCCATCGCGGTGCCGGCGGTGCAGGTGGTGGCCGTCGGCGCGCTGTTCCGCCGGGGCGTGCTGACGGGCTCGCCCACCGCGCTCGAGCGGCTGGCCGCCTGCGACGTCGCGGTGCTCGACAAGACCGGCACCCTGACGACCGGCCGTCCCGAGCTGCTGCCCGACACCGCCCGCCCGGCCGCCGCGCTGGCCGCCGCGGCCGCCCTCGCGGCCAGCAGCCGCCACCCGCTCTCCCGCGCCCTCGTCGCCGCCTGCCCCACGCCGGTCCAGGCCGCGGCGGGCGTGGAGGAGGTGGCCGGCGCCGGCCTCGCGCACGGGGAGGAGCGGCTGGGCAGCGCGAGCTTCTGCGGCGCGGCCGAGGCGGCGGAGGAGGGGCCGACCCTCTGGTACCGCGCGGGCCCGCTCGCCGCGCCGGTCGCCTTCCGCTTCGCCGACCCGCTCCGCCCCGACGCCGCCGAGGCGGTCGCGGCCCTGCGCGGCCTCGGCCTCGAGGTGGAGCTTCTCTCAGGCGACGCGGCCCCGGCGGTCGCGCGCGCGGCGGCGGCGCTCGGCATCACCGAGTGGCGGGCCGCGGCCAGCCCCACGGACAAGGCCGCGCGGATCGAGGCGCTGCGCGCCGCCGGGCGCCGCCCCCTGATGCTCGGCGACGGCATCAACGACGCGGCGGCCCTGGCCCTGGCCCATGCCTCCGCGACGCCCGCGGGCGGGACGGACCTCGCCCAGGCGGCGGCCGACCTCGTGCTGCGGGCGGAGGGGCTCTCGGCCCTGCCGGCCGCCCTGCGCACGGCGCGGCGGGCGCAGCGGGCGGCGCGGCAGAACATCGCCTTCAGCCTTGCCTACAACCTCGTCGCGGTGCCGATGGCCGTGGCCGGCTTCGTCACCCCCCTGATCGCGGCGCTGGTGATGGCCTCGTCCTCGCTCGCCGTGATCCTCAACGCGCTCCGGGTGGGGCGGGAGGCTTCAAAATGAACGCGCTCGCCCTTCTCGTGCCGCTGGCCCTCGGCCTCGGCACCCTTGCCCTGCTCTTCTTCGGCTGGACGCTGGGGAACGGGCAGTACGACGACCCCGACGGGGCGGCCAGCCGCATCCTGTTCGACGACACAGAGGAGAATACCTGATGCCCGCCACCGGCTTCAGCGCCAGCCACGCGCTCTTCATGGTCCTGGCCGGGGCGCTCGCGCTCCTCGGCGTCCTGGCCACCGCCCGGGCGGCGGACCTGGGCTTCGCGGTGTTCGGCGCCGCCCTGATCGTCTTCGGCCTCGGCTTCGGCTTCTGGATGCTCAAGCGCGGGCTCGACGCCTGGGAGCGGGCGCGCCACTGACCGCGGGGGCCTTGCGGCCCCTCCCGAACGGAAAAAGGGGAACCGAGGCGCTGCCCCGGTCCCCCTTGCTCTTTGCCGAACCTGGCCAGGGGGGAGCCGTGAGGCCCCCCGTCCCGGCTCAGCCGCGGCGGCGGCGCGCCAGGCCGAGGCCGAGCAGGCCCATGCCGAAGACGGCCAGGCTGGCCGGCTCGGGCACGGAGGTCGGCACGGCGACGACCGGCGAGAAGGCGAAGATAAGGTCGTTGTAGTCGTAGTCGCCGTCGCGGAGGTCCTCGAAGCCGACATAGGTCACGGGGCCGGGGAGCTGGGCCACCGCGGCCGCCGCGGCGGCCGAGAGGGCGCCGACGCCGAGGGACGAGAAGTTGGTCGTGTAGACGGCGTGGTAGAAGCCGTCGCCGCCCGCTCCGCTGTCCCTAACGCCGGTCGAGAAGGAGGCGCCGGTCGCCTGGTTCGTCAGCGTGAAGGTGACGATGCCATTGACGCTGCCCAGGTTCACGGTCGTACCGATGGCATCGCTGCCGTTGTTGAAGATGACGTTGGGCGAGCCGCTGCGCGTGAGGACGCTGGTGTCCGCGGCGTCACGGTACACGAAGACGGCGGTGACCTGACCGTTCGAGCTCAGGCTGCCGGGGTCGACCGTGATGGGCGCGGCCTGCGCGGCCGTCGCAAGCCCTAGCGCCAGGGTCGCACCCGCTACCGTTCTGAACATGTTTAATTTGCTCCTTCGCACTCAAACGCTTAACAAGCGATAAGCGTGCCATCCCGTGAGATGTTTGTTTTTTCTGAGGGAACAAGGTTCGAAAGCAAAACGAGCTTCGGAAGCGTCAAGGAATCTGACTCCAATTCCGTATCCGCATCGAAAGGGGGTTGCGGCGGCGGCCCTTGACCCTCGCGCAACCCTTGTCAGTGGCGGCCGCCCCGGTGGGAGAACCCACCCCTTGTGCCGCCGAAACGATGGGCGAACGGGCCCCCGTGGCGGGGGCCGGCCCAGCCGCGGAAGCCGTGGCGATAGCGGTAGGCGACATAGGGGTAGGCGCGCAGCCCCGGGTAGAGCGCCCCGTAGACATAGCCCGGGTAGTAGACGGGATAGCCCGCCACCGGCACGGCATAGGCCGGGCCAATGATGTTGCCCCGCGCGGCCATGCAACGGAGATAGGCGTCGCCGGCGACCGGCGCCTGGACCGCACCGGCGGCCGGCGCGTGTTCCACCGCCGGCTGGCTGGGCGGCGGGGCCGCCGCGGGGTCGCTGGCCTGCTGCTGGCAGGCGGCGTCGTCTCCCTGCACGGCCTCGGCCGTCTTCCCCAGGCCCGGATAGGCGACGAGCGGCGAGGGGGCCGATTCGGGCGGCGCCAGGCCCGCGCAGGCGGGAAGGGCAAGGGTGCCGAGAAGGAGGACGGTGCGGGGAAGCCGACGGATCATGGGGCGCGGGCCATTGCGACGAAGGGGATACGGCCGTCCGGCAGCGCGGTCGCCCGGCCGGTGGTCCTTTCCCAGATGGGGCCTGCGCCCGCCCGTTGCATCCTCGCGGGGGCGGCCGCCACCGAGCCACCGCGCGGGGAGGCGCCCCGGACGAGGTGTTAACCTCTTCGACACCTCCCTCGTGCAGTCTTCGCGGCGAGCATCGGGCACGGAAAATCCGGCATGGAAAAGCGGCTGATCAACCTTGCGCGCAGCGGCGACCGCCTGGCCCTGTTCAAGGCGCGCAACACCCACCTGCCCGACATCCAGCGCGTGCCCGCCATCGACGGCCGCTCGGCGGACCGCAACCTCCTGCAGGCGAGCGGCGTCCTGGCGCCCGGCCTGGCCTATTCGGACGGCGCGCTGGGCTGCGCGATGTCCCACCTCAACCAGTGGCGCGACGCGGTGCGGCGGGACGTTCCCCTCACCATCGTCGAGGACGACGCCGTGCTCTGCGCCAACTTCGAGGCGGAGTCCGCCCGCGTCATCGCCCAGCTCCCGCCGGACTGGGAATACATCATGTGGGGCTACAACTTCGACGCGCCGCTCACCTACGACCTCGGCGAGGGTCTCTCGCCCTGCACCGCCCTGTTTGACCAGGCGGTCGTGCGCGCGAGCATCCCGGCATTCGGGGGGGGTGGACGTCACCACGCGCCTCTTCAAGCTCCTGCGCGGCTTCGGGACCGTCTGCTACTCCGTCTCGCCGCGCGGCGCGATGCGGCTGATCGAGTTCTGCCTTCCGCTTCGCCCGATGGAGACGCGCCATCCGGCGCTGCCGCACCCGATTCCCAACACCGGCATCGACAACATGCTGGCCCATCTCTGGCCCTCCATGCCGGCCTATGTCGCCGTGCCGCCCCTCGTGGTGAACGAGAACGACTGGGCGGTGAGCACCATCCGGGGCTCCTCCGCCGCGAAGGCGCCGGCGGCCGATACCTTCCCCGCGGACGCCTTCCTGACGATCCTGGAGGAGGTCGGCGTCACGGACGAGACCGTGATCGGGCTGCGCGCGTCGCACGACGCGACGCTCGCGACGACCGACCTGCGGCGGGCGGGCTGGGGCGGCTTCGACATCTCGGCAGCCCCCTCCGCGCTCGCGAAGGCGCTCCGCGACCGCGCCGTGCCGGAGGGCTTCGACCTGCTGCACCTCGGCACCCGCGACGGGCACGCCGAGATCCTGTCGGGCGTGCTGCCCGCCTTCCGTCCTCGCGTGGTGGTCCTGCCGGTCGAGCACGCGGTGCGCGCCGCGGACCTGCACCCCTCCCGACGCGCGGGCGAGCAGGACCGGGCCGACCTCCTTCGCGGGCATCCGCTCTACCCAGGTCTCGCGAGGGAGCTCGGCTACTCGCTGCACCTCTGCCCGGAGGCGCCGGACCACGCGCTTCTCCTGCGCGGGGACGTCCACCGTCGCTCGGGCGAGCCCTGGGAGGACCTGTCCATCCCCGCGGCGAAGTGCCTGCCGGCGGCGGTCGACGCGGCGGCCTGGCTTCCCCAGAGGGCGGGCGACGAGGTGCGGCTCTGGCAATGAGCGCCTCCTCCACCTCCCCCCGCGCCGCGGCTCCGCCGGCGTCGAGCCGTACCGAGGGACCCTCCAGCATGCGCCACCCGCCCCGCGAGACGCTGACGGAACTCGCCAACAGCCACGGCTCGGACAAGGGCGACCGTGTCCGGGACCGCCACGGCTACACCCGCCTCTACGACCTCCTCTTCGGTCCCCAGCGCGACGCGCCGATCGCGTTCCTCGAAATCGGCCTCGCCGTGGGCGGCCCGGAGACGGCGGACGGGCGCGTCGAGCGGCGGGTGGCGAGCCCGTCGGTCGCGATGTGGCTGGACTACTTCCCGCAAGCCCGGATCTACGGCTTCGACATCTCCGACTTCTCCCACATCCACCACGAGCGCTTCACCTTCGTCCGCGGCGACGCCGGCAGCGCCGACGACCTGCAGCGCCTGGCCGCCGCGGCGCCGATGCTGGACGTCATCATCGACGACGGCTCCCACGCCTCCTACCACCAGCAGCACTGCCTGAAGCACCTGTGGCCGCGGCTGAAGCCGGGCGGGCTCTACATCGTCGAGGACCTGCACTGGCAGTCGCCGGTCTTCGAGGCCAGCCTGCCGCGCGTGCCGCTCACGGCCGAGCTGTTCGGGAGCGGCTTCGAGCGGGGCATCTTCGTCGACACGCCGGTCTTCTCGCGCGACGAGCTCGCCCGCCTGCGCGAGGAGACCTCCGCCTGCTCCGTCTTCCGTGACCTCGCCGGGCGGGTGAACACCCCCAAGATGCTCGTGCTGCGCAAGCGCCCGGACCTGGGGGCGGGTGCCGCGGCGGCGCAGGCCGGGTCTCTCCCGGTGCCCGCCACGGCGGTGCAGGAGGGGGAGGGCGCGCCCCGCCGCGTGCGGTCCTTCGACCTTTTCGACACCCTGATCGCGCGGCGCTGCATCCATCCCCGCGCCGTCTTCGCCCAGCTCGAGCAGCGCCTCGGCCTGCCCGGCTTCGCCGAGCACCGGGTCGCCGCCGAGGCGAGCGTGGCGGCGGAGGACTACTCGCTCCACGACATCTACCGCGCCTTGGCCCACCGCCTGCCTGAGGCCGCCGGACGGCTCGAGGAGGCGGAGGGGCTCGAGATCGAGCTCGAACTGGAGAACCTCTTCCCCATCGCGGAGCACGTGGCCGAGGTCTCGCCGGGCGACATCGTCGTGTCCGACATGTACCTGCCGCAGGAGGTCATCAACGCGCTCGTGCACTCCGTCGCGGGCCTTCGCGACGTCTCGGTCTTCGTCTCGCCGCACGGCAAGCGGCGGGGCACCGTCTGGGCCACGCTGCAGGACCGCTTCCGCATCGCGGAGCACCTCGGCGACAACCCCGACACCGATATCCGCTCCCCCGCCGCCTTCGGGATCCCCGCGCGGCAGACGGCGGTCTCCGTGCCCACGCGCCTCGAGGAGGAGGTGGGGGCGCTGGGCTTCCCGCGTCTGGCCGAGGGCATGCGGGAGGCGCGGCTGCGCGGCTGGCAGCACGACCCGGTCGAGCGCGAGCTGCAGGTCCTGCAAGCGAACGTGAACACGCCCATGCTCCTGGCGGCGAGCGTGCTCGTCCTCCGCGCCGCCCGGCAGGCCGGCGTGTCGCAGATCCTGGCCTCGGGGCGTGACTGCTACCTCTGGCTCCACCTCCTGCGCTTCCTGCAGGACGAGATCGCGCCGGGCGTCCGCACGGAGTACTTCTACACCGGGCGGGTGCCCCGCAGCTTCCCGTCGGCCTCCTACGCCGCCTATGTCCGCCGGCTCGCCGGGACGGAGCGCTGCTTCGTGCTCGATGTCTGCGGGACCGGCTGGTCGCTGCAGCGCCTTTGCGAGCAGCTCGGCCTGCCGAACGCGCAGCCGCTGCTGATCCAGAAGATGAAGGACCGCGCCCTTCGGGGCCGCTACGAGGGCTGGGCGCCTACCACTGGCACCACCCCGGTACTGGCGCTGCTGGACCCCGACCGGTCCTACGACAATGAGCTGGTGGAGCTGGCGAACCCCGCCCCGCACCCGACCGTGCTCGACGTCACCTGGCAGGACGGCAAGGACGTGCCAGTCTTCGGGGACATGGCCGCGAGCCCCCGCGCCACGCGGCTGCGGGCGGTGCTGGACGAGGCCTTCCTCCTCTCCACCGCGCCGCTCCTGTCGCGCGCGATCCTCGACGAGGTGACGGCGGCGCCCTCCGCGCGGCTGGCGGAGGTGCTCGGCCACCTTTACGGCGCCTACGGCCAGTTCGGCGGCGCCCTTCGCCAGCTCGCGGCCGAGCACCGGGCGGAGGACGCCGCCATCTGCGCCCTGCTGGAGCACAAGGGGCGGAGCTGGATGCCGGCCGCGGCCTGACGCCGCCCGCCGCCGCGACGCGGCGGGCGCGCCCGGGCCTACTCGGCCGCCAGGGGCCGGGCGACGTCGCCGGAGGCGTCGAGCGCCCGGGAGAGGTCCTCCAGGATGTCGTCCGGGTGCTCCAGCCCGATCGACAGGCGCACGTAGCCGGGCGAGACGCCGGTCGAGAGCTGGTCCTCGACGGAGAGCTGCGAGTGGGTGGTGCTGGCGGGGTGGATCGCCAGGCTGCGCGCGTCGCCAATGTTGGCGACGTGGTAGATCATCCGCAGCGCGTCGATGAAGCGGCGTCCGGCCTCCAGCCCCCCGGCCAGCTCGAAGCCGACGAGGCCGCCATGCCCGCGCGTGAGGTACTTCGCCGTGCGCGCCGCGGCGGCGCCCGCCAGATGCTTCGGGTGGATCACGCGGCTCACCTCGGCCCGGCCGGCGAGGAAGTCGGCGACGATCTCGGCGTTGCGGCTGTGCTCGCGCATGCGCAGCGGCAGCGTCTCGATGCCCTGGAGCGTGAGGAAGGCGTTGAAGGGCGATAGGGCGCCGCCGAGGTCGCGCAGCAGCGTCACCCGCGCTTTCAGGATATAGGCGATCGGCCCCATCGGCTTCGCGGCCTCCGCCCAGACGGCGCCGTGATAGGAGGGGTCGGGGCGGTGCAGGGCGGGCTGGCGCGCCGGGTGGGCCGCCCAGTCGAAGTTGCCGCCGTCGACGATGATGCCCCCGATGCTCGTGCCGTGGCCGCCGAGGAACTTGGTGGTGGAGAGCACCTCCACCGCCGCCCCGTGGTCGAAGGGCCGCACGAGCAGCGGCGCCGCGGTGTTGTCCATGATGAGCGGGATGCCCAGCGGCCGGCCGAGCGCCGCGACCTCCGCGATCGGGAAGACCTCCAGCTTGGGGTTCGGCAGGGTCTCGGCGTACCAGGCGCGGGTGCGGTCGTCGGAGGCGCGCAGGAAGGCCTCGGGGTCGGCGGGGTCGACGAAGCGCACCTCGATCCCCTGGTCGCGCAGCGTGTTGGCGAAGAGGTTCCAGGTGCCGCCGTAGAGGTCGGTCGAGGAGACGATGTTGTCCCCGGCGAGCGCCAGGTTCTGGACCGCCATGGCCGAGGCCGCCTGCCCCGAGGCGACGGCCAGCGCGCCGACGCCGCCCTCGAGGGCCGCGACGCGCTTCTCCAGCACGTCCGTCGTCGGGTTCATGATGCGCGTGTAGATGTTGCCCAGCTCCTGCAGCCCGAAGAGGCGCGACGCGTGGGCCGCGTCGTCGAACTGGTAGGAGGTGGTCTGGTAGATCGGCACCGCCACGGACTTGGTGGCGGGATCGGCCCGCCACCCGGCGTGGAGCGCGAGCGTCTCGGGGTGCTTTGACATCGGATCCTCCTGGGGCGGCCGTTCCCCGGCCGGGGGAGCCTTCTACCGCCCCGGCGGTCGGGGCGGGGCAGCCTTCCGCAGGGAAGCGCCGGCCGCCGGCCGCGTGCAAGGGGGCGGTTCGGCCAACCCGCCCCATCTTTCCCGCGGACCCCGCTTCCCGGGGAGGAGAGCCGACCGATGAAGCTGATCGCCGTGCTGCTGGCCGCCGTGATCCTGGGCGCCGCCGCCTGGCTCTACGTCCCCGACAAGCCGCGGGCGGCGCTCGAGGCCCGCTACGCTGCCTCGCCCGATAGCTTCCGCGAGGTGGCCGGGCTGCGGCTCCACCTGCGCGACACCGGCCCGCGGGACGCGCCGGCGGTCATCCTCCTGCACGGCTTCGCCTCCAGCCTGCACACCTGGGAGGACTGGGCGCGGGTGCTCGACCGGGACCACCGCGTCATCCGCCTCGACCTGCCCGGCTTCGGCCTCACCGGGGCGGACCCGACCGGGGACTACACGGACGAGCGCAGCGCGGCGGTGCTGCTCGCCCTCATGGACGGGCTCGGCCTGCGGCGGACGAGCCTCGTCGGCAGTTCCATGGGCGGGCGGATCGCTTGGGACTTCGCCGCCCGCCACCCGGACCGCGTGGATCGCCTCGTGCTCATGGCGCCCGACGGCTTCGCCGGCCCGGGGCGGGAGTACGGCGTGGCCCCGAAGGTGCCGATGCTGGTCCGGCTGCTGCCCTACGTCCTGCCCACGCCGCTGCTGCGCAAGAGCCTCTCCGCGGCCTACGCGGACCCGGCGGCGATGACGGAGGAGCGGCTCGCGCGCTACCGCGACATGCTGCTGGCGCCCGGCGTCCGGCGGGCCATCGTCGCGCGCACGGGGCAGGGCGCGCTCGCCGACCCGGTGCCGCTGCTCCGCCGCATCACGGCGCCCACGCTGCTGGTCTGGGGGGAGAAGGACGCGATGATCCCCGTGGCCAACGCGGCCGACTACCAGCGCGCCCTGCCGGACAGCCGCCTCGTGGTCTTCCCCGGCCTCGGCCACGTGCCGCAGGAGGAGGCGCCCGACCTCTCCCTCGAGCCGGTCCGCGCCTTCCTCGGCGGGTGAGCGCGCGGCTTGACATGCGGCGGCCGGGGCTGATGAGGTCTCGCCGGAGGATACGCAGGTCCCGCGCCCGGCGCCGCAACGCGCCCGAGGAGAGCAACCGATGCCCCGCATCCGCCGCCGCGGCCTGCTCCTGGCCGCGAGCCTGCTTCCTGCCCTCCACCGCCCCGCCGCCGCAGCCGGGCCGGAGGTGCTGGACCTCGCGGTCGGCGCGCCGCCCACCTCGATGGACCCGCACCTCTACACGCTGACGCCCAACTCCGCCCTCGCGCAGCACGTCTTCGACAACCTCGTCCACCGGGACGCGGGGGGACGGCTCGTGCCCGGCCTCGCGGAATCCTGGCGGCTCGTGGACAGCAGCACCTGGGAGTTCGCGCTGCGGCAGGGCGTCCTCTTCCACAACGGCGCGCCCTTCACCGCGGCCGACGTGGCCTACACGATCGACCACGTGCCGCGCGTGGTGAACAGCCCCGGCTCCTTCGCCGTCTTCACGAAGGCGATCCAGGAGGTGGAGGTGGTGGACCCGCACCGCATCCGCTTCCGCACCGCGGGCATCTACCCGCTGCTCCCGGCGGATCTCTCGCAGATCGCGATCATCTGGCACGGGCTCGGCGAGAACAACCTGACGAGCGACTTCAACAGCGGCCGCGCCGCCATCGGCACGGGCCCCTTCCGCCTCCTCGCCTACCGCCACGGCGACCGCGTGGAGCTGGAGCGGAACGACCGCTACTGGGGCGAGGCGCCGGCCTGGGCGCGCGTGAACTACCGGATCATCCCGAACGACGGCGCGCGCGTGGCGGCGCTGCGGGCGGGGGACGTCGCCTTCATCGACGCCGTGCCGACCGCGGACCTCGTCCGCCTGCGCGCCGAGCCGCGCGTCACCCTCTCCGAGACGGTGAGCTTCCGCTCCATCTACCTCCGCGCCGACTTCCGCACGGAGACGCCGCTCGTCTCCGGGCCGAACGGCGAGCCGCTGGCGCGCAACCCGCTGCTCGACCTCCGCGTGCGCCAGGCCCTCTCCATCGCGATCAACCGCGCGGCGATCGCGGAGCGCACCATGTCGGGCGCGGCCATCCCCTCGGGCCAGTTCATGCCGCCCGGCGCCTATGGCCACGTCCCCGACCTGCCGCCGCCGCCCCATGACCCGGAGCGGGCGCGCCGGCTGCTCGCCGAGGCCGGCTACCCCCAGGGCTTCACGATCACGCTGATCGCCTCCCACGACCGCTACGTCAACGACGCGCAGGTGGCGCAGAGCATCGGGCAGATGTGGACGCGGATCGGCGTGAGGACGAAGGTGGACGTGATGCCCTTCGCGACCCTCGTGCAGCGGACGACGCGGCTGGACAACTCCATGTCGCTCGGCGGCTGGGCCAACTCGAACGGGGAGCCCTCCTCGGGCCTGCGCGGGCTGCTCGGCACGCGCGACATGGAGCGGGGCTGGGGCACGGTGAACCGCACCTCCTACTCCAACCCCGAGTTCGACGCGGTGCTCGCCCGCGCCATGGGAACCGCCGACGACGAGGCGCGGGAGGCCCTGATGCAGGAGGCGACGCGGATCGCCGCGCGCGACGTCGCCTGGATCCCGCTGCACATCCAGAAGAACGTCTGGGCGATGCGCCAGGGCCTGGCGCACACGCCGCGGGCGGACGAGATGACCCTCGCCCAGGACCTGCGCCCCGCCCGCTGAGGGCGGCCGCCCTCAGGCCCGGGAGCGGTCGCCGAGGGTGCCGAGCTCCCGCTCCACCAGGCTCACCCAGTAGCCGACGCCGAGCGGGATGGCGTCGTCGTTGAAGTCGTAGGTCGGCGTGTGCAGCCCCTCGGAGCTCGGCCCGCCGGCGCCGATGCCCATGAACATGAAGGCGCCGGGCCGGGCCTTGAGCATGAGGGAGAAGTCCTCGCCCCCGGTGATCAGCGGCGCGTTGCCCTCCACCTTCTCCGCCCCGGCGAGGGCCGCGGCCGCGGCGATGGCGACGTCGGTCTGCTCGGCGTGGTTCACCAGCGCCTCGCCCCGCCGGTCGTACTCCACCGCCGCCGTGCAGCCGAAGGAGGCGGCGAGGCCGTCGGCCAGCTCGCGCATCCGCCGCTCCATCGTGTCGCGGACGGCGGTGGTGTAGGAGCGGGCGGTGCCGCCGATGACCATCTCGGACGGCATGACGTTGGTGGAGGCCATCGAGCCGCCGTGGATGGCGCCGACGCTGATCACGGCCGCCTCCACCGCCGCGATGTTGCGCGCCACCACCGTCTGCAGCGCCATGACGAACTGCGCCTGGAGCACGGCCACGTCGGTCGCGAGGTGCGGCGCGGCGCCCCCGTGGCCGCCGGTGCCGCGGAAGGTCACCACCCAGCGGTCGCCCGCCGCCATGGCCGGGCCGGGGCGGATGGCGAACTGGCCGAGCGGCAGGCCGGGTTCGTTGTGCAGGCCGTAGACGCTGTCCACCGGGAAGCGCTCGAAGAGGCCGTCGGCGAGCATCGCCTTGGCCCCGCCACGGCCCTCCTCGGCCGGCTGGAAGATGAACTGGACGGTCCCGCCGAAATCCGGGTTCTGCGAGAGGTGCCGCGCGGCGCCGAGCAGCATGGCGGTGTGGCCGTCATGGCCGCAGGCGTGCATGACGCCCTTGTTGGTGGAGGCGTGGGGAAGCTCCGTCGCCTCCTCGATCGCCAGCGCGTCCATGTCCGCGCGCAGCCCGATGGCGCGCTGGCCGGCGCCGCGGCCCTTCAGCGTCGCGACGACGCCGTATTTCCCGATCCCCTCCGTCACCTCCAGGCCCCAGCCGCGCAGGGTCTCGGCCACCAGCGCGGCGGTGCGGGCCTCCTCCATGCCCATCTCGGGATGGGCGTGGATGTCCCGGCGTATCGCGGCAAGCTCGGGCTGGAGGGCCCGGATGCGGTCGAGGGCGGCGTCGTCCATCGGGGGCTCCATCTCGGCGTTGGGGGCTCGGCGTCGGGGGGAGGATGCGGCGGGGCGGCGGGGCTGCCAAGGGCCGGCGGGGCGGCATGGGAGGGCTGCGCCGGGCGGAGGGGCCGGGGACTGGCGCCGTAGGGGCGATCGGCGCCAAGCTTCGCCGGAAGAGGACGCGCCAGGAACGGGAAGCGACGCCATGAGGAACGCCAGCGGCCGGGGCAGCGGCGCCGCGACGACCGCGATCGGGAACCCAGGGATCTGGGCCGTGGTGGTCGCCGCGGCGGTGGCGGCCTCGATGTCCATGGGCATCCGCCAAACCTACGGCCTCTTCCTGCTGCCGCTCGGCGCCGAGGAGGGGATCCCGGCGGTCACCCTCGGCATGGCGGTCGCGCTGCACAACCTCACCTGGGGCATCGCCCAGCCGGTGACGGGCGCGTTCGGGGACCGCTACGGCGCGGGGCGCGTCGCGGCCTTCGGCGGGGCTCTCTACGTCGCCGGGCTCGGGCTGGTCGCGATCCATCCCTCGGCGATCACCGCCCTTCTCGGCATCGGCCTCATGACGGGCATCGGCGTGGGCTGCGCCGGCACCGGCAGCGTGATGGCCGCCGTCGGCCGCGCGGCGACGCCGGAGCGGCGGGCGAGCATGATGGGCATCGCGGCCGCGGGCGGCTCGGTCGGCCAGGCGCTGCTGGTGCCCTACGCGCAGTTCGGCATCGGCTGGTTCGGCGCGGCCTCCGCGCTGGGCGCGATGGCGCTGGCGGCGATGCTCATCATCCCTGCCGCGCGCGTGCTGGAATGGGCGCCCCGCAACCCCGCCGCGCCCACCCGCGGCGTTTCTGAGCTGCCGGAGCTGGCCCGGAACGCGCTCGGGCACCGCGACTTCGCGCTGCTGACCCTCGGCTTCTTCGCCTGCGGCTTCCAGCTCGCCTTCCTCACCGCGCACCTGCCGGCCCATCTCGCGCTCTGCGGCATGCCGCCCTGGCTGGGCGCGACCTCGCTGATGCTGGTGGGGCTGTTCAACATCCCCGGCTCCTGGTTCTGCGGCAAGCTCGGCGGCATCATCCGGCCGGAGGTGGCGCTCGGCGCGATCTACCTGGCGCGCAGCCTCGCCATCGCGCTCTTCGCGGTCCTGCCCGTGACGGAATGGGGCACGCTGCTCTTCGCCGCGGTGCTCGGCTCGATCTGGCTCGGCTCGGTGCCGCTGACGGCCGCGGCCATCGCGCGGCGCTTCGGGGTGGCCGACCTCGGCGCGCTCTACGGCGTGTGCTTCTTCAGCCACCAGATCGGCGGCTTCCTCGGCGTGGGTGCCGGGGCGGTGCTCTTGCAGCAGACCGGCAGCTACGCGGCCTTCTGGCCCGTGATGATCCTCGTCGGCCTCGGCGCCGTCGCCGCGAACTGGGCCACGCGCGGGCCGATCCGGGCGACGGCGATGGCCTGAGGGGCGCCGGCGCGCGGCCGGCGCCCCGCCCGCTCAGGTCCGGACGAGGGGGCAGCCGCCCTCCGACATCGGGCGGAAGGCCTCCTCGGCGGGCGTGGTGCCGGCGAGCTTGTAGTAGTCGCCCGGCGCGGTCTGCTCGGCCGGGCTCTTCACCTCGAAGAGATAGGACGGGTGGATCTTGCGCCCGTCCATCCGGATCTGGCCGGGGCCGAAGGCGTCGTCGTCCGTCGGTATGGCCTTCATCCGCTCCACCGTCGCGCGGCCGGAGAGCTTCGCCTCCGCCACGCCCATGTTGGCGACGGCCTTGAGGTAGTGCAGCGCCCCCGCGTAGCAGCCCGCCTGGATCATGCCCATCGGGATGTTCCCGGGCAGCTTCGGCCGTGCGCGCGCGGCCAGCGCGCGGGTGCGGTCGTTCAGGTTCCAGTAGAAGGATTCCGTCAGCAGCAGGCCCTGCGCGGTCTCGAGGCCGAGCGCGTGCACGTCGGCGATCGCCATGAGCAGCGTCGCGAGCTTCGCCTGGCGCGTGAGCCCGAACTCGCGCGCCTGCTTCACGCAGTTCACCGTGTCGGTCCCGGCGTTGGCGAGGCCGAGCACCTTCGCCCGGCTGGCGCGCGCCTGCACGAGGAAGGAGGAGAAGTCGGTCGTCTGCGGGAAGGGGTAGCGCACGCCGCCCAGCACCTTCCCGCCCGCGGCCTCCACGAAGGCGGAGGTGTCGCGCTGCAGCGCGTGGCCGAAGGCGTAGTCGGCCGTGATGAAGAACCAGCTGTCGCCGCCGGCCCGGGTGAGGGCGGCGCCCGTGGACTTTGCGAGCATCCAGGTGTCGTAGGTCCAGTGCACCGTGTTGGGCGAGCACTGCGAGCCCGTGAGCTCCACCACCGCGCCGCCCGAATTCACGAAGACCTTGTCCTTCTCCCGCGCCGCGGCGGCGACCGCCAGCGCGACGGAGGAGGTCGGCACGTCGAGGATCATGTCCACGCCCTCGGTGTCGTACCACTGGCGGGCGATGCCGCTGCCGACATCCGGCCGGTTCTGGTGGTCGGCCTGCAGCACCTCCACCATGATGCCGGGGTTGGCGGCCATGAACTCCTCGACGGCCTGGCGCGCGCAGGCGACGGAGCCGGGGCCGGTCGGGTCGCGGTAGGGGCCCGACATGTCCGTCAGCACGCCGATGCGGATGGGCCTGGGCGCGCGCGGCTGCGCCATGGCGCGCGGCAGGAGGGCGGTGGCGCCGGCGGCTCCCAGCAAGGCGCGCCTCACGATGGTGGTCATGGTCCCGTTTCCTTCCCTTGCGGCGCCGCTTCGTGCCGGCGGCGGCCGCTGTTGAACGCCCGGCGCGTCAGGAGGTCAGCGCGGGCGGCAGCTTGCCCGCCCGCAGCATGTCGCGGATGCGCGCCTTCTGGAGCTTGCCCGTGGCGGTATGGGGGAGCTCCTCCACCACGACCATCGCGTCGGGGATGCACCACTTCGGGATCTTGCCCTCGTAGAAGCGGGCCATCTCCGCCCAAGTGACGTACTGCCCCTCGTGCAGCACCAGCACGAGAAGCGGCCGCTCGCCCCAGCGCTCGTCGGGGCGCGCCACCACCGCCGCCTCGCGCACGGCGGGATGGGCGAGGGCGATGTTCTCGAGCTCGATGCTGCCGATCCACTCGCCGCCGGACTTCACCACGTCCTTCGTGCGGTCCACGACCTGCACGTAGCCGTCCTCGTCCATCGTCACCACGTCGCCCGTCTCGAACCAGCCGGGATGGGCGAAGGCAGGCGCGCCCTCCTGGCGGAAGTAGCCGGACGCGACCCAGGGGCCGCGCACGAGCAGACTGCCATGCGCGGTGCCGTCGCGCGCGATCTCGCGGCCCTGCCCGTCCACGACGCGAAGCCCGACGCCGAAGAGCGGCCGGCCCTGCTTGGCGGCGAGCTCCGCCAGGCGTTCCTCCGGCCAGCCCTCGTGCTTCGCCTTGGGCGTGCTCGCGGCGCCGAGGGGGCTCGTCTCCGTCATGCCCCAGGCGTGCACCACGTGGACGCCGTGGGCGCGGAACCGCTCGATCATGACGGGCGGGCAGGCGGAGCCGCCGATGATCACGCGCTGCAGCGGGCCGAAGCGCCGCCCGTTCTCCGCCATCCAGTTGAGCAGCGCCATCCACACCGTCGGCACGCCGGCGGTGAAGGTGACGCCCTCCTCCTCGATCAGCGCGTGCAGGCTGGCGCCGTCCAGCTTCGGCCCGGGCAGCACCAGCTTCGCGCCGACCATCGGCGCGGCGTAGGGCAGGCCCCAGGCGTTGACGTGGAACATCGGCACGACGGGCATGGCCACGCTGCGCGCCGAGAGCGCGAAGACGTCGGGCGCCACGATGGCCATGGCGTGCAGCACGGCGGAGCGATGGCTGTAGAGCACGCCCTTCGGCTCGCCCGTCGTGCCCGAGGTGTAGCAGAGGGAGCAGGCCGTGTTCTCGTCGAGGTCGGGCCAGTCGAAATCCTCCGCCGCCTCGGCGAGGAGGTCCTCGTAGCAGAGAAGGCCCGGCAGCCGGGACGAGGCCGGCATGCCCGCCGCGTCCGCCAGGACGACCACGCGCGGCGGGCGGGCGAGGCGGTCGAGCAGCCCCTCGAGCAGCGGCACGAAGCCGGGATCGACGAAGAGGACGCTGTCGCCGGCGTGGTCGATGATGTAGGCGATCTGCTCCGGAAAGAGCCGCGGGTTGATCGTGTGGCAGACCATCCCCGCGCCGCCGACGGCGTGGTAGAGCTCGAGGTGCCGGTGCCCGTTCCACGCGAGCGTGCCCACGCGGTCACCCCCCGACAGCCCGAGCGCGACCAGCGCCCGCGCCAGGCGGCCGCAGCGGCGCCAGGTGCGCGCGTAGTCCGTGCGGTGGATGCTTCCGTCGGGGAGGCGGGAGACGATCTCGGTGTCGCCGTGGTACTCGGCCGCGTGGCGCATGATCGACGTGGTCAGGAGGGGCACGTCCATCATCATGCCGCGCATGCTTGTCTCTTCCCCATGCGGGGCTTCGCCACCCCGTCGTTCTTGTTCCGGGGCCGCGCTGCAACGGCGGCAGGGCCCCTGGTACGAAATCACAGCAGCCCTGGAACGAAAGAGCAAGGTCTTTGCCAAGGGGCCGCGCCGGCCTCGTCGTTGAAGGGCACCGAATGCATCACGCGGACGTGATGGCCGATGATGCCCGTCGCGCGCCGTCGGCGGGTCTTCGCCGCGCGCGGGCCTGCGCGCGGCAACCGAAGAACGCTATGAAGGGATCGCTCCTCACCGGGCACTGATGGGCCTGAGAGCAGAGAGATGACGCTTCGCAAAACAGCGGGCATGATCCTGGCGGTGGCCGGCCTGATCCAGGCGGCGCCGGTCGCGTCCGCGCGCGAGCCGGGCGGCACGGTCATCGAGATCGCGCCACGCCCGCCGCCGCGCGCGCCCGTGGACCGCTCGGGCAAGGCGCGCCAGACGCAGGCCCGGGTGCTGGACGACCCGGCGCTCGCCTCCGTGCCCGCGCTCGGCGTCAGCGGCGTGCTGCCGCAGGGCACGACGGCGCGCGTGCAGAACGTGGAGAACGGCCGCTCGACCTTCGTGCAGATCCTGGGCGGCGGGCCGGCGAGCGCGGGCCGCCTGCTCGACATCACGCCGCCCGTCGCGCGCGCGCTGGGCGTCACGGGCGGCAGCGCGCAGATCCTCGTCGCGCCGCTCGCGGTGCCGCAGCCCGACGGCACCATCCGCCTGGGGGAGGGCACGCGCCTCGCCGGAACCCAGGCCGCGCCGCCCGTCAGCGCCCGCCCCGAGGATTGAGCGGCGGGCGGTCCCCTCCTTGCCGCCCGCGCGGCAAGCGCGCGAGGATCGCCGCACCGCCCTCCCGGGCGGCATCCCTTGCCGAAGGCCCTGCATGACGCCCGACGAGTTCCGCGCGACCGGCCACCAGCTCATCGACTGGATCGCCGACTACCGGCGGGACATCGCCCGCCATCCCGTGCGGTCGCGGGTCGCGCCGGGCGAAATCCGCGCGGCGCTGCCGGCTGCGCCGCCGGAGCTGCCGGAGGGCATGGCGGCGGTGCTGGCGGACCTCGACCGCCTCGTCATGCCCGGGGTCACGCACTGGCAGTCGCCGCGCTTCTTCGGCTACTTCCCTGCCAACGCGCCGCTCGCGGGCGTGCTCGGCGACCTCGTGAGCACGGGGCTCGGCGTCGTCGGCCTCTCCTGGCAGTCCGGGCCCGCGCTGACGGAGCTCGAGGAGGTGGTGACCGACTGGGTGCGCCAGATGGTCGGCCTCTCGGAGGCCTGGAGCGGCGTCATCCAGGACACGGCCTCCACGAGCACGCTGGTGGCCCTCATCTGCGCGCGGGAGCGGGCGACGGGTTTCGCCATGGCGCGCGGCGGGCTGCAGGCGGAGGCGAGCCCGCTCATCGTCTACGTCTCCGCGCAGAGCCACAGCTCCGTGGACAAGGCGGCGCTCCTCGTGGGCATCGGGCGCGACGGGGTGCGCCTGGTCCCGACCGACGAGGCCGGCGCGATGCGCGCCGACGCGCTGGATGCGATGGTAGGGGAGGATCTCGCGCGCGGCCTCCGCCCCTGCGCCGTCGTCGCGACCACCGGCACCACGGCGACCACGGCGCTTGACCCCGTCGGCGCCGTCGCGGCGGTGACGCGCCGCCACGGCCTCTGGCTGCACGTCGACGCCGCCATGGCCGGGAGCGCGATGATCCTGCCGGAGTGCCGCTGGATGTGGGAGGGCGTGGAGGGCGCGGACAGCCTCGTGCTGAACGCGCACAAGTGGCTCGGCGTGCCCTTCGACTGCTCCCTCTACTTCGTGCGCGACCCGCAGCACCTCATGCGCGTGATGTCCACCAACCCGAGCTTCCTGCAGAGCGCGGTGGACGGGGAGGTGAAGAACCTGCGCGACTGGGGCATCCCGCTCGGGCGGCGCTTCCGGGCGCTGAAGCTCTGGTTCGTGCTGAGGGAGGGCGGCGTCGCGGCGCTGCGCGCGCGGCTGCGGCGGGACATGGAGAACGCGCGCTGGCTGGCCGAGCAGGCCGCGGCCGCGCCGGGCTGGCGCGTGCTCGCGCCCGTCGTGCTGCAGACGGTCTGCCTGGAGCACGCGCCCGCCGGCCTCGAGGGGGAGGCGCTGGACCGCCACACCCTGCGCTGGGCCGAGGCGCTGAACGCGTCCGGCGCCGCCTACGTCACCCCCGCCGTGCTGGAGGGCCGCTGGATGGTGCGCGTCTCCGTCGGCGCCGAGCCGACCGAGCGCGCGGACGTGGCCGCGCTCTGGCAGGCGATGCAGGAGGCCGTCGGCAGCGCCGCCGCGTGAGGTAGCGCCCCGCGCGATTCCCTTGCCTTCCCGCCCCGCGCCGCTGCTAGGGTCGCGCCCGAAGCCGCCCCACCCGAAGGCGGCGCCGGAGGTCGAACCATGACTGACGTGAAACGCGCGGCGGCCCTGCCCGCCGCGGTGCTTGCCGCCATGCTCGCCGCCGCCCCGATGGCGGCCCGCGCGCAGGGATCGCCGCCGGCGGGCGTGGAGATCGGCGCCACCGACATCGGCGGCGTGGTCACCGGCCCGAACGGCCCCGAGGCCGGCGTCTGGGTCATCGCCGAGACCACCGACCTGCCCACGAAGTTCGCCAAGATCGTCGTGACGAACGAGCGCGGCCGCTACCTCATCCCCGACCTGCCGGGCGGCGCCTACAAGGTCTGGGTGCGCGGCTACGGCCTGGTGGACGGCCCGCGCGTGGACGGCACCCCTGGCCGGGCGCTGGACCTCGCGGCGACCCCGGCGCCGACGCCGGCGGCGGCCGCCTGGTACTACCCGGGGATGTACTGGTACTCGATGCTGCGCATCCCGGCGGCCGACCAGTTCCCGGGCACCGGCGACGGCGCGGGCGGCAACGGCATTCCCGAGTTCATGCGAAGCCAGAACGCCTGGGTCGACACCGTCAAGCAGTCCTGCCAGTCCTGCCACGCACTGGGGAGCTTGAACATCCGCCAGCCGCGCCGCGAGCTCGGCGAGTTCGCGAGCTCCGAGGAGATGTGGTTCCGCCGCATCCAGTCCGGCCAGGCCATGGGCGGCATGGCCGTGTCCATCGGGCGGCTCGGGCCGCAGCACGGAATCGCGCAGTTCGCGGACTGGACCGATCGCGTCGCGCACGGCGAGCTGCCGGCCGAGCAGCCGCGGCGCCCCGAAGGACTGGCGCGCAACATGGTGGTCACGCTCTGGGACTGGGCGGAGCCGACGACCTATCTCCACGACGCGATCTCGACCGACAAGCGCGACCCGACGCTCTACCCGCGCGGCCTCATCTACGGCTCGCCCGAGGAATCCACGGACGACGTGCCCGTGCTCGACCCCGTCACGCACCGCGCCTGGAAGATCCGCCACCCCATCGCCCATCCGGAGACGCCGAGCGCCGCCGACGAGCCGCGCGGCCCCTCGCCCTTCTGGGGAGACCGGGCGATCTGGGACGGGCACACGAGCAACCACAACCTTATCATGGACCACCGCGGGCTGGTCTGGTTCGCCGCCCGCATCCGCCCGGCCGAGGCGCAGCCCGACTGGTGCAAGGCGGGCGGCGACCATCCCTCGGCCCGGATCGCGCCGCTCCCGGCCTCGGGCCGGCAGCTCTCGGTCTACGACCCGGCGACGGGGCGCTTCGACCTCATCGACACCTGCTTCCAGACGCACCACCTCTACTTCGGCTACGACCCCGACCACACGCTCTGGACGAGCTGGGGCGGGCCGACGGGCGGCGCGGTCGGTTGGCTGAACACGCGGCGCTTCCTCGAGACGCGGGACGCGCGGTCCTCGCAGGGCTGGGCGCCCATGGTGATCGACGTGCCGGGCTGGGGACGGCGCGGCGACTACGTCGAGGCGAACGCGCCGCTCGACCCCGCGAAGCAGAAGCGCATCATCGCGGGCTTCTACGGCGTGCAGCCCAGCCCGGCCGACGGCTCCATCTGGGGCCAGTCGATGGACAGCGGCTTCTCGCGCGTCGAACAGCCCGGCTACCTCATCCGCTTCATCCCCGGCAGCGACCCCGCGACCACGGGACTGACCGAGATCTTTCAGCCGCCGCCGAGCAGCTTCAGCCCGCGCGGGATCGACGTGGACAGCAAGGGCGTTGTCTGGACCACGCTCGCGAGCGGCCACCTCGCGAGCTTCGACCGCTCGAAGTGCACCGCGCCGCTGACGGGCCCGAACGCCGTGACGGGTCGGCAATGCGAGGAGGGCTGGACGCTCCACCGCTTCCCCGGCCCGCAATTCGCGGGCGTCGACCCGGCCGGCAGCGCGGACCACGCCTATTACGTCTGGGTGGACCGCTTCAACACGCTCGGCCTCGGCAACGACGTGCCGATCGCGAGCACCAACGGCAGCGAATCCCTGACCGTGCTCGTTGACGGCCGGCTGCACCAGCTTCGCGTGCCCTATCCCGCGGGGTTCTTCACGAAGAACGTCGACGGGCGCATCGACGATCCCAACACCGGATGGCGCGGCCGCGGCGTCTGGACCACCACCGGCACGCGCGCGCCCTTCCACCACGAGACCGGCGCGGGCGAGCGGCCGCGCGTCTTCCGCGTGCAGATGAGGCCGGACCCGCTGGCGCGGTAGCGCGAAGCCTCGCGCAGCAAGGCGACGAAGGGGCTTCCACCCTTCGGTGATCGAGAAGGCCGGGTCGCTCCCCTGGGGCGGCCCGGCCTTTCGCGTTGCGGTCCTCTTGAGGGAGCACGCGTGCGCCAAGCGAGTACTGACCGGAAAGATAGAAATACTTCGGCGAACGCACGGAGCTAACGGATTTTGGAATTGATCGCGCAACTTGAGGTTGATAATGCGGCGCCGAACTCAGCATTGACAGATTTTATTACTTACAGGCTTATTTGTTAGGGGTTTGCAAGGAGGGTCGGTTGGCGTCCGCGCGGTCGCTCACGGCTTCGGCCAGGACGAGGTTGCCGATGGTGGCCGGCCTGGCCCTCGCGGCCCCGATGATCCTGGCTGCCAGCCGGGCCGCCGCCGCGAACCGTCGCCTGCGCAACCGCCGTTTCGTCGTTTGCTACGACCGTGCCTTCACCGAGGCGGTGAACGCCTACGACATCGCGGTGCTGGACAGCGATGTCGCGGGCCTGCCGCCTCCCCGCCGGGACCGTCTCCGACTTGGCTACATCAGCCTCGGCGAGGTCCATGGCGGGCGTTCCTACGCGGCGGCGCTCGCCGGCGACGGGGTGCTGCTCGACCCGAGCCCGGTCTGGCCCGACGCCAGGATGGTGGACATGCGCTCGCCCCGCTGGCGCGACCGCCTCCTCGACGAGATTCTCCCGCCTGTCCTCGCCGCGGGCTTCCAGGGCTTCTTCTTCGACACGCTGGACACGGCGGAGGCGCTCGAGCGCCAGGACGCCGCGCGCTTCGCCGGCATGATCGACGGCGCGGCGGAGCTCGCGCGCGCTGTGCGCCGCCGCTTCCCCAAGCGGCCGGTCATGATCAACCGGGGCTACGCCGTCCTCCCGCGCATCGCCGGCGAGTTCGACATGCTGCTCGGCGAATCCGTGCGCTCCACCTTCGACGCGCGCGCAGGGACGTACAGCCTCGTCACGGACGCCGACTACCGCTGGCAGCTCGACCGCATGGACGAGGCGTACCGGCGGGACCGCCGCCTTCGCCTCTTCTCGCTCGACTACTGGGACATGGAGGACCTGCCGGGCATCGCGCGCCTCTACGCGGAGGCGAGGGAGCGCGGCTTCGTGCCCTATGTCGGAACCTTCGACCTCACCCGCATCGTGCCGGAGGCCTGATGAGCGCGCTGATCCAGAAGCAGCCCCTCCTTCCCGTCCTCGCGCTCGGCGTCGGGGCGGTCGCGCTGAGCATGGTCCTCATGCCACGAGGGCGGGAGCTGGCGCTGCTGCAGCTGAGCGCCGGCAGGACCGGGCAGGCGCTCTCGATGCTCGAGGCGCGCGTGGGCGCGGGCGACCGGACCCTCGCGACGATCGGCGCGCTGGCCCGCGCGCGCATCGACAACGGGGACATGGCCGGGGCGGCGCGGCTCTACGAGGACCTTGTCGCGGAGCGGCCGCGCAACGCCGCGGCCCTGCGGGCGCTCGAGGAGATCCAGCGCTCCATCGGCCGCACCGACGGGCTCGTCCGCACGCTGGAGCGGCTGCAGGACCTCTCGCCCACGCTCAGCCGCGCGCGCGAGATCGCCGCGCTCCACGCGGCCCGCGGCAACGCGGCGGGGCAGCGGCAGGCGCTGCGCGTGCTCGTCACCCGCTTCGGCGGGGACCGGGAGGACTACCTCGCCCTGGCGCGGCTTGAGGCGGCGGCCGGCGACCCGCGGGCGGGGGCGGCGGTGCTCCGCCAGCTTGAGCGGGACCGACCGGAGGACATGGAGGCGAGCATCGTCGCCCTCGAGATGTCCATGCTGCTCGCCGCGCGGCAGCCCGAGCCCGCCCTGTTGCGCGCCCGTGCGTGGCTCGCCGCGCAGCCCGAGCCGACGCGCTGGGTGGCGGTGCTGGCGGGGGCGCTCGGCGGGGGCGGGCGGCCGGACCTCGCCGTCGCCCTCCTCCAGCCCTTCGCGCGTCCCGGCGTTGACCCTGACGTCCTCACCGTGCTCGCGCAGGCGCTGCACGACGTGGGCAACCCCGCCGCCGGGCTCGAGCTTCTGGAGCGGCTCGACACCGACTTCCGCCCGGCCGCGCTGATGCGCCTCCGCCTGGCCCTCGACGCCGAGGAGGTGGAGCGCGCCGTCGCCGCGGCCTACCGCGCTGGCACCAGCGCGGTGCCGCGCGACCTGCTCGCGCGCCTCGCCGACAAGGCGCTCTGGGCCGGGCGCATCGACGTGCTCAAGCAGCTGCTGGCGACGGAGGGGGACCGGATCCTGGAGGACGACCCGGTCCTCGCGGCGCGGATCTTCCTCGCGCTGGAGGACCGGCCGACGGCGCGCCGCTGGGCCGATGCGGGCGCGCGGGCCGAGGGGATCACCCCGGCCCGCCTCGTGCAGCTCGCGGCGGTGGAGGCGCGCCTCGGGCGCGGCGAGCGGGTGCACGAGCTGCTGGGCCGCGCCGCGCGCGACCCGGCCCTCCCGCCCGCCCTCTTCCGGGAGGTCGCCGGCATCTACGCGCGCGCCGGCCTCGCGGAGCGCGGCCTCGCCGTCGTCGAGGCCCTCCGGCGCGACCGGCCCTCGCCGGCGGCCGACCTGGCCTGGGCCGTCGCGGCCAGCGCCGCCGGGCGCGCGGAGGCGGTCGCGGACTGGCTGGCGGCGCACGGCCCCGGCGACCTGCCCGCGGACGTCCTGCAGGACCTCGTCTACCTCGCGGCCGACGCCCGGGCCTACGGGCTGGCCATCGGGGCGGCCGAGCGGCTTCTCGCGCTGCGCGGCGGGCCGGGCGACGCCGCGCTGCTGGTGCGCCTCCTCGTGGACGCCGGGCGGCCGCGCCAGGCGCTGGAGCGCCTCCGCGGCCTGCCGGCCGGCACCGTCCTCCCCGACGGGCTCCGCGAGGCCGTGCTGCTGCCGGCCTGGCGAGAGGGCGCCCCGGTCGGCGACGAGCTGCGGGAGGCCTGGACGCGGCGCCTGCTCGAGGCGCCCGACGCCGCGTCGCGCAGCATGGCGATCGCCGTGCTGCGCGAGCTGAAGGCGCATGACGACCTCCTCCCGGTGCTGCGGCAGCTTGCCCAGGACAATCCCGAGACCTGGATGTGGACCTTCACCGAGGTGGCCGCCGCGGCCGGCCGCATGGCGGAGGTCAACGCCCTCTGGGCGAGGCTGGGCGGCCGCGCCGACCTTCCCCCGGCGCAGCGCCGCGGCATCGCGTTCCGGCTGCTGGAGAGCGGCAACCGCGCGGCGGCGGAGCGGATCTTCCGGTCGCTCGCCGCCGCCGCGCCCGCCGCCAGCGCCGACGTGCGCCAGCTTCTCTTCCTCTGGGGCCTGCGGCCGACGGCCGAGCAGCTCGACTGGATCGAGGCGCGCGCCCGCCGGGCGAGCGGCGCCGAGCTGGCGGCCTGGATGGGCATCCTCGTGAACCACGGCGCGCCCGCGCGGGCCGCGGCGGTCTACCGCGCGGCGCCGCGGGACGCCGAGCCCGACGCGGTGCACGAGGCCCACATCACCACGCTCTCCGCGCTCGACAACCGCCCGGCCCTGGCCGCCGCCCTCCGCGACGCGCTGGCGCGCGCCACGACGCCGGAGCGGGCGGAGCGCCTCGTCCAGCTCAGCGCGCGGGCGGGGGATCCGGAGCTCGAGCGTCGCGCGTTGGAGCGGCAGGTCGCGCTCGGCGGCGGCGGGGCGGCGGCGCAGCGGCGCCTTGGCGTGCTGGCCTTCAACCGGAAGGACATGGAGGCCGCGGCGCGGCACCTCACGGCCTTCGTTCGCGCGGGCGGCGGCGACTACGAGGCGCAGATGCTGCTGGGCGACCTCGCCACGCGGCAACGCTCCGTCAACGAGGCGGGGGCGCACTACGCCGAGGCCCTCCGGCTGCTGCAGGCCTCCGGCGACCGCTCCTTCCGCGCCCGCACGGTCGCGGCGAACCTGCTGCACCGCGTGGGGCGGAGCCGCGAGGCCGAGCGGCTCTACGAGGAGCTCGTCGCGGAGCGCCCGGGCGACAGCCATCTGCGGGCCGACTACGTCGCCATGCTCATGGCCCAGGGCGCGCTGCCGCGCGCCCGCGAGGTGTTAGGAAACCGATGACACGCGAAGCGCGCGCTCTCCCGGGCTGCCTCCTGGTCACCGCCCTCCTCTCGGCGGGGGGGGCGGCCGCGCAGGCGCCGCCGGCCGCGCCCGAGACCCTGTCCCTCCGCCCCGCCGACGCGTCCGGGAGCGACCAGGAACTGCCCTTCGGCCCCGACGGGCCGCGCCTGCCCATGCGGCGCGGCCGCGACGCCGCCGACAGCATCGGCAGCCCCGACCCCGCCCCGAGCGAGGAGCCGCCGGCCGCGCCGGACGCCCAGGGGGAGTTCCGCCTCAACCTCCTCGCCGCCCAGCTCCGGGCGCAGATCGGCGACTTGCCGGAGGCCCGCGCCCGCTTCGAGGCGCTGCGGGCGGCGAGGCCCGAGAGCGCGGAGCCGCTGAACGGCCTCGCCGGGGTCGCCCAGCAGACCGGCCGCTGGCGGCAGGCCCTGGCGCTCTACCAGGATTCCTTGCGCCTCGAGCCCGGCGACCCCTCGGTCACCGACGTCATCGCTGTGATCGAGCGCGCGCAGGCGAGCCGCCTGCGGGCGGATGTCGAGTACCGGCAGCTCGAGGGCGGCACGGGGGCGGGCAGGACGAGCGCGGTCATCGCGGGGCTCAGCGGGCACCAGCTCCTGAGCAACGGCTGGCGCCTCGGCCTCTCGCTCGACCTCGCCCATGTTGACGCGGACCGCATCCAGCGGGCGAACGGCGCCGTCGAGAGCTTCTCCGGCCTGCGCCAGCGGGGCGAGATCTACGGGCAGCACACGGGCCTGGACGGACAGGTGCTGACGGGATCGCTGTTCCTGTCCGGCGACACGCCGGGCGTCGGCATCCGGTGGGAGCGGCCCGACGACCGCGGCACCACCTTCCTGCGCGCCGAGTACCGGCGCCCGAACTGGGACTTCCTCCAGAGCATCGTCGAGGACGGGACCCGCGACCGCCTCGCCCTGGCCCGGAGCCAGCGCGTGGGGCGGGACGTCAGCCTGCGCCTGGAGGTCGCGGGGAACCGCTACGGCATCCGGGGCGACGGCGACGTGGCCCGGTCCATCACCGTGACGGGCGAGGCGCGCCTCGCCGGGCTCGGCGGCCTGCGCGGCCTCTCCACGGCCTACGTCCTCGACGGCGAGTACGTGCTCGACCGGAGCGAGCGCTTCAACAGCGGCGGCGCCCGGTACGCGCCGCTGCCGATCCTCGACCGCGAGGTCCACGCCGTCGTGCTCACCTATTCGGGCGTGTGGGGCAACCGGATCGCGGACGGCATCCTCGCCTACGAGGCCTCGGGCGGCTACGGCATCGACCGCTACGGCAAGGCGGGGCCGCTGGTCTACGCCGCGGTGGGCTACAACCGGGACAACCTCGAGTTCCGGCTGCGGGCAAACTACGTGCAGGACATCGGGCGGACCCGCGGCACGAGCTCGGGCTACGGCGCCTCGCTCACCTGGGTGTTCTGACGCGAAGGGCGCCCGCGGCGGCACGGCACCCGGTGCCGGCCGCCGCGGGCGCCCCCTTCCTCGTCACGCGATGATGGTGATGTCCGAGGCGGTCAGCGCGGGATTGCCGGTCAGCGTCGCGATGGAGACGCGGGCGAGCAGGCCGATCCCGTCCGGATCCCACCACAGCCGCCCTATGTCCGTCTCGTAGACGAACTGCCCGATGCCCGGCAGGGCGTTCGACAGGCCGCTCGTGTTGGCGGTGAAGCGGCCGCTCGCACCCACGTTCATCCCCGCCGAGAGGAAGCCGCCGAAGCCGGAGGCGCTCACCGTGATGAAGTCCGCCAGCGGATCGAAGTCCGTGATGGTGTCGGTGCCCTCGTTGGAGCGCAGGAAGAGGAAGGTGTCGGCCCCCGTGCCGCCGGTGAGGCGATCGGCGCCGGCGCCGCCCAGCAGCGTGTCGTTGCCGCCGCCGCCGATAAGGGTGTCGGCGCCGGCCAGGCCCGAGAGGTAGTTGGCGGCGTCGTTGCCGGTGAGCGTGTTGGCCGAGCCGTTGCCGGTTCCGTTGATGGCCAGAGCGCCGGTCAGCACGAGGTTCTCCAGCGCCGAGCCCAGCGTGTAGGTAAGGCTGGCCTCGACCGTGTCGATCCCGCCGGAGTCGACGATGATGTCGCCGAGGGAGTCGACGATGTAGCGGTCGTCGCCTCCGCCGCCGTTCATGCTGTCGTCGCCGGTGCCGCCGTCGAGCGTGTCGTTCCCGGCCCCGCCCGTGAGCGTGTCGTTGCCCGCCAGGCCGAAGAGCGCGTTGGCGCCCGAGTTGCCGGTAATCGCGTTGGCGGCCGCGTTGCCGGTGCCGTTGATGGCCGCCGTTCCCGTGAGCACGAGGTTCTCGATCCCCGTGCCGAGGACGTAGGTGAACCCGGCCTCCACCGTGTCGATCCCGCCGGCGTCGATGATCACGTCGGCCGCGGAATCCAGGACGTAGCGGTCGTCGCCGAGACCGCCGTCCAGCGTGTCGGCCCCGAGGCCGCCGGTCAGCGTGTCGTTGCCGTCGAGGCCGGTGAGGAGGTTGGCGCCGTCGTTGCCGGTGATCGCGTTGGCCGCGGCGTTGCCGGTCCCGTTGAGCGCCGCGGTGCCGGTGAGGACGAGGTTCTCGAGAGCCGCCGCCAGCGTGTAGGTGATGGAGGACCGCACCGTGTCGGTGCCCGCGGAGTCGGTGATGACGTCCCCGGCCGAGTCCACGACGTAGAGGTCGTTGCCCCCGCCGCCGTTCATCGTGTCGTTGCCGGCGCCGCCGTCAAGGGTGTCGGCCCCCGCGTTGCCGAACAGCGCGTCGTTCCCCGTCCCGCCGACGAGGGAATCGGCGTTGGTGCTGCCGAAGAGGCCGACGTTGGAGGCGGTGCCGGTGTTGCCGGACGCATCCACGGTGCGGGCGGTTAGGGTGTGGACGATGTCCGTGAGGGGCGTCGTCTGCAGGCTCCAGGCGCCGGTCCCGTCCGCTGTCACGGTGCCGAGGAGCGTGGTGCCGTCCAGCACCTGAACCTTGCTCGCCGCCGCGGCGATGCCGCTGATCGTGGCCGTGGTGGCGTTGGAGACGACGTTCGTGACGGAGGCGGGCGCCGGCGGCGGGGGCGGGGGAGGCGGCGTGGTCGACAGCCGCACCGAGACCGCGTGCTGCCCGAGCCCCGTGAGGCCGAGCTCGAGCTGGTCCCCCACCTGGCTCAGCACCGTGGCCCCCGTGACCACCACGTAGCGGCCCGCGGGGTTCTCGAGGTCGATCACGACCTTCCCGTCGCCGATGATCGAGAAGTCGAGGCCGCCCCCTCCAGGGCTCGTCGCCGAGAGAAGCTGGGCGCGGGAGGGCAGCGAGGTGATGTGGGTGACGTCGTCCGGCGTGCTGCCGAGGTCGAAGGTGAAGGTGCCTCCGGTGGCCGGGAGGAAGATGCTGTTGGCGTCGTAGGCGTACCAGCCCGCGACGTTCTTGATCCTGTCCGTGCCCGACAGGTCGAGCGCGAAGGTGCCGAGCTTGCCGGTGGAGTTGACCTTCACGCTGACCGTGTCGCCGTCCACCATCGAGTATTCGAGGTTCGACTTCTCGAAGGACGAGATGCGGCCCTGCAGGTCGTCGAGGGTCACGAACTCCGACCCGGCCTGGGAGGCGGTCCGGATGAGGCTCTCGAACATATCGACGGTGTAGCCGGGCTCGAAGCCGGTGATGCCGTAGCCGTGCCAGGGGAAGACGACCACCGGCAGGTCGGCATGGGCGGTCATCGCCTGCCACTCCGCCTGCCAGGCCGCCGTCGCCTGGGTCGGGGTCATCCCCTTGAAGCCGACGAGGGTGAAGTCGGAGGAGATGTTGGGGGCGATGTAGACCTTGGTGTCGCTCGGCGTCAGGTAGCCGAAGGCGCCCGGGTATCCCGCGCCGATCTGCGCGTTGCCGCCCGAGAGGTAGGAGTAGTACTTCAGGACCTCCTGCGAGACGCCGATCTTCTCGGGCGCGCCCGGGATGGCCGCGCCCGAAACGACGTAATTCTCGTAGCCCGGGATCTGCCGGAGCTGGGTCTGGATGGTATTGCGCGAGCCCTCGAACTCGGTCTGGAGCTGCGCGGCGGTGAGAAGGTTCGTGTTCTCCGGGTGGGTGATGGAGTGCGAGCCGATCTCGTTGCCGGCGTCGAGCAGCCGCTTGTAGTAGGGACGGGAGACGTTCCAGTCCGTGCCGGTGCCGTTCGCGCCGTTGCCGATGTCGATGTAGTAGGAGCCGACGAAGTTGTAGTCGACCTTCCACCGGTCGAGGACCGACAGCAGCTTGTCGTAGATGCCGAGGCCGGTGTCCGGCTTCACCTCGTCGGGATACATGGCCTCGTCGAGGTCGTTCCGGGACGCGAAGATGGCCGACTGCCGGCTCATGTGCAGCTCGATCTTCGGCCCGGGCGTGTTGCGCGCCGACCAGCCGAGGGCGTCCTCCAGCATGTTGTTGTCGGCCATCATGCCTTCGGTCGCGAAGTGCACGTTCCGGCCGCCCGTCTGGGTCGCGAGCACCGCGTTCTGAGCCGCGCCGCCGTTGATGGACTGGGTCGCGAGGACGCTGGCCTTGCCCGTGAGGTCGCTGAAGACCTGCGTTCCGATGCCCGTGTAGGTGCGGATCTCCTCGCCCGGGGCGTAGCCGGCCATCGTTGGGTGGCTCGTGTCGGCGGCGCGGACGTCGACGTTGACGCCGCTGCCGCCGCTCGACCGCGTGACGCCGAGGAGCGTCTCCATGCGGGAATAGGCGTTGCCCGGCAGCGACGCGCCCGTCTCGTCGTTCGTCATGAAGTTGCCGGCGGTGACGAGGCCCACCCCGTACTTGTAGACCGCGGTGTCCAGGGTCGACTGGATCGCGGCGACGTCCGCGGACCGGACGTTCTGGAAGGAGGGGAAGATCAGCGTGTCGTAGTTGATGAGCTTGGAGAGGTTGGTCAGGTCCGCTTCCGTCAGGATGTCGTAGGGCACCCCGGCCATGGCCGCCTGGTTCTGCGCGGACATGAAGAGCTGTGAATAGGCGGTCAGGTCGAAGAACTTGGCGGCGGTGGTCGCGGAATAGACGATGCCGATCTTGAGCCCCGTGTCGGTGGGCTGGGGCAGCGACGCCGTGTCGGAGACGGTGAAGCCGGGACGGGTGTAGTCGCCGGGCAGGAAGGTCGTGTTGTTCACGTCCACCAGGACGTCCACCTTGCGGTCCAGCTCGCCGATGGAGGCGAAGGGCACCACGAACTCGGCCGTGGTCTTGTCGGGGGAGAGCGCGTACTGCAGCGGGCCGGAGACGAAGGTCTCGCCGGCCGCGCCCGTGTAGAGGTAGGGCGCGCCGTCCGTGAAGAAGTTGACGTTGTACTCCGCGCCGCCGGCGAAGCCGAAGATCTTGTACCCCGTGCTCACGTTGCTGTCGGTGTTCAGCCAGAAGGTCGTGCCGGCGCCGATGGCGACCGGGGCCTGCAGGGCGAAGACGAAGTTGTTGCCGTCGACCCTCCCGAAGAGCTGGTACCCGATCGGCACCGATCCCGGCCGGTCGAGACGGTCGAGCGCGCTCCACTCGTTCAGCACGCCGTCGATCACGTAAGCCATACAAGAACCTCCATCGAAACCAGGCTTCAATCGGACTTCGGCGGCGGATAGCGGCGCCCCGCGGTGGTCAGGACGATCCGGCGGAACGGTTGTGGAAATCGGCTCGCCAGCGTCCTTTTCGCGACGCTGGAGGCGCGTCGCGAAACTCAGCCGGAGCAGCCCCGAAAGGGGTCGCCCAGGCCGCTCGGAACTGGCAAGGCCCGCATTTCCACGCTTGTTTGGATAGGCCTCGAAACAGAACGAAGATGCTTTCCGGGCCGATACGAGTCAACGCTGTTTTAAACTTTTATAAGGTTTTCTGGAAACCGTTGTTGCATCAGGCATAACCAACCTATGTTATTATGTTTGCACCAGATGGTTGTGTTTCCATAATTCGGTTGTGGGCGGAAACATAATCGGGATTGGCGGGTGTGGCCACGCGCGGGGAACCGCCCTGCCGGGTGCAAGGCGGCGGGACCCGTCGCGCCGTTCCGGCCGGGCTGGGCACGGGCACCGTCATCGCAGGCCCGGGTTGTTGGCGATGAAGGTCATGTAGGGCAGGCGCAGCACGCGGGGGATGGTCAGCGACAGCGCGAAGATCAGCGTGGCCAGGGTGGACAGGAAGTAGCCGTAGCCGTCGTAGCCGAACCCCAGCCAGAGCGCCGCGAGCGTCAGGCCCGCGTTGGAGAGGAAGAAGAAGGCCGTCACCGCCAGGAGGACCCGCCGCAGGTCGAAATAGGCGACCACGACCAGGGTCGAGAGCAGCATGACGTGGAAGAGGGCGCCAAGGGCCCCGAAACGGAAGATCGGCACCATCTCGATCCCGCCCTGCACCCGCGAGATCAGCGCCGGCGCCACCAGGATGGCCACGTAGCAGACCACCGCCTGGAGCACGAAGAGGTTGCGAAGCCCCCGCCCGAGCGCCCGCAGGATCAGCTCGTGGTTGAGCTGGATCTCCGCCGCCGTCGCGTGCTGCTCGATGCTCCGGTAGAAGCGGAGGTAGAGCTCGAAGAAGTGGGTCTCGAAGGCCACGAGGAACATGGTCATGGCCGGGATGATCGTGAGGTAGGAGAGGAACATCGCCCCGTCATAGGCCGGGTGGACCGGCATCGCGCCGGCGATCACCAGCCGGCCGGGCGACAGCCACATGATCCATTTGTCCACCCAGATGCCGGCGTTGTAGAGCACCCCGACCAGGGCAAACTCCCAGTTGTGCCGGAAGCCGGACAGGAAGGAGAAGGGCCGCTCCACCGGCACGGGGTATTCCGCGAAGATCCGGGCGGCCAGCCCGAAGAAGATCAGCGCGAGGCCGAGGTCGAAGCCGGCGAGCATGCCGGCCACCCCGTGGTCGGGGGCGAGCAGGGCCGCCGCGGCGAGCGCCGTCGCCATGCCCGCCACGAAGGCCGCGGAGATGCTGCCGAAGCTCTTCAGCGCTGACATGAAGGTGGAGGCGACCCAGATCCCTCCCACCGTCAGGAAGCCCAGGAGCGCGAGCAGGCGCTCCGCCTCCCCCAGTTCGGCGACCAGGCCGTAGAAGGGCACCCCCGCCGCCAGGTGCAGGACGAAGAGCAGGGCGAGCGAGCCGATGAACATGCCGGGGATCTCGGACACGTCCTTCGCGTAGATGCGGTCCGCGATCCGCCGGGTGACGACGAGCACGAGCGGCCCGGCGACGACGAGCGAGAAGGCGAAGTTGTACATGACGATCACGAAGAAGCGCTGCAGCTCCCCCCGCGACAGGAGGGCGCTGCCGAAGACCTCGACGGTGGCCAGGGCCAGGATGGTGAAGAGCCAGGGCCCGCAGGCCACGAAGGCGGCGTGCCCGTAGGCCCGCAGCCCGCTGTTGAGCGAATCCTGGCGCGACAGCCGGCGGAGGACGAAGCCGACGCCCGCCATCAGGCGGCCCTCGGCGCGCCGAGGGACGCGCCCCGGCCGAGATGCGCGTCGTAGAGGTCCCGGTAGATCCGGTCGACGACCTTCTTGTTGTAGTACCGCTCCGTCCGGCGCCGGATCGCCTCGCCGCAGCGCTCCCGCCGGGCGGGGTCGAGGAGGAGCTCGGCCAGGGCCTCCGCGGTCGCGGCGGGGTCGGCGAGCGGGATGACGATGCCGCCCGGACCCAGCGGCGGCTCCTCGTCGGCGCGCCCCTCGATGATCTCGCGGCAGGAGCCGACGTCGGTGGCGACGCTGGGCACCCCCGCCGCCCCCGCCTCGAGCAGCACCAGGGGCTGGGCCTCGCTGATGCTGGTCAGGACGATGACGTCCACCTTGCCGAGGTAGTCGTGCAGCTTGACCCGGCCGGCGAAGCGGAAGCTGCCCTGCAGGCCGAGGTGGAGGACCATCTCCTCGCATTCCTCGAAATAGGCGGGGTCCTCGTCGGTGGGGCCGAGCAGCAGGGCCTGAACCCCGGGGACGCGGTCGCGCAGGATGGCGACGGCCCGGATGTAGGTCTTCACGTCCTTGATGGGCACGGCCCGCCCGATCAGCGCGACCGTCGGCGGGCGCGGGGAGGGATCGCGCGCGACCTTCGAGAGGCTGTCGTAGTCGATGCCGTTGGGGATGACGACGAGCCGGTCCGGCGGCGCGCCGTCCCGCCGCTGGAGGACCTGGTTGCCCGTGTAGAGCGTCGTGATCCGGGAGCAGGCCTGATAGCAGGCGCGGGAGTAGCCGATGAAGGCGTCGATCCACATGTCCCGCAGGTCGCGCCGGCGCGCCTCGAGGTCGAGCGAGGCGGGGAGCTGGTCGGTCAGCCAGTCGGCCATCGCGATCTCCACCCGGCGCTCGTTCGTGTAGATGCCGTGCTCCGTCAGCAGCCCGGGCCGGCCGGTCTCCAGGACCGCGCGGGCGAGGAACAGCCCGGCGTAGCCGGTGGAGATGGCGTGGTAGGCCCGGGCCCGCGGCATGTCGGCCAGCAGCACCGAGAAGAGGCCGCCGGCGAGCGAGCGCCAGCTCCAGAAGTAGTTCAGGAAGGAACTCGTGGGCACGGAGGTCCCGTACATCCGGCGGAGCATCTCGAAGACCGCCTCGGAGTTCATCAGGGCGGCCCGGTTCGCCGCCCGGGGATAGCGGCGGAGCGCGGCCATGACGCCGCTGAAATCCTCCAGGTTCCCGCGCGACAGGAGCCGGGTGAGGGGGCCCTCGAGGGCGGCGACCATCCGCGCGACGGCGCGCCCGCCGGCCAGCCGGCGCTCCGTGGTCTGCAGGGCGATCTCGGTCAGCCCCACCACGTTGTCGGGCAGGACGAAGCGGAGCTCCTTCGGGGAGCCGTCCGCGGTCAGCACCACGAGGTGGAAGCGCAGGTCGGGCTGGGACCGGATGAGGTCGTGCATCCAGGTGGAGACGCCGCCGGCGATGTAAGGGTAGGCCCCCTCGAGGATCAGGCAGACATCGGGCAGGGCGCCCTCGCCGCCGGGCCGGGGAGGGCGCCTCATGCCGGGCCTCCCGCCGGCGCCAGGGCCTCGTCCCCGGCCCAGAGGGTGAGGAAGCGGCGCAGCTCCGCCGGGGTCGCGGGATCGGCGACGCGCTCCCGGTGCCGCCGGGCGAGGGCGCGGAGGGCGGACAGCCGGCCCAGGCGGTAGAGGCATTCGAGGTGGAGCGCGAGGGCGGAGGGAGGCGCGTCCGGCCCGCCGGCGCCCTCCTCGAGATAGGGCAGGGCGCGCGCGGGCTCGCCGAGCCGGAGCAGGAGGCGCCCGGTCGCCTCCGACACCTCCCGGTCGACCGGCCCGAGCCGCCCGACGCGCTCGTAGAGCTCCAGCGCCCGCCGCATCTCGCCCCGCTCCCGCGTGGGGTCGAGAAGGCCGGTGCCCGCGTAGTCGTCGTGGTGCCGCGCCAGCGCCAGCAGAATCCCCGGGTCGCCGGGCGCGGCGGCGATGCGCTCCTGCAGCGCCATGCTGCGCTTGAGGAACCCGCCCTCGATCCGCGCGGAGGCGGTGGCCGCCTGCACCCGGATCGCCGGCTCAGGGTTGTTCAGGGCGCTCTGGAGGGAGGGGACGAAGGGAAGGCGGAAGTGGTCGGAGATCATGGTGACCACCCGGTGCTTCTGGGCGACCGTGCCGAGCGCCAGCACCTCCTGGAAGGGCGCGACCGTGCTGCGCTCGGCCGGCCCGGCGCCGCGCAGCACGAGCCGCTCGTAGAGCGCCTGGACCGGCGAGGCCTCGGGTGTGGGAAACAGGGCGGCGTGCCAGGCCGCGAAGGGGGTGGCCCGGCGGGAGAAGGCCCGGCGGAGCACGGCGGCGGCGACCGAGCCGAGGGCGCCCAGGGGCCCCAGGCCGGCCGTTGCGACCACCAGCAGGAGGAAGCAGGGGCTCCGACCGCCGAAGCGGTAGAGCAGGGCGGCGACGGCCGTGAGCGCGGCCGAGACGGCGAGATGGACGAGCAGCAGCGTGCCGAGCGGCTCCGATCCCCGGAGGGACGCGACAGCGAGCCATGCCTCCGCCCCGACGGTGGCCAGGGCCGCGCCGGCCGTGGCCACCCGGACCCAGGCGGGCCCCGGTGCGTCCCGGTGCGGCGCCGCGGTGGAAGGGGGCCCGGTGCGCACGACTCAGCCCATCTCGGCCACGGACTCGCGCTGGAGCGCGACGGGGGCGTCGGCCGGCCGGGGCTCCGACGGCGGGACTCGCAGGCGCTCGAGCCGGCGCGCGTGATCGAGCGCCACCCCGATCCGGTCGCACACCACGCGGAAGTTGCCGATGGCGGAGGGATGCAGCTCGGTGAAGGCGATGCCCTCGATCTTGAGCATGCCGACCACCGCGCCCTCGTCCTGGCTCACGATCGGGCCCGCCAGCACGCCCTCGCCGCCGAGGAGCGCCTCGTGGTCGGGGTTGGCGAGGCACAGGATCTCGCGGCGCACGACCACGCTCTCGAACAGCGGCGAGGAGGGGTCGAAGCGCGTGGCGCGCCCCTCCTCGACGGTCCAGCCCTCGGTGGCCACGACCTCGAGCCCGGTGCCGTTGACCGAGAAGAGCGAGAACTGGTCCGGCCGGATCACCGCGCGGACGAGGGTCGCCACGCCGACGAGGATGTCGGCGGTGTGCTTCCCGTCGATGCTGCGGAAGGCGTCGTAGGTGGAGCGCAGCGTGTCGAGCTGGCCCGCGACCCGCACCTCCAGGTCGTCCTTGATGCGGAGGAGCCGCTCATAGGCCTTCGTGATGGCCTGGGCCTGCTCGCGGGCCGTGGAGAGCTCCTCCCGCAGCCCGTCCCGCTCGAGGCGGTGGCTGTCCCGCACCTGCCCGAGCACGAGCCCGACCACGAGCCACTGGATCGGCAGCATCGTCACGCGCAGGAGCCAGGCGTAGAGGTCCTCGTTGAGCTCCTGCTCCGGCATGTTGCCGACGAGGAGCGCGGCCGTCGCGGCGGCCGCGGCGAAGAGCGCGGCGCCGGTGCCGTACTGCGTCGCCACCAGCAGCACGATGATCCAGAAGGGGTGGGGCTTGATGCCGAGGAAGCGGTCCTCGGCCGGAAGCAGCGCGGCAAGGATCAGCGCGCCGCCCAGGAAGGCGAGCGTTTCCAGGATGGCGGTGACGCGGATGCCGAGGATCCGGCGCGGTGCCCGCTCGCCCAGGCGTGCCGAACGGCGCGGCATGCGGTCAGGACGAAGCCCGCGCGCGGGGCGGGCGGCCGCCCGCCGCGACGAAGGGGACGGCGCGGGCCGGGGCCGGGAGGCTATTCGCCACGGCCGGCCGCCCGCGGGAGGGGACCGGACGCGAAGGCTCCGGCCGGGGAGCGCTGCTGCAGGTACCGCGCGACCTGGCTGGCCCAGGAATCCTCGTTCGCCGGGCGGGCCCCGTTCCACTCGCGCCGCGGGCTGACCCATTCCGCCGTTGGGACCGCCGAAAGGGTCTGTGCCTCGGTGTTCAGCGCGGCGGGGTTCAGCGCCGCCGCAATGTCATCCAGCGTCTTGAAAACCGATTTCTCCCGCGGATGGTCCATCACTTGCCTCTATTGTTATGAATACGATATATTAACGGATACGCAAATGCTATTAGGGTTAGATAAGCCTGGGATGGCCGAAAAAGTAACAATTGCGATCGAATTTGCTGCTGGTCTATGCCTCACTCTGCGCATCTATCTCAAGAGCCATAAATAACATGGGTTATGTTGAAAAATGAAGCATTCCAAAATACGCATAACCCTGAGTTGAGTTGAGTTAGGTTTCATTCGTTGCTGTGTATTATCCTCACGGCATGCAGCCTTGAGATGCGCAAAACTCCGTTGGCCTCGCATCGGGCGTGTGTCTTGCCGGATGGAGCTTCGCTTTCGAAGCTTTGTCCTCGCCCGATGGTCTTCTCTACCGGCCCGCTGCTACCGGCGCGGGCACGCCCGGAACGGCATGGTGACCGTCAACGGCCGCCCAAGCCAGGCGGCGGAGGGCGAGTGGAACAAACCGGTTGTACCCGCTCCCCGCGAGGGCAAGCGCCGCCAGCGCGCGGCCACGCCCGTGACGCTGCCGGACGGGGAGACCCGTCCGGCGGGGCGAACCCTTCGGGTCGCCGACAGCGTCGCGCCGGTTCAGTCGGGCGCGTAGAACGCCTCGCGCACGGCGTTCGCGACCGGGCCCGAGCCGATGACGGCCGTCTGGGTCATCACCACCCCGACGACGCGGTTGGTCGGGTCGATCCAGAACTGGGTGCCGTAGATGCCGCCCCAGCCATAGCTGCCGGCGGGAAGGCCGGTCTTGGCGGCCGCCGGGTCGGTCACCACGCCAAACCCCAGGCTGAAGCCCCAGCCGGGCCCGCGAAGGGTGGGCAGGCTGCCCGTGGCGTTCGCCGTCATCTGCCGGACGGTCTCCGCGCGCAGCACGCGGGCGCCCTCCAGCTCGCCCTCGTTGAGCAGCATCTGCGCGAAGCGGGCGTAGTCGCCGAGCGTCCCGCTCATCCCCGCGCCACCCGAGTGGTAGGCGACGGGCGAGAAGGCGCGGTTCGGGTCCAGCGTCGCGGTGCCGCGGGTCGCCGGGTAGGGCACGCCCTCGGTCGCGATCACCGCCACGTAGCCCGTGCCCAGCGTGCCCGTCGGCTGCGCGGGGCGCGTGACGGGCACGAAGCGCGACCGCGTCGCCTCCGGCGCGTTGAAGGTCCAGCTCTCGAGCCGCAGGGGCTTCGCGATGCGCTCCGTGACGAAGGCGCCGAGCGAGCCGCCGGTCACCCCCTCGATCACCGCGCCCAGCACGTCGGTGGCGAGGGAGTATTCCCAGCTCGTGCCCGGCTGGTAGCCGAGCGGCGCCGAGGCGAGCCGCCGCATCGCCTCGGCGGTCGTGACGTCCGGCTGATCCAGCCCGTCGGTGACCCGCGCCTCGTGGTAGGCGTCGACGACGCGCGGGCGGTTGATGAAGTTGTAGGAGAAGCCGGCCGTGTGGGTCATCAGCTCGCGGATCGTCGGCGGGCGCTCGGCCGGCGCCTCGCCCCCGTCGAGGCCGCGGACGCGGAGGCTCGCGAAGGCCGGGAGATAGCGGCTGACCGGCTCGTCGAGCCCGAGGCGCCCTTCCTCCACCAGGATCATCGCGGCCACCGAGGTGGCGGCCTTGGTCATGGAGGCGAAGCGGAAGAGGTCGTTCTCGCCGATCGGGGCGGTGCCGCCCGCCTCGCGCAGGCCGGCGATGCGGCTGTAGACCGGGCGGCCCTCCTGCAGGATCAGCACCGCGATGCCCGGCGTGCTGCGCCCCTCCACGAGCCCGCGCACGGCCTCGTCGAGCTTCCCGGAGCGCGCTTCCGGCGTGCGCGCCAGGGCCCCCGTGGTCAGGGCACCCGCGCCCAGCAGGGCCAGCAGAAGCCGACGTGAGATCATTTCCTGGTTCTCCCCTCCGGGTTGCTCTCCCGGTGGGCTCATTCGGGCGCGGCGTGTCCCGGGGGTCAAGCGTCGTCGCCGACGCGGCGCGGCGCCCTCAGAACACCGCGTGGTCCCCGCGGTCGGGCGCCGCGGCGCCGGCGACCAGCGTCCGGTAGAACTCCGTCAGCGTCTCCGTGCCGGTCGAGGGGGTGGCCGCGGCGTCGTAGCGCCCGGTGGCGGGGTCGAGCACCAGCATCGACTCCGTGGCGTAGTAGCGCCCGATCCGCGCCAGCTCCGCCTTGGCCGCGAGGGAGGGCGCGACGCGCGCGGCGAGGTCCAGCCCGCCGATGATGCCGTCGAGGAGGGCCACCGGCACGCGGCGGAAGCGCGGCGCGCGGCCGAGCAGCGCGAAGAGGGTCTCGCCCTGTTGCCGCGGCGTGATCGCCTCCCCCGGGCCGCCGATCGGCAGCACGCGGTTGCGGCAATCATCGCTCTCCAGGCACTCGACGATGTAGCGGGCGAGGTCGCCGTCGCTGATCGGCTTGCAGGCGGTCCGCTCGCCGTCGCCGAAGACGAGGAAGGGCTTCCCGCGCCGCACCCGCTCCACCTGGCCGGACAGCGACTTGAAGAAGGCCGTCGGCCGGATGATCGAGTAGGGCATTCCCGATCCCGCCAGCTCCGCCTCGAAGGCGAGCTTCGCGTGCTGGAAGGCGAGGAGCGGCTTCTGCACGCAGAGCGCCGAGAGAAGCACGAAGCGCCCGACGCCGACCCCCTGCGCGGCGGCGAGGGCATCCGCGTGCATCCGGTGGTCCACCGCCCAGGCGTCGCGCGGCGCCCCGGTGCGCGAGGCCAGGCAGGACACCACCGCGTCGAAGCGCTCGCCCCGGAACCCGTCCCGGGCGATGGAGTCCGGGCTGCCCAGGCGGACCGCGCGGAAGACGGCGTCCTCGGCCCGCCAGTCCCGCGGCGGCGCGTCGCCCGGCCGGGGGCGCACGAAGCAGACCACCTCGTGCCCGCGGCGGCGCAGCGCGCGCCGCGTGGCCGTGCCGATGGTGCCCGTGGCGCCGAGAAGGCAGACGCGGAGGGGAGGGGAGGAGGGCCGCTCGCCGGCGGGAAGCTGCGTTGCCGTCACCGGTTGTCCCTGGAAGACCCCCGCCATTGGCGCCGGAAATCCCCTCCGCCGCAACGCCGGCGCGGCGCCCGCCCTCCGCCGCGGCCGCGCCGGATCAGGCCCGCCGCATCACCGTCCGATGGGCGAGCACCAGCCGCCGGACCGTGTTGAGGCCCGGCGCCGCCGGGCTCAGCCGGTGGAGAAGCGCCATCGTCTCCGCCGGATCAACGGCGGCCGCGAGGCCCGCGCCGGCGCCGCCCTGCCGCGGCGGGACAGTCGAGGTTGGGTCGGGCTGGAGGGGATCGGCTGGCACACGTTTTTGTTATCATCTCGATCACGCGTTCGTCAGAGGTTTCGGCGCGCGGTGAAGCAAAGCCCCAGCCTGTGGCCGGCACGATACCTCCGCCGGGCCGCGCAACGCTCAGGTCGGGCGATCCTTCAGCCGCGCGGCAAGGGCGGCGGCGCCGTCGACCAGCAGGTTGATGTCGTTGGCCGCGACGACGAGCCCCGCCCCGAGGTCGAAGCCGAGCGGCCCGAGCAGCGCCTCGGGCACGCCGATCACGGCGAAGCGCAAACCGTTCTCCCGCGCCGCCGCGGCCACCCGGACGAAGGCCCGCGCCACCTCGGGATGGTCGAGCTGCCCGGGAAGGCCGAGCTCCGCGGCCAGGTCGTTCGCGCCGACCATCAACGCGTCCAGCCCGGGGGTGGCGGCGATAGCCTCCACCGCGCCGAGCGCCGCGCGGCTCTCGATCATCGGCACGATGACCGTGGCGGCCTCCGCCTCCGCCATGAAGCGCGGCGCCGGGGGCATGCGGTAGCCGAACTGCGGCAGCGGCGCGGGCAGGGAGCGGCGGCCGGCCGGGGCGAAGCGGCAGAGGGCGACGACGCGCGCCGCTTCCTCCGGCGTGTCGACATGCGACACCACGACGCCCTCCGCCCCGACGTCGAGCGCGCGGGCGAGGTCGGGGTGGTGGGGGCCGCCCACGCGGACCAGGGCCGGGAAGCCGGCGGTCCGGGCGGCGACGGCGAGGTTGCCGGCCTCCCCGATCGTGATGGGCGAGTGCTCGAGGTCGATGAGCAGCCAGTCGAAGCCGGCGCTCCGGGCCACGAGCACGATCTCCGGCGTGCGGAGGACGCAGGCGGCCAGGCCGAGAAGCCGCTCGCCGGCCTCCAGGCGCCGGCGGAAGATGTCGGTCACCGGATCCTCTCCCCGTGGCTTGGACAGCGCGCCATCCAGGCCACGGGGACGGCGCCCCGGCAAGCCCCGGACGGCGGGCGGCGCCTTCCCGTCAGTCGACGGTGATCCGCGCGTCGCGGACGACCTCCGCCCATTTCCGCCGCTCGGCCGCGGCGAAGTCGCGGAAGGCGTCGGGCGTGTTGCCCGAGGGCTCGGCGCCCTCCGAGCGGATGCGCTCGCTCACCTCCGGCGTGCGGATCGCGGCGGCGATCTCGCCCTGCAGGCGCTCCAGCACCGGGCGTGGCGTGCCGGCGGGCGCCATGATCCCGTACCAGGCGCTCATCTCGTAGCCGGGCACGCCCGCCTCGGCCACGGTCGGGACCTCCGGCAGGAGGGGGACGCGGGCGGCGGCGGTGACGGCGAGCGCCCGCGCCAGCCCGTCCCGCACCAGACCGATCGAGGAGGGCAGCGTCGCCGGCATCATCTGGAGCGTGCCCGAGACGAGGTCGTTCAGCGCCGGCCCGGCCCCGCGGTAGGGAACGTGCTGGATGTCGATGCCCGCCTTCAGCGCGAAGTAGGCGCCCGCGAGATGGTTCGCCGAGCCGTTCCCGGCAGAGCCATAGTTCAGCGCGCCCGGCTGCCGCCGTGCCAGGGCGAGCAGCTCGCCGAGGGTCGCGACGGGAAGGCGGGGGTTCACCAGGATCAGCAGCGGGGCCGCCGCCAGCAGCGTCACGGCCGCCAGCGCCTCCGCGGGGTCGGGGCGGAGGTTGCGGAAGAGGCTCGGGTTCACCGCGATCGGGCCGATGTTGCCGACGAGCAGCGTGGTGCCGTCCGGCGCGGCCTCGGCGGCGAGCTGCGTCGCCAGGTTGCCGGCGCCACCGGGGCGATTGTCCACCACGATGGTGGTGCCCAGCCGCTGCCCCGCCTTGTCGGCCACCGCGCGGGCGAGCACGTCCGTGCCGCCGCCGGCCGCGTAGGGCACGATCAGCCGGATCGGCCGGCCCGGCCAGCCCGCCGGCAGGTCCTGGGCCCGCGCGCGGCCGCTGCCGAGAAGGGCGGGCAGGGCGAGCCCCGCCCCGCAGACGCGGCGCCTGAGCATCCCCGGCCCCTCCCGTCCCGGCCCGGCGGTCAGGCGAGCGCGGGCAGGGCGCGCAGGCGGGCCGCGATCCGCTCGCCCGTCGCCGCCGTCCCGAGCCGCCCGCCGACATCGGCCGTCGATTCCCCCGCCGCCACGGCGTCCGCCACCGCCGCCTCGATCGCCCGGCTGGCCTCGCCGAAGGCGCGGCTTCCCAGCCGGTCCGCATGCCAGTCGAGGAGCTGGGCGGCGGAGAGGATGAGGGAGAGCGGGTTCGCCCGGTCCTGCCCGGCGATGTCGGGCGCCGAGCCGTGCGCGGCCTGCGCCATGGCGTGGCGCGCGCCGGCGTTCACCGACCCGCCGAGGCCGATGCTGCCCGACAGCTCCGCCGTCAGGTCCGACAGGATGTCCCCGAACATGTTGGTGGTGACGACGACGTCGAAGCGGGCGGGGGCGCGCACGACATGGGCGCACATCGCGTCGATGATGATCTCGTCCAGCGCCACCTCGGGGAACTCGGCGGCCACCTTGCGGCACTCCTCGAGGAACATCCCGTCGCCGATCTTGAGCACGTTGGCCTTGTGCACGGCCGTCACGCGCTTGCGGCGCGTCATGGCCAGGCGGAAGGCCGCGCGCGCGATGCGCTCGCAGCAGGGGCGGGTGATGCGGCGGAGCGAGACGCAGACATCCGGCGTCACCAACATCTCGCTGCCGCCCGATTCCATGTTGCGGTCGGCGTAGAAGCCCTCGGTGTTCTCGCGCACCACCACGAGGTCGAACGCCGAGACCGCGTGGTGGGTGACGCCCGGGTAGGTCCGGGCGGGGCGGATGTTGGCGAAGAGGTCGAGGTTCTTGCGGAAGAACATGGAGGGGTTGATCCCGCCCTTGCTCTCGTCCGTGTACTCGAAGGTGGACATCGGCCCGAGCACCAGCCCGTCCGCCGCGCGCACCCGCTCCAGCAACTCCGGCCGCACCGTGGTGCCGTGGCGGCTGAGGCTCTCGTGGCCGGCGATGTCGTGCTCGAGGCGCAGGCCGAGGCCGAAGCGCTCGGAGACCGCCTCCAGCACGCCCACGGTCGCGGCCGTGATCTCCGGCCCGATGCCGTCCCCGGGCAGGACGATCAGGTGCATGGCGTTGCGCTGGCTCATCGGCATCCAGTCCGGTTCGGATACCCTCGTATCCCAGAGCATCCCGGCCTGTCGAGGCGCCGCTTGGCGAGGAGGGCCGCGCGCCCTATCCAGGCCCCATGAAGCCCGCCGCCCGCCCCCCCACGCCCGACCTCGGGCGGGACGCCTACGAGCGGGTGAAGGCCGCCATCCGGGAGGGGACCCTGCCGCCCGGCACCCGGCTAACCGAGGCGGAGCTGGTCGCGCGGCTCGGCATCTCGCGCACGCCGATCCGCCAGGCGCTGACCCGGCTGGAGACGGAGGGGCTGGTCAGCCACGAGCCGCGGCGGGGCGTCGTCGTCAGCCGGCCGGACCACCAGCAGGTGATCGAGCTCTACTCCATCCGGGAGGTGCTGGAGGGCACCGCCGCCCGCTTCGCCGCCCAGCACGCCAGCGAGGCCGAGCTGGAGGCCCTCACCCAGCTTGTGGCCGGGGAGGGGCGGGTGCTGGACCGCCCGGCGGAGCTGTCGGCCATCAACCTTCGCCTGCACGCCCTGCTGCACCGGGCGGCGCACAACCGCTACCTCCTCCGCGCCCTCGCGCAGCTCACCGACAACATGGCGCTGCTGCCGACGATGCTCGGCGACCCCGCCCGCGCGCGGCAGTCGCACGAGGAGCACCGCGCGCTGCTCGAGGCCCTCAAGCGGCGCGACGGGGCGGCCTCGGAGGCGGCGATGGCGGCGCATCTGCGCTCCGCCCAGCGCCACCGCATCGCCTGGCTGCTCCGCCAGCTCGACGGGCGCGCGGAGGGCTGAGCCGCGGCGCCTTCAGCCGAAGCCGTAGAGGCGCGCGGGGTTCTCGACGAGGATGCGCCGCCGCGCCACCGGGTCGGGGAACCAGTCGGCCAGCCGGCTCAGCGCGGCGCCGTCGTCGATGGGATCGAAGGGCTCGACCGCCGCGGGGTCGCGCCGGGCGCCGCCGGGATGGGGCCAGTCGGTGCCCCAGACCACCCGGTCCGGGTTGGCCTCGAACAGGGCGCGCGCCAGCGCCCCGGCGTCGGCGGCGCCGGGCTGGTCCGAGATCCGGTGCGGGGCGGAGATCTTCACGTAGGCCCGCCCGGCCCGCAGCAGCGAGAGCAGCGCGCCGAAGCCCACCTGGCCCGGGCCCTGCGCCGCGCGGGCGCGGCCGAAATGGTCCACCACGAGGGGCACGGGCAGCGCCAGGAGGGCCTCGTGCAGCGCCGCGATCACGCCGAGGTTGGTGTAGGTCTGGACGTGCCAGCCGAGCGGCGCGACCCGCGCGGCGGCCCTCTCCAGCAGCGAGCGGGCGGCGGCGGGGTCGTGCTGGCCGGCCGTCTCGAGGTTCACGCGCACGCCGCGCACCCCGTCGGCGTGCATCCCCTCCAGCGCCGCGTCGGCGGTGCCCTCGTCGATCACCGCCACCGCGCGCGCCCGCTCGCCCAGGCGGCGCGCCGCGTCCAGCGTGCACCGGTTGTCCGTGCCGTAGGGGCTAGGATGCACGATCACCACCCGCTCGATGCCGAGCGCGTCGTGCAGGGCCAGCAGCTCCTCGACCGAGGCGTCGCCGGGCGTGTAGGCGCGGGCCGGGTCGAGCGGGTAGCGCGCGGCCGGGCCGAAGACGTGGACGTGGCAGTCGCAGGCGCCCGCGGGCACCTCGAAGGCCACGGGGCTGTGGGCTACGCCCATCACCGTGCCCGGCGTGCCCGCCTTCACCGGCCGGCCCTCCGCCGGGCGGCGTTCGTGATGTCGTTCGCGTGCATGGCGTCCCTCTCCGTCTTTCTCTGTCCGGGGGAAGGTTCCCCAGGATGGCCGGCCTGTCCAACGGCCAGGGCCGGGCAACCATGCCCTTCGCCCTCGCGTTGCGACCGCATTCGGAGACCGTCCCATCCCGCCCCCAACACCCCTGCGGAGCCAGGCCAGGCCCGGCCCCCTCGACGCCCTGCGCGCGCTGCTGCCGGGCGTCCTGGCGGAGGCGGCCGAGCTTGACCACGACGGCGCCTTTCCCTCCGGCTCGGTGGCGGCGCTGCGCGAGGCCGGGCTTCTCGCCGCGCCCCTCGCCACCGGCCTGGGTGGGGCGGGCTGGGGGCTGGAACCCCTGGCCGCCCGCGACACCGCGACCGCCCTCCGCCTCGTCGGCCGCGCGAGCCTGCCTCTGGGCCGGCTCCTCGAGGGCCACGTCAACGCACTCCGCCTCGTCCAGCGGCGCGGCGCGCCCGCCGCGGTGCGCCTCGCCGCCGAGGAGGCGCGCGCCGGGCTTCTCTTCGGCGTCTGGAACACCGAGGCGCCGGGCGAGGCGCCGCTGACGCTCGGCGCCGACGGCGTGCTGCGCGGGCGGAAGATCCTCTGCTCCGGCGCGGGCCACGTCGCCCGCGCCCTCGTCACCGCGCGGGACGCCGCCGATCCCGCGGCGCCGCCGCGCATGGTCCTCGCCCCGCTCGCGCCGGCGGAGCGGGCCGACCTCTCGCCCTGGACGGCGCAGGGCATGCGGGCCTCGGCCACCGGCGCGGTGGACTTCACGGGGCTTGCCGTGGGGGAGGAGCGGGTCGTCGGCTCGCCCGGCGACTACGCGCGCCAGCCGGACTTCTCGGCCGGCGCCTGGCGCTTCGCCGCCGTCCATTGCGGGGGCGCGGAGGCGGTGCTCGGCCACCTCCGCGACCACCTGCGCCGCACCGGCCGCGGCGGCGACCCGCACCAGGCGGCCCGGCTCGGCACGGCCGCGCTGGCGGTGGAATCCGCCCGCCTCTGGGTGGAGGCCGCGGCCGAGCGCGCCGAGGCGCCGCGGGCGGCGGAGGACCCCGGCGAGGGCGCGATCGCCTTCGTGAACCTCGCCCGTCTGGCGGTGGAGCGCGCGGGGCTGGACGTGCTGGAGCTCGCCGCGCGCTCGGTCGGCCTCTCCGCCTACATGCGCCCGAACCCGGTCGAGCGCGTCATGCGCGACCTCGCCACCTACCTCCGCCAGCCCAACCCGGACGGCGCCCTCGCCGCCGCGGCGCGGCACGTCCTCGAGGCGCCCGGCCACCCCGGCGACCTCTGGGACTGACGGGGTGCGCGCGGGCGATTGGCTCCGGGCCGCGGAGCGCGACCTGCCGCTCCTCGATGATCCCAGCCTTGTCGTGGGCGACGGCCCGGTCCTCGTCCTCGCGCCGCATCCCGATGACGAGAGCCTCGGCTGCGGCGCGCTGCTCGCGGCCCTGGCGGCGGCCGGGCGGACGGTGCGCGTCGCCGTGGTGAGCGACGGCGGCATGTCGCACCCCCATTCCCGCGCCTACCCGCGGGCGAGGCTGGCCGCGCTGCGGCAGGAGGAGACGCGCGCGGCCGTCGCCGCCCTCGGCCTCGACCCCGCGCGGGACCTCCTCTTCCTCGGGCTGCCCGACGCCGCCGTGCCGGAGGGCGGGCCCGCCTTCGAGGCGGCGCTGGCGCGGCTCCGCGAGGACCCCGCCCCCGCCACCATCCTCGCGACCTGGCGGCACGACCCGCACCGGGACCACGTCGCGACCTGGCGGCTCGCCGAGGCGCTGCGGCGCGGCGTGCCGGGCGCCCGCCTGCTGGCCTATCCCGTCTGGGGGCTCGCCCACGCGCACCCGGTCCCCGGCTTCCCGCTGCCGCCCGAGCCGGAGCTCGAAGGGCCGCCGCGCGGTGTCCGCTTCCAGGCCGGGCCCTGGCTCGCGGCCAAGCGGGCGGCGGTCGCCGGCCATGCCTCCCAGCTCGGACGCGTGATCACGGACGATCCCGGGGGCTTCGCCCTGCCCGAGGCGGCGCTCTCCCTCGCCTTCCGACCCTTCGAGCTGTTCCTGGAGGAGCCGCCGTGAGCGAGCGCGCGAACCGTTCCCTGCCGGCCGAGTACTTCGACGCGCTCTACGCGCGCGACCCCGATCCCTGGCGCTTCGAGACGAGCGACTACGAGCGCGGCAAGTACGACGCCACCCTCGCCGCCCTGCCGTGTGCGCGCTACGCCCGGGCGCTGGAGGTCGGCTGCTCCATCGGGGTGTTGACGGCGGACCTCGCCCCGCGCTGCGAGGCGCTGCTCGCCCTGGACGCGGCCGAGGCGCCGCTCCGCCGCGCCCGCGAGCGGCTGGCCGGCCAGCCCCACGTCGCCTTCGCCCTCGCCGGCGTGCCGGCGGCCTGGCCGGAGGACGCGGCGCCCTTCGACCTGATCCTGCTGTCGGAGGTCGTCTACTACCTCAGCCCGCCCGACGTGGAGCGGCTGGCCGCGCGCGTCGCGGCCTCCCTCGCGCCCGGCGGGGACGTCCTGCTGGTCCACTGGACCGGCGAGACCGACTACCCCCTCTCCGGCGACGAGGCGGTGGAGCGCTTCGTCGCGGCCTCGCCCGGCCTGGAGGTCCGCCGGGCGGAGCGCGCGGAGCGCTACCGGCTCGACCTCCTCCAGGCTCCCGGGCTCAGGCCCCCCGCAGGGCGCTGAGGAGCGCCGCGGCCCGCGCCGTCTCGGCGAGGAGCGCGCCGGCCGGGAGCGCGCGGCGGCTGAGCGCCGGGGCGGCCGTCTCCAGCTCCTCCCAGGCGCGCCAGAAGCCGCGCCGCGCCGCGATGTCCACCAGCCGATCGACCCCAAGGCCCAGCGCGCGGGCCAGCCGCCGCGGGTCGCCGCGCCCGGCGCGCAGCCGGCGGAGCGCGCGGCGGCGGCGGAAGCGCCGGAAGGCGTCGCGCACCGGCTCCAGCCGCGGGTCGGTGGGCGCCGCGTCCTCGTCCTGCAGGCGGTGCCGCATGGTGTCGGCCATGCCCCCCGCCGCCCGCCCGTCGAGCCGGCAGGAGACCGTCACGCGGGCGTCCGGGCAGTGGCGGACCCGCATGTCCGCCCGAAGGAGCGCGGCGAAGAGGGCCCGGTCCTCCCCCGACGGCACCAGCGGCAGCCCGCCGATGCGGCGGTAGGCGTCGAGCGTGAGGGCGATTGAGGCGCCGGAGTGGATCCCGTGCCGCGGCCAGGGGTCGTGCGGGTCGGGGTCGAGGCGCGCCGCCAGCTCGTCGAGCAGGGCGGCGTAGCGGGCCTCGCGCTGCTCGCGCTCACGGAGCGCCTCGGGCAGCGCCCCCCACTCGTCGAGGGCCGGCCGGATGGTGCCGGCCACGGCCTCGGCGCCGGCCGCCAGCGCCGCAAGGTTGGCCCCGAGCCAGCCCGGGTCGGGCCGCCCGTCCGCGTCGGTGGTGAGGATGGCCGCGCCCGGCGGGCCGCCGGCCAGCAGCTCGGCCGCGGCGTCCATCGCGGCCCGGCGCGCCCCGCCGGCATGGGCGCGCGCCGCCGGGAGCACGGCTTCCCGCACGAGGAGCGGGTAGGACAGGCCGGGCGCGAGGCCGCGCGCGACCTCCGCGGTCCGGTCCCGGCAGTTGTTCGCCAGCAGGAGCACGGCGAAGGACCCCGGGCGCAGCGGGCGGCCGCGGGCGTCGCGCTGCCCGTCCAGCGCCAGCAGGCAGGCGGGCAGGCAGGCTTCCTCGTCACGAGCGGGGATGGCGATTACGGCGGAGGCGCCGCGCAACCGCTCGTCGGGCGGCACCGCCGCCCCTTCCTTGTCGTGCATCCGATCTCCGAACGTCGCCGGCCACGGCGCCCGGAGCGCAGGCCTCGCGGGGACGTGGCACCGTAACGACGCTTGCCGAGGTGCGGTCGGGATCGAGCACGGGACTTTGATCCATGTTAGCGGACGTAAAGGCGAGGAATCGAAGGCCCTTGCGCGCCCGCGCCGGGGCGCCAGAGTGTCCGCGCCCCGGGACCCGCGCCCGGGCCTGAGGAACCCGGAGGAAACGCGCCATGCCCGCCAGGCCGTTGAACGTTGCGATCGTGGGGGGCGGCATCGGCGGCCTGGCCGCGGCGAACGCGATGCTCCGCCGGGGCCACCGGGTGACGGTTTTCGAGCGGGCCGACGCGCTGGGCGAGGTCGGCGCCGGCGTCTTCATCTTCCCGAACAGCCTTCGCCAGATGGAGCGCCTCGGGCTCGGTCCGGAGTTGGCGCGGCTGGGCGGCAAGGTCGGCCCCGCCTCGCGCTACTGCCGGATGGACGGCACGGTCGTCGGCCCGATCCCGACGACGGACTCGAGCGGCTGGAACGGCATGTACGGCATGCACCGGGCCGACCTGCTGAACACGCTCGCCGCCGCCCTGCCGCGCGAGGCCATCCGCACCGGCCATCGCTGCACCGCCCTGGAGCAGGACGGGGACACCGCGCGGCTTCGCTTCGAGAACGGCCGCACGGCGGAGGCCGACCTCGTGGTCGCGGCCGACGGCATCCACTCGGCGCTGCAGCGCTACGTCGTCGAGCCGATGCCGCCCGAGTACTCGGGCTCGCGCGCCTACCGCGGCCTCGTCCCGCGCGACCGGCTGCCGGGCTGGCGGGAGGAGGCGCACCAGGTCTGGATGGGCGACGGGAAGCACTTCATGGTCTTCCCTGTGCGCGGCGGGCAGCTCCTGAACTACGTCGGCTTCGTGCCGACGAGCCACCAGACCGTCGAATCCTGGTCCGCGGTCGGCGACCGGGACGAGCTGGCGGCCTCCTTCGCGGGCTGGGACGCGCCGGTGACGGCGCTGCTGTCGAAGGTGGAGAGCTGCTTCTGGTGGGGCCTCTACGACCGCCGCCCGCTGCCGTCCTGGACCCGGGGGCGCCTCGCCCTGCTCGGCGACGCCGCGCACCCGATGCTCCCGCATCTCGGCCAGGGCGCCAACCAGGCGATCGAGGACGGCGTCGCCCTCGCGGTGCTCCTCGAGGGCTGCGACCCGGCGGAGGTGCCGGGTGTTCTGCCGCGCTACGAGGCGCTGCGGCGCGTCCGCACGGACGTCATCCAGGCCGAGGCGCGGCGCAACGGCCTGCGCTACGATTCCCGCTCGGGCAGCCTCGAGCAGCGCGACCGGGAGATCGCCAACGCGGCGCGGTTCCGCCGCCAGCTCTACGACTACGACATCGAGGCCGCGGCCCTCGCCTTCCGGGAAGGGCGGGACGTCTCGGCCGGGCTGGAGGTCGCGCTGACCTGACGCGCCCCCTCCGGGGCCGCGCGGGTAGGACGATCGAGGGAGGGAAGAGCATGCGGCGTCGTGCGTTCGGCGCGGTCCTCGGGGCGGCGGGCCTCCCGGCCCTGGTCCCGCAGCGCGGCCAGGCCCAGGCGGGCTGGCCGGCCCAGCCCGTGCGGATCATCGTGCCCTTCCCCGCGGGCGGCACGGCCGATTCCGTCCCGCGCCTCGTGGCGGAGGGGCTGCGGGCGATGTGGCGGCAGCCCGTGGTCATCGAAAACCGCCCGGGCGCCGCGGGGAACATCGGCACGGCGCATCTCGCGAACGCCGAGCCGGACGGCACCACGCTGCTGGCCTCGCCGCCGCCGCCGCTGGCCATCAACCAGCACCTCTACGCGCGCCTCCCCTTCGACCCGGCGCGGCTGCGCGCCATCACCATCATGGGCACCTCGCCGAACGTAGTGGAGGTCTCCAACCGGATGGAGGTGCGCAGCCTCGCGGAGCTCATCGCCCTGGCCCGGGCGAAGCCGGGCGGCATCAACGCGGCCAACCAGGGGCTGGGCACCACGTCCCACCTCACCGCCGCGATGTTCGAGGCGGCGGCGGGCGTGAGGTTCAACCACGTGCCCTACAGCGGCACGGCGCCTGCGCTGAACGACCTCGTGGCGGGGCATGTCGACCTTCTCTTCGACAACCTCTCCTCCTCGCTCTCCTTTCACCTGGCCGGCTCCACGCGGATCCTCGCCCTCTGCCAGGCCGAGCGCGCGCCGCAGCTGCCGGACGTGCCGACGGTCGCCGAGGCCGGGCTGCCCGGCTTCTCCGCCATCGCCTGGTACGCGCTGATGGCGCCGGCCGGCACGCCGGACGCGGTGATCGAGCGGGTGAACCGGGACGCGGTCTCGGTCATCCGGCAGCCGGAGGTGGAGCGGCGCTTCGTCGAGCAGGCGGTCAAGCCCGTCGCGAACGCGCCGGACGAGGCCGCGGCCTTCATCGCCGCGGAATCCCGGCTCTGGGGCGAGGCCGTGCGCCGCACGGGGCTGCGGCTCTGATCCCGCCGGGGCGTGCCGCCTAGAGGTCGACCTCCAGGCTGAGCAGCGCGCGGTAGCGGGGGGAGTCCCGGCCGATCCCGGCGCCTCCGCCGAAGCCCAGCGTCACCCCCTCGCTCAGCCGTTGCCGGAAGCCGATCTCGATGACGTTGGCGTCCCGCTCGCGACGCTCCTGCCGCTCGCGCACGTAGTCGAGGATGAGCGCAGTGTCGTTGCCGAGACGCTGGCTGTAGCCCGCGACCACGCGGTAGCGGTTGTGCCGCTCGTCCTCGGAGGGCGCGAAGCGGGTGATCCAGGACGCGTTGAGGTGCAGGCGCTTGTTGCCGGCGGGGTCGATGGTGCGGCTCGCGACGCCGGTGAACTGGAGCTGGGTCGCGCGGTCGCCCGGCCCGACCGGCGCGCTGGCGTCGACGGCCACCGCGAAGGCGGGCAGCCAGCGCGTCTCGCGGTTGAGGTTGTAGAGCGCGCCGGCGCTCACCTCGCCCTGGTTCGCCCGGTTCCCCGAGCCCACGACGTAGGGAAGGCTGAAGTTCAGCAGGAGGCCGTTCGCTGGGCTTGCCTGGAACTGGGGAAAGATCAGCAGGTCGTCATGGCCGCGCCGGCGGTCGAAGCGGAGGCCTGTCTGCGCCTCCCCCTGCTTCGGCTCGCCCGTGAAGGCGTCCTCCAGCGTGGTCGGCAGGAAGACGTCGAGATCGTCAATGTCCGTGGCGCGGGCGGCCGGCGCGGCCGCGAGCAGGCCGAGGCCGAGGAGGGAGCTCAGGCGGAGGCGGCTCGTGCGGGTTCGGCGGGGGGGCATGCAGGGTCTCTCTCGACGGGCGGCGGCGGGCGGAGGGTGCCGGGCGCGGGCCACCTTGCGCCGGACGGCCGTGGAATGCTCCTCCCCCGGCCGGCGCGCGGCGGGAGGGGGGCGGGTCCGCCTACAGCATCGCCCGCACGCGGTCGAATGTCCGGTCGAGGTGCAGGCCCAGCACCGCCGCCAGCCGGGCGCCGTCGCGGGCCCGGAGGGCGCGGATCATCTCCTCGTGCTCCTCCACGGCGCCGGCCCACTTGTCCGGCTCCGCGTTGCCGATGAAGCGGATATGCTTCATGCGCGCCTGGATGACCTCGTGCGTCCAGGCGAGCGTCGCGTTGCCGGAGAGCGCGACGATGGCCGAGTGGATGGCCTGGTTGATCTTGAAATAGGCCAGTGGGTCGCGCGCGGCGTACCGCTCCAGCATCGCGCGGTGGAGGGCGCAGACCGCCTCGATGCCCCCGGCCGTGCCCTCCCGGCAGGCGAGGTGGCCGGCGAGCTCCTCCATGGACCGGAGGACGACGAGGCTGTCGGACACGTCCTTGGCGCTCAGCTTCCGGACCACCGCGCCCCGCGCGGGAACCAGCTCCACCAGGCCCTCGCCTGCCAGCAGACGGATGGCCTCCCGCATCGGCGTGCGCGAGACGCCCATGCGGGCGCCCAGCACCACCTCGTTCAGCCGCTCGCCCGCCGGGATGCTGCCGAGCGTGATGAGGTCCCGCAGCCTCGCCGCGACCTCCTCCTGCAGGGGCCGGCGGACGATGCGGCCGTCCGTCGCGCTGTCCGTCCCCGGCGCCGCGGCCGGGATCGTCTCGGTTTGCATTCTGCCACCCCTGCGGCCGCTTGACGGACCGGGCACGCCTCGGTAGGCCTTGCATACTGCATACACTTCGAAGAATGAAGCGGCGGGGAGAGGGCGATGATCCAGGAAGTGGCCGTGGCCTATCGTCCCCGCCTCGCGCTCGCCATGGGCGACGCGGCGGGCATCTCGCCCGAGCTGACGGCGAAGGTCCTCGCGGACGAGGGCGTGCGCGCGGCGGCCGAGATCACCGTGATCGGGGAAGAGCGGGTCCTGGCGAAAGGTGCCCGCGTCGCCAGCGTCTCTCTCGACATCGACGTGGCCCGGGACGGCGAGCCCCGGCCGCGGCGGGCCGGCCGGCCCCTCCTCATCGACCTGCAACACTGCGACCCCGCGGAGATCCCGCTCGGGGAGATCTCGGAGGCGAGCGGGCGCTTCGCCACAGTGAACTTCCGCCGCGCGCTGGCGATGGCGGCGGGCGGGGAGGCGGACGCGGTCTGCTTCACGCCCTTCAACAAGGCGGCGATGCGCCTCGTCACCCCCGGCTACGACGACGAGATCGGCTTCAGCGCGGAGGCGATCGGCTTTCATGGCGTGGCGAAGGAGTTCAACGTCCTCGACGGCCTCTGGAACGCCCGCGTGACCTCCCACGTGCCGCTGAAGGACGTGGCCGGGCTGCTCACCCGGCAGGGCATCCTGGACAACCTGCGGCTGACCGACGACGCGCTGCGCGCGGCGGGGATCGCCCGGCCCCGCATCGCGGTGGCCGCGCTGAACCCCCATGCCGGCGACAACGGCAACTTCGGGCGCGAGGAGATCGAGGTGATCGCCCCGGCGGTGGAGGAGGGGAAGCGCGCGCAGATCGGCTGCGACGGCCCGTTCCCCGCTGACACCGTCTTCCTGCGCGCCCGGCGCGGCGACTTCGACGCCGTGCTGACGATGTACCACGACCAGGGCCAGATCGCGATGAAGCTCATCGGCTTCGACGCGGGCGTCACGCTGATGGGGGGCTTTCCCTTCCCGATCTGCACGGCCGCGCACGGCACGGCCTACGACATCGCCGGCAAGGGGATCGCCCATCCCGGCGCCATGAGGAACGCCATGCTGCTGGCCGCGCGCATGGCCGGCCGGGAGGCCGCCGCGGCCGCCTAGCGCACCACGCCGACGCGCAGACCCGCAAAGGGCGCACGGACCCCGTCCAGGAGGAGAGTTCATGAGGATGTTCCCCAAGGCGGCCGCCGTCATCGGCACCGCGTTGAGCGTGGCGCTCCCGGCGGCGGCCCAGCCCGCCTGGCAGCCGACCCGCCCGGTGGAGTTCGTGGTCACCTCCGGTGCAGGCGGGGGCACGGACCTCTTCGCCCGCACGGTGCAGGCGGCGATCACGCGCCACAACCTCGTTCCCACCTCCATCGTCGTCACCAACAAGGGGGCGGGATCGGGCGCCGAGGGCTTCGTCTACGGCCGCGGCGCGCAGGGCGACCCGCACAAGGTGATCTTCGGGACGAACAACGAGTGGCTGCTTCCGCTCGTCGCCCGGGTCGCCTGGAAGCCGCTGGACCTGACGCCGGTCACGGCGATGGCTTTCGACGAGTTCATGCTTTGGGTTAAGGAAGACGCCCCCCACCGCACGGGCGCCGACCTCGTCGCCGCGGCGCGCGAGCGGCCGGGCGCGCTGCGCATGGGCGGCAGCCAGACGCGCGACACCGACCAGACGCTGACCCTGCTGATCCAGAAGGCGACGGGCACGCGCTTCACCTACATCCCCTTCCGCGGCGGCGGGGAGGTGGGCGTGCAGCTCGCCGGCGGGCACATCGACGCCAACACCAACAACCCCTCCGAGAGCGTCGGCGGCTGGCGCGGCGGTCAGGTGCGCCCGGTCTGCGTCTTCCGCCGGGAACCGCTGCCGGTCGGCCCGCGCGTGACCGAGACTCAGTCCTGGTCCGACGTGCCCACCTGTGCCAGCCAGGGCATCGCGGTGGAGGAGTTCCGCATGCCGCGCACGGTCTTCCTGCCGCCGACCGTTCCCCCCGCGGCCCAGGCCTACTGGACCGACGTGATGCGCCGCGTGAGCGAGACGCCGGAGTGGAAGGACTACATCCAGCGCACAGCCCAGAGCGCCGCCCTTCTGGCGCCGGCCGAGATGCGCGAGATGATGGAGCGGGAGGAGCGCTCGGCCCGCGAGCTCTACGGCCCCGAAGGCTGGCTGGTGAACTGACAACCGGCGTGGGGAGGGCGGGTTGATGCTGCGCCGACTGCACCTCGAGCTGGGCTTTGCCGCCTGCGTCTTCCTCGTCGGGCTCGTCGGCCTCCGTGGCACGGCCGATCTTGATACCGGCTGGACGTCCGACGGCCCGCAGGCCGGGTTCTTTCCCCTCCGCGTGTCGCTGATCCTGATGGCGGCCTCGGCTCTCGTCGCGCTGAACGCCTGGCGCGCGCGGGTGGCGCTCTCGCGCGTCGTGGTGGTCGAGGGGGAGGGCGGCGCGCGGGTTCTGCGCTTCGGGCTGCCCATCCTGGGGATGGTCCTCGTCGCGCAGTGGCTCGGCCTCTACGTCGCCATGGCCCTTTACCTCCTGGGCGCCATCCGCTTCGCGGGCGGGCGCCGCTGGACGGTGGCGCTCGGGGTTGCGATCGGCGTCACGGCCGTCACCTTCGTCGTGTTCGAGCGGTGGTTCTCCGTCCCGCTGCTGAAGGGCCCGCTCGAAGTCATGCTGGGCCTGGGCTGAGGGGCGCGCCGATGCTGTCCAACCTCGACGCGCTGATGCACGGCTTCTCCGTCGCGCTGACCGCGCACCACCTCCTGCTCATGGTCGCCGGCGTCCTGCTCGGCATCCTGGTCGGCGTTCTGCCCGGGCTCGGCGCGCCGAACGGCGTCACGCTGCTGCTGCCGCTCACCTTCTCGATGGACCCGGTCTCGGCCATCATCCTTCTGACCAGCCTCTACTGGGGCGCGCTCTTCGGCGGCTCCACCACATCCATCCTCTTCAACATCCCGGGCGAGCCCTCCTCGGTCGCGACCACCTTCGACGGCTACCCGATGGCGCGCCAGGGAAGAGCGAGCGAGGCGCTGACCTACGCCTTCGTCTCCGCCGGCATCGGCGCGCTCGTCGGCATCGTCGTCATCACCCTTCTCTCGAGCGCGGTCGCCTCCTTCGCGCTCCGCTTCGGGCCGCCGGAATACTTTGCGGTCTACCTCCTTGCCTTCGCCTCCTTCATCGCCTTCGGCGGCGGCGCGCCGCTCAAGACGATCGTCTCGCTCGCGCTGGGCTTCGGCTTCGGGATGATGGGGATGGACACGGTGTCCGGCTCCATGCGCCTGACCTTCGACATCCCCGAGTTGATCCGCGGCATCTCCTTCCTCGTCGTCGTCATCGGCCTCTTCGGGCTCGGCGAGCTGCTGCTCACCATCGAGGAGGGACCCGAGTTCAAGGGCGCCAGCGGCCGGCTGGACCCGCGGGGCATGCTGCGCGCCCTGGCCAGCATGCCCCGCTACTGGGTGGCGGTGCTGCGCGGCAGCGCGGTCGGCGTGTGGATGGGCATCACCCCCGGCGGGCCCACGGCGGCCTCCTTCATGTCCTACGGACTGGCGCGCCGCACCTCGCGCAACGGCGTCCGCTTCGGCCAGGGCGAGCCCGAGGGGGTGATCGCGCCGGAGACCGCGGACCACGCCGCCGGCACCTCGGCCATGCTGCCCATGCTCTCCCTCGGCATCCCTGGCTCCGCCACCTCGGCGGTGATGCTCGGCGGCCTGATGATCTGGGGCCTCAACCCCGGCCCCATGCTGTTCATCGAGCAGCGCGACTTCGTCTGGGGCATGATCGCCTCGATGTACCTCGGCAACGTCATCGGCGTGATCCTGGCCCTCGCCACCGTGCCGCTCTTCGCTGCGATGCTCTCCGTCTCCTTCTCCATCATCGGGCCAGTCATCGTCACGGTCTGCCTCGTCGGCGCCTACACCGTGGCCGGCGCACCCTTCGACCTCTGGCTTGCGGTCGCGTTCGGCGTCGCGGGCTACCTGATGAAGAAGCTCGACTACCCGCTCGCGCCGCTCGTGCTGGCCATGGTCATCGGCGACAAGGCCGAGGACGCCTTCCGCCAGTCCATGCTCATGTCCAGCGGCTCGCTCGGGGTACTCTGGTCGAACCCGCTGGTGGGCACGCTCTCCACCATCGCCGCTCTCTTCCTGCTCTGGCCCCTGGCCTCGGCGCTGCTGGGCTGGCGGCGGACGAGCAAGGCGATGAGGCTGGCGCCGCCGGAGCCCGGCGCCTAGCCTTCCGCCCCCCCTTCCGAGCACCCGCCCCGCCGACGCGGGCGCGCCGCCACCCCGTCCCGCAGAGAGGACCGACGACTTGACCGACGACGCGAACGATCATCGCAAGCCCGGGGAGCTGCGTTCCCGCGCCTGGTTCGCCCGCCAGGACAAGATGGGGTTCTACTACCGCTCCTGGCTCCGCAACCGCGGCCTGCCCAACGACCAGTTCGACGGCCGGCCCGTCATCGGCATCTGCAACACCTGGTCCGAGCTGACGCCCTGCAACGGCCACTTCCGCACCATCGCGGAGCACGTCCGCTACGGCGTGCTGGAGGCGGGCGGCTACCCGCTCGAGTTCCCGGTGCTCAGCCTCGGCGAGACGCAGATGCGCCCGACCGCGATGCTCTACCGCAACCTCGCCTCCATGGACGTGGAGGAGGCGCTGCGGGCCAACCCGATCGACGGCGCCGTGCTGCTGATGGGCTGCGACAAGACCACGCCCGCCCTGCTGATGGGCGCGGCGAGCGTCGACCTGCCGACCATCGGCGTCTCGGGCGGGCCGATGCTGAACGGCCACTACCGCGGGCAGAAGATCGGCTCGGGCACGAACACCATCTCCATGAGCGAGCAGCTCCGCGCCGGCGAGATCACGCTGCGCCAGTTCCACGAGGCCGAGGCCGCGATGTCGCGCTCGGCCGGCTCCTGCATGACGATGGGCACGGCCTCCACCATGGCTTCGATGGTGGAGGCGCTCGGCGTCGGCCTGCCCGGCAACGCCGCCATCCCCGCCCCCGACGCCCGCCGCAACGAGCTGGCGCGCCTCGCCGGGCGGCGGATCGTCGAGATGGTGCGCGAAGACCTCCGGCTCTCGAAGCTCCTGACGCGTCAGGCCTTCGAGAATGCGATCCGCACCCTCGCCGCGATCGGCGGCTCGACCAACGCCGTCGTGCACCTGCTCGCCATCGCCGGGCGCATCGGCGTGCCGCTCGACCTCGAGGACTTCGACCGGCTGGCGAGCGAGGTGAACTGCCTCGTGAACCTCAAACCCTCCGGCGAGCACCTGATGGAGGACTTCTACTACGCCGGCGGCCTGCCTGTCGTGCTGCGCGAGCTCGTCGAGCGCGGGCTGATGCACAACGACGCGCCGACCGCCAACGGCCGGACCCTCGCCGAGAACGTGGCGGACGCGGAGTGCTGGAACCGCGACGTGATCCACGCCTATGACGCGCCCTTCAAGCCCCAGGCGGGCATCGCCATCCTGCGCGGAAACCTCTGCCCGAACGGCGCGGTCATCAAGCCCTCCGCCGCCTCGCCCCACCTGCTGCGCCACACCGGCAGCGCGGTGGTTTTCGAGAGCATCGAGGACCTGCACGCGCGCATCAACGACGAGGCGCTCGACATCGACGAGAGCTGCGTCATGGTGCTCAAGTACTGCGGGCCGAAAGGCTACCCCGGCATGGCGGAGGTGGGGAACATGCCCCTGCCGCCCAAGCTGCTCCGCCAGGGCGTGCGGGACATGATCCGCATCTCCGACGCGCGCATGTCGGGCACCGCCTACGGCACCGTCGTGCTGCACGTCGCGCCCGAGGCGATGGCGGGCGGCAACCTGGCGCTCGTCGAGAACGGGGACCTCATCACGCTCGACGTGGCGGCGCGCAGCCTGCACCTGCATGTCGAGGACGCGGTTCTCACCGCGCGCCGCGCCGCCTGGTCGCCGCCGCCGACGCCGCTGGCCGAGCGCGGCTACACCCGCATGTATGTCGAGCACGTGCAGGGGGCGGACAGGGGCGTGGACCTCGACTTCCTCGTCGGTGGCAGCGGCTCGCCGGTCGCGCGCGACAACCACTGAGCCGACCGTGAACCACGAGATCCTGTTCCGCGACCTCGGCGACCGTCGCATCCGCTTCGCCCTGACGGGGGCGAAAGGGGGCTTCTCCCGCACGCTGCTGGGCCAGGTCCGCCTCCTCCCCTGGCTGCAGCCCGCCGTCCTCTGCGACCTGGACCCGGCGGGCGTCGTGACCCTGCTGCGGGAGCTCCGCTTCCCCGAGGACGCCGCAGCCGTCTGCGAGGACGCGGCTGCGGCCGCCGCCGCCGCGCGGGAGGGACGCATCGCCGTGGTGCGCGACCACGCCCTGCTGGGCGCGGTGCCGCACGACGTCGTGGTGGAGGCGACCGGCCATCCCGAGGTCGGCGCCCGCGTCGCGCTCGACGCGATCGAGCGGGGCGCGCATGTCGCGATGGTCAGCAAGGAGGTCGATTCGGTCGTCGGGCCGCACCTCAACCAGCGCGCGTCGGCGCGGGGGCTCGTCTACACGACGGCCGAGGGCGACCAGCCCGCGAACCTCATCGGCCTGGTCACCTGGGCGCGGCAGCTGGGGCTGGAGGTGGTCGCCGCCGGCAAATCCAGCGAGTACGACTTTGTCTTCGACCCCGCGACCGGGCGCGTCGCCTGGACGGACCGTGAGTGCGAGGCGCCGGCCCTGGCCGGCCTCTGGCAACTCGGCGACGACGTGGCCGCGACCCTGGCGCGCCGGGCGGAAGCCCTGGCGGCGCTGCCGCAGAGCGCGACGCCCGACTATTGCGAGATGAACGTCGTCGCCAACTCCACAGGGCTGCTTCCGTCGCGCGACGCGCTCAGCTACCCGCTCTGCCGGATCACGGAGCTGGCGGACATCTTCGTGCCCCGCGCGAGCGGCGGCGTGCTGGACCGCACCGGCGTGGTGGACGTGTTCAACCTCATCCGCAGGCCGGACGAGGTGAGCTTCGGCGGCGGCGTCTTCGTCGTCGTCCGCTGCGCCGACCCCGCGACCTGGGAGACGTTGCGCGGGAAGGGCCACGTCGTGTCGCGCGACGGGCGCCACGCCTGCATCTTCCTTCCTTACCACCTCATGGGCGTGGAGACGCCGCTGTCGCTTCTCTCCGCCGTGCTCCACGGCCGGCCCTCGGGCGGCGACCGGCAGCGCGTGCAGGCGGTCATGGTCGCGCGGGCCGACCGCGACTTCCAAGCGGGCGAGGTGCTGCGCATGGGCGGCCACCACCACGTCATGGAGGACTGCACGGCCCTGCTTCTGCCGGCCGGCGAGGCGGACGGCCTCGCGCCCTTCTACCTCGCCGCCAACAAGCCGCTGCGCCGCGACGTGGCGCGCGGCAGCCTCGTCCCCGAGAGCGCGGTGGAGCTCGACGGATCGCTCCTGCAGGCGCTTCGCCGCGACACCCCTCTTCCTGCTGCCTGATCCGTCCGGAGAATGCCGATGAGCCAGACCCGCCCGCGCTACCGGGGCGTCTTCCCCGTGGTCCCCACGATTTTCGACGAGGCCGGGGAGCTCGACCTCGAGGGGCAGAAGCGCTGCGTGGACTTCATGATCGGCGCGGGCTCCGACGGCCTCTGCATCCTTGCGAACTTCTCGGAGCAGTTCGTCCTCTCGGACCACGAGCGCGAGGTGCTGACCGGGGCGATCCTCGATCACGTGGCCGGGCGCGTGCCGGTTATCGTGACCACCACGCATTTCTCCACCCGCGTCTGCGCCGAGCGTTCCCGCCAAGCCCAGGCAGCCGGCGGCGCCATGGTGATGGTGATGCCGCCCTACCATGGCGCGACCATCCGTGTCCCCGAGGCGCGGATCCACGACTTCTTCCGCGGCGTGTCGGACGCGATCGGGATCCCGATCATGATCCAGGACGCGCCGGTCAGCGGAACCCCGCTCTCGGCGCCGTTCCTCGCCCGCCTCGCGCGCGAGATCGAGCAGGTCTCCTACTTCAAGGTGGAGGTGCCCTTCGCCGCCGCGAAGCTGCGCGAGCTGCTGCAGCTCGGCGGGGACGCCATCGAGGGCCCCTGGGACGGGGAGGAGGCGATCACCCTCATGGCGGACCTCGACGCCGGGGCCACCGGCGCGATGACGGGTGGCGGCTACCCCGACGGCATCCGCCAGATCGTGGACGCCTACCGGGACGGGCGGCGGGACGAGGCGGCCGAGGCCTACCAGCGCTGGCTGCCGCTCATCAACTACGAGAACCGGCAATGCGGCCTGCTCGCGGCCAAGGCGCTGATGAAGGAGGGCGGGATCATCGCCTGCGACGCGCCGCGCGCGCCGCTCGCGCCGCTGCACCCCGCCACGCGCGCCGGCCTGATCGAGGTGGCGGCGCGCGCGGGCGCGCGGGTGCTGCGCTGGGGGCGGTGAGGCGCGCGGCGGACGGCCGCGTCCCGGCGGGGCCGCCGCCGCTCAGGGTTCCAGGCGCACGTCGGTCCGCTCCACGACGCCGCGGAACTTCGCGAGCTCGGCCCCGAGGAAGGCCTCGGCGTCGCGCGGCTCGTTCGGCCGCGTCCACGGCGCGACGCCGGCCGTCAGCAGGCGCTCCCTCAGCCGCGGCTCGGCGATCGCGGCGCGGATCGCGCGGTTGACCGCCGCCGTGACCTCGGGCGGCAGCCCCCGCGGGCCGATGACGGCGAACCAGTTCTCGAGGTCGAAGCCGGGAAGGACGGACTCGTTCAGGGTCGGTACGTCGGGGAAGGAGGGGAAGCGCTCGAGGCCCGTCACCGCCACGGCGCGCACGCGCCCGTCGTTCACCTGCCCAGCCGCCGAGGCGAGCACCGCCACGCCCCACTGGGTCTCGCCCCGCGCGATGCTCTCCACCATCTGCCCGCCGGACCGGTAGGGCACGTGCGGGAAGCGGCCGCCGAGCCCGATGACCGCGGCCACCATCTCCGCCGAGAGATGCGGCATAGAGGCGACGCCGGAGGAGGCGAAGGGCAGCGTCTCCGGCGAGGCCTCGCGGAAGCGCGCGATCGCCTCGGCGGTGGTGCGCGCGGGAGAGCCGGGGGGCACGACCATGATCATGGGGCCCGTGCCGATCATGGCGATGTGGGTGTAGTCGACCATGACGTCGTAGCGCGTGCCGCCCTGGACCGCGTTCGGGGCGAGCGCGTGGGAGGAGGCCTCGACGAGCATCAGCGTGTAGCCGTCCGGCGGCTGGCGGCGGAGCCAGTCGCTGGCGACCACGCCGGCCGCGCCCGGGCGGTTCTCGACGACGACCCGGCCGCCGGACAGCGCGGGGCCCAGCCGGTCCGCGACCAGCCGCGCCGTCACGTCGGTGGACCCGCCGGGCGCGAAGCCCGTGACCAGGGTGACGGCGCGGTCGGGGTAGGCGAGGGCGGGCGCGGCCAGCGAGGCCGCGAGGGCGGATCCGAGCACGGCGCGGCGGTACATGGCGACGACCTCCCCTGTTTTTCCGGCGATGGTTGCGCCACCGCGCGGCGGGCGCAAGCACCGCCGTTGCGCAACCGGCACGGGAGCGTCGCGAGGAGGAATGATCTTGATGTGATCGGGCCCCGGCGCGGGGCTCGCGCTACGGTCCGGCAAGTCCGCCTTTCGAGCGGGACGGATCCGGGAGAAACGTGCATGAATTCTGTTCGCGCATGGGCGGCCGCCATCGTGGTCGCGGGGCTTGCCGCCGCGCCGGCGATGGGCGCGACCTACGACAGCCTCTTCGTCTTCGGCGCGAGCGAATCCGACAGCGGCAACATCTACGCCCTGACCAACGGCACGACGCCGCAAAGCCCGCCCTACGCCCAGCGCTACTCGAACGGCCCAGTCGCCGTGGAGTACATGGCGCGCAGCCTCGGCATCCCCCTGACCTATTCCGAGAACCCCTCGGCGGGGAACCAGAGCCTCAACTTCGCGATCGGCGGCTCGCTGACGGACACGCGGAACAACGTGCCCGCCCTCGGCAACGGCTACGGCATCCTCGACCAGGTCGGCGACTTCCAGGCGCGCGTTAGCGCCGGCAGCCTTTCCTTCAACCCCGCCACGACCCTGTTCCTCATCATCGGCGGCGGGAACGACATCCTGCGCACCGGCTTCTTCGGAACCGATCCCGCGACCGTCGTGCCGAACGCGGTCAGCAGCGTCGCCTCCGAGGTGCGGACCCTCGTCGGCCTCGGCGCGGAGCACGTCGCGGTCTCCACCATCAACAACATCGGCACGCTGCCCGTCGCGCAGCCCGCGCGGGCGGAGCTCTACGGTCAGTTGTCGGGAAGCCTCAACACCGCCTACCGCTCCCTCGCGGCCTCGCTCGCCACGACGCTCTCGGCGGATGTCTTCGCGGTGGAGCGCGGCGCCATCCTCGACACCATCATCGCCAACTTCCGCGACTACGGCTTCACCAACGCGACCGACACCTGCGTCGCGAACGGGACGGTCTGTGCCAACCCGGACCAGTACGTCTTCTGGGACAGCGTCCACGTGACCACCGCCGTGCACCGCCTCGTCGGCGAGCAGCTCGCCGGGCTGGTGTCGCCGACCGCCGTGCCGGAGCCGATGTCCCTTGCCCTGTTCGGCGTCGGCCTCGCCGGGCTGGCCGCCGTGCGGCGCCGGCGGGCGGCCTGACGCGCGGTCCGGCCCGGGGTCGGGCCTAGCGGTCCGCGGCCCGCTTGCCCTCGGCGGCCTCGGCGTCCATGGCGGCGAGGTAGTCCCGGAGGGCGGAGGCCGGGATGGCGTAGACCCGGCCGTCCCGGGGGAACAGGTCCAGCGCTAGGCCGAGCTTGGCGCGTGCCCCGAGGGACGTGGCCGCGGGGATGCGGCCGATCTCCGCCTCGAGGGCGTCGAGCGCGCGCCAGGTGGTGCCGGACCGGGCGGGCTCGGCGTTCCCCCGCGCCCGCACCTTGGCGGCCATCTCGTCGCGCATCCCGATGTAGCGGTCGATCGCCGCCAGGAGGACGGCGTCCGGGTGGTTCGCCGTGCTCTCCAGGCCGAAGGCGGAAAGGAGGCGTTTGCTGTCGCGGTCGGTCAAGGCGCGGCTCCACCAAGGGTCGGCGAGAACATCACGAGAAAGTGATGGTATCGTCCGTGATGATGGATTTCAACCCTGAACCGTCGCTGGTCGCGCGCCCGGCCCTGGCTTCTCCCAGGCGGCGTCCGACGAGCCGAGTTCCGCCGCCGGCCGGTCCCATTGCAGGGGCGCGTTGCCGATCGCGACCGGCGAGCGGAGCCGCAAGGCCGGGCCCCAGGGCGTGTGCTCGACCGTCGGCTCGGCATCGTCCTCCGACGGTTCCCGGAGCGCGGGCCCCGCGTCGGACCCGGCATGGTCGGCGAGGAGCAGCGCCGTCCGCGCGAGGGAGAGCCGGGCGGTGGCGGGTCGGCCGTCCCGCCAGCGGCCGGCGAGGCCGCGCAGGGCGGCCGCGGCCATGAGGTAGCCGGTCGCGTGGTCCAGCGCCTGCACCGGCAGCGGCACGGGCCGGTCGGCGCCCTTCCAGGCCATCCCGGCCGCGGCGATGCCGGACGACATCTGCACGAGGCTGTCGAAGCCGCGCCGCGCCGCCCAGGGCCCGCTCCAGCCGTAGGCGCAGAGCGAGACGTCGATCAGGGCGGCGTTGATCGCGCGCCGCTGCGCCTCCCCGTAGCCCAGCCCTTCCAGCGCGCCCGGGCGATAGCCGTGCACGAGGATGTCCGCGCCGGCCAGCAGCGTCTCGAAGGTCTGCCGGTCCGCCGCCCGGTGGAGGTCGAGCCGCGCGCAGCGCTTCCCGGGGGTGACGTCGGGCACCACGGCCGGCTCGTCCCAGCCCGGCGGGTCGATCCGCAGCACCTCGGCCCCCAGGCCGGCCAGGAAGCGGGTCGCGACCGGGCCGGCCAGCACGCGGGTCAGGTCGAGCACCCGGATCCCCGCGAGGGGCCGGTCCGGGTCGGGCAGCCGCGGCCCGGCCGCGACGGCGGGCCGGCCGGTGGTCTCGCTCCGGACAAGCGGCTCGTCCCTGACCGCCCGTCCCTGCGGGTGGCCGCGCCATGCCGCCGGGCCGTGCATGGCGGCGGCGCAGCCGCCCGCGCGCAGCACCTCCGCCTCCAGTTCCGCCGCGTCCCGGCGCCCCACCGCGGCCGCCACCCCCTCCCGCTCCGGCGCGCAGCCGAGCACCGCCAGGGCGGCCGCGCGGTGGTGCGGCGCGTTGGTGTGGAGACGGATCCACCCGTCGGCCGAGCGGTAGTCGCCGGCGATCGGGTCCCAGGGGGACGGCAGCGACCAACCCTGCGGCCGCAGCGACACGGCGAACCAGGCCGAGGCGAGGCGGCGGTCGACCGTGACCGGCGGCGGGGTTCGGCCGTCCAGGCCCAGCAGCTCCGACGCGGCGAGCCCCGCGGCGCCGATGGCCGCCACCGCCAGATCCGTGACCGGGAAGCAGGATGGCAGGCTTCCGTCGCCCGTGACCCGCAGCCGCCCGGCGGCCGCCGGCGGCAGCGCCAGGGCGTCCAGGGCTTCGCCGAGGAGGGCGGCGAGGGGCGTGGGGGGCAGCGGCATCCTGGGCAGGTCCGGCGTTCGCGAGGCCCCAGGCTGCGGGCCGGCGTCGGCCGAATCAATCCCCGCCGGCGCCCGTGCCGCGCCTCGATTGCGCCGCGGGTGGCGAAATGCTGGTCTGGCCTCGACCCTGCCGGGACGCCCCGATTCCATTCCGGCGCTGGAGCGACGCGGGGCCGGGCACCGTTCCGTGCCCGCGGCAGCCCCCCGGCCGGTCCGCCACGGCCCAGGGCGCGCGAGGATGGCGGGAGACGCGGGAGAAGACGGACGGCGATGAGCCAGCTCGACGAGTTCCACAACCTCAATGCGCCGGCCGGCGGCATCCAACGCGACCTCGCGCCGGGCGTCGACGCCTGCATCTTCCCCGGCGAGGGCGCGATGCTGTCCATCGTCACCATCGCGCCGAACGCCGCAGGCACGCTCCACAGCCATTCCGAGGAGCAGTGGGGCGTGCTGCTGGAGGGCAGCGCCGTGCGCGTGCAGGGCGGCGAGGAGATCCCGGTCAAGAAGGGCGACTTCTGGCGCACGCCCGGCGGCGTGCCCCACACCATGCGCGCGGGACCGGAGGGGGCGCGCGTCCTCGACATTTTCGCCCCGCCCCGCCCGGAGTACCGCGTGCCGGGCCAGGGCTTCGGCACGCCCTGAGGGGCTGGGCCGCGGCCCCGCGGCGCGACGATCAGGACCAGACAACCGGAGGATGACGACCGTGATCCATCGCCCGAACCGCCGCGCCGCCCTCGGCCTGGCCGGCGCGCTTCTCGCCGCGCCCGCCCTGCGCGCGCAGACCGCCTGGCCGAACGGGCCGATCCGCATCGTCGTCCCCTTCGCGCCCGGCGGCTCCACCGACGTGGTCGCGCGGCTCGCCGCACCGGGCCTGACCCGGCGCCTCGGCCAGCCGGTGGTGGTGGAGAACCGCTCCGGCGGCGCGGGCAGCATCGGGGCCGACGCCGTCGCCAAGTCGCGCCCGGACGGCCAGACCCTGCTGCTGACCTTCGACAGCCACGCGGTGCTGGCGGCCCTGCTCCCCCGCCTCTCCTTCAACCTGACCGAGGACCTCGACCCGGTCATGCTGATCGGCGGCGCGCCCTACGTGATCGGCACACGGGCGGACAAGCCCTACCGCGGGCTGGGCGACCTCGTCGCCGCAGCCAAGGCGCGGCCGGACGGCGTCTCCTACGCCTCGGCGGGGAACGGGACGCTCGGGCACCTGACGATGATCCTCCTGCAGGCGCGCACCGGCGTCTCGATGCCCCACATCGCCTACCGCGGGGGCGGTCCCGCCGTGAGCGACGCCATCGCCGGCAACGTCGAGGCCGTGATCGGCAGCGCGGCGCTGCTGATGCCGCAGGTTGAGGGCGGGGCGCTGCGCGCGCTCGCGCAGTTCGGCCCGGCCCGGCTACCCTCGCTCCCGGCGGTGCCGACGGCCGAGGAGGCGGGCTTCCCCGGCCTGCAGGCCGTGGCCTGGTGGGGCGTCTTCGCGCCTGCCGGCACGCCGGCGCCGATCGTCGCCCGCGTGAACGCCGCCCTGCGCGAGACCTTCGAGGCGGAGGACCTCCGCCGCCAGCTCGAGCAGACCCAGCAGGCGCGGCTGGTGCTGTCCGACCCGGGGGGCCTCAAGACCTTCTTCGACCAGCAGATCGAGACCTGGGGGCGCGTGGTGCGCGACAACAACGTCCGCCCCGACTAGGACCCCCGGCCGCGCCGTCAGTCCGCGTAGGCGTTGGCGGCCTGGATGATCGGCCGCCACCGCGCCACCTCCGCCGCGAGGTGCCGGCGGTGGAAGTCGCGCTCGACCTGCTCGGGCCGGGCGACCTCGGTGACCAGCTCGGCGAAGCGGGCGCGGAGCTTCTCCTCCGCGAGGGCCGCGCGCAGCGCGCGGTTCAGCCGGACCTGCACCTCCTCCGGCGTGCCCGCGGGGGCGTAGAGCCCGTGCCAGGTGCTCATCACGATGCTGGGCTGGCCCAGCTCCGCCGTCGTTGCCAGGTCCAGCCCCGCCGCGCGCCGGTCGAGCGTCATGGCGTAGGCCTTGATCCGGTGGTCGCGGATGTAGGGGACGGTGTTCGTCGCCTGGTCGCACATCATGTCGACGCGACCCGCCATGATCTCGGTGATGGCGGGCGCGGAGCCGCGGAAGACCACCGGCGTCATCTCCGCCCCCGCCGCGCTCTGGATCAGCAGGCCGCAGAGATGGTTGGCGCCGCCGGAATGGGCGAGGTTCAGCCGCTCCCCCCGTTCCTTGATCATCGCCATCAGCCCGGCGAGGTCGTCGGCGGGAAAGTCGGGCCGCGCGATCAGCGTCATCGCGGCGTCGGAGACGAGGCCGAGCGGCGCGAAGGACGCCTCCACGTCGTAGGGCAGGCGCCGGTAGATCGTGGCGTGCGTCGCGTGGCCGATATGGTGCATCAGCAGCGTGTGCCCGTCCGGCCGCGCCTGGGCGACGCGGTAGGCGCCGAGCGTGCCGCCCGCGCCCGTCACGTTCTCCGCCACCACGGCCACGCCGAGGTCCTTCGTCATTCCCTCCGCGACGAGCCGCGTGATGACGTCGGTCGGCCCTCCCGCGGCGTAGGGGACGACGATGGTGACGCTGCGGCTGGGGAAGGCCGCTCCCTGTCCCCGCGCGGCGCCGGCGGCCAGCAGGAAGGGCGCGGCCAGCAGGGCGCGGCGCGGCGCAGGGGTCATGGCGTTCTCTCCCGGTTCCTCTTCTGGCCGGAAGTCTGTCCCGCCGTGCCGCGCGACCTCAAGGACCTTTCGCGCCCGGGGCCACGCTGGCCGGCCTAGGGCACCAGCACCACGAGCAGCCAGGCCGCGAAGATCACCAGCAGGACGCTGCCCTGGAGAAGGTTGGTGATGCGCCCGGACAGCGCCAGCACCCCCGTGACGATGGCGAGCACCAGCAGCACGGTGTCGGCCGGGGAGATCCCGAGCTCCAGCGGCTGGCCCAGCCAGGCCGCCACGCCCACGAGGATGGGCACCGACAGCCCGACCGTCGCGATGGCGCTGCCGAGGGCCAGGTTGAGGCTCGCCTGCAGCCGGTCCGCGAGGGCGGCGCGAAGGGCCGTCGCGGTCTCCGGCATGAGGACGATGGCCGCGACCACGACGCCTTCGACGCCCGGCGGCAGGCCGGCCGCGGCGACGGACTGCCCGATCGCCGGCGCCACGGTCTTCGCCAGCAGCACGACCCCGGCCAGCGCCAGCAGCAGCATCCCCGAGGCCAGGAACGCCTCCCGCGGCGTCGGGCGGCCGGTCACCGCCTCGATCGCCTCGGCGGTGTTCAGGAGGGCGGCCTGGTCCTCGGCCGGGATAAAATAGGCCTTGTGCAGCACCGTCTGCACGAGGACGAAGACGACCCACAGCCCGAGGCAGAGCCCCGCGACGGTCGCCACCTGCACGGGCGCGAACTCCCCGCCCGGCGCGGCGCGCACGTGGTTCGGCAGGATCAGGGCCAGCGTCGCCATGGCGCCGACGACGGAGAGGAGGGCCGTCGCGCCGTCGGCGTTGAAGCCGGGCTCACGGTGCCGCAGCGCCGCCAGCACGATGCAGAGCCCCGTCAGCCCCGTGACCACCAGCATCACCACCGCGTGGATCGTATCCCGCACGAGCGTGACCTTCGGCGGGTCCGCCGTCACCATGACGGAGGCGACCAGCGCCACCTCGATGATCGTCACGGCGAGGGCGAGCACGAGGGTGCCGAAGGGCTCGCCGACGCGCGCGGCCACCGTCTCGGCGTGGTGCACGGCGGCGCGGACCGCGAGCAGCAGAAGCACGAAGACGGGCAGGGCCAGCCAGCCCGTGGCCGAGAGACCGGTGGCGAGCGCCGCCCCGAGCCCGAGGACGGAGGGGAGCCAGCCGTCCCAGCGGAGCGGGTGATGATGAACAGAGGACATGAAGGGGGTGTAACCTCGATGCCGCCGGGCGTCACGCGCGGGCGGTCCGGGCGCGAGGGCGAGACGCGCCTTGCCAAGCCCCCTGCCGTGCGGCTTGCTTTGCCAGGGCCCGAACGAAGGCCGCAGGAGGAACATCGTCATGAGACTGGCGCGCCGCAGCTTGCTGCCTCTTGGTCTTGCCGCCTTCGCCGCCACCCGGCCGGCCCGCGCCGAGACCCTCGTGGCCCTTGAGGGGGCCGAGGTCTTCGACGGCGAGCGCCGGATCGGCCGGGCCACGATCCTCGTCGCCGACGACGTCATCCGCGCCATCGGCCCCGCGGCCTCCGTGACGGTGCCGGCTGGCGCCCGCCGGGTCGACCTCGCCGGGCGCGTCGTCGTGCCGGGGCTGATCTCCGCGCACTCCCATGTCGGCAACAGCGGCGGCGCCGAGACGGGCGGGCGCTTCTACACGCGCGAGAACGTGCTCGACCAGCTTCGCCAGTTCGCCGCCTACGGCGTGACCACGGTGACCGCCCTCGGCCTCGGCCCCGCGGCCTTCTTCGACATCCGCGAGGAGGTGCGCCGCGGCGGCACCGGGGGCGCCGACCTGCTCGGCGCCGGCATGGGCGTCGGCGTCCCCGACGGCACGCCGCCGGCCGCGCCCATGAACCTCAACGACAGCCAGGTCGCGCGCCCGAACACGCCGGAGGAGGCGCGCGAGGCCATCCGCATGATGGCGCGGCGGCGCGTGGACATCGTGAAGCTCTGGGTGGACGACCTCGGCGGCACGGTCCCGATGATGCGGCCGGAGATCATCGTCGCCGCCACCGAGGAGGCGCACGCGCAGGGGCTCCGCGTCGCCGCGCATATCCACGACCTCGAGCAGGCGCGCATCGTCGTGCAGTCCGGCGTGGACGTCGTCGCCCACGGCGTCCGCGACATGCCGGTGGACGCCGCCCTGATCGCCGCGATGCGGCAGCGGGGCACCTGGTACATCCCGACGATCCAGATCAACGAGGCGAACTACCTCTACGCCGATCGCCCGGAGCTGCTGTCCGACCCCTTCTTCGCGCGGGCGCTGAACGCGGGGCTTCGCGCGCAGTTCGGCGACCCGGAGTGGCGCCGCAAGGCCCTGGAGGCCGCCGCCTCCTCCCGCCAGGAGGTAGCGGTCAACCAGCGCAACCTGAAGGCGCTGCACGCGGCCGGCGTGCGGATCGGCTTCGGCACGGATTCCGGCGCCACGGCCAACCGCATCCCCGGCTTCGCCGAGCACCGCGAGCTGGAGCTGATGGTCGAGGCGGGCCTCACCCCGGAGGAGGCGATGCGCTGCGCGACGGGCGGCTCCGCCGCCCTGCTCGGCCTTGAGGACCGCGGGCTGCTGCGGCCGGGGCGGCGCGCCGATCTGCTGGTGCTGGACGCGGACCCGCTGGCCGACATCCGCAACGTCCATCGCGTCCGCGCCGTCTGGCAGCGCGGGCGGGAGGTCTCAGGGGCGATCGGCTGACGCGGGCGCCGCCCCCGCGAGGAGCCCCGCCACCAGGGCCGCCGCCGCGGGCGAGAGCGTGCGCCCGGCGCGCCGGATGAGGCCGATGGAGCGCCGGATCTCGGGCGCGGCGATGGGCCGCGTCTCCAGCGCCGGCGCGATCCGCAGGTCCACGGCCGAGGAGGGCAGGACGCCCACCCCGAGCCCGGCGCGCACGAGGGCGACGGCCGTGCTCATGTAGGTGGCCTCGTAGGCGGGCAGGGGGCTTGTGCCCGCCGCGCGGCAGGCCCGGTCGAAGAGGGCTCGCACGCTGCTGCGCGGGTCCATCAGCACGAGCGCCTCGCCCGCCAGGGCCGCGACGGGCACCGTGCGGCGGGCCTCGAGCCGGTGGCCGGCCGGGAGCACGGCGACCATCCGGTCCTCAAAGAGCGGCGTCACCTCGATCTCCGGGTCGCGCTCCATCTCGATCCCAATGCCGATCTCCACCGCGCCGGACCGCACGAGCTCCACGACGCCGTCCGCCACCGCGTCGCGGACGACCACCCGGATGCCCGGGTTGGCCGCGCGCAGGCGGAGGAGCACGGGCGGCAGCACCGTGGCGCCGACCGAGGGGAGCACCGCCAGGCGGACGAGCCCCGTGCGGCCGGCGGCCGCCTCCTTCGCTCCGGCGAGGACGGCGTCGAGGTCCTCCAGCACCCGGGCGAAGGCCTCGACCAGCGGCCGGCCCAGCCCGGTCGCCTGCGCCCCGCGCGCGCCGCGGTCGAAGAGCCGCAGCCCGAGCGCCCCCTCGGCCTCGCGGAGCTGGACGGTCAGGGCGGGCTGGGAGAGGTGAAGCAGTGCCGCGGCGCGCCCGAGGCTGCCCGTCCGGTCGACCGCGACCACCGCCCGCATCTGCCGCAAGGTCAGGCTCATAGAAAACCCTTATGGGCGGCCTAAAAAGGTTTCAATTGTATTATTCCCCCGGTGCGGGCTCCCTCGGCAAAACACCGGAGGAAGCCCCGCCATGCCCAGGTCACCCGTACCGTCGCGCCGCCAGGCCCTGGCCGCCGCGGCGGCCCTCGCCTCTCCCGCGCTGCCCCGCGCCGCCCGCGCCCAGGCCGGCTGGCCCGACCGGCCCATCCGCGTGATCGTGCCCTTCGGCGCGGGCACGAGCACGGACATCATGACGCGCCTCGTGACGCCGCGGATGTCGCAGGAGCTCGGCCAGCCGATCGTCGTCGAGAACCGCCCGGGCGCGGGCGGGGTGGTCGGGTCCGAGGCCGTCGCGAAGTCCGCGCCCGACGGCTACAACCTCTGCATGGGAAGCATCGCCTCCCATTCCGTGAACGTCTCGCTCATGCCGCGCCTTCCCTACGACGTGCTGCGCGACTTCACGCCGGTCTCCCTGGTGACGAACGCGCCCAACCTGCTCGTCGTCGGGAACCACGTGCCCGCCCGGAACCTGCAGGAGTTCCTTGCCTGGGCGCGGACGCAGCGCGGCGGGGCCTCCTACGCCTCCGCCGGCAACGGCACCTCCAGCCATCTCGCGGGCGAGCTGCTGAAGCAGCGCACCGGCGTGCCGCTGGAGCACGTTCCCTACCGCAGCGGCGCGCAGGCGCTCACCGACATCATCTCGGGGCAGGTCGCGATGACCGTCTACCAGGTCACGGCCGTGCTGCCCTTCGTGCGGGATGGCAAGATGCGCGCCCTGGCCACCACCTCGGCGCGCCGCCTCGAATGGACGCCCGAGGTGCCGACCGTGGAGGAGCAGGGGGTCAGGCCCTTCGACGTCGCGGCCTGGCACGGGCTCTTCGCGCCCGCGAACCTGCCCGCCCCCGTCCTCGACCGCCTCTTCCGCGCGCTCACGGTCGCCCTGAACGACCCGGAGCTGCGCCCGAAGCTGAACGAGCAGGGGCTGGAGCCGGTCGGCCTGCCGCCCGCCGAATTCCGGCCCTGGCTCGAGGCCGACATTGCGAAATGGCGCGAGGTGGTCCGCGCCGGCAACATCCGGCCGGACTAGGGGCATGAGGACCCTTCGCATCGGCGCTGGCTCGGGCTTCGCCGGGGACCGCATCGAGCCCGCGGTGGAGCTGGCCGAGCACGGCGGCCTCCGCTACCTCGTCTTCGAGTGCCTGGCCGAGCGCACCATCGCCCTCGCCCAGCTCGCGAAGCGGCGCGACCCGGAGGGGGGCTACGACTCCCTCCTCGCGGCCCGGATGCGCGCCGTGCTGCCGGCCTGCCGGCGGCAGGGCATCCGCATCGTCACGAACATGGGCGCCGCCAACCCGGTCGCGGCCGCGCGGCGCGTGGCGGAAGTGGCGCGGAACCTCGGCCTCCAGGGGCTGCGGGTCGCGGCCGTCACCGGCGACGACGTGACCGACCGCTTGCGCGGCACGGACGCCGCGCTCGACGAGGGCGGCACGGTGGCCGCCCTCGGCAACCGGCTTGTCTCGGCCAACGCCTATATCGGCGCCCGCCCGATCCAGGAGGCCCTCGCGGCCGGCGCCGAGGTGGTGGTGACCGGGCGCGTCGCCGACCCCGCGCTCTTCCTCGGCCCGCTGCTGCACGAGTTCGGCTGGGCGGAGGACGACTGGACCCGCCTCGGCCGCGGGACCCTCGTCGGGCACCTCCTCGAATGCGCGGGGCAGGTGACCGGCGGCTACTTCGCCGATCCCGGGCGCAAGGAGGTGCCGGACCTCGCGCGCCTCGGCTTCCCGCTGGCGGAGGTCTCCGAGGACGGGACGGCGACGATCACGAAGGTGCCGGGCTCAGGCGGGCGGGTGACGCCGGCCACGGTGAAGGAGCAGCTTCTCTACGAGGTGCACGACCCCGCGCGCTACCTCCAGCCCGACGTGGCCGCGGACTTCTCGGGCGTGCGGGTCGAGGCCCTGGGCGAGGACGCGGTCCGCGTCTCCGGCGGCGACGGCGCGCCGCGGACCGGGAGCCTCAAGGTCTCGGTCGGCTGCCACGAGGGCTGGTTCGGCGAGGGGCAGATCTCCTACGCCGGACCCGGGGCGCTGGCGCGCGGGCGGCTCGCCCTCGAGATCGTCCGCGAGCGGCTGCGCCTCATCGGCCACGAGGCGGAGGAGCTGCGCTTCGACCTCATCGGCGTGGATTCGATCCTCGGTCCCGATGCGGGTTCCGGCGCGGACGGGGCGCCGGCGCCGCGCGAGGTGCGCGCCCGCGTCATCGGGCGCTGCCACTCGCCCGAGGAGGCGGAGCGGATCGGGCACGAGGTGGACAGCCTCTACCTCAACGGCCCGGCGAGCGGGGGCGGCGTGGTGAAGTCGGTGCGCGAGGTGATTGGCATCCGCTCCTGCCTCATCCCCGAGGCCGACGCGCGCCCCGGGCTCACCTGGGTGGAGGCCTGACATGATCCTGCGCGACCTTGCCCACGCCCGGGCCGGCGACAAGGGCGACATCTCCTGCATCTCCGTCATCGCCCGCGACCCCGCCGACTACCCGCGCCTGGAGCGCGAGGTCACGGTCGAGCGGGTCCGGGCGCATTTCGCGGGCCACCTGCGCGGGGCGGTGCGTCGCTACGCCCTGCCGGGCCTCGGCGCGCTGAACTTCGTGCTGGAGGGCGCGCTCGGCGGCGGCGTCACGCGCTCCCTCGCGCTCGACGCGCACGGGAAGTGCCTCGCCTCGCGCATGCTGGAGCTGCCGGTCTCCGGTGACGACGGGGCCGCCGCCGACGGCCGCCTCGGGGAGGGTTGAAGACGGCACCGGGAAGATTACATCGCGGTAAGGTCCGGGCCCCTCTGGCCGGATCGGCGCCGCCCTGGCGCCGCCCCGGCGATGTCGGACCTCCATCAGCCCTTCCCGCAAGGGGTTCGCTCCTGGAGGCCCTGTGTCGATCCCCTTCCTGCCGCTTGCCCGCCGGGTGCCCCTTGTCCTGGCCGCGCTCCTGCTCGCCGTCCCGGCAGCGCGCGCGGAGGGCGTGCTCCTCCGCCTCGACGACCGCGCGATCCGCTCCGCCGGCATCGAGGCGGCGCGCGTCGAGCCGGAATCCGGGCAGACCGAGTTCACCCTTCCCGGCACGGTCGTCGTGCCGCCCGGGCAGCTCACGGTCATCGCGGCGCCGGCGGCGGGGCTGATCGAGGCGCTGCTCGCGGTGCCCGACGAGCTCGTCACGCCCGGCCAGCCCCTCGCGCGGCTGCGCAGCACGGAGCTCATCGAGGCGCAGCGCGCCTATCTCGAGGCCGCGGCGCGGGAGAACCTGTCGCGCCAGGCCCAGGCGCGGGACGAGCAGCTCTTCCGCGAGCGGATCATCCCGGAGCGCCGCGTGCTGACCACCCGCGCCGAGGCCGCCGCGGCGCGGGCGGTGCTGGACGAGCGCACGCAGCTCCTCGCCCTCTACGGCATGGCCGAGGAGGACCTCGCCGCGCTCCGCGACACCCGCCGCATCGCCCCCAACCTGGAAGTCAGGGCGCCAGGCGCGGGGGTGATCCTGCAGCGCAGCGTGGCCGTGGGCGAGCGCGTGGCGAACGCGGCGCCGCTGTTCCAGGTGGCGCAGCTCGATCCCCTCTGGATCAGCGTCCAGGTGCCGATCGCCCGCGTCCCGGCCCTGCAACACGCCTCGCGCGTCGTCGTGCCCGGCCAGGGCGCGGAGGGGCGGGTGATCCGCATCGGCCGCAGCACCGACGCCGCCACGCAGAGCGTGACGATGACGGCTGAGGTGACGCGCGGCGCGGCGGCGCTCCGCCCCGGTCAGGTCGTGGGCGTGGCCATCAGCATCGCGACGAACGGCTCCCCCCAGTGGCGCGTCCCGTCCGCCGCGGTGGTGCGCCAGCGCGACCGCCACTGGGTGTTCCGGCGCGTGCCGGAGGGCTTCCAGGCGGTGCCCGTGACCGTGCTGTCCGAGACGGCGCAGTCCGTCTCCCTCAGCGGCCGCGGCCTCTCGGCCGGGGACAGCGTGGCGGTGCGCGGCATGGTCGCGCTGCTCGCGGAATTCGCCGACGCGGCCGGGGGCTGACCGATGCTCGCGCGCCTGACCGAGGTGGCGCTGCGCCAGCGCCTCCTGACCCTGCTGGCCGCGGCGCTGCTCGCGATCTGGGGCTTCCAGGCCTATCGTGGCCTGCCGATCGACGCCTTCCCGGATGTCTCGCCCACCCAGGTCCTCGTCTCCGTCCGCGCCCCTGGCCTGACGCCGGAGGAGCTGGAGGCGCGCGTCACCGTGCCCGTCGAGCTCGCGATGAAGGGCATCCCGGACCTTGTCCGCATGCGCTCCACCACGCGCTTCTCCGTCACCCTCCTCACCTTCGAGTTCGCCGAGGGAACCGACATCTACTGGGCCCGCGCGCAGGTGAACGAGCGGCTGCAGGGCGCGCTGGAGGGGCTGCCCTCCGCCGCCTCCGGCGGCCTCGCGCCCATCATCACGCCGCTGGCCGAGATGCTCATGTTCACGCTCGAGCGGACCGGGCCGGGCGCCGCGCCGCTCTCGCCGGAGGAGGCGCGCTCGCTGATGGACTGGGTGATCCGCCCGGCGCTCCGCGCCGTGCCCGGGGTTGCCGACATCAACGTCCTCGGCGGCTTCGTCCGCACTTACGAGGTCGTGCCCTCCCCCGCGGCCATGGCCGCGCGCGGCATCACGACGGAGAGGCTGCGCGAGGCGATCGAGGCGAACAACCGCAACGAGGGCGCGGGGCGGCTGCCCGACGGGGAGGAGGCGCTGCTGGTGCGCGCCGAGGGCCGCATCCGCTCGCTCGAGGACGTGCGCAGCATCGTCGTCTCCCATGTCGCCGGCGACGGCACGCCGCTCCGCCCGGGCGGGATCGTGCGCCTGGCCGACGTCGCCGACGTGCGCTTCGGCGCCCTGCCGCGCAACGGCGTTGTGACGCGCGACGGGGAGGGGGAGGCGGTCTGGGGCCTCGTCCTCGGCCTGCGCGGGGTGGACGCGCGCCAGGTGGTGGAGGGCGTGAAGGAGCGCCTGCCCGAGGTGGAGCGCCTGCTTCCCGAGGGCGTGCGGATCGCCCTCTTCTACGACCGCGCCGACCTCATCGGGAAGGCCGTCTGGACCGTCCAGAAGGTGTTGCTGGAGGCGATCGCGCTCGTCGTCGTGCTGCTCGTGCTCTTCCTCGGCAACCTCCGCGCGGCGATCGTCGTCTCGGCCATCCTGCCCCTCGCCGTGCTCGCGACCTTCGGCATCATGGCGGCCTACGGGCTCTCTGCAAACGTGATGTCCCTCGGCGGCATCGCCATCGCGATCGGCCTCCTCGTGGACTGCGCCGTGGTGGTTGTGGAGAACGTGGCCCACCGCCTGCAGCACGCGCCGGGCCGGGCGACGGCCGCCGACCGCGCACGGATGACGCTGGAGGCCACGCGGGAGGTCGCGCCCACGCTCGTCTCCGGCGTGGTGATCATCGTCACCGTCTTCGTGCCGCTGCTCTCTCTGCAGGGGCTGGAGGGGCGGCTCTTTTCCCCCGTCGCGCTGACCATCGCCTTCGCCCTCGGGGCCGCCCTCCTCCTTGCCCTCACGGTCGTGCCGGCCCTCTGCGCGATGCTGCTTCGACCCCCGAAGGACGGCGTGCCGCCGCGCGAGCCCTGGCTCGTCCGGAAGCTCCACGCCGCCTACGACCCCTTCCTCGACTGGGCGATGCGGAACCCGCTGAAGGTGACGGGCGTGGCGGGCGCGGGGCTGGTTGCGGCGGGCGTCGCCTTCACGGGCATCGGCAGCACCTTCATGCCCACCATGGACGAGGGCACGCCGGTCGTGACCGTCCGCAAGCACCCCACGATCGGCGTCGCCGACGCGGCCGACACCGACCTTCGCCTCCAGCGGCACATCCGGGAACGGGTGCCGGAGGTCCGGGGCATCATGGCACGCGCGGGCGCGGACGAGCTCGGCCTCGACCCCGTCGGGCTGAACGAGACCGACATGTTCTTCACCCTCGCGCCGCGCGAGGCCTGGCGGAACCCCTCGGGCGGCACGCCCTGGCTGCTCGAGCAGATCCGCCAGGCCCTCGACGAGATGCCCGGCCTTTCCTATGCCTTCGCCCAACCGATCGACATGCGCGTGCAGGAGATGATCATCGGCGCGCGCGGCGACGTGGTGGTGCGCGTCTTCGGCGAGGAGATCGGCGAGCTGAACCGGATCGTGCGGGAGGTGGCCGAGGCGATCCGCGGCGTGCCCGGCGCCTCCGACGTCTTCGCGCTGCGCAACGAGGGCATGCGCTACCTCACCGTGCGCGTCGACCGCCTCGCCGCCGGGCGCCTCGGCCTCAACGCGGCCGACGTGCAGGCGTCGCTCCGCGTCTTCGTGGACGGCGTGGGCGTCGGCTCCGTGCTGGAACCCGGCAACCGCCGCATCGCCATCACCCTCCGGGGCGAGGACCTGGGCCGCCGCTCCGCCGACGACCTCGCGCGCGTGCCGATCGCGCTGCCGAACGGCGGCACGGTGCTGCTGAGCCAGGTCGCCGACATTCGGGAGGAGGACGGCCCGGTGCAGGTCATCCGCGAGGACGCGCGCCGCTTCGCGACCGTGCTCTCCAACGTCACCGGCGGGCGCGACCTCGTCGGCTTCGTCGCGGAGGCGCAGGCGCGGGTGGCGGAGAAGGTGCCGCTGCCCCGCGGCTACGACCTCGCCTGGGGCGGGCAGTTCGAGAACCAGCAGCGCTCGGCGGCGCGCCTGGCCGTCGTGGTGCCGATCGCGCTGGCGGCGATCTTCCTCCTTCTCTACCTCACCTTCGGCTCCGTCCGGCAGGCCGTGCTCGTGTTCTGCAACGTGCCCTTCGCGGCCATCGGCGGCGTCATCGCGCTCTGGGCCTCCGGCGAGTTCATCTCCGTGCCCGCCTCGGTCGGCTTCCTCTGCCTCATCGGCATCGCCGTGCTCAACGGCGTGGTGATGGTCGGCTACGTGAACTCCCTCGTCGCCGCGCGCGGCCTCTCGGCGCGGGAGGCGGCGGTGGAGGGCGCGCGGCGGAGGATGACGCCCGTGACGCTGACCGCGACCATCGCCGCCATCGCCCTCGTGCCCTTCCTCTTCGCCACGGGGCCGGGGGCCGAGGTCCAGCGGCCGCTGGCGATCGTCGTCATCGGCGGGCTCGTGACGGCGACCGTCCTCACCCTCGTGCTGCTGCCGATCCTCTACGCCCGCTTCGGCCAGCCCGCGGCGCAGCCCGTCTCCGCCGAGGTGCCGGCGTGACCCCGATGATCCGCACCCTCCTCGTCCTTCTCGCCTTCGCCGCGCCCGCGGCGGCGCAGGCGCCTTCCACGGGCGGCTCCGCCCGCCTCGCGGCCGACCTCGAGCGCGCGCTCGCGCTCGACGCCCCCGCGCGGTCCCTGCTGGGCGCCCGCCGGGCGGCCGAGGCGCGCGGGGCCATCGCGCGCTCCCCCGTCGCCGGGCCGCCCGCGATCCTCGGCGGCGGCCGCACCGACCTCCGCGGGCCCGACCGCGCGCGGGAGTTCGACCTGGAGGCCGCGGCCCCGGTCTGGCTCCCCGGCCAGCGCGACGCGATCCGCGGCACCGTCGCGACCGCCGTCAAGGAGGTGGACCGCCGCCTCGCGGGGCGCCGGCTGGAGGTGGCGGCGCTGCTGCGGGAGGCCTGGTGGGACGCGGAGCTGGCCCGCCGCGACCTCGGCGTCGCGCGCGACCGCCTCGCCACCGCCCGCGACATCGCGCGCGACATCCGGCGCCGCGCCGAGCTCGGCGACCTCTCCGGGCAGGAGGCCCTGCTCGGGGAGGCGGAGTCCCTCGCCGCGCAATCCGAGCTCGCCCGCGCCGAGGCCGCGCTCGCCGCCGCGCGCCTGGCCTACGCGACGCTGACCGGCGGGTCGGAACCGCCGCCGGGCACGCCCGAGCGCCCCGCCGTCGCCGCCTTCCATCCGGCGGTCCGCGCGGCGGAGGCGGGCCTCGCCGCGGCTCAGGCGCGGCGGCAGCTCGTGCTCGCCACGCCGCGCGACAACCCGGAGGTCGGCGTCTACGGGCGCCACGAGGCCGGCCTCGCCGCCTCCGAGAGCAGCTCGGTCGGGGTGCGGGTGCGCATCCCGCTGGCGACGGAGCAGCGCAACGCGCCGCGCCGGGCGGAGGCCGAGGCGGAGGTGACCCGCGCCGAGGCGGAGCTCGCGGCGCAGCGCCGGCTGCGCGCCGCGGAGGTGGAGGGCGCGCGGGCGGCGCTGGCCGCGGCGGAGCGCTTCGCCGGCCTCGCGCGCGAGCGCGCCCGCGTCGCCGCGCAGCAGTCCGACGGCGCCCGCCGTGCCTTCGGCCAGGGGGAGATCGGCGCCTTCGACCTCTTCCGGGTCCGCCAGATCGCGCTGGAGGCGCAGGGGGCCCGGGCGCGCGCCGAGACCGACCTCGGCCGGGCGCGCTCGCGCCTGAACGGGGCCCTCGGCGCCGAGCCCTGAGGCCACGCCGCCTCCTTGCGCCCCTTTCCGCGTTTCATGGCCTGACGGGCGCGAAAAGCGGCGGGATGCGGGGCAGCGTTGGGAGCGGCGCGTGACGGAGGAGGCCGCGGGGTTCCGCGCGAGGCAGCGCGAGGCCGGCGACGGGCCGCCCGGCGCCACCGCCGCCTTCCCCTACGACCGCATGACCGTGGAGCGCTTCCGCGAGGCCTTCCCCCGCGCGCGCTGGCGCGACGACCTCGGGGCCTGGTTCGTGCCGGGCGCGCGGGCGGAGCGGCGCCTCACGGCCTGGATGGGCCGGGAGTGGACGGGCGTGCTGGCCTATGCCGACCAGCGCGGCCGCGACGCCTTCGCCTTCGAGCCGATCGAGAGCCCCTACCTCGAGGCCGCCGACGACCTCGTGGTCCGCACGCCCTACGCGCGCGCGGTGATCGCGGCGCTGCGGGAGGTGCCCTGGGCGCGATGGGACCCCTCCGCGAAGGCCTGGCGCGTGCCGTTCCGGTCGCTGGAGGACCTGCGGAAGCGCTGGCCCACCATCGAGGAGGCGGCGCGCCTGGGCGAGCCCGAGGAGCGGCGCAAGCGCGAGAGGGACCGCAAGGCCTCCCCGGAGGAGGAGGACCGGCGGGCGGAGGCCGCCGAGCGCCGCCGGCACCGCTACCCCGTGCCCGAGGACGCCTTGCCGCCCGCCGGCCGCGTGCTGATGACCCACGCGGGATGCGTGGTGTTCGAGGACGCCACCGGCGAACTTGCCGAGCCCGCCATCGTCGCCCGCTTCTACCCCGCAGTCGCCGCGGATCCTGCCGCCCTGACCTGGGCGACCTGGCGCCGGCCCGGCCACGAGGAGCTGGTCCAGGCCTGGCCGGCCCGCACGCCGCCCGGCCCGGAGGAGCGGGCGCGCGGCTGGTGGCAGCCCACCATCGAGACGCTGCGGGAGGAGCGCCGCAAGGCGGCCTCCCTGGAACGGGCGAAGGCGACGCGCCAAGCCCGGGGGTGACGCCCGCGGTTGCTCCCTTCCACGGCGACACGCGCGTCAGCAGGACCCTCATCGTTCCTCCCCTTCGGCACCGGCGGATCGTTCGTGCCGTGGATGGAGGAGGGGAGCGCTAGCGGGAGGCGGCCGCTTCCGCCCCGGTGTTCCACCGCGCCCGTGCGGCGTCGGCCTGCGCCGCCAGCTCGTCCGCGCGGGCGAGTTCCTCGTTGAAGCCCATGAGCGTGAAGTTCTCCATCCGGGTGGGGTAGAGGATGCCGTCGAGGTGGTCGTTCTCGTGCTGCACGACGCCGGCGTGGAAGCCGGCGACCTCGGCCGTCACCGTCCGGCCGTCGCAATCGAGGCCCGTGTAGCGGACGCGCCGGTACCGCGGCACGGCGGCCCGCAGGCCGGGGATGGAGAGGCAGCCCTCCCAGCGAAGGTGCTTCTCCTCCCCCAGCGGCTCGACGACGGGATTGATGAGCACCGTGTTGCCGACGACCGTGTCGCCCGGCACCCCGCTGGTGCGGGAGGGAAGGACGCGGAAGACGAAGAGCCGGAGCGGCACATGCACCTGCGGCGCCGCGAGGCCCGCGCCGGGTGCGTCCTCCATCGTCTCCATCATGTCCTGCACGAGGCGCCGGATCTCCGGCGCCCCGGGATCGGCGACGGGCTCGCATTTCTCGAGAAGGACGGGATGGCCCATGCGCGCGATCTTGAGAATGGTCATCCGTCACTCCTGCCAGGATGGCGCCGGATGAGGTGGAGCATGACGCCCCGCCGCCCGCGCCCGTGCGGGAAGCGCGCGCGACCGGCGGAAGTTCCGCGCGGCCGGCGCCGCCGCGGGCGCCTCACGCCGGTCGGATGCCCCAGAAGCGCGTGAAGCCCGTCTGCAGCCCCTGGATGCCCCGCGTCGCCGTCTGCTGCGTGAACTGGCCGAGCGGGTAGTAGGGCACCTCCTCGAGGCAGGCCATCTGGATGTCGCGGCACACGGCCTGGCGCCCGGCCAGGTCGGGCGCGTCGAACCAGGTGTTGTAGAGCCCCTCCAGCCGCGCGCTCTCGTACCAGCCGGCATAGCCCGCGCCGCCGTTGCCGCGCACGCCGACATGGGTCGCCGGGTTCATCAGGTCGGTTCCCGTCCAGCTCGTCGCGAAGAGGCTCCAGCCGCCGCTCTCCACCGGGCCGCGGTTGTTGCGCCGCTGCAGCATGGTACCCCAGTCCGTCGCGACGTAGTCCACGTTCATGCCGATGCGCCGCAGCATGTCCGCCGCCACGTCGCCGAGCGCCTTGATGGTCACGTAGTCCGTCGGCACCAGCAGGACGACCTTCTCGCCCTTGTAGCCCGCGGCCTCCAGGTCGCGCCGCACCGCTGCGTCGTCCTTGGGCTTGCGGAGCGGCTCGAGCCCGACCTCCGTCGCCATCGGCGTCCCCGGGCAGAAGAACCCGGTGGGCACGCGGAAGGACGCGCGGTCGTCGCCGACGATCGCCTGCATGTAGGCGGTCTGGTCGATCGCGCCCATGACGGCGCGGCGGATGGCGGCGTTGTTGAACGGGGCCTGCGTGCTGTTCGGCCGCAGCATGCCGATCGTGCCCGCTTCCTCCTGCACGAGCATCTTCAGGTTGCGGCCGCGCGCGATCATCGGCTTCAGGTCGTGCGCCACCTGCTCCCACCAGTCCTGCTCCCCCGAGACGAGGGCGCTGGCCGCGGTGGAGCTGTCGGGGATGGTGGTCCAGACCACGCGGTCGTAGTGGACGACCTTCGGTCCCGCGCTGCCAATCGCCGGCCCGCCGTCGCGCGGCCGGTAGCGGTCGAACCTGGCGTAGACGTTGCGCGCGCCCTGCAGCCGCTCGTCCGCGACGTAGCGGAAGGGGCCGCTGCCGATGATCTCCGTGATCTGCGTGCCGGGGTCGGTCTGCGCCACGCGCTCCGGCATGATCGCCGGCATCATCGCGGTGGGCTTCGCCAGGGCGTCCGGCAGCAGCGGGAAGGGCTTCTTCAGGCGGAAGACAATGGTGCGGTCGTCGGGTGCCGAGATCTCGTCGGTCGCCCGCATCAGCGCGCCGCCGAAGGCGTCCCGCGCGCCCCAACGCCGCAGGCTCGCCACGCAGTCCCGCGCGAGGACCGGCGTGCCGTCGTGGAAGAGCAGCCCTTCGCGGAGCCGGATGGTCCAGCGCCGGCTGTCCTCCTCCACGCGGTGGCCCTCGGCCATCTGCGGGTGCGCCACGTCGTTCTCGTCGAGCCCGTAGAGGGTGTCGAACACCATGTAGCCGTGGTTGCGGGTGACGTTCGCCGTCGTCCAGTGCGGGTCGAGGAAGGCGAGGTCGATCTGCGGGATGAAGCGCAGGGTGCGCGCCGTGCCCTGCGCCAGGGCGGGCACGGAGAGGGCGGCGCCGGCGGCAGCCCCCTTGAACAGCGAGCGACGATGCATCGATCCCTCCTTCATGGCCCCGACCCTCCCGCCCCGCGGGAACATCGCGGCGATCCAACAAGCCCCCTGGCGCGGTGGCAAGGCCTTTTCAGGGAACCCCGCTGCCGCGCGCGTGCAGCCGCGGCGTGACCTCGATGTCGTCGAGCGGGAAGAAGGGCCGCGCGACGGTGAAGGGCAGCTCCGCCACGCGGTAGGAGGTCATGCCGGGCGTGTCGACCGTCACGCACTCCCCGATCGCGGCGTAGTTGAGGGTGAAGTGGTAGCCGGAGCGGGTGACCACGATCCCCAGTTGCGCGGGATCGACGCCCATGGCGCGGAAGTAGCCGGGATCGAGGTAGGAATAGGGCTGGTCCGTCAGCACGACGTGCACCTTCCCCGCGCGCAGCACCGCATGGGCACCCAGCGCGGCGCGGTAGCCCGCGTCCGCCGGCCCGTCATAGACCACCTCCGCCGAGGTCCCGGCCGCGACGACGACGCCGGTCACCTCCGTCGGCGGCGCGACCCTGGAGAAGCGGCCGCCGACCGTCAGCGTCACCTCGCGCCCCGGCCCCGCGGCCAGGCAGGCCCGCACCGCCTCCGCGTCCACGACCGGCACGGCCGAGGCCGGCAGGTCGCCCCGCGCGAGCAACGCCCGCAATACGTGGGTCCCGTCGCCCGGGCTGCCGCCCGCCACCCGGTCTCCCTGGTCGCCGAGGACCAGCGGCCGCGGCGTGCCGCGCGCCGCCCGGTCGAGCTGCTCCTCGAGGGATGGGTAGGTCCCGATCAGCTCCCGTCGCCGATCCCAGAGCGTCCGCGCCAGCTCCAGCGCCACGTCGTCCGGTGGCGTCCCGTTGCCGTAGGCGAGCACCCATTGCCCAAGGCCGCGCACGTCCAGGAACTGCTGCGCGTTGAAGATTGACACGTCATGGGCCGCGCCGCGCTCGACCGCCTCGCGCGCGCGGCGGTGCAGGGAGAGCAGCGGCTCCTCGTCCGTGCGGTCGTGGCCGAGGGTGAGCATCGGCAGGTGGACGGCGGCCAGGGCCGGCCGCAGCCGCCCCTCCAGCATGTCCAGCGCGGCCCGCGTCGCGCGCCGGCCGGTGCTTCCCTGGTCCGCGTGCGGGTTGGTGAGGTAGCCCGCCAGCAGGTCGCAGCGCGCCAGGATCTCCGGCGTGACATGGGCGTGCAGGTCGAAGCCCGCGGTCATCGGGACGTCGTCGCCGACTATGGCGCGCAGCGCCGCCATCAGCGCGCCCTCCGGGTCCTCCAGGCTCGGCGTCAGCATTCCCCCGTGCAGCGGGAGCACGATCGCGTCGAAGTCGCCGCGCCGGGCCGCGTCGCAGAGGATGTCGCGCGCATCGGCGAAGACGGCCTCCTCCACGGGGCCGCCGGACTGGGCGCGGAACAGGACGGGCACGATCACCTCGGCGCCGCTCGCCTCCGCGGCGTCCACGATGCCGCCGAGCACGGAGTTGCTGCCGCGGGCGCCCTCCACCGCCTCCCGCCCGGCGCGGATGTTGAACCAGGAGCGGCCCGTCGGCACGGGGTTGAAGCTGTGGGACTCCTGCGCGATGCCGCCGGCCAGGATACGCCTCTTCGCCATCGCCGCCCCCGCGCTCTGCCCCCAAAGGACAGCCCGGGCGGGCCGTGTGGCGCAAGCGGGCGGGGAGGGGCGGGCAGGATAATCGCCGGCTCGGTCGGTAGGCGGCGTGACGGCGCTCACGATCCCGCTCACCCCCAGGATGACGCTACGAAAGCGGTGGGGCTGCGGGCTTTTGAAGCCGTGGGCATCGTCGGTTGGTTCATCCCGGCCTCGCCATCGGGCGCCTCCCGCCCCGGCTCAGCGTTGAGGATAATCGACGGCCTCGCGCTCGCCCACTTTCGGCCGGTGGCCCGGCGGCGCCACCCTGCCGGCCCGCGCTGGCCGCCTCGGCGGCCGGCGCCATCGCCCGAGGAGGCCCGCATGCCCGCCCCAGACACGGCCGATGCCGGCCTGACCGTCATCAAGCCGGCCCGCCGCGCCTCCCTCCAGGACGACGACGCCCGCGGCGCCACCGTGCGGGCCGTGCTGGAGGACGTCCGGCGGCGCGGCGACGCCGCGGTGCGCGAGTACGCCGCCGCCTTCGACCGGTCGCACCTCGCGGCCTTCGAGGTGACGCCGGCGGAGCGAGAGGAGACCCTCGCCCGCCTGGACCCGGCCGCCCGCGCCGACGCCGAGTTCGCCATCGCCCGCGTGCGCGACTTCGCCACCGCGCAGCTCGGCACGATGCTCCCGCTGGAGGTCGAGCCCCTTCCCGGGCTGCACCTCGGCCATCGCCTCATCCCGATCCGGCGCGTGGGCGCCTACGTTCCCGGCGGCCGCTACCCGCTGCTCTCCGCCCCCGTCATGACGATCGTCCCCGCCCGCGTGGCCGGCTGCGACGAGGTCATCGCCTGCCTGCCGCCGGGCGCGCATCCCGACATGATCGCCGTCTGCCACCTCGCGGGCGCCGACCGCATCTTCCGCATCGGCGGCGCCCAGGCGATCGCCGCCATGGCCTTCGGGACCGAGAGCGTGCCGGCCGTCGACAAGATCGTCGGCCCCGGCAACGCCTACGTGAACGAGGCCAAGCGCCAGGTCTTCGGCACCGTCGGCATCGACCAGCTCGCCGGGCCGAGCGAGATCTACGTCGTCGCCGACGAGACCGGCGACGCCGAGATGATCGCCACCGATCTTCTCGCCCAGGCCGAGCACGACGTGATGACCCGCGTGGGCCTGATCACCACCAGCCGGGCCCTCGCGGAGGCGACCGTCGCCGCGGTCGAGCGCCAGCTCACCGACCTGCCCACGGCCGATGTCGCCGGCCCGGCCTGGCGGGACCACGGCGAGGTCGTCCTCTGCGCCGACGAGGCCGCGATGATCGCGTACTCCGACCGCGTCGCCGCCGAGCACCTGCAGGTCCACACCGCCGACCCGCAGGCCACCGCGCGCAAGCTGCGCAACTACGGCTCCCTCTTCATCGGGCCGCTGGCCAGCGTCGTCTATTCCGACAAGTGCTGCGGCACCAACCACACCCTGCCCACCCTCGGCGCCGGGCGCTACACGGGCGGCCTCTGGGTCGGCTCCTACCTGAAGGTCTGCACGCACCAGTGGCTGGACCCGCGCGGCGTGGCCGCCGTCGCCCCGCCTGCCATCCGCCAGAGCGCCCGCGAAGGCCTCGAGGGACACCGCCGCGCCGCCGCCTTCTGGAGAAGGACGGGCAACGCGGCACCGGCCGAGGCAGACCTGGCGGGAGAAGCCCCGTGACCCCTGCGCCGGTCCCTCAGGGGTCTGCCTTCAACTGGCCCGGGCCTTGCAGGACTTGCGTCGCGGGGTGAGACGCCGGCAGCGTTGAGGTGCCCCGCCGCCTCTCGCCCTCCAGGGGCGCGGGGGCGGCCGGCACCACGGAGGACGGCATGAGCACGATCGACACGCGCGAGCACCAGATGTTCCCCGTCCTCACCGCCGCGCAGATCGACACGGCACGCCGCTTCGCCAGCGGTCCCGCGGTGCGGTTTCCCCCGGGCGCGACGCTCTACGCGATCGGCGACCACGGCGCGCCCGCCTGGCTGGTGCTGGAGGGGTCGATCGAGGTCCTGCGCCGCGACGGGCTGAGCCGCGACGCCGTCGTCACCACCCACCGTCCCGGGCAGTTCTCGGGGGAGGTGAACCAGCTGGCGGGCCGCCCCTCCATCGCGTCCGGCCGCGCCGGCCCGGACGGCTGCACGGCGCTGCCGCTGGACCCCGCCCACCTGCGCGCGCTCATGGTCGGGTCGGCCGACCTGGGCGAGCTCGTCATGCGGGCGCTTATCCTGCGGCGGGTGAGCCTCATCGAGGAGGGTGGCGCGGGCACGATCCTGGTGGGCGTGCCGGGCAGCCCGGACGTCCTGCGGCTGCAAGACTTCCTCGGGCGCAGCGGCCTGCCCAACCTCGTCCTCGACGCGCGGGCGGACGAGGAGGGCCGCGCCCTCGTGGAGCGCACCGGCGTGCTGCCCGAGGAGCTGCCGCTGGTCGTCTGCCCCGCCGGCCCCGTGCTCAAGCGGCCGAGCGACGAGGAGCTGGCGGCCTGCCTCGGCATCGTCCCGCCCATCGACCCGGATCGGCTCTACGACGTGGCGATCGTCGGCGCCGGCCCGGCGGGGCTGGCGACCGCCGTCTACGCGGCGTCCGAAGGGCTGTCGGTCATCGTGCTGGACTCGCGCGCCATGGGAGGGCAGGCCGGCGCCTCCGCGCGCATCGAGAACTACCTCGGCTTCCCCACGGGCATCTCGGGCCAGGCCCTCGCCGGGCGGGCCTTCAACCAGGCGCTCAAGTTCGGCGCCGAGATCGCCATCCCGGTCGCGGTGCAGCGGCTGGAGTGCGCGCCCTCCCGCCTGACCCTGCTCTGCGCCGGCGACCGCCACGTGAGGGCGCGATCGGTGGTGATTGCGTCCGGCGCCCGCTACCGCCGGCCGGACATCCCCAATCTGGCGGAGTTCGAGGGGGCCGGGGTGTCCTACTGGGTCTCGGCGGTCGAGGCGCGGCTCTGCGCCGGGGAGGAGGTCGTCCTGGTCGGCGGCGGCAACTCCGCCGGCCAGGCCGTCGTCTTCCTCGCGCCGCAAGTGAGAAAGCTCCACCTCGTGGTGCGCCGGGACCTCGCGCAGACGATGTCGCGCTACCTGATCGACCGCATCGCCGCGCTGCCGAACGTAGAGCTGCACGTCGGCAGCGAGATCGTCGGCCTGGAGGGCCGACGCGAGACGGGGCTCGAGGCCGCGACGTTCCAGGACCGCCGCGACGGCACGCGCCACCGCCGCGCGGTGCGGCACGTCTTCCTGTTCATCGGCGCCGACCCCAACGCGGGATGGGCGCGCGACTGCGTGGAGACGGACGCCAAGGGATTCGTGCTCACCGGGGCCGGCGACCTGCCGCTGGAGACGAGCCGGCCCGGCGTCTTCGCCATCGGCGACGTCCGCGCGGGCTCCACCAAGCGCGTCGCCGCGGCGGTGGGCGAGGGGGCCGCGGTGGTCGCCCAGCTGCACGCGCTGCTCGCCGCGACACCCGCCCGGGAGATGGCCTGATGCCCTGCACCCACACGCAAAGGATCCGGACCGTGGAGCCGGGCGCGAAAGGCTGCGAGGAGTGCCTGAGGATCGGCAGCCCCTGGGTCCACCTCCGCCTCTGCCGCGAATGCGGCCATGTCGGCTGCTGCGACCAATCGCCGCACCGCCACGCGCGCGCCCATTTCCGCGCGACGGCGCACCCGATCATCGAGAGCTACGACCCGCCGGAGGGCTGGGGGTGGTGCTACGTCGACGACATCGAGGTCGAGCTGCCAGACCAGACGCCGCAGCGCGGGCCAATCCCGCGCTTCGTCTGAGCGGGACGTCCGCTCAGGGCAGGTTCTCGCGGAGGATGATCTCGCCGACGGGTCGGCCCATGCCGTGCTCCGCCGCGCGCCCGCTGCGGAGGTTCGCGAAGACGGTGGCGTAGTCGATCAGCATCGCCCGCGGGTTCTGCGTGATCACCGCGTCCATCGTGCCGTCGACCCCGCCCGGCTCGGCGCCGATACGGCCTACGCGGAGGCGGAGGCCGCCGAGGCCTGCCGGTTGCTGGGGGAGGGCCGCGACGTCCTCCTCGTGACCGAGCGCCCGGGAGCGGCTGGCCCAACTCCCGGGGCGGCCGCGGAGGCCACCGCTGCGCTGCTTGGGCGCGTCCTGCGCCGGCAGCCTGTGCGGCGCCTGGGCATCGCGGGCGGCGACACCTCGAGCCTGGGCGCGCGGGCGATCGACCTCTGGGGGCTCTCGTATGGCGGCGTGATCGCGCCCGGCGTCGCCTGGTGCCGCGGCCACAGCGACGACCCGGCGCTGGACGGCATCGAGGTCATGCTCAAGGGGGGCCAGATGGGCCCGCCCGACCTGCTGGAAAGCTTCCGCGCCTGACCGGGCCCGGCCGCCGGGCCGTCAGGCCACGGTGTTCTGGATGTCGGGATCGGCGCCGGGGTCGCGCCGGGCCTCCAGAAGGGACTGGTAGGTGGCCGACAGGTCCATCGTGTCCTCGACCGTCGCCGTAAACACCACCTGCTCGTCGCTGCCGTCGAGGGCGGTCACGAGCTGGAAGTCGAAGGTGCCCTCGTCCTCGCCCGGGGACAGGGAGACGGTCATGCCGCCCGGCGCCCCGCCCATCAGCACGCCGAACCGGCCGGTGACCGCGGGCGGGCCGGCCTCCGTGCCCAGGTCCAGGTCGTCGACGTGCCGGGGCTCCTCCGTGATCACCAGATCCTGCCCGAGCTGGCTCCGCGCCGCCGCCTCGGCGATGGCTGCCGTCATGGCGGTGAACTGCTCGAGGGGAGTGGGCATTGGATCGCCTTTGAAAGAAGCCGTGCCGGCCGCCGTCGGGCCCGGGCCTGTCGCGCGACGCTAGCCCAGCCCCGCGGTGCCAGCCATGCCGGGGCGTCCCCGCCGGCGCGAGGGCGCGACCGTTGACCGCCCCCGCCCTGCGTGGCAGGCCCGCCCGATGCCCCAGCTCCAGGCCGCCCAAATCCCGGTCACGCCCTTCCAGCAGAACTGCGCCCTTGTCTGGGACGCGGAGACGGGGCGCGGCACGGTGGTCGACCCCGGCGGCGACGTGCCGCGCATCCTGGCCGCGCTCGACAAGGCCGGCGTCACCGTGGACCGCATCCTGCTCACCCACGGCCACCTGGACCACGCCGGCGGCGCGGCCGGGCTGAAGCGCGAGCTGGAGGCGCGGCAGGGCGGGGCCGTGCCGATCGAGGGGCCGGACCGGCGCGACGCCTTCCTCCTCGAAAGCCTCGCCGACCAGGGCGAGCGCTTCGGCATCGAGGGGCTGGAGAACGTGACCCCGGACCGCTGGCTGGCCGAGGGCGAGACGGTCTCCATCGCCGGGCAGGACTTCGCCGTGCTGCACTGCCCCGGCCACACGCCGGGGCATGTGGCCTTCGTCTCCACGGCGCTCGGCGTGGCGGTGGTCGGGGACGTGATCTTCCGCGGCTCCGTCGGGCGCACCGACTTCCCCTACGGCGACCACGCGGCGCTGATCGCGGCGATCAAGGGCAAGCTGCTGCCGCTCGGTGACGAGATCCGCTTTCTCTGCGGCCACGGGCCGGGCTCCACCTTCGGCGAGGAGCGCCGGTCCAACCCCTTCCTCAACGAGCAGGACTGAGCGGGGCGCGGGAGCCCGCGCTGCGCTCCGCGGCCCCTAGGCCAGCCACTCGCGGAGCTTCGACCAGCGCTGCCGGGTGTTCCTGTTCCGGACGGCGATGGCGAGCGCCCGCCTTTGCCCGACCAGCACGACCAACTTCTTGCCGCGGGTCACGCCGGTGTAGAGGAGGTTGCGGGCCAGCATGGCGTAGTGCTGGGTGGTGAGCGGGATGACCACCGCCGGGTACTCCGAGCCCTGCGCCTTGTGGATGGTGGTGGCGTAGGCGAGCACCAGCTCGTCGAGCTCGCCGAAGCCGTAGGCGACCTCCCGCCCCTCGAAGCGCACCGTGAGCTCGCCCTCCTCCATGTCGATGGAGGCGATCACGCCGAGGTCGCCGTTGTAGACCTCGCGGTCGTAGTCGTTGGCCACCTGCATGACCTTGTCGCCGGGGCCGAAGGTCCAGCCGAAGCGCTCCACCCGCAGTTCGCCCGGCGGGTTCAGGACCTTCTGCAGCTCGATGTTGAGCGAGCGCGCGCCGAGGCCGCCGCGGTTCATCGGGCAGAGCACCTGCACGTCGCGCACGGGGTCGAGCCCGAAGCGGGCGGGGATGCGCTCCCGCACCACCGTCAGCAGCTTGCGCACGCCCTCCTCGGGATCGGCGGCGTCGACAAAGAAGAAGTCCGACCCCTCGCCCGGGCGGAGCTCGGGCATGTGCCCCTCGTTGATGCGGTGCGCGTTGACGATGACCTGGCTCTCGGCGGCCTGGCGGAACACCTCGGTGAGCCGCACGACGGGGAGGGCGCCGGAGCCGATGATGTCGGCCAGCACCTGCCCAGGCCCGACGGAGGGGAGCTGGTCCACGTCGCCCACCAGCAGCAGCGCCGCCTCGTCCGGCAACGCCCGCAGCAGGGCGCGCATGAGCGGCACGTCGACCATCGAGGTCTCGTCCACCACGAGAAGCTGGCAGTCCAGCGGCCGCTCCTCCGTGCGCTTGAATCCGCCGGTCTTGGGGTCGGTCTCCAGCAGGCGGTGGATGGTCCGTGCTTCCATCCCCGTGCTGTCGGACAGGCGCTTGGCCGCGCGCCCCGTCGGCGCGCAGAGCGCCACCTCCACCCCCTTGGCGCGCAGCACCCGCAGGACCGAGTTCACGAGCGTGGTCTTGCCCACGCCCGGCCCGCCGGTGATCACCAGCACCTTCGAGCGGGTGGCGAGCGCGAGGGCCTCCCGTTGGCTGGGGGCGAGCGAGAGGCCGGTCTTGCCCTCCACCCAGGGGATGGCGCGATCGGCGTCGATGGCGGGCCAGGGCGGCGCCCCCTGGGCCAGCGCCCGCAGCCGCTCGGCGATCCCCTGCTCGGCGCGGTACAGCCCCGCCAGGAAGACGCAGCGCTCGCCCTCCAGCGTGTCGGCCACCACGTCCCCCTCGGCCAGCTCCAGCTCGAGCGCGGTCTCGATGAGGGGAGGTGGCACCTCGATGAGGGCCGCGGTCTGGGCGGTGAGCTCCGCGAGCGGCAGCCCGCAATGGCCCTCGCCCGTGGCCTCGGCGAGCGCGAAGGAGATGCCGGCGCGCACCCGGATCATGGCGGTGGGCTCGATACCGAGGCGCTGGGCCACGAGGTCGGCGGTGCGGAAGCCGATGCCGCGGATGTCGCGGGCGAGGCGGTAGGGGTTCTCGCTGATCACCCGCACCGCCTCCGCGCCGTAGGTCTTGTGGATCCGCACGGCGCGCGAGGTGCCGACCCCGTGGGCGTGCAAGAAGAGCATGATCTCGCGGATGACCTTCTGCTCGGCCCAGCCCGCCACGATGCGCGACGCCCGCTTGGGGCCGATGCCCGTGACCTCGCGGAGCCGCGCGGGCTCGGCCTCGATGAGGTCGAACACGGCGTCCCCGAAGGCGCGGACGAGCTTCCTGGCATAGGCCGGGCCGATGCCGCGGATCATGCCCGAGCCGAGGTAGCGCTCGATGCCCTCGAGCGTCGTCGGCGGGCTCGCCTTGAGGAAGCCCGCGCGGAACTGCAACCCGTGGGTGCGGTCGTTGGTCCAGCTGCCGGAGAGCTGCACCCACTCGCCGGCCGCGATGCTGGCCGCGTGCCCCACCACCGTGACGAGGTCCTTGTGCCCGCGCGCCTTCACCCGCAGCACGCAGAAGCCGTTCTCGGCGTTGTGGTAGGTCACCCGCTCCACCAGACCCGCCAGGGCCTCGGTGGGGGCGGTGGCGGACGGGGAGGCGCTCATCTACCGGAGATGGGGATGGATGGCCCGGGTGGCGAGCGCCCGGGCCGCTGTGCCGCCCGTCCGGCGGGCCTAGTCCAGGCGCGCGCCGGAGATCCGCACGACCTCCCGCCAGGTCGGGCGCTCGCGGTCCACGCGGGCGGTCACCTCGGCCGGGGTGCTCCAGACGCACTTGGCGCCGGCGCGCAGGAACCGCTCCTGCACGGCCGCGTCCTGGCCGATCTCGCGCATCGCGGCCGCCGCCCGCTCCACGATCGCGGCCGGAACCCCCGCGGGGAAGGCCATGGCGCACCAGCTCGTCACCACGAAGTCGGGCACGCCGACCTCCTGCATGATCGGCACGTTCGGCAGGTTCGGCCAGCGCTCGGCGCCGGTGATCACGAAGGCCTTCATGCGGCCCTCCTGGATCACGGGCACGTAGCTCGCGAGGTTGTCCATCGCGCAGGTCAGGTCGCCGGAAAGCATCGCGGGAATGATCTGCGCGGCGCCCCGGAAGGGCACGTGGGTGCCGTCGATGCCCAGGCGGCTCGTGAACAGCGCGCCGCTGAGATGGGCGGTGGTGCCGACGCCGGGCGAGCCGTAGCTGATGCCCTCGCGCCGCGCCTTCGCCCAGGCGACGAACTCCTGGAAGCTGTTCGCCGGGTTGTGCTGGCTGGAGACGACGAGGACGTTCGGCAGCTCCCAGTGCATCGAGATCGGCTGGAAGTCGCGCTGGGGGTTGTACGGGAGCGTGGAGTAGAGGAACTGGTTGATGTGCCAGGCGCCGAGCGTCAGCGGCGCCATGCTGTAGCCGTCCGGCGTGGCCTTGGCGAGCGCGTCCGCGCCGATGTTGCCGCCGGCGCCGGGCCGGTTCTCCAGCACGAAGGTCTGGCCGAGCCGCTGCTGCATCTGCTCGCAGAGCAAACGGCAGAGCACGTCGGTGGACCCGCCGGGCGGCCAGGGGACGATGACGCGCACGGGGCGGTTCGGCCAGGCCGGCTGCGCCGCGGCCGGCCGCACGAAGGGCGTGGCGAGCGCCGCGGCCAAGGCCGAGCGACGGGTTGCTTGCATGTGATTCCTCCCGGGTTATGGGGGAACGATACGCAGGCTGGGGGCGCAAGGCCAACGCCCCCCGCGCATCGGCCGGCCGGGAGGCCCGGCGCGCCGCGGCGTCAGGCCCGGCCGCGCGCCCGGTGGACCGGCCGGACGAGGTGCTCGATGAAGTTGCGCAGCTCCACCTGGCGCTGCGCGGCGCAGGTCACCTGCCGGTCCACGCCGAGCCGCCAGGCAAGGTCGCGTCGCTCCGGCTCCCGGTGCAGCGCCTCGATGAGCGAGGCCTGGGCGTCGACCGCCGCCTCGTCGCGCGCCAGCCCCTGCTCCATCAGGTCCTTGGCCTGCCGGCGCAGCGCCGCCGCCACCTCGTCCAGGGGCAGCTCGGGGTGGTACTGCACGCCCCAGAAGGTGCCGCCCTCGTGCCGGATCTCGGCCGCCTGCACGGCGCTCACCCCGTTGCCGGCGAGCACGGTGCCGCCCTCCGGCAGGCGCTCCACCTCGTCGGTGTGGATGGCCAGCGCGTCCCAGGCCGCGGGCCGCCCGGCCAGGAGCGGATGCTCGCGCCCGGCCTCGGTCGCGGTGATGCGCCGCGCGAAGGCCGCCTCGTGCCCGCGCCGGTTCTCCCGCACCCGGCCCCCGGCGGCGGCCGTGGCCACCTGAAGCCCCGCGCAAGACCCGAAGGAGGGCGTTCCCGACCGGAACACGTCGCGCATGAAGCGGAGCTGGCGGCGCACCTCGGGCGTGTCCTCGTAGACGTGCAGCGGCGATCCCGTGAGGAAGACGCCGTCCTGCTCGCGCAGCGCCTCAACACCCGGCGCGGCCGCGCCCTCCTCCGCCGGCCGGACCAGCTCGCAGACGGCCTCAGGCACGATCGCGCGCAGCGTGTCGAGATAGGTCTCGCCGCTGCTGCGCCCCACGCTCTCGCGGCGCCGCTCGCGGTCCTCCGGCGTCTCGCTCTCGGCGACGAGGAAGCGAAGCGCCGTCATCGCGACGGGCGGACCGGCGGCGGAACGGCCGGCGACGGGGTCGCCGTGGGGCGCAGACCGCGCCGGCCAGCGCGCGCGTCGGGTGTGCAGGGAGCGGCAAGGGGCATTCGTTGCAGATAGGCCGGAACCAGGGTCCGGCAAGCGCCGGCCCGGCGGGCCCGCGCGGCCGCGAGGGTCAGCCGAGGGTGAGCACCGCCGGCTGGTGGTCCGACAGGCGGACGTCGACGTCGTAGCTCACCGCGCGCACCCGCGGCGCGAGATCCTGCGTGACGAGGAGGTAGTCGCAGCAATGCGGCTCGCCATAGGTCTGGTCGGCGATGCAGAAGGAGGGCGGGTGAGGGGCCTCGCCGTGGCGAAGGCCCCAGGCGTCGAGGAGCGGCGGCGCGCCGTTATCGAACGGGGCCGAGAGGCGCGCCTTCGTCGCGTCGGACGGCGGCATGTTGAAGTCGCCCGTCAGGATGGCGGAGCGCGGGCTCGGCCGGGGGGCGTAGGGACCGCTGCCGGGCTGCCTCGGGCGGGCGGCGCGGTCCTGCGCGAGGGCGTGCGCGTCGCGGATGGCCTCGACCTGCGCCCGCCGGTGCTCGGCCGAGAAGTACTCGAGATGGGTGGTCATGACGCGCAGCGGGCCGAAGGGCGCCATCACCGTCACCTCGAGCAGCACCCGCGGCATGCTGCGGTCCGCCCCACCGGGCCAGGGCAGGGCGTGCCGGAGCACCTGCAGCACGGGCAGGCGGGAGAGGATCACGTTGCCGAAGCGCCGCGGCGCGCCGTCGCCGTCCATGATCTCGAGCCCGACCCCGGCCACGGCGCGGTAGCCGGGCAGGAGCGCCGCTAGCTCGGCGAACTCGTCCTCGCCGCGGCTGCCCTGCAGGTCCGGCAGGTTGTCGGCCACCTCCTGCAGGCACAATACGTCGAAGTCGGCGAGGGCGCGCGCGTGGCGGACGATGCGGGCGATGTCCACCCGCCCGTCCATCCCCAGGCCCCACTGGATGTTCCAGGTGACGAGCTGCATGGCCTACCGGATCCCCGCGCGCATGAAGCTCTGCACGAACTGCCGCTGGAAGAGCAGGAAGCCCACCAGCAGGGGGGCCGAGGTCATGAGGGTGGCCGCGCAGATCACCGCCCAGTCCACGCCCTGGTCGCCGCCGGCGAAGACCTGCAGCCCGACGGTGAGCGGGCGCGCCTCGACCGAGTTGGTGACGATCAGCGGCCAGAGAAAGTTGTTCCAGTGGTAGCTGACGGAGACGAGGCCGTAGGCGACGTAGACGGGCTTGGCCAGCGGGACGTAGATCCGGAGGAGGACCTGAAGGGCGCTCGCGCCCTCGACCCGCGCCGCGTCGTCCAGCTCCTTCGGAATCGTCTTGAAGGTCTGCCGCAGGAGGAAGATGCCGAAGGCCGAGGCGATGTAGGGCAGGGCGATGCCCGGGATGGTGTCGACCAGCCCGAGGCGGCTCATCGTGCGGTAGTTCTCCACGATCAGCACGTCCGGCATGATCATGAGCTGCACGAGCACGAGCGCGAAGGCGATGCCGCTCCCCGGGAAGTCGTAGCGGGCGAAGGCGAAGGCGGCGAGCGTGCCGAGCACGACCTGGCCGGCGAAGATGAGCGTGACCAGCACGATCGTGTTGAGGAAGTAGCGGGCGAAGGGCGCCGCCTCCCAGGCGCGGCGGAAGTTCGACAGGGTGAGCGGCGCGTCGAGGTCGAGCCGCGCCGTGTCCTCGGCCCCGTGGAAGGCGGCCCAGACCGCGAAGAGGAGCGGCAGCACCCAGAGCAGGGCGAGCAGCACCGCGCCGAGCCCTTCCAGCGCGCGCCAGAAGCCGGTGGGCTCGTAGGGCGAGGGCCGGAGCTCGGGCGGGGCGGGGCGCCGGCGGACCGCGGGGCCGGCCAGGGGAACGCCGCTCACCGGTAGTGCACCCGGCGCTCGAGCCATCCGTACTGGACGAGGGCCGCGACCGCCAGCATCACGAGGAGGACGACCGTGAGCGCCGCCGCGTAGGACGTGTCCCAGAAGTTGAAGCCCACCTGGTAGACGTAGAACAGCAGCAGCGAGGTTGCGTTGTCCGGCCCGCCACGGGTCATGACGATGATGTGGTCGACGGTGCGGAAGGCGTTGATCACGGCGTTGATGAGGACGAAGAGCGTCGTCGGCATGAGGAGCGGGAACTGGACGCGGCGGAAGAAGGTCCAGCGCGAGGCACCCTCCAGCGCTGCCGCCTCCGCGAGCGTCGGCGAGATGCCCTGCAGCGCGGCGAGGTAGAAGATCATGAAGAAGCCCGCCTCCTTCCACACCGCCACCAGCGTGACGGCGGCGAGCGCCGTCTCCCGCGACCCCAGCCAGTTGTGCGAGGGCAGGCCGAGCGCCGCCGTCACCTGCTCCAGCAGCCCGTACTGCGGCGTGTAGAAGAACAGCCAGATGTTCGCGACCGCGATCATCGGCAGGATGGTCGGGGTGAAGTAGGCCATGCGGGCGAAGGTGCGCCCGGGGATGCGGTCGTTCACCCAGACCGCCATCAGCAGCGCGAGCCCGATCGCGAGCGGGATGGTGCCGAGCGCGAACCGGAGATTGTTCACGAGCGACTGCCAGAAGACGGGATCCGCCAGCATCTGCTCGTAGTTCGCGACGCCCACGAAGCGCGACGGCCGGCGCGGCCGCGGCGTGGAGGTGAAGCTCTCGACGAGGCTCGCGACCGCCGGCCAGTGCGTGAAGGCGACGAGGAGCGCCATGGCCGGCAGGAGCAGGAGCCAGCCATGGACGGCGGCGGAAAGGCGGCTCTTCATCGGTCCCTGGCAGCGGCTGGTGAAGGGGGGAGGGGACGGCGGGAGGTCCCGCGCCGTCCCCCGGCGGGGCATGGCTAGCGGTAGGGCCGCAGGATGCGCTCGGCCTCTGCCTGGGCGTCCCGCATCGCCCGGTCCGGCGCCTTGCTGCCGGTCAGGACCGCCTGGATGTTGTCGCCCAGCGCCTTGGTGACGCGCTGGTTCTCGTGCGTGGAGAGCTCCGCAACGGCGAACTCGAGTTGGTCGCGCGCCACGGCCGCGGCGGGGAAGCCGGCCAGGTAGTCCTTCATCGCCGCCGTCCCGTAGGCGGCGCGGCTGACGCCGACATAGCCGGTATCGATGCTCCAGCGCGCCGCCCGCTCGGGCTGGGTCATCCAGCGGGCGAAGCGGAAGGCCGCCTCCTGCTGCGCCGGCGTCGCCTTCTTCGCGATGCTGAAGTTGCCACCGCCGGTTGGGCTGCCGCGCCGCTTGCCGGCGGGCAGCATGGCGACACCGAAGTCGAAGCGCGCGTTCGTGCGGATGTTCGTCAGGTTGCCGGTCGTGGTCCACATCATCGCGGTCTTCCCCTCGAGGAAGTCGCGCGGCGTGGTGCCCCACTCGACGATGCCCGGCGGGTAGACCTTCGACTTCTGCGCGAGGTCCACCCAGTACTGCAGCGCCTCCACGACGCCGGGCTTGTCGAAGAAGGTGCGGTCGCCCTCCTGATTCGCCAGCACCTCGCCTGCCTCGATCGCCAGCGCCTGCAGCATCCAGTAGCCGAAGCCGGTGGAGGGGATCTGGGTTCCCCACTGGCTGACGTTGCCGGCGGCGTCGCGCTTCGTCAGCCTCTCGACAAAGGCCGCGTGCTCCGCCCAGGTGGCCGGCGGCTTCTCGGGGTCGAGGCCCGCCTGCCGGAACAGCGCCTTGTTCCAGTAGAGCACGATCGTCGAGCGCTGGAAGGGCAGGCCCCAGGTCTGGCCCGCGGTCTGGCTGTTGAGCATGAAGGCCGGGAAGAAGTCGCCCAGCCAGGTCTTGTCGGCGTCCGTCTTCACGAAACCGTCGAGCGGGACGATCGCCTCCTCGTCGATGAGCGTGAACATGTCGGTCGAGAGGAGGACGGAGAGGGTCGGGGGCGTGCCGCTCTTGTGGGCGGTCAGGACCTTGACCAGGGTCTCCTGGTAGGTGCCGGCATAGACCGGCGTCACCTTGATGCCCGGGTTCTCCCGCGCGAAGTCGCCGGCGTAGCTGTCGATGACCCGCGTGATCGCGCCGCCCACCGCCACGGGGTAGAAGAACGAGAACTCGGTCGGCCCGCCCTGCGCCAGGGCCGGCCGTGCCAGCGCCGCGGCGGCCGAGCCCGCCAGGAAATGTCGCCTGTCCATCGTTCCCTCCTTGCCGGTTGCGTCCGGCGCGCTGCACCCACGCCAAGCATGACACCCGTGTGACGGCCCCGCTCAGGCGATCCGCCGCTCGCTCGCGCGGTCGAACCAATGCGCGTCGCCGGCCGACCAGGCGAGATGGATCGTCTCGCCCGCCTTCATCCCGATCCGGCCCGCCGTCCGCGCCACGAAGGGGACGCCGCCGAGGCGCGTCTCGATCAGCGTGTCGGCGCCGAGGTACTCGGCCGCCACGATCTCGGCGGGCAGGCCGGCCGGGTCGAGCCGCACGGCTTCCGGCCGCACGCCGACGGAGAGGCTGCCCAGGCCCCCGGCCGCCGCGTCCGGCAGCGCCCAGTCCCGCCCGGCAAGCGCCGTGGCGGGCACGACGTTCATGGGCGGCGTGCCGACGAAGCGAGCCGCGAAGGCGGAGCTCGGCCGGTCGTAGAGCTCGGCCGGCGTCGCGTTCTGCTCGATCCGCCCGCCCCGCATGAGGATGACGCGGTCGGCCATGGTCATGGCCTCGACCTGGTCGTGGGTGACGTAAATCATCGTCATCCCCAGCCGCTGCTGGAGGGCGCGGATCTCGCGCCGCATCTCCAGGCGAAGCTGCGCGTCGAGGTTGGAGAGCGGCTCGTCCATGAGGCAGACGGAGGCTTCGGCCACGAGGGCGCGGGCCAGCGCGACGCGCTGCTGCTGCCCGCCCGAGAGCTGCGACGGCCGGCGATCGAGGAGCGGCGCGAGCCCGAGCGTCTCCGCGGCCTTGGCCAGGCGGCCGTCGCGCTCCGCGCGCGGGACCTTCCGCACCTTCAGGCCGAAAAGGATGTTCTCGGCCACGGACAGGTGGGGGAACAGCGCGTAGCTCTGGAACACCATGGCGATGCCGCGCCGCGCGGGCGGCAGCCCCGTCACCTCCCGCCCGGCGATCACGATCCGGCCGGCGGTCGGCGCGTCCAGGCCCGCGATGAGGCGAAGGGTCGTCGACTTCCCGCAGCCGGAGGGGCCGAGCAGCGCGACCAGGTCGCCGGCCTCGACGGTGAAGCTCACGTCCTCGACCGCGGCCACGCCGTTCCAGGTCTTCGACACCCGCTCGACCGCTATGCTGTGCATCGCTTGGCCTCAACCGTCCGCGCCGGGATGGCGGCACCTTGCCGGGGTTGCTCCGCCGCCGTCCGACGCGATGTCAGGACCGGCGTCAGCAAGACGCATCAGCCCGCTCCGGGGCGGGCCCGACGTGGCGGCGCGCTGCTCCCCGGCCAGGGTGTGAAAGCTTGCACAGGGCACGTTGAGGGTCAAACACCGTGGCGGCCGCGCGGCGCCTACAACTTCCGCTGCAGCGCCGCGACGTAGCTGCGGTTGTGGGTCGGCGTCAGCCAGACCTCGTTCAGCGTGACGGCGGGCGGCAGGGTCGCCACGTAGAGGATCAGGTCCGCGCAGTGCCCGGGCTGCAGCATGCGGTCCCGGTCCTCCTGGCTCAGCGGGTTGGGCCGCTTCGCCAGGATCTCGGTGTTCACCTCGCCGGGGCAGAAGGCGGTGCTGCGGATGTTGTTGACGCCTTCCTCCATGTTGAGGCTGTGGCTCATGGCGACGACGCCGTGCTTCGCGGCCTGGTAGCCGGGGCCGCTCATCACGCCGAGGTTGCGTCCCGCCATCGACGCCGTGTGGATCATGACGCCGCCGCCCTGGGCGCGCATGATCGGCAGCACCGCGCGCGCGACGTAGAAGGCGGAGGAGAGGTTGCCCTGGACGAGCCCGTCGATCCCCTCGGGGGTGAGGTCCGCCCAGCGCCGCGCCGTCACGTTCAACCCGGCGTTGCTGACCAGCACGTCGAGCCGCCCAAAGGTTCCGCCGATCCAGTCCGCCACGCGCTGCACCTCGGCCGATGCCGTGAGGTCGGCGGGCTGGACCTCGGCGCGCCCGCCCTTGCCGCGGAGGCGCGCCGCCACCCCCTCCAGCCGGTCCTGGCGGCGCCCGGTCAGCACCACCGTCGCGCCCTCCGCGCCGAAGCGGTCTGCCACGGCCTCGCCGATGCCGCTGCCGGCGCCGGTGACCCACGCTATCTTTCCCTCGAGCCGGCCCATCGATCCCCTCCCTTGGTGCAGCCCGACGCTACCGCGGCCGCGGGTCGCGGGCTATGCGGGCGCCGCGTCGCGCGGCGCCGCCTTCAGCGCGGCGTCGAGAGCGCGCATCAGCAGGGGCGGGCTGGCCAGCACGGGGACGGCAAGCTCGTCGTCCAGGGCCGGCTGCAGATGCGCGAGCGAGGCCTGGGCGAGCACCAGGACGTCGCAGCCGCGCGCCAGAACCGACGCGGCGTCGCGCACGATCGCGTCGTGGCCCGCCCGGTCGCCCGCCATGAGGGCGGCGTAGGCGTCGGGCTTCACCACCGGCTCGATGGCAACCGTCCGCCCCTGCTCCGCCGCGTGCGCGCGCAGCAGGGCGCTGCTCGGCTCGACGGTGCTGGACGCGGTGCAGAGCAGCCCGATCCGCCTGCCGCGGCGGACGGCCTCCGCCGCCATCGGGTCGTCGATCTTGAGAACCGGCTGCTGGACCAGGCGCCGGGCAACGTCGACCGCCGGCGAGGTCGAGGAGCAGGTCACCACGACGAGGTCGGCCCCGGCCTCGGCCGCCAGCACGATCTGCGCGACGACGCGGCGATGCACCAGGGCCGTCGGCGCGCCCCGCAGGAGGTCCTGCAGAAGGCTCTCGTTGAGGATGTGGAAGGCGTCCACCCCCGGATGGGCGGCGCGCATCCTCTCGCGGAAATGGTCGACCAGGAAGCCGACGGTGTGCACGAAGCCGACCCGTTTCATGGCCTTGCCCCTCCCGATGAATAATTCATTCCATTCTTCCGTATTTGGAAAATAGGCGCCATAAGGGTCCTGCCGGAACGGGGGGAAGGATGCAGATTTCCGCAGGCAAGCTCTGGTCGCTCCGCCGGCTGTCGGACGCGCGGGGCTTCTTCACCATGATCGCGGTGGACCAGCGCCCCGGCGTGGAGCAGCTCGTCGCCGAGCGCCACGGCTCCCCTGACTGGGAGGAGATCGGACGGATCAAGCGCCTGCTCATTGAGGAGCTCTCGCCCTTCGCCTCGGCCATGCTGCTCGACCCGCAATACGCCTTTCCTTACGCCCACCTCGCCGTGGACCCGGCGCGGGGGCTGCTGATCACCCTCGAGCAGTTCGCCTGCGAGGAAGGGCCGGGCGGGCGCAAGACGCTGGTCTACCCGGGCTGGTCCGTCGCCAAGATCAAGCGCCTGGGCGCGGACGGCGTGAAGCTCATGCTGTGGTACCGGCCGGACGCCGCGCCCGACGTGCTGGCGCACCAGCACGCGCTGGTCGAGCGGGTGGGGCGCGAGTGCCGGGAGCACGACATCGCCTTCCTGCTGGAGCCGCTCGTCTATCCCCTCGGCGGCAGCGCCGCGGGCGATTCCTACCACGAGGACGCCGGCAAGCGCCCGGAGATGGTGCTCGCCACCGTCGAGGAGTTCCGCAAGGAGCGCTACGGCATCGACATCTTCAAGCTCGAGACCCCCGTGGCCGCGGCGGTGATCGTGGACCCCGACGACGGCAGCGCCGAGGCGGCGCGCACGCAGGCGTGGTTCGACCGGATCGACGCGCTTCTCGACCGTCCCTGGGTGATGCTCTCGGCCGGCGCCGCGATGGAGCCCTTCCGCCGCATCCTCACCTACGCCTTCCGCGCCGGGGCCAGCGGCTACCTGGCGGGGCGGGCGATCTGGTGGCCGGCGGCGCTGGAATATCCGGACTGGGATGCCTTCCGCGCCCGCGTGCGCGAGCACGGCCTGCCCTATGTCTCCCTCGTCCAGTCGCTGCTCGCGCAGCACGGCCGGCCCTGGACGTCCAAGCCCGCCTTCGCCGGCGGGCTCGTGATGGAGGACGGCGGACCGGACTTCCTGCGGCACTACCAGGGCTGAGCCAGCAGCGCCTCGACCGCGGCGCGGGAGGGAACGCCCGCCCGCCCGCCGGGCCGGGTGCATTTCAGCGTCGCGCACGCGACCGCGAAGCGCGCTGCCCGCGCGAGGCCGGCGCCCTCGGCGAGCGCGAGCGCGTAGGCGCCGTGGAACACGTCCCCCGCTCCCAGCGTGTCCACGACGGCCAGGCGCGGCGGCGCGATCCGGCTCAGCGCGTCCCCCTCCAGCCAGAGGTAGCCCCCGGGTCCGATGGTGACGCCGAGGACGGCCCCCGGCAAGCGCCGGCGCAGGGCGCGCAGCCCGTCCTCGGGCGAGGTCTGGCCGGAATGGTGGCGCAGCGCGGGTTCCGAGAAGACCACGTGCCCCGCGCGCTCGATCAGCGCCGCGGCCTCCGGCAGGGGGCCGAGATCGGCGTCCAGCACCGACGGCACGCCGTGCTCCCGCGCGAGCGCCAGCGCGCGCGCCGCGCCCAGGGGCCAGCCCATGTCCACGAGCACCGCGCCGCAGCCCACGAGGCGCGCGGGATCGAGCCAGGCGGGCTCGACCTGCAGCCCGCGGCCCGGGAAGTTCAGGATCAGCCGCTCCCCCGCGGGGTCGACGGCCACGGCGGACCAGGCGGACTGCGCGTCCTCCAGCACCGCCACCCCGGTCGCGTCCACGCCGTAGCGCTCGAGTTCCGCCCGGATCACCCGGCCCGTGTCGTCGGCGCCGACGCGCCCGAACAGCCGCGCCGTGCCGCCGAGCGCCGCGATCGCGACGGAGGCGGTCGCGGCCGGCCCGCCGCCGGCCTCGGCGACCGCGCTGGCGTAGAGCTTCGTCGCCTGGGCGGGGAGGGACGGCACGGACAGGATCCGGTCGTGCACCGTCATCCCCACGCAGGCGACGAGGGCCATGCGGGTCAGGCGTCGGCCAGCGGCAGCAGGTCCACGCCGGTGTAGCGCTTGAAGGCCTCGGCCAGGCGACCGTCCGCCTTGGCCTTGTCGATGAAGCCGTTCACGGCGCGCAGCAGGTCGTCGCTGCCGTGGCGCATGCCAATGCCGATCATCTGCGTGCCGAGGGAGAGCTTCTTCTCGTAGTTGCGGCCGGGCTGCAGGCGGTTGGTCTGGGCGGGGATGAGGAACCCGGTCGCCGTCGCCTCCACCTGGCGCGACATCAGCGCCTGGATGGTGCTCGCGTCGTTGTCGTAGCGCATCATGACGGCGCCGGGCGCGCGCTCCACCACGATCGGGTCCTGGATGGCGCCGCGCACGACCGAGACGCGCTTGCCGCGCAGGTCTTCGAAGCTGCGGATGGCCGTGTCGCGCGGGGCCATGATGATGCTCTCCTGCGCGCAATAGGGCTTGGAGAAGAGGATCTGCTCGGCGCGCTGGGGCGTGATGGTCAGGGTGGCCATCACGAGGTCGGCCTTGCCCGTGAGGATGAACGGGATGCGGTTCTGGCTGGTGACGGGCACCAGCTCCATCGGCACGCCGAGCTCCTGCGCGAGCATCCGCCCCACCGCGATGTCGTAGCCGTCCGGCTGCATGGCGGTGTCGAGCATGCCCCAGGGCGGGTTGTTCGTGTCCATCGCGATCAGGATTTTGCCGCGCCGGCGGATCTCGTCGGTGGTCACGGCGCCGGACTGGGCACGGGCCGTGCCCGCCGCAAGGGGCAGCAGGGGCGCGAGGGCGAGAAGGCGGCGGCGGTCGATCATGGTGTTCTCCCTTGGCTTCTTAGTCGCGGATGCTGATGGCGCGCACGAACTGGGCGAGCTCCGGCGTCCGCGGGCGCTCGAAGATCTCGGCGGGCGAGCCTTCCTCGTGGACGCGGCCGGCGTGCATGAAGATCACGCGGTTCGCCGCCCGGCGCGCGAAGCTCATCTCGTGGGTCACCAGCAGCATGGTCATGCGGCGCGCGGCGAGGTCCTGCACCACCTCCAGCACCTCGCCCACCATCTCGGGGTCGAGGGCGGAGGTGATCTCGTCGCAGAGCAGGACCTTCGGCTCGAGCCCGAGGGCGCGGGCGATGGCCACGCGCTGCTGCTGGCCGCCGGAGAGGGCCGAGGGATAGGCATCCGCCCGCGGCGCCAGGCCCACGCGGTCGAGCAGGGTCTGGGCCATCGCCCGCGCCTCCGCCTTGCCGCGCCCGAGCACGACGGTCTGGGGCAGGGCCACGTTCTCGCGGGCGGTGAGATGGGGGAAGAGGTTGAAGCTCTGGAACACCATGCCGACGTCCTGGCGCAGCGCGCGGAGCGCCCCGGGCGCGCGGCTGACGGCGTGGCCGGCCACCGTGATGCTGCCGCCGTCGATCGCCTCCAGCCCGTTGATGCAGCGGAGCAGCGTGCTCTTGCCGGAGCCGCTGCGGCCGATGATCGCCACCACCTCGCCCGCCGCGACGTCGAGCGAAACGCCGTCGAGCACGGTCTGGCTGCCGTAGCGCTTATGCAGCGAGCGGAGCTGGACGATCGACATGCAGCCTCTTCTCCAGCCGGCGGCTGAGCAGGGTCAGGGGAAAGCAGAGGATGAAGTAGAGGGCGGCCGCGACGAGGTAGACGCTGATCGGCTGGAAGGTGAGGTTGTTCACGAACTGCGAGGCCTGGGTCAGCTCCTGGAAGCCGATGATGGAGGCGAGGGACGTGTTCTTCACCACCTGCACCATGAAGCCGACCGTGGGCGGCGTAGCGATGCGCAGGGATTGCGGCACGATCACGTGGCGGAACTGCTCGGCGCGGCTGAAGCCGAGGGCGGCCGAGGCCTGCCACTGCCCCTGCGGCACCGCCTCGATCGCGCCGCGCCAGATCTCCCCAAAATAGGCGCCGGCGTAGCAGGAGAGCGCGACGGTGACGGCGAAGTAGGCGTTCTGGCCATGGCCGGCCAGCGCCAGGCCGAAGAAGACGAGGAACAGCAGCATGAGCAGCGGCGTGCACTGGAAGAGGAGGATCCAGGCGCGGGCGACGCCGTTCGCCAGCCGGTGGCCGGACACCCGCATGAAGGCCAGCACGAGCCCGAGGGCGCCGCCGCCGGCATAGGCGATGAGCGACAGCGCGACGGTCCACTGCGTGGCCCGCAGCATGAAGAGGAACTCGGGCGTGCCGAAGCTCCGCATCACGCCCTTCCCCGGCGGGAGAACCAGGCCTGCTCGAGCCAGGCGAAGAGAAGCTTCAGCGCGAAGGCGATGAGGAGGTAGATCAGCGTGACGATGATGTAGACCTCGAAGGGGCGGAAGGTCTCGGTCTCCAGCACGTGGCCCACCGCCGTCAGCTCCTCCGCCGACACCGTGGAGACGACGCTCGACCCCAGCATCACGAGCACGAACTGGCTGCCGAGCGCCGGCGCCGCGACGCGGAGCGCGGGGAAGAGGACGATGTGGCGGATGATGTCGGTGGTGGAGAAGGCCAGCGCCCGCGCGGCCTCGATCTGCCCGCGCGGCACGGCCATGATGCCCGAGCGGATGATCTCGGTGCTGTAGGCGGCGCAGTTGACGGACATGCCGATCAGCGCCGCCTCCACCGGGTCGAGCGCGATGCCGAGGGAGGGGAGGCCGAAGTAGATGAGGAAGAGCTGGATGAGGAAGGGCGTGTTGCGGATGCACTCCACGTAGGCGCCGATCGCGATCCCCGCCCCGCGCCCGCCGAAGCTGCGCAGCACGGCGAAGAGCGTGCCGAAGGCCAGCCCGGCCAGCATGGCGGCGAGGGAGAGCTGGACGGTGAGCCACGCGCCCTTCGCGAGCAGGTCGAGGCTCGCGAGCACGGCGCCGAACTGGAACGTGTAGCCCATTCTTCCCGCGTTTCCTTCCCGATGGCACGCTAGCGGTCTGAAGCGTGAATTTCAACTTTCCAATCCTGGAAAATGTGTTCCAATCTGCGCGGCCGGGGTGACGGGATGACGGTGGACGCGGGGCGGGCAGGGCTGCTGGACGAGTTGCAGCGGCGCTACGCCGGGCTCAGCCCGCGCCTGCGGCAGGCGGCGCGCCACATCCTCGACCACCCGAATCAGGCGGCCCTGAGCACGGTGACGGCGCTGAGCGAGGCCGCCGGGGTGCAGCCCTCCGCCCTGATCCGCCTTGCCCAGGCCGTCGGCTTCTCCGGCTTCTCCGAGATGCAGAAGGTGCTCCGCTCCGCCCTGGCCGCGGCCTCGCCGAGCTACGGGGAGCGGGTGCACCAGCTCCGCGCCGCCGGGGCGGAGAGCGGGGCGATGGGCCTGCTGCGGCAGGCCGGCGCGCTGAACCAGCTCTCCCTGCAGAACCTGCTCGACACGGTGGACGCGGCGGCGCTGGACCGGGCGGTCGCGCTCCTCGCCCGGGCGCCGCTGGTGCACGTCGTCGGGCAGCGGCGCTCCCACCCCGTCGCGGGCTACATCGCCTACGGGCTCACCCGCTCGGGCCGGGCGGCGCGCCTCCTGGCCGGCGCCGCGGGCATGCTGCGGGACGAGGCGGAGACGATGCGGCCCGGCGACGCGCTCGTCGTCATCAGCCTGCACCCCTACTCGGCCGACGCGGTGGAGACGGCGGCCTGGGCGGCGGAGCACGGCGTCTCCGTGGTGGCCCTCTCCGACGGCCCGCTCAGCCCCCTTCTCGCCTCCGCCTCGGTGGCGCTCGACGTCCGGGACGCGGAGCTCTTCGGCTTCCGCTCCCTGGTGGCGCAGATGTGCCTGGCGCAGGTTCTCGTCCTCGGCGTCCTCCAGGCGGGGACGCCCGGGCATGCGTGAGGTGCCGGCCCGACGGATCGGACAAGGAGGTCCCCCATGAACGCCCCTCGCCGCCGCGCGCTGGTGCTCTCGCTCGCCGCGCCCGCCCTCCTCCCCCGCCTGGCCAGGGCCCAGGCCGCCTGGGCGCCCGTCCGCCCGGTGCGCGTGATCGTGCCCTTCGCCGCCGGCGGGCCGACCGACATCATCGCCCGCCTGTTGCAGGAGCCGCTGGCGGCGGAGCTCGGCCAGCCCGTGGTCGTCGAGAACCGGCCGGGGGCGGGCGGCAACATCGGCATCCAGGTGGCGGCGCGCGCGGCGCCGGACGGGCACACGCTGCTGTTCTGCTCCTCCGCCTTCGCGGCGAACCCCGCCCTGCAGCCGGCCGACCGGCCCGCGACCTACGACCCGCTGCGCGACTTCGCCCCGATCACCGTCGCCGTCACCTCCCCCAACGCCATCGTCGCGCACCCCGGCGCCGGCATCGCGACCCTGGCGGAGCTGGTGGCCCGCGCGCGGGCGGAGCCGGGGCGGCTCGACTACTCCAGCCCGGGCAGCGGCACCGGCCCGCACCTGACGGCCGAGATGTTCCGCCGCGCGCTGGGGATCGAGCTCACCCACGTGCCCTTCAACGGCGGCGCGCCGGGAATCCAGGCGGTGCTCGGCGGCACGGTGCCGCTGGGCTTCTCGGCCATGCCGGCCGCGCAGGGGCCGATCCGCGGGGGCCTGCTGGTCGGGCTCGCCACCACCGGTCCCGTGCGCTGGCCGGACCTGCCGGGGATGCCGACGGTGGCCGAGGCCGTGCTGCCCGGCTTCGAGGCGGAGACCTGGCAGTCGCTCCTCGCCCCCGCCGGCACGCCCGCGGCCGCGACGGCGCGGATCGCGGCCGTGGTCGCCGCCGCGCTGGCCGGGCCCGCGGCCGGGCAGCGGCTGCGCGGCATCGGCTTCCGCCCCGTGGCGAGCACCCCCGCCGCCTTCGCCGCCCAGCTCGCGACCGAGGTGCCCGCGCTCGCGGCCCTGGTGCGCGAGGCCGGCATCCGCGCCGACTGAAGGAGACCCAGGCTCTGCGCATCCTCAGCATCCGCGAGGCGGCCGTGCCCGTCCGCTCCTCCATGCGCAACGCCGTCTTCGACTTCGGGGAGATGACGACCTCCGTCGTGGCCGTGGTTACGGACCGGGTCGTGGAGGGGCGCCCCGTCGTCGGCTACGCCTTCAACGGCACCGGCCGCTACGCCTGCGGCGCGACCATGCGCGATCGCTTCATCCCGCGCCTGCTGGCCGAGGCGCCGGAGGCGCTGCTGGACGCGGAGGGCTTCATCGACCCCGAGCGCTGCCTGCCCGTCATGAACCGGCGCGAGAAGCCGGGCGGCGACGCCGAGCGCGCCTGGGCCATCGGCACCATCGAGACCGCGCTCTGGGACGCTTGCGCGAAGGCGCGGGGCGAGCCGCTCTGGTCGCTCCTCGCCCGCCGTTACGGCCCGGGCAGCCCGGGCGGGCGGGTGAGCTGCTACGTCGGCGGCGGCTGGTACCGGCCGGGGCAGACGGTCGCGGACCTGCAGGACGAGATGCGCCGGCACCGCGACGCCGGCTACGTCCAGCTCAAGACCAAGGTCGGCGGCCTCGCGATCGACGAGGACCGGCGGCGGATCGAGGGCGTGCTTGCCATCGTGGGGGAGGGGGCCAACCTCGCGGTGGACGCCAACGGCGCCTTCGACCGCGAGCGCGCGCTCGCCTACGCCGAAATGCTCGCGCCCTACGGCCTGCGCTGGTTCGAGGAGCCCGTGCACCCGCTCGACCTCGCGCTCTACGCCGAGGTCTGCGGCGCCTACGCGCCCCCGGTCGGCACGGGCGAGAACCTCTACTCGCTGCAGGACCTGACCAACATGGTCCGCTTCGGGGGGCTGCGGCCGGACCGCGACATCCTCCAGGTGGACCCGCCCCAGGCCTTCGGGATCGGGACCTTCGTGCGGATCGTGGCCATGGCGCAGGCGGCCGGCTTCTCGCGCGCGCAGATTTTCCCCCATGGCGGCAACCAGATGTCGCTTGCCGTGGTGGGCGGGCTGGGGCTGGGCGGGTGCGAATCCTACCCCGGCGTCTTCGGCGCCTTCGCGGGCTACGCCGACGACGCGCGCGTGGAGGACGGCTGGCTGCGCCTGCCGGACCGCCCGGGCATCGGCTTCGAGGGCCAGTCGGAGCTCTACGCGGTCATGCGGGGCATCGGCGCCTAGCGCCCCCTGGCGCCGCGAGAGCGTGAGTCCGCATTATTGATGATCCAGGCCGCGCCTGGCCGGCGCTAGGCGTTCCGAGGGGCTGCGGAGGCCCCTCAACGGAAAGCTTCCGGAAAGAATATTGACAATCCGGCCAGCCGGCTGCTCCCCTGGCCGCAACAAGGGCGAGGGGGACCCGGAAATGTCCACGACGAAGTTCGGCTGGCTCCGCGCGGGCGCCGCCGCCCTGGGCCTCCTCGCGGCCGCGCCGCCCGTCCTCGCCCAGCCGACCGCCGCCAACCCGCAGACCGTCACGATGTGGAGCCACTGGCCGGACGAGGCCTCCAAGCGGACCTACGTCGAGGGACGCGTCCGCGCTTTCGAGGCGTCGAACCCCCAGTGCCGCGTCCGGCTGAGCTTCATCCAGAAGGCCGACATCTACACCTCCGCCCGCGCCGCGGTGCGCACCGGCCAGGCCCCCGACATCTTCTGGCTCGAGCCCGACGAGATCGCCTTCGCGCGCAACGGCTTCCTCGAGCCCCTCGACAAGTACGTCGACCTCAACGGCCTGGAGGACTGGGCCCGCGCCTCCTGGACGCATAACGGCCGCGTCTACGGCCTGCCGCTCGAGGCCTACACCGTCGAGCTCTACTACAACCGCGACCGCGTCCGCGCCCTGGGCGTCGAGGTTCCCGCCAACGGGCAGATGAACCAGGCGCAGTTCACCGACCTCGTCCGCCGCGGCGTGGCCGCCGGCGTCACGCCGCTCGCCCAGGGCGTGGCCGACCGGCCCTTCCCGGGCGCCTACTTCCTCGAGGAGGTTCTGCTCCGCCGCCTCGGCCCCGACGATTACCGCAAGCTGCTGACGGGCCAGCTTCCCTTCCGCGACCCACGCGTGATGGCCGCCATGACCTGGGTGCGCGAGCTCGTGGACATCGGCGCCTATCCCCGCAGCATGGCGACCCTGAAGCTCGGCGAGTCCCACTACTACTTCCACACGAACCCCGGCGCGCTGATGTTCCCGATCGCGAGCTGGTACACCGGCCGCGCCTTCGTCCCGCCCGAGAGCGGCGGCCAGCCCCCCGGCTTCCCGCTCGGCCTCATGCAGTACCCGGTGATGGACAACAGCGACTGCCCGGAGTGCAAGACGCTCGCCGTCGGCGGCAGCTACGTCATGTACGCCCGCAGCCGCAACAAGGACTGCGCCGGCGCGCTGCTCAACTCCTTCGTCAACATCGAGAGCGGCAACCAGTGGATGGAGGGCGTGCTGCTGCAGACCGGCATCCGCACCGATCCCAGCCGGATCTCCGGCATCAACGCGCCCTATTTCCGTGAGCTCCAGCAGCGTTCCGAGGGCGCCCGCTTCTTCATCGGCACGCCCCTGCAGTACATGACCGGCCGCTGCGCCGACACCTTCCAGCAGGTGCTGAACCGCGCGCTCCCGGGCGGGCAGATCACCCCGCAGGACGCGGCCGCGCAGATGGACGCCGCCTGCGCCGCGGCGCCGCAATAGGCCGCCGCGTGTCGGCGCCGGCCGACGCCGCGCGCCTCCCCGCCGCCGCGGCACCGCGGCGGTGGTGGCCCGCCGCCCGGCGGGGGGAGCGCGATCCCGGCGCTCCCTCCTGGCTCACCCTCATGGCCTTCCTGGCGCCGGCCCTGCTGCTCTACGCAGGGCTCACCGCCTATCCCGTGGTCCGCACCTTCGCCGACAGCCTCTACGACCTCGAGAACATGGACGCGCCGCGCTTCGTCGGCCTCGCCCATTTCGTCGCGATCTGGTCGGACGAGACCTTCCTCCGCGCCATCCGCAACACCCTCGTCTGGTCCTTCGTCGCGCCCTTCCTCGACGTCGCGACGGGCCTGCTGCTGGCGCTCTGCCTCTACGCCGGCGTGCCCTTCGCCCGCTTCCTCCGCATCGCCTGGTTCACGCCCGTCCTGCTCTCCTACGTCGTCGTCTCCATCCTTTGGCTCTGGATCTACAACTACGACTGGGGCGCTCTGAACCTCGCGCTCCGCGCCTTGGGCCTCGACGGCTGGGCCCGCGCCTGGCTCGGGGAGTCCAGCACCGCGCTCGCCGCCCTCATGGTCACCCACGCCTGGAAGTGGGCCGGCTTCAACATGGTGGTCTGCCTCGCCGCCCTCCACGCCCTGCCCTCCGAGGTGCTGGAGGCGGCCGAGCTCGACCATTGCGGCTGGGCCGCCAAGCTTCGCCACATCATCATCCCGATGATGCGGCCGACGCTGCTGAACCTCTACATCCTCGCCTTCATCGGCAAGATGAAGGTCTTCGACCTCGTCTGGATCATGACGCAGGGTGGGCCGATGTGGTCCACGGAGACCGTGTCCACCTACGTCTACAAGCGCGCCTTCGCCTGGAACACCTTCGACCTCGGCTACCCTTCGGCCATCGCGGTCGTCTGGTTCATCATCGTGCTGGCCGCCGCCGCCGTCCTGCACCTGGCCTTCCGGCAGCGCGAGAAGCTGGAGTACTGAGCGTGCCGGACATCCCCATGCGAGAACAGGGGCGGGGCGATCGCCTGACCGCGCTCCTCCGCCGCGGCCCGCTGCTCGCCGTGCTCGTCCTCTACACCCTCTACACCACGCTGCCCTTCCTCTGGGTCGGCGCCATGTCGCTCCGCACCACCGCCGAGATCAGCGCCGACCACTACGGCCTTCCCTCGCCGGCCCATTGGGGCAAGTTCCGCGCGGCCTGGGTGGACAGCAACTTCGCCGGCTACTTCTGGAACAGCACCGTCGTCGTCGTCTCCGCGGTCGCGATCGTGACGGTGCTCGGGGCCATGGCGGCCCACGCGCTCGCGCGCTACCGCTTCCCCGGCAACCGGCTGATCTACTTCGTCCTCTTCTCCTCCATCATCTTCCCGCCGCAGATCGTGCTGCTCTCGCTCTTCCAGATCCTCGTGAACTACGACCTCTACAACACGCGGACGGGCCTCGTCCTCGTCTACGTCTCGCTCCAGCTGCCGCTCACGGTCTTTATCCTTGAGGCCTTCTTCGCCCGCATCCCGCAGGACCTCTTCGAGGCCGCGCGCATCGACGGTTACACCGACTTCCAGATCTTCCTGCGCATCGTGGTCCCCGTGGGGATGCCCGCCATCGTCACCACGGTCATCCTCAACTTCGTCCATCTCTGGAACGAGTACCTCTTCGCCGTCGTGCTCGTGAGCGACGAGGACCTGCGGACCCTGCCGGTCGGTATCCAGCGCTTCATGGGCGACTACTTCCAGGACATCGGCATGATCGCGACCGGCGTGATGATCGCGGTCATCCCGGTGATCGTCGTCTACGCTTTCTTCTCCGAGAAGCTGATCCAGGGAATGACGGCCGGGGCCGTCAAGTAGGGAACGACCAACGACCATGGCGACCGTCCAGCTCCAGGATGTCTGCAAGCGCTACGGCGGCGCGGGGGGGCTCGCCGCCGTGCAGGACGTCAGCCTGACCGTCGCCGACGGGGAGTTCATGGTCCTGCTTGGCCCCTCCGGCTGCGGCAAGTCCACCACGCTGCGCATGATCGCGGGGCTGGAGAGCATCAGCGACGGGCGCCTGGCCATCGACGGCCGCCCGATGAACGCGGTGCCCGCTAAGGACCGCGACATCGCCATGGTGTTCCAGTCCTACGCGCTCTACCCGCACATGACCGTGGCCGACAACCTTTCCTTCGGCCTCCGACGCCGCGGCACCCCGCGGGCCGAGATCGAGCGCCGCGTGGCCGCGACGGCGGAGATGCTCGGGCTGACCGAGTACCTTGCCCGCCGCCCCGCGGCCCTCTCCGGCGGGCAGCGCCAGCGCGTCGCCCTCGGCCGCGCCATCGTGCGGGAACCGAAGGTCTTCCTCTTCGACGAGCCCCTCTCCAACCTCGACGCCGCGCTGCGCGTCGCCACCCGCAACGAGCTGACGCGCCTGCACCGGCGCCTGGGCGCCACGATGATCTACGTCACGCACGACCAGGTGGAGGCCATGACCATGGGCAGCCGCATCTGCGTCATGAACCGCGGCCGCATCGCCCAGGTCGGCGCCCCGCTCGAGGTCTACCGCAACCCCGCCGACACCTTCGTCGCCCGCTTCCTCGGCAGCCCGCCGATGAACCTCCTGCCCGCGCGCCTTCGCCGCGCCGCGGGGGGGAGCGTCGCGCTGGTGGCCGGTGCCGAGCTGCCGCTGACCCGCTGGTCCGACGCCGCCCTCGAGGGCGTCGCGGAGGCGAGCTTCGGCATCCGCCCGGAGGAGATGCTCCTCCTCCCCCCCGACGCCGCGCCCCAGCCGGCCATCGCGGGCACGGTGGCCAGCGTCGAGCCGCTGGGCGCCGAAACCCTCCTCCTCGTGGACACCGCGGGCGGCGAGGTGACGGCGCGCCTGCACCGCGACACCGCCGCCCGCCCCGGCGACGCGGTCCGCCTCGGCATCCCCTCGGCCGCCGCCTATCTCTTCGGCCCCGACGGCCGCGCGATCGAGGCCGACCGGCCGGCGGCCGGGGCGGCGCTGAACTAGTGCTCCGCGTCGGCCTTGTCGGTGCCGGCAGGGCCAGCCCGCGGCATCGTCTCGTCCGGGGCGCCCGGGCCGACAACCCCGGGACGCCGCGCCGGGTGGAGCGCGGCGACCGGAGGGCGGCCCCGCCGTGACCTCTCCCGAGCCCGAGATCGTCCAGGCGCTGCAGGAGGAGATCATCTTCGGCCGCCTGCCGCCCGGGACCCGCCTCGTGGAGGACGCGCTCCTCGCCCGCTTCGGCGTCTCCCGCCACTACGTCCGCCAGGCGCTGGACCGGCTCGAGCGCCTCGGCCTCGCGGTCGGCGAGCGCCACAAGGGCTTCACCGTCCGCTCCCTCTCCCCCGTCGAGGTCGAGCAGATCTACGAGGTGCGGGAGCTCGTGCAGCGCCAGGCCGCGCTCCGCATCCCGCTGCCGGCGCCGCCCGCCCTGGTCGAGGCGTTGACGGCCATCAACGCCGAGCTCGCCGGCCACATGGAGGCGCGCGACCTCCGCGGCGTGCACGACACCAACGACCGCTTCCATCTCTGCCTCTTCGGCGCCTGCGGCAACGCCTACCTGCTGGCCACCGTGCAGCACTACATGCGCCTGAGCCTGCCCGTGCGCGCCAAGACGCTGGCGGACGAGGCCTCCCTCCGCGTCTCGCACGACCAGCACCGCCTGATGATCCGGATGCTCCAGGGCCGCGACAACTGGGTCCTCGCCCAGCTCTGTGTGGACCACCTGCAGCCGAGCAAGAACGAGTACCTCACCCGCGCCGGCCTCCGCGACACGCAGGCCGCGTGACGCCCCTGGCGCTTACGCGCCCGGCGTCCCAGCGCTGCTCCTCCGACGGGCGAAGATCCGGTCGCCGAGGGCCACCGCCACGGTGAGCGCCATGAAGCCCACGGAGGCCCCGAAGACCCAGCGCGGCGCCCCGTGGTCGAGGATCCAGCCGAAGAGGAGCGGCCCCGCGGCGCCCCCGATGTTGAAGCCGGTGGAGACGATGCCGAAGGCCCGTCCCGACCCGCCCGGCGGCGCGGCCGCTTGCACCATCATGTCCCGCGACGGCGCGATGACGCCGGAGAGGAACCCCGCCGCGCCGAGGGCCAGCATCAGCGCGACCGGCCCGATATCGGCCACGGCGACGAACAGGGTCAGCAGCGCCGTCAGCGCGAAGGCCCCCGCCGCGACGTCGCCGTGCCGCCGCGTGCGGTCCGCCAGCAAGCCGCCAACCAGCACGCCGAAGGCGCTGAGCATGAGGAAGGCCGTCAGGGCCGCGTTCGCCTGCGTGAGGCTCACCCCGTAGCCGCCGACGAGCGCGGCGACCGAGAAGTTCTGGATGGCCCCGTTGGACAGGCTGAGCAGCGTGAAGAACACGGTCAGCGAGGCGATCGCCGCGGTGAACACCGAGCCGCCCGCGGCCTCCGCGCCTCCGGCGGCGCGTGCCCGCGCCGCGTCCTCCCCCTGCGCGGCGGGAAGGCGCATGGGCAGGATGAGGCCGACCAGCAGCAGCCCGGCGAGCCCCACCACGCCGAGCGCCACGCCCGGCCCGGCGAGCAGCGCGAGACCGATCAGCACCGCGGGGGCGATGGCCGTCCCGAGGTAGCCCGCGAAGGTGTGCAGCGAGAAGGCGCGGCCGAGTTGCGCCTTGGGGATGCCGGCCGAGAGCAGCGCGTAGTCCGCCGGATGGAAGGCGCCGTTGGCGAGCCCGGCCAGCGCCGCCCCCGCGAGCAGCCCGGCATAGGTCCCGACCAGCCCGATGGACAGGAGCGCCAGCCCGCCGAGCCCCAGCCCGGCCGCGAGCACGCGCCGGGCGCCGATCCGGTCCACCAGGAAGCCGATCGGCGCCTGAGCCACGGCCGAGACGACGTTGAAAACGGTCAGCGCCAGGCCGAGCTCGACGAAGCCGACCCGCAGGCTGTCGCGGAGGAAGGGGAAGAGCGGCGGCAGGGCGAGGATGTAGACGTGGCTCATCAAGTGGGCGAGCGACACCAGCAGGAGGAGGCGCCTCGCCCCCGCGGGTTCCCGGCTTCCCGGACGCGGGCCGACCGCCTCGTCCACCGCCCGCGAATAGCCCTGGCGCACCGACAATGACGTTTCCTCCAGGTTCCTCGCGGGCCCTTCGTTCGGCCGCCTCTTGGCAGGACCCCGATGCGTTCCACAGGTCGTGCGCCGACGCAAACATCCAAGACCGGCGCGGCAGGCATCGGCGGTGTCCGTCGCGCCCGGCCCTCCCGGCGGCCTTGCGAAGGGCCGCTGCCCACCGCGCCAGGACGGCCCATGGCGTGACCGCCCTGTGATCGCCCGGCCCTTGCAAGGCGTGCGGGTGCGAGCCACCCTCCGGCACCGCCGCGCCGCAAGGCGCGCGGCGGCGAGGAGCAGGCCAAGCCACAACGGCCGGCGCCCGACGACCAGGGAAGGAAGTTCCATGTCAGCGTCGTGCCAAGGGGCCGGCAGCCCGCCGGCATGAATTACGCGTTCGAGTTCGGGCAGGTCTTCGCCGCCTGGGATGAGCTCCTGGCGGGCGCGCTGCGGACGCTGTGGCTGTCCGCGGCCGCCATGGCGATCGGCATGGTCGTGGCGGTGCTCGGCGCGCTGGGCAAGACCAACGGGCCGGTGGCGCTGCGCTGGCTGATCGACGCCTACATCGAGCTCATCCGCAACACGCCCTTCCTCATCCAGATCTTCGTCGTGTTCTTCGGCCTGCCCGCCATCGGCATCCGGCTCGAGGCCGACCAGGCCTCGCTGCTGGCCCTCGTGGTCAACGTGGGCGCCTACGGCATCGAGATCATCCGCGCCGGCATCGAGAGCATCGCCACGGGGCAGGTCGAGGCCGGCAAGGCGCTGGGCCTGAAGCCGCTGCAGGTGTTCCGCCTCGTCGTGCTCAAGCCTGCCATCCAGGCCATCTACCCGTCGCTCACCAGCCAGTTCATCCTCCTGATGCTGAACTCCAGCGTCTGCTCGGCCATCGCGGCGAGCGAGCTGACCGGGGCCGCCAACGACATCCAGGCGCGGAACTTCCGCAGCTTCGAGGTCTACTTCGTGGTCACCGGCATCTACTTCGCCCTGTCGCTGCTGTTCTGGGGAATCTTCGCGCTGATCGAGCGCCGCTTCCTCCGCCAGCCGGCGCCGCGCTGAGGACGGGGCGGCATGCGCAGCCTCGGCCTCAACGAGATCCTCTTCATCCTGGCGGCGGCGCGCTGGACGCTGCTGCTCTCGGCCTGCGCCTTCGTCGGCGGCAGCGTCGGCGGCATCCTCATCGCCCTGATGCGAAGCGGCCGGATCAAGGCGCTGCGCTGGTTCGCCTTCGGCTACATCAAGCTGTTCCAGGGCACGCCGCTGCTGATGCAGCTCGTCCTCGCCTTCTTCGTGCCCGGCATCTTCGGCATCGACGTCAATCCCTGGGGCGCCGCCGCCCTGGGGCTGTCGCTGCACGCCAGCGCCTTCCTCGGCGAGATCTGGCGCGGCAGCATCGAGGTGGTGCCGCGCGGTCAGTGGGAATCCTCGGCCGCGCTCGGGCTGCGCTACTGGAGCCAGATGCGCCTGGTGGTGCTGCCGCAGGCCTTCCGCATCGCCATCCCGCCGACGGTCGGCTTCCTCGTGCAGCTGATCAAGGGCACCTCGCTGGCCTCCATCATCGGCTTCGTGGAACTGACCCGCGCCGCACAGGTGATCAACAACGCCACCTTCCACCCCTTCACCATCTTCGGCATCGTGGGCCTGACCTACTTCGCCCTCTGCTGGCCGCTCTCGGCCTACAGCAAGCGCATGGAGCGCAAGCTGGCCCTCGCCAGCCGTTGACCGAACAAGCCGCATGGGAGAACCACGATGACACGCAAGCCGGTTGGACGTCGCACCCTGGGGGCGGTGGCACTGGGCGGCGCGGCCGTCCTGCTGCCGGGCCTCGCCCGCCGGGCGGCCGCGGCCACGCCCGACGAGATCAAGCGGCGCGGGCAGATCTCCGTCGGCGTCCTGACGGACTACCCGCCCTTCGGCGGGATCGACGAGAACCAGAAGCCCGCCGGCTACGACGTCGACGTCGCCGGGCTCCTGGCCAAGGCCCTGGGCGTCGAGCTGCAGCTCGTGCCGGTCACCGGCCCCAACCGCATCCCCTTCCTGCTGACCAACAAGGTGGACATGCTGATCGCCACCTTCGGCATCACCGAGGAGCGCTCGAAGCAGGTTCTCTTCTCCAACCCCTACAGCGCCTTCACCACCTACATCCTGGCGCCCAGGAGCACCAACATCCGCGGGCCGGAGGACCTGAAGGGCGTGCGCGTCGGCGTGGCGCGCGCCAGCACGCAGGACTCCGCGCTGATGGCCGTGGCGCCGCGCGAGGTCCGCGTGATGCGCTTCGACGACGACGCCACCACCACGCAGTCGATCATCTCCGGTCAGGTGCAGGCGATCGGCGCCAGCAGCACGGTCCTGGCGCAGCTCACCGCTAACTACCCCAACCTGCAGATCGAGCCGAAGTTCACGCTGCGCGCCCAGGCCAACGGCATGGCCTTCCGCAAGCAGGACGAGGCGCTGCGCGACTGGAGCAACAGCTTCATCGCCTCCCTCGTGCAGAGCGGCGAGCTGGACCGCATCCACCAGCGCTGGTTCAAGGCGCCGATGGACCCGCTGCCGCCCATGCCGCAGTTCTGACAGGGATCGGTGCCGCGCCCCAGGGCGCGGCGCAGGGTCCGGGTGGACAGCAGGGGCAGGACGGGATGGCGCAGCATCGCATCGGGCTGATCGGCCTCGGCATGGCCGTGACGCCGCACGCGAAGTCGTTGATGGACCTGTCGGACCGGGTGCGGGTGGCCGGTGCCTTCGCGCGCAGCGCCGCCCGCCGCCAGGCCTTCGCGGAGCGCTTCCCCTTTCCCGTCGTGGACGGGCTGGAGGCCCTCCTCGCGGACCGCACGGTGGACGCCGTGATGATCCTGACGCCGCCCGACACGCATCTCGACCTCGTCCGCCGCTGCGCTGCGGCGGGCAAGCACATCCTGCTCGAGAAGCCCTTGGAGGTGACGACGGCGCGGGCGGAGCAGCTCGTCGCGGCCTGCCGGGAGGCCGGCGTCACCCTCGGCCTCGTGCTGCAGCACCGCTTCCGCCCGGCCGCGCTGCGCTTCGCGGCCATGCAGCGCGAGGGCGCGATCGGCGCCCTGGTCTCGGCCTCGGCCAGCATCCGCCTGTGGCGCCCGCAATCCTACTACGACGAGCCCGGCCGGGGCACGCTGGCGCGGGACGGCGGCGGCGTGCTCATCACCCAGGGCATCCACACCCTCGACCTCCTGCAGAGCCTTGCCGGCCCGGTGGCGGAGGTCACCGGCTACGCCCTCACCAGCGCCGTGCACCGCATGGAGACGGAGGACCTCGCCTGCGCCGCGCTCCGCTTCGAGAGCGGCGCCCTGGGCACGCTCGAGGCGACGACGGCGGCCTTCCCCGGCTTTCCCGAGCGCATCGAGATCACAGGCACCGCCGCCTCGGCCACGCTCCTCGGCGTGGACCTGCACGTGCAGCACGCGGATGGCCGGGTGACCGAGCTCCGCCCCGGCGGCGGCGGTGGCACGGGCGCCGACCCCATGGCCTTCCCGCACGACTACCACCGCAGCGTGCTGGCCGATTTCCTCGACGCGCTCGACCACAACCGCCCGCCCGCCGCGAGCGGGGCCGAGGCGCTCCGGGTCCACTACCTCGTGGACGCCCTGCTGGAGAGCGCGCGCACCGGCCGCCCCTGCCGGGTTCGGACGCTGCCCACCACCGTCTGAGGGCAGGGCTCCGCGAAGAAGGGATGCCAAGCCGGGCCGTTGTGCGGCATGCTTTCGGCGATGCGCCAGGCGCCCGACCGGACGCCGCGCGCTCCGCGAGCGCTCGTCCCTCTCGCGACGAAGAGCAAGAACGGAGGATCCATGCCCATCAACCCCTTTGGCCGGCGCGCGCTGCTGGCCGGCAGCTCCGCCACGGCGGTGGCCTTGCAGCAGGCCCACGGCCAGTCGTCCGCGCTGCCACGGTCGCCGATCGCGCTCTCCATCATGGATGTCGCGGGCGCGCTGCAGATCGACCGCCCGGCCATCGAGCTGTTCCGGCAGCAGAACCCGCGGCTGATCTCGCGCCTCAACATCCAGGTCGCGCCCTCGCCCGAACTGGCGCCCAAGCTCAAGGCGCAGCAGGACGCGGGGCGGGTGGACATCGACTTCGTGCTGCTCGGGCTCGGCCCGCTGTCGGACGGCATCAACCAGGGCGTCTGGACGCAGATGCTGCCCGCCTATTCCGACGTGCTGCCGGACCTCGACAAGATCCTGATCCCCGGCGCGAAGATGCTGCAGGAGAACTTCGGCCGCGGCTACGGCGTGGAGGTGTCCTACACGCCCTCCGGCCCCCTTTTCGAGTACATGCCGGACCGCATGAACGCGACGATCCGCACGCCCGAGGACCTGCTGGGCTGGGCGCGCGCGCACCCCAAGCGCTTTGTCTACGCGCGCCCCGCCAATTCGGGCCCGGGCTGGACGCTGCTGCAGGGCCTCCCCTACATCCTCGGCGACAAGGACCCGACCGATCCCCTCAACGGCTGGGACAAGAGCTGGGACTTCCTGCACGCCCTCGGCGAGACCATCGACTACTACCCGACCGGCACCGCCGCCACGATGCGCGAGTTCGGCGAGGGATCGCGCGACATCATCGCGACCGCCTGCGGGTGGGACCTCAACCCGCGCGCGATCGGCATCGTGCCGAAGGAGGCCAAGGTCTTCATGCTCGACGGCACGCACTGGCTGCCGGACGCGCATTTCATGGCGGTGCCCAAGGGCGTGGCGCCGGAGCGCGTGGCGGTGGCCGCGCGGCTGATGGCCTTCCTGCTCGAGCCGCCGCAGCAGGCCATGACCTACGACAAGGGCTACCTCTATCCCGGCCCGGTCATCGCGAACGCGCCGCTCTCGATGGCCCCGCAGGAGAGCCAGGACGTGGTGCGCGAGTTCGGGCGTCCCGAATACGAGGCCTGGTTCCGCGACCGGCCGGTCGCGCGGCCGCTGACGCCCGACCGCCTGGTGGCGGCCTTCCGCCGCTGGGACGAGCAGATCGGCTCGAAGAAGCCGCGCTAGGCGGCAGGCTCCCCGCGCCGCGCGACGGCGCGGGGACGCCGCCAGGCCTCCCGCTCAGTGCGCGTTCTGCTGCTTGGCGCGCGAGACGATCTGGGTCGGGCTGACGAAACGTAGCGCGATCACCAGCCAGACCAGCGTGGCAAGCATGTAGATCACCGCCATCGCGTCCACCGCCTGCACCGCCCGCACGCCCGCCGCGAAGACGGAATAGTAGAGCGCGACCACCAGCGTCTGGCTGGTCGGGCCGGCCGTCAGGAAGGTCAGCTCGAACATCGCGATGGTTCGGACCAGCACCAGCAGGAGCGCCGCCAGCACGCCGGGCAGCAGCAGCGGCGTCAGCACGTGGACGAAGAGCCGGAAGGTGCCGGCGCCGAAGACGCGCGCGGCGTCCTCGATGCGCGGGTCGATCTGCTCCACGAAGGGGATCATGACCAGGATCACGAAGGGCACCGTGGGCACGAGGTTGGCGAGGATGACGCCCGCCATCGTCCCGCCCAGCCCCGTCTGGTACAGCACCGTCGCCATCGGGATGCCGTAGGTGATGGGCGGCACCAGCAGCGGCAGCAGGAACAGCAGCATGAGCGCCCGCTTGCCCGGGAACTCCCGCCGCGCCATGGCGTAGGCCGCCGGCACGCCGAGGAGCCCGGACAGGATCACCACGGAGAAGGCGACCTGGAAGGTGACCAGCAGCACGTCGTCGAGCTGGAACTCCTGCCAGGCCGCAGCGTACCAGCGCGTGGTGAAGCCGGCCGGCAGCCAGGTGCCGAGCCAGCGCGTGCCGAAGGAGCTGACCACGACCGAGCCGATCAGCGCCAGCAGGTTGAGGACGAAGAAGCCGACGGCCACCCAGAGGGCCGTCGCCCAGAGGCGGGTGGAAAGGCTGGGGTTGCTGTGCACGGCGTCTCTCCTCAGCCCTTCCCGCCGCCAGCGGGGCCGCGATAGGCAAGCTGCCGCGACGCCAGCACCGCAACCACGACCGCGAGTTGGGTGAATCCCATGATCATCGCGATGGCCGACGCCATGGAGTAGTCGTACTCCTCGAAGGCGGCCTGGTAGGCGGCGATGGAGATGACGCGCGTGATCCGCGCGGGCTCGCCGACCAGCACCGCCGAGGGGAAGACGGAGTAGGCCTGCACGAAGCTGAGGCAGAAGGTGATGGCCAGGCCCGGCAGCAGCAGCGGCAGGAAGATGTGGCGGAAGCGCGAGCGCGGCCCGGCCCCCAGCGTCGCCGCCGCCTGCTCGAGCGAGGAGTCGATGCCGGTGACGTAGGAGAGCGTCAGCAGGAAGGTGAAGGGGAAGCCGGTGATCAGCAGCGAGAGGAACACGCCGGTGTAGCTGTTCGTCAGCTTCACCGGGCCGGAGGACAGGCCGAGCGTCATCACCGTGCGGCTGAACCAGCCCTGGGCGCCGAAGTAGAAGAGCATGCCCTCCGCCACCAGGACCGTGCCCAGGGTGATGGGAAGGATCAGGATGGTGGTCAGCAGCCGCTGGCGCCGCATCAGCCGCACGCGGAAGGCCACGGGCAGGGCGAGCAGCAGGTTCAGCACCGTCACCGGCACCGCCAGCCGCATCGTCGTCCAGATCGTGTCGTAGAGGAACGGGTCGGAGAAGAAGCGGCCGTAGTTGCCGAGAAGGCTCCCATCCTTCGGGCGGAAGGACAGCCACAACCCGTAGAGGAAGGGGTAGAGGAACAGCGCGAGGATCACCAGCGCGGCCGGCAGCACCAGCAGCGTCACCGTGTCGAGGCCGCGCGCCGCCAGGCGCAGCCGCAGCGTGGGGGCGGGGCCCGCCGTCGCGCTCATGCCGCCTCCCCCGCGAAGACGAGGGCGCGCTGCGGCTCCGCCGCCAGGCGCACCAGCGTGCCGACCTGGACCGGGCGCTCGGTGTGGAAGAAGAGGTCGATGCCTTCCGAGGTCGTGGCGATGCCGTGGAACTCCCGCCCGCGGTACTCGATCGCGCGCACGGTGGCCGGCACGCCCGAGGCGTTCTCGTCCGTGGTGGTCATGTCGTCGGGCCTTACGGCGATCACGGCGGTCTCGCCCAGCGGCTCGCGCATCGTGCCGGTCAGGCGGCCGCCCTGGCCCATGTCGAGGGTCACGAGGCCGCCCTCCCGCCCCGCGATGCGCCCCGGAAGCCGGTTGCGGTAGCCCATGAAGTCCGCGACATCGAGGTGCGCCGGCTGGGCGTAGAGCTCCTCCGGCGTGCCGACCTGGCGGATCTCGCCCTCGCGCATCACCACGATGCGGTCCGCCAGCGACAGGGCCTCCTCCTGGTCGTGGGTGACGTAGATAGTCGTGGAGCCGAGGCCCTCGTGGATGCGGCGGATCTCGGCCCGCATCTCCAGCCGCAGCTTGGCGTCGAGGTTCGAGAGCGGCTCGTCCATCAGCACCACCGGCGGCTCGATCGCGATGGCGCGGGCGATCGCGACGCGCTGCTGCTGCCCGCCGGAGAGCTGGCCCGGCAGCTTGTCGGCCTGCGCCTGCAGCCGCACCGTGGCCAGCGCCTCCTCCACCCGGCGCGCCGCCTCCGCCTTCGGCACGCCGCGCATGAGGAGGCCGAACGCGACGTTGCGCCGCACGCTCATGTGGGGGAACAGGGCGTAGTTCTGGAACACCATGCCGAAGCCGCGCTGCTCGGGCCGGCGGGTGTCGATCCGCTGGTCATCCAGCCAGATGCTGCCGCCGGTCAGCGGCAGCAGGCCGGCGAGGCAGTTCAGGGCCGTGGACTTGCCGCAGCCCGAGGGGCCGAGCAGCGCGATGAACTCGCCGCGCGCGATGCGCAGGTCGATGCCCTTGAGGGCGTTCACGGTGCCGAAGGCGCGCCGCATGCCCTCGAGGCGAAGCTCGCGGAAGTCCGCCGCGTGGATCGTCATGCCGGGACCCCTCGCTTCCCCACCAGTCTCTCCGCGCGCCGGCGGCCCCGCTCCAGGCCTTGCCCGCCGCAACGGACCGGCACGAAGCCGTGTGCGTGGTTCCTCATGTCGGCGTTTCCCCCTTTGTCACCCGCGGCCCGCGGGTCCCTCGGGGCGCGATGCTAGTAACGGCTGCCGTCCCGCGCTACCTCCCGGGCGACGACCGGGGCCGCGCCGCGCGGCGCGTCACGCGAGGGGCGCCGCGTCGATCCCTCCTTCGGGCGACCTCTGCTCCGCGTCCCGGCCGCCCGCGTGCTGCGTGAACAACGGCGCGCCCTCGCCAAGCCGCTCGTGGTCCAGCGCATCCAGCAGCTCCCGGTAGACGAGGTGGCTCGGGTAGAGCCGCTCCGGCAGCGACGGGAACCAGCAGAGGTCCCCCGCCGCCGGCGTCTCTCCCGCGGCCACGACACGCCGGCCGGGCTCGCCGAGCAAGGTCGTGGGGAAGCAGAGCGAGATCGTGTGCCCCCGCCCATCGAAGATCTGGATGACCGCGACCGGCCCGGCGGCGACCGTCGCCTCGCACCCGAACTCGTCCCGCGCGCAGGCGGCGACGCGATGGGCGATCTCCTCCCGGTGACGGATGATGCCGCCCGGGACGTGCCACCCCGCGCCGAAAGCGTCCTCGCGCCAGGCGAGCAGGACTCTCCGCTGCCGGTCGCGGACGAGCAGGTCGACGTTGGCGGTGGCGCTCACTTCCGTGACGAAGCGGAACAGCGGCGCCGGCAGGCCCGCGCCGCGCCCGCTCAGCTTCGCCAGGATGGCCTCGAGCGCCTGCAATTCCTCGCGGTTGAGGGCCGGCTTGCTCCCCTCCGACATCCTCGCGCCCTCCTGCCAACGGGGAGCAGCATCATCCAGGCCGTTGAGGACGGCAACGCGGCGAGCATCCGGTGCCCGAGGAGGACGCGGACCAGTTGCCTTGACACCCAAGCCCTCCATGCCGGTAGGATTGTCGACAATAAGACAGACAAGGGTCTGCCATGGGGGGAACGCCGCCGGCTGGAGCGTGCCGGCCGGCCGACGCAGGGCGCCCCTCCCGTGCCACCCGAGGGAGCTTGCGCCATGAACCCGATCCTCGCCGCCGCCGGAACCGAGGCGCTGTCCGACTGCCGGGTCATCGACGTCTCGAGCTTCCTCGCGGGCCCCTTCTGCTCCACGCAGCTCGCCGAGTTCGGGGCGGACGTCATCAAGCTCGAGCTGCCGGGCGTGGGCGACCCGCTGCGCAAGTTCGGCTCCGTCACCGAGTGCGGCGACACGCTGCCCTGGCTCTCGGAATGCCGGAACAAGAAGCTCGCGGCGCTGGACCTGCGCAAGCCGGAAGGCGCGGCGCTGTTCAAGCGCCTGGTCGCCGACGCCGACATCCTCGTGGAGAACTTCCAGCCGGGCACGCTCGAGAAATGGGGCCTGGGCTGGGAGGTGCTGAGCGCGCTGAACCCGCGCCTGATCATGGTCCGCATCTCCGGCTACGGGCAGACCGGCCCCTACCGGGACCGGCCGGGCTTCGGCCGCATCGGCAACGCCTTCGGCGGGCTCTCCTTCCTGGCGGGCTACCCGGACCGGCCGCCGGTCACCCCGGGCTCCGCCACCATCCCCGACTACATGGCGGGGCTCTACGGCGCGCTCGGCGCGCTGCTGGCGATGAAGGCGCGGGAGAAGACCGGCCGCGGGCAGGTGGTCGACATCGGCCTCTACGAGCCGATCTTCCGCATCCTCGACGAGCTTGCGCCCTCCTACCAGCTCAACGGCTACGTCCGTCAGCGCATGGGCCCGGGCACGGTGAACGTCGTGCCGCACAGCCACTACCCGACGGGCGACGGGCGCTGGATCGCCATCGCCTGCACGTCGGACAAGATCTTCGGCCGGCTGGCCGAGGCCATGGGCGTCCCCGAGGTCGCCGGCGAGGGCAAGTGGGGGACGATCCGCCAGCGCGAGGCCGAGCGCGCGATCATCGACGACACCGTCGGCGCCTGGACGAGCCGCTTCGCGCGCGACGAGGTGCTGGCGCTCTGCGAGCGGTTCCAGGTGCCCTGCGGCCCCGTCTACGGCATCGATGAGATCTTCGAGGACCCGCAGTACAAGGCGCGCGAGAACATCGCCTACGTGAAGGACGAGCGGGTCGGCGAGCTGGCCGTCCCCAACGTCGTGCCGCGCCTCACCGAGACGCCCGGCCGGGTGAAGTGGCTCGGCCCGGCCAAGCAGGCCCACGCGGACCACGTCTATCGGGAGCGGCTCGGCCTCGACGACGCCGAGATCGCCCGGCTGACGGCCGCCGGGGTGATCTGACGTGGAGGAGCCCGGCCTCTGGGCGCCGCCGCCGCGCACCTCGTTGCCCGAGTTCGTCGCCCGGCGCTTCATGGAGGCCCTGCGCGGCGGGGCGCTGAGCCCCGGCGAGCGCATCGTCGAGGCGACGCTGGCCAAGAGGTTGGGCGTCAGCCGGGGTCCGCTGCGCGAGGGGCTGAAGGCGCTGGAGGCCGAGCGGCTGGTGGAACGGCGCGCGGGACGTGGCCTCTTCGTCGCCGACGTCTCCGTCGACCGGGCGCTGCAGATGATCCTGATGCGCGCGACGCTGGAGGGCCTCGCGGCGAGGCTCGTCGCGGACCGCTACACGCCCGAGCTCGGCGCCCCGCTCATCGAGCAGCACCGCCTCATCGAGGAGAGCGCCGCGGCGGGGCGGATGTCGGAGTGGCGCGACCGCGACTGGCGGTTCCACGAGATGGTCTGCGAGGCCTCGGGCAACGAGTACCTCCTGCGCTCCTGGGTCTCGATCAGCCATCTCGTCCGCCTCTTCCTGCACCATCACCCCGGCTACGAGCAGAAGCCGGAGAAGCGGCTGGACAACCACGCGCGCTTCCTCGCCTCGCTCCGCTCCGGGGACCCCGACCTGGCGGAGGCGACCTTCCGCCACGTCATCGTCGAGAGCGGCTACGGCCGCTTCGGCGTCCCCCTGCCGACGGCGATGGGACGGCTGGACCGGGCAGGGCCGGACGGCCGCGCGAAGGAGAAGCGTGCATGAACGATCGCGCCTGGCGGCTCCGGCGCTCGCTGATCCTCACGCCGGGGCACCGGGGGGAACGGCTCGCCAAGGCCGCGACCCTCGCCGCGGACAGCCTCGCCTTCGACCTCGAGGACGGGGTGCCGCCCGACCGCAAGCCCGAGGCGCGCCGCGTGGTCGCCGAGGCGCTGCGCGGGCTCGACTTCGGACGGCGGGAGCGCGTGGTGCGCGTGAACGCCATCGGCACCCCCGAATTCGAGGAGGATCTCGCCGCGCTTCCACTCGACCGGCTGGACGCCATCATGGTGCCGAAGGTCGAGGCCGCCGAGCAGCTCCACCGTCTCGACGCCCGGCTCGACGCGCTGCCGGGCGGCCGCGGGACGGGCGTCATTGTCATGCTCGAGACGCCGCGCGGCGTGCTGAACGCGATGGTCATCGCGGAAGCCTCCCGCCGCTGCCTCGCCCTCTTCTTCGGCCCGGGCGACTACACCCTGCAGACCGGCGGCGCGATCAGCCCCGCCGGGCTCGCCATGCCGCGCGCCGTGATCGCGGCGGCGGCCGGCGCGGCCGGCGTGCAGGCGCTCGACGCGCCCTTCATGGGTCTGCGGGACACGGCGGGGACGCGCGATGACGCGCTCCTCGCGCGCGAGCTCGGCTTCTCCGGCAAGGTGGTCTTCCACCCCGACCAGATCGCCGTGGTGAACGACGTCTTCACGCCCGACGCGGCGGCCGTTGCGCATGCCGAGCGCTACGTGGCAGCCTTCGAGGCCGCTTCGGCGCGCGGGGAGAACGTCGCCTACGTGAACGGCGAGTTCGTCGCGATGGACCTCGTGCCGCGCATGCGGCGGATCCTCGCCACCGCCCGTGCCGCCGCGGAAGCCGGGTGACGACGGCGAGCCGGACAGGGGAAGAAGCATCATGAACCGCCTTGATCGCCTTGACCGCCGTCGGGCCCTCCTGGCCGGGATCGGCGCCGCGCTGGCCGCCCCCGCTGTGCGCGCCCAGCCGGCCTGGCCCGCGCGGCCGGTGCGCATCGTCGTGCCCTACGCGCCGGGCGGCGGGACGGACGTCACCAACCGCGCCATCGCCGAGGGCCTGGGGCGCGATCTCGGGCAGCCCTTCATCGTGGAGAACCGGGCCGGCGCGAACGGCATCATCGGCGCCGAGGCGGTCGCGCGCAGCCAGCCGGACGGCTACAGCTTCGTGGCCCCCAACGGCACGCACGCCATGCTGCGCCACATCACCCCGCAGCTTCCCTTCGACCCCATCGCCGACTTCACGCCGGTGGCCATGCTCGCCAGCTACTGCTTCGTGCTCGTCTGCCCCGCGAACTCGCCCTTCCGCAGCACGCAGGCCGTCATCGACCGCGCGAAGGAGAAGCCGGGCGAGCTGGCGCAGGGCACGGCGGACGTCGCCTCCGGCTACGTGGCAAGCCGCTTCGCGCGGGCCGCCGGCGTGGACATGACCGAGGTGCGCTACTCGGGTTCCGGCGCCTCGGTGGGGGACCTGACCGGCGGGCATCTTCCCCTCGCCTGGTTCAGCACGGCAACGGCGATGACGTTGCTGCCCGGCGGCAGCATCCGGGCGCTGGCGGTGACCTCCCCGCGCCGCTCCTCCTTCCTGCCCGACACGCCCTGCCTCGCGGAGCTCGGGGTGGGGGAGGCCACCTACACGGGCTGGTTCGGCCTCTTCGGCCCCGCGAGGCTGCCGGAGGCCATCACCGACCGGCTGAACGCGTCCATCAACGCCGTCGTGCAATCCGCGGCCGTGCAGGAGCGGCTGAGGTCGCTCGCGGTGGAGACCTACATCACGACGCCGGCGGAGATGGCAAGGACGGTGGCGGAGGATGACCAGCGCTGGGCCCAGGCGATCCAGGAGGGCACCCTCCGGCGGGGTTGAGCGGTGCCGCCTGCTCCAGCGGCTAAGAAAAGCGTGCGAGCACACCGCGAGCCGGGACAAGTCCATCGCCTTTGTCGAGGGCGCCACGCACGGCTTCACGCCCTGCGAGCCCTGCGCCCGCGCGCCCGGGCAATCCGGCGACACGATGGCCCGCAGCTTCGACCACGTCGCGGCCTGGATCGCGGCCCGCTTCGTTCCCGGCACCGCCTCGTTGGGGCGAGTGCCGTGAGCTGACCTTCGCCATCGCCGCGGCTCCACGCTGCTGCCCCCAGCGAGCAGGGGGCGCAGAGCCCTGCGAAGGCCTTGCCGCTCGCCAGCCCTGCGCGGATGATCGGACCAACGGGATGGGCACGGGGCGAGGGCCACAAGGTGGCGTTCGCGCGACCGGATGATCCATTCCAGCAGGGGAGGAGGTGGAATGCCGAGGTTCCGTCATCTTGTCGCGTCCGCGGCGCTCGCCGTCGCCATGTCATCGACGAGTTGGGCCCAGCCCGCGCCCGAGCGCTGGATCCCGACATGGGCCGCGCCGGACGTGGCCCGCGTCGACCAGCCGGCGCAGACGCTGGGCGCCGCCGCGCTGGCCTTTCCGTGGGCAAGCGACGTGCCCGAGGCCGTGCGCGAGGCCGCCCCGAGGCAGCAACTCGAAGTGGCCGGCGGCTCCCGCCTTCATTTCAACGACCAGACCCTCCGGCAGATCGCCCGGATCTCCACGGGTGGAACCCGCGTGCGGGTTACCCTGACGAACACCTTCGGCACCGCGCCGCTGCGCGTTGGCGCCGCCCAGGTTGCGCGCCGCGACAAGGGCGCGTCCATCACGGCCGGTACCAACCGCGTCCTTACCTTCGGGGGACTCGCGCAGCCCACCATCCCGCCCGGCGCCCTGATGGTGAGCGATCCCGTCGACATGGAGGTGCCGGACGCCGCCGACGTGGTCGTCGACGTCTACCTGCCGGACGACACCGCGGGATCCCGATCGCCGGTGACGTATCACCCAGCCTCCTGGCAGACGAACTACGTGTCCGCGCGGGGCAATCACACCGGTACGGTCTCGTTCCCGGTCGCGGCGACCACGGCCTACCGCCGCAGCGACGGGCTGCCCTCGGCTTCCTCGTTCTTCCTGAGCCGGGTCGAGGTCTCGGTGAGCCAGCCGACCGCCGTGCTGGTGGCCTTCGGCGATTCCATCACCGACGGCACCCAGTCCGGCCTCGACCAGAACCGGCGCTGGCCGAACCTTCTCGCCGCTCGCCTCGCGGCGGCGGGCATCCGCATGAGCGTCGTCAACGGCGGCATCGGCGGCGGCCGCGTGCTCGAGGACGGGGTCGGTCCGAACGGTCTGGCGCGCTTCGACCGCGATGTGCTCGCCCAGGCTGGCGCGACCCACGCCACGATCATGCTGGGCATCAACGACATCGGCAACGGAGGAGCCAAGCCCAACCCGAGCGTTGCCGAGCTCATCGCCGGGCATCGCCAGTTCATCGAACGCGCCCGCGCGCGCGGTCTTCGCGTTTACGGCGCGACCCTCACCCCGTTCGAGGGTGCGGCGTACTGGACGCCGGAGGGAGAGGCGAAGCGCCAGGCGCTGAACGAGTGGATCCGGAGCAGCGGGGCCTACGACGTCGTCCTGGACTTCGCCGCGGCCACGCAGGATCCGGCGCGGCCGACGCGGATGCGCCCTGAATATGATTCGGGCGACCACCTGCATCCGAGCCCGGCAGGGTACACCGCGATGGCGAACAGCATCGACCTTGAGGCGTTCCGTCCGGCAAGTCGCTAGAGTCGGTGGCGGCGGCCGGTGTTCCTCCGGCCGTCGGTTGCCAGTCAGCAAAACTCCAGACCGCAGGCGTCGTCACCCCCCAGTGTTCGGCGCGCGCTGACGACGAAAGGCATGCGGGTTCCGCGTGCCGGAGCGGTGTGGAGCCACACGACGATGCCGGAGGATCAATCCCGGCGAGTCCGTCGCGGGCGAACAGGCGTCGCGGGGTCCATCTCCAGCGCGTCGATGAAGTCCTGCGCGAGCCGCGATACCGGGCGCAAGCGTGCGGTGACCAGGCGGGCCGTGCTCAGGAGGGTTGGTCGAAAGGGACAGCTGACCAGGTCCTCGGCGCGAGCCCCCATGAGCCCGAAGCCGTCCATCAAGGCGATGCCCGCCCCGGCGCGCACGAGGGCGCAGGCGGCGTGGGTGTGGGACACCTCGACGGCGATGCGGAACGGGACGTTCCGTTCCGCGAAGGCGCGGGCCAGTTGTTCGCTCAGGACCAGGTTGCGGCTGGGGCAGATGAGCGGATGCTCGGCAAGGTCCGCGGGACCGACGCTGCGGCGCCTCGCCAGCGCATGACCGGGCGGCATCACGCAGGCCAGGCCCGTGCTCTGCAGGTCCTGCACCGTCAAGGCCTCGTGGCCCACGGGGCCGATGATGAAACCCAGGTCATCCCGGTGCGACGCGATGCGCCGGATGATCTCGTGGGCGCTGAAGGTCTGCAGGGTGATGGCGCTCTCCGGCCGCTTCTCCCGGAAACGCCGGATGCAAGCCGGCAGGATGGAGGCCGCGAGCGACGGGATGGCGGCGATGGCCAGGACGCCCGCCCGCCCTTCGCGCAACTCCTCGGCCATGCGCTGCACCAGCTCGATGGCGGTGAAGGCCCCGAGCGTGCCCGGGAACATGATCTGCGCCTCCGCCGTCGGGCGCAGGCGCCGTCGCTCCCGCACGAAGAGAGCGAAGCCGAGCCGCGCCTCGGCCTTCTGCAGCAAGCGGGTGACGGCGGGCTGGGAGATGTTCAGGGCCGCTGCCGCCGCAGTGACGCTGCCGAGCTCCATGACGCGGCGGAAGACCTCCATCTCCCGCAGGTCGAAGGTCATAACCACCGGGCATGATCCCTGCGCATATTGGCATTGGCGCACATGATCGCCGGCGCGGCAAACTGGGCGCGTCAGGCCGCCGAGAGCCTGCCCTGGGACGGAGGGACGCTGCGTTGAAGGTGGTAGAGATCCGCGCCTACCTGCTGGGCTTCGCGCCTTCGCCCGCCATCGGCAACGCCTCGCGCATGATCCGCCGGCGCGACTTCCTCCTGCTGGAGCTGGTGGCCGACACCGGTGCCCGCGGCTGGGGCGAGGTCTTCGCCTCGCCGGCCGCCGCGGCCGCCCTGGTCCGCACGCGGCTCGCGCCCCTCGTCCTCGGCGCCTCGCCCCATCACCACGGCCGCCTCTACGATCGCATGCTCGGCACGCTCGGTTACGACCGGCGCGGCCCTGGGATGATGGCGATCTCAGCCGTGGACATGGCGCTGCACGACCTCGCGGCGAGGGACCGCGGCGTGAGCGTCGCGGAGGCGCTTGGCGGGGCCCTTCGGATACGCCTGCCGGCCTATGCCAGCGCGCCCTTCATCACCACGGACGCGGCGGAGCCCTACGGCCACTACGAGGCCGAGATCGACAGCATCCTCCGCCGCAACTTCCGCGCCCTGAAGCCGCGCGCCGGCGTCTCGCCCCGGGCGGACGGCACGATGGCCGCGGCGGTGCGCCGGCAGGTCGGCCCGGAGGTCTCGCTCATGGTGGACATCAACCAGGGCTACACGGCTCGTGCGGCCATTGAGTCGGCGCGCCGCATGGAGGAGGCGGGCCTGCTCTGGATAGAGGAGCCGGTCCAGCCCGAGGACGTGGCGGGCTACGCCGCCGTCTCCGCCGCCGTGCCGGTCGCCATCGCGGGCGGGGAGGCGCTGGCCAGCCTCGCGGCCTTTCGCGACGTCCTGGCCGCGGGCGCGATGTCCGTGCTGCAGCCCGACCTCACGGTCTGCGGCGGCTACACGGGCTTCCTCCGCATCGCGGCGCTCGCCGCTGCCTACGACCTCCCGGTGATGCCGCACGTGTTCGGGACGGTGGTGAACATGCGCGCGGCGCTCCAGGCCGCGGCGCTGGTCAGCCCGCGCCGCGGCGCGCCGGGCGACTACCCGTGGGTCGAGGTCGACGCCTCCGCAAATCCCCTGCTCGAGATCGCCGGTGCCCTCCCGCTCGAGGCGGACGGCACGATGGTCGTGCCGGACGCGCCGGGCACCGGGCTGGACCTCCAGGCCGAGCGGCTGGCGCCCTGGATGGGCGAGACCTGGCGCCTCGCGGCCTGAGCACCCCATCCCTGACGGAAAGGACGACATGCAGAAGCTGACCCGCCGCTCGGCCCTGGGCACGATAGCCCTGGCCGCTTACGGCTTCGCGCTGCCCCGCGCAGCCCGCGCCGCCACCTGGCCCGAGCGGCCGGTCACCCTCGTCGTGCCCTTCCCGCCGGGCGGCAGCAATGACGTGGTGACGCGGATGGTGGCCCAGCCCCTCTCCCAGGCGCTGGGCCAGCCCTTCGTGGTGGACAACCGCCCGGGCGCCAACGGCAACATCGGCGCCGCCGCGGTTGCGCGCGCGGCGCCGGACGGCCACACGGTGCTCGTCTCCGGCAACGGCCAGAACGCGATGAACCACGGGCTGTACCGGAACATGCCCTACGATTCCCGCACGGCCTTCACCCACGTCGCCCAGCTTGCCTCCCTGCCGAACGCCCTTGTCGTGGCCGAGGGCTTCCCCGCCCGCACCCTGCAGGACCTCGTCCGCCTGGCCAAGGAGAAGCCGGGTGACCTCACCTTCGCCAGCCCCGGCAGCGGCTCCTCCGGGCATCTCGCCATGGCGATGCTGATGCGCGCGGCGGGGATCGAGATGCTCCACGTTCCCTATCGCGGCGCGGCGCCCGCCATCACCGACGTGATCGCGGGGCAGGTGCCGATCGTGATGATCAACGTGGACATTCCCCTGCCGCACGTGCGGGCGGGCCGCCTGCGCGTGCTGGCGGTGACCAGCGAGGCGCGCAGCCCGCTCTACCCGGAGGCGCCGACGGTCGCCGAGAGCGGCTACCCCGGCTTCTCCGCGGTCGGATGGCTCGGCCTCTCCGTTCCGGCCGGCACCCCGCCCGACATCGTGGCGCGCCTGCACGACGCCGCCGCCGGGGCGTTGCAGGATCCGGCGCTGCGGGAGCGCTTCGCGGCCAGCGGCTACATCCCGGGACAGGGCTCGTCGGCCGACTACGCCCGGTTCATCGATGCGGAAATCACCAAGTGGGGGAGCGTGACGCGCGACCTCAACATCGTGCTGGAGTAGGCGCGCCATGAACTTCCTCGATCGCCGCCCGCGGCGCGAGATCACCGATGCCCTGCGAGCCACGGTCCTGGAGGACCTCCCGGAACTGGCGCAGATCGGGAACGAGGAGCTGCGGCGCAAGTGCATCGAAGTCTGGTGCCTCGCCCTTTCAGAGAGCAGCTTCGCCCGCGTCTCCGAGGTCCCCGGGGAATCCAACCCTGGCCAGTTCGCGCTTAGGCGGGGCGACCAGGCCACGCACCTGCGCGGCGTGGCCCGCCTCGCCCTCTCCATCGCCGATGAGTTCGCGGCGGTGGACCCGGCCGTGCGGATCGACCGCGACCTGGTGATCGCCGGCGGGCTCACGCACGACGTGGGCAAGCCCTGGGAGTTCGACGCGGCCAACCGGGCGCGCTGGACGGGCGATCCCTCGGCCACGGGCCTGCCCTCCCTGCGCCATCCCGTCTACGGCGCGCATCTCTGCATCGCGGCCGGGCTGCCGGAGGAGCTGGCGCACATCGCCCTCGCCCATTCCTTCGAGGGGGAGCACCTGATCCGCAGCCTGGAATGCCTCATCGTGCAGCGGGCCGATCACCTCTGGTGGTCGATCGCCGGCGGCTGCGGGCTGCTGCACCCCTCGGGCGACGCCATCCTCGAAGCCCGGAAGATCGTGCCGCGGCCGCTCCGCGACGGACCTCCCTCCCGGAACCCAACATGAGACCGATCCACCGCCGCACCGCCCTGTTCCTGCCCGCGTTCCTCACCGGCAACCCGGCCCGCGCGGACTGGCCCGACCGGCCGGTCCGGATCATCGTGCCCTTCGCGCCCGGCGGCAGCTCCGACCTCATCGCGCGGCTGATCGGGACGGAGTTGCAGGCGCGCCTGGGCCAGCCCGGCGAAACGGGGCGCTTCGCCGTGGTGGTCGAGAACCGCGGGGGCGCCAACGGCGCCATCGGCATGGCGGCCGCGGCCCAGGCTCCCGCGGACGGCTACACCCTCGTGGAAGGCCATATCGGAACCCACGCGATCACGCCGGCCATCATGCGCACCCCCGGCTACGACACGCTGCGCGACTTCACGACCGTCGCCGTTCCCGCCACCTCGTCCTCGGTGCTGGTGGTGCCGCAATCCAGCCCCGTCCGGGACCTGCGGGGCCTGCTGGACCTCGCGCGCGCGAAGCCGGGCGGACTCAGCTACGGCTCTCCCGGGATCGGCTCGCCGTCGCATGTCACGGTCGTCCTGCTGTCGAAGATGACCGGGGTCGTGGCGCAGCACGTGCCGTACCGCGGCGGCGGCCCGGCGGTGACGGACCTGGTGAACGGGACGCTGGACTTCATGTTCGCCGGCCCGTCGGAGGTGATGGGGCAGATCCAGTCCGGTCGGCTGCGCGCCCTGGCGACGACGGGGGAGAGGCGCTCGCCGGGCAGCCCGGACCTGCCGACGGTCGCGGAGGCGGGGGTTCCGGGCTTCCGGTTCACCGTCTGGCACGCGCTGTCCGCGCGCGTGGGAACGCCGCCGGTGCTGCTCGAGCGGCTCCGGCAGGAGGTCGCGGCCATCCTGGCCACGGGGACGATGCAGGCGCGCCTTCGGGACGTCGGCCTGGAGCCCGGCATCCCCGATCCCGCCGCCGCGGACGCCATGCTGCGGGCCGAGGTGATCCGCTGGGGAAGGCTGGTCCACGAGGCCGGCATCCAGGCAGACTGAACGGCACGAGCCGGCGGGACGCGTCTTTCAGGACGAAGGAAAGAGATCGGGCCGATCCGTCGTGATGAGCGCCACCGGCGCCTCGAGCCAGCGAGCGATCTCCGCTTCGTCGTTGATGACCCAGGCGCCGAGCCGAGCCGGACCAACCCGCCGCAGCAGGACATCCATCTCCCGCGATAGAAGGGCGTGGTGAACCGCGACGTAGTCGGCCTGGATCTCATCCAGCCGGTCCAGCACCGCCTCCAGCCCCCCGAGCTTCTCGGCGGAGGAACCGCTGACCGAAGCCAGCAGACGGCCGTCGGGAGCGGCCGTGCGCAGGCGTTGCAGAACGTCCGGCCAGAAGGACGTCAGCACCGTGCGCTCCGCAAGGCCGCGCCGGCGCAGGTGCTCCGCCACGCGCGCCTCAAGGCCCGGGTAGGGGACCCCCGCGACGTCCACCTTCAGCTCGATGTGCAACTCCACGCCCGAGGGCGCGAGCACGTCCAGCACCTCGTCGAGCGAGGGCACTCCTTCCTCGCTGCCGAGGAGGCGGGTGCGGCGCAGTTCCGCCATGCTGCGGGCGGCAACCGGGCCGCTGGCATCGGTGGTGCGGTCGAGGGTGGGATCGTGGATGATCGCGAGATCGCCGTCGCGGGTGGGATGCACGTCGAATTCCACGCCGGCCACGCCGAGGCCGAGCACGTTGCGGAAGCCCGTCAGGCCGTTTTCCGGCCAGAGGTCGCGGGCACCGCGATGGCCGATGATGCGCTTGGCGATGGTGGTCATTTCCCGGACTCGATAAGACCCTTCACGAACCAGCGCTGCAGCAGCAGCACGACCACGATTGGCGGAAGCATGGCGAGCAGGGCAGCGTTCATCGTCAGGTTCCAGGCGGGGATGGAGTCGCCGTGCGGCACCAGCTGCTTGATGCCGACCACCACGGTCGTCATCGTCGGCTCGGTCGTGAAGAGCAGGGGCCAGAGATACTGGTTCCACCCGAACAGGAAGAAGATGATGCCCAGCGCCGCCAGGTTGGGGCGCGACATGGGCAGGAGGATGGTCCAGAAGAAGCGCATGGGGGAGGCGCCATCGATCCGCGCGGCGTCGCAGAGCTCGTCCGGGATGGTCAGGAAGAACTGGCGGAACAGGAAGGTGGCCGTCGCGGAGGCCATCAGCGGGAAGATGAGGCCCGAGTAGGAGTTCAGCAGGCTCCAGTTCGCCGAGACCTCCAGCCGCCAGCCGGTCATGGCCTGCACCAGGCTGTCCACGCCGCTCAGCTGCACGAGCAGGCGCAGCGGCATGAGCACGTCCGTCATGGCCTCGAAGGTCGGCACGATGCGGACCTCCACCGGCAGCATCAGCGAGAGGAAGATCAGCCAGAAGACCGTGCCGCGGAACCGGAAGCGGAAATAGGTGATCGCGAAGGCCGAGAGCAGCGAAATGGCGAGCTTGCCGACGGCGATGCCGAGCGCGACGATGACGGAGTTGAGCAACAGCCGCCCCAGCCCGATGCGGGTCCAGACCGCCCGGGCGTTCTCGACGAAGGCGCCGCCGGGCAGAAAGGGGAGGGGGACCTGCTGCACCTCCGCGGTCGTCAGCGAACCCGCGACGAGCGCGTAGTAGAGCGGCAGGCAGGTCAGCAGCGCCGCGACGACCAGGATCGCGTGGCAGGCGGCGTCGAGCCAGGAGGCGCGCTCGATCATTGCGACACGTCGTAGCTGATCCGCCGCTCGATGAGGCGGAACTGGATGACCGTCAGGCTGATGGCGAAGATCATCAGCAGCACCGACTGCGCGGCCGAGGAGCCGAGGTCGAGGTTCACGAAGCCGTCCACGTAAACCTTGTAGACGAGGATGTTGGTCGCCGCCGCCGGCCCGCCGCGCGTGGTGGCGTCGATGATCGCGAAGGTCTCGAAGAGGCCGTAGACGGTGTTCATGACCAGCAGGAAGAAGACCGTCGGCGCGATCATCGGCAGCACGATCCAGAAGAAGCGCCGGAGCGGCCGCGCCCCGTCCACCGCCGCCGCCTCGATCACGGAGCGCGGCACGGAGCCCAGCGCGGCCACGAGGAAGATGTAGTCGTAGCAAAGGTGCTTCCAGGACGCCGTGAGGATCACCAGCAGCAGGGCGTCGTCACCCGACCGGTTCGGATCCCAGGCGATCCCGAGGGCGTGGAGCAGGGCGGCGGCAGGACCGACGATCGGGTTGAACAGGAAGGCCCAGACGAAGCCCGCGATGGCCGGCGCGATGGCGTAGGGCAGCAACAGCACGGCGCGGTAGGCGGTGCGCCCGCGCGCCACCCGGTCGGTCGCGAAGGCGAGGAGGAGCCCGACGCCGAAGGTCAGCGCGGTGGTGGCGAGGGTGAAGTTGACGGAGAGGCGGAGCGATTCCCAGTACTCGGCGCTCCGCAGCAGGGCGGTGATGTTCTCCAGCCCGACGAAGTGCACCTCTTGCCCGAAGGGGTCTTGCAGCAGGAAGGCCTGGGCAAGGCCGCGGATGGCCGGGATGAAGAAGAACATTAGGAGGATGACGAGCTGCGGCGCCAGCAGGACAAGCGGCAGGACCTGACCCGCGAAGCCCGACGACTTGATGCCGTGCAGGCTCTCCGGACGTGCCTTGCGGCGCAGGAAGGCCGGCCAGGACAGCCGCCGCGGGGGCAGGGCCGGGATCGCGGTCTCGCTCACGCGCGCGCCGCCGGCATCAGTAGCGGCCGGCGTTCAGCCGCTCGAAGCGGCGGAGGATCTCGTTTCCGCGCGACACGGCGTCGTCCATCGCCTGCTGCGGCGGCTTCTGCCCGCCGAAGGCGCGTTCCGCCTCCTCCCGCTGCGCGAACATGGTCTGGGTGAAGTTGCCGAAGCGGTAGCCGAGCGAATTGGCCGTCGGCTCGCCCCGCGTCAGCTGCTTGACCGCGATTTCCTGCGTCGGCCTTTCCCGGTACCAGCCCTGGCTCTGCGCCAGCGCGTAGGCGGCGTTCGTCGCGGGCACGTAGCCGGTCGCCTTGTGCCACCAGACCTGCGTCTCCGGCTTGGCCACGAAGGCCAGGAAGGACGCCGTGCCGGCGTTGTCGGCGTCGGCATGCCCCCGCAGCGCCCAGAGCACCGCGCCCCCGATGACGCTGTTCCGCGGCGTGCGCCCTTCCTCATAGGGCAGGGGCACCGCGTCCCATTCGAGGTTGGCGGCCGCCATGACGGCGGCGTGGGTGGCGGTGGACGCGATGAAGGTGGCCGAGCGGCCGGAGGTGAAGACCGCCGCCGCCGCGACCCCTTGCCCCGCCGTCTGCAGCAGCCCGTCGTCCATCCAGCGCTTCATCCGGCCGACCTGCTGGACCACGGGGGTGCGGTTGTAGGTAAACTCGGTGTCCAGCCCGCCGAAGCCGTTGTTCTTCGTGGCGTACTGGTAGTCGTTGATGGCGCTGTAGTTCTCGAACCAGCTCCAGTGGTAGTCGTCGGCCATGATGCTGCCGGGGCCGCCGGCCGCCTTCACCTGCCGCAGCTGCTGCTCCAGCGCCTGCCAGGTCTCGGCGGGCTTCTCCAGCCCGGCCTTGGCGAAATGCGCCTTGTTGAAGAACAGGATGGGCGTGGAGGAGTTGAAGGGCATCGCCGCCAGCTCGCCCTTGTGGGTGTAGTAGCCGGCGATCGGCTTGATGAAGTCGGCCCAGTTGATGTTGTGCCGCTGCGCCGCCATCAGCTCCTGCACCGGCACGACAGCGCCGGAGAGCAGCATGGTCATGAAGCCTCGCTCGTAGATCTGGACGAGCTGCGGCTGGGTGCGCGTGCGGTAGGCGGCAACGGTGGCGTTGATCAGCTCGTCGTAGGTGCCCTTGAAGATGGGCGTCACGGCGAAGTCGGACTGGGCCGCGTTGAACTGCCGCGTCATCTCCTCCAGCCGCTCCCCGTTCACGCCGCTCATCGCGTGCCAGAAGCGGATCTCCCGGGGGGCCGCCGAGGCCGGACGGGCGCGGAGAAGAGGCAGCGCGCCGGCGCTGCCGGCCAGGATCGCGCGGCGGGAGACTGCCATCGACATCTCGTCTCTTCCTTCCCTTTGTCACGCCGGCACGCTGCGGTGCCTTGGGCGGCTGCGATGCGGTCGGGCAGGGGACAGCCCGCCGATCCCGGCCGCGCCCGCAGGCTAATCGGCAGGTAAGCACGTGTAAATCGGAGCGCACAATTGTAATATGCGCCGCCGCGTGACAGCGGGCGCCGCGTCGCCCCGCCTGCCCGGCCGGAAGGGAGCAGGCCTTGAGCGGATCGGACGAGCAGTTGCAGGTGCGCGTCGCCTGGCTCTACCACATGGAGGACCTGACCCAGGCGGAGATCGCGGCGCGGCTGGGCCTCACCCGCCTGCGCGTGAACCGCATCCTGTCGGAGTGCCGGGCCAGCGGCCTCGTGCGCGTCCACCTCGCCTCCCGCCTGGAAAGCTGCGTCGCGCTGGAGGCCCGGCTGGTACAGGATTTCGGCCTCGCCGACGCCGTGATCGTGCCGACCCCGGACGACCCGGCGAAGCTGCCCGGGCTGATCGGCATGGCCGCCGGCGACCATCTCTCCCGCTATCTCGCGCGGGCGGAGGTCTCGGTCTTCGGCGTCGGCTGGGGCGCCACCCTGCGGGAGACGATCCGCCACATCGCCCAGGCCGACCTGCCGGACCTCTGGGTCACGGCGATGATGGGGGGCCTGACCCAGGGGCTGGAGCTGAACACCTTCGAGACGGCGGGGGAGCTGGCGCGGCGGCTGAACGCGCAGTGCACCTACCTGGCCGCGCCGATCTACGCGGGCAGCGCGCAGTCGCGCGACACGCTGGTGGCGCTGGACGTCTTCGCCGAGGTCTTCGCCCGCATCCGCGCGGTGGACCTGGCGCTGCTGAGCCTGGGCGACCTCAGCCCGCGTTCCCTTCTCATCCGCCACGGCCTGCCGAACGACGTCACGGTGCGGGAGCTGAAGGCCGCCGGCGCGGTGGGCGACGTGCTCGGGCAGTTCCTCGATGCCACGGGCCGGCCCATCGACCACCCGATCAACGAACGGGTGATCGGCCTGCCCTCGGCCCAGCTGGCGGAGGTCCGCCACGTGGTGCTGGCCGCCGGCGGCCGGCACAAGACCGCGGTGATCGCGGCCGCGCTGCGCGGCGGCATCCCGCGCGTGCTGGTCACGGACGAGGAGACGGCCCGGGCCGCGCTGTCACTCGCGGGCTGAGGCCGCGAGGGCGGCCGAGGCGCGCATCGCGGCGTTCCGGGCCTCGAACAGGCCCAGGTAGATGCCATGGGCCAGGTCATGCGCCCGCGCCCAGGCGGGGTGGGCGGGTTGCGCGACCGCGCCGGGCGCCATGGCCGACACCGCCGAGAGCAGGTCCGGGTGCCAGCCGGCCGCCACGGCCGCCGTCATCGCCGTGCCCAGCAGCACCGGCTCGGCGCTGCGCGGCAGCACCAGCTCCCGCCCCAGCGCGTCGCGGTAGAGGGCGACGAGGAGCGGGTTGCGCGCGTGCCCGCCGGAGAGCGCGACGCGGCGGATGGCGTAGCCGTGCGCGTCCAGGTGGTCGAGGATCTGGCGGGCCTGGAGCGCGATGCCCCGGGCGGTGGCGTAGTAGGCTTCCAGGAAGTCGCGCTCCCCCCGCTCCTCGCCGAGGCCGGTGAGGAGGGCCCGTGCCCGGCCCTCGCCCAGGGGCGACCGGTTGCCCAGCCAGTCCGGCACGACGTGCCGGCCGGCGGCGAAGGCCGGGCCCTCCTCCTCCAGCCGGCGGGCGATCTCGGCCACCGCCGCCGCGTGCTCCGCCGCGCCGGCGCGGCGCGGGCCCGCGGGATGGGAGGCCAGCACCGCGTCGAGCGCGGCGCCCGTCAGGGACTGCCCGGCCTCGTGCAGCCAGAGCCCGGGGAAGACGGCGTCGCGGAAGGGGCCCCACACGCCGGGGATGCGGCGTTCCTCCGGGGCGAAGGCCATGATGCAGGTGGAGGTGCCGCCGATGAGGACGGCGGTGTTGTTCATGGCGGGCTCGAAGCCGCCGTCGAGCGCGCCGAGGGTGCCGGCCTCCGCGTCGATCAGCCCGACGGCGACCGGCACGCCGGGGGGCAGGCCGAACGCCGCCGCCGCCTCCGGCGCCAGTCGGCCGTGGAGGGCGCCGACCGGCAGCGGCGGCCGCGCGAGCGCGCCGCGGTCGAGCAGGTCGGCGATACCCAGCCGGTCCAGCAGGTCGCGCCGCCAGGCCTGCTCGCCCTCGGCGGGAAGGAAGGCCCACTTGCAGGCCAAGCCGCAGAGGGAATGCCGGTCCTCCCCCGTGGCGCGCCAGGCGAGGGCGTCGCAGAGGTCCCGCGCGCCGGTCACGCGGGCCCAGGCGGCGGGATCGTGCCGCTTGAGCCAGAGCAGCTTCGGCAGGTGCATCTCGGGCGAGAGGGTGCCGCCCATGCTGTGCAGCAGCCGGTCGCCCGTGGCCGTGATCATCTCCGCCTCGGCTTCCCCCCGGTGGTCGGCCCAGCAGAGGACGTCCACGCCGCCTTCCAGGGGCGGCGCGCCGGTGTGGGACAGGGCGAGGGAGGAGGTGGCATCGAAGGCCATGGCGCTGACGCGCGCCGCCGCCCCCTCCTGGCGGGCGAGCGCGCCGCGCACGGCCGCGGCCACGGCGGCCCAGAGGGCGTCCATGCGGTACGCCGCGTGGCCGGGGGCCGGGCGCAGCAGGTCGAAGCCCGCGGAGGCGGTGGCGATCAGCGCGCCGGCGGCGTCGAACAGCCCGGCCCGGGCCGAGAGAGTGCCGACATCGACCGCCAGCAGGAGCCCGTCCCGCACCTAGGCGGCCGCGGCGTCGACGCCGTTGGGGTAGATGAGCGTCTTGATCACCCCGGGCGTATCGGCCGCGTGGCGTCGGAAGGCCTCGGCCGCCTCCTCCAGCCCGACACGGTGGGTGACGAGCGAGGCGACGTCCACCTTCCCCGCCGCCACCAGGGCGATCGCGCGCGGGTAGACCTCGCCCATGCGGCGGGAGAACTTGATCTTCAGCGCGCGGCGGCGGGCATCGGCGGCCGGCAGCGTGTAGGTGTCGCCGTCGGGGATGCCGACCAGCACGACGCGGCCGCCGATCCGGGCGGAGAGGATGGCGTCGCGGAAGCCGAGCGGGGAGTTGGTCGCCTCGATCACCAGGGACGCGCCCTCGCCCTCGGTCCAGGCCTGGATATCGGCGAGGGAGGTGCCGGCGCGGTCGGCGCCCAGGCGCTGCGCCATGGCCCGGCGATGCTCCAGCGGGTCGACGGCGAGGACCTCCCCGGCGCCGGCGGCCTTGAGCACCTGGAGGATCAGCAGCCCGATCGGCCCGCAACCCAGCAGCGCCACGCGCTCCAGCAAGCGGGGCTTGGCCAGGTCCACCGCGTGGATGGCGACGCCGAGCGGCTCCAGCATGACCGCGTCCAGCGGCGTGAAGCCCTCGGGCAGCGCGACGATCTGGCTGCGCGGCACCCAGATGCGCTGGGTCATCGCGCCGTCGAAGGGCGGCGCTCCGATGAACTCGACGTTCGGGCAGAGATTGGCATGGCCGGCATGGCAATAGGCGCAGTGCCCGCAGGCCTTGTTGGGGTCGACGGCGACCAGGGCGCCGCGCCGCAGGCCGAGCTCCCCGATGTCCTCGGTCAGCCAGCCGCCGAACTCGTGGCCGGGGACGAAGGGCGCCTTGATCGTCGCGGAGCCGATGCCGCCATCCTTGTAGTAGTGCAGGTCGCTTCCGCAGAGTCCGACGGACGCGACGTCGAGCAGCGTCTCCCCGGGCCGCCCCTCCCGCAGGTTGAAGGGGGCGACACGGGCGTCATGCGCGGCGTGGAGGAAGAGGGCGTTGCTCATGGCGGATCGGCTCGACTGATCGGGGCGGTATCGGGGGAGGCGCGACGGTGGCGTCCCGCCGCGGTGCCTTCGGGCGGCGGGCCGTCGCCGGCGCGCCGCCCGCGTCCTTCAGCCCATCAGGGCCGTGCTCTCCCGCACCAGCCGCTCGAGCCCCGCCTCCGCCGTGACCTCGCCCCGCATCACGCGGTTGATGATCTCGCGCTGGGTGCGCCAGATTCGGACCGAATTGCCGCCGGGATAGCCCTGCCAGGGCACGGAGCGGTCCATCTGCCGGGTGATCGTGCGGAAGTTCGGGTTGGCATCGTAATAGGGGCCCAGGAAGTCGGGGCCGAGCGCGCGGATGTTGGTCGGAAGGTACCCGCTGGTCTCCACCACCAGCTTCTGCGCCTCCGGGCCGGTCATGTACTTCACGAACTCCCAGGCCGCCCGCCGCTTTGCCGCATCCCGGCTCATCACGATGGCCGCGTTGCCGCCGGTGGGGAGGCCGCCCTTCGCCTTGTCATCCACCGGGAAGGTGGAGGTGCCGAGCGTGAAGCGCCGCCCGATGGAGTCGGTGACCTGCCGCAGCCGCGCCGGCGTGTCGAAGAAGAGCCCGATCTGCCCGGCGATGAACTGCTGCCGGGACTGGTCCCAGTCGATCAGCGGCATGCCGCCCTCGGTGACGAAGCGGCGGACATACTGCATGGCCTTGAGGCCCACGCCGTCGCCGAAAGCGATCGCGTTGCCGGCGGCGTTCAGCATGCTGCCCCCGCCCTGGTGGATCAGGCTGCGGAACAGCCAGTCATCCGGCCATTCATGGATGTTGTAGGCGAGGCCCGCTAGGTTCGGCCCGCTCTCCCGTATCTTCGATGCCAGGGCGATGGTGGCGTCCCAGGTATCGGGCATCGCCGCCGGATCGCCGCCGGCTTGCCGCACCAGCTCCGTGTTGAAGTACATCAGCGGCGTCGAGGCATTGACGGCCATTCCGTAGAGCGTGCCGTCCACCCGGCCGAGATCGACGATGCGGGGAGAGTAATTGGCCTCCACCCAGTCCTTCGGCTCGGCCGCGAGCAGCGGGCCGAGGTCCGTCACCTGCTGCCGGCGCAGCAGCGCCCGGACGAGTTCCGCCTGAAGGTGGAAGCCGGAATAGTAGATGTCCGGAAGCTGGTTGGTCACGGCCGCGCGCAGCATCGCCTGGTGGCCGTCGTCATAGGTGGGCGCCGGCGCCCGGAAGGTGACGCGGATGTCCGGGTGCAGCTTCATGAACTCCGCCGCCACGGCCTCGTGGAACTTGGCGAAGGCCGGGAAGCAGTACTGCACGTCCAGCGTGGTCTGCCCCTGGGCCGCAGCACCGCGGGACGCCAGCGCGCCGAGCGCGGCGGAACAGAGGAACCGTCTTGAACAGGCCATGCACCTTCTCCCTGGTTCTTGTTACTTGACGCCGGTCATCGTCACGCCGGCGATGAACCACCGGCGCGCGAAGAGGAACACGACCACCAGCGGCGCGGTCAGCATCGCCGCCGCCGCCATCAGCGCGCCGTAGTTGGACCCGGTCTCGGCGTCGGCGAACAGCATCATGCCCAGCGGCGGGGTGGCCAGCGCGCTGTCGGTGATGACGATCAGCGGCCAGTAGAGATCGTTCCAGTGCGCGACGACCGAGAAGACGGAAAAGGCCGCGATGGCCGGCCAGGCGCTCGGCACCACGATCCGCCAGACGATCTCGAGCTCCCTCATCCCATCCAGCCGCGCGGCCTGGAGGATGTCGTCGGGGTAGGACTTGAAGAACTGCCGCAGCAGGAACACCGCGAAGGCCGAGAAGAGGAAGGGCACCATCATCGCGAGGTAGGTGTTCAGCAGGCTCAGGTCGGCGAGGGCGATGTAGAGCGGCAGGGCCGGGACCTGAACGGGGATGGCGAGCGACAGGAGAACGAGCAGGAACAGCGCGTCCCGCCCGGGGAAGCGAAGCTTCGCGAGCGCGTAGGCGCAGGGGATGGCCACGAGCAACTGCACGGCCAGGATGCCCAGGCAGACGATGGCGCCGTTGAGCGCGAAGCGCACCAGCGGCGCCTGGGTGAGCGCGAAGCCATAGTTCTCCGCCCCGTGGAAGCGGTTGGGAAGGAGCTGGAGGGTGGCGCTGAACACCTCCTCTGGCGGCTTGAGGGAGGTGGCGATCATCCAGACGAAGGGCAGCAGCATGAAGGCCGCACCGGCAAGCAGCACCCCATGGACCAGGATCAGCGATCCGGCGTGGCGGAGCGCGCGCATCAGTAATGCGTCCTGCGCTCGAGCACGAGGCTCTGGACGGCGGAGAACACCAGGATGAAGGCGAGGAAGACGACGGTCAGCGCCGCCGCATAGCCCATGTGGAAGTACTGGAAGCCCTCCAGATAGACGTTGTAGAGCAGGACCTCCGACGATCCCATCGGCCCCCCGCGCGTCATCACCGCCACCGTGTCGAAGATCTTGAAGGCGGTGATGGAGGTGGTGACGAGCACGAACATCGTCGTGGGCGTCAGCAGGGGCCAGGTGATGGTCAGGAAGCGGTCCACCGCCGAGGTGCAGCCATCCACCTCCGCCGCCTCGTAGAGGTCCTTCGGGATGGCCGAGAGGCCCGCCAGGAAGAGCACCATGTTGAAGCCGAGCAGCTGCCAGATGCCGATCACGGCCAGCGTGGGCAGGGCGTGGGCGGGTTCGCTGAGGAAGGCGACCTCGCCCAGTCCGAGCGACCGGAGGAAGGCGTTCACCGGCCCGAGGCGGGGATGCAGCAGGAACTGCCAGACCGTCGCCATGGCGATGAGGGTGGAGGTGACGGGAAGGAAGTAGATCACCTCGTAGAAGCCACGGCTGCGCCGGCGCCCGTGAACGAGAACGGCAATCAGCAGTCCCAAACCGACGGCCCCCGGCACCACGATCAGGACATAGAGCAGCGTGTTCCCGAGCGACCGTCGAAAGACCGGATCGGTGAAGGCCTTCGCGAAGTTCGCCATGCCGACCCCCTTGGTGTCGATGGCGCCGAGCTCGTAATCCGTGACGCTGAGGCCGAGAAGAACCGCCAGCGGCGCCAGGCTGGTCAGGAGGAACAGCAGCATGGCCGGCGAGATGAAGGCGAGGCCCGTGTGCCGCTCGATCCGCGCCTGCCGCAGCCCGGGCCCCGTCACGACACGCGGCCCTCGGCTTGCGCGAGGCGCGCGGCCGGCGCGGCCGTTGCCACCGCCGCGACGCGGTTTCCGCTGGCGTCGAACACGTGGGCGGCGGCCGGATCATAGGCGACCCCGACCATGGTTCCCGGGGTGAGATCGCCGGCCGAGGCAGCCCGGATGACGAGGCCCTGCCCGGGCAGCGTCGGCAGGTCGACGTGCAGCATGCACTCCGCGCCGAGATTCTCGACACGCCTCAGCCTCGCCTGGAACGGCGCGGGCCGGGTCGGGTCGCCGGGGGGAAGCAGGCGCAGGGTTTCCGGGCGCAGGCCGATGGTCGCGGTGGAGCCCGGTGGCAGCAACGTGCGCAGGATCGGCGATCCATCCGCCAGCACGGCGATCCCGCCGTCCTCAATTCGAGCGGGCAGAAGGTTGATGGCGGGGCTGCCAATGAACTGCGCGACCGTCACGTTGGCCGGCCGGGCATAGAGCTCCGCCGGGGTGCCGAGCTGCAGGATCCGCCCGGCATCCATCATCGCCACCCGGTCGGACATGGTCATCGCCTCCACCTGGTCATGCGTGACGTAGACGAAGGTGCTCTTCAGCCGCTGGTGCAGCTCCGTCAGCTCGGACCGCATGTGAACGCGCAGCTTGGCGTCGAGGTTCGACAGCGGCTCGTCCATCAGGAAGACGCCGGGATGCCGCACCATGGCCCGGCCGAGCGCCACCCGCTGGCGCTGCCCGCCCGAAAGCTGGGCCGGCCGGCGGAGGAGCAGGGGCTCGATCTGGAGCTGCGCCGCGACGGAGCGCACCTCCTGTGCAATACCCGGCATGACGCGACGGCGCCGCGCCGACAGGAGACGCAGCAACGGCAGGCGCTCCCAGAGGGAGAGGCGCTGCATGGTCAGGGGCAGCGCCATGTTCGCGAAGACCGACAGGTGCGGGTAGAGCGCGTAGCTCTGGAACACCATGGCCACGCGGCGCTCGTGGGGGCGCAGGTCGTCCACCGGGGCGCCATCGATGCGGATGCGCCCGCTCGTTTGCGGCTCCAGGCCCGCGATGATGCGGATGAGCGTCGACTTGCCGCAGCCGGAGGGGCCGACCAGGGTCAGGAACTCGCCATCCTCGACGTCCAGGTTGATGCCGGACAGGACGGCGGTGTCGCCGAAGCTCTTGCCGATCGATTCGAGCTCGACGCGTGCCATCGGGCGCCGCCGTTACGCCGGCGCCGCGCTGGCCGCGGGCGTTGGATAGACCTCGTGCACGACGTCGTCGATCCAGAAGGTCGTCAGCCCCGGCACATCCGCGCGCGCCACCGACACGTCCCGCCCGTCGAAGGTGTAGAGGACCGCGCCCAGGCGGGCCTCGCCCGGCATCGGCGGCGAGAGCGATGGCCCGACGGCAAAGGCCGCAGCCCCGCCCCAGACATGCCGGCGCCCGTCGATGAGCGCGTCGTGCGAGCGGTGGAGATGGCCCGTCGCGACAAGGGCGACATCGTACCGGTCGAAGGTCCGGAGAAGCGCCGAGCGCGGTTCCGGCTTGACGGACCAGTAGCCGGTGTCCGGCTCATTCGCGCGTTCGAGCATGAGGGGCCGGTGGGTGAAGACCGCCAGGCGACGCCCCTCCGCCTCGCCGGCCTGCCGGTGCAGCCAGTCCATCTGCTCCGCTTCTTCCGGCAGGCCGGAGCCGAACAGCATCGAATCCAGCCCGATCAGCCGCCAGGCCTCCAGGTCCTGGCTCCACCAGTCCGGACCGAAGTGACGCCGCCAGCGATCCAGGCGCTCGCGGTTCACGGGCTGGTGGGGGTGGCCGGGCTCGCCGACATCGTGGTTGCCCGGAACGGTCAGGACAGGAGCCGGCAATTCGGCGAGGCGAGCCGCGCAGAAGCGCATGTCCTCCTCCACGTCCGCGCCGTCCACCGTGACGTCGCCGGTGTGGATGATGAGGTCCGGCGAGACGTCGCTCAGCCAGGCGGCCAAGGGCCCCCAGTTCGCGTCAAAATGCCGCTTCGTCGGGCTGAGATGGGTGTCGGAGATCTGGGCGACGCGCTGCATCAGCGCACCGCCCGCCGTCGGTCATGCATCGACACCTGGCCCTCCCGGCTTCATTTCCCCTATTGGTCCAAGCTTATCATCTGCATTCTTGATCGCACAATTGTATTCTTGGGCCCTGACAGGGTGGTCCTGCGAACCAGAAAAGTGATGGGACGACCATGACCCACAGGGCTAGGGGGAAAACAGCCTGTGTCCTGGTGGGTTGCTGCCGAGGAAGGGGGAACGTCATGCGCCATGCCATGAGTGAGCACACGCTGCACGGGGCGCCGACGATGCAGACCGCCGGCAATCCGCGCATTAACCGGCGCATTTTCCTTTCCGCCGCGGGCGCCCTGGCCAACCCTGCCACTGGCATCGCGCAGGAGGCGAGCGGCTATCCCTCCAGGCCCATCCGGGTTGTGGTCGGCTTCGCTGCCGGCGGCTTGGCCGACATCACCGTGCGCCTGGTTGGGGAGGCGCTGTCGCAGCGCCTCGGCCAGCAGGTCGTGGTCGACAACCACCCGGGCGGGGCCGGTACGCCGGCCGCGATGGCTGCGGCCTCCGCCGCGCCCGACGGCCACACGCTGTCCATCCTGAGCACGGGCAACGCCATCAACAAAACCCTGTTCCGCAACCTGCCTTACGACCCGCTCGCCGATTTTGTGCCGGTGTCCTGCATCGCCAACTTCGACTTGCTGCTGCTGGTCGCCGCCAATTCACGCCTTCGCAGCCTGGCCGACTTGCTCGCCGCGAAGCGCGATGGCCTCGCCATCGGTACGATCAGCCCGGGCAGCACGCAGAACCTCGCCGGAGAATGGCTGCGCGTGGCGATCGGCGCCGATGCAACCATCGTCCCCTACCGTGCGACAGCGGACGTGCTGACGGCCGTGCAGCGCGACGACGTGCAAATTGGCTTCGAGTCCTACGCGGCGGCTCGCAGCCTTCTGGAGGGTGGCCAGCTTCGCGCCATCGGAAGCACCGGGGCCAAGCGCTCCAGCCTTCTTCCGGACGTCCCGACCCTGCAGGAAAGCGGCCTGGCTTCCTACGCGGTGGTGGGATGGAACGCGCTGTTCGCCCCCGCCCGCACGCCCCGTCCGATCGTGGACATCCTGAACCGCCATGTTGTGGAGGTTCTCCAAACGCAGGAGGTCAAGAAGCGCCTCCTGGACCTCGGGATCGAGCCCGCTCCGGGTACGCCCGAGGCGATGGGCGAGCTCCTCCGCCGCGACGTCGCGACCTGGGCAAGTGTCATTGAGAAGGCGAACATCCAGCGCCAGTGACGCGCTGCATCGGAGGACACCCCGAGATGATCGACATCACCCTTACCCGGCGGGCTCTGGCGGGTGCAGCGGGCACCTCGCTTGCCTGGCCGGCGCGGGCTGCGGCTTATCCGGATCGGCCGATCCGGCTTGTCGTGCCATTCCCGCCGGGCGGCACCGTGGATGTCACCGCACGGCCGATCGCCGCGGCCGTATCCGAAATCCTGGGACAGCCCATCGTCATCGACAACCAGCCCGGGGCAGGAGGCAATGTCGGGACGCAACGCGTCGCGCGCGCGGCAGCGGATGGGTACACGCTGCTGTTCACGGCGCCGAACCACACCATCAACCCCGGGTTGATGCCGAACGCCGGGTTTGACGCGCAAAAGGATTTCGCGCCGATCTCCCTTTGCGCGCAGATCCCCGAGATCCTGGTCTGCCACAAGGATGCGCCGTTCCGGACCTTCCAGGAATTCGTCGCCTACGCCCGCGGTCATCCGCGCGAACTGACGTATTCCTCCGCCGGCATCGGTTCCCACCCGCATGTGACGATGGAGCTGATGCTGCACCGGCTGGGCCTGGAGGTGATGCACGTGCCCTATCGCGGCGCGGCGCCGGCCTTCACGGACCTGGTCGCAGGTCGGGTGCAGCTGAAACTGGACTCCTACGCCACCTCCGCGGCGCAGATCGAAGCCGGGGCCATCCGCGTGCTTGCGATCGCCAGCCCGCGGCGATCCACGATGGCGCCGGACGTGCCAACGGTTGCCGAGATGGGCCTGCCCGGCTTCGAGGGCATTCTGTGGATGGGCTACCTTGCGCCCGCTGGTATCCCGTCCGAGGTCGTGGGCCGCCTTGCAAAGGCGGTGCAGGAGGCCGTGAGAGCTCCCGCGCTCGGGAAGGTGCTTGCCCAACAAGGGGCCGAGGTCGTGGGCAGCAGCCCCGAAGCCTTCGCCGCCAGGATCGCGCAGGAAATCCCGCAATGGCGGGACGTGATCCGCGACGCGAACATCCGCCCGGAGTAGACCGATGACCCCGCCGCTGACGCCACCGCCCGATCCAAACCCGCGAGCGCCACGGCTGCGCTGCCCGCCCGGCTCCGTCGATTGTCAGATCCATCTCTTCGGGCCTGCGACCGAGTACCCCTTCGATCCCGGCAGCAAATACGTGTCCGAGGACAGGCTGCCGGAGGAATCGATCCGTATCCAGGATACACTTGGCCTGGACCACGCCGTGATCGTCAGCGGCGGGGGCTACGGGATGGACACCCGGCACCTCTGCGACACCCTGCAGCGCTTCCCCGACCGCTTTCGTGGGGTGGCCCTGTTGCCCGGCGACACGCAGCCGGCGGAGATGGAGCGTTTGCACGGTCTGGGCGTGCGCGGGACGCGCTTCGTCAGCCCGCGGCACGGCACACACCTTCCGCAGATTTCCGAACGCGTCGCTGCCATGGCGGCCGATCTTGGCTGGGTCATCCAATTCTATCCGGGCCAGGGTGAACTGGAGAGCTTCGCTGACCGATTGCTAGACCTGCCGGGACAGATCGTGCTCGACCACTTCGCGGCCATTCCGGCGGCGGGCGGCACGGAGCAGGCCGCGTTCACGACCTTGCTGCGGATGCTCGACACCGGGCGGGTCTGGGTGCGGGTATCGGGCCCCATGCGCTGCACGAAGGAGGACTTCCCCTATCCGTCCGTGACGCCGATCGCCAAGGCGCTCGTCGCGCATGCGCCGGAACGCCTGGTGTGGGGGTCGGACTGGCCGCACGTCAACATGGCGGGCCGGGTCATGCCCAATGACGGCGATCTGCTCGACCTCTTGCTGGAATGGGTGCCCGACGAGGCGGTGCGCAACCGTATCCTGTCGGACCAGGCGCGAGAGCTGTACGACTTTCCGGCACCAGCCTCACGGTAGCGCCAGCGACTCTCCCGCGCGGCACCGTCTGTGTGAGCCCGGAAGGCGTCAGTCGCTGAAGTACAGGCGGAGTGGCGTCTCGCCGGCGATTTGCTGGCGCACCCGCTCGTCCTGCACCCAGTCGGCCAGCGTGGCGACCGCATCGGCGTAGGTCACGCGGTCCTCGAAGGCGGCAAAGGGCCAGTCGCTTCCCCAGACAAGGCGCTCGCCCCCGGCCACGCGGAGCAGGGCCGCCGCGTAGTCGCGTGCCGCCTGCGCGGACGGCATGCGGTAGCCCGCGGAGATCTTCACCCATGTGTTGCCCCGCTCCACGGCGGCCAGCATGGCCTTGAAGCCGGGCGCGTTCACCCCTTGGCCAGGGTCAGGTCGACCGAAATGGTCGATCACGAGCTTCACGCCCGCCGCTTCCGTCCCCTCGATCACCGCCGGCAGGTCATGGCTCTCGGCGAGGACGTGCACGTGCCAGTTCAGGTCACGCACCCGGCGCAACAGCCGCTGGTACTCGGGCGACTTCAGGTCGGGCGGGCTTGCGACATGCCGGTAGAAGATCCGGACGCCGACGATGCCGTCCTCCTTCATCCTCTCCATGCGATAGAAATCCGCGTCGGGCGACAGGATGACGGTGCCTCGCAGGCGCTTGTGCCGACGCGTCGCCCGGATCGTGTAGTCGTTGTATTCCCCGTACATGCTCGCCGCCGCGATGACGCCGAACGTGACCCCGTGCTTGTCCATGACCTCGAGGAACCCCTCCGGCGTCGCGTCGAAGGGTGGCTGATGCCAGGCGCTGGCCACGCGCGGCATGTCGGTGGTGTAGAGATGGAAGTGGCAGTCGATGATCGGGTGTGTGGTCATGCGCGTCGGGCGTTGCCCCTCCCAGCGGGTGCCGGCGTCGCGGGCCGCGTGCAACCTGGGGTTCGTTCAGTCAGGCCGGTGAGCATCAAGGCGATCTCGATGGCGAACACCCCGTCCTGCCGGACGGCCGGAAGCCCTGCCTCGCGCATCAGTCGACAAGGGCCTGATAGGTCAGCACGCGCAGCTCCCGCCGGATGGGGTAGGTGGAGGAAGGCATGAGTTGCGTGAGCAGGATAACGGCCATCTCCTCCGCCGGGTCGATCCAGAACGCGGTGCTCGCGGCGCCACCCCAGGCATACTCGCCGGGCGTGCCGAGCACCTGGGCCCGGGCGGGATCGAGCATGACGGAGAAACCGAGGCCGAAGCCGATGCCCTCGTAGCTGGACTCGCTGAAGCGCGGCTGCCCCATGGCGGCCATGTCTCCGCCCAGGTGGTTGGCCGTCATCAGCTCGACGGTCTTGCGGCCCAGCAGGCGCACGCCGTCCAACTCGCCCTTGTTCAGCATCATCTGGCAGAAGCGAAGGTAATCCCCGGCCGTGGAGCACAGGCCGCCGCCGCCGGAGCAGATGGCGCGCGGCGCGGCAAAGCGGCTGCTGGCGGGGTCGTCGATCAGCGTCAGCGCGCCATCAGGGCCGCGGCCGTAATTGGCGGCGAAGCGGGCCACCTTCTCGGCCGGCACGTGGAAGCCGGTGTCCACCATACCGAGCGGGCCGATGACCCGCTCCTGCAGGAAGTCGCCGAAGGGCTGGCCGGCGATCACCGCGACGAGATGGCCGAGCACGTCGGTGGCGATGCTGTAGTTCCAGGCGGTGCCGGGCTGCGCCAGCAAGGGCAGGCGCGCGGCACGTTCCACGACCTCGGCGAGCGTGGCATCGGAGGTCTGGAAGTCCACGCCCTCGGAGCGGTACAGCCCATCGACCAGGGTCGATTCCATGAAGCCGTAGGTCAGGCCGGAGGTGTGGGTCAGCAGGTCACGGAAGGTGATGTCGCGCACCGCGGGCACGGTCTCGACCTTGCCGCGGGTGCCGCCGGTGAGGACGCGCTGGTTGGCGAAGCACGGCAGGAAGCGGGTGATCGGGTCATCGAGCTGGAAACGACCCTCCTCGTAGAGCATCATGATGGCGACGCTCGTGAGGGGCTTGGTCATCGAGTAGATGCGGACGATCGTGCTCTCCGCCATCGCCGTGCCGCGCTCCCGGTCGGCGAGGCCGGTGCAGCGGCGGTAAGCGACGCAGCCACGCCGCGCGACCGTCACGCTCAACCCGGCGAGCTTGCCGTCGCCGACGAGCCGATCCATCCAGCCATCGATGCGGGCAAGGCGCTCCGCGGAAAGGCCGGCCGCCACGGCTTCGGCTCGCACGGTCACGTCCATCAAGAATGCCCCCACTGCCCCGACCGGAGCATTCTGCGACCATCCCAAGCATCCTGACAAATCCCGACCCAGGAAGGCTGGTCTGGAACGCACAGCCCCGGGGGTGTGCACCACCCCGCAACGGCCCTTGGTCGGTGGCGAACAGGAAGCGGCGACACGGACGTTCACGGGAACACGGGAACGGCCAGGAAAGCATCCAAGGCGCCGTCAGGATCGGCTGCCGCCCGCGGCTCTCGCCTCACCGGATCCCGCCAAGTGTCTCAACGACCGCGGGCGGTACAAAGCGTCAGGACACCCTTGCGGCGAACCGTGGCAAAGGTGGTTGCCAGGAGGCACGCCCGGCAGGACGATCCGCCACCGGCGGCGCTGCCGGCGGGATCATGGAAGGGCTTCTGATGCGAACACCCCCAAGGCTCTTCCGGCCCTTCCTGCTTGCCGCTGCTCTGGCTTCCGGCGCGGTGGCCCCCTTCACCCCGGCGCAGGGCGCAATGGTGCTGAACGTCGGCCTGGCCGGCGATCCAGGCCCTCTCGATCCCGCGCAGAGCGGCAACTTCATCGACCGCAACGTCTTTGCCGCGATCTGCGACAAGCTCATCGATACCGACGCCGACATGAACTACGTGCCGCAGCTCGCGACGCGCTGGGAATGGTCGGACGACCAGCGCGTCCTGACCCTCCACCTACGGGAGGGCGTGCGGTTCCAGGACGGCACGGCCTTCGACGCCGAGGCCGCGAAGGTCAACCTGGACCGTTACAGGACCCTCCCGCGCAGCCTTCGCCGGGCCGAGCTGGCGGCCCTCGAGGCGGTGGAGGTGACGGGGCCCTTCACGCTGCGCCTCCGCCTCCAGGCGCCCTCCGCGCCCCTGCTGGCCGCCCTCGCGGACCGCTCGGGCATGATGCTCTCGCCGGCCGCGATCCAGCAGCGCGGCGAGGCGATTGGCCAGCGCCCCGTCTGCGCCGGGCCCTTCTCCTTCACCGAGCGCGTGGCGCAGGACCGGATCGTGGTGGACCGGTTTGACGGCTACTGGAACGCCGCCGCCATCTCGATCGACCGGATCGTGTACCGGCCCATCACCGACAGCACGGTGCGGCTGCTCAACCTGCGGTCCGGGAGCTTGCAGATCGTCGACCAGGTCGCGCCGACGGATGTGGCGGAGGTGCAGTCGAACCGCCGCCTCCGGCTCGCCCGGCATGTCGCGGCCGCCTACCGCACCCTGCAGTTCAACGTCGCGCACGGCCCGCGCGCGGAAACGCCGCTGGGCCGCGATCCGCGCGTGCGGCAGGCCTTCGAGAAGGCGATCGACCGGGAGGCCATCAACCAGGTCGTGTTCAACGGGCTGTTCGTGGCCAGCAACCAGACCGAGGCGCCCGGCAGCCGCTACTGGAACCCCGATCATCCCGTGGGCGGCGCGGACCTCGCGGCAGCCCGGGCCCTGCTGCGCCAGGCAGGGATCACGCGCGTTCCCTTCACGCTGCAACTGGCGAACACGCCGGTGGACGGGCAGATTGGCGAGGTCATCCAGTCGATGGCGCGGGACGCCGGCTTCGACGTTCGGCTGGAGCAGGTGGAATCCAACGCCGGAACCCAGAAGAACCAGGCCGGCGACTTCGACGCCGCTCTGCTGACCTGGAGCGGGCGGTCCGATCCGGACGCCAACCTCTCCATCTGGTTCGCCTGCAACGGGCCCTTCAACTTCGGCCGGTACTGCAACCCGCGGATGGAGGCGCTGCTGGGCGAGGCGCGCGGGCTGGCCGATCCGGCCCGGCGCGCCCCGCTGTACCGGCAGGTGGTGGACCTCTACCGCGGCGATGCGCCGCACGTGATCCTGTACCACTACACATGGCTCTGGGGGCTGAGCGAGCGGGTGGAGGGCTTCGTGCCCAACGCGGACGGGCTGATCCGCGTGCAGGGCCTGCGCCTCCGGCCCTGACGCCCGCGGCGCCCTCCGGGGCATCCTGGCCGGATCGAGAGGAAGGGCCGCGGCGTCGACAGGTGGCCGGGCCTGTCTCTTCCGGTCAGCGGTGACACGGTCCGGCCAGGCGTTGGGCAACGCCCCAGCCGTGCCCCGGCTCGGCGCTGCCGTCATGCGCCTCGTCGCACCGTGCCCGTGCGAGGCCTGCCGGCTACTGAAGGAGCGCTGCGATGTTGGTGGCCGTCCTGCCAGGCCTGTGGCCAAGGGCCTCGGAGGCCCTCTCCCCGGCAAGGCGGAGGGCCGTGGACGTGTCGACGCCACGGGGCAGGCCGGGCTAGGGCCGTCCCGCGGGCTTGAGCACCTGCGCCAGCACCCCGCCGCCGATGACAAGGAGGGCCCCCAGCAGGCTCCCAAGCGTCGGCGTGGCGTGCAGGAGGAGGGCGTCGAGCGCCATGGCCCAGAGCAGCCCCGAGAACTGCCAAGGCGCCAGGCGCGACGCCTCGCCCCGGTGCAGGGCCGCCGCGATGCTCGCCAGCGCGGCCGTCTGGACGCCGGTCACCACCAAGACCAGCCCGGCCGAAACGAGGCCGACGGCGTGCCAATCGGCCGCGACCGGCACGGCCAGCAGGACGACCCCGACGAGGGCGACCTGCACGATCGTGTCGAGCGTGGTGGCCTCCTCGCGCAGGCGCCGGATGAGGATCTGGTAGACGGCGTAGGTGAGCGCGCCCGCGAAGGCCGCCGCGATGCCGGGCAGGCTTGCCTCCCCGCCCGGCTTCACGATCAGCAGCATGCCGACGAAGCCGACCAGGGTCCCGAACCACCGGCCGAGCGAGACCCTCTCGCGCAGGAAGAGGCCGCCGAGCAGGGCGAGCAGCAGCGGCGCGGTGAAGCCGAGGGCCGACGCGGCGGTGACGGACAGGAGGGTGTAGGCGAGCACCGCCAGCACGTTCGAGACAACGAGGGTCGCCGCCGCCGCCCTCTGCTCCCACGCCTTCTCCGGCCGCAGCAGGCGGCGCCACGTCATCCGGTTCCCCGGCCAGGCGGTCGCGGAGAGACTGACCACGAGGATCACGACGCAGCGCAGGAAGGTGACCTGCAAGGGGGTCAGGCCATGATCCGTGACCAGGCTCTTGGAGAGCGCGTAGCCGAGGACGTAGAGCAGCCCCGAAAGAATCGTGAGCCCGATGGCCGCCGACGTCATCGAGCCCGGCGGGGCTTCCGGGGCGTCCTTCACGTCCGAACCGCCCTCGAGCGTCGGAGCCGACCCGGCGCCCCTCCCCCGCGCACCGCCACGCCTAGGCCCGCGCCACGCTGAGTTCCCCGGCCAGCGCGCGGCCGAGCGCGTCGCGGAAGCGGTCCGGCTCCTCCTCGCGGCACCAAACGTGAGGGCTGACGCGCAGCACGCCGAGGCGATCGCTGCAATGGACGCCCTCGGCGGCCAGCGCGGCGAGGAGGCCGGGCGGCATCCCCCCAGGGATGCGGACGCCCAGGATGTGCGGCGCGCGCCGGTCGGGCGGCAGGACCTCCAGCCCCAGCGACGCCGCGTGCCGGGCTAGGCGGTCGGTCACGCAGCGCAGGCGCCCGGCCACGGCCTCGACGCCCCAGCCGAGCACCAGCTCCATCCCGGCCAGGGCCATGGGCAGCAGGATGGGGTCGTTTCGCTCGCCCTTGTCGTAGCGTCGGGCGCCGGGAGCGGGGATGCCGCCAAGACGGTTGGCGTTGTTCTCGTCGAGCGGCAGCCCGTCGTGCCGGTGCGGCGCGGCGTAGAGGAAGCCGAGGCTGTAGGGCCCGAGCAGCCACTTGTAGGTGGGGAAGGCTAGGAAGTCCGGTTGCAGCGCCGCGACGTCGATCGGGATCACGCCGACGGCCTGGGTGGCGTCGACCACGACCGCCGCGCCCGTGTCCCGGAGCACCGGCAGGAGCCGCTCGAGCGACACCAGCGCGCCGTCGCTCCAGTGCAGCGGCGTCAGCGCCGCCACCGCGATCGGCGGGGCCCCGGGGCGGGTGATCGCCGTCAGCAGCGCCGCGGTCCAGTCGCCGGCGGCCGGCCGGGGCACGATGTCGAGCACCAGGCCGCGCTCGGCTGCCAGGCGGTCCCAGACGAGCGACTGCGACGGGAACTCGTGCTCCATGCGCAGAACCCGGTGCCCGACCGGCAGCGGGAGGTTGCGGGCGGCGGTGGCAATGCCCTGGCTGACCGAGCCCAGGATCGCGACGTCGCCCGGGGCGGCGCCGATCAGCCGGGCGGCCGCGGCGCGGGCGCGCTCCGCCACGGCGTCGGTGCGGGCGTCCGCGTGATTCCAGGGCTGACTCTTGGTCAGGACGCCCTGCTCACCGGCCGCGCGCACCGAACGGGGCGAGGCCGAGTAGGCCGCGCCGTCGAGGTAGCAGACCTCGGGCGGGATCTCGAACAAGGCGTGCTGGCTGGGGAGCATGGGCGGGGGTCTCCGTCGCGTCGGAGCCCAGTCTCGCGCCGGGTCCCCTCCCTGGCCAGGGCAGGGGCGGCGGCAAAGGGCCCTAACCCCCCTTGGGTGGGCCTACGACCCGATGCGGCGGAGAGCAGACGCCGGCAGCGCCTCTATGTAGGCTTCCGCCGAAGGAAGAGCCGGACACCAAGGCCTTCACGCGCGACACCCCCCCATGCGAGCAGGACCATCCATGATCGAGACCCTCCCCCCGGCGCACGACCGGCGCGCCGCCTCCACCCCGCGGCCGGTGGCGCGGACCGTCCTCGTGGCCATCGGGCTCTTCTGGCTGATCGCCGCCGCACCGGCGGCGGCACAGGAACCCGTGGTGGGGAACCCGAACCACGAGGCGATGCTGGCGAGCCCGGACCCTGTCCTCGCGCGCAACAAGCGCCTGGTCTACGACTTCTTTCGCGAGGTCTTCGAGGGCCTGCACATGGACCGCGCCGAGCACTACCTCACCGAGCGCTACATCCAGCACAACCCCATGGTGCCAAGCGGCCGCGAGGGCTTCGTGAGCGTCTTCTCGCGTCGCGGGCAGCCAAGGCCGATCGCGGAGCGGGTGGCCGCCCCGATCGTCGACATCAGCGCCGAGCGCGACATCGTCATCATCTCCTTCGCCCGGGAGTTTCCGGACCCGCAGGACGCCAGCCGCCGCTACACCACAACGTGGTTCGACATGTTCCGGATCCTGGACGGCAAGATCGACGAGCACTGGGACGCCGCGACACGACGCTGAACCGCTTCAGCCGGCTGCACGCGGGCGGCCTTCCACACGCCGATCACCATCCGGTCCAAGGCACCCGCCCGTTCCGGAGGACCGCCGGACGGTCGGTAAACCGCCAAGGCCGCAGGGAAGCCGAGGGCGGAAGCATCCCGAGCTTCTGGTTCGGCCCGAGGCGCGTGCTGCGGTGGCCTGCCTGGCCGGGTGGTGGAATCTCTACCCCGCTCCCTGCGCCTTCCGCACTCCCTCCAGCACCGCCTCATGCGTCGCCAAGATCCGCCGCAGCGTGGGCTTCCCCTTGTCGCTCGCCTCGGCAATGCCCTCGTGCATCTCTTCGATCCCCGCCGTCATCTGCTCGGCCAGGCCGGATAGCCGCTCCTGCAGCTGCTCGCCGTCGTCCTTGAGTTCGGCCGTCCAGATTGCCAGAACGCGCGAGAGCTCGGTGGCAGCGCGGGCGGGTGGAACGCCCGCTTGCAGAAGCTTGATGAGAGGGGCCAGATCGGCCGTCGGGGAGCGGGACATGCGCGGGAAGGTAGGTGGGCGAACCCCGTGTGGCTAGGCGACAACGGGCTGCTTTATGCCGGGAGCGGTTGCCGGCTGTGGCAATCAGTGTTGCGCAAAGAACATCGCGTCCATGAAGCCGCTCGCGGATGCATCGCCTTGGCATGAGCCGGGACGCCCAAACGCTACGATATGACCTACGACAGCGCGAGTTTTCTCTGCTCAGGACGCACCCTCCGCGCATTGACGCCTGCACGTTCGAACACATGGCCAACCCACAGTTGCGTAACAAGGTCCTGTGCCTGCGGCCGTATGATCCTGGCTGTGGCGGTGGATCGGGGGCGTGTTCCGTGCCGCGTCAACTCCGGCAAGAGAGGCGCAACGCCTCACGGCAGTCCAACGCGCCCGCCCATCGCGTTGGAACAGGCAACGCGAAGGTTCGGCCACAAAGGTGAGGCGGCTCGACGTGCTGACCGAAAGCGGGCTCGGCTTCGTTCAGCGATCTCCCTGCTTGCGGCTGCTCTGCGTCGCCTTGCTCACCCCGCCTTGCTTGCCGCTATCGCTGCGGCCGCCGTCAGCCCGGCTGTCCTTGGCGTTCGGCTTGCCACCGGCGGAGTTCTTGCCGCCCTGGGGAGCACGGCCGGCTGGCGGAAGGGGAGGGAGATTGGCCATGGAGGTGCCTCGTGGATGTGGTGACAGGGACTAGCGTGGCGGGTCGAACAACATGGCATGACCACGCCCGTGGTGAGCACAGCTGAAGTTCTAAAGGCTAGCGCTTGGTCGCGGAGGGAGTTTGTTCACCCATGGAGCGGGAACACAAACTCTGGGCGACCCCTCGAAAAAAGATATTGTATTACAATAGATTAAGCCTTGTGTGCTAAATCGCCCAAACCCAATCTCCGGAAACAACGGCCTCTCCGGAGAGAAAAGGGCGCTTGTTCCTAGCTCGAAGTGTCAAGCTATGCGCGAAAGATGGCCGCGGAGCACAAGGAACAGAGCGATCCCAATCTGGCCACCGAAAAACGGCCTCGTGAAAAGTTTGGAACAGCCAGAGCAAGCGGGCGCAGACATTCTCCCGGCAAAGAACCATCGGGGAGGCTTCTCTTCGACCCGCGGGCCAGCAAGTCCTTGGGACCATCGGTAGCCCTGGTCACGTTGACCACGCGGGCGAGCGCCGGCAACCTGCAACGCGCTAGAGGGGACGCAAGCGCCGGCCAGAATGGCGAAAGCCCTACGGATGCGGGCGCCGGTGCAATCCGGCGCTTCGGGGGTGAGCATGATGACGAATGCCGACCTGTCCGACACGCATCGGGCGTTGCGCGACGCGGTGCGCCGCTTCGCCGAGTCCAGAATAACCCCCCTGGCCGCCGCGCTCGACGAGGAGGAGCATTACCCTTCCGAGCTGTACGCTGAACTCGCCGCGCTCGGGTTTCTCGGGATCACGGTCCCGGAAGCCCTGGGCGGTGCCGGTGCCGACGTGCTGGCCTACGCGCTGGTCATGGAGGAGATGTCGCGCGGCTACGCCTCCGTCGCCGACCAGGTGGGGCTTGTGGAACTGCTGGGCACCCTGCTCACGCAGCACGGCACCCCCGCGCAGCAGGAGACCTACCTCCGGCCCCTGCTCCGGGCCGAACGGCGCTGCGCCTATGCCCTCACCGAGGCCGAGGCCGGCTCCGACCTCGCGGGGTTGAGGACCACGGCGCGGCGGGACGGGAACGGGTGGGTTCTGGACGGGGCCAAGCTGTGGATCCACAACGCGCCCGTGGCGGATTTCGCGGCCGTGCTCGCGCGCACCGACCCCGACGCGGGCCACCGCGGCATGTCGATCCTGCTGGTGGACCTCGACCGCCCCGGCGTCACGCGGGACCGCAAGGAGCACAAGATGGGCCAGCGCGCGTCGCCGGTGGGCGGCCTGCGCTTCGATGGCGTCCGGCTGCCGGCGGAGGCGCTCCTGGGATCGGAAGGCCGCGGCTTCCACCTGATGATGTCGGTGCTGGACAAGGGACGGATCGGCATCGCGGCGCTCGCGGTCGGCATCCTGGCCGCGGCGTTGGAGGACAGCATCGCCTACGCCAAGCAGCGGCGGCAATTCGGCCAGCCCATCGCCGATTTCCAGGCCGTGCAATGGATGATCGCCGACATGGCGAAGGACGCCCATGCCGCGCGGCTGATGGTGCATCACGCCGCCCGCATCCTGGACGCCGGCGGCCGCGCGACGCTGGAGGCGAGCATGGCGAAGTGCTTCGCCTCCGATGCCGCGGTGGTGCGCACGGCGGACGCGGTCCAGATCCACGGCGGCAGCGGCTACATCCGCGGCGTGCGGGTGGAGCGGCTGTTCCGCGACGCCAAGATCACGCAGATCTACGAGGGGACGAACCAGGTGCAGCGAATGATCATGGCGCGGGCGCTGCTCGCATGAGCGCGCGCCCCGCGGCTCTCGTCACCGGCGCGCGGCGCGGCATCGGGCGCGCGACCTGCGCGGCCCTCGCGGCGAAGGGCTTCGACGTGGTGGGCACCGATGTTTCGGAGGAAGGCGCGAACGAAACGGCGGCGGCGGTGGAGGCCGCCGGTGGGCGCTTCGTCTTCCACCAGGCCGACGTCGCGCTGCTGGACGGTCATCCGGCGCTGGTCGAGGCCGCCTGGGGCGCCTTCGGCGCGCTGGAGTGCCTGGTGAACAACGCCGGCGTGGGCGCGATGCAGCGCGGCGACCTGCTGGAGGTGACGCCGGAATCCTGGGACCGGGCCTTCGGCGTGAACGCGCGCGCCGGCTTCTTCCTGTCCCAGGCGGTGGCGCGGCGGATGCTGTCCGGCGGGGCGCCGCCGCGCGGGGCGCGCAGCATCGTCTTCGTGTCCTCGGCCAACGCCACGCTGGCCTCGCCCGAGCGGGCCGAGTACGCGGCGTCCAAGGCGGCGGTCTCGATGGTAGCGCGCGTCTTCGCGCTGCGGCTCGCGGAGGAGGGCATCGCCGTGCACGAGATCCGTCCCGGCGTGATCCGCACCGACATGACCGCGCCCGTCGCCGCGGCCTACGAGGAGCGCATCGCGGCCGGCCTGTCGCCCATCCGCCGCTGGGGCGAGGCCGAGGATGTCGGCCGCACCATTGCCCTCCTGGCCGCCGGCGACCTGCCCTTCACCACGGGCGAGGCCTTCCACGTGGACGGCGGCCTGCATCTCGGGCGGCTGTGATGGCGGACGACCGCCTGCACTACGAGGAGATCGCGGAGGGGCTGAGCTGGGAGACCCCCGGCATCACGGTGACCGAATCCCACATCCTCGCCTTTGCGGGCCTGACCGGGGATTTCTACGACCTGCACGTGGACGACGACTACGCGCGCTCGCTCGGCTATCCCGGGAAGGTGGCGCAGGGGCTGCTGGGGCTGGCGCTGGCGGACGGGCTGAAGAACCGCTCCCCCGTGCGCCTGGCAGCGATCGTCTCGCTCGGCTGGCGCTGGAGCTTCACCGGACCTATCCTGCCGGGGGACCGGATCAGCGCCACCATCCGAGTGAACGCCCGACGTGAGACCAGGCGGCCGGAGCGCGGCATCGTCACCCTGGGCTTCGACCTGCGCAACCAGCGCGGCGAGACGGTGCAGCGGGGCGAGAACGACATGATGGTGCACCGGCGCGCGGGCTGACGGCGGGGCGTCAGCCGTCCCAGCCCGCGATGCCCAGCCAGGCCGCAGCCAGCCGCGCCTGCCCCTCGTGCATGGACCGCCCGGTGACGGTGGCGCAGCCGGCGGCGCGGGCGGCGGCGATCAGGGGCGTCACCTCGGGGTTGGGGATCACGTCGGCGACCACCTGCGGCGGGCGCAGGCGGGCGGCGTCGAAGGGAAGGGGGTCGCCTTCCCTCAGGCCCAGCGGGGTGGCGTTCACCACGATGTCCTGGCCGGCGGTGTCGGGCGCCCCCTCGGCCACGGCGAGGCCGGGATGGGCGTCGGTCAGCGCCCGGGCCAGCGCGGCGGCACGGCCGGGCGCCGCGTCGTGCAGCCGCAGCCGGGCCGCCCCCGCGCCCGCCAGGGCATGGGCGATGGCACGCCCGGCGGCGCCGCAGCCGACCTGCAGGATGGCGGCGCCGCGCACGGGATGGCCGGCGCGCTCCAGCCCGTCGCGAAAGCCCTCGCCGTCGAACATCTCGCCCTCCCAGCCCCCCTCGGGGCGGCGACGGACGGTGTTAACGGTGCCGGTGCGCCGGGCGACGGGGCCGAACGCGTCCAGCAGGGGAACCACCGCCTCCTTGTGCGGCATGGTGACCACCAGCCCGTCCAGGTTGCGCAGCCGGGTCAGCCCGGCCCAGGCGGCGGGCAGCTCCCCGGCCGGCACCTCAAAGGCGACGAAGACGGTGTCCCGGCCAAGCCGGGCGAAGGCCTCGTTGAACAGGGCGGGGGAGCGGAGCGGCGCCACGGGATCGCCGAGGATAGCCATCAGGCGGGTGCGGCCGGTGATCGTCACGCGCGGCGCCCCGGGCCGCCCGGCACCGCCGCGGTCAGGCAGCGGGCGGGCAGGGCGGGGCGGGCGTTGTCGGCGCGCTCGCGATCCCGCTCCAGCACGCCCGGCCGTTCGCTGACCAAGGCGCGGCGCGGGGCGCGGCCGATGAGGGCCTCCCGGACGGGCATCTCCCTCCTCCCTCCTGGCGCAGCTTCCCGCTTCACAGGCGCAGCGGCGGCGACCTATCGTATCGGTCCGCGGGTGCTTCTCGCGGCCGCAACGATCCGGCGAAACTGTCGGACGCCCCAGGGGAATTGTCCATGACCGTGATGTCCCTCTCCCGCCGCGACCTCGCGCGGCTGCTCGGTGCCTCGGCAGCCGCGCTTCCGCTCCTGCCCGGGGGACAGGCGCTGGCGCAGTCCCGGCGCGACACGCTCGTTCTCGGCATCGACATCAGCGACACCATCACCTTGGACCCGGTCCGCCAGGCCCAGTACACGCCGCCGATGACGCTGGCCGCCTGCTACGACACGCTGATGACGCTGGAGGCAGGCGACCTCGTGAACCCCAAGCCCTCGCTCGCCACGAAGTGGGAGCGGCGGCCGGGCGGGGACGGGTGGCGCTTCACGCTGCGCCAGGGCGTCAAGTTCGTCTCGGGCGCGACGATGACGGCGGAGGACGTGAAGTTCACCTTCGAGCGGCTGATCAACATGAAGGACCAGACGCAGCAGTACATCAAGGCGGTGGACCGGGTGGAGGTGGTGGACGCCGACACCGTGGACTTCGTGCTGAACGCGCCCAACGCGCCCATCCTGTCCATCCTCTGCAACCCCGGTTGCGCCATCCTTGAGAAGGCGGTGCTGCTACAGCACGGCGGCGTGCAGGGCGTGGAGGCGAAGGACCAGGACAAGGCGACGGACTGGCTGAACGGAAACTCCGCGGGCACCGGCCCCTACCGGCTGTTGCGATGGGAGCGCAACGGACAGATCCAGTTGCAGCGCAACCCGAACCACTGGCGCGGCGCGCCCGCCTTCGAGCGCGTGGTGATCCGCCACCTCTCCGACAGCGCGGCGCAGCTCCTGGCCGTGCGGCGCGGCGACGTGCACGCCGCCTTCAACCTCATCCCCGAGCAGATCGCGACGCTGAAGGCCGAGCCGAACGTGCGCGTGGACCGGCTGCCGAGCCTCGACCACGTCTACATGGCCCTGACGCAGAACCCGGCTGCCAACCCCGCCCTGGTCAAGAAGGAGGTGCGGCACGCGATCGGCCACGCCATCGACTACGACGGCATCCTGAACAACCTGCTCGGCGGCGCGGCGCTGCGGGCGGCGCACTTCCTGCCGATCGGCGTGAACGGCAGCACGGAGGCGGTGGCGCGCGAGATCGGCTTCCACCAGGACCTCGACAAGGCGAAGCAGCTCCTCCAGGCGGCCGGGCTGGCGGAGGGCTTCGAGATGGAGATCGCCTACGGCCAGGCGGCGGTCGCCGGCATCTCCTACCAGGTGCTCGGTCAGAAGCTGCAGTCGGATCTGGCGCGCGTGGGCATCCGCGTGCGGCTGAACCCGATGGACCAGGTGAACCTCCGCACCGTCTACACCCAGGGCCGCATGGCCGGGGGCGTGCTCACCTTCTGGAACCCGCCGGCCGTGTCCAACGACCTCTGGGCGAGCGCGGTGGTGGAGCGCGTGGCGCGCCGCGTCGGCTGGGACGTGCCGGCCGAGATGACGGCGCTGACCCGGCGCGCCGCCGAGGAGCAGGATCTCGCCAAGGCCGCCGACCTCTGGGTGGAGTGGCAGCGCAAGGCCGTCGACCAGGCAAACCACTTCATCCTGTTCCAGCCGATCTACCAGATCGCGGTGCGCAACACGGTGAAGGACTTCCCGCTCACCGCCGCCGGCTGGCAGCTCGACACGGGGAAGGTGACGCTGGCCTGAGGCGGCGCGCGGGGAGGGGACGCCTCGTCGGATGCCTCCCCGGGCGCCTAGCGGCGTAGCCGGTCCAGCCGGTGCGCGGCCTCCGCGTTCACCGCGCCCTCCGGCACCCGCCCCGCCGCGAGCGCCGCCACCTGCCGCACCGTGTCCATCGCCTGGTGCTCCGCCGCCTCCGGCGTCAGCCCGGCCAGGTGCGGCGTCGCGATCACGTCGGGGCGCGAGGCGAGGCGGGGGGAAGGCATCTGGTCCGGCGCGCGGCCGACATCCATCGCCGCGCCGGCCAGGTGGCCGGAGTCCAGCGCGCCCTCCAGCGCCGCCTCGTCCACCAGCTCCCCACGGGACAGGTTGATGAAGAAGGCGCCGCGGCGCATGGCCGCGAAGGCCCGCGCGTCCATCAGGTTCGCGGTCTCCGGCGACGCGATCGCCAGGCAGACGACGAAGTCGGCCGCCAGCGCCTCGCCGAAGCCCACGGCCTCCACCCCCGGGTCCTCGGGCGGCGCGTAGGGGTCGTAGGCCAGGACACGCATGCCGAGCGCGCGCGCGGTCACGGCCATGCGGCGGGCGATGCGACCGTAGCCGACCAGCCCCAGCGTGGAGGCGGAAAGCTGCACGCCGGTGCTGGGAGGGGGGATCTCGCCGCGATGATAGGCGCTGGCGGCGCGGGTGACGCCGCGCGCGAGGTCCACCATCATGCCGATGCCCAGCTCCGCCACGGAATCGGTGAAGCCCGGCGTCGCGCGGGTGACGAGGATGCCCCCGGCCGAGGCGGCGGGCACGTCGATCGTGCTGATGTCCACCGCGCAGCGCAGGAAGGCCACGAGCTCCGGCGAGGCGGCGAAGGTCGCGGCCGTCCCCGGGCTGCCGCGATAGGCGATGATGGCCTGGCAACCGGCGGCGGCCCTCGCCAGCTCCTCGTCCCGCAGCTCGCGGTCCGTGGTGTTGCGGACGACCTCCGCGTGCTCCCGCAGCGCGGCCAGCGCGCGATCCCCGAAATAGCCGGGGAAGGTCTCGGTGGAGTGGGACAGGAAGACCTTCATCGGGCGAACTCCGCGGGGCGTTTCTCGTTGAAGGCGCGGATGCCTTCCAGGTGGTCCCCGGCGGAGAAGCAGAGCACGTTCATCTCGTTCTCATAAGCCAGGCCGGCGGAAAGGGGCGCCTCCAGCGCCATCCGCATCGCCGCCTTCACCGACTGCACCGCCACCGGCGAGAGGGCGGCGAGCTTGCGCGCGACCTCCCGCGCCCGGTCCAGCAGCGCGGCCTGCGGGACCACCTCCTCCACGAGGCCCAGCCGAAGCGCCTCGGCCGCGTCGACCGGCTCCCCCAGCATCAGCAGGCGTGCCGCCCGGCCCTGGCCGATCAGGCGCGGCAGGAGCTGCGAGGCGCCGCCGCCGCCCACCCAGCCGCGCTGCACCTCCGGGAAGCCGAGCCGCGTGGTCTCGGAGGCGACGCGCAGGTCGGCGGAGAGCGCCGCCTCCGCGCCGCCGCCCAGGGTCCAGCCCTGCAGCGCCGCCACCACGGGCTTGCGGATGCCGCGGAGGGCCGTCGCGTACTCCACCCGGTTGCGGAAGTGCCAGGCCGTGGGATAGGCGGCCAGCGCGTTCAGGTCGCTGCCGGCCGAGAAGGCGCGCTCCCCCTCGCCCCGGACCAGCACGGCCCGGACGGCGTCCTCCGCGTCCAGGGCGCGGGCGTGGTCCAGCAGGCGCCGGGCCATCGCGGGGGTCACCGCGTTGTGCTTGGCGGGGCGGTCCAGCACCAGCTCGGCCACCCCGTCCCCGATCGTCACGCGCACGTCGCCGTCCATGGCGATTCCTCCTGTCTTGATCGCATCTGTCCAGCAGGCGCAGACTGAGCGCAACAAGGAGGATCTGTCCGCGTGCCGCGATACATCGCGACGCGACTGCTCGCCGCGGCCGCGATGGCCCTGCTGGCGAGCCTCGTCGTGTTCCTGATCTCCGCGCTGGTTCCCGGCGATCCGGTCCTGGCGCAGCTCGGCGACATCCTCGCGAGCAACCCCGCGACGGTGGCCGAGTGGCGGGCCAAGTGGGGCCTCGACCTGCCCTTGTGGGAACGCTACGGCATCTTCCTGAACGGCCTCGCCCACGGCGACCTCGGCATCTCCATCGCCACGCGGCGGCCGGTGCTGGAGGACATCGCCCAGTACGCGCCGGCCACGGTGGAGCTGGCGACGGTCTCCTTCCTGCTCACGCTCGTCATCGGTATCCCGCTGGGCATCGCGGCGGCGGTGTGGCGGGACAGCTGGGTGGACTCGCTCGCCCGCGCGGTGTCGCTGCTGGGCGTCTCGGCGCCCACCTTCTGGCTCGCCTTCATCATGCTGGCCATCTTCTACGGCGGCCTGGAATGGGCGCCCGGGCCCGGCCGGATGGACCCCATCGCCTTCCCACCCGAAGGACCCACGGGCCTCTTCCTGGTGGACACGCTGCTCGCGCGCGACTGGGAAAGCTTCTGGGACTGCGCGGCCCATCTCGTCCTGCCCTCCATCGTCCTGGCCGCCGCGACCATCGGGCTGATCACCCGCACCACGCGCGCCGCGATGCTGGATAGCCTGGGGCAGGACTACGTGCGGGTGTCGCGCGCGAAGGGGCTGAAGGAGCGGGCCATCGTGCTGCGTCATGCCCTGCCCAACGCACTGGTGCCCGTGGTGACGCTGGGCGGGCTTGCCTTCGCCAACCTGCTGGCCGGCGCGGTGATGACGGAGACGGTCTTCGCCTGGCCCGGTCTCGGCCGCTACACCTTCCGCTCCGCCGCGGCACTCGATTTCCCGGCGATCATGGGCATCACCCTGGTCGTCTCCGCGACCTACCTGCTGGTGAACCTGCTGGTGGACCTCTCCTACGCGGCGCTGGACCCGAGGGTGCGGCGTTGAGCGCGAGCACCGTCCCCCCTCTTGCCCTGCCGCCTGCCATGCCCGTGCCGCGCGCGCGCTGGCGGCGCCGGCTGCGCCGCTACGGGCCGGCCTGGCTGGGCGGTGGCATCGTGCTGCTCTGGGTGCTCGTCGCGCTGCTGGCACCCTGGATATCTCCCTATCCGCCGGACGCGCAGGACGTGGTGAACCGCCTGCAGCCCCCAAGTGCGGCGCACTGGCTGGGCACGGACGTGCTGGGACGGGACGTGTTCTCGCGCCTGCTGCACGGCGCGCGGCTGTCGCTGCTGGCGGGCTTCACCGTCGTGCTGGTGGGCGCCGCCATCGGCACCACGGTCGGGATTGTCGCGGCCTGGGCGCGCGGCTTCTGGGACGAGGCGCTGATGCGCCTGACCGACCTCGTGCTCTGCTTCCCGCCGATCATCCTCGCCCTGGCCATCGCGGCGGCGCTGGGCATCGGCACGCAGAACACCATCCTCGCGATGCTCGTGGTGTGGTGGCCCAAGTTCGCGCGCCTGGGCCGGGCACTGGCCCTGGTGCAGCGCGGGCAGGAATACGTGGAGGCCGCGACGGTGCTGGGGCTGAAGCCCCGCCGCATCCTCGCCCGCCACATCCTGCCGAACACGCTCGGGCCGCTGGCGGTGCTGGTGACGCTCGACCTCGGCAACGCCATCCTCACCTTCGCCGGCCTGTCCTTCCTCGGCCTCGGCGTCGTGCCGCCCACGCCGGAATGGGGATCCATGGTTGCGGAGGGGCGCGAGCTGGTGGAGCAGTGGTGGATCGCGGCCTTCCCCGGCTTCGCCATCCTCACGGTCGTCGTCGGGTTCAACTTCTGCGGCGACGGGCTGCGCGACTGGCTCGACCCAAGGGCGAGGTCCCGCTGATGGACGGAACCCTGCCAAGGCGGGAGAGCGCGGCCGATGCGGCCGCCCCGGTGCTGGAGGTCGAGGACCTCCGCACCGTGTTCCTGACCGATGCCGGCGCCGTACGCGCGGTGGACGGCGTCTCCTTCACGGTCGGCCCCGGCGAGACGCTGGGCATCGTGGGCGAGAGCGGCTCGGGCAAGAGCGTGACGGCCCTGTCGCTCATGCGGCTGCTGGAGGAACCGGCGCGCATCGTCGGCGGCACCGTGCGCTTCCAGGGCCGCGACGTGCTGGCGATGAGCGGCGCCGAGCTGCGGGACTGGCGCGGCGACCGCGCCGCGATGGTGTTCCAGGACCCGATGACCGGCCTGAACCCGGTGATCCGCATCCTGCGCCAGGTGACGGAGCACATGGTCTCCCACGGCCGCCAGACGCCGGCCAAGGCGCGCGTGCGGGCCGTGGAGCTGCTGCGCCGCATGGGCGTCGCGGCGCCGGAGCGCGCGGCGGCCTCCTTTCCGCACCAGTTCTCGGGCGGGATGCGGCAGCGGGTGATGCTGGCCATCGGCGTGGCGAACGATCCGGTGCTGCTGATCGCGGACGAGCCGACCACGGCGCTGGACGTGACGATCCAGGCGCAGATCCTGGACCTGCTGGGGAACCTGAACGCGGAGTTCGGCACGGCGATCATCCTGATCAGCCACGACCTCGGCGTGATCGGCACGGTCTGCCGCCGCGTGGCCGTGATGTACGCCGGGGAGGTGGTGGAGGAGGCGGAGACGGCCGCCGTCCTCGCCGACCCGCGGCACCCCTATTCCTGGGCGCTGGTCAATGCCGTGCCGCGGCTGGACAGCCCGGCCGGCACGCGGCTCACCAGCATCGACGGCGCCCCGCCGGACGCGCTGAACCCGCCGCCGGCCTGCCGCTTCCTCGCGCGCTGCCCCTTCGCCATCTCGCGCTGCGGGCAGGAGCATCCGCCGCTGATGGAGGTGGCGCCGGGCCGCCGCGCCCGCTGCTGGGTGACGGCCGATGGGCGCAGCCTGCCGCCGCCGCCCGTGGCCGCGGAGGCGGCCCGGCGCGAGCTGTCGGAGGACAGGCGCCCACTGCTCGAGGCGGTGGGGCTGGTGAAGCACTTCCCCGGCGCGCGCCGCTCCTTCTTCGGGCCGCGCGCCGTGGTGCACGCGGTGAACGGCGTGGACCTTCGCCTGGCGCGCGGCGAGAGCTTGGGGATCGTCGGCGAGAGCGGCTGCGGCAAGTCCACCCTCGCGCGGCTGGTGACGCGTCTCCACGAGCCGACGTCGGGCCGCCTGCACTTCGAGGGGAGGGACATTACCCACGCCTCCTCCGCCGAGATGCGGCCGCTGCGGCCGCGGCTGCAGATGGTGTTCCAGGATCCCTACGCCTCCCTGAACCCGCGGATGCGCGTGCGCGACACCCTGGCGGAGCCGCTGATGGCGCACGGGCGCGCCTCCAATCGGGTCGAGGCGGACCGCCGCGTGCTGGACCTGATGGGCACGGTGGGGTTGAAGCCCGAATGGGCCGCGCGCTTCCCGCACGAGTTCTCGGGCGGCCAGCGGCAGCGCATCTCCATTGCGCGGGCGCTCGCGCTGGACCCGGCGCTGGTGGTGGCGGACGAACCGGTCTCGGCGCTGGACGTGAACGTGCAGGCGCAGGTGCTGAACCTGATGCTCGACCTGCGCCAGCGCCTCGGCCTCTCCTACCTGTTCATCGCGCACGACCTGGCCGTGGTGCGCGCCTTCTGCGACCGCGTGGCCGTGATGTATCTTGGCCGCATCATGGAGGAGGGGCCGGCGATCGCGCTCTTCGCGCGGCCGCTGCACCCCTACACCGTCGCTCTGACGAGCGCGGTGCCGGAGCCCGGGAGGGAGCGGGTGATCCTGGGGGGCGAGCCGCCCTCCACCCTGGCGCTTCCCACCGGCTGCGTCTTCCGCGGCCGCTGCCCCGTCGCGCAGCCGATCTGCGAGGAGGCGCCGCCCCTGGCGGAGGTCGAGGCGGGGCGGCGCGTGGCCTGCCACTTCCCCGGGGCGTTCGAGCCCCCCCGAACACCGGGTCGATGACCCCGCCGCCGCTCTGCTCTCCGGCCGATCCGCGGAGGCCGGCGTGCGGCACCGCTGCCCACGGCGCAGGAGTGGATGGCAGGCCCGCGAAGCGTCCCCCGTTCCCCTCCGGTTTCGAAGGCGCGATGGCATGAGGCAGATCACCGCCACCCAGGCCGCAGCCCTCCTCCAGGACGGGGACACCCTGCTCATCGGCGGCTCGGGCGGCGGGCACGCGGTGCCGGACGCGCTGCTCGCGGCGGTGGGGGAGCGCTTCCGCAGGACGGGCGAGCCGCGCGGCATCACCGCCGTGCATCCGGTCGGGCTGGGGGATGGCAAGACGCGCGGCGCCGGTCACCTGGCGCAGCGGGGACTGCTGAAGCGCGTCGCCTCCGGCACCTTCGTCAACTCCCCGGGTATCGCCCGCCTGGCGCTGGATGAGGAGATCGAAGCCTACACCATGCCGCAGGGCGCCATGTCGCAGCTCATGCGGGAGATGGCGGCGGGACGGCCGGGGCTGCTGACGAAGATCGGGCTGCACACCTTCGTGGACCCGCGCCTGGGCGGCGCGCGGCAGAGCGCCCGCGCGACGGAGGACCTGATCGAGCTCGTGCGATTCCGGGGCGAGGACTATCTCTTCTACAAGCCCTACCAGGTGAACGTCGCCTTCCTGCGCGGGTCCGCGGCGGACGAGGACGGCAACATCTCGATGGAGCACGAGGCCGTCACGCTGGAGATGCTGAGCATGGCCCAGGCCACGCGCCGCATGGGCGGGATCGTGGTGGCGCAGGTCCGCCGGATCGTTCCCAGCGGTTCGCTTCATCCGAAGATGGTGAAGGTGCCAGGCATCCTGGTCGACGCGGTCGTGGTCGATGCCGACCAGTGGCAGACCTACGAGACGCAGGACAGCCCCGCCTATTCCGGCCACTTGCGCGTGGCGCTCGAGGATGTTCCGCGCCTGCCGCCGGGCCCCCGCCGCGTGGTCGCCCGGCGCGGGGCGCTGGAGCTGTTCGAGGGGGCGATCTGCAACCTCGGCTCCGGCATCTCGACGGGCATCGCCAACGTGGCGGCGGAGGAGGGGATCCTGCGCCGGATCTGCCTGACCAACGAGCAGGGCAACATCGGCGGCGCGCCCGCCAGCGGCAACGAGGCGGGCGCCGCGATGAGCCCCGACGCGCAGGTGGACCAGCCCTACCAGTTCGACTTCTACGACGGCGGCGGCCTCGACCTCGCCTTCCTTTCCTTCGCGGAGTTCGACGCGGAAGGCAATGTGAACGTCTCCCGCTTCGGCGGCCGCATCGTTGGCCCCGGCGGCTTCATCAACATCAGCCAAGGGGCGGGTTCGGTGGTGTTCGGGGGCACGCTGACCGCGGGCGGAGCGCCCAAGGCGGTGGAGCGGGTCGAGCAGGTGACCTTTTCCGGCCCCTACGCACGAACCCGCGGCCAACGGGTCCTCTACGTGACGGAGCGCGCCGTGTTCCAACTTGGCGAAGCAGGGCCGGAGTTGACCGAAATCGCACCGGGCGCCGACATCGAGGCGGATGTCATCGCCGCCATGGGTTTTCGGCCCCGCATCTCTCCGGCGCTGCGACGCATGGATACCGAACTTTTCGCCGAGGGCCCGATGGGATTGGCCGCAAAGCTTCAGGGGCGCCCGCCACGCGCGGCGCTCAAGCGCTTCGCCATGGCGCAGGCCGCGGAATGACGGGGTGCAAGACATGCCTCTCGCCCGGTGAGGTGGCGGAGTTCCGGAAGTCCATCTCGGCCGCCGACATCGCGGCCTTCGCCGAGTTGAGCGGCGACCGCGACCCCATCCACGTCGATGCTGAATTTGCGGCGCGGACGGCCTTCGGCCGCATCATCGCGCATGGCGCACTGGTGATGGGGCTGCTCTCCACCACCGCGTCGATGATATCCCGACGCTCTGTCGACCGCGGCAGCCCCGGCACGCCGGTGTCCGCCGGCTATGACCGCATCCGCTTCACCCGACCGGTCTTCGCGGGCGACATCCTGACGGCCCGCTACTTGGTGGAGGAGGTGGATGATGAGCGTGGGCGATCCCGCGCGGCGGTCGAGGTCATCAACGGCGAAGGCGAAAATTGCGTGGTCGGCACGCATGTCCTGGCGTGGGTAAAGGCGCCACGTCAGGAGCGCCACGGCTGAAGGAGCTTAGGGCCCGGCCATCGGGTCCGACCAGGAGCCCCGACAAGGCCGAAGTCGTTCTCGCCTGCGCCGCGCATGGGCGCGATGGGGCTGGGAAGGATCGGAGATTGAGCCCGATCGGTCGGGAACCCCCGGAGAAGCCGGCATGAGCCCGCAGGAGGGCAGGGTAGGACTGGCAGGACCATCGCTGTCCGCGTCATCTGAACCCGTCCCATGGCGATGGCGGGCGGCCAGCCCTACATGCGCCTCATGAACGACAAGGCGCCGTTGCACGACTTCATCAGCCAGCACCGCCAGATCTTCGTGCTGACGGGCGCCGGCTGCAGCACGAACTCCGGCATCCCTGACTACCGGGACGCGGCGGGCCAGTGGAAGCGGGCGCAGCCCATGACGTTCCAGGCCTTCATGGGAAGCGAGGCGGCCCGGCAGCGCTACTGGGCGCGCAGCCTGAACGGCTGGCGCCGCTTCAGCCGGACCCAGCCGAACCGCGCCCACCACGCCCTTGCCCGCCTTGAGGAGCGGGGCAAGAGCGCGCTCCTCCTCACCCAGAACGTGGACCGCCTGCATCAGGCGGCGGGGAGCCGGAGGGTGGTGGACCTCCACGGGCGCCTGGACCGGGTCCGCTGCACCGCCTGCGGGGAGACGATCCCGCGCCAGGCGATGCAGGAGGCGCTTGTCGGGCTCAATCCTGGCTGGACCGAGCGCGAGGCCGCGGTGGCACCGGACGGCGACGTCGACCTCGAGGGGGCGGACTTCGACACCTTCGCGGTGCCGCCCTGCCCCTCCTGCGGCGGCGTGCTCAAGCCGGACGTCGTGTTCTTCGGCGAAGGCGTGCCGAGGGAGCGGGTTGAAGAAGCGATGCGGGCGCTCGACGAGGCGGACGCGATGCTCGTGGTGGGCTCCTCGTTGATGGTCTACTCGGGCTTTCGCTTCGTGCAGGCGGCCACGCGCGCGGGCAAGCCAGCCGCGGCCGTCAACCTGGGCCGCACCCGCGCCGACTCTCTCCTGGCGCTGAAGGTGGAGCAGCCCTGCGCGGACGCGCTCTCCTTCCTGCTCTAGCGATGGCGGGCCGAGGCGGCGCGTGACCATGCCCATCAGCGGAGGCCTCCGGCAGTTCCGGGCACGGGCGCGCCTGAACACTCTCTTCGCGCCCACGACCCTGGATGGTGCGGTGCGGCGGCTCGGCTTCGTGCAGGCGGACCCGATCCGCGCTCCCGCCCGCGCACAGGACCTGATCCTACGGCAGCGCGTGCGCGGCTACCGCGCCGGGGACCTGGAACGGCGCTTCGTGGACCTGGGGCTGGAGGAGGACTTTCTCTACGCCTACGGCTTCATGCCGGATGAGACGAGGGCGCTGCTCCACCCACGTCCTGACCCGGCCGTGGCGGGCCCGCACGCCCCAAGCGGGCTGGCGGCCGAGGTCCTGTCCTTCGTTCGGGCGAACGGCCCCACCCACCCTCGGGATCTGGAGGAGCGCTTTGGTCGCGACCGCGCCGTGAACGGCTGGGGCGGTTTCTCCAAGGCGACCACGCAGGCGCTGGAAGGGCTGCACCACTACGGGTTGTTGCGGGTGGCGCAGCGCCGCGACGGCATCCGCCTCTATGAGGCGGCCCCGCGAGCGGCGCCCCCGATGGAAGCACCGGAACGGGCGCGGCGCGCGGTCATGCTGGTGGCGCGCCTCCTCGCGCCGGTCTCCCTGGCCAGCCTGCACGGGGCCCTTGCGCTGCTGGCACGGCGCAACCCGGGCCTGGGACCGCTCAGGCCTGTTGTCGCCGCCGCGCTCCGGAGTGGCGAGATGGAAGAGGAGAAGATCGAGGGAGAACACTATGCCTGGCCGGCAACCAACGCTTGCTGGCGCGATCAGGAGGTGCCGCGGGACGTGCGCCTGCTGACACCGTTCGATCCCCTCGTCTGGGATCGGCGCCGCTTCGAGCACCTCTGGCAATGGACCTACCGCTTCGAAGCCTACACGCCCCCCTCGCGGCGTCTCTTCGGCTACTACGCCCTGCCGATGCTGTACGGGGACGCGGTGATCGGCTGGGCGAACATCGGCCTCTTCGGCGGGAAGCTTGACGCGACCCTGGGCTATGCGGAGCGCCGCCCGCCAGGCCTCGCGTTCGGGCGCGCGCTCGATGCTGAACTCGCCCGGATGGAGCGGTTCCTTGAGTCGCGCAAGGCGGCCGGCGATCGGCGCGATCGAGCAGGCGTTGGCCAGCGGTGAGTTCGGGCGCCCACCGCGAAACGGCGAACACCCGGCAAAGCTCTCTTCCGAAACGGGATGCACCACCGAAAACTAGATATTGGCTGACGGCCGGTCGGGACCGTGCCGTTGATCCCCGCTCGTGATTCCAGACATTCAGCGTCGCGACGTCGTTCCCGCGACCGTGCCGAAACGTCGAATGAGCGCGCTGTCAGCGCGCGCTTCGGCGCAACTGCTGCTCGCGCAGGAAGATGAAAAGGCCTGCCCCGATGATGACCGCGGCGCCCGCCATCGTGAGCGCCCCGATCACCTCGCCGAAGAAGAGATAGCCGAAGAGCATGCCCCAGAGGATCAGCGTGTACTGATAGGGCACCACCACGGAAGCCGGTGCGATCCGGAGCGACTGGTTCACGCAGAGGTTGCCGCCGAGGGACCCGATGCCAAGGAACAGCATCAGCACGAAGTCCATGATCCCGGGCGGTGTCCAGCCCTGGAACAGGACCAGCGCTGTGCCGAACAGCAGGGCCGCCAGAAGCTGCGCCGTCATCAGCACCGTTCCAGGCGCGCCCGCCAGCTTGCGGGTGGTAATGAGGAAGCAGGCGTAGCTGAAGCTCCCCGCGAGGGCGCAGACCGCGCCGGAGGAGAGGGAGCCGGGGGAGGGATGCAGGGCGAGCACGACGCCACCGAAACCGACCGCCACGGCCGTCCAGCGGCGCCAGCCCACCCGTTCGCCGAGGAGCAGGGGGGAGAGGGCCGTGACGTAGATCGGGCCGGCCATGTAGTAGGTCATGACCTCCGCCAGGGGCAGCTCGGTCAGCGCCCAGAAGAAAAGCGAGGACTCCAGCGTGGAGAACAGCACGCGCAGAAGCTGTAATCCCGGACGCGGCGCCTGCAGGAAGGCATAGGGTCCGGCCCTGCGGATCGAGGGAGCCATGGCGCAGAGCCCGGCAACGCTGCGCACCAGCAGAAGCTGGCCCACCGTGTAGGACCCGACCAACCATTTGCCGAGCGTGTCGTTGACGGCGAAGAGCAGCACGCCGAGCATCATCATCATGACGCCGCCGGTTGCTCCCGCGAGCATCGAGCCCAGGCGCGGAAATGCAGGCACAGCCATCGTCCACCCATCGCGGCCAGGGATTCATAGTCGGGAAGGCCGAGCCGAAGCACCAGCGAGACGGCGCTGTGCGGCAAAGCCCATGACGCGGCGCCTGGAGCCAAGGCTCGCTACACCGATCGGCCCACCACCGTGCTCAGGACGGGAGCGATCCGGCCGCAACGAAACGCGAGCCCAATTCGGAGGGCGCTCGTTCGGCCCAGCTCAGCAGGCCGTCCAGCGCCGGGCAGAGCGACTGTCCCCACGCTGTCAGGTGGTACTCGACCTTGGGAGGCACCTGGTGGTGAACGATGCGCGCCACGACGCCGTCCGCCTCGAGCTGGCGCAACTGCTGGATCAGCATCTTCTGTGAGACCCCGGGAATGGCACGCTCGAGATCGGAGAAGCGCCGGACATGCCCGCCGAAGAGCTGGAACAGGATCACGAGCTTCCAACGCCCTTCGAGCACCCGGATGACGTTCTGCACGCCTTGCGCGGCGGACTCCGGCGTGTAGGTCACGCGCTTACCTCGGGGTAAGTCGCTTACCTTCCTGTCCGTTCTTGTCATTCCGGCAGCCTAGAAACAGCTTCACCGCGGAGCAAGCAACAGCGGAGACATGCCATGAGGGATGACCTGCCAGCACCGATCGCGTCCTACGCCGCAGCCAACGCCCGCCTCGATGCAGAGGGCATGCTGGCGTCCTTCGCGCTTGATGCGGTGGTGCGCGACGACGGCGGGCTCCATGGGGGCCACGAGGCGATCAGGGCCTGGATCAACTCGGCCATCATCGCCGCCCGGGCCGTCTTCACGCCCGAGGCCTGGCGCGAAGAGGACGGCCGCGTCATCGTGACGGACCCGACCGCCGGCGACTTCCCCGGCAGCCCGATCCGCCCCACCTTCCGGTTCACCCTCCGCGGCGGCGCCATCGCTGCGCTGGAGATCGGCTGACGCTGGCGCGCAACCGTCCCACCGGTTTCGAGGGGCGACGGGTCCTTTTCACCGAAGGCAGCAACGGGGGGCGGCCCCGCGACTGTCGAGCGCTTCCTGCAAGCCGGGGGCGGGTCATCACGGCGGCGCGGAACGGGGCCGAGGATCTCAAGTTCATCGGATGCTTGGCCGCGGACCTCATCAGCCTGGAGGGCGCCCGTGACCTGGCGGAAGCGGCCCTGGAGCGCCGGGGCGGCGTGGACGTGCCGGTGCATGTCCTCGGCGGGTTTAAGGCGCGTGGAAGCGCGGCTCCGCGAACCACGCTTCGTCACCCTCGTGGGGGCGGTTGGCGTGGGCAAGACGCGGCTGGTCCTTGCCGCCGCCGACCGCATCTGGTCCCCCTGCCGGGACGGTGCCTGGTTCGCCGATCTCGGGCCGCTGGAGGAGCCCCGCCTTATCCCAGCGGTGATCGTTTCAGCCCAGGAACCCCTCGAACAGCGACCCCGGATGGCATCATCCGTGCTGTAGGGCTGCCGGACTACCTTGCCAGCGAGCTCTGCCTCGAGCGGGCACGCGCGACGCTCGGCGCGTTCGTGCCGAGCGACGCCGATGCGGCCGAGATCCTGCGCATCTGCCAACCCCTGGACGGCATTCCGCTCGCCGCGCTGGCGCTGCAGGCCCTGACGCTGATGGAATTGCACGAAAGGCGAGAGCGGCATTTCGCCTCCCTCGCCGCCGGCCGGCGCACCACGCTGGTCCGGCAGCGGACCCTCCGCGCCACGATCGGCTGGAGCCTCGATCGGCTCACGCCCCTGGAGCGCGCGCTAGGACATGGACGGCGGCCTTCGTGGCGAACTGCGCCACGGGAGAGGACGAGGTCTGCGGTCACACTGCCCAAGCCTCGCCCAGAAAGCAGGGAACTCAACACCTCAGGGATGCACGGAGAAGCGGACCAAACCCTCTGACTTTGCAGGAGAATTTGGAGCAGGGAGAGGAACTGGGAGCAAACATTCTCTGGGCTGCGGACGCCTCAGGCACGCCTAGTTTGCTTGCCTCTATGATTACCAATATTTAACACTAAGCCGGATGGGGTCCCGTCGTCTGTCTGATGGTCGGGAGGAGCGGCCACCGCTAACCATTCGTCGTGGGCGCATCGCCATCGAAACTAGCGCTGCCCTAGAGAGACGAGCTATGAGGAGCCTTACCTAAACAAGAAGAAGCTGATGGATTGGGGACTTCTAGGAAGTGAGCGCCTGGGCAGCACGCGACGTGTCCGGACGCTCGGCTTGGCGACAACCGTACGAGCCTTCAACGAGATGGCCGTCCCTGGCGTTGGAGGTGTTTGGTACGGAAGACAGATCCTCCTTGCTCTACTTGGCATTCACTTGGCCGAAACGGTGCGGCGGCAGGGGCGTAGCGTCTCCAACATCACGACGGCTAATGCGGTCGAGGCACTCGCAGTCTGGTGTGCCTACAAGAGGCATGGAAAGCATCCGCGCCTGCCAGGAGTACGCAAGTTCGGCAGGCAGAGCCTTAGCCAGCATCCAACGTTCAAACTTGCAGGCACCCGAACGTTCTACGTTAGTCAGCCGATGCGCATCAGAACGGTTGATGCGCTTGCGACGCTCGGCTTCGTCGAGGCACCTAGCCGCCGCTTCAACGTTTATAGCTGCACGGAACTTGGACAGACCCTCCTTCAGGTTGCTCGTCCGGAAGCGCGCAGGACTCTTTTGGACTGGGTGAACGGTGGCGGCTTACCCTCCAGACCCAAAGTCACCATCGACGATCTCGATCCGACGCGGCCGCTCCCGGTGAGAGTACGCGAGATCCTGCGAGAGGCGTTCATATCGGGCACCGGCCCTGACAGAATGCGCCGGCAGCGCGCACTAGACTGGGTCGAGTCGCTAGCGAGGCGAGCGAGTGGACACACTGACTGGGAGCAGCAGCCGTCGGAAATTGCCGACGGGGCGCACTGGGCCGATATGCGTGCGGGCGCAGCTTTCACCCGGGTGGTAGCCGCAGCGGCCGGTGAAATTGAAGGCGGCTCGGTCCTCGGCCAAGTTGAGGCCCGAATGGGAACTACAAGGAGTACAAAGCTTGATATCGCTGATGCGGCCAATGATGCCCTGCGGCCAGCTCTCAAGGAGTTGCGTCGCCGGGCAAGCGCGTTTTTAGAAGCAGGGCACGATCCGTCACCCGGACGGGCCGCGAGCAGCTTCTGCGCAGACTGCGCGCAGCAAGACGACGTCGCGCTGCTCAGCCGCTTGATTACCCGCGATGGCCGCATCCTCCGGCTAGTCGATGGTGTCATCCTCGCTGGTGCCGCCTTCAGGGGGCAGCCCCTTGGCACGATGGGCGGCAGCGACAGGACGGTTGATCCCGATAATGACGATGGTTCCGACGAGCCGGCCAATGCGGCACCGGCGAGCGGGGTGCCCCCCCTGCCGGAAGGCATCTCCCTGCGCATCAGTAATCTCCTTTCTTTAGCGGCCGATCTCCGTGCGGCGCCCATGACAACTGTTGGACTGTGACGTGGTGGACACCAGCGATACATTCGGATCCGACCATCCGCCCGCACTGACGCATCTGTTCGAACCACCTGAAGACCACATCGGCTCCTTCGGATGGCTTTGCGGTTACTCCGCTGATGCGTTCTTCATGAACGACGCTGCAGAACGCTTTACTCGCCGGACCAAGCGTCGGCGCGCCGCTGATGGCGACGTGACACTCGGTCTCATCCTTGATCCCGGCAATTCTCGATTGTCCATCGTTGACGTCCCGGGCGTCCTGCACCTGCCACTGCCAGGTCGGCAATCCTTTGCTCTTATGCATGCCAAGGTCGCGCTGCTTGGCTTCCGCCACGTCAAAGATGGAGCGCGTTGGCGTCTGCGCCTTATCGTCTCCACCGGTAACTGGACGCGGGAGACGCTTGAGGAGAGCCTTGACCTTGCTTGGACGATTGAGATTGGCTCTGCCGAGCTTGAGTCGGAACAAGCAGGGCCGCGATTGGTGGACCTGAAGGCGGGGTCAACTTTCCTGGCCTCACTGCGAGAGATGATTGGTCCGTCACCCCTTGATGCAGCTTCGCGCATCACGCGCGAGGCCATGAGATGCTTTGATGCGTGGTGCTCGTCTGCGGTGGAGAAGGCGCCGAGGAGCATTGTGCCGCGGTTCATTGATAGCTGGACCCATGCGCTTCTGCCCCAGATCGTGGAGCGCGTTACACCGGGGAAACGCAACTATCTCGCGATGGGATCGGGTTTTTATGAAGGTGGAGACACCGAGAAGCTGCCCACGGTACCGGCCGCAATTGTAGAGGCGCTGAGCAGCGCCGGATTACAGACGCCGAAGGCCGACATTGACCTCTTCGTCAATCCGGGCGGATGCCAAGCGGTTGCGGGCGCCCTGAACGCTATTAAGCAGGCTGGCTGGACCGTCCGGCGGCCGGGTCACGACCCGTCCCGCAGCCTGCACGCGAAGTTCCTCTTTGGCGCCTACTCTGACGGACGATCGCAGCGGTGCCTCCGGGCATGGGTCTATCTTGGCTCGGGCAACCTGACGCGGCCCGGACTGCGACAGCACGCGCGAGTAGGCGGTAACCTTGAGGCGGGGGTGGTGTTCGCTCCGGATAACTTGGTCTGGGACGAGCCGGCCGAAGTAGGGGCCGTGTCGGTCCAGAAGGCTCTACCAATTGCATGGGATGCGGCGACGGAGATTTCGGAGGGCAGTATGCAGGCGGGGAGTGACATGCTTGACCGGCCGCCGGCATACTTGGTCCCCCCAGTTCCCTACCTACGATGGATTAATGCCCTCGATGGGACCGGGCGGCTAGCGCCGCCGGGGAACGTCACGGCGGATTTCGCGGTGCTCGATACATCCGGGGCCACGTGCGCGCGGGATGAAGTGGGCCTGCTCTGGTCAGGAAGTTGCCCTCTCGAGGTGACGGTCGCCTGGACCGAGGCTAACCAGCGCTGCGTCGAGCGCGTTCCTGTGATTGACGCACACGGCCGCATTTCCGCAACCGCCCTCACGCCGGTCGCGCTTGAGGAGGTCTGGTCGCTGCTGGCGGACTTCCCCCTCCCGCCGGATGATGATGCGGACGAACCAGATGAGGATGACGGCGAGCTGTCGGACGGCCGCGGCGGCTACACAAGCCGAGGGGGGAGTGCAACCTCCGTTGGCAGTTACGCTATCCGGCGCGTCATGGAGCTCGTTGAGCAGATCGCGGCGCGCCAAACCGCATTGCATGAGGCGGACTGGACGGCTTGGTGCGTGCGGCTGGGGCAGACCCTGGAGCTAGCGAGCGACGATGCCGAGATCGCCGCGTTCAGGGCACTTGGGCTCAACCCACTGAGTCCGCTACGTGCCGCCCCGTTCCGGCCCGATTTCGCGCGCGATGGCATGACGCCGGCCGGTCAGCTGTACGAGGAGACCCTCGATCGGGTAGCCATAGCCTGGCAGGTCGACACCCTTGAGCTTCTGGAGGCCTGATATGGCATTCGCAGGATGGGAGCTGGTTGCCAATCACCTCCGTGCCGTGGCTGATGCGCAAGGGCCGCACCTCAACGCAGGCCAGCGGGATAGCCTTCATGCGCTAGCGGCACGAATCCGTCAGCACGGAGTGGTGATCGCTGATGAGGTTGGCATGGGGAAGACGCGGATCGCCGTCGCACTCGCCCGCGCCGTTACTGAAGCGGGGGGCCGCGTCGCGATCCTTATTCCCCCAACCCTTGGCTTCCAGTGGCGAGAGGAACTTCGGCACGGGGGCATTCCGGACGTTCCAAACGTCATACGCAGCTTGGGGGGATTCCTCCAGATTTGGTCGGGTGCCTTGGAGGCGCGACCCTGGTTCGATGAGCAGGTGCTCCTGCTTTCGCACGGGTTCACTAACTGGCGGCTCGGCGCCACCACACAGCGCTGGCGTTTTGAACTTCTGCCTTTGATCGCCGGCCATGCGCAGCACGCGCTGGGCGGTCATTATCCCCACGGCTTCAAGGCAATGGCCGAGCGAGCGGACCCATGGGTCCGGACTGCGGCGACATCGATCGCGCGCTACTGCGCCCGGCCGGGACATCCGGAGATCCGCCGGCGCTACACGGCACTCGGCGATGAGACTATATGGCCCGAGGCGAACAAAGCCGTAAATTACCAGAACGGAGGCGCACCTCGGCAGCTGCTCCAACGCGCGGTTGGGCTTGGCCTCGGCGCCTTCGACCTCGCGATTGTCGACGAGGCGCATAAAAGCCGTGGCGAGGATGCCGGGTTATCGCGCCTGCTCGATGGAACGTTGCTGGCCCAGCGCGCGGCGCGCCGCGTCTGCATGACAGCGACGCCGGTGGAGCTCAGTGCGAGCGACTGGGACCAGACTCTGGCCCGCATCCAGGTGGATCAAGCAACTAGGGCCCAGCTCCGCGCTGTCATCGAGTCCTACAGCACTGCGGCGAGGCGCGTTCGCCTTGCTTGGCGAAGCAGCGCTGAGGCGAGGGGGGCATACATTACGGCTGCAGCGGCTTTCCAAGCGGCGCTCCAACCATACGTCCTCCGGCGCGACAAGCGCCAAGACGAGGCCGTAATCTTATTCCGGGAGGCATCGCGCGCGGACGCCTCAGCGGCACGCGAGCCGATTGGGGAAGGCAAAGCGCGCAACCCCGACGCCTACCGCTGGCAGCACGACATTGCTGTCAGGCCTGCCCATTTGGACCTTGGCTGGCGCCGGGCGGTCTGCGCCGCTGAGGCCCTTTCCTTTGTCGTACACGGGCATGACGATCCGACCGCGAAGCGGCTTAGGCTTACTTTCGGGAACGGGCACGGCATTACTACGCGGCTCGACGCGTCGGCTGCCAGCGCTGAGGATGCGGTTCGGCAGCCCGGTGACCCGAATGCCGAGCCTGGCCCCGACGCTGCTCCGCAACCGGGCGTCGGCATGGCGCCCGAGTCAGCACAGGCGCTTGGAGAAGCGAAACGCGCCGAGCGTGCGACTTGGTGGCAGCAGGTCATCAGTCGCGTCGTTCGCGAAGAGGGCGCGCTCTACGACCATCCTTCGATTCTAGCTGCTGTTGCCGAGATCGAGGCCTACGACGCAGAGCGTGAAAAGGTGCTCGTCTTCGGTCGGTTCACAGGACCCATGCGGGCACTTGTTGCCCTGCTGAACGCGCGGGCGATGTTGCGCGCCGTCGATGCTGGAATGCCCTGGCCACAGAGCCGCGTCGCGGCGGAGGACCTCGCGGCCGTTGCCGCTGCGCATCAGCAACTCGGACGAGTCGGGACGTTCGATTTGGAGGTCATCAACGGCATTCTCTCTAAGCAATATGCCGAGATCGAACGGCGGCGCGAGGCGCTGCGCACGTCCTTGTTCGATCTCATTGCCCGCGGACTGCCCACCCGGGAGCGCAACGCGCAGGCACTGGCCCGAGCGGCGCAGGACGGCAGCGATCAGGGCCGAGCAATCTTGGCCGCCGCGATCGATCAGCTCCTCGACAGCGGCAGGCGGTCTCCCGCTGAGTACATTGGAGGTTCCGGGACGAATGCGGCCCACGGTCTCTCGCCCGAGGTGGTCGCCGACGCCTTCGTCTCGCTTATTGCGGCCCTACGTGAGCGCGACGAAGGCGATGCTGATGGGGACGGAGAGCTCAATGCTGAGGAAGCGAGCAGTATCTGGGCCATCATTGCCGAGCGTCTCGAAGACGAGTACCGGACGGAGCGGGGACGGTTCGCTCGCTTGATGAACGGAGCGACGCAGCTCTCAACGCGCCGCGCCTTGCAACTCGCTTTTAACCGTCACGAGAGCAATCCGCGCGTCCTTGTCGCGCAGTCCCTCGTCGGTCGGGAGGGCCTCAACCTGCATCAGGCTTGCCGCGTTGTGATCCTGCTTCATCCCGAGTGGAATCCGGGCGCCGTTGAGCAGCAGATCGGACGGGTTGACCGCGTTGGGAGCCGGTGGTCGCAGGTGCTGGAGGAGGTGGTCCGGATGGATACACGTCCGCTTCCCCGCATCGAGATCCGCCCGGTAATCTTCGAAGGAACCTATGACGCGTACCATTGGCGTGTGCTGAATGAGCGCTGGGACGATCTACGCTCACAGCTACACGGTACAGTCGTGCCCTACCGCTCTCGCGAAGGATGCACGGAACAAGAACTCGCTTTTGCCCGTGAACTCGACGGAGCTGCGCCCTGTTTTGACCCAAACTTGCTCAGGCTTGGTACTGCGGACAGGAAGGGCGTCACCTCATGAACTTCATTGGTGACGACCACAAAGGGCCAGCCGGCTAACGTCCTTCTCCCACCTAATCAAGGCACGTAGGCCTGGTCTTTTTTAAGCGGCAGCCCGGCCTGCAAATTTAGCCGAGGATAATATGCGTAGTGAGTGCCTAACCTTGAGGACCTACGCTGCTTGATCGACTTCCTCGCCAAAGCCCCGACCCTCGACGCGAATTGGCGGGCGGTCGTCCTGTTCGGCCGCAACGTGGCTTCCTATAAGTTCGCCCTGGCCAAGACCCTGCTCGGGTTGGCGGACCGGGCCGACGACCGGGTGCATCTGGAGGATCTCGCTACCCCCTTCGCGCGGCACCTCTGCGAGCACCTGAGGCTGGTCGACAAGCAGACCACCTCGCCCTCCAGCAAGTTCCTTGACGCTTGCCGCGCCTTTAACCGGGGCGAACTGTCTGATGACGCGCTAATTGGCACGACAGCCCGGCTAGGCTTTAACAACGTCCTCGACGCCTTCCACGTTGTCGGCAGTGGTCCAGTTCCTGTTCGCTTCTTTGAGGATGAGCGAAATGGAGGTCGGGGCGGGGGTGCAATCCGCCTTACAGACCATCTCCGGCAGCTTACGGGATCCCTGCAGGGTGGGGGGCTGTCCGATGAGGCTGAGGCGCGCTGGCGCTTGGTGGAGACAGCCTGGTACTTGGACCTTCCACGGGCAGGCATCGCGGTGCAGGCGGACGCTGCCCAGGACCTCCTCTACCTCCCAGCCAATCACCGCATCCGGCGTACGAGCCTGACCCGGGTTCGCGGTGCTCTGAACGGCTACCAGCGCGGACGCTGCTCTACTGCCGGGTGGAGGTGCCGCTGGCAGCCGCCGAAGTGGATCACTTCTTCCCGTGGATCCTAAAAGAGCGGGGCGAGATGCGGGATGCGGACAACATCTGGAACCTCGTGCTCGCGTGCCGCACCTGTAACCGGGGCGAGCGTGGGAAGTTCGCCTCTGTTCCGAAACCCTGGCTGGTTGCTCGCTTGCATGAGCGCAACAACCGGCTTGTGGACAGCCACCATCCCCTGCGGGAGACGATCATGCTTCAGACCGGTACGGACGCGGATGCGAGGGCTTCCTTCCTGCGCGCACGGCAGCAGATCGCACGCGACCACCTCATCCACGAGTGGGAGCCGTGGGAGCAGGACTCTGACAATGCCTGACCCACAGACTGCGCCCGCCCCCTTGTTCGACGCTGGGCGTCCCTACTTCCTCTTCAACCGTGAGGAGCGCCACCTGGCCGGCGTACTCTTCCACCTGCTCTGCCTCGGGGACAACGCCGATCGGCTTTGCTCACGGCTCTGCCCCAACTGGCCGGTGCGCAAGGAGGAGTTCGGCGTCTACCTCGAGTACTCTTACTTTCGGGACGCATGGGATGAGATCGGGCGCCGGGTGCCTGATCCGAATGCGCGAAAGCGGGAAATCCTGCTGGTCATGCTAGCCGCCTTCGGCGGGCGGCCGGAACTTGTGGCCGCGCTCGCCCTATCGACCGGAGTGGAGGAGTTCAACCGCCGCTTCGTGCGCCACCGCCCGTCCAAGACAGACATCCAGTCTCCGGCAACGTGGCAGGTGGGGACGTTCGGCATCGAGGGGAGCGGCTTCACGCCTGAGGACTTGCTGGCGCTCTGCAAGCTTAAATGGGCGTTCCGAGCAAAGCCGGATGTTGTGGTGCAGCCCTCGCTCGGCCGCGCGATCTGCCTTGAGCTGAAGCTAGAGTCCGGCAAAGCCAGCTACCCTGCTACCGGGGCTGAGATCCGCCTTCTCCGCGAGCGGGGCCTCTACGATGAGGGCTCGGCCGAAAGACGGCTGCCGATGCGCCAGACGAAGCTTCAGCGTCTGGCGATGGAGCACCTGTTCGGGGCGGGCAACGTCGCCTTGGTGTTCATCACACGCGACGGGCCGAGGGGCGAGGAACGGGAGCACCTATCGTGGCGGTCCCTGATCGAGATGCTCGAAATCCCTACGGGCCTGCCGCAGTTTGCGCAGGCGGCCATCGATAGGTGCTGCCCGCTAAACAAGGAAGCGCCGCCACCCAGAGAAAAGCCGATGCGCGCCCGGCGGCGCCGAACAACCGTGGCATCCCCGCCCGCGTCGAAACCCCGTCCGCGGCTGGCGGGTACGGCTTGAGCGAGAGAGCCACATGATGAAGGACTCCGTCGCCTACTATGACCGCAACGCCGAGCGCTTTGCCGCGGATACTGGCGGGGTCGACATGTCGGCCCTACACGAACGCTTTCTCCGGTATGTGCCGGCCGGCGGGCGAATCCTCGACGCGGGTTGCGGCGTCGGACGAGACGCTCGGGCCTTTACTGAGCGCGGTTTCGCGGTGGTGGGCTTCGACGCCTCGGCCGAGATGGTCCGACTGGCGCGGGAGCGTGTTGGGACCCTGGCCGAGATCCGTCACATGCGCTTCGAGGACGTGGCCTGGCGCGGAGAGTTCGATGGCATTTGGGCCTGCGCATCGCTGCTGCACCTTCCGCCCGCGGCATTCCCTGGCGTGGCGTCGCAGCTCGTTGGTGCGCTTCGGCCCGGTGGCGCCTGGTATATGTCGTTCAAGCTGGGGGTCGGGGAGCGCAGGGATGCGGGGCGGCTGTTCGTGGATCACACTGAGGCCTCGCTCCGGGCTGCTCTCTCCGGACTACAGGTGAGGCCTGTGGAACCCTGGACGACGGCCGACGTACGGCCCGGCCGGACTGACGTACAGTGGCTGAACGCGATCACGCTGAAGCTTTGACGTCGGCCCACCCTGAGTGGGTGATTATAGGAGAGCTTCCAAGCCTCTCGCGAGTAAAGCATCTGCGCATTCGTAGTGCCAGTTCGTGCGCTTTCGCGTCTGAAATCGGACAGTCACGCAGCCCGGCGCTGCGGGCGGCAAAGCGGAATTGTGGAAGATCACCCGGCGCCCCTGAGTAGTACTCGAAAGGGTCAGGAAAAGTGGGAGGTAATCCTTACCGCCAAGGAAGACGGTATCGTCCGGAAGGGCATGCACCAATGCGTTCAGGTCGCTGTAGGGCTGTCCGCCGCGGCGACGGCGCTTGTAGGGAGCAGCGGAGCCACTGAACGTGATGTCGTACACTGGCAGACGCATATCCGCTCGGACCAGCCCCCAACCTGCGGAGAGGATGAGGAGCCGTTCGTCACCATAGGCACCCCGCAAGGCGGCGTAGGAAGCATCAAGGTAAAGCTGCCAGGCTGGCAAGAAACCCAGGGCTTCCGCCTCACCGTTCCTGTTCGCCGCTATCACCCGGTCTCGCCACGTTTGCCCGTCTTGGTCGGACGGATCGTCGGGATGGGCGAAGAGAGTGTGGACGTCAGAGGGGGCGGCCGTACTCGTCCGGCGAGGGCCGCCTTCTGTGAGGGATGATGACCTCTGACCTTAGTGACCGCTCGTGAGGGCGACGCAAAGGACGGGGGCGGGATGGAGATCATCACCGGGGTTGAGCGGCGTCGTCGCTGGCGTGCCGAGGACAAGCTGCGCGTGCTGGCCGAGGCGGCGCAGCCCGGGGCGCGGACGTCGGAGGTGGCCCGGCGGCACGACATCAGCCGCGGGCTGCTGTGGTACTGGCGGCGTCAGTTGCGGCAGGGGCAGCTCAGGGTGCATGACGCGCCTGAGCCGATGTTCC
>NZ_RCZP01000070.1 GCF_006438825.1 Muricoccus nepalensis
CCTCGACGAAGAGCCAGTCCCGGACGTTGCCGCCGTCGCCGTAGACGGGGAGGGGCTTCCCCTCGAGCGCGTTGAGGGTGACGAGCGGGATGAGCTTCTCCGGGAAGTGGTAGGGCCCGTAGTTGTTCGAGCAGTTCGTGACGATCGTCGGCAGCCCGTAGGTCTCGTGCCAGGCCCGCGCCAGGTGGTCCGATCCCGCCTTGCTCGCGGAATAGGGCGAGCGCGGGTCGTAGGGGGTGGTCTCCGTGAAGGCACCGGTCGGGCCGAGGGAGCCGAAGACCTCGTCGGTCGAGACGTGGAGGAAGCGGAAGGCGGCGCGGCGCGCGGCGTCGTAGCCATCGAGCAGCGCGCGCGCGGCCTCGAGGAGGGCGAAGGTGCCCAGGACGTTCGTCTGCACGAAGGGGGCGGCGGAGGCGATGGAGCGGTCGACGTGGCTCTCGGCCGCGAGGTGCATCACCGCGTCGGGCGCGTGGTCGGCGAAGGCGGCGCGCATGGCGTCCGCGTCGCAGATGTCGGCCTGGAGGAAGGCGAAGCCCGGGCGGCCCTCGCAGGCGGCGAGGGTGCGGCGGTCGCCGGCGTAGGTGAGCTTGTCCACCACCAGCACCGCGTGGCCGAGGTCGAGGACGAGGTGGCGCACGAGCGCCGAGCCGATGAAGCCGGCGCCGCCGGTGACGATTATTCGCATGGTGCTTATCCGAGGCTGATCAGAAGGCGGCCGGAAGATCGCGCAGGCAGGGGTGCTTGCGGTCTTTTTCCGAGAGGACAGGGCCGCCGGGACGGGCGGGCCAGGGCAGGGCGAGTTCGGGGTCGTCCCAGGCGAGGCCGCGGTCGCATTCCGGCGCGTAGTAGTCGGTCACCTTGTAGGCGACCTCGGTGTCGGGAACGAGGGTGACGAAGCCGTGGGCGAAGCCGGCGGGGACGTAGAACTGCTCCGCGCCCTCGGCCGTCAGGGTAACCGCCACATGGCGACCGAAGGTGGGCGAGGCCCGCCGGAGGTCAACCACCACGTCGAGGATCGCGCCGCGAAGGACCCGGACCAGCTTGGCCTGGGCGCGCGGGGGCAGCTGGAAGTGCATCCCGCGCAGGGTGCCCGGATGGGCGGAGAGGGACTGATTGTCCTGTACGAAGCTCGCGCTTACGCCGACGGCGCGGAAATTCTGCTCGCTGTAGGTCTCCATGAAGTAGCCCCGGGCATCGCCGAAGCGGCGGATGCTCAGCAGAAGCGGACCATCTATGCCGAGCGGCCTGGCCGTCACGTTGCCGCTGCTTCGCACGAATCCTGCGAGAGGGCCGTGGCGGCATGCCTCGTCGGTCGTCGTGGCATCCATGAGGGCGCCACCGTGACCGTGCTTCGCAAGCGTCTCGCGGCGTTCGATTTTGCTCACGGGGATCACTCCTGCTCGTGTTTCGCGTGTGCGTGGTTCGTCGGCATTCCGCGATCGGAAACCGGCGGCTCCCCACGGGCGACGGCATCCAGAAGGGCAAGATGCTTCGGTAGACTCACCCGCTTGAGGTCGAAGCGCTTCACCGCGCTTTCTCGCGCCGAGGCGGCGAGATCCCTAGCCAGCCCGGGACTTTCAAGCAGCCGGACGGTCCTCTCGGCGAGGCGGTCGGGCTCACCGAAGGGTACCAGCAACCCGTTCTCGCCATCCCGGATGACTTCGCGAACCGGCGCGGTGTCCGACCCGATCACCGGACAGTTGCTCGCCATCGCTTCGATCAACGACCACGACAGAACGAATGGATAGGTCAGGTAGACGTGGACGGAACTGATGCTGAAGAGAGCACGAAGATGGGGATGAGGGATGCGGCCGACGAAGTGGACGCGCGCCTGGTCGAGGCGGGCCCCGACCTCCTTCAACAGGCTTTCACGCCAGCTAGCGGCATTGGCGGGATGGCGACCGTACTGTGCCTGGTCACCGCCAACGATGACCACCTGAGCCCGAGGGCGAAGACGAAGGATCTCCGGCAAGGCTCGCATGAAGCAGGGAAAGCCACGGTAGGGTTCCAGGCCACGGGCCACGAAGGTCACGACCTCGTCCGTTTGGGACAGGCTCCGCCCGTCCGCCAAAAGGAAACGGGCGGTCGGGTCGCGCTTGATTAGGTCCGTGTCGACCCCCTCGTGGGCGACGGTAATCCGATCCTGCGCCCATGCCGGAAAGCGGGACCGCTGCCATTCGGTGGGGGTCTGTCCCCAGTCGGCTGCATCCAGGCAGAGAAGGTGGTTGGCGTTCAGCGTGCGGACACGAGCGGCCTCGTCGAGGCTGACCAGCTGATCGGTGTCAAAGCCGACGTCGGCGCCCTCGGCCGCGTAGAAGAACTCGAAGTAGTAGAGGAGCCGTGCTTTGGGAAATACGTCGCGAAGGTAGAGGCCTTCGCCCCAGCCAGGATGGCAGCAGACCAGATCCGGCTCGAAGCCGCGGGCTCTGAGAGCGATTGCAGCCCGAGCGGTCGCCTGGCCGCGGCGGACGGCGGCTTCCAGGGAGCGCAGGTATGGATGGGTCGAACTGCCGGCACCCGCCGGAGCCGTGTAGTAGAACTGCTCCACCCCGGGAACGCTGCCGAGACGTTGCTCGCCGAGCGCCGCAACCTGGTGGCCAGTCCTGGCGGCAAGCGCGGCCGCGACATGGCGGTACTGGCCCGGAAAGCTCTGATGAACGAGGAGCGTCCGCATGGGATCAGGCCGCCCGGATCGTGCGTCGGGTGGTCATGGGGCGATATGCACCGGGATTCGGACGAGGTCGCGATCCAGGCCGCGCTTCCGGTCGGTGAGGTTCAGGCGTGTCAGATAGAGGTGCACCTCCGCCTTGCCTTGATCGTCCGCAGTTCGGTCGAAGACGGCCGACGGACTGGCATGGTCCAGGAGGGACGGATACTCGTAATAGACGCCGGCCTCCGGTTGGCTTCGGAAGGGGCGCATGGCCCAGAGCTGCTTCGCGGGCTCCCAGTTCCGCAGATCCCGTGAGCGGCTATAGAAAACTCCTTCGGGCGTGCTCGCCGGCGCGTCGCGGGGGGCCGCCCTGGTGAAGACGGCGACCCAGGAGGGTCCGCTTGACCCTTCGATGCGCAGGACCGATCGCACGGGTGCGCCGCCGAAGACGCCGTTCCCGACGACGTCGCAGGGACGGTCGAGCGATGCGGCGTTGTTCTCGGCGCGCGGAGCGTATTCGCCGCGCGAGAGCAACTGCCATCCGGCAAGGGCTTCGGTGATCCTGGTCCGAAGGAGGCAGTTGCCGCGCGGTTGGCCCGCGATCCCCTCGGTGTAGACGAGGGCAAAGGCGTGTTCGCCCTCGATCAGGACGTTGCTGACCGAGAAAAACCCCGTGCGCGCCGTTACCGTCGGATCGTAGGGGTAGGGCGAAGCCGCAACGACCGACGCCTGGTTCGGAGAGCGGCTGGATGAGGGGACCGGCTGGAAGCGCCAGTCGCCGACCTCGGCCACCACGGCCGTGATGGCGGAGTACCAGCAGCGGAAGGCGGCCGGGCGTCGGCCGGCCCCGTCGAACGGGGCTGCGCACCGTTCGGGGTGTCTCCAGCCCATGTATTCGTGGCTGGCGAGGCCCAGAACCCGCCTGGGGCGCCCGGGTCCGGCGGGCGGCAAGGGAAGAAGAGCCTGGACCCAGAACTTGTCCTGGAAGCTCGCTGGATCAGCGGCCTCCATGCCGCGGCTGGCCGCCGAGCAGCTTGGGGCCAGGTGGTTGAAGTCTGTCCCGAGCAAGGGGATGTTGATGAAGTGCGCCGCTAGCAGGAGTACTCCGCCCTCCGTGCGCAACGCCCGCGCCGGAGAGTCCGGCAAGTTCATGTCGCCACAGCGCTGGACCGACCACTGAAAGACGGTTTCTGGCTGCGCCCCGGCCGCGACCGAGAGGTCGGGCGCCGGGGCGGGAGCCGAATTCGCCAACGCGTTCGCGGCTGAGCAAGCAAGGGCGGCTAGGCCGGCCAGGACGGTGGCGCGCACGGCGGCTGCTTAGCCGAACCGCGGCGGAACGACGAGGAACCGTTCGGCCCGCTCGAAGAGCAGGACGTCAGGTTGCTCTTGCTCCAGCATGCTCTCCGCGAGGCTCGCGTTCCAGACCGCCGTCGTCGAAGCAAAGTTCTCTGCCAGAGGAGGGATGAGCCATTCGCCAAAGCTATCGTGAAGCATCAGCAGGTGGCCCGAGGCGGCAGGGCGAGCGGCCGGCCGGAGCTCGCGGCGCCGGCCGGTGTTCAGGATCCCGTTGTCATGCACGACCCGGGCGGCGGGGCGGCGGCGAAGGACCGGCTGTTCCTCCACGCAGACCCCGCCAAGCTTCGAAAGGAGGTCGGCATTTCGATATTCGACCTGAAACGCGTCCGGTCCGGGCGAGGAGCCAGCGGCTAGGTTATCGAGACCGATCGCCTCGTAGACGGCGTCCAGTGCCAGCGAGGCCCCGTAGTCGCTCCAGTGGGAATCGCCCTTGGGGTACGTCGCGACATCGGCTTTCGCTCGCCGCATGGCTTCCAGAGGATAGATGATCCGCGTCGCACGAAGATCCAGGCGCGCCGCGAGCGCCTGGACCTGCCGCACGGGACGGTTCTCAGAAACGGCAATGCCGCTCGGCAGGGCTTCGGCGAAGACGCACTCCTTGTTGGGAGCGATCAGGTAGAGAACATGCGCGCCGTTCTTGAAGGCGGCAGCGTCCACGCCGAGGAAGAAGTGCTCCCAAAGGTCAAGTTCCTCCGCTGAGAGAATCCGTCGGCCCTGGACTTGCTCGAGTACGGCGTTGCTGTCGTTCTGCAGAAAGAGGTAGCCGCCCTGGCCGCGAAGCACCTTGGTCTCGTCCTGAGCGGCAAAGCTTGTGATGACGGGGGAGTTCCGGAGAGGGGCGCCGGTGTCCGCGAAGATCACCTCAACCTTTGCGACATCCGGGATTTTGGCGTCGGATGGGATTTTGACCTCGAACGCCCAAGCGTATCCGCTGATGTCTGGGCGGGACGTGCTCGGCGTCACCGTGGCAAGTTCCTTTCCGTCCAGCCGCACTGTGAGACGGGGTGCGGCAGGGCTGCTGGAGGCGACCCACCCGGCGATGCGCCGGCGGTTGTACTGCTCCAGGAAGCCCCAGCTGGTAGGCTTGAGCGCCGCTGGCATTGCGCCGGCCGATGCTTCGGTCGGCAACGAAGCGGTCTCGCCCGCGGCAAGGCTGCGAAGGACCGGACCCGGGGTTACGCCATGCTCGCCCAGCAGGCGGACAAGGCGCCCGGCAAGGTCCATCCGGCGCGCGTCGTAGAGGGGGGCACAGGCTTCAACGCCGGCGCGTAGAGCCGCTTCTGCGCCGCCTGGAGCCAGCGCCGCGGCCTTGACGAGGGGCAGGCCCATCGTCGCAGCGAGCTCTTCGGTCCGTAGGTCGAAGCTGATCACGAGAGCCGATCGGCCGGCCTGCCAGCCAAGGGCGGCGCCGTGAATGCGGGTGCCGATGACCGCATCGACGCTCTGGTAGGCCTCCAGCCATGCCTCGGCTGAGAAGTAACCGCGGAGGCGGCCAACCCAAAGGTCACGCTCGGCCTTGGTCATCTCCGTCAAAAGGCCGGCTTTCTCGCTAAGCCAAGTGGTCACCTCGGGCGCGTCGATCTCCCGTCGAGCTAGCATGATGGCCGCTAGGGGATCCTGGGCGATGAGATGCGTGACGCGGTCCTCGCCGAACTCGTCCAGGAGGGCACGCTCGCCCTTGGCATTGTACGAGTAGAAGGTTGGTGCCAGGGCAACCGCCTGGAAAGGCTTGGTGCGAAGGCGCTCTGCAATGGACGCCCCCAGGTGAGAGCTCGGATTGATGAAGTTTGACGGGCAACCGAGAACCTCGAAATTCTGGACGCCGTAGCGCTCGAGAACTGCGGCCGTGTAGCTGCCACGCAGCATGATGCGGGCACACCGCTCGCGAAACAGGTGCAGCAGCCGCTCCGTACCCGGCTTGAGTTGCACTTCGTTGACCGAACGGAAGGCCTGGGCGCCGAGCCCGAGGACCATCAGGGGCAAGCCAGTCGCTTCCAGGCGTTTGGCCAGATCGCCGAGGTCGAATCCGGAGTAGAGGAAGTTTGCGGCCGGGATGCAGATCAGCCGCGCGCGATCGCGGACGGCGTCCACGTCAAAGGCAAAGGGGACGGTGAACCGATCGTCTCCGATGACCCGCTGGAAAGCCGCGTACTGAAAGGCGAGGTTGCCGGTGTTGGCTCCCGTGGCCGCAAAGGCGGCCTCGGTGCTCCGGGTGAACGACCCGCCGATGGCACCGTCCGTGCCGAGGACGGCAATGGGCTTCATCATGTCTGGGAGCCTTGGCCTTGATCTTGTTGCGGCGGTTCAGGCGCCGAGGAAGCGCTGAAGGTGCTTGGACGGCTTGAGCCCGACGGCTTCGACCGCAGACAGAAAACCGGCCGCCGCCTCTGAACGGCCGGCATCGAAGCTCTTTCCCGAGAACCTCGTGGCGGCGAACATGTCCCGCACCGAGTGGCGATGCTCGATGAACTCCTTCGGAGACAGCTTCGGCACCCGCATCTGCTCGGCCAGTTCCCGCGTGCGGGTGTCGTGGCAGATGCAGACGCTGGGCAGACCGGCGAGGACCCCCAGCATGGTGCCGTGGATGCGTGTGTTGACCCCGGCGGTGTAGCGCTGGAGTCCGTGGGCCCAGCTGCTGATCGACGTCGGGGCCTGGCCGTGAGCACGGAGGAAGGCGGTCAGCGCGGGGCTGTCGCCAAGCCCGAGGAAGGTCGCGCAGCGGGCAAAGTACTCGACCTCGGCAGGCGCGGTGAGTTCGGCGCCGAAGGCGGCTTTGATCAACTCGAGCGGCCGCTGGACGATGTAGGCGGAGCCGGGGTTCAGGCGAGTGAGGCGGACGAGTTCGCGCTCGATGCTCGTAACGGAGGGTTTAATGCAGGCGCCATGCACTGCCAGCGGCCCGCCTTCGGGCGGGAGAGAGGCGATCCGAGCCTCAAGCTTGGCGCCAAGGGCTTGGTCGGGGTTAATCAGGAGCGAGGGGCAGCCCAGGACCGTGGTGTTCTCGACGCCGAGCGAGCGGCAGAAGCCCTGGGTGAACTGCCCACGGACGAGGATCTTGGGCGCGAGGCGGGACACCTCGCGCAGGAAGTCGAGGGTGCCCGGCTTCAGCTTCGGCGGAACGTCCTCCTTCTCGGCCTGGGCACCGAGGCCCAGGATGAGGACGGGGCGCCCAAGGGCTCGGATGAGTTCTCCCATCCGGCCGAGGTCGGCACCGTCGTGAAGGAAGTTGGCGGCCGGGATCACCACCACTTCGGCCGCGACGTCGGCCGGGCGGGTGTCGCGCGAGATGAGCTGCACCTCCGTCGCGTCGAAGAGCAGACGCGCGGCGTGCCAGAAGGCGAGGTTCCCGATGTTCCCGCCCGTCGCGAGCAGGAACTGCGCGGGGGAGAGGCTCCAGGCATTATCGACCTGTCCGAGGTTCTCGGCGAGATAGGCAACTTTGGTGGCCATGAGCGAGGTTGCCTTCTTCAGCGGCGCAGCAGTGGGCGAGGCGGGTGGGAGCGGCCGGCCTCTTCGGGGAACCAGCGGCGGGTGTGGGTCCACGCGTTCAGGAGCGTGGCGTGGTGCCGCCACCGGTTATCCGGGGTGATCTGGGACTGGCGCTCGAGATGATAGAGTTGCGCGCGGTGTTCGACCGCGCAGCGAAGGCCCGTCGAGCGGACGCGGAGGCACAGGTCGGTGTCTTCGAAGTCGCCGATGGCATACACCTCGTCGAAGCCCTTGAGGGACGAAGCCAGGTCGCGGCGCAGCACCATGCAGGCACCGGTGACCGCCATGACCTCCTCCAGTGCCTGGGCGGTCCTCTCTGGCTTCAGGCCCTTGCGCGGGTGCATGGGGAAGGGCCAGCCGGCCTGCTGAGCCAGCGGCTCGAAGGTGATGCCTTGGTGCTGGACGGTGCCGTCCTCGAACAGAAGCTGACCACCGACCATGCCAAGGGTGGCGTCCTCGCGCAGATCGGCGATCATGATGTCCAGCCATTCCGGGGCGTTGGGCGACGGCATGACATCGGAGTTGAGAAGGCAGAGGAATTCACCGCGGGCTGCCACCATGCCATGGTTGTTCGCTGGCCCGTAGCCGAGGTTGGTGTCGAGGAGCAGGATGCGGAATGGCAGTCCGAACCGCCGGTGCGCCGAATGGGCGAGGTCGAGAAGCTCGCGCTTCTTTGGCGGGTCGTCGAGCACGTAGATGAACTCGTGCGCGCTGTTGCCGGGGTGCTCCGAAAGGAGCGCCATCTGGTAGGTCAGGAAGTCCATTCGTCCGTAGAGAGGGATGACGACGCTGCACACCGGCTCGGCTGGGCTTTCGCCGAAGGCAATTTCCGTTGGCTTCACCGGCTTGGCCAAGCGGGCCTTGTGGATCGCGGTGAGCGCCGGCCCGAGGACCTTGTCAAACGCCGGCGCGATCTCGTCGGCGGACGGATGGATGACTTCCAGGATGCGGCGTGCCGCCGCGGCGCCTGTTTTCACCGGCGGCGGGATCCGCAGGTAGCCAATCTCGCCGGTCTTCAGTTCGACTTCGAGGTAGGGAGCTGCACCTCCGGGGCTTGGCCAGGGCACGCCGCAAGCCGGTGCGAGGGCGACGAACCCGCACCGGGTGTCGACCTGCCCCATGGTTGCGGAGACCGCCTCGGCGACATCCGGACGCTCGACCGAAATCCACCGATCCGTCAGCGAGCCGCGATCCCGTGCCTCTTGCGGTCCGTGGACCCGGATGGCGGCCACGGCATGGGTCGGATCGAGGCACCAACCGATCAAGACAAGGCCGGCGGGAGGCACGGAGATCGATTCATCGATATCGAGCCGGACCGGCGCCGGAAGCTCGTGGAGCGTGTCGATACCAGCGTAGGCACGCCGGGACAGAAGGCTGACCAGCCGGCTGCGTTCCGGCCCGGCAAACGCGTTGGCCACCGCGGGCTGAATGCGCGACTGAACGTCGCTCTCCCGCAGGTGCACGACCGGGCGGACAGGTTGGAGGCGAAGGGCAGGAGGAGGCGGGTTCTCCGCCGGCTCCTCGGAGGAGACCGCCAGGTCGATGGAGGAAAGCTCGCCCAGCGGCAGTCCCGGGGCACGGATGTGGAGCACGATGCCGACGCCGCGGCGGCCGAGATCAGGCCGCGGGAACCAGCAAACCGTGCTTTCCGTCTCCTCGAGCTTGCCGTGCTGGAAGTGAGCCGTCACCTGCGGTGGCGGAGCGCCAGGACGCCAGCGGCCACGCGACCAGCCTGAGAAGAGCCATCCTCCAGTTGCCGGGACATAGCCGTAGAAGTCGATGTATCCGTCCTCCCGGCTGCGGGGAGCATCGGCGCCTTTGGCTGTCGGTCCCTTGCTTCTCCGGTCGACCGGATCGGCATCGGACGGTGGGAGGGTCGTCGCGAGGTCCTGGGCCATGAGCGTCAAACTGCCAGCAGAGCGCCGGAGGGGTGCCGGACCACAAAGGTCTGGGCATCCGGCTGCTCGAGGACGCGGGAGGGACTGATCCGGGACGGGATGCACCAGGCTTGCAGTGCTGAGGTCTGATCCCCGGCGGGGCGAAGTCGGTAAACGGTGCCCGGTCCGAGGATCAGCAGATCCTGCGGGCCGATCTCGATCATCCGAATGGAGGCATCGCAGCGACGAGCAATCTCGATGGCCGGTGGGGTTTGCCCGGCGGGCGGACTGGGAAGCCAGCGAGACCGTCCATCGGCGGTGAATTCCGGAAACTCGTGGCTTCCCGCGATGATCTCGACCTGCAACGACGATCCTGTGCCGGTGGGGAGGCAGGCGACGACGAGGACGCTTTCGGCCGGCGAGGGCAGACGCTCCGCGGCGCTGGGTTGCATGAAGGGGGTCCCGGTTTCCTCACCATGGGAGAGCACCACGCGATGGACGACAGGGGTGTCGTCCATCATGGCCTTGAGCAAGGAGAGCGAGGCAGGCTGGAATAGGAGCTCTGGAACGCCGGCAAGGAACCGCCGGCCGGCCGCTCCCGATGCGGGATCGACCACGCCGGACAGGGATGCGTCGGGCCGGCTCAGAACATCCTGCTCCGCGTCCACCGGCAGCACCACGTCACGCAGGACGGCATGGCCGCTGCCGATGATCCGCTGAAGGGCGCCGCGGACGCCCGGCGGCGTAGCGCCGACCTCAACGCGTCCAGCGAGAAGGCGAGCGGCGTCGGTGCGGTCGGTCCATAGACCGCCGAACACGCACCGCTGCCGACCGGCGGCCGGGAACCGCGCGTGGATGGTACCGAAGTACTCGCCAACGCCGGTCAGGCTCGTGCGGGGTAACTCAACATCGCCGCCCCGTGGCCGGATCGAGATGAACGGAAGAAGCTGCTGATCGACCGGGGCGTCATAGAACGCCATCGTGAAACCGCAGCGCCCGTCGCCCAGCCCGGCCGCGGCGAGGTCGTGCCGGGGCTGGTCGGCGGTGGTCTCCCCAATGACGCGACCGTCGAGGAGGGCCTGAAGCACGAGGAACCGGCCAGGAGCGAAGCCAATGCCGAAGGCCCACCCGGCGGCACCGTCCGCCGTTAGGCTGTCCACTGAACCGCGGATGGTCATGCGGGCTGCAAGTCCTGTTCGGCAGGGGTGTTTCGCATCAGGCCGCCGACGTCCGGATCGACTGGCAGGGAGCGGTAGAGGGCGAGGGTCTCGGCCGACGTCTCGGTCAGTGACCGGGGCTGCGCCAGGGTCGAAGCCAGGTTGAGCAACCGGGCCGGTTCGGTCGCGAGTTGCGAGAGGAGAGTGGCCAGAGAGCGAGCGTTTCCGGCTCGGAAGTGGAAACCGTCAAGGCCGTTCCGGACCTTCTCCGACATGCCGCCGATGTCCGAGCAGATCACCGGCCGGCGAGCAAGCAGAGCCTCCTGGATGACCAAAGGCGAGTTCTCCCACCAGATGGAAGGGACGATGACTGCGTCCACGCCGAGCATGAGGTCGTGCACTTTGGAGTTTTCGTACGGACCGTGGACGTGGATGATCTTGGCAGCCGTCTGGAGGCGTGCCTCGAAAAGGGCGCGGAACTCGGGCGGCTGTCCCGAGTGATCGCCGTGCACGTCGATCTCAACTCCTTCAAACCCGGCCTCCTCAAGGAGGGCCGCAGCGTCGAACAGCACGTCGATGCCTTTCAGGCGGGAGATCTGCCCGAAGAAGCCTATCGATAGGGGGCGGCCCGAAGATCGCAGGGCAACGGCGCCGGTCGGTGTTTGAGGGGCCGGCAGGCCGTTCTCGATGACCGTCATCCGCGCCGGATCGATCCCCCAAGCGATGTAGCGGTCGGCCAGGAACTGGCTCGGCGAGACGAAGGCGTCGACCAGCCGGAAGAAGCGCTTGATGAAAAGCTCCCGGAGAAAGAAGTCCTGCTCCGATTTCTCTGGAAAGCATCGATTGCAGTCGCGCGGCGAGGCGCGGTCGCAGAGCGCGAGGCTGGGACGCTTCACCATCTGGCCGAAGTGGTTGCAAATCCCGAGATACTCGTGAAGCGTCACGACGATCCGCGCTGCGGGCAGCACCCGGCGGATGGTCAGAAGGGTATCCAGCCCGAGGTTCGTGTAGTGGTGGAAATGCACGACCGTGGGACGCAGCTGCTCGAGCAGGCGGGAAAACTCACCGGGCCATTCAGGGTCCGGGTTGCTGTGCGTGAAGTGGTCGAAACCGGCCCCCGCGTAGACGTACTCGTCTGGTCCGAAAGGCTGCGACAGCCGGGCGCCGAGGCGGGGCGCGATGCGCCCGCCGGACGCCGCGAGGAACCAGGAGGCTTCCACCTCGGGGGATGAACGCAGGCTGTTGTAGAGCTGGTAGGCCGCGATCTCGGCCCCGCCCTTGGACACGGCGGGATGAAGGTGTGCGATCATGAGAAGGCGCACGGGCGCCTCTGACACCATTTTCGCAGGATGCTGCTCAGGGGGATTTGCGGCCGGGCGGCCGGCGCGACGCTTCTTCATGCGGCGGGCAGAAGAGACGAGACCGGGAGGTATGCCCAGTTCCCGGCGAAAGAGAGCGTTGCTGCCATGAGTGAGGTGCCATCTACAAATGCGTCTGCGGGCGGCAGAGAACACGCAAATGGCCCCACGATGACAGTCGCATTGTGTCGCAGTTTGTCGCAAGGTGTGCGCCCGATGGTGGCCGCCCTGTGAGGCGGCCGTGATTTGTCGGAGTTCTGCGGGAGTGTTGCCGACCGGTCCATGAGCGACTGGTCGTGCGACGATCGCAGGACGGATCGCAGCGGGATGTCAGTTGAGGTGATGCTGGCGCGGGAGCCCCGCCGTCGGTGGAGCGAGGCGGCCAAGGCGCGGTTTTTGGAGGGTGCAAGGCACTGCCTTGCACGAGGCGCCCGGGGCGGTGGTGGCGCGCCGGCACCGGGCGGCATCCAGCCTGATCTTCACCTGGCGGAGCCGGATGACGAGGCGGTCTGCGGAGGTTGCGGCACCCTCCTTTGTGCCGGTGGTGCTGGAGGAGCCCGGGGAGGTTCCTACGGCCGCAACGCAAGCTCGACCTGGCCGCCCCGCTGGGGGGATGGCGGGGGTGGTGCTGCGCAACGGCCGGGTGCTGCGGATGCCGGCCACGACCGATCCGGCGCGGCAGGCGGCGTTCGCGGCGGCGCTGGAGACGTGATCGCGCTTCCCTCCGGCGTGCGGGTCTGGCTGGCAGCCGGCGTGACGGACATGCGCAAGGGCTTCGATGGTCTGACGGGCCTGGTGCAGCAGCGGCTGGGACAGGACCCGTTCTCGGGGCAGCTGTTCGTGTTTCGGGGCCGGGGCCGACGCGGCGACCTGATCAAGATCCTGGCCTGGGACACCCAGGGCTTGCACGTCTCTTGCCCATGATGCCTCTCCAAAGGGGGTTTGTGGTGCGCTTGACCGGTCAGGTCCGGGCTATGACGAGGTTCTCGGCGGCAGGCACCCTCCGGGTCCGCGCTGGCGGAAGAGGTGCTGCACGTCGTCGAGGCGGACGAGGTACACCGGACGGTCGCCGACCTCGACACGTCGGGCGCCGAGGCGGCCCTTGTAGATCCAGGTGTAGAGGCTGCCCTCGGGCATGTTCAGTCGCGCCGCAACCTCGGTGACGGTGGACTCGCCGTAAGCGTCAGCCCATGACCGCCTTGAGCTGAGGCGTTCATGTGGCCGATGTCGGTGGCATGGCCGACGACGTGATCTCCCCACCTGGTTCACAGGAGCGCTCTTACGAGGCTCGTAAGAGTTCAGGCCGGAGCGGCGCCGTGGAGGTGAGGGTTCGAGCGGAACGGCGACGGAACTGGACGCCCGATGATCGGCTGCGGATCGTCCGAGAAACGCTTGAGCCTGGGGCGGTGGCTAAGGCGGTCGCGGACCGCCACGGGATCAGCACCGGCCTGCTGTTCACCTGGCGCAAGCAGTTGCTGGCCACGGCGATGTCGGGCTTCTCCGCGGTCCAGGTCGTGCCGGAGGTGCCCTCCCTGGAGGGGCCACCACGGGCGGAGGCGGAGGGCTTCTCGTCCGAGGCCACGCCACCCATCATCGAGGTGACGTTCGCCTCCGGCGTAAGCGTCGCGGCGGCGGCACATTGCGGCGCGGAGTGGTGCTGTGATGCAAGTGCGGGATGGGCAGGACGCTACCGCCGCGGATCACAGAGGCTGAGGACGCTCATACGATTACTCGTATGAGTGTGCGTGAGAAGCCGGTCGAGGTGATTACCCGCGGCGAGCGGCGGCGGAGTTGGACGGGAGCGCAGAAGCGCGACATCGTCATGGAGAGCCTGGAGCCGGGAGGCTCGCCGATAGCGGTAGCGCGGCGCCACGGCATTGGGACTGGCCTGCTCTACACCTGGCGTCGGCAGA
>NZ_RCZP01000071.1 GCF_006438825.1 Muricoccus nepalensis
TGCTTGACCAACAACGCCGCCGAACGCGCTCTCCGCGGCGTCGCCCTCGGCCGCAAAGCCTGGCTGTTCGCGGGCAGTGACCGCGGCGGCGAGCGCGCTGCCGCCCTGTACTCCCTCATCACCACCGCCAAGCTCAACGACGTCGACCCGCGTGCCTGGCTCGCCGACGTGCTCGCCCGCATCGCCGATCACCCTGCCTCAAGGCTCGACCAGCTCCTGCCTTGGCACTGGAAGCCGCGCGCAGCCTCGCTCTCAGCCGCTGCCTGATCAGCCACCGCGGTGTTCACCGGATGGGTACTCTACGCTGCCGTCCGGCCCGCCACCGGCGAAGGGTTCGCCCTCGTCCTGCCGGCGGTGTCCACCACGGCCATGGCCCTGTTCCTGGAGCACTTCGCCGCCACCCTAGCCCCCGACGTTCACGCCGTTCTCGTGCTCGATCAGGCAGGCTGGCACGGCTCACGCCAGCTCCGTGTGCCCGACAACGTCACCCTCGTGCCGTTGCCGCCCTACGCACCCGAGTTGAACCCGGTCGAGCGCGTCTGGCTCCACCTCCGCGAGCGCTTCCTGTCCCACCGTCTGCTCAACAGCAACGCCGCCATCGTTGACGCATGCTGCCAAGCCTGGAACGCCCTCACGCCCGAGCGCCTCCAATCCCTCACCAACTATCCCTGGATCAGAAAAGTCACTTCATAAGCTCGGNGACGTTCACGCCGTTCTCGTGCTCGATCAGGCAGGCTGGCACGGCTCACGCCAGCTCCGTGTGCCCGACAACGTCACCCTCGTGCCGTTGCCGCCCTACGCACCCGAGTTGAACCCGGTCGAGCGCGTCTGGCTCCACCTCCGCGAGCGCTTCCTGTCCCACCGTCTGCTCAACAGCAACGCCGCCATCGTTGACGCATGCTGCCAAGCCTGGAACGCCCTCACGCCCGAGCGCCTCCAATCCCTCACCAACTATCCCTGGATCAGAAAAGTCACTTCATAAGCTCGGCGGTATGAGACCCCTCCGGGTGCCGAGCCGGCGGCCTCGTCACCGGGCGCGAGCGCATCGAGTGGCATGCGCGGACGAGAGGAGGAGGGCGGGCCGGCGCGGTGGTCGGGGGGATTGCGCCGGCCCTGAGCGTCCAAGGTGAGGGGGCGCCCTGACGCCTTGCCGGGCACCTAACCATGGATGCGCGAATGATCCACAACGAAAGTTACCGAGGCTGGGGGAGGGGGATGCGAGGGCCGCGGCGGCGGCGTTGGCAGATCCGCTCCGATCCGCCGACGTCCGTACCGACCGCTCCGTGTCAGCTGCCAGGGACGGTGGGAGGCCGCACTACGTAAGGTGCCGGGCAAGGTGCTTGTTCATCTCGAACATCGTGACCTTGTCCTTGCCGAAAACCTTGCGCAGCTTGCTGTCGGCCAGGATCTCGCGCCCGTCCTCCGGGTTCTGCAGCTTGTGCTCCTTGATGTACGACCAGACCTTGCTGACCGCGTCGCCGCGGGCGAGTTTCCCCTCGCCGATGACGGCGGCCAAGTCCTCGGAGGGCTGCAGGGGCTGCTGCAGCGCATTTGGCTTAGCCCCCTTGGCGGGCTTTGCCACCTTGCCCGCCTTGGTCGGCGTCGCGTCCCCGGTCGTCTCGGGCTCTGGCTCTGATCCTTCTGTGCTCGCTTTTTTGGGCATGACTGGATCCCCGTCGTTCGTGTTGCTGACCTCGCAGGCTGGCCACAGCACGGGTCGGCGCGCAACGCCCGCTCGGACCAGCCCGCGCCGTACTCGGCGGCTACCCCTCGCCGGCGAGGCGGAGCAGGGCGTTGACGAGGTCCCAGGCCCAGGGCTCGGCCATGGTGTCGTGGATGTTCTCGAAGCTGTCCCAGAAGGTGGCCTCGAGCTTGGCGGCACGGGCCTTGGCGATCAGGCCGGCCAGCGTTTGCGGCTGGGCCGCGCTGATCGCGTCGCGGTTGCTCTCGTAGGCGCACCAGGCGGGGCCGTCCTCCTCCTCGTCCGGGGATGCCTTCACAGCCTCCAGACAGGCCAAGTGCTCGGCGCAGCGGCGGATTAGGTCGTGGTCGGGGTTGCCGATCATGGCCGGCGCGACGGCGTGGGGGAGGGTGGGAACGAGAGGCGCGGTCCAGGAGCGCCGGTCGAGGCCGAAGGGCGGTGCGCGCCCGGGCGCCGCGTTGGCGGCGGAGGGCGTGTCAGCCATGACGCGGCCTCCAGGGTGCGAGGGGTTTTCGTCGTCGGACGGGTGCCAGATTCTCCGCCTGGGGCGGACACGGGGGCTGAGCCTGGACCGACGGTGCAACCACAGAGAGCCTCGTTGGCGAGAGAATCGGCGATAGATACAACCGGAGGTTGAAGTGTAATCGTTATCGACCCATAAAGGAAAGGTCGGAACGACCCGTCCTGCCAATGGTTCAGGAGAAGGAACCCGCCCATGCCCGTGCACGGCACACCCGACCAGCTCATGGGGATCCTGCGGGAGACCGTCGTCTCGCTCGTGCGCCGGGACGGCCCCGACCTTTCGGCGCGCCAGCTCGGCGTGTTCCTGACGGTCTATCTCGGCGAGGGGCCGCACACCGTACGCGGCCCGGCCGCGTCGCTCAACGTCTCCAAGCCCGCGATCACCCGCGCGCTGGACCGCCTGGGCGAGCTGGACTTCGCCCGCCGCAAGACCGACCCCCAGGACCGCCGCTCCGTCCTCGTCCAGCGCACCGTCAAAGGCGCCGCCCTCCTGCGCGAGATCCACACCGTCATGGGCGAGGCCGCCGTGTCGGAAGGGACCGTCCCGAACACCGCGGCCACTTGGCCCAGCATGGCAGGCGTGACTACCGGGTAGCGTGCTCCCCCAGCCAGCGTCGGGCTCCTGTGTACCGGCGCGCTGGCGATCCCGCCAACGTGCCGTAGGTGGGTAGTCTTGCTGGCCCCGTATGCCAGAGCCCGCTACGCGAAGGGCTGCGAGGGCAAGTCAGGTTGGCGGGTCCGGAAGGCTGTGGCAGCCTGCATCGCATGACCTCTCCGTTCCGCTACCCAGCCGAGGGTATCTAGTCTGCAGTATGGCTGTACCACTGCCTCGGCCTCGGCCTCGGCCTCAGCCTCAGCATGCGTGACGTCGAGCTGATCCTTGCCGCGCGTGAGGTAGTGTTCAGCCACGAAACCATTCGCAATTAGGGCCCCAGGGAATAGTGGAGCATCGCCAGCTGGCGTACGATGGCAGATCCAGCGTAAAAACTGATAAGAGCTCCGTGAATGACAGTGCGCAACCTTTTAAAACCGTGAAAGCCGGGAATGAGAAGATGAAAGCTTCCCTAATGATGCATGAAGGTGCTCAAGAGGAAGTAAGCCTTTCAGTAAAAAACACCTCTTTAGGAACAGAGCTTTATGTCTCCGAACAATGCATGGGGACGCTGAACAGAAGACATGCAATGGACGGAAAAACATCTGGGCATTTGCTGATGGCCACTTGCGAAATCTGCATCCACGGCATATTTGAATCGACAATTTTTCTATGCGTCAATAAACCAACTTCAAAACTTTGTTGGTTAAATATCGCGAAATTTGATACGTCTGCTGACCAACTTTATGCATCTACAAGGGAAAAATTGCGCCAAACGAAAATTTGGATCGAAATTCTCCTGCCTTCACGCGCATCGAGCGTCAACGTCAAATTTATTCTTTTTGCAAAAGAAGATGAAATTAACACCTTGAGATTAAACAGCGAATTGCATGATTTTCTCTCCATAAGGTGGCTAAAGCGCGAATCACTCGTTCGTGAAATCAGTTCCCTCGAACGCCAAGTACTAGTTCCCACGATTACTTTCTAAAATGAACTAAGAACAGTATATATCATTTTGGATTCAAAATATTTAGTAAACTTATATCTGGATGTACTGAATTGTTAACCGATCACGAAGAACGGTATCGTTCTCGAGCTACCATGGTGAGCGAGCCGTCGGGCGCCAGCTCCTGCCGAACCACGTCGGCATTGCCGCCATGCCGTACCAGCCGCTCCTCCAGCCAGCCCGATAGCTCCCCCAGCGCCGGCACACGCCGCGCACGAGAGTATCCCGACCAGGCTCCCTCCCGCACATACCGCCGCACTGTCTTGGGACAGGTGCCGAACTCCCGCGCGATCCGCTTGACGCCCCAGCCACGCGCCTTGAGCGCCAGCATCGCCGCCACCTCGTCCGGCGTCCGCACCGGCTCGCTCCGCGCCCCGTCCAGCGCGGAATCCTGGATCACCCCAGCCCCATCCATCGACGTCCCTCTCTCCCTCTCCAGAGAGGAGCGAATTCATGTCGCCAGGGGAGGGTCATGTCGATGTAGCCGTGGGTGAGGTCGCAGGTCCAAACCGTGGACTCGCCGCGTCCGAGGTTGAGGTCGACCTCGACGTCGATCTCGCGCCCCTTCATGTGCTCGACCACCGGCGCCTCGTCGTAGCCCTCGACCACGCCGCCGTCCTTCGCCATCCAGGTGCCAATCAAAGGTTCAGTCATGAGGGCTCCATGCTCTCGACCGGATCCTACCGCAGGAAGGCCCTCAGGATAAGGTCGGGGTTCAGCGCGGTAACTCTCCAAGCGTTGGAACCTTACCCGATGGCCACCAGGTAACATCTCGTGCCGCCACATGCACATCCATGCACCGTCCAGTGCTCCTGCTCCGCCCTCCGGTTCGAAAGAATAAGGCTTCCTTCTCCACACCCTTTTCACAACGTACCGGTGCAAATCCGTCATTATCTTCATTTTGCAGACGCGCACCAGAAAGCGTTCGGCTCAAGCACCATCCCTATCCAACTTTGATGCGAGCTGTTTTGTCCAGGTGTTCAGGAACCCGTCCCAGGTTTCTGCGATCCTAGCGTCACTCACAAGGGCGCTCATAGTTTCGTCTAGACTAACTTGGCCGAACTCAGGGTAATTTGCTGGATTCGAACGGGACTGCCCTGCTTCGAGCCACAGACTCTTAAAAACGGATTTTTCGTACGAGACAGGCCTTCCGACCCACAGGTCATGTAGTGTCCAGAGCAGCACGCCGAACGGGTCAATCACCGGAGCGGCAGTGGCCTGCTCGAAATCAACGAGCACAATCCTACCGTCTGCGGCCACAATTAAGTTATGGGGAGCCATGTCGTTATGATAGCCGACCCGACGCTGTGTTGCATGGGCTATTCGAAGGATCTCAAGCGCCGCCCTTCTTCTGTCAGTATCGGTTTTAAACCGTGGCAAAGCTTCCCGCAACATTGTCCCTCGGACGGCGGACATCTTAACAGCAGCGAAGCTCGGTGTGGCCAACCAATCGGTGATCACGGGCGCGAAGCCGCTATCTCGCATCCGCAGAAGCGCTTTGACCTCGTTACGAAAATCCCCCGGACCCTGATAGTCATTGAAACGATACAATTTGACGAAATCTTTGCCTCCTGTGTAGTATTTGCGGCTAATTTTTTCTTCGAAATTGTCACTGAATCCGATTTGGGTCGGTTCTATTTCGATGGAGCCAAATCGTGCACGTTTTCGGCGTAGAAGATACAGGGGCCTTGGCTCGCTAGTGAGTCTAGTGACCTCTAGGTCGTTGCAATCGGCGAAGACCTCGTCCGGCTCCCATGGCAGGAGGTGATCCTTCCCGTGGGAGATGTAGTCCTCGCGCTTCGCCAGTTCGACAAAGACTACGTCGACGCGGCTCACCAGTCGGGCCATAAAGGCCTTTGTATAGGATAGACCATAGCGAAATATTAATTGATGCACGACGTTGAAGAGGAGGACAGCATCCACGCTCTCAAGATCATCCTCTCCCTGCTCTATAACATCCACAATATTGCAATCATAGAACCGAGCCGTTGAGTTGTTATAGCTAGCCAGCATACGACACAGATCAAGGTGATCTGGCATAATCTCAAGACCAACCACGTTCGGGAGTGTCTCTGAAAGCGAAAAAGAGGCGAACCCGCAGTTGCATCCGACATCGAGTATTCTAATTTGCCGCTTCTGTATTACGTTCTCAAAATGACTTCTGACGAAGTTGCAGTTCCTCTCCAGAAGATTTATTCGGTAGCTAGGCATGCTTTCGGAAAAGCCATAGATGGGATGATACTGCGGCTGTTGTTTTTCAATGGCCTCGACACGCTCTCTGATGCGCAGTTCGAGTTCCGGTTTCGAGGCTTCGCTAAAGTGTGGTGGAGACAAGAACATCGATCCGAACGGACGCAAAACTGATTCCATAGCTCTACCTTGAAAGTTAGAGTTTGATGACACACTAAATCGTATAGAAGGAGGACGCAGCCTTGTCACTTTACTGGTTCATACGACAAGGGACGTATGGAACTGCCACGCATGGCTTGCCAGTTTGGCCGCGTGTTCTAGCGCGGGAGAAGCGCTCTGCGTGGAGACCCTGGCCGGCTCGCGAACAGGCCCGGCGCAGTGGGGCGAACGCGCCTGCTGGCTGAAAGTGTCATATTTCGCCAGATAAACCCACTTAGGAGCAGTCGCTCCAATCGTAACGGTTGGATTGACCTAACCACTCCGAGCGCTCCTCGGTCAAAGTCTCCCGCCTTAGGGGGGCGGATCAGGTTTGTAGGCAAGGTCCCAAACGAATTTGCCTCGTCTGCTAGGCAAGTGACTAGAGTTGCCCGTGCTGTCCCAGAGTACCAATCTGCCTATGAGGCTGGCCAAGGTCGTTCGACGATTCATCTTTCCATGCTCGCCCACAACCTTGAACCCTTCCCAAGCTGCTGGCCGTAGCGATCTAGCGACCGGAGTCCATTGGTAGCTTGCTACCAGAGTTGGAACCCGCGGCAATCAATGCAGATACCCGACAGTCACTGGGCATGCACGAAGTACTCCGTCCTGACCGGAGGCACTCCCATCGCCTCGGACATGTCACCAAAAGTGACGCATTCAAGGAACCGCAGCCGCGATGCCGTATCGGTCTCGGCGCAGACCATGACGCCGAGCACGCCAAGCGATGCGATCCGGTGGTCTGCGCCTTTCGTCCCCTCCCGGAAGTCGGTCGACTTATCCGCCCTGACCGTAATCTGAATCAGGCGCTTCCCGGAGGATGTCGGAGGAAGACGGACGAGGAGCCACTTGGTCTGATCCGCCTCAATCCACGATCTTCGGTTTCCCGCCCCTTCAATGGTGATCGTCACCGTCGAAGGCACTCCCTGCACGCCACGGATGCCGAGAAAGATCAACGCGCTCTCCTCCGAAGGCAACTCAACCAGCATCGCCAGACGTGCCGGCCGGGGCTTCGTCCAGCACCCCCATGGCTCCGGCCACCACCAAGCATCACCCTGTCGCAGGATTTCGCCAGGAACCATGCCCGGCCAGATGTTGGTCTCAGTGTTCTCCGCAAGGGAGTAGTAGCGGCCAGGAACAATCTCATAAGGCCAGACCTTCGCTGTCTTGGCATACTCCGCCTGCCGCGGCGGCGCGGCCGATTCCGATTCCAAGGCCCAGGCGCGGATCTGGGCAACAATCTGTTTCGCCACGGCGGACCACGGCCGCGGCTGGAACTCTCGAGCGATCTTTTCCTCGCGCACCGCACGATACTCTTCGTCGAAGAGCAGGCGCTCGGCTGCGGAGACTAACTCGCGCTCGGATGATGGATCGATGTACTCGGCGAAGTCACCACCCGCCTCTGGCAGGCTGGAGACGTTCGCAACGATTGGGACCTTGCCGTAGCAAAGAGACTCTGTGACCGGCAGCCCCCAGCCCTCATACGAACTCGGGTACAAGGTGAAGAGACAGTTCCGGTAGAGACCCTCAAGCTCGGCGTCTGAGATCTTCGAGAGCATCACCACGCGCTCACGAAGAAGGCTGCTGGCAATGAGCTTCGCATGAATCGCATCGTTCAGCCAGCCGTGATTTCCGACACAGACGAGCTTCGGGACCTTTTGTGACCCATGCCTTTTGATCAGCGTCAGCCACGCGGAAAAGGCGAGAAGGTGGTTCTTGCGGGACTCGATGGTGGACACGAAAAGAACGAACGGCTTCCCTAGAAGGTCATGGGCGGATAGGAGCTGCTCGGCAACTGCCGCGCCAGAGTCCCGCAACACCTCGGAATTAGCCCGCCTGTAGTCCGCATCCAGCGGCACCACCACCGGGTCCTCGATCTTATGTCCCAGGACGGCGGCAACTTTCGCCACATCAGCCGCCGTGGCGTTGGAGTTCACCAGGATGTGGTCCGCGTGCTGGAAGGCTCCGGTAATCCAGCTGATAAAATCCCGCGTCAACTCCGTCACGCAATGCTCAGGCGTCATGATCGGGATGCAGTCATGCACGAACGGCACATACCGCACCCCGAAGCGCGCCTTGGCGCTGCGCAAATTCAGGAAGTAGTTCTGAAGCCACCAAGAGGTGCCTAGATTGAGAATATAGGCGCCCTGCGGGAAGGCGGCAGGTCGCCCCGTGTCGATCGCCCTGTGCAGCTCCGCGCAGACAGCCTGCCATTCGGGTGCATCCGTCTCACCACCACTGACGGCAAGGCGGCAAAGCTTTTGAAAAAGGCTCACAGGAATGTCGAGCCAGAAGTCCGTCTGCTTTGTGAAGCAAACAATAGAGAAGTCGAAGTCAACCGACGGCTGCTCGGCGAAATTGCGAATGACTTCAATCTGGACGCGCTGGATCCCTGTAGGAAGACGCGCCGCCATGAAGTACTGAAGCAGATCGCTGACGTCGAAGGCGATGTGATGGACCGCGGCAGTGCCGGTCGATATCAGCATGGGACTGCCGGCGATCTCGCCCAAATGGACCAACTCCCTTTGAGCCTCGTCACATTCCGGTTCCACTTCTAGAGCCCGGCGGTAAGCGGCGGCCGCCTCGGAGGATTGCCCCATCAGCTTGAGCACGTGCCCCAATTGCACATGCGCATCAGCATCTCCAGGGCGAAGCTTAATCGCCTGCTTGTAGGCAGCTACGGCCTCTTGGTAATCGCCACTTTCCTTAAGCGCGTGACCGTATTGAACCCAGATATGTGCTAGAGAGGGATCCTTGTCGAGAGCACGCTTATACGCATCCCTCGCCCTGTACCAGTCGCATGCGTCTCGGGCTTTGTCGCCAATCTGCAGGAAAGTTTTAACACCAGCAAACACACTGAAATCCCTAGCCTAGAGCCCGGCGAAACAGGCCGTTGTTGCGTGGATTGAGTCACCCAAAGCCAGAAAAGCTTTTTACGCTACCATAGTCTCTCGACTAGCTCAAACTTTCGTTGTGCGCGAAATGCTACGATAGCGTATCGGCAGGCCGATGGCCGATGCGCTCCAAGACTGGATTGCCAGCGTCGGTGCCGAGGCCGCCGCCATCAAGCCCAGCAGCCCGTGATCCCGCGTTCGGCTGATCTGCTACGCACCATCAGCCCCCTCCTCTTGCCGAGACCGAAGGCAAGGCTTCGCCGTCTTCTTTCCTGTCTGAGCCCCTCGAAGCTACCCGGCTCAACACCCTCTTCGCGTCCCTGGGCAAGTTGGTCAGCGTCGGCGCCGTGTAGTGCCGTGGGGTTGCCATCCGGCTCTCATGTCCGATTATGGCGGCCACCTTTGCAGCCCGACCTCCGAAGCGCTGGGCATGGGTGATGAGTACCCTCCCCCGTGTGGGTGGACACGTCGGATGAGCTCCTGCGGGAGCGAGGTGCCCTGATGACGAGACGAGGCTTAGTTTGCCTTCAGTAGTGCCTTTCACGCCTGTCTAGTTGCCCTAATTGCAACGGTTTTGTAGCGTGCCAAGGCTGGTAGTGACGAAAGGCCCAAAACAAGAATATGCAGAAGACAACAAGTAGTGACGTGGTTTGGGCTTTTCGTCATCTTCTTGGCCGAGAACCAGAAGGCGCGGACGTTATTGAACAGCACAGGACTAGTGTACCAGATCCAGCAAATCTGCCACGCTTTCTGTTTCGTTCCAAGGAGGCTTTCTCACGATTAGGTCTTGCGCCCACTGTGGGCCAATTCTGCAGATATCGCCCACAGGCACAAAAAATTCTTGTTATAGGAAACTGCCAGGGTCCCAACTTAGCCTGTGCCATAGCTGCGATGAGTGACGTCTCAGTCTTCGGCGTAGAAGCCATGTATTATACAAAGGCACCAGACATCTTTCGTGAGGCCATTGCTTCAGCTGACGTTATCATGACCTGCGTTTTGGCAGACCATTTTGATGAAATAGCAACATCGCGCCTTCGGCTGATTTCACCCAAGCCCGTAGTCACATACTCGCCCTTATATTTTGACGGGCTGCTACCGGACATGACCTATTGGGGGCACCACGCCGACCGTGCCAAATCGCCTGTGGGAGAGTATCACTCAAAGATTGTTCTACAGTCTTTTTTCAAAGGTCTCACTGAAGGAAATTGTTTAAACCGCTTTCGGTTGGAAGAGTACCAAGCCCTTGGCTATGGCGAACGCACGAAGATAAGTTTGGCAGAATTGGATAAGCGAGAAGCTGATTGCGACGTGAAATTTACATCGTTCATTGCTGATCAATTTCGAAAACACCTTCTTTTTCTCACCTTTAACCACCCCACAACAACGCTCTTTCTTCACGTAGCACAGAAATTATGTCGGGCGGCAAAAATTTCTGTGAATGCTATTGCGCAAAACAGTTTTTATAACTCTCTTCTCCAGGACACGGTCTGGCCGATCTACTCTGGCATCGCGCAGCTGAACCGCCTCGAATTTCCCGTCGGGCAGGCGTTTTCTAAACAGGGAATAATTATAACACTTGAAGAATTTGTGTGGCGCTCGTACGAGATCTACACCAGCTTCGGAGCTGAACGGTTGTTGCAATCGGCTTCAGGAACACAGAGAAAGGAGGTGTTAAATGCCTAGAGTATTCGTGTTGCTCAAGCGGCCTTTAGCGTCCAGTGCCGGCGTTTGCGGAGCAGTGCGTTGGCGCGGATAAGGAGCTTTCGCATGACAGCGGTGATAGCAACCTTGGGCGGCTTTCCAGTGGCGACGAGAGCCTAATCCTTGGCCTTCTTGTTTTCGTTAAAGCGGATTGCCACCAGGGCTGGCCTATCTGCCCCAGAAGGCCCTCAACCGAGCGCGGCTGCACGGCGGGCCGGGGCGGCCCGAACCCGTCGGCAGGCACGGTTCGAGGAGGCCACGCGGCTGCACGCCGCCGGAGCCTCGATCAGCGCCATCGCGGCCGAGATTGGGGCCGATCGCAAGACACTCCGGCGCTGGCTCCAGTCCGGTGCACCGCCCAGCTGGCGTCAGCCGCGCCGTGGCAGCCTGCTCGAACCCTACCGGGCACAGCTGGAGCGGCGCTGGGCCGAGGGGTGCCGCAACGCCGCCCGGCTGTGGCGCGAGATCGCTCAGCAGGGCTTCACGGGGCGCTCCTCCTTGTCCAAGCCTGGGCAACGCAGCGGCGGCGGGCTGATCCGGGCGCGACCGGCGGCCGGTGATGGTCAACGGACAGCGCTGGCGGCCACCATCGGGCCGCTGTCTTGCCCGCATGCTGATGGCCGATACCGCGACCTTGCCGAAGCCGGAGCGCGGCCTCGTCGAGAACCTGCTCGAGAAAGCGCCAGGTCTCCTGAAAGCGGCCATCCGCAACCGCGTGCCACCCAAGGGCTGCATTCACCACTCGGACCGCGGATCGCAACTTAGAGCACTTCAGGCTTGCACGGAATCGCGGGTTCTGATTCGACGCTGCTGATGAAGCAGCGAGGCTGATGATGACGGCACCGCTGTCGCAGGACCTGCGCAAACGCCTGGTCCGGGCTGTTGAGGAGGGCGCCTCGGCGCGGGAGGCGGCGGCCCGGTTCGCCGTCAGCGCGTCGGCGGCAATCAAGCTGGTGCGGCGGGTGCGCGAGACCGGCAGCACGGCTCCTGCCAAGATCGGCGGCTACCGCAAGCCGTTGCTGGCCGGGCAGGAAGAGTTCCTCTGCGAAATGACGGCTAAGCGGAAGGGGATCACCTTGGCCGAGATCCGGGCGGCGCTGATCGAGCGCGGCGTGGCGCCGGTCTCGCTGATGACGATCTGGTCCATGCTGAAGCGGCTCGACCAGTCACACAAAAAAAGCTGCTGAGGGCTGCCGAGCAGGACCGGGCCGATGTGGCCGAGCACCGCCGCCACTGGCGAGTCTGGCAGCGCTACATGGACCCGGAGCGCTTCGTCTTCCTCGACGAGACCGGCGCGGCCACCAACATGGTCCGTCGCTACGGCTGGGGACCGCGGAGGGAGCGCCTGGTTGACGCCACGCCGCACGGCCACTGGCGCACCACCACCTTCATCGCGGGCCTACGCAGCACCGGCCTTGTCGCACCGCTTGTGCTGGATGGCCCGATGACCGGTGAGGCGTTCCTCGCCTACATCGGCCAGTTCCTCGCCCCCACTCTCTCCAAGGGCGACGTCGTGGTTCTCGACAACCTCGCCGCCCACAAGGTCGCCGGTGTGCGCGAGGCAATCCGCACCACTGGCGCCAGCCTGCTCTACCTGCCGCCCTACTCCCCCGACCTGAACCCAATCGAGCAAGCCTTTGCCAAGCTGAAGGCCCTGCTCCGGAAGGCTGCCGCCCGCACCCACGAGGCACTCTGGACCACCATCGGTCGCCTTCTCGAGACCTTCACCCCCGCCGAGTGCAGGAACTACCTCGCCAACTCAGGCTATGCGTTCGAGTGAAGTGGAAATGCTTGTCTGATGATGTCCCCGCCCTTTCCGGCAAAGATGGGGTGCTGCCGACGAGCTGCGAACTCGCCGGCAGCGAGAGGGGACGGGTCGTGAAAAAGCTGGCCGTCATGGGCCGAGCTAGAGTGTGACCGCCCCTCTCTTTTCCTCGTGGCCTGAACGGATACCCGGGCGTCATGGCCCGGATGACAAGCAAAGGACGCGGAAAAGATGCCTTCGAACGTAGCGCAGACTGTTGGCGTCGACATCTCCAAAGCTACCCTCGACGTCTATCTGCACCCGCAGGCCATAGCCCGGCAGTTCCCAAACACCATGGCCGGCGTCGTGGACCTGCTGTCGTGGCTCGGACAACGGCCGATCCACCGCGTCATCTTCGAGCCGACAGGTGCCTATCACCACCGGCTTGAACGCCAGCTCGGCAATGCCGGCGTGCCCATGGTCAAGGTCAATCCGCTGCAGGCCAGGCGCTTCGCCGAAGCCATCGGGCAGCGCGCCAAGACCGACGCCGTCGATGCCGCCATGCTCGCCCGGTTCGGCGCGCTGGATGCACTGCAAGTCAGGCCGATGGTGAGCCAGACGCTCAGCGACATGAAAGAGCTGCTCGTCCCCCGGCGCGGCCTGGTCAAGGACCGCGTCGCTGCGTCCAACCGAAACCACACCCACCGTGCGCCACTGCTCAAGCGGCTGGCCGATCAGCGCCTGCGCCAGGTTGAGCGCCAGATCGCCGCCATCGATGCCGCTTTACGTGCCCTATGCCAGGCAGATGTCGAACTGAAGGCCCGCTTGGAGATCCTCGTCAGCATCCCAGCGATCGGCGAGGCGACCGCACTGGCCATGCTCATCGAGATGCCGGAGCTCGGCGCCATGGACAACAAGTGCGCGGCCAGCTTGGCCGGTCTGGCTCCGGTCGCCCGCGACTCAGGGCAGCACAGCGGCAAGCGCTTCATCCGGGCCGGTCGCGCCCACCTACGTCAGGCCCTCTATATGCCAGCCCTAGTGGCGATCCGCTTCAACGCGGACATGAAGGCCAAGTATCAGGCCCTCGTCGCCGCTGGAAAGCCGCCCAAGGTCGCTATCACAGCGGTCATGCGGAAGCTCCTCATCCTCGCCAATGCACTGCTCCGCGAACACCGAAACTGGACGCCTAAGCCCGCTTGACCAAGACGGATACTCTAGGTTCAACTGGTCGTCGCAACACCTGTCTGCGCTGATCGCAGCACTGCATCAAGAGCTTCGGCTGGCGTTCTCCAACCGAGCGTCTTGCGCGGTCTGGTGTTGAGCGCTGTCGCTACGGCAGCGAGGTCATCGGCGCTGTGTGCGGCCAAGTCGGTCCCCTTCGGGAAGTACTGTCGCAGCAGCCCATTCGTGTTCTCGTTCGTGCCCCGCTGCCACGGGCTGTGCGGATCGCAGAAGTACACCCTCAACCCAGTGTCGATCCGCAGCCTTGGGTGCTCCGTCATCTCCGTACCCTGATCCCAGGTGAGTGACCGGCGCAGGGTCTCCGGCAGGGTGGTGATCGTGCGCGTGATGGCATCGCGTACCGCTGACGTGCCCCCGTAGAAGCGGTCCGTCGGTTATGTGGACCGGCGGCTGTTTTGAGGAGGCAGAGGATGGGCCGGAAGAGGACGCACACGCCCGAGGAGATCGTCGCCAAGCTGCGGCAGGTTGAGGTGCTGACCACGCAAGGCAAGCCGGTGTCGGAGGCGGTGCGGGCGATCGGGGTGACCGACCAGACCTATTACCGCTGGCGGGCCGAGTTCGGCGGCCTGAAGCTGGACCAGGTGAGACGGTTGAGGGAGCTGGAGCGGGAGAACGCGCGGCTGCGGAAAGCGGTGTCGGA
>NZ_RCZP01000072.1 GCF_006438825.1 Muricoccus nepalensis
ACCGCGCCGTGCCGGTGCCGCCCGAGTTGCTCGACACCCTCGACCTGGTGCACGGCGTGCGCGAGGCCCAGCGCCGTGGCCGCGGCGAGGCCCTGCTCTGGCCCTGGAGCCGCATGACGGCCTTCCGGCGCGTGCGGGAGGTGATGCTGGCCGCCGGCATCCCCGAGGGGCCGCACGCCTGCCCCAAGGGGCTGCGGCACGGCTTCGGGGTGCAGGCGGTGTCACGCGGCATCGCGCTGAACATGGTGCAGAAGTGGCTCGGCCACGCCCAGCTCACCACCACCGCTATCTACGCCAACGCTGTCGGCGAGGAAGAACAGAGTATCGCCGCCAGGATGTGGTGACGGCGCTACCTAGACCTACTTACCCTTGCCCTTACCTTTTGCGACCTGCGACAGCGCTGACCCGGCAGCCGTCTTCGACTTTTTCGACGTGCGATCATCACGCATGACGCTCGACGCGGCCTTGGCAGCCTTCGGACCCGTAGTCTTGCTCTTAGGCATGGTGCGCTCCCCAAACGGAACACTTTGAGAACGTGTTTCGGCCGGAGAGGTTGCTGAGACGGTACCTGTCTAACTCTCGACTACGTTGACAACACAGGTAAGCTTCGTGACATGTAACGCTGAGTGGGAGTGTCAGATGCCTGCAACGATGAGGGAGCGTGTCCAGAAGCGGCGAGACGCCCTGCGTGCTGCCGGGCTACGTCCCCTGCAAATTTGGGTGCCGGATACCCGGCGCCCTGGCTTTGCTGAGGAGTGCCGCCGGCAGGGGATGGTGGTGGCCGCAGCTGACGCGGCCGACGAGGATCTGATGGGCTTCCTCGACGCCGCCCTGGGTAATCTGGACGAAGAGGAGTGAGGCGCGGCGACCTCGTGACGGTCGCTGCCCCTGGCGACTTCGGGAAGCCTCGCCCGGCCTTGGTCATCCAGTCCGACCGCTTCGATACCGTCGGCACGGTCACCGTACTGCTGCTGTCGAGTACCCTGCTCGATGCCCCGTTGATCCGCCTGACGGTGCAGCCCTCGGCCAGCAATGGCCTACGCAAGCCGTCTCAGATCATGGTGGACAAGGCTATGTCGGTGCCTCGGGGGAAAGTCGGGGAGCCCTTTGGCCGCCTGGACGACGAGACGCTACTGGCAGTCAGTCGCTCTCTCGCCCTCTTCCTCGGCTTTGCGTGACCTGGCTCGGCCAGGATTTATCCCTGGTCAGGGGCCGCGTTTCAGGAGAGCTCGCAGACTGCGCGCGAGTGGCCCCCCAGCGCTCCAAGTCGCCAACTCCGCTCGCAGCCTTGCCGCCTCGGCTTCGGCCCGCTCCCGACCCGCTCTCTCCGCGTCGCGGGCACCTTCAGCCCGCCCTACCCTCTCGCGTGCCTCTGCTTCTGCCGAGCGCGCCTGATCTCCCAGCTCTTGCTCCCGCTTCAGGGCCTCCCGCAGCGTCTTAGCCTCTGCCTCTAGGGCGCTGACCACGCTGCTTTCGTCCACTGGACGGGCAGGTGGACGGACAGTGGACAGTCCACTGCCCGTCCAGGTGGACGCGGGCAGCTTCGAAGCCTCGATATCGGCTGGACTCAGCCACACGCGCCACAGGCCGTCCTCGTTGCTGCGGAACCCCCGCAACGTCTTCCTGACGATCCGTTTTCGGAGGGCAGCCACGGAGAGCCCGGTCAGCTCCGCCGCCTCCGTCAGCACGTACGATTTTGCTTCGTCCACTTCCCGTCCAATACCCGTCCACTATCCGAGTACACTGGACATACAGTGGACAGGACGTCCACATGCCTGCCCGTGTCCGCTCTCGTTGGTAAGCCGATGTGGCTCCTGAGTCGGTCTATTGCTTCCGACGGCGCTCACCCGGCTTCTCTGGCCGCTATAGCTTGGCCAAGTCGTGCTAGCGCCGTCTCCAATGCGTTCTTGGTCTCGCCAGCGCTTCCACCCCTATGGATGGTAGGGCGCGACGCTGCCGCCTCGCCCCCCTCCCAAAGCTTCTTTCTTTTCTCGAATCTGGTTTCCCACCGGCATTCGGACTCGCAACTCGAAGGAGCCATCTCCTGAGATTTCGGGAGACTTCCTGGCGGTGTCAGGCGGTAGGCGTTCGTGACCTGGGCATAGGCACTCTCACGCCGGCCGCCCCGGTGTCGCATCGGGACCACGACGGCCCGCCTAGTCCAGGCAATGAACCCGGCCACCATCAATCGCTCCAAGGCCAGAACCGCCGTTGAGCGCGCGACTCCGGCGGCTCTGGCTATGGTGTCCAGCGATGGATCGCACCGCCCGGTCCTATGGTCGTGGTAGCGCATCAGCGCCCGCAGCACGGCCAGTCCCGTCCGCTTCAACCGGCCGCCATGACCACCCCGACGGTGCGTCGCCCGGTCCCACGCCTCGGCCGAGAACAACAGTCGAGCCCGGGCATTCCGGTCCATCGGCCGGAAGTGTCCCGAGCGCGGTCGCTCCGATCCGCCGCGCACCCCGCCGCGGCCGCCCGGGCTGCCGCCCTCCAGGGCGCGCCGCTCGCGTCGATTCCTGGCTTCCGGACCTCTCTGGCCCGCCGGGGCCGCTTCCTTCGCTCCATCATCTACTGATGCAGACATGCCTTCCCCTTCGGGGGCCGCGCGACGCGCGATCCCGCCCGGAAGGGTGGAGAAGCCAAGGACACCTCCAGACGCGAGACAAAGCTTTCCCGTGGCAAGTCAGGGCTTGCTTTTTGCTCGCCGGTCGGGGAATCTCTGGGTGTGAAGTGTCCAGAGTTTTTCCCCGACCGTTGTCGGTAGTGTGTCGTTGGCCCGTCCCCTCGTGGGGCGGGCCTTCGTCGTTCTGGGCCCTAACTCGTCGTTCGAATCCTTCGTGACCGCCCCTGCGGCCGTGGTGCCCCGGATACCCGGCGCCTGCACACGCTGCCGTAATCGGCGGGCTTCCGCAACGCAAACGCCACCTTTCAGCAACCCTCACGCGCGCTCCCTCATCGATACCGGATTGTCCGTACGGACGGAAGCCGTCATATGTCCATACGGACACTCTGGGGGTCGGGATGCAGGAGCTAGACGAGCGTCTGACGCTGGAATGGGCCACGCTGGCCCACTGTCACTACTGGCAAGACACCTGCCGTGCCGCCTTTGCTGAGGCAGGAGAGCGAGCCGGAATCGGGGAAGCGCTGGAGCCACCGCCAGTGAGCATCCCGGTCAGCACGCTCTGGCAGCTGCTAGCCCCCGCCGAGCTCGCGATTCTCATCCGTGAAGGCGGCCATCTGTCGGGCTGCCCACTCCCGCCGTAGCTGCGCCGCGAATGCCTTGAGCCGGTCCATGTCCTCGAAGGGCACGGCGACGAGGATTCGGGTGAGGCCCTTTTCCCTTTGCCGCTGGTCGTGAAGCCGGCGGCGGTCCGTAGCGGCGGTCGTCTTGCCGGCCTTGGTGTCCTTGGGGGTGGCCTTGGCAGCCCGAGCGGATTTGGCGGGCTTCGGGGGCTTGGTCACTTCAACTCCACCAGGGATGGCCGCCGATCCCGAAGAATCGGCGGCCGGGATGCTAGGCTTATTCCGCCGCTGGGCGGTGTGTCGCCCCGTTGTCCCAGCGGTCCAAGCCCTGATCCTTACCCTGTACCTGCGAAGGGTTCACGCCCCGGAGAGGCGCCTGGCTTCCCCCGGCCGTGGGAGGGAGCACGGGCGAGGGGTCGGACGGCACCGCGGACAGCGGCGGGAAGGACCGGGGCACCCAAGGCGCCACCCGCTCGGGCCAGTCGAGGTACTGGTAGGTGACCAGCAACCAGTTCCGGCTACCGGCCACCCACAGGTAGCCCGTGAGGTCCGGCAGCTGCGTGATCTCCGCCGGCAGCACCATCCGCTCGTCCGTGCGGTGCTCGCGCCTGGTGGTGCTGCGGCCGTTGGAGGACACGGTTTCCGTACTCTCCTGACGGCTCACCGTGCGGTCGCCGATCACCTCGCTGGCGAACTTCGCCGTGCCGCCCCCCTCGCTGATGTGGCAGCGCAGGAACAGCTTGGTATTGCAGTTCTCGACGATCGTATTGGCCTCGGCATCGTAGAGCTTGCGTAGCTGGGCAATGGACTGGAAGCCCAGGAACACGCACCCGCCCTTCTTCCGCAGCCGCACCAGCGCATCCTTCAAGTCCTCGATGCGCCCGATCCCGTCCAGCTCGTCCACGTTGAACCACAGCCGCCGCGTGCGGGAATCGGGCAGCGACAGCGCCTCGTTGAGCGCCAGCCGCATCCAGCACGACGCCAAGCGCCGCATGGCTGCCGTCTGGTCGGCCCGGTAGGGGATCCACAGGCTGCCCGTGCCCTCCCGGATGAAACGACGCACCGAGAAGGGCTCGCCGTCCCCGCTGGCCGCCAAGCCGAGGGCCCGCAGGTTCTCCGAGATCACCCCGAGCGTGCTGGCCGTCAGCCTCTCCGCACCCTCCTCGAAGTAGCGGTGCGCGGCCGTCCCCTCGCACAGCAGCGCCAGCTTGGCCGGCTTGGCGGTCGCCAAGGTCCGGAAGAAGGCATCCGAGCTGCCGAGCTGGTTCTGGTGCCACGTCTCCAGGCAAGCCGCGAAGATGTCGCGCCCGTAGCCCATCCACTCGGCGCTGCCGCCCAGGGTCGTCAGGGCGCAGTCCGCGAGGTGCTTGAAGTCCGAGGGCTGCTCGATCTCGCTGAGGATGCACCACCGGGCACCGCGAGCGTCGAACGGGTTCAGGATCACGTCGCCGGGCAGGTACAGCCGGCTCATGGCGCTGCCGTCCGCGTCCACCGCGACCACCCGGTCGCCCCGGTGCAGAGCCGTCGTCAGCAACTCCATGTTGGCGACGCTCTTCCCGGCGCCCGTGGTGCCGGCGCACATGATGTGCCCGGTTTCCGCCGCCGCCGGCAGCACCACGGCGGCCAGCGCCGTTTGCCCCTTCCGCGACGCCTCTTTGAGCGCCTGCCGGCTGTCGCCGTCGTGCATCACCACCTTCACGCCGCGCACGACGTTGGTCGTGTCCACGTTCGGCGCCACGATCAGGGTAGCCACGAAGGCCAGCAGCAGCGCCAAGCCGGCCGGCGCCAGGACGTGCCAGTGAACGTCCGGCAGTGCCAGCAGGTACGCCGCGGCAAGGCCAAGTCCCCCGCCCACGGCCCAGGCGGCGGGCGCCAGCCAGAGGTTCCGCAGGCTGGCGCGGCTCATCGCCATGACGCCCCCCATCACCAGGGCACCCGGAAGCGTCGCCAGCAGCAGCCTCGATTGATAGTTCTGCTCGAAGAGTTCGAACCACCGCCCCCGTAGTGCGGGCGTCACTCCTCCGAGTGGGTTGAAGGTGGGGAAGGCGATACCCCAGAGGTCCGCAGGTGCATGAGGCCAGACCAATGCCTCAAGTCCCACAATCCATGCTCCATAGATCGCCGCCGCTCCTATGAGGAAGGCTAGCGCGACGACGCCGGGCTGTGTGTCTGAACGCACATTCATAGTGTCACTTCGCTCCGACAGGACGCTCGGCCCTTTGCCGGCGTCGTGCCGCCCGGGAAGGAAGCGGAATTCCGCGCGAACGGGAAACAGCCCCCAAGCAGCTTGCGAACTTTTTTTCTGCGGTCAGCGCTCCCTATGAAAATCGGTGCGAACGGCGCTCCCGGTCAGGCGATGCCGTGGCCCCGCTCCATGTCCCGGTGCGGCTTGTCGGGCGTGTCGTGGTCCTGCTCCAACGCCTCGCGCAGCTGCTCCCGCGATGACCGCTGCCCGCCGCCGCCCGCGAACGCCTCGCGCAGCTGGGCGCCCCGGTCGTTGCCGGCCGGCGCCGCTGGCTCCTGGCCGAATGCCTGGTGCAGCTGTTCCCGCCGGCTGGTCGGCTGGGCCTCGTCCAGGTTCCGCTCCATCACAGGACCTCCCTTTTCCTTTGCCACCGTCAGCCCGCGCGCGACCCGCTCCCACACGTCGGCAAGCCGTTCCCGCCCACGCTCGATCAGGGCCAGCGCGTTCTCCACCCACGGCCGGCTCGTCTCGATGCCGCGCCGCTCCGCGAAGTCCAGCGTGCTCTCCTTCGGCCGTGCCCGCCCTAGCCGCGCCGCCAGGGCGTCGCCGCTGCGGAAGTCGTCGCGGCCGGCGAACAGCATCGCCCCGTCCCGGTGCCGGCTCATCGCCACGTAGGCCAGGTGCCGGTTCATCCCGCCGGACGCCAGCACGTAAGCCCGTTCCACCGTCGCGCCCTGGCTCTTGTGCAGCGTGACCGCGTAGCCGTGGTCCACCTGAGCGTAGCGGGCTTGGTCCACCGCCACCCGCCGGCCGTCGTCCAGTCGCACCGCCAGCCGCCCCGCCTCGGCCCGCTCCACCGTGGCCAGGGTGCCGTTCTTCACGCCCAGCTCGCGGCTGTTCGCCAGGAACACCAGCCGGTCGCCGGTCGCGAAGCTCCGCGCGCCGCGCTCGGCCCGGAAGTCGGCCGCCTCGCCCAGCTCGCCCGCCCGCTGCCGCTCGGCCCGCGCCAGGGCGTTGAGGTCATGCACGTCCTTATTGGTGTGCGCCATAATGAGCCGATCATGGCCGAGGCGCCGATCGGCGTGCCAAGCCTCCACCAGCGCTGCCTTCGCCCGCGCGCGGTCCTCGCTGAACCGCACCCGGTCGCGCTCCGCGTAGGCCGCCAGGGCTTCCCGGGTCTCCCCGCGCCAGAACTGCTCCGTCGCTTCCCGCGCCCACGCCTCGCGCTGCCTGCGGACTTCGGTGATGCCCGCCACCCCGATCCGCTCGGTGATGGCCCGGAACGCCGCCCCCGCCTCGATGGGCTGTAGCTGCTCGGCATCGCCCACCAGCACCACCTTGGCCCCGGCCTGCCGCGCCGCCTCCAGCACCCGCCCCAGCTGCCGGCTCCCCACCATGCCGGCCTCGTCCACCACCAGCACGTCGCGCGAGGTCAGGAGATCCCGCCTTCGCTGCCAGCCGTACTCCAGGGCGTGCAGCGTGCGGCTCTCGATGCCAGCCGACGCCTGCAGCCCGTCCGCCGCCTTGCCGGCCAGCGCCGCCCCGCGCACCCGGTAGCCCTGCGCTTCCCAGGCTTCCCGGGCCGCCGTCAGTGCCGCCGACTTACCGGCCCCGGCCACCCCCGCCACAGCCGCGATCTGCCCCGGCGCCAGTACGTGCGCCACGGCCGCGCCCTGCTCGGCCGACAGGTAGGCGTGCCGCGCCCGCGCCCCCTCGGCGTGCCGGGCCGCGACCTGGTGCGTGCGTCCCCGCGCCAACTCGCCCGCCGTCTCGGCCATCCGGGCCTCGGCCGCGATCATCGCCCGCGTCGAGAACAGCGCCGGCCCCTCGGCCGACAGCCGCACCAGCTCGGGCGACGCTTCGAGGCGTGCCAGCAAGGACCGGAACTGCTCGGCGTCATCGATGTAGCGGTGCAGCTCGCGCGCGATCTCGCGCCGGCCGAACACCGCTTCCGTGCGCGACACCGCGTCCAGCACCAGCTCCGGCCGCGCCTCAATGCGCCGCGCGTTCTCGGCCCGCGTCGCCGCGTGGTCGGCCACCCGCTCGGCCTCCACGCCGCGCCGGTCCATGCCCACGGCGTGCACGCCGACGTGCTTCGTGGGCTCCAGCTCCACCCCGCGCGCCGCGTAGCTCCGGGGGTCGGCGGTCAGGTCCAGGCCGTGCCGCGCCGCTAGCTCGTTGAGCCGTTCCGCCAGGGCTTCCCGCAGGGCGTAGATGCCGTCATCGCCCACCAGCAGCCCGCGCTTTCGCTGGTCGGTGTTGGACAACTCCAGGGCCGCTTTCCCCCGGAAGCCCTCTACCCCGACCTCGCGCGTCGTCATCATCAAGTGGGCGTGGTGGTTCCGCTGGTCGCCTTCCTTGTCGGGGAGGTGGATCGCCCAATCCACCGCCACGCCGTAGCGGTTGGCGATCTCGCCAGCCCAGGCCGCCACCAGCTCCCGCCGCTGCTCCGCCGTCATCGCGTCCGGCAGGGCCAGCTCCACCTTACGGGAGGTCCGGGCGTCCTTGCGCTTCTCGGCCTGCTCAGCGGCGTTCCATAGCTGCTCGCGCGTCCAGTCCGGTCCGCCAGCCTCTGGCATCGCCAAGCCGCTCTCCACCACCCCGAAGCGCCGGGTGTAGTCGTGCAGCTGCTGCGTCTTCTCGTCGTAGAGCTTGCCGCCCGACCGGTAGGCAGCGGCGGCCACGGCACTTTGCCCCGCCTTGCGGCTGGTATGACGGCTCGCGTCCATCCGAAATTGCGACCACGCCACCATCGTCTGCCCCAGCGCACCGGCACCGTTCGAGACCACCCTAACCGCTGAGTTGCCGAAGGCAACTCGTTAGTGCGCTCTTCACCTTCGCTACGCTTCGGGAAGTGATGCGCGGCACGCCCTAGCTTTGAACGTGGCGTGTGGGCCGTTAGGCTACAGCCGGACGCGCTACGATTGGGGCAGGGACCACATGGCACGCAAGCCGCGAGACTACGACGCCGAACTGTTGGCGCTGGGCGAGAAGGCCAAGCAGCTCCGCGCCCAGAAGATCACCAAGCTGGGCGAACTGGTGCAGCGCACCGGTGCCGATACGCTACCAGCCGACGTACTGGCCGGCGCTCTGCTCGAAGCTGTCGAACGTCATAAGGCGCAACCGGACAGCGCCGCGAGGTTGACCGAACGCGGCGCCGCCTTCTTTCGACGCGACAAGGGCAACCGGGGAGGCGTCGGCGGGAGCGGCGATGCTGTGGCGGGAACTCCTGCGCCTGACGCAGCAGGACCGGCGGTTGAGCGCGCTGCGGAGTAGGGTCCAGGCCGCACGCGCACGTGCCGATATGAGCGAGGCTACGGAGGACCGGCGCGCCCGCACGCGCCACCTAATCGAACTGGGCGGCTTGGTGCAGAAGGCCGGGCTGGTGGACCTGGCCCGCGACGACCGCGCCACGCTACTCGGCGCCTTCCTCGAACTCGCGGACAGGTTTCGCGAGGACCGGACGACCGGGGAGGAGGTCGCGGTGTGGCGCCGGCGCGGCCTCCGGACCTTCGACGAGGAAGCCTGAATCAAGGTCGGCGCCGTTCGCGCCACCTGCTGGCATCCCTTGGTGCGTGTCCAACCGAGGGAACCACATGCCTCCCTGTCTCACCCACCACCGCCCGCCGCCCTGGGCCTTCTTGCTCGCGGCGCTGCCGATCGGCGCCGCCCATGCCCAGGTCCCGCTCCGTCAGGACGGCCCGCCCGAACAGGTCATCCCCTACGTGCTCGAGCGCGGCCTGGAGAATTTCGTCATCACCCCGGGGCCGGCCATCCCGGCACCGCAGCAGCCCGACCGGAGCGAAGCACCTGCCCAGCAGCCCACCGAGGGCGAGGCCGCGCTCGCACTGATGCTCGGGCAGTCCTGGGGTGCCCTGGCGTCGCAGAACGCCGAAGCCTTGGGCGTGAGCCCGGCCGCCCTCGCTGCAACCTGCGCGATCGAGAGCGGGTGCCGGCCGCTGGGCCTCAGCGCCGGCGGCCGTATCGGCGGCGCCTACCAGATGCTCGATACCACCTATGCCAGCAGCATGGCCGAAGCCCTGCGGGCCAATCCGAACCTCGCTGTCCACGCGGTACCCGGCGCGGCCGGCAACCTCGACCCGGCCACTCAGTCCATCGCCGCCTCACAGTACCTACGCACCGCTGCCCTCTCCATGCAGCGGGCTGGCATCGACAACCCGACCGTCCTCGACACCCGGGGCTACTACAACTTCGGCCCTCGTTACGGCGCCCAGCTGGCCCTCTCTGACGACGGCGAGCTGATGACCGACGTCCTGCGCGGGGCCTCGTCCAGCGTCCTCACCGGCAACCGCATCGGCTCCGACCTGACGGTCGGCGCTTGGCGCTCCCGCGTCACTCGGGAGGTCGGCAGCGCGGCCGGCGTTCCCGTCCTGCTCGGCTCCTAGGAGACACCATGAACTGCTCTCACGGCCTCGCCCTGGCCCTCCTGCTCTCGACGCTCCCGCCTGTCCTGGCGCCGCTTACCGCGACTGCTCAGGGCACCCGGGCAACCGGTGTGCTGGAGGGCTTCGGGTGCATGTCCCTCAAGGATCTTCCCACCGGCACCGGCCCCGATCCGGCCCCTGTGCCTGTCTTCGCTTCTCCAGAGCCCGGCGCCGCCGTGCTGGGCGATGCTACCTTGACCATCCTTGTCCCCACGCCGCTGCGGATTGAGCAAGGCCGGGTATGGATGCTGCGAGCCAATGGACAGCGCGGGTGGGTCGATCAAAACCAATTAACTACTTGGCGCAGCCCTCGTAATCCGAATACTCAGTGCATACCAGTCCAGTTTGAAAACGGCCGATATGGGACTATGACACGCACAAATTAGTTAATGCGTACGGCCGGGCTCCGCGTCCGCGGTCCCGGCCTTGAGTAAGGATGCTTGCGAACTATCCATTCTCTCTGAAAAATTGAGCAATCGAACTACTCATTGCCCTTCTGCCAATCATATCGTTTAAAACATCACGCCCGTCTCCAACCAAAGCAACCAGTTTGTTTTTATCTAATGCGACAAGTCCATTAGATTTTAGTAACTCAACAAACGCCCTCGCAAAATCAGGATTTTGTCTTGCCTCTCCCCTTTGCGTCAATCCTAAATACTGATTGTTGCGGTTACTGACTAGACGTTCCGCTATTTTCTCTGCAATTGGGAAATACCGGTGATACTGATACACATAGATGCTGTCGACCGCTGAAGTTTTTGCACCCATATGCGTCAGATACCCCAAAGCATCTTTTCCAGTTACTACTCTGCTCGATTTTCCATCTACCACCAAAAAGGATGAGCCCTCCTCTAAGTCATAAAACTCCGCGTTTCTTACAATGGTGTTCGAAAAATCACATTCATAAATTAGCGAGTTCGAAAACTTTGCCCCAGTAAGATCGGAATCTCTGAAAGAGCAGCTATCCATAACTGAAGACACAAAGTTAGAGTTACATACGATCATTTCCGAAAAGTTTACCCCAGCTAAATCACTTTCCTCAGCATTTATGAGAGATGTAGGGACGTTAGAAAAAGATATACCTTCAAGCTTCACCCCATCAATCGAAATACCTGTTGCAGTTTCTTCAAGGATTCTCAGGAGTAACGTAGCATTCTCCTCTTCAAAGAAGCCGTGCCACAAAAGAGAGAGATACTTTCCGACCACTGGCTTTTGACGTCTGTTTGACCAAATACTCTGCAAAGCGATAGCAGTCTTTTCGAATTCCTGTTTCGGCATCGAAGCAGCAAAAACTCGCATTGCATCCGATATTGGCGTCACGGAATTTTCGAACGTGTTGTGATAGATAGATTCCACATAAGCTTCAACACTCAGAAACTCCCTGAGAGAGTTATGAGAAAAGACCCAGACAGATCCATTATTACCAGTTGATCGACTAAGCGTAGAAGAGCTACGCAAATCTTCAAAAATTTGCTGCCTTCTATGCGCTCTTTCATCTAGCGGCAAGCGCCTCAACTCACTTCTAAAATCTTTTTCTATTATGCTATGAAATACTTGTTCATCCGCAACTACTTTATCTTTGTGAGAGAGTTGAATAGCTAGTTTCCGAAGGATACTGCGACGCTTTATAGGATCAATTTCAGCTCGCTGCTGATCTCTCAGCATCAAGCGATCAACAATCATTTTGTAAACACTCCACTCGGTCAGTACATCATCAAGCCCCTCTTTGTTCAAACGCAAGTCATCCACCAATTCCAGCAGGTAGGAAATAATTACAGGCTTTCCTGAAAGAGATGTACGCTCACCAGAGAGTTCATCTCTAAATATCCGACGCAGCATACTCAAAATAAGTAACTTACCTTCATCGTCTCCCTGAAGTTTTCTTGAGACTAAGGCTTCCGTTTGCGCAGGACTTAAATCCTTTAACGCACGCTCGAACCTGTTTAGAACATGTCTTTCTAGAAGAGAATCCACAGCAAGTTCTTTTTCTATATACTCTTTGTCAGACTTACCCATATATATTTTGTTCTTCTTCAGATTCTCGTACAGAGCCTCAAAAACAGTAAATTCTTCCTTTTCTGTAAAATAATTCGGCCTGCTTGTAATAATACCTTTTGCCCCGTATGTTGATAGCTCTGCAAGTGCGGTGAGACATGCGCGACGTTCACGAGGGTTTAAAAACTGGGCCATTTCATCATAGCCATCCAAAAGAAGAATAATTCTCCCTCTGCGCATCAATGCAAAAACAAAATCAACAGGAATATGTGTTAGCCCATTATTATCAAGGAAATGGTGCATCAATGCTCTCGCGTCAAACTGGCGCGTGAAAGATCGAAGCTCCACCCTTAGTGGTATAGGAGTTGAAGGATCTTCCCTATAGAGAGACAACCAACGATACTGTAGAACGCGCGTCAGCGACGTTTTACCCGTTCCATACTCACCTAAAATCAGTAGCCAATTTTTTGACTTTTCGTCATTCACCCTCCACTCATTCAACCAAGCGGTAGCAATACTCTTGCCTTGCGCGTCTTCTAAATAGGGCTCCTCATAAACATCAACAAAGTTTCTATTGTCTACATTGTCTATGGTGTGAGAAATATAAGTAGAGAACTTTTCGAACTGCGCAAATAATTCATCGTATGTTAGTGTTATTATTCTTGACGCTTTGGCCCTTTCGCGAACATCAGGAGTAAACCCAGTAGAAGATACAGACATACATACGCACTGCGGATCAATCTGCTGAAGCATGTGGAATTTGGTTAGGTCTTTTCCATATTTATTGTTATTCACATATTCTACTGTAGCTTCGATATATATTGTTGGCGTAAATGGATTAGATAAAGATTTTACTACTAGATCAACTTCCGCTCCATTTATTTTCTCGCTTAGCCTCACTTCATTATCATTGAGGCGAAAAAGCTCAGCTATAGCTGTCGGAAGAGTTGTAGGTGTGAATTCTGGCACTATTTCCCGCCTTCTTGGCTTCAAGATAATGCTGCCAACACCAACGACCACAATCAAGTAGACACTATTGCTAATTCTGTATCAGCAGTGCCCGGCCTTCGCCCCACGCGGCGGCCACAGCGGCGCCGATCCACGCTCCGCCGTGGTCCAGGCGCCGCGCGGCTGATACAGAACTAGTGTGAACGGTCCCAACCAGCCTCGCCCGGGCATGCAGCTGTTCGACGCCCAGGGCCGCCGCCTCTACCTGGCCGAAGACGAGCGCCGTGCCTTCCTACGCGCCGCCTCCCTCGCCCCGCGCGAGGTCCGCACCTTCTGCGCCGTGCTGCACGCCACCGGCTGCCGCGTGTCCGAGGCCCTGGCCCTGCCCGCCGCCCGCGTCGACCTCGCCGGCCGCGTGCTGGTGTTCGAGACCCTGAAGAAACGCCGTGGTGGCGTCTACCGCGCCGTGCCGGTGCCGCCCGAGTTGCTCGACACCCTCGACCTGGTGCACGGCGTGCGCGAGGCCCAGCGCCGTGGCCGCGGCGAGGCCCTGCTCTGGCCCTGGAGCCGCATGACGGCCTTCCGGCGCGTGCGGGAGGTGATGCTGGCCGCCGGCATCCCCGAGGGGCCGCACGCCTGCCCCAAGGGGCTGCGGCACGGCTTCGGGGTGCAGGCGGTGTCACGCGGCATCGCGCTGAACATGGTGCAGAAGTGGCTCGGCCACGCCCAGCTCACCACCACCGCTATCTACGCCAA
>NZ_RCZP01000073.1 GCF_006438825.1 Muricoccus nepalensis
AGCCGACGCCGGCCGAGCTCGCGGCGAAGATGGGCCTGCCGCTCGAGCGGGTGGTCAAGGCGCAGAAGATCGCGCGCGAGCCGATCTCGCTCGAGACGCCGGTCGGCGACGAGGAGGGCGCCCACCTCGGTGACTTCCTCGAGGACGAGAACGCGGTCATGCCGCTCGACGTCGCGGTGCGGTCGGGCCTGCGCGACGCCGCCGCCAAGGCGCTCTCCGGGCTGACGCCGCGCGAGGAGCGGGTGCTGCGGATGCGCTTTGGCATCGGCATGAACTCCGACCACACGCTCGAGGAGGTGGGCCAGCAGTTCAACGTCACCCGCGAGCGCATCCGCCAGATCGAGGCCAAGGCGCTGCGCAAGCTGAAGCACCCCACCCGTGCCAGACGGCTCCGCAGCTTCCTTGAGGAGGGATAGGCGGAAACCGGGAAGCGAAGCTCAGAAACGCGAAAAGCCCCAGGACCTCCCCCGAGGTCCTGGGGCTTGCAAGCCTTCCACAAGAAGAGCGGTGGCGTGTGTCCAGCGAGAGCCGAGCAGGCCCTCGATGTGCTTCTGCGGCAGCTGCTACACGGGGGATCGCAAACAACCTATGGTTGCTTCGGAGGGCGAAACTTCATAAGCTTTCTGTGCTACGTAGTATCGTGGGGGAAAAGGTTGGGCACGTCGCAGGAGCAAAAAACTGAGCAGGTACCGGCGCTACCTGCCTTGCTTGCTGCCCCAGAGGAAGGCGCTGCGAACCGCCTGCACTGGATGTGGGCTACGTTGATCATTGGAAGCTTGTCAGCCGGCCTTTGGACAACGCTACTTGGCCTTTTTTGGAAGCTCAATGCTTCGCGAAAGTGACGGATTGTTCTTCGTACCGAAGCGGCGGTCGCCGGGAGAATACCGTCCACAGGCTCCGAGCCGCCGTAGCGTGTACCAGCGCCGCCTAGCCCCGCCGCGTCATCCGGATCATGACCTCGTTCGACGCGCGTCCGATCCCCTCGACAACGTCGGCGATCGATCCGTGCATGCGGGCGAAGGCCTGTGTCGCTTGTCCCGCAAGCGTCTCCTCGCCGCAACCGAGGTCACGTAGCGCGTCGGTTGCCCACGCGTAATGCACCGCCTCATCCGCCGCATGGCTCCCGATGAGCGCCGCTACGGCCGGAGGGTAGGGGTTGGCGGCGTAGCGGGCGTACTTCTCGCGGGACTGCCACTCGTTGGAGACGAAACTCATCAGGATCGCCCGGTCGCCGCCCGGCAGCCCGGCCATCTGAACTCCAAGCTTGAGCATCCCGGTCGGCAAATGCGGCATCACCGGGGGCACGCCGCCCAGCTCGCGGATCAGCGCGGTGAGGTCGCGGGCGTGCCGCTCGTGGTCCTCACGATAGGCGCGGAGCCTCCCCTTCAACGCCGGATCGCGCAGGCCCGAAATGGCCACGGTGTACATGGGCAGCGCGTCGTTCTCGAGCTGGAGCAGGTCGGCGAGATCCGCTTGCAGGGCGGAGAGGTCGACGTCCTTTGGGCTGGTCACGGTGTCGGTCATGGTCGGAGGTTCCGGGCAGTGGCGGGGGAGGCGCAGTTGGTGACCCGTCGCGGCAATGCCCAGTCCGCGGCGCGCGCCAGATCAAGTCTCTTCCGTAGCTCATGCTGCGGTTAGGGCTGGGCAAATACGTCACCGGTCCGGAATGGACGCACGGCAGGCCTCAGGCAGCAGGCTTTCCCACTGCCTCATTCAGCCCAGGAACGCGAAAAGCCCCATGACCTCGGGTGAGGTCATGGGGCTCTGCGTGCCTCCTCAGGGAGAAGGCGGGGGTTGGCTCAGCTAGGGGGCAGCGGCAGCGAGCGCTTCAGCGCCCGCCACCGCAAGGCAAGCACCGCCGCCTGGAAGCGGCGGAACTCGGGCATGCGCTCGAACTGGACGACGTAGCCGCCATAGGTCAGCTCATCGTGGCACGCGCCGCAGACCAGCCATCCATGCTCCGGCCGGTTCAGGCCGCGATGGTAGTAGTGGTCGAACTCGGCGCCCTCGACGACGCGGCCCTCCTCGGTGAGGACGGGCGTGCTCGTGCAGCAGGGACACCGGCCCCGGTAGGGCTCGGCGGCGACCGCCTCGATGATGAGCGCCTGGCTGCGCAGCGAGAAGCGCCGCCGCTGGCCGAGCACCACCTCCTGGGCGGAGACCTGAAGGAACATCAGGTCGGCGGCGTGCCGGTCGAGGATGTCGAACCGGCGGTGCAGGGGCTCAAAAAGGCGGGTGAGGTGCGCCATCAGCCGGTCACCCTCAGGTGCGGGGAGTGCGTCCCGCCGCTCCATGGCGGCGCGGACGACGGTGTTGCACCAGAGGTGGAAGGGCGGCGAGAGGTAGCGCCCGTAGGACAGCGCGAGCTGCCAGTGGGCCCAGGTCCCGCCACCCTGTCCTCGGACGGTGGCGACGAAGCGGTCCCTGTCGATGCCCGTGTCAGGGTTCCAAATGCCGACCTCGTCGGCATTTGCCTCAAACGGGTCGAGGACCTCGTGCGGCTGGGTGTCGGCATGAGCGCGGAGGCGGTGTGTCTCCTCAAGGGAGAGCCAGTCGGTCGGGCGCCGGTTCTCGGGTCGGCCCGCGGCCTTCCACATGTCGGTCAGGTTGAGCATCGCGCCGCGCAGGCGGATGGGGGTGCCCTCGTAGGTGAGCGTGTTGATGGGGGTCATGGGGGATCTCCAACCTTGTTTCGGCCTTGCTCAAGGAGCCGCGTCAGTCGGCTTGAGAGCTGCCGAGACGGGTGGAGAGGGCGAGGGCAGGAGAGACCTGCCCCCGCCCTAGGACAGCGCTGCAGCGGTGCTCTACCCGGTACTGTGGCCTGGGGTGCGCAGGAGCCCAGGCCGGGTGGGTGCCGCGTCTCGCGCGGCGTGCCGGCGCGTCAGCCCCGGGGTGAGCCGGGGAGGCACCGGGTAAGCCCTCTCATCGCCGCCACCCCGCCCCCGCGGGAGGGGTGATGGTTCGCAGAAGCAGCCTGGCTCAGTGCCGGATGCGCGGTGCCGGGCCCGTGCGGCGCCAGAGTGGCGCGGCAGGGCTCCGCCGGACGGGTGAGATGAGGGGGAGGACGAGAGGCCCACGGCCGGTCTCCCGGGCCAAGCCGGAGGTGACACACCGTGTGGGCGCCACCGCTGGGGAGAAGGACGAGGAAGAAGGCTGGCGGGGAGACAGGGAGGGCCGCGCCTCTCGTTCACCTCACATGGGGTGCCTCCCCGGTCTTTTCAAGTATGCAACGACACATGAACAAGCGCCCTGGCAGCGTCAGCGTCCCGTGGTGGCGAGGAGCTTGCGGGCGCGCGGCTTCGCCTGCCCCTCGCCGTCCATGTAAGCGTAGAGGGTGCTGAGAGAGATGCCGAGCTGCCCGGCGACGTCGGAGGCGGCGTTCGACCGGTCCGCCATCATTGTCATGGCCGTGCGCAGCTTGGCGGCCGTCATCAGCCGCGGGCGCCCGCCGTTGCGCCCGCGGGCGCGTGCCGCGGCAAGGCCGGCCATCGTGCGCTCCCGGATCAGGTCGCGCTCGAACTCGGCCAGGGTCGCGAAGATGCCGAACACCAGCCGCCCGGTGGAGCTGGTCGTGTCGATGCCGCCGGTCAGCACCTTGAGGCCGATCTCCCTGGCCTGCAGCCCGGCCACCAGTTCCACGACGTGGCCCAGCGAACGGCCGATGCGGTCGAGCTTCCACACCACCAGGGCATCGCCGGCGCGGAGCTGGTCGAGTGCCTTGGCGAGGCCGGGTCGGTCCGGGAGGGCACCGCTGCAGGTGTCCTCGTACAGACGCTCGCAGCCGGCGGACGTCAGAGCGTCCCGCTGCAGCGCCAGGTTCTGCTCGGCCGTGGACACCCGCATGTAGCCGACCAGCATCGCCTTACCTCAGGTCAGTAGAAAGACAGCAGAGCAGGGTTTGTAAGCCATAGATAGATGCATAAGTTTGTGGAGCCGCCGGGAGACTAATTGCTGGGAACAAGGGCGCACCTCTAGAGCCTGCATTAAACGGTGGTTTTCTGCACAAGCAACTTTTGACCAGCCCCCACGGAGGGATCCAGGCGGATTTTTAGTTGAGCATGGCCGCGGCCTGTCCTGAGTTGGTGAGTGGATGGCCTGTAGGCGACGGCGGACGTGCTGGCAGGAGCACCTCTGGCGCGGGCGGTCGGTAGCGCAGCGAGGAGTGCGGACGAACGGTGTTGTAGTGCCGTCGCCACCCCTCGATGAGGACCTCTGCTTCGGCGAGCGTGTTGAACACCTCGGCGTTGAGCAGTTCGTCGCGCAGCTTGCCGTTAAAGCTCTCCACGTAGCCATTCTCCCAGGGGCTGCCGGGCTCGATGAACGCTGTCCTGGTGCCCACGCCGGTGATCCAGCCGTTCACGGCTGTGGCGGCGAACTCGGGCCCGTTGTCCGAACGAACATGGCCGTGCGTATGACCTTAAACCTGGAAACGGGTCCGGGCTTTCTGAGAGATTTCCGGCAGGAATGTTGACCTGACGGAGAACGGTCCGATGAGGAAGAGCCACTACACGGAAGAGCAGATTTCCTTTGCGCTGAAGCAGGCGGAGCTGGGCACGCCGGTGGCCGAGGTCTGCCGCAAGATGGGGGTGTCGGAGGCGACCTTCTTCCGGTGGAAGCAGAAATACGGTGGCCTGGGGCCGTCCGAGCTGCGGCACCTGAGGCAGCTGCAAGAGGAGAACACGAAGCTGAAGAAGCTCGTGGCCGATCTCAGCCTGGACAAGGCGATGCTGCAGGAGGTCTTGGCAAAAAAACTTTGACGCCTGGTCGTCGGCGCGAGCTCGTCCGCCATGTGCAGGACGCGTTCGGGGTGAGCGAGCGGCGGGGCTGCGCGGCGTTGCGGTTCCACCGCTCCTCCCAACGCTACCGCGCTCGCCGGGACGGCCAGGCGCACTTACGGATGCGCATCTGTGAGATCGCGGCGGTGCGAGTGCGCTACGGCTACCCGCGCATTCACGTGCTGCTCCAACGAGAGGGTTGGCGGGTGAACCGCAAGCGGGTCTACCGGCTGTACCGCTTGGAAGGCCTGAGTTTACGGCGCAAACGGCCGAGGCGGCACGTCACAGCCGCGCGGCGGCTGGAGCGCGACGCGGCGGTGAGGCCGAACCAGCACTGGTCGATGGACTTTGTCTCGGACGCCTTGTTCGACGGGCGTCGGATCCGGGCTCTGACGCTGGTCGACAACTATACCCGCGAGGCGCTGGCGATCATCGTGGATGGCGGCATCCGTGGCGAGCATGTCGTACGCGCGGTGGAGGCGATCGCCACTCAGCGCGGCGCACCGGAGCTGATCAGGGTTGATAACGGGCCGGAGTTCGTCTCGAAGGTACTGGACCGCTGGGCTTACGAGCGCGGCGTGACGCTGGACTTCTCCCGCCCGGGCAAGCCGACCGACAACGGCTTCATCGAGTCCTTCAACGGGCGGCTCCGGGACGAATGTTTGGACACCCATTGGTTCTTGTCGTTGGAGGACGCCAGGACCAAGATCGAGGCTTGGAGGCGGGACTATAACGCGTCCCGACCTCACAGTGCCCTGGGGCAGCTGACGCCCCTCGAGTTTGCTGCCCAGGCGGCCCGAAATGGCCCCTGAAGAAGTCGGAAGGCTCTCCCATGAGCCGGACCAATTTCGGGTACAGGGTCAAGTGCCCGAAAAACTTGCGCTCCCACGGGACCAGTTTCAGGGGTCAGGACCACCGCCCGGAGCGACCACTCGCCTGAGTGGCCGGCTTTTGCGGCGCACCGCTTAAGGCACAAATTTTGCGTTGCGGCCACCGTTGGATTGTCAAACAATCCAACTCTGCCCGACTGCTGCCGGCGGCGCCACATCCTGTGCGGCTCCAGCGCCGGCGGTGGGCTGACGGGAGGGGCGTTAGAACGAGGTGATGTGCGATGATGAGAGTACGTGGGTTGTTGGCCGCCTGCATGGCGGCGGTCCTGGCCGGCGTTGCGCCAGGCGCCCGGGCGCAGGAGGCCTGGCCCGACCGGCCCATCCGCCTCGTCGTGCCCTTCGCGCCCGGTGGCGTGACGGACAGCATCGGCCGGCTGAGCGCGGAATGGCTCGGCAACCGCCTCGGCAAGCCCGTGGTGGTGGAGAACCGCAGCGGCGGCAACGGCAGCATCGCCGCTGAGTTCGTGGCCGCCAGCCGGCCCGATGGCTACACGCTGCTCGTCGCCAGCGCCTCGCAGTTCGCGGTGCTGCCCGCGCTGACCGCCGTGCGCTACGACCCCGTTCGCAGCTTTGCGCAGGTCAGCATCGTCGCGAGCAACCCCTTCGCGCTCGCCGTGCCCGCGCGCCTCGGCGCGGCCAACCTGCAGGAGTTTATCGCGCTCGCAAGACGCGAGAACGGCCGGATGGACTACGCGTCCGCCGGCAACGGCTCGGGCAGTCATCTCACCATGGCGCTCTTCCTGCGCCGGGCGGGCATCGAGATGCAGCACGTGCCCTATCGCGGCGGCGGTCCCGCCACGCAGGACCTGCTGGCCGGGCGCGTTGCCGCCTATTTCGGCAATCCCTCCGAGGTGGTGCCGCAGATGCAGGGCGGCACGCTGCGGATCATCGCGACTTCCGGCCGCGAGCGTATCCCCGAGCTGCCGGATGTGCCGACGGTGGCCGAGCAGGGCTTGGCGGGTCTGGTGACGGAAACCTGGAACGGCATCGCGGCGCCCGCCGGAACGCCGCCCGCGATCGTCGAGCGGATCGCCGAGGCGCTGCGCCCGGCCTGCGCTGATACCGCCTTCCGCGCCTCGCTCGGGCGCCTGGGGGTCGAGCCCGTCTGCAACACGCCGGCCGAGATGGGCGCGCGCGTCGAGGCGGACCTGCCGGTCTGGAAGGAGGCGGTGCAGATCTCGGGCGCGACGCTCGACTGAAGGCGGCAGGGGACCGGCCGAGCGCCGTCCCCGCCCCTCTAGAGTTCCCGCTCCGCCAGCCAAGCGCCGATGGTCTCCACGAGCTTATCGCCCGTGTCCGGGAAGTAGTGGCCGGCCAGCGAGGGCGGGTGGTCGTTGGGGAGCAGCACGTAGCGGGCGCCCTGGGTGAGCGACCCCTCCGCATTGGCGGCGGAAACCAGCATCTGCGGCTCGAAGGGCTGGATCACCGCGTCGGCGGCGTCGCGAACGATGAGAACCGGCACCGGGATGCGGCGGATCCAGAAGGTGCCGTCCGCGACACTGGTCGAATCGGAGCGATAGGTGAGGAAATGCCCTGCCGTCACCGGCACGCGCTGGCCGGTGTAGAAGCCCATCGGCTCCGGCAGCCGCTCCGCCAGCCGCCCGTCGCGCAGCATCGCCCGTGCCTCGTCGTTCAGCCGGCGATAGGCGGCCTCTTCACCCATGAGGATGTTGCGGGTCTTCCAGGGCAGGTTGGCGAAAGGCCCGAGCAGGACCACGCCGCGGAGGTCGCGCGACCAGTCGGTGGCGGCGTAGAATTGCACCTGGATATTGCCGAGCGAGTGGCCGGACAGCACGAGGCGGCGATAGCCGAGGGAGCGCGCCGTCATCACCGCGGCCTCGACGTCGCGGCGGACGTCGAGGAAGTTGTCCGTGTTCACCCGCTCGTCGTGCTGGCGCGTGCTGATCGAGAGCACGGCGCGCCCGCCGGCCGAGAGGCCCCGCCCCAGCGCGTCGGCGGGCGCGTGCGCGAAGTTGTCGCCGCTGCCGTGCACGGCGATGACGAGCGTCGTCTCGGCCGGCGGGCGGCCCTTCGGCTCCCACAGCGCGGCGTCCAGGCGGTTTCCGTCGATCGCGGTGATCGCGAGGAAGCGCAGTGTCGCCGCCTCCACGGGCGCAAAGGCCGTGGAAAGGCCGGCAGGGCGCGCCACCTCCTCATAGGTGATGCGGGCGGCCACGGTCTCGGCGGCCCGTGCGGGCGGCAGGGGCAGGGCGAGGGTCAAAGCCGCTGTCAGGGCGGCGGGGGCGAGGCGGCGTAGCATCGGGACGGCTCTCCGGAGGGGCGTGGGCCGTCAGGCCATGGCGGCGGCCTGGCGGGTGCTCTCGAGCAGCGAGCTGCGCAGCAGGAACTCGCGCGCCTTCACCGGATCCGCGGCGGTGGCAGCCAGCGCGTCGAGGCTGGCACGCCGCCTCGCCGGGTCCTTCTCCTCCAGCCGCTTCTTGTTCGCGACCGTCTGCTGCTGGACGAACTCGATGTTCAGCGTGCGGCGACGCCGCTCGTAGCCGCCCAGCAGCGCGGGATCGGCGCCGCTGAAGACATGGGCGGTGAGCGTGTCCGCGAGGTCCATCGCGTCGTGGATGCCGAAGTTCAGGCCGAGGCCGCCGATCGGGTTGTTCACATGCCCCGCATCGCCCGCGAGGAACACGCGCCCGCGCCTGAACTGGGCGGCCACGCGCTGGTGCACCTTGTAGAGGTTGCGGTGCACGAGGTTGTAGCGGCCGGATTTCGGGTGCAGACCCTGCAGCCGCCGCTCCGCGCCCTCATCGGAGAGCGCCTCCTCGTCCGGCTCGTCGGCCCGCGTGGGGAACACCGCGCGCCAGAGCGGGCCCTGGCCGTCGCCGGCGACCTTGAAGAGGTTGGCCCACTCGTCGGGGTCGGCGAAATAGTTCCGCAGGCAGCAGCCGAGCATCGCCTCAAAGTCGTCGGTCACCGTCAGCACGATGAAGCGCTCGGGCCAGGTATAGCCCTCGAAGCCGATGCCGAGCGCCTTGCGCACGGTGGAGCGGCCGCCATCGGCGCCCACCAGCCAGTCCGCCCGCAGCCGCTCGCCATCCGGCAGGGTGACGGTGACGCCGTCCTCGTCCTGCTCCAACGTCGTCAGGCCGGTACTCATGCGGATCGTGGCGTTCGGCAGCGTGGCGAGCCGGTCGAGGCCCATGCGGGCGAGCTTGTGCTGCTCGGTCTGCACCACGAAGGGGAAGGGGGTTTCGTCCGCGAGAATCTGGTGGTCGAACTCGGCCACCTTCTGCCCGGCGGGACGATCCCAGAACTGGAAGTACCGCGCGACAAGGCCCTCGCGCACGAAGCGGTCGATCAACCCCACGCGCTCGATCATCGCCAGCGTGGAGGGGTGCGTGGTGGAGGCGCGGGGATTGCGGTCGATATCCGCCGCTGCCTCGATCAGGGTGACGGTGAATCCGGCGTCCGCGAGCGCGAGGGCGGTGACGACGCCGACCGGCCCGGCGCCGGCGACGATCACGCTCGGGACTGCGTTGAAACGGCTCATCAATGCGCGCTCCCCGAGAAATCCATAGGCAGCCGGCACTCGGCCACCCGAACGTTGCGGATGGAGGCCGGCGTGTTCCGGCTGCGGCCGACGAAGCGCGGCACGCCGTCGGTGAAGACGGCAGCGACGGCCGGCACGTCGCCATGGGCGATGGCGGTCAGCGCCTCATCATGCGCGCCGCCCGCGCAGGCGTCGATCAGCACAAGGTCGGCATCCTTGCCCGGCGCGAGGATGCCGCTGTCGAGGCCATACACGCGGGCGTTGTTGCCGGTGGCGGCGGCGATGGCCTGCTCGGGCGGCATGCCGCCGAGGCTCGCGAGATGGGTGATGGTGTAGAAGATGCCGAGCGGCATGACGCCGCTGCCCGTCGGCGTGTCCGTCGCGATCAGCAGGCGCTCGGGCTGCCCGACCTCGTCCAGCAGGCGGGCGGTCTTGAGCGCGGTGCGGAGGTTGCCGGCCGTGCAGATCTGCATGGCGACGCTGCTCTCCTTCACCAGTCGCTCGAAGCCTTCCTCCGGCATGGCGACGGGGCCGCCGTTGACGTGGAAGGAGACGGTGGCCTCGGCGGCCAGCACGTGCTCCGCCCAGATGCCGGAGGAGCCGGGGATGGAGGAGCCGCCGGTATGCATAGTGGTGACCATGCCGAGGCCCCGCGCGGCCCGCATCAGCGGGGCGTAGTCATAGGGGGTGGCGAAGGCGCCGAAGCCGGCCTTGGCGAGCCAGATGCCGGCGGCGCGCAGCTCCGCGAGGTCCGCTTCCGTCAGGCCGGGTTCGAGGATCACCGATCCCGCGTGCACGCGCATCCCGCCTGGCCGGTAGTCCCGGAAGCAGGCCTGGGCGGCGAGCGCCAGGGCCTTCACCCCGGCGGGGTCCTTCGGGCGGCCGGGCACGTGCACCTCGGAGGCGGTGATGGCCGTGGTCGTGCCGCCGTGCAGGTAGCTCTCGAGGTAGCCGACCACCTTCTGGCGCGGCGTGTAGTCGCCGAAGGTGATGTGGACATGGCTGTCGATCAGCCCGGGGATGGCGACCGTGCCGGCCGCGTCCACCACCACGTCGGCGCCCGAGACCTGCTCCGCCGTCAGCGTGCCGAGGGCGGCGATCCGGCCCCCTTCCATCAGGAGGGAGTCCCCCGCGGCGAAGGGGGAGGCGAGATCCCCCGTCACGATCCGCCCGAGATTAACGACCGCGACCCGCATTCTAGCGCAGCCCGTCGCGCGCGCTGATCTCCTCGGCCTTCAGCCCGCCCACGCGCGCGTTCAGCCGGCCGCGGTTGGCGAGCACGACGATGAGCGCCACCTCGTCGGGCGCTGGGGCGTCCGGGGGCAGGGCGACCGTCACGCCGTCGTAGTGGGAGCGGACATAGAGGGCATCCTTGTGGGCCAGCGGCACGTCAATGATGCCGCCCGGTGCCGCCACCTTGGTGAAGGAGGGGATCCAGGAGAGCGCGCCGCCCACGGCGACCCGCAGCGGCTCGGCAAAGGTGGTGGTGAGCATGGCGTTGGCGTGCTCCTGCTCGCCGCCGAGGCCGACGACGCCGCCCTTGCCGTAGCTCTCGACGGGCAGCCCGCCCATCGCGTCGATGGCGAGCTTCGCGAGCAGGGCGCCCACGGCCTCGCTGTCCGCGATCACGCCGGAGAGGTCGGCCTCGTAGCGGCCGGCATGGGGATTGGCGACGATGGCCAGGGCCGCCACCTTGCGCAGCGGCACCTCGCTCCGCTGCCCGGCCTCCACGGCCTTCTCCTCGACGAGGGTGGACCAGCGGCGGACATCGAGCGGCATCGGGCGAACCTTCGGTAGCGTGTTGCGGGATCATCCCTCCCCATCATAGGATTGTCAAACAATCCGAAGCTACGGAGGCGCCTGTGCAGGGCACGACCATCCTCTTCTCCGAGATGACGCCGCCCGCAGGCCGCGAGGAGGAGTTCCACGCCTGGTACGACGAGGAGCACGTGCCCCTCCGCGTCGGCGTCCCCGGCTTCGTCTCCGCCCGCCGCTACCGCGACACGGGGGAGGGGGCGAAGGGCTTCCTGGCGGTCTACGAGATGGACGCGCCGGACGTGCTGAAGTCCTCGGCCTATGGGGAGGTGAAGGGCAAGCCGAGCGCCCTGACGAAGGACATGCTGGCGAACGTCTCCGGCTTCACCCGCTATATCGGGCAGGAGACGGCCGTCCGACGCCGCGCGGAAGGGAATGCGCCGGCCGCACTGGATGCCCCGCTGCTCTATGCCGTCTGGTTCCAGGTGCCCGAGGATCGCTGCGCCGACTTCGACGCTTGGTACGAGCAGGACCACGTGCCGCTGCTGATGGAGAGCCCGGACTGGCTGATGGTGCGCCGCTTCCGCATCACCGACGGCGAGCCGCTGCCCTACAACCGCCTCGCCCTGCACTACCTGGCGGACCGCGCCGCCCTTTCCTCCCCGGCGCGGGAGAAGGCGCGCGCCACGCCCTGGCGCGGCCGCTTGGCCGCCGAGCCCTGGTTCAAGGGCACCTACTCCGTGTTCGAGGCGCTCCGCCCTCGCCAGAAGCCCGCCCGCTGATGGACCTGCGCGTCACCCCCCTGGGGGTTCAGAGCCAGGCGGTGGACAAGCTGCGGGAGGCAATCGTCTCCGGCCATTTCCAGCCCGGGCAGCGTCTGGTGGAGGCCGAGCTGTGCCGGCTTCTCGGTATCAGCCGCGGCTCGGTGCGCGAGGCGCTGCGACGGCTGGAGGGGGAGCGGCTGGTCGTCATCACCCCCAACCGAGGCCCCTCCGTCACGGAGCTGAGCTGGGAGGAGGCGGTGCAGATCTACGACGTGCGCCGCCTGCTGGAGGGGGAGGCTGCGGCGCTGGCGGCCCGGCGCGCGACAGCGGCGCAGCGCGAGGAGATGGAGGCCGCGCTGGAGGCCTTCGAGGCAGCGGTGGCGGCAGAGGACGCGCTCGGCCGGGTCGGCGCTACGGCGTGCTTCTACGACCTCGTGCTCGCGGCCTGTGGGAACGCCGTGGTCGACGAGATCCTGCGCGGTCTGCACGCGCGCATTAACCTGCTGCGCTCGCGCTCCATGTCCCGCCAGGGGCGGGCGCCGGAGAGCGCGCGGGAACTGCGCGCGATTCTCGCCGCCATCCGCGACCGGGCGCCGGCCGCGGCGCGCAAGGCGGCCATGCTCCACGTCCAGGCCGCCTGCGCGGCGGCGAAGGAGGCGATGGCGGAGCGGCGCGTGGCCTGAACGGCCGCAGGGCCCGCCTTTGTGAGCGCCATATGCCACCCCGCAGCGAAGAGGAACGGCAGCGGACTGCGTTGCACGGAACAGATCGAAGGAGCAGTAGGCGCCGGCGGGTTCCGGTTCAGGCGATCCGGGACTGCGTTGCATGGACCAGCTTGAGGGCGCGGGAGTGCCGCCGGCTGGTCAGTAGTCACACGATACGGACATACTCCGGGCGTCCAAGCTCGAGCATGCGGTTCAGCGCGCTGACAGCGATGGCCACCTCTGTCGCATGGCGCCTATCCGTGCGTGAGTGCAGTCCGCCGCCAATGACCCGCTTGAAGCGCCCAATGTCCGCTTCGACCAGGGCTCGCCAGTTGTAGCCTGAGGCTTTCTGCCAGCCCATGCGTCCGCGCTCAGCAATGGTCTGCAGGTGCTGGTCGCGCTGGGTTGGTGCCGTCTCGGCCATCGCACTTGGCACGGCACTGGACCGGGGCGGCACGATCACGGCAGCATCGGGGTGCCGTGCGGTGCCCTCGCCGTAAACGCCGTCCTGATCATAGGCGCCATCGGCTGTGAAGGAGGCGATTGGGTCCGCGAACTGGTCGAGCAAGGGACCGACTTGGGAGGCGTCATCAACGTCGCTTGCCGTCAGCGATGACGCGACGATCCGTCCGGTATCGGCGTCCACGCCGACGTGCAGCTTGCGCCAAGACCGGCGCGTCCTGCTCCCGTGCTTCTCAACCAGCCACTCGCCAGGTCCGCACAGCTGCAGCCCCGCGCTGTCCACTAGATGTTTGGTCCCGGGGTTTGGTGGTGCGGGTCATGGATGAACCTGGACGGTTCTTCTGTCCAGGCTTTGCAGATGGCTTCGTAGGGCGTGAGGCCGCGTAGGGTCTTCAGGCGACGGGCGAAGTTGTAGGCCGCGACGAACTGGTCGAGGTGCTGTCGGAGTTCGTCGTGCGTCTCGTAGTGGTAGCGCTTAACGGTCGCGTCCTTGATCGTGCGGTTCATCCGCTCGACCTGCCCGTTCGTCCAAGGATGCCGGGGCTTGGTCAGTCGGTGATCGATGTTGTTCTGGGCGCAGGCATACTCGAAGGCATGGGCGCGAAAGAGCTCGCCTTTGTCCATGGCCTCCCTGATCTGGGCGGTCGCCGAGCAGATATTGCCCGGTGAGGTGAAGTGCGTGCCGTTGTCCGTGAGCACGGTGTGGATGCGGTAGG
>NZ_RCZP01000074.1 GCF_006438825.1 Muricoccus nepalensis
CGAGGACGGCGTTCATCGAGCCGGGCAGCCCCTGGGAGAACGGCTACGTGGAGAGCTTTAACGGCAAGCTGCGCGACGAACTGCTGAACGCCGAGGTGTTCAACACACTCGCCGAGGCCAAGGTCCTGATCGAGCAATGGCGCCGCCACTACAACACCGTTCGCCCGCACTCCTCGCTGCACTACCGCCCGCCCGCGCCAGAGGTCGTCCTAACGCACCTCGGCAGGCCACCACACGGCCAAACCGCCCACGCCTCAGCCCAGCTCCTGCCCATGCGCCATTAACATCCGACCCGGCGTACCTCGTGGGGGCTTGTCACTCACGCCTGGCCACTCCCGGGCGGCCAGGCGAAGGGGACTTCGCCCGCAAAGCCCAATCCGAACGCCGCCGACACGCCATCGCAACCCCCCTCCGCCTCGGTGTTGCGACGACCGCGTGAATCCACCCAATACGCATCCGAGGCGTATCGTGAGCTGCTCGCCGCCCACGGCCTGGCGGGCTCGATGAGCCGACGGGGCAATCCCTACGACAACGCCAAGACCGAGAGCTTCATGAAGACGCTCAAGGTTGAGGCTGTCTACCTGGCCGCCTACGAGAGCTTCGAGGATGTCACCGCCGACCTTCCGCGGTTCATCGACGGTGTCTACAATTCGCGGCGGCTGCACTCGGCCCTGGGCTATCTCAGCCCCGTACAGTTCGAGGATCAACACGCCCGGCAGGCGGTCAAAACAGCGGCCTGAGCCTGTCCACTCCCAAGGGCGCACTCCAGGCCCAGTCCACCGCCCGGCGCCGCCACTCCACAAGGGGCGCGCCAGCCGAAGCCATCGCAGGTGAGCAGATCGACCAGGATACCGGCGAGATCCCGGAGCAGGGCCTTGATCCGCTGGTACCCATAGCGCTCGTATTGCCGGGCCAGGTTGGTAATGCTCTCGGTGAGCGCCACCTCGTCGTCGGCCTGCCTCGGCGCCTTCCGCTGCGTCGAGCGGTGCTGACCCAGCACCTTGCAGGCAAACCGCTCCGAGACGTCCAGCCTGCCCGTGACGTGCTCGACGCAGGCGCGACGACGGGCGGCGCTCACGGGTTTCCCGAGGCGGCTTCCTTCAGCACCAGCTTCTCGAGCGTCAGGTCCGCCACCGCCTTGCGGAGCCGTCCGTTCTCCTGCTCCAGCTGCTTGAGGCGCTTCACCTGGTCCAACTTCAGGCCGCCATACTCGCTCCGCCAGCGGTAGTAGCTCTGCTCCGTCACCCCGATCGTGCGCACCGCCTCAGCGGCGGTCCTGCCCTGCGCCAGCAACACCTCGACCTGACGCAGCTTGGCGACGGCTGAAGGTATACCTTCAGCCCTCCGGCTTGTGGTGCTTCCTTGCATCCCAACACCCTCCACGGTTCCGCCGGGCTCACTCTACCGGCGGACCGCTTCTACGCGGGAAGGTCAAATTCGCGCACCGATTCGGCCCTTCACCCAGTTCCGTTACGCTTCAGAACACGCGAGAAAGTCCAGAATTTAGACGGATTGTAAGGAATTATCAAGCGTTTGTGAAAAGCTTTGCCTCTTAGCTACGAACTAGCCAGAGTGCTCCATGACCGCCGCATTCCCCTTCAGGAGCAGCTCGCTTGGGAAGGCAAACCTACGATCCATTCGTTGTATACGATGTGGACGGCAAACGCGCAGGCCAGACAGCGGCTTATCTGACCGAATGTGGTTTGCCGGCTGAGGCCTACAGTCAGGTAGATGAGGCATTGGAACGACTAGCGCATGCACCGCTTAGTCTAGTTTTGATTAACTGGGCCGGAGCAGTTCCGCAACAGGCTCTGCAGATCCTGCAGAGCGTCCGCTATGTCTCCAATGTCCCATGCGTTCTCCGCGCTGTAGAGAGCAACGACGATGCGCATCGGGTTACGGGTTTCAACGCAGGCGCCGATGATTGTATTCCTGGTGATTTTACCGACCAAGAGGTAATTGCGCGCATCCGCGCAGTTGTAAGGCGTGCCCGCTTTACCGTGCCAGCTCCGACGCTCACACAGCCCTCCTTTCCATCGACTATGGCCAAAACCAACTGTTCTCCTTGGCGCCTCGCAATTGACCAGCGAGATTTAATTGCACCCTGTGGGACGCCTTGCGGGCTTTCGACGGCCGAGTTCGATTTTCTTTACTATCTTAACCGTAGGCGAGGCTTACCGGTTCCGAGAACAGTTTTGTCAGAAGAGATTTTTCGCCGACCTTGGTATCCAGAAGATAGAGCAATTGATAATGTCGCTGCTAGATTGCGCCGAAGGCTAGCGCCATTCTGTAACGATCCAAACATGATTAAAGCAGTCCGTGGCGTGGGCTACGTTTTTACTGGGATCAGACAGCAAGATATTATTAATAAACAATCTACATTGTAGAGATATGTTCTATTTGATTTTGTCGCATTGTGTACGCAACACTCGACGGGCAAATAGATTCTCAAGAAGATTTGATTGCTGGGCGAATCATCGTCCTAGTGAGCCAAAAGGGTATATGAGTAGATGCCTGATTATGCTTCTATTCCTGGTGGCGAGACGGACTGGTATGGCACTCCCGGCAATGACACGATCATCGCCGACAACCTTCCTGGCTTCACGTCGGACAACCTCATCACAACCTTCGGCGGCAACGACCTCGTCTACGCCGGCCGCGGCGACGATCTCGTCTTCGCCGGGACCGGGGATGACACGGTCTATGGCGGCTCGGGCAATGACGTGATCTACGGCGAGGCGGGCCAGGACATCCTGTACGGCGAGGCCGGTGACGACATCCTCGACGGCGGCGCTGGCGACGACTGGCTCAGCGGCGGGACCGGACGCGACACTCTCTTCGGTGGAGCGGGCAACGACACCCTGCTCGGTGGCAGCGGCAACGACGTTATCTCGGGCGGCGCGGGCGACGATCTCATCGACGCGGGCTCGGGCAACGACACGGTGGCTGGCGGCGACGGCGCCGACACGATCTTCGGCGGGACGGGCGACGACCTCCTCCAGGGTCAGGGTGGGCACGACCGCCTGGTCGGCGGCAGCGGCAACGACACGCTGATCGGCGGCCTCGGCAACGACACGCTGATCGGCGGTTCGGGCGAGGACACGTTCTTCTTCGCCTCGAACTTCGGCAACGACGTCGTGCTCGACTTTCGCGGCGGCACCGACCAGATCGAGATCGTGTCCAACATCAACGGCACCGGCATCACCAGCGCCGAGGACCTCGCCGGACGGATCACCGAGGATGCGACGGGCGCGATCATCACGCTCGGCAGCGACACCATCAAGCTCGTCGGCGTGTCGGCCAGCGACCTGGTCAGCAACCTCGACAGCTACGTCAAGATCGTCTGATCAAGACGTCGCCGTAGGACAGGATCATCGATGGACGCCTCCCTGTCTGCGGACGTTCTCCCGACGCCGGACCAGAAATGGTCCGGCGTTACCTTTTCTGACGCCTCTCCCCGGCCTCGCATCTTCACCTTCGCGGCCGGTCTCCTGGTTATCGTCCACGATGCGACGCTCGCCTCGTCGCCGGGCTCACTGGCAGTTCAGGTAGACGGTCACACCGTTCCGGCACCCGTGACGGCCCTTCGGCTCACCGAGGGCAGCCTGTCCCTGCAGATCATCATGGCACGACGCTCCGCCGTGCTGAGAGCGCCCGGGGCCGACGAATCCTTTCTCGTCGAGGTCTTCCGCGACAGCACGATGGACTTCGCGGGGTATGCCGACCGCGCATCCGGCTCCGGTAACGTCATCGATTTCGGCGCCTTTGTCGGAGGCCTTCCCCTCGGGATGCAAGCCTCGCTTCTCTATGCGCTGGTCGGCGCCTGCACCAACATCTTCAAGATTGAACCCGGGCACCAACTCGTCCGGGAGGCTCTGCGCCTAGCCTCGAGCAACGCACCAGACCGCTCGGCGGGACCCTCCGCGCAGGCCCTCTCGGCCACGGCCGACCCCCACTCGGTCTGGGCTGTGCCCGGGTCCCACCCCGCGGGTTCCTGGTACCTCCTCACCGCACGCTCGACCCGGCGGATAGCCGCGCCCGTCGCCGGCGTGTTCGTTCTCGATGAGCCTCTGCGCCCTTCCGAGACCACCCTTCTCCTCCCCCCAGGGCGGCCAGGGCATCACGCCCCGAAGCCCCTTCTTCTACGCGCCGGCCCCGCGTCCCTGCCACGCTTGCTCGAAAGCGTACCGGGCCGCGAAGCCGCGGAACGCGCCCTCGCGGCGGCCCTGGCACGCCGGGTTGCCGCCGAGCCGGGCAACAGCAAGCTGAAGCAACTCCTCCGCGACCGGCGGCTGCTTGCCCCGCTTGTCCCGGCACAGGTCCTCGACAACCCCGCTCGTCCTGTTGGAGCCGCCCTAGAGATCGCAGTCTCCGATGGTGAAGGGGGCGTCTTCATTGGCGGATGGATGCGGGACCCCTTCCATATGGTAACCGGCGGCCTCGCATTGCGAGATCCGTTGACGGGCCTTCGGCAAGAAGTGCCAAAGGCGATCACCAAGTGGCACGCACGCCCGGACCTTGCAGAGCGGCTCTCAAAGACCCTTCACGGAACCGCGGACAGCAACCCCGGCTTCCTGGCGCATCTTCCCGACCTTGAGCGGTTGACCGGCGGCCCCGTCGCGCAATGGGGGCTCGACCTGCAACTGCGGTCCGGTGAAGCCATCTCCCTTGGGGCTCCGCCCAGTCTCCTGCCCCCGGTATCAGCACGCGACCTGGTCCTGCGAGCCGTTCACCCGGCCGCTCTGCGGCACGATCTCCTCGACGACTGCATCATCCCGGCCGTTGCACGCCTCCAGCGCGGTGTCCTCGCTCCGATCGGCGCGCCGGACGTCGTGCAGATCGGAGATCCTCCCCGAAAGCCGCGGGTCAACGTGATCATCCCCTTGTACAAAAACCTCCGGTTCCTGCGCTTCCAGATCGCGGCCTTCGCCCAGGACGCGAGCTTTCGCGCCGACGCCAGCCTCCTCTTCGTCCTCGATTCCCCCGAGCAGAGGGCGGAGCTCGAGCACCTGCTGCGCGGCCTTTATGGGATCTACGATCTTCCCGCGACCATGGTGGTCATGCCCGTTAACGCAGGCTACGCCAGCGCAAACAACGCTGGCGTTCTTGCCTCTGATCCCAGCGCGAAGGCCGTTCTCCTCCTCAATTCCGACGTCATCCCCTGCGCTCCCGGCTGGCTCCGGGCCATGCTCCGAAGCCTGGAGCGGGACGATCGCACCTGCGCTGTCGGTCCGAAGCTTCTCTTCGAGGATGGCTCGGTCCAGCATGCCGGGCTGTTCTTTGCCCGAGAGGGCGCCCAGGGCGACTGGCTCAACGGGCATTACGGAAAGGGAATGCCACGCCGTTTCCCGTCAGTGGAGCGGGCCGGCGAGGTGCCGGGCGTGACCGGCGCGAGCCTCCTCGTTCGTCGCGACGCCTTCGACGCGGCCGGCGGCCTCTGTGCGGATTACGTCGTTGGCGACTACGAGGACAGCGATCTCTGCCTCCGCCTGCGCGCCCTGGGCGGAACCATCCGCTATGCCCCGGAAGCCGAACTCTACCATTTCGAACGGCAGTCCATCGTCGGCCATGGCGGCTACGCCAGGACCCTCGCCTGTGCGCACAACCGGCGAATTCACCACCTCCGATGGGACACGGCCATCTCCGCCCTGATGAACCAGTTTTCAGGCGATGGAGCGCAAAGGCCCAAGCGATGACGACACCTCTCCGCCTCCTCGTGCTCGCCCACAACCACCCGGACCTGCAGCCGGGCGGAACCGAAGTCGTGGCCAGAAGCCTGTTCCGATCGCTCCGCGACCGGTCATGCAACGTAGAGGGCCTCTTTCTGGCCGCGGTGAGCGCCGCCTACCGGGATGCCAAGCCTGGAACGCTCCTCCAGTCCGCCCCTGGCGGCCAGTCCGACGAGGCGCTTATCCGCCTACCGCACTTCGACCGTTTCTTTCTCAGCCAGATCGATACTCATGGGCTGGCTGCGACCCTCGTGCCGCTAATGGGCCAGCTTCGGCCCGACGTGATCCACCTTCATCACCCCCTTCAATTCGGTGTGGAGACCATCGCGCTTCTGCGGCGCCTTGCACCCCGGCGAGCGAAAATCGTCCTCACCCTGCACGACTACTTCGCCCTCTGCCCGCGCGAGGGGCAGTTGCTCAGAACGGACGGCCGTCTTTGCACCGGCCCCTCCCCTGACGCCTGCCGCCGATGCTTGCCCGACCGCTCAGCCACGGACCTCATGCTCCGGCAGATCTCCCTGCGGAACGCCTGCGAAAGCGTCGATGCCATCCTCTCGCCAAGCGAGTTCCTCAAGGAAAAATTCGTCGCGGCTGGATGGGCAGCCGACCGGATCAGCGTCCTGTCCAACGCAGCGCCGGTAAAGGGTTCGCCAGTCGCACATCGGCCGGTGGCGCCAGGCGAGGCCCGGAACCGCTTTGCATTCTTCGGGCACATCAACCGCTTCAAGGGATCGCTGATCGCCCTCGAGGCCTCGGCGAAGCTCTCCGCAATCGGGGTGTCTCACAAGCTTTCCCTCCACGGTGGAACGGCCTTCCAGCCGGAAACCTTCCTCGCGGAGTTCAGGACCGCCCTCGCATCCGCACCTGACGCAAGGCATCACGGCATCTACTCAGCCGCCGAGATGCCGGCGCGCATCGCGAACGCCGACTGGGTCGTCGTTCCGTCCATCTGGTTCGAGAACGCCCCTCTGGTCGTCCTCGAAGCCCTCCATCACCGCCGGCCGGTCATCTGCGGCGACGCGGGTGGGATGGCGGAGCTCATCCGCAACGGCGTGGACGGGTTACACGCTCCCATCGGCGATGCGGATGGGTGGCACGAAACAATGGCTCGAGCGGCCTCCAATCCCGATCTGTGGCAGACCCTGGTGAACACCATGCGCCCTCCGCAGAGCTTGGACCGAGCCGCTGACGCACACCTGGATCTCTACCGTCAGATCCTTCGTTCCCCAACCGGCCGGCTGGCGTCCACCCCAGCCTGACCCGTTCCTGTACGGCGAGAGAAGAACGATGTCCGAGAGCGCAGCCATGGTCGACCAGGGGCCCGTTACCCGCGGCGCCGCCATCCAAGGCCTGATCGATAACGTTGAGCCGGGCCGCCTGTTCGGCTGGGCCTGGAACCAGGCCAATCCGGATGACCGCCTTCGCATCGAGCTACGTCTCGGCTCGACTGTCGCGGCCTCCACAACCGCCTCCAGCCTTCGCCCTGACCTCGCCGGCAGCGGCATCGGTGACGGGCAACACGCCTTCGACCTTCCACTCACGCCCGAAATCCTCGCAAGGCGGGCCGAGATCTCCGTTGTTGCCATCGCAGAAAACGGGGAAGCTGTGCCGCTTCCGATACGCGCCGCCCGGCGCCCGCCCGTTGTCCTGACCCCGGTCGCCCCGGCGACCCAAGCGGGAAACCAGAACCAGAGGGAAGCCGAGCTCGCCGCGGCGGTGAAAACGCTGTCCGAGCGGAACACGGATCTGCAGGAGCGCTTCGACACCTTCGCCGCTCGCTCGGACGAGGAATTAAAGGCGGCAGCCGCCGCTGTCGCCGACCTCCTGGAACGGGTGACGACCCTCGAGATGCGGTCGGTTGCCATCGATGAGCAGCTCGCCCTCGTTCAACGGCAAAGCCTCGGCTCCGCCGGTCCGAATGGACGCCGGCTCGACACCTGGCAGATCGCCCTCTGCTGCTTGGTCTGTTTTGCCGCCGGTAGCGCGCTTGCATGGTCTGTTGCGGGTATCAGTTCCCTTCTCCTGGGACGCTGATTATGGCCGCTGCCCGTTCCACCCGCCTAGCCCAGCCGGAAGGCATCCTGAGCCTCGTCCAGGCCGAGGTAACCGCGTCCATCCGTCTTGCCCTCATCATCGGCGCGGCCGCGATCGCGGCGACCTTCCTCGGCCTGCTTCTCCGCATGGAGGTCTACCGGCTGGTCGTTCCAACCGGGAGCATGTCGACCGTGGCCGGACTTGCCACCGGCTTCCTGATCGTCACCGCGGTTCTTGTTGGCTTGTCGCACCTTCGCTCGCTGACGCTCCTTGCCGCCGGCAACCGGCTTGCCCGCCGCCTCTCTGCGCCCGCCATCCTGCAGGCGGCGGCGCGCTCGGGCGACCCGTCCATCGCCTGCGCAAGCCTCCTCGCTGACGTGGAGGAGATCCGCCGGGCGGTAAGCGACAGCCTCTGCTCCGCGGCTCTCGACGTGGCCCTCGCCCCGGTGACCCTGATCATCCTGTGGGTCATCCATCCCTGGTTTGCCTTCGTCGGCTTCTGCGGCTGCGTCCTCGCGGCCTTCATCAGCCTGCGCGCCGAGAAGCGGGCACTCGACGCCCTGACAGCCACGAACGCCCTCTCCACCCGCACCGCCGGCCTCGTGGCCGACGCCATGCGCTGCGCCGAAGCCGTCGAAGCCATGGGCATGCGTCCCACCCTGGCACGGCGCTGGCTGGTCGATCTGCGTGCGGGCGGGGAGCGCCTGCAAGCCGCACAGGAGACGGGACGGCGCCTTGCCGCCGCCACGTCGTCCCTTCAAAGCCTCACGGCCGGTCTGGTGATGGTCCTCGGCGCCGGTCTCGCGCTGGCGGGCGAGAACCTCGGCGTCGGCTTGATGGCCGCCATGCTTCTCGCCGGCCGACTGATCGAGCCGTTCACCCACCTGGGCGCCGCCAACCAAGATTGGGCCCTTGCCGCGACCGCCTGGCGGCGCGTGAACGAACATCTCGGTCAGCGGGGCGAAAACGCCGTGGATCAAAGGCAGGACTTCGCCTGTCCCGACGGGCGCCTCGTGCTCGAGCGTCTTACCTATCTCCAGCCGCGCACGCCGCGCCCGATCCTCCGGGAAATCAGCCTTGCCATCGAACCGGGCACCGTCACGGCAATCTCAGGGCCGTCGGGAAGCGGCAAAACGACCCTCCTTCGACTGATGCTGGGGATGATCCGGCCCACCGCCGGAGGCGTGTTCCTCGACGGCCACGCCGTGGGGCACTGGTCACGCGAACACCTCGCCTGCCACGTCGGCTATCTCCCGCAAGACCCCCTGCTAGGGGACGGCACGGTGGCCGAGGCGATCGCCCGCCTGACGCCCGAGCCCCATCTGCCAAGCGTCATCCGCGCGGCGCGCCTGTGCGGAGCGGATCGCATGATCGCGCAGCTTCCCCTCGGCTATGCCACGCCGGTTTCGGAAGCAGCAGGCTCTGGCCTCTCCATGGGCCAGCGCCAGAAGGTCGCGCTGGCCCGAGCCCTGTATGGATCGCCGCGCCTGCTTATCCTAGACGAACCGACCGCTTGGCTTGACGCCGAAGGCGAAGCCGCGTTCGGGCCGCTCCTGTCGAAACTCCGCCAGGTCGGGGTCGCGGTCGTCATCAGCTCCCACCGCTCCGGGGTCCTCGCCATGGCTGACCGGCTGCTCATCTTGCAGCTCGACGGCAGCCTGCGCGGCCGGACGCAGGCGGCCATCACGCAGGAAAAGGGCAAGGTCATCGCCTTCAACCCGAAGTCGGCCGCATGAGGATCTCCCCCGCCGCCCCGGCCTGGGCGAAACCTCGCCGCCTCCTCCAGAGCCGGCATGCCATCCGAGGTATGGGCGTCCTGCTCCTCTGCATACTGCTCTCGGTTGGAGCCCTCGGCGCCATGCTCGCGGCCCCGTTGCTCACCATGCACGTCTTCGACGGGGTCCTGCAGAGCCGCAACGGAGACACGCTCCTCGCTCTCGGGGTGGCCTACGCCCTGATTGTCCTTCTCGGCGGCGGACTGCGTTACCTCCGCTCCGCGCTTGTCTCGGCGGCGACGAGCGCCGCGGGACGACGCCTGCAGTTCCAGGCGCTCGGCGCGTCGGTCAAAGGCGCCCTGGCCGGCGACAGAACACGCGGGCTGGCCGCCCTGCGGGACGCCGGCGAGGTCCAGCGGCTGTTCGGCGGGGCCGTTGCCTCGGACCTGCTCGACCTGATGATGGTGCCGGCCGCCACTTGGCTTCTCTTCGTCCTGCATCCCTACTACGGTTGGCTGGCGATCGCAGGCTGCGTTGCCCTGGGCGCGCTCGGCGCCTTGGCGGACCTTACGACACGCGATCTCGTCCGCGCCGCGAGCCACCAACAAGCCCGGACCGTCGCCGCACTCTCCGGACGCCTGCGAAGCCGCGACGTGGTTGACGGCCTCGGCATGCTTCCCGCCATCCTACGCCGTTGGCGGCCGGAGGCAGAGCAAGCGATCGAACTCGGCGACGCGGCCCACCGGCGGGCCCGGGCGATCCAGGAAATCGCGACCTTCGTCAGTCTCACCCTTCAGATGGCGATGATCTGCGTCGGGATTTGGCTCGTCACCTACCATCGAGCCTCGCCCGGCAGCATCCTTGCCTCAACGATGCTCGCCGGCATGGCGGCTTCCCCCGTGAGCCGTATCGTCGCCACCTGGCGGGACTGGTCGTATGGAGTGGTCGCCTGGCGCCGCCTGTCCGCCTTCATCAGGGCGACCGATACCCCGGCGCCCTCCCCGTCACCGACGCCGCCCGTGCCCGGTCTTCAGGTAGAACACCTGAGCCTTCGAACCCCGGACGGCCTGCGCACCCTCGTCCAGGATCTCGATGTCACCCTGGCGCCCGGCGAGGTCGTTGGCATCCGCGGGCCGAATGGCGTTGGCAAGTCCTCCCTCCTCCGAGCCATCCTGGGGATAGCTCGGCCCGAGGCGGGATGCGTTCGCCTTGACGGCGAGGCAACCGACGCCCTGCCAGGGCGCGACGGGCTGACCCATCGTCCCTCGCCGATCGGGTACCTGCCGCAAGGCGCGCAGTTGCTCGAGGGAAGCGTGCTGGACAACATCCGCCGCTTCTCGGAAACCGCCGCCGAAGATGCCGTGGTGGCAGCCCGGGAGGTTGGCGCACACGACCTCATCGGGCGCCTGACCGAGGGCTATGCCACCGCAGCCGGCCACTCCGCCGGGCTCTCGGGCGGTCAGAAGCAGATGGTGGCCCTTGCCCGGGCCTTCTTCGGGTCGCCGGCAATGATCGTCCTCGACGAGCCGGAGGCAGGCCTTGATGCCCACCTCGTCGGCGAACTGCGGGCCGCCGTAGCGCGCCGCCGGGAAAGCGGAACCATCGTCCTTCTGGTGACGCACGATCCCGATTCATGGCACGGCATCGTCACCACCTGGATCGATCTCTCCGCCGATGGGGCCTGGCGCCTCGACACCAACGCCAAGGGGACCTCCCTGTGAACCAAGCCATCTCGGACACACGGACGTCCCTGCCGTCCCACCGGCCGGACGAAAACCTGCCATCGGTCCGGCCTGCGGGGGAACTCGCCCGGGTGACGCCGCCTCATGCCCCCAAGCCATCGACGGACAGCGCCCTCGATCCTTCCCTGGAAGTCGCCCTCGGCGCCCCCTCCCTCCGGAACATCGCGCTCGCGTCCGTCCTCACGCTCACCATCGGCGTCGGCGGCCTCTTCGGCTGGGCGGCGACAACCTCTCTCGAGAGCGCCATTATGGGCACCGGCTCCTTCGTCTCGGAGGGGCGCCGAAAAACGATCACCCTCCTCGAAGCAGGAATTCTCCGGCAGCTCGCGGTGAAGGAAGGCGATGGCGTGCAGGGAGGACAAGTCCTCCTGCGCCTCGACGTCACGCAAGCGGAAGCCGCGGCGAACCAAGCGAGGGCGCTCTACGTCGCCGGGCTCGCGCGCCTCGCCCGCCTGACGGCCGAACAAGCCAATGGACGGATGCTGTCGGCTCCCTCCCTCGCCTCCTCCACTCCCTTGCTCGAGCAGGGCCTTGCCGCCGCCATGGCGACCGAACAGCGTCTCTTCGCCGCGCGGTGGGCCGCGTACGACGGTGCTGTGGCCGCTGCAGGCCGGCACGCAGCCCAGTACGGCGACCAGATCCGCGCCCTGGGCGCGCAACGGACGGCCGCCAGCACCAGGCTTGATGCCCTCCGTGACGAACTGGCCGGCGTAAACCAGCTCCTGGCGAAGGGATTCGCCACCAGAACCCGTGCGCTCGAACTCCGCCGGAACGAAGCCGAAGCTCTCGGGAACCTCGGCCAATACACCGCGCAGGAAGCCCAGGCTCGTGAACTGAAGGCTCAGGCCGAGCTCGAGGCCGAGAACCTCCAGCTTACCCGGCAGTCCGAGGTGGCCCGGGATCTCCAGGAAGCCCAGGCGACAACGGCGGACGCGGCCGAACGCCTGCGATCGGCCGAGGACGTCCTGACCCGGCGAGAGGTCCTCGCACCCGAGCCCGGGACCGTGACCGACATCCGGTACTTCACGCCCGGTAGCTCAATCGGTGCGGGCCAGCCTATCCTCGACCTTGTCCCCGAAGGATCCTCCCTGGTGGTGGAGGTCCGGATATCACCGAATGACATCGAACAGGTCGCCGTAGGACAACAGGTCAACGTGCGCCTGTCGGCCTTCCGACAGCGGGAGGTGCCGTTGATGACCGGCCGGCTGACCTACGTCTCCGCCGACCGCCAAACCGACCCGCAGGGCATCGCCTTCTTCCTTGCTCGCGCCGTGCTCGACCTCGTCTCCAAGACGGAGGGCAAGAACAGCAACACCGCCATTCCGCCGCTCTGGGCGGGAATGCCCGCCGAGGTGTTCGTCCTCGGCGAAAAAAGAACCGTGCTCGACTACCTGCTTCGTCCCCTGCGAGACAGCATGCGGCGCGCCCTTCGGGACTAACCCGAGGCTTGCCGCGTTGGCCAGGAAGAAGCGGCACTCCCGGCAGTGTTCCCACAGGCCCTGGCCGTCCCACCAGAGGACCTTCACCAGGTCGCCCCGGCGGCCGCGAAAGAGAAACAGCGCACCCGAGAACGGGTCCTGGGCCAGCACGCCCTGCACGAGGGCAGCCAACCCGTCAAACCCGCGCCGCATGTCGGTGACGCCGCAGGCGAGAAACACCCGCGTACCCGGAGGAGGTGCGAGCATCAGCGCTGGGCGAGCCCCTCGACCAGCTCGCGCAGGAGCCCGGGCGAGACGTCGCCGCGCATCGTCAGGCGCGAGCCGGAGGGTAAGCGTCGCGGCGGCGACAGGGGCGGAATTGTATTGACGGTGGGCGCTGGCTGAGTTCCGGCGCGCTACGCCGCGATGGCGGGTGCCGTGGCGGGGCTGCTGTGCTTCCAGTTCCACGGCAGCAAGGTGTCCAACTCGGCGGTCTTGGTCCGCCCGGAGACGACGCGCTCCAGCACATCCGTGAGCCAGGCCTGAGGGTCGACGCCGTTCAGCTTGGCGGTCTGGATGAGGGTCATCGCGATAGCCCAGTGCCGCGCCCCGCCATCGCTGCCCGCGAACAGCGCATTCTTGCGAT
>NZ_RCZP01000075.1 GCF_006438825.1 Muricoccus nepalensis
GCACCAGCCTTGCCTGCGCCGTCTCGCGCGCGGCCACCTCCTCGCGCACGCGGTCCTCCAGYGTCTCGGCGAGTTCGCGCAGCCGGGCGTCGTTCTCCCGGAGCACCGCCTCGGCCTCCTTGGCGGCGGTGACGTCGCGCGCGACCGCCAGCAGGCGCGGCGCCTCGCCGTTCGCGCCGGGCAGCGAGGAGAAGCTCACGTCCCGCCAGCGCGGCGCGCCCTTGGCGGTCGGCCCGAAGGCGGTGAAGCGCGCCGGCCGGCCCGCCCGCGCCTCGGCCATGGCCGCGCGCACCACCGGCACGGCCTCGGCGGGCCAGAGCACCTCCAGCGGCTGGCCCAGCACCGCCGAGAGATCGTCGATCTCCTTCTGGCAACGCCCGGGCTCGTTGAGGAAGGCGATCCGTCCCTCGGTGTCGATCACCGCGACGCAGTCGGTGGTCGCGCCGAGCACGCGGTGAGCGAAGGCCTCGCTCTCGCGCAGCCGCTCCTCGGCCAGGCGGCGTTCGGTGATGTCGAGCGTCACCCCAGCGATCGTCCCGGGTCCGCCGTCCGGTGCCTCGTGTGGACCGAGCAGGGTGGGCCGCCCGTGAGCGGACCGCCATCTCGTCGCGGCTTTGGCTCGCGCGTGCTGATTGGCACGGTGTGTGACCAGCTCAGGGGGACGGTGATCGCCCGTTGGCACGCGGCCGGGCTGGTGTGCGAACTCGTCGTGCCGCTCGCCCGGTCCTCATCGCGGGAAAGCATGGGTTGAGCACGTCCGTGCCGAACCCTCGCGGTTCTGGCACGCGACGACCCTCACAGCAGGACAGAGACCCCAAGGCACGGAGGAACTGAAGCGCCTCGGGATTCGGGGCACCGGTCCCTAGGAGGTCGCCTGTTCGAGGGCGTTCGCCTCGCGGGCGAGTTCGGGCATCAGGATGAGGTCAGATGCCATGCAGACGGCAACGCTGACGATGCCGAGCAGCCCGGTTTCCGACAGGACGAGCGGCGCGCAGAGAAGGGACGTCAGGCTCATCATGGCCGCGCTGAATGTCTTGCCCAGGTAGAAGCGGTGCAGGCCGCAGAAGCCCCCGACAAGCCAGAGGGCGTAGGCGCGTCGAACCGAGCGCGGCGCGCGGTCTCCCGTGGCGCTCGCGGGAAGAGGCTGAGGTTTCATGGCACAGTCCAGACACTTGGCAGACCCATCGAATGTCACAGGTGAGCCTGTGCACGGCGGAGAGAAAGTCGGCCACTGGAGCGGCGGCGTGATGCGGCTGCGGGCGGCGTAAAACCCGGCCAGTGCAGGCGGCCTACCTTGAAGGATCAGGGTGGGGCGCCGGGGGATGTTCGTGGTGGAGAGCTACGCGGCGGTCCGGCGGTTCGTATTCCTCGAGGGTCATAGTCGGCGGGAGGCGGCCCGGGTTTTCGGGTTGAGCCGGGACACGGTGGCCAAGATGTGCCGGTACTCGGCGCCGCCCGGGTATGTACGGACACGGCCGCCCGACAAGCCAAAGCTTGGGGCGCTGGTACCGGTGATCGAGGCGATCCTGGAGGCGGACCGGGCGGCGCCACCCAAGCAGCAGCACACGGCCAAGCGGATTTTCGAGCGGCTGCGCGACGAGCACGGCTATGGCGGCGGCTACACGGTGGTCAAGGATCACGTGCGACGGCAGCGGGCGCGTGGGCGGGAGGTGTTCGTGCCGCTGGCGCACCCGCCGGGTCACGCGCAGGTGGACTTCGGCGAGGCGGAGGCGGTGATCGGCGGGGTTCGGCAGAAGGTTCACTTCTTCTGCATGGACCTGCCGCAGTCGGACGNGGGGCGCTGGTACCGGTGATCGAGGCGATCCTGGAGGCGGACCGGGCGGCGCCACCCAAGCAGCAGCACACGGCCAAGCGGATTTTCGAGCGGCTGCGCGACGAGCACGGCTATGGCGGCGGCTACACGGTGGTCAAGGATCACGTGCGACGGCAGCGGGCGCGTGGGCGGGAGGTGTTCGTGCCGCTGGCGCACCCGCCGGGTCACGCGCAGGTGGACTTCGGCGAGGCGGAGGCGGTGATCGGCGGGGTTCGGCAGAAGGTTCACTTCTTCTGCATGGACCTGCCGCAGTCGGACGCCTGCTTCGTGAAGGCCTATCCGCGGGAGACGACCGAGGCCTTCTTGGAYGGGCACGTCTCCTCCTTCGCGTTCTTCGGCGGCGTGCCGCGATCGATCCTCTACGACAACCTCAAGCTGGCGGTGGCGCGGATYTGCGGSGACGGCAAGCGCGAGCGGACGCGAGCCTTTACCGGCCTGGTCAGCCACTACCTGTTCAGGGACCGGTTCGGCCGTCCCGGCAAGGGCAACGACAAGGGCAAGGTGGAGGGGCTGGTGAAGTTCGCCCGGGCCAACTTCCTGACCCCGGTGCCGATTGCACCTAGCCACGAGGCGCTCARCACCGTGCTGGCGGAGCGTTGCCGCCTGCGGCAGTCAGAGCGGGCGGGACGTCACGCCGAGACGATCGGTGCGCGCCTGGTGGCGGATCTGGCGGCGATGCAGCRCCTGCCGGACGTCGCGCTCGAGCCCTGCGAGGTGATCAGCGCCCGTGTGTCGTCCACCGCCCTGGTCCGCTACCGCGGCAACGACTACTCGGTGCCGACCGCCTACGGGTTCCAGGCGGTGCTGGTGAAGGGTTTCGTCGAGCAGGTGGTGATCCTGTGCGACGGGGTGCCGGTGGCCCGTCACGCCCGCTCCTATGGGCACGGCGAGTTCGTCTACGATCCCCTGCACTACCTGGCGCTGCTCGAGGCCAAGCCGGGCGCGCTGGACCAGGCGGCGGCGCTGCAGGGCTGGGCCTTGCCGCCGGTGTTCCAGCACCTGCGCCACCTGCTGGAGGCGCGGATGGGCAACCGTGGCAAGCGGGAGTTCATCCAGGTGCTGCGGCTGCTGGAGATYGCSWCCMRGGAGGTGGTGGCCGCCGCGGTRACCGACGCCRTCCACCTCGGCGCCATCGGCTATGACGCGGTCCGRCAGATCGTCCTGGCGCGGATCGAGCGGCGCCCGCCCAGGCTCGACCTGACCGCCTACCCCTGGCTGCCGGGCACCGAGGTGCGGATGACCCGCGCCGCGGACTACACCACGCTGCTGCAGGAGCGGGTGGCATGAGCGCGACCGATGGCATGCCGCATGGCACCAACCAGGGAACGCCGCAGATCCTGCTGGCCCACCACCTCAAGCAGCTCCGGCTGCCGACGGTGCTGCGCGAGTACGACAAGGTGGCCCGCGAATGTGCTCGCGACGGTGTCGACCACCCTCGCTACCTGCTGCGCCTCCTCGAGCTGGAGCTGATCGACCGCGAGCGGCGCCTGGTCGAGCGGCGCATCCGCCAGGCGCGGTTCCCGACAACCAAGAGCCTCGACAGCTTCGTGTTCACCGCCATTCCCAGCCTCAACAAGATGCTGGTCCTGGAGCTGGCGCGCTGCGAGTACATCCTGGGGCGCGAGAACATCATCGCGCTCGGCAACAGCGGCACCGGCAAGAGCCACGTCGCCCTGGGTCTTGGCCTGGCCGCCTGCCAGAGAGGGTTCAGCGTCGTGTTCACGACCGCGGCCCAGCTGGTGCACCAGCTGATGGAAGCGCGTGACGAGAAGCGCCTGCTGAGGCTGCAGCGGGAGTTGCAGGCGGCCAGGCTGCTGATCATCGACGAGCTCGGCTACGTGCCGCTGTCGCCGACCGGCGCCGAGCTGCTGTTCGAGGTTTTCAGTCAGCGCTACGAACACGGCTCCACCATCGTCACCTCGAACCTGCCGTTCGAGGAGTGGACCGCGGTGCTCGGCTCGGAACGTCTCACCGGCGCCCTGCTCGACCGGCTCACCCACCACGTCCACATCCTGGCGATGAACGGCGAGAGCTACCGCTTGGCCCAGTCCACTGCCCGGCAGCGCCACTCCACAAAGGCCGCGCCAGCTGAAGCCGTCGCAGGCGAGCAGATAGACCCGGATACCGGCGAGACCCTGCCTGTCTAACCGCCACAGAGACCAGCCGCAGACCTGATTGGCAACTGATCGAAAGCCAGTCAGCTCTGGTGCCGCCAAGCCGTCAGTGGCCTTGTTTTACTCCGCCGCGCTGGCCTGGTTTTGCTCCGCCGTTGACACGTGAGGCAGGACCTCGCCAAGCCCAGACCAGAGCGCCCGAAGAAGGGCCTCTTGCACGCCGTCGAGCCCGGCAGCGAGCTCACTCCGCGCTCCCACGCCGTTCACCGTCACGACGAACAGCGTTTTTCGATCGGGGGCGGCCGCGCCCTTTTCCTCGTCCATCGTCGGCATCACCTCACCGTTTGGTCTCTTGCCGGAGACTGCCAACCATTATCGCTCGGCAGATTTACGCGGGCGTCCACCCTTGGACCCATTTGTCCGTGCTGCAGCAGCCTTCGTCGGTGATGTCGTCCGCCCAGCATGACGGGCCATGTACGCTCTGGTGCCGAACAGCCCTGCCAGAAGACCCGGAAGGGAAAGATCGACATCCAAGACCTCCCAATGCAGGCCGGAGCCTGTCCCGAGAACCTCCACCTGCGCGAGCTGGTCCTCGGTCGCACTCTCCAGGCCCTGTCCCAGGCCCGGCGGGAAGGCAAAGATGCAACCGTTGCTCAGCTCCACGACAACCCGGCGAAGTTGCTGGTCGTAGCGCGCGGTCACAGCTCGTGGTTCAGCAATGCGAGCGGCCGCACCTCGGGTGAGAGCCTTGTCGATCTGAGCATCGGTCAACTCAGCCATGGATTTCCTCTCAGCGAGCCAGCAGGGCCACCTGCTGCGCAACCACGATCTCCATCGCGCGGCGCACCTCGCCGCGGCTCATACGATCGGCCCAGATCAAGTCCGGCAGACCGTTGGCCCCTAGCAGATTGATCTTGGCTTCACCGTCACCAAAGACGTGGACATGTGCCGGCTCGTGATCGTTGACGTAGATGACCACGCGCAGGCCGTGGGCACGCAGCACAGTGACCATGTATCGACATAACCTAACCAGATGGGTTTTTCAATTGAGAAGAGCGTGATGCCGTCCAGCTGCCGGAGCAGGGTCATGAGTCGGTCAAGCTCCAATCACCACTAGGAGGCGAGCACGCGCCTTTGCCGTGCGTCCCCGGTGCTGCGCGCCACGCCCTTTGCCACGGCGCTGACCTTCTGCCCCTCGATGAATTAGCTTGCTGCAGTCCACACAAGCCAAATGGGTAACATGAGGTTCTTGTCGGGCGCGTCGCCATTATCCTGGCGGGGGTGCCTCCCCTCCCCTGCTCCCTCGGCCGTGCTGGCGGTCCGGTAAGCACGTGGGTCAGATCGATCCCCAGACCGCCCCCACCGAGGCCCTGGCGGGTCTGGTGGAGCGGGTGACCTACCACAACGCCGAGAACGGCTTCTGCGTGCTGCGGGTGAAGGCGCGCGGGCACAAGGACCTCGTCACCGTGGTGGGGCACGCGGCCAGCATCGCCGCCGGCGAGTGGGTGCAGCTCTCCGGCACCTGGACCAACGACCGCGCCTTCGGGGACGCCGTGTTCGACCTCATCGAGGCCGAGCCGGCGCGGCTGCGCGAGGTCACGGGCATCGGCCCCAAGCGGGCGTCGCGGATCGTCGCCGGCTGGGCCGAGCAGAAGGTCATCCGCGAGATCATGCTCTTCCTGCACGCCCACGGGGTCGGCACCTCGCGGGCCGTGCGCATCCACAAGACCTACGGCGCCGACGCGGTGCGGGTGATCACCGAGAACCCCTACCGGCTCGCCCGCGACATCCGCGGCATCGGCTTTCGCACCGCCGACCTCGTGGCCCTGCGCCTCGGCATCGAGCCCACGGCCATGATCCGGGTGCGCGCCGGCATCTCCTTCGCGCTCGCCGAGGCCACGGGCGAGGGGCATTGCGGCTTGCCGCTCGCCGAGCTCACCGCCCAGCCCGCGGCCCTCATCGAGGTGCCCCCGCCCGTGCCCGGGTCAGCGCACCTTTATCGATCAGGTCGGCAACCATCTGAGCGTCCTCGGACGGCAGCCACCCGAGTGGGTGACCGTTGAGCGTGCGGACCTCAGCCCGGCTATGTCCGTCAGGCTGTAGGTCCAGCCGGGCACCGACGCGTATCGAGGCAAAGAACATGGGACCGCGAACGGTGTTGCCCAAGTAAAGCAAAAAGGGCTGCGTCGATCATGTTGGCACCTGCCATGCTGAGTCTCCCCTTCCCTCGGTCTGAGCCAACGGCAGGAGACCTACAGAGATCTTCCCATGGTCATCCCGTCGCCGCGCCCGTTAGGCCGGGTCACAGGCGGGTAGTACTGCGGCGCCTCGGCACGGTCGAACATGCCGTAGTCCCGTTCTACCTCACAGGCTCTCGCCGTTGCACCGCCCCTGCACAGGACGTCGATGAGGTCGGATGCTGCCGCCTCGTTGGAGACGTCGAACAGCCAGAGGCGCTCCCCTTCACGATTGATGCTCTCGAAGGTGTCGGTTGGTGTGGCAGCACCTAGCGGGATCTCGCCGGCGGCCGTGGCGACAACCATGAAGCGTGCAGGGTGAGCGGCAGGGTCGCGGTAGGTGCTGCGGGGCGCAGTTGGCTGAGCGGCGTCACCTGGGATTGCAGCGCGCGACACGTGGGCGACACGCAGGCGGTAGTCCTCGAACACATCCTGCCGACCCTTCGATTGTGCCCCGCTGTGCACTCCGTTCGTTCGCCAAGCCGCGAGTGCCGCCTCATCTCGCCAAAGCGAATGCGACAGCAGCGTGCCCGGGTGGATGAGGCTACGGTAGCGTTCAATGAAGAGCAGTCCTTCCTGCTCGGCCAACAGCGGCCGCAGCGCGGCGGCGATGCTTAGATAGCGATCCCAGCCGCCATCCTCTCTCGGGCGAACCTCGAAAAACAGTGCGAGCATCCCGCTCCTCCCCGTGCCTTTGAACGAACCCGTCGCATTTGGGACGGCAACACGCCGTGCCGGAATAGTGGGAGCAGGAAGTGGCCGGCCTCCAGGCGGCTCAGATTTGGGCAGGTTGAGAGCGGACCTTCAATGGGCCGGGTGCGTCACGGTGTCGATCGCACGAGGGCGCAAGTTCCCCGACACCGCGCGGCCACTCAGCGCCCCTCTGCTACCGGCCGAGGCTCATGAAGCCCAGCACCTCACGACCGAGCTGCTCGTCAGGTGTGTTGAAGGCCGCAACTTCCGAAAGGTGATTGTGCCCTATCAGGCGCAGGAACCGGGGGCAGGCGCTGTCGCGTTCGCAAAGGGCGAACAGCAACTCGGCGCCGCGCACATCCAGGCCGGGATTGTCGTACTCGGTGACCACCAGGAACACTGGCACCTTGGCGCCGTCCCGGATGTGGGTGATTGGAGAGCGATTTGGGTACTGTGCCGGATCGTCTCCGAAATAGGCCTGCATGTTGCGGCCGTTCGGGTCTGCCGGATCGTAGTCGAGGCGATAGCGCCCGCTGATTAGCACGGCGCCAGCGACACCGGGCCCGTCCGCGGGCTGCAGAGCCCGGTCGAAGATATAGCTCGCGACGTGGGTCGCACCGGCGGAGTGCCCCATCAGGAAGATGCGGTTGGGGTCGGCGCCGAGGCGCACTGCGTTCTCGCGCGCCCAGGCTACCATCGCGCGAACGTCCTGCACGGCACCAGGCCAAGGCGAGGCCGGCGCGAGCCGGTAAGTCGCGTTTAGGGTCACGATCCCCTGACGCGCGAACCACCAGCCGATATTGGCGTAAACCTCACCGTAGGCATTCTTATCCCCCGTCACGTAGGCGCCGCCATGGACATAGATCAGGATGGGAGCGTCTTGCCGCGATGCAGGTTGATAGACGTCCAACACCTGTTTCGGGTCTGGGCCGTAGTGTTGGTCGGCGGTCACGCTGACACCGTCCCTGGGGGCTGACCTCAGGACGGACTGGAAGGCGGCCAGCGTGGCGGGGATGTGGGTTCCGATATCGCGCTGGAACACCGGACCAATCCGAGCAAGCGTTTCCTGCAGGTCAGGTGGCAGCCGGTCCACCTGCGCCATAGCCGGCTTGGTAATCAGCAGGGCCATCAGGGCGCCCGTCAGCAGCGCTCCCATCCTGACGCGCAGATTACTCATGGCTGTTTCCTCGTTGTTACGTCGAAGACAACCATCCAGTCACCACGATGGAAAGAGGCTTACAACGCCGAGATCTACCGGCTCGCCATGATGGCCTCGATCCCAACCTGCGCGTCACGGCACCCTCAGTGCCGGCTCCGCCGGCGAGATGCACGGCATGGCCGGAAGGGCTGGCCCGCTTGTTCCAACGTTGTGCCGGAGGCAGTCTGTCGGCACAGCCCTGGCTGGGGGCAGTTAGAGGGGGCCGAGGTGACGGACCGTAGAACTCTACTGAAGGCGACCCTCGGAGCCACTGCGGTTACGAGGGTGGGGCAGATTTCTGCGCCAGCCCTGGCGCAGGGTAGCCCGGCGCGCACGCTGCGCTTCGTGCCGCAAGGCAATCTCGCGAGCATGGACCCGATCTGGGGTACTTCGGTCCTGTCCCGCAACGCCGGGCTGATGGTCTACGATACGCTCTTCGGCATCGGTTCCGATTTCAAGGTCCAGCCGCAGATGGCCGCGGCCCACGAGGTATCCGCGGACGGGCTGACCCACACCATCACGCTGCGTCCAGGCCTGCGCTTCCATGATGGCGAGCCAGTTCGCACCCGCGACTGTGTCGCCTCAATCCGCCGCTGGTCGAAGCGGGACGTGCTTGGCCAGCGCTTGGATGCCCTACTTGATGAGATGGCGACCGTCTCAGACGAGCGCTTCACCATCCGTATCAAGCGGCCCTGGAGCGGGCTCACCTGGGCCTTGGGGAAAGCGGGAGCGAACATCTGCGCCATCATGCCGGAGCGTATCGCGCAGACCGATCCTTTCACCCAGATCGCGGATTTCACAGGCAGCGGCCCTTTTCGGTTCCTGCGCGACGAGTGGGTAGCGGGCAGCCTGGCCGTCTTCGAGCGCAATGCGGCTTACCAGCCCCGCCAGGAGGCGCCAGATCTACTCGCCGGCGGAAAGCAGGTGCATTTCGACAGAGTCAACTGGCGCATCATGCCGGATGCGGCCACGGCCGCCGCCGCGCTCCGAAACAACGAGGCCGACTGGTGGGAGACCCCCCTACCCGACCTGCTGCCGATCCTCCGTCGTAACCGGCAGATTGCCTTGGAGACCATCAACACCTTCGGCTCCTTCGGCGTGTTGCGGTTCAACCACCTGCATCCACCCTTCGACAATCCGGCGGTTCGGCGTGCTCTGTTCCCAGCGGTGGATCAGGAAGCATTCATGCAGGCAGCGATGGGCACCGAACCCGATCTGTACCGCATCCCCTCCGGCGCCTTCACTCCCGGTACGCCCTTGGCAAATGACGCTGGCCTTGAGGTGCTGACAGCGCCCCGCAACATTGAGAAAGCGAAGCGGCTGCTGCGCGAGGCCGGCTACAAGAACGAGCGCGTCGTGCTGCTCTCGGCAACCGATCTCCCGAACCTGCAGGGCATGACGGAGGTTGCGGCGGATCTGATGCGCCGTGTCGGTTTCAATGTTGACTTGGCGTCGATGGACTGGGGTACCCAGATCCAGCGCCGCACCAATCGTGGTCCCGTGGAGCAGGGTGGCTTCAGCGCCTTCTGCACGACCTGGGAAGGGCTGGATACTTCAGTCCCAGGAAGCCACCAACCGCTTCGCGGAAACGGGGCCAACGCCTGGTCAGGCTGGCCGACTAGCCCCCGGCGGGAGGCCCTGCGCGACGAGTGGTTCGACGCGACGGACATCGAGACCGAGAAGCGGATCGCAGAGGAGCTGCAGCGCGCGGTGTGGGAGGAGGCGCCCTTCATCCCGCTGGGTCTCCAGCGCCCGCAGCAGGCCTACCGCCGCAGCATCACTGGAGTCCTCAAGGGTGGGCCGGCGCTGTTCTGGAACGTGCGACGCGCCTGACTTGCGGAAAAGTACCTCTTCAAACGAGGGCACCTGTTCGTCTGCTTTGAGGAGTGCGCGGCGCTCACCGAGCTGCCTACCGGCGTTGCTATTACTCAAAGCAGCCATCCCGCTCTTGGTCATGCTCGGCCAACCGAAGGAGATGGGGATGATGTTTTTGGAACGAGAAGCACCGGGGGAAGGCTGTTGCAATGACTGACGTGACCACAAGCGACCGAGTGAGGCTCCACGTCGAGGAAGTCGGCTCGGGAACACCGATCGTGTTCGTCCACGAGTTCGCCGGGGACCACCGGAGCTGGGAGCCGCAGCTGCGGCACTTTGGCCGCCGGTACCGCGCCATTACCTTTGCCGCACGGGGCTACCCGCCGTCCGACGTGCCGGCGGATCCAGCCTCCTACTCACAGGAGCGCGCGGCCGACGACATCGCAGCCGTGCTGGACGGCCTGTCCATTCCCAAGGCACACATTGTCGGGCTGTCGATGGGTGGTTTTGCGACGCTTCACTTCGGCTTCCGCCACCCTGGTCGGGCCTTTTCGCTCTGCATCGCCGGGTGCGGGTATGGTGCCGAGCCCGAGCAGCAGACGCGGTTCAAGGACGAAGCGGACACGGTCGCGGCCTCCATCCTGAATGGGGGAATGAAAACCTTTTCCGAGCGCTACGCCTACGGTCCGACACGGGTGCAGTTCGAGAACAAGGATCCCCGCGGCTTCCTCGAGTTCAAGCGGATGCTGGCGGAGCACGACGGCCGCGGCTCGGCGAACACGCAACTCGGTGTGCAGCGCGAACGGCCCTCGCTCTACGCGCTGGTTGAGCCGATGAAGGCCCTGACCGTTCCGACGCTGGTGGTGACCGGCGACGAGGACTGGCCGTGCCTGATGCCGGCCATTCTAATGAAGCGGAACATCCCCTCGGCCGCGCTCTCGGTGCTGCCGAACTCTGGCCATACGATCAATCTCGAGGAACCGGATGAGTTCAATCGCGTCGTCCTGAACTTCGTAACCCAGGTCGATGCTGGCCGCTGGCCTCAGCGGGACCCTCGCGCGACGAGCCAGTCCATCACGGGCATCAAGGACTGACGGTGACCTGATGTCAGCATTGGCTTAGGGATTGGTTCGAACGCGGCTTCACTCCAGCCGGATGTCGAGGCTGCGTACGAGGTCGGTTCGGCTCGCGACGTCCTCGGCGATGAAGGCCCGCATGGCTTCCGGCCCGCGGGCGTCCGGAATGACAGCCTGCGCCAGGAACAGCTCCTGCACGGCGGGGGACTTCAGCCCCTCTACAACGGCGGATGCAACGCGCCCGACCGCCTCCTCCGGCATCCTCGCGGGCCCAAGAAGGCCGAACCAGGTGGCGGCGTTCACCGGCAGGGAGCGCTCCGCCAGGGTTGGAACTTCCGGCAGCAAGGGCAAGCGCTGCGGCCCGCCCACCGCCAGGATCTTTACCTTCCCATCACGCGCCAGGGCCTCGGCCGGACCCGCGTTGAGGAAGGCAGCATCGACCTGCCCCGACACCAAGGCCGTACTGGCCGGCGCGCCGCCCGTGAAGGGAACGTGCAGCATCTGCAGCTTCGCCTGGCTGCTGAGCGCTTCCATTGCAAGGTGCGAGGTGCTCCCGATGCCCCAGGTGGCGTAGGTGAAGGCTCCCGGTTGCCCGCGCACTTTGGCCACGAACTCCTCCACGCCGTTCACCTCAAATCCAGGCCGCACGAGCAGCACGCAGGGGGCGTGTACGATAAGGCTGATTGGGCGGAAATCGGCGACGGCGTCGTAGGGCAGGCGCGGGTAGATCAGCGGATTGATGGCGTGCGTCTCAGCGTTTGCCAGGATCAGTGTGTGCCCGTCTGGCGACGCCCGGGCGACGGCCTGCGTGCCCACGGCTCCGTTCGCCCCGGCCCGGTTCTCGATGACTACGGGCTGGCCGAGTGTGGGTGCCATGACGGGGACCAGGGCGCGGATGACGATGTCGGCCGGTCCCCCTGGATTCCAGGGCACGACGATTCGGACCGGCTGGGTCGGGAAGGCTGCAAGGGCTGGCTTAGCCAGGGTGGCGGAGGCCGCAATGCCAAGCGTACCGCGCCGTGTCAGTCGGATGGTCATGGCCTTGTCCTTCCCTCGGAGCCCTGCATGTTTGAGCAACCCGTATCATTCGTTTGCGCGATGTGTAACGAACGATTTCGCCAAGCCGGCTCTCCACCCGGAACAGTTTGGATTGGGAGCGGGCACGATGGCCGTGTTCAGGTCAATCCGCCTGTGGCGGCTGATCGTGGTGCCCGCTACCCCGCTCGCCAAGGACGATGCTTGGTGGTTACCGTACATGCGCGTCCGCCAAAGGCGTAGATTTCTCCTCCGCGGGGTTCAGACGGCACGGATGAGAGTGGGACTAGGCTCACTACCGCGTCCCGGGTCCGACCCTGCGGGCAATCTCTTGCGCGATCTGCGCCTGGTTAGCCACGAAGGCCATGAACTCTTCGGGCGGCATTGCGACGCCTTCCAGGCCGAGATCGTCGAACTGCCGTCTCACCTCCGGATCGGCAACCGCGGCCCGCACGGCAGCGTGCAGCGTCCGCACGACATCGGGCCGCGCCCCCGCGGGAAGCCAGAGGCCGAACCAGTTGACGACCTCGAAGCCTGGCAGGCCGGCCTCCTCCATCGTGGGGGTGTCTGGCATTCCGGCCCAGCGCCGCCGCCCGGTGAGGGCGAGGGCACGCAGGCTGCCAGCGCGGACGTGCTGGAGCGCGATCTGCGTGCCGACGAAGAACATGTCCACGCGGCCCGCGAGGAGGTCCGTCGTGGCCTCCGCGACGCCGCGGTAGGGCACAGAGAGAATGTCTGTGCCCGTTATGGCTTTCATCACCTCGGCCGGGATGTGGCTGGCCGTGCCGTTGCCGGCGTTGGCGTTGGCGTTGGCGTTGGCGTTGGCGTTGGCGTTGGCGTTGGCGTTGGCGTTGGCGTAGGTGAGCTTGCCCGGGCTGGCCTTGGCCAGCGCCACCAGCTCGGCAACGCTCGTTGCCGGCACGCTCGGGTGCACCACCAGCGCCTGCCCGAAGTTCTGTGCGGCGAGCGTGACATGCGTGAAGTCACGCACGGGGTCGTAGGTGACGTTGTCATTGAAGGGCGGAATGTTCGTGTGGGACGCGGTGGTGAAGAGCCAGGTAAGTCCGTCGGGCGGCTGGCGGGCGACGTAGGCGGTGCCGACCAGGCCGCCGCCACCCGCGCGGTTCTCCAGCACCACCGGCTGGCCGAGGGTGGCCGTCAGCCTCGGCGCGATGGCACGAAGGATGAGGTCGGGCGGCCCGCCGGGGGTGGAGGGCACAATGACCCGGATGGGCTTCGCCGGGAACTCAGCAGCGGTCTGCGCGCGCGCCGGGCCGAGGGCCAGATCCAGACCGGCCGCGCCGAGGATCAGGTGCCGCCGGGTCGCACGGGTCATGCTCGCCTCCCTCAGCCAGGGTTCACGACGGCAACCGCCTCGCCGGTGCGAGCGGAGGACAGGATCGCCTCCAGCAGCGCCGCGTTATGAACGGCATCGCCGCCCGGCATGACCAGGGGTTGCCGCGCCATGGCCTGCCGCGCGAAGTGCTCCAGCTCCGCCCTCTCGGTGCCCCTCTTCTCGAAGGTGATCACCTCCGGCTGCCGCTTGGCGGTGATGTCCGACCGGTCGATGCGGCAGAGCCGTAGGTCCCAGGTCGTCAGGTGCTCGACGTCGCCGACCTCCGCCCATCCCTCACTGCCGAAGACCTGCAGGCGCCAGGTCTCCGCGGTGGCGATGACCGTGCCGAGATAGCCCGTCGCGCCGCCAGCGAAGCGGAACAGCATCGAGGTCGTGTCATCCATGCCGAAGCTCTGCGCGAGGCGGAAGCTCTGCGCCGTGACCCGCTCCACGGGACCGGCGAGGTAGAGCATCGCGTCTACCACGTGCACGCCGCGCCCGGTCATACCGCCGGCGGGGGATTCATCGCGATCCTGCCGCCAGTGACCCTCCGGGAAGCGGTAAACGCTCGGGCCGCAGAAATTGCCCTCCATGTGCAGCACGCGCCCGAGCGTACCGTCGTCGATCAGGCGTCGGATGGCCTGCAGCGCCGGCTGGAAGCGCCAGTTGTAGCCGACGCCGAGCGTCACGCCCGCTTGCGCGCACGCTTGCGCGGCGCGCTGCGCGCTCGCCGCGTCCACGCCGAGCGGCTTCTCGCTGAAGACGTGCTTGACAAGCCCCCACGAGGTGCGCCGGGTCGGATGTTAATGGCGCATGGGCAGGAGCTGGGCTGAGGCGTGGGCGGTTTGGCCGTGTGGTGGCCTGCCGAGGTGCGTTAGGACGACCTCTGGCGCGGGCGGGCGGTAGTGCAGCGAGGAGTGCGGGCGAACGGTGTTGTAGTGGYGGCGCCATTGCTCGATCAGGACCTTGGCCTCGGCGAGTGTGTTGAACACCTCGGCGTTCAGCAGTTCGTCGCGCAGCTTGCCGTTAAAGCTCTCCACGTAGCCGTTCTCCCAGGGGCTGCCCGGCTCGATGAACGCCGTCCTCGCGCCGACGCCGGTGATCCAGCCCTTCACGGCCGTGGCGGCGAACTCGGGCCCGTTGTCCGAACGAACATGACCCGGCACGCCGCGCAGGATGAACAGGTCCGACAGCACGTCGATGACGTCAGCGGCCCTGAGTTGTCGGCCCACCCGGATGGC
>NZ_RCZP01000076.1 GCF_006438825.1 Muricoccus nepalensis
GCAGGCCGTGGCCGACTACCGGCGCACCTGCCCCGGGTGGAGGTGGTGCTGATGCCCGAGAGCACCGCCTGCCCGTGCTGCCAGGGCGCCCTGGTCGAGATCGGCACCGACACCTCGGAGCGGTTGGACGTGATCCCAGCCCAGTTCCAGGTCCTTGTGACGCAGCGTCCCAAGCTGGCCTGCCGGGTCTGCGCGGGCGTGGTGGTGCAGGCGCCTGCGCCGGCGCGCCTGATCGAGGGCGGCATGCCGACCGAGGCGACGGTGGCCCATGTGCTGGTGTCGCGCTACGCCGACCACCTGCCGCTGTACCGCCAGGCCCAGATCCTGGCGCGCCAGGGCCTCACCATCGGCCGCGAGGTGCTGGCCTCCTGGGTGGGCACAGCGGCGGCCGAGATCGCGCCCGTGGTGGCGCGGATGCGCGAGCTCCTGCTCGCCTCAGCCCGGCTATTTGCCGACGAGACCACCATGCCGGTGCTGGACCCCGGACGGGGGCAGACCAAGACAGGCTACGCCTGGGCGATCGCGCGCGATGACCGGCCCTGGGGCGGGACAGACCCGCCGGCGGTGGTGTTCCGCTACGCCCCCGGCCGCGGCGCCGAGCATGCCCGGGCACTGCTGGCCGGCTACACGGGCATCCTGCAGTGCGACGGCTACGCCGCCTACAAGGGGTTGGCCGCGCCGGAAGAGGGCGGCCCCGGCGTTACATTGGCATTCTGCTGGAGCCATGCCCGTCGTGAATTCTATGATCTGGCCCGGAAGAAAGCAGCGCCGATTGCCGCCGAGGCGTTGGTCCGTATCGCCGCCCTCTACGCCGTCGAGGCAGAGGTCAGGGGCAAGCCGCCCGACGAGCGCCGCGTCGTCCGGCAGGCCAGGAGCCGACCCCTGGTCGAGGACCTGTTCACCTGGCTCGAGCAGCAGCTGGCGCGCCTCCCAGGTGGCAGTCCGACGGCAGGGGTAATCCGCTACGCCCTGAACCACCGCCTCGGCTTGGAACGGTTCCTGGATGACGGCCGCATCGAGCTCGACAACAACACCGTCGAGCGCGCCATCCGGCCTCTCTGCCTGAGCCGAAAGAACGCCCTGTTTGCCAGCGGAGATGATGGGGGCCGCCGCTGGGCCGACCTCGCCTCCCTGGTCGAGACCTGCAAGCTCAACGGCGTCGACCCGCGGCGCTACCTTGCTGACCTGCTCACCCGCCTCGTCCACGGCTGGCCTAACAACCGCCTCGATGAACTCATGCCATGGCACTGGGCCGACGCGAAAACCGTCTGACCCACACCGCACCTAACAAGGGTCCGTAGGCCTCGCTTACGTTCTAAGCGGCTTTGTGAAGCGCCGTTCGGTGCTAGCGGGCGAGTTGCTGGCGTCGCAGGCGAAGTCGCGGCAGATTCACGCGGACATTGCGAGCCTGGACGCGGTGATCCGACAGCTCGACCCGGACTACCCGATTGAGTCCATCCAGACGAAGTACGTTCGCACACTGGCGGCCGAGGACTTCGCCGGCCTAGGCCGGTCGGTGCTGGACGTGCTGCGGCAGGCCAACAAGCCGCTCACCATCCCAGACGTGGGCGCTCGGGTAATCGTCCTGCGGGGGATGGATGCCAGCATCGGCGCCGTGCGGAGGGCCGTGGAGGACGGCGTGGCGCGGGCGCTGCGGCATCAGCGTGGCGCGGGTGTGGTGCGGAACGCTGATAAGGCCGGGCGGCTGATGCAGTGGGAGTTGGTGGAGTGAGGCCGGCACGGATCTTTTGGCTAGCTAGCGCGCCACGACGTAGACAGTCGCAACGCCATGAGCATCTGCCCAAGCTTTGGCCTTGAGTATAGCTGCGTCTTGGTCAGTTTCCGATGCAGGGTATGGCTCGTAAAACGTGGCGGCGTTCTTGCCCGTTACCGATCCGCTTGCCCTGTATCGGCCGGATGGGTCCCGAGCGACAAGCGCCCAATCGCTATCCTTCGGCGGCTGTTCATCGCCTTTGAGCCAAACCACTGCAGCCATAACTACGCCCTCTGAATATTTGGAATGAACACACTAACGCACTGCGTTCGCTAGATCATCAAAGCCAAGCGCCTTCATGATAGCGATTTTGTCGCTGTTGCGCGCCTTCCAAGACCGCCCAACTGCATGACAGATGGCTTCGGCATAACTGTTGTTTACACAGCCTAAAACGCCATGCTTGGCAATCGAAGTTTCTATGACGTAATCGTCGAGTTCAAACGGGCTGCCGCACTCTATGTTGCTGTCACGATCCAAGAAATCTGGATGATCCCTCAGCAGAATAGGCACTGGGCAGACCCATTTGCCCTCGCTGTTTATCCGAACGAACAAACCCAATTCAACCTCGATGCAGACCACCATCTTCGGTCCTGGTGGTTTTATAAACTGGTCATGAATCAGTATTACTTCCAACAATTTGACTTGCACTGGACTAGAGCCGCATGATTGGTGCTGCCTGCTCTAAATAAGCGATGGTTGCGGGCTTCTCTGGCGTGTCGTTCAGCATGTCCTCGTACCGCATTGTCCCAAGCGCCGCCGCTTGCCAATCAGCACCATGCGTTGCCGCCGTCCGCTCAGTGAAGTTCATAGTGCGCGAACGCTCAAAACCAATTTCCAAAGCTGCAAAATCGGCGGGGGAAAAGACAGACAAGTCAGGCTCACTGTTGGCTGCCAACTGGAGCCGAAACCCATCTAGCCTCCAAGGGAATCTTTCCACTCCTGTTTCGGCAAGCCACAAGGCTTCGCCTTTCGCCATTTCATATATTTCCAAAGGAACCGGCCCAAACCGCATGGCGCGGTAGGTGGCTCCAAAGATCGGTTGCCCCTCGCTGTTCAAAAGTTCTTTGTCACCGAAGTAGCAACTTTTCAGCATAGCGTGCAGGTCCAAGCCCGGCTTTTGCCGAACCATCCAGTGGATTGCACTAAGAGCTTTAGCCGGGGCAAACTTAAACCGAATCGGGCTAGACATGTGCATGGCCCCCTGTCAACGAGAGAAGTCGAAAGGGAGCTTATATAGGATACTTCGTCGCCTGAACCTAGAACAAATAAGGAACAAGTGCGCGCGAGTGTCAGGCTAGGCGCGCCCGCGCTGCCAGTACCCCGCCCACACACGCGACACGCCATGCCCCAGTGCCGCCGCCGCGAGCTGGTGCAGCACCCCATTGGCCTGCCGGCGGGTGTCCTCACGCCACGCCATCTCGCCCGCGTAGGCGCCCAGGTACTTGCCGCTGATGTGGTGGTGCTGCCCCCACTCTGCGCGGCGCAGACGGGAGAAGTAGCTCTCCGCCTGATTGGTGCAGGCGCCATCGTCGGAGAAGGCGATGGAGTGGTTGATCCGCTTCGTCTCAAAGCGGGCGTGCAGCGCGTCCCAGGAAGCCGCCTCGTCGGCGTAGATCGTCGTGCCGGTGGCAACCCGATCGCGGATGGTCGGGATCGCGTCTGCCTCGGCGCGGAACACGAAGGGCAGGGTCCGGCCGCCGCGCTCGCGCATGACCACCACGACCTGCCGCTTGCCGGTCTGGTTCTGAGCAAGGCGACGGTCCTTGCGATCCTCCTTGCGGTTCTCCTGCCGCACGCTCCCGCCGAAGTAGGCGCCATCCACCTCCACATGCCCGGAGAGCATGGCGCTGGCCTGCCCGGCGCCGATGGCCTCGCGCAGCTTATGGGCCAGCACGAAGGCCGTCTTGTACTGCACGTCGAGGTCGCGCCCGAGCTGGAGGGCGGAGAGCCCCTTGGCCGCGTTCACGAAGATGGCGATGGCCGCCAGGAGATCCCGGATCGGCAGCTTGCGGCTGGCGAAGATGGTCCCGCTGGTAACGCTGAACTGGTGGTTGCACGCCTTGCACTTCCAGATGCGACGGGCGGCGTAGGTATAGACCGCCGTGCATTCGCAGCGCGGGCAGAACGCCTCGCCGCCGTTGTCGGCCCAGCGGATCGCCACGAAGGCGGCGTGCGCCTGGTCGTCGGTCATGCGGAGGATGGCGGCCAGGGAGAGGGTCCGAGCCTTGGCGGAAAGGAGGAAATGTCGGGCCATTGCCATTGCATCCGGTGCTTATGCATCGAATATGATGGCATACAAAGCGGTGGTCAAGGACAAACGCACCGGATATGATGGCATCCGCCATCACAGAAGGTGCAGTCGTGGCAGACGTTGAGGAAGTGCAGACAGCCGACGCGGCCGAGTGGCAGGCGAAGGCCAAGGGGCTGCTGAAGGCCGAACTGAAGCGGCGGAATGTGACCTATGCTGGCCTAGTCGAAAAGCTGGCCGCCATAGGGGTGCAGGAGACAGAGCCTAACATCCGCAACAAGATCGCTAGGGGCGGCTTTACGGCCGTGTTCCTGTTGCAGGTGATGGCAGCGATTGGGGCGAAGAAGATTAGGTTGCACTGACTAATCCGGCGTTGCTTTTGTCGCGATAAAATCCAATGCTTTAGTCTTAATTTGAAAGTACCGATCACCTGCTATAACAAGACGTCTGTATCTCTGTTGGTTCTCGAAAGAAGACAATAGTTCCCCTTCGGGTACGTTAACATCATCAAGCTCTCGATCATCTTGAATCCCGAAAGGGTCTACAATTCCCTGAGCCCATCGCGCAATGGTACTGTAGAATTCCTCAACAAAAAGCTTCCAGTTTTCGTAATCGGCCTTCCAGGCAGGACCGTTAGGATAGTAAACTGTTTGAGCTTTTACTAGCCGATCGAAGCGGTGGTCAATTTCTCCTGCAAGATATTTCATTCGTCGGTTGGCGTCTCTGGCACGCAAAAGATCTGTAATTTGTCTTTCAAATTCTTTTTGCTGCGTTTGCAGCGAACCAAGTCCCTTTCTAATATCTTTGATGGAGTCAATAATGCCATCTCGGGTTCCGTCTAACCGGTCTCTAACACGCTCCTCAACCTGCGAAATCTGTGTTGCCATTTCCGCGATAATGCTATCGATCTTCTGAACCCTGTGATCTAAGCCTGCCACCCGCTCGACAAGCGCAGCATGGACTGCCACCTGATCATCGCATGGCTGAGAGGTCACGGGAGTAGAGTTTCCGGCAAGATTAGGAGCGGAGATTGGCAATGGGCTCGACGCTATGAACCCACTTCTCGCTTGCTCTCGCTGGGCCACCCAAAGCATCACGTAGACGCAGACAGATCCCACGAACCCGAAAAACAGCCCCTGAGCGGCCCAACCGCCTAGTCCTGCCATAGCAGCACCACCAAGCTGTAGCAGAACCCACGTTGCAGCTCTCTCAAGACCAAAGCGTTCACCCAACGAGGTGAGCGTGTCGAAGACCTCGACCGACTTCCATCTTTGTATCGTTCGCAAAATGCCCATGCCTGCCACCATGCCGTGGCAGCGAAGATCCATCTAGCCGGGGCGCTCATGGTGTGTGCCCTGCCAGCACGGCCAAGATCCAGCTCCCAACCAGCACGGCCGGGAAGCTCAAGCCGGCAAGCGCCAGCCCCGCCGCGCATCGAACCCTTCCCCCACGCGACCCGACCTCGTATCCGGCAGCGAGCAGCGCGCATCCAAGAAGGACGGCGAGGACGTGTGGGACGATTGGCCCGGAAGGGTCTGGGCTGCTCTCTGGGCGTCCGACATCAAGTGGACGGACACTGCTATCGTCCTGTTCACCTTTGGACAGGTCTGGATCGGGATCAGGCAAACGCGCATTGCGCGACGGCAGACGGAGATCGCTGACAGGACGCGCGAGATCGCAATCGCCGCCCTCAATCGACCGTACATCCTCGTGGATCAGGTTTCCCACAATCTCAGTGCGTGGCGGGACGGACGCGCACTTCTCTCGTTTGAGTTTAAAATACGGAACTATGGAACCAGCCCGGCCGTAATGCGGCATGTCGTGGCCTACGGGTTCCTGAGCAGCGGCACACCACGTACCAAGCGCCCGGACACCTACCCGGCCGAGATATTCCCTGGTGCCGACGACATCAAAGACTTGCTTGGCGACAGGCCGTCCGTCCGCATTTTTCCAGAAGTCACCCCTACGGTCTTTGACCCAGAGACCGGGAAGGTGGGTTTCCAAGGCAAGAGCGCCACCATTATCCTCCGCCCAGGTGAGGATAGCGTGCCGTTCCGCCGTTCCGTGAAGATCGATGTCAGCCCGCCAGCCGAATGGTTCGAAGGCACTGGCGCCCCTCTCGCGAATGCCACTCCTTGGCTGCTCGGACGCATCGCATACGACGGTGTTTCCGGCCAGCGGCACCACACCAGTTTCTGCTTCCGAGGCCGGAGCGATGGAGTGGCTGAGGAGAAGGGCGACGCCCCCTACAACGAGCGCACCTAGCAGTCGCGCGCTGCCCCGCCTCACGACTTCACCCCCGGAGCGCCCACGCCCCCGTGAGGTGTGACTGCTACATAAGGCCGGAAATGAGCGCGGCGTCCGAGCTCTCCTCTTCCTGGTGAAGGTGGGAAGTGGACAGCGAGTTGGTGGATCGACCGCCTTCTCCGGCCTCATTCCGTCCATGTCGGCCTCAATGGAGCCGGTGGGCGGCCTGGCGACTGGCCTCGTCTGCCTTCTGCATGATCGATGACACCTCCATCAGGAGGTCGATCTCGGCAGAGGAGAGCTTGCTGATGTCCAGCTCCTTGGGCTTAGGAGCGCTCTCCGTCTGGACTGGCACGCTCTGGCCACTGAGCGTCGCGACCCGCCTGTCACGGTCCTCGATGCCGAGCGCGCGGCGCTCCTGGGTCTGGATGCTCTCGGCGAGCCTCGCCCAAACCAGGATGATCTTGCTGAGGGTTGACGAGTTGCCCCCGGCGAGCAGGGTGCTCAGGGCGAGGCTCTGCTTCCTGGCGCCTTCTGGATCGGCGTCGGCGTCCACCGGCACCAGCGCCACCTCGATCAGCCCCGCTATTATGTCGAAGATCCGGGCAAGGGCGGCCGCCCGCTCGAGCTGGCCTATCTGGGCCTCCGCCATCGCCCGGGCTGCCATCTCCACGGACAGCTCGCGAAGCCTTTCCCCAGTTCCTGCGGCACCGACGCCGTCGCCAGTCCCGGCTCGCTGCGCCTCGGTGGGCTCAGAGGGGGGTGTGGAGTGCGTGGGGTGCGCAGCGGGATGCGTAATCCTCCCGTGCCCTGCCGGGGCACCTTCGGAGGACTTCGGGTCAGCGAAATGGGCAAGGGTGAGCATTTCTGCCCGAGTGTGGATGGCCTCGATCGCCTTCCAGTCGCGTTGCCAGTTCTCCCGCTTCACCCAGTGGCGGATGATCCCCTCGGACACGCCGTAGCGCCGGGCGAGGTCACGATTGCCGCGGCCGGTCTCCCACTCGGCCCTGAGGGCGGCGCGTTTCGCCTCGTTCGCTTTGGTCATCGCTGGTCTGTCAGGCTGGCCGTTTGCCGCTGTGGGGCGGCTTGGCTGGTTGCGTGGAGGTAGGAGGATGCGGGCGCGGCTGCGTGGCTGGGCTTCACAATGGGCGCGCGAGGGAGCGGGACGGTTGACGCCGAGCCGGCATGGCTGTGGCCGCGTCAGCCTCACGGTGCCGGTCAGCGGGTGTAGCCCGCCGGCCAGGGTGTCGACGCCGTACCAGGTCATGGGGGAGCCAGCGGGCTCCCGGCGCGACGGTGACCCTCGGCCAGCACCCCCGCCGAGGCCACCGGGTGCAAGCCCGGCAGTCCGCACGAGGCAACGGGCAGGCAGGCTGGCCGGAGTACTGACAGTGCTGATGGAACTGCCGGGAGATAGAACCTCCGGGAGAGGAGGGGAGGGGGCACGGAAGGTGGGCTGACAGGGCTCATCCCGCGGCGGCGGAGCAGGTGCCGATCTGCCCTCCAGGGCGAAACCGCAGGCCCCCTCATGCCGACTACGCACCCCCCGCAGCTGCGCAGAGAATTACGCACCCAACTGCGCGGGGTACGCAGAGTGCGTAGTGCGCAACGCGTTGAAAAGACGCGAACACGGCTCTGCTAAGGGTGGCACTACGCACCCTGTCGCGCAGCCGATTACGCGGCAAACGCCTCGCGTGCGCGCACGCGCGCGAGGGAGCCCTGCGCAGGACCTCGTCCTGGTGGCCCGCCAGTCCAAAAAACCACCGTTTGATGCAGGCGCCAGTGTCGCTCTGCGCAGCTCAGCAACCAGCGTCGTAGCGGCTACATAAATCCTTACATCTATCTATGGCCTGAAATTCCCGCCCTTACTGTCTTTGTGCAAGGAGTAGGGGAAAGGCGATGCTGCTCGGCTACATGCGAGTGTCCACGGCCGAGCAGAACCTGGCGCTACAGCGTGACGCCTTGACAGCCATAGGCTGTGAGCGCCTGTACGAGGACATCTGCAGCGGCGCCCTCACGGACCGGCCCGGGCTGACCAAGGCACTCGACCAGCTTCGCGCCGGTGACACCCTGGTGGTCTGGAAGCTCGACCGCATCGGCCGCTCGCTTGGCCATGTCGTGGAGCTTGTGGCCGGGCTCCAGGGCAGGGGGATCGGCCTGAAGGTGCTGACCGGCGGCATCGACACGACCAGCTCCACCGGGCGGCTGGTGTTCGGCATCTTCGCGACCCTGGCCGAGTTCGAGCGCGACCTGATCCGGGAGCGCACGATGGCAGGCCTTGCCGCAGCCCGTGCACGTGGGCGCAACGGCGGGCGGCCGCGGCTGATGACGGCCGCCAAGCTGCGCACGGCCATGGCGATGATGGCAGACCGGTCCAACGCCGCCTCCGACGTGGCCGGGCAGCTCGGCATCTCTCTTAGCACCCTCTACGCCTACATGGACGGCGAGGGTCAGGCGAAGCCGCGCGCCCGCAAGCTGCTCGGCACCACGGGACGTTGACGCTGCCGGGGCGCTCTGCCTTTTTCCGTTGCAACCTTGAAAAGACAGGGTCGGCACCCCATGTGAGGTGAACGAGAGGCGCGGCCCTTCTTGTCTCCCTGCCGGCCTTCAGTTCCTCCTTCTCTCCAGCGGTGGCGCCCACCACATCGCGCCACCTCAGGCTTGGCCCGGGTGACCGGCCGCGGGCCTCTCGTCCTCCCCCTCATCTCACCCGCCCGGCGGAGCCCTGCCGCGCCATCCCTGGCGCCGCACGGGCCCGGCACCGCGCATCCGGCACTGAGCCTGGCTGCTTCTGCGAACCATCACCCTGCCCGCGGGGGCAGGGTGGCGGCGGTGAGAGGGCTCACCCGGCGCCTCCCCGGCTCACGCCTGGGCTGACGCGCCGGCACGCCGCGCGAGACGCGGCACACCCCCGGCCTGGGCTCCTGCGCACCCCAGGCCACAGCATTGGGCAGGGAGCCGCTGCAGCGGCGCCCTGGGGCGGGGGCAGGCCTATGCCTGCCCCCGTCCTCTCCACCCGTCTCGGCAGCTCTCAAGCCGACTGACGCGGCTCCTTGAGCAAGGCCGAAACAAGGTTGGAGATCACCCATGACCCCCATCAACACGCTCACCTACGAGGGCACCCCCATCCGCCTGCGCGGCGCGATGCTGAACCTGACCGACATGTGGAAGGCCGCAGGCCGTCCGGACACCCGGCGCCCGACCGACTGGCTCTCCCTTGAGGAAACCAAGCGCCTCCGTGCCCATGCCGACACCCAGCCCGGCGAGGTCCTCGATCCGTTTGAGGTAAATGCCGACGAGGTCGGCATTTGGAACCCCGACACGGGCATCGACACCGACCGCTTCGTCGCCACGATCCGAGGACAGGGCGGCGGGACCTGGGCCCACTGGCAGCTCGCGCTGTCCTACGGGCGCTACCTCTCGCCGCCCTTTCACCTCTGGTGCAACACCGTCGTCCGCGCCGCCATGGAGCGGCGGGACGCACTCCCCGCACCTGGGGGCGACCGGCTGACGGCGCACCTCACCCGCCTCTTTGAGCCCCTGCACCGCCGGTTCGACACCCTCGACCGGCACGCGGCGGACCTGATGTTCCTCCAGGTCTCCGCCCAGGAGGTGGTGCTTGGCCAGCGGCGGCGCTTCTCGCTGCGCAGCCAGGCGTTGATCATCGAGGCGGTGGCGGCCGAGCCCTACCGAGGCCGGTGTCCCTGCTGCACGAGCACGCCCGTTCTCACCGAGGAGGGCCGCGTCATCGAGGGCGCCGAGTTCGACCACTACTACCATCGCGGCCTGAACCGGCCGGAGCATGGATGGCTGGTCTGCGGCGCGTGCCACGATGAGCTGACCTATGGCGGCTACGTCGTCCAGTTCGAGCGCATGCCCGAGTTCCGCCGCTTCCAGGCGGCGGTGCTCGCCCTGCGGTGGCGGGCGCTGAAGCGCTCGCTACCGCTGCCCCGTAGCTGAGCCCCCCAACGCCTCCTCACCGAGGAGGCACGCAGAGCCCCATGACCTCGGGTGAGGTCATGGGGCTTTTCGCGTTTCGGGAGCCAGAGTGGCTTGATGGTTAACGACAGGGCCGTCTTCAGATCTGCAGCACACCGATCTTAGACATCGTCGCGGCTTGGCGCGTCCCGCGGCCAATCCACTGGTCGGTCGCCGGGCTGTTGCCTGGCTTCGCTAATCCCGCCTGCCGCCAGGTGTCCGTCGGACCAGGGCCTCGACCACCTCGGCCGCAACCAGCAGCGTGTGCAAGTCCATCACCTTGGCAGCTGCCTCAATCCGGCGCTGCAGCACGTCGGCGCTCGGGGTCGACGCCTGCCCACCCCCGGCCCCAAGAAGATCATTGGGGGTGGTCTCCAGCACCTGACAGATGCGCAGGAAGGTGGCGAAGTCAGGCTCGCGCGTCCCGTTCACGTAGTTGGCGTAGCGGGTAGCCCCGAGGCCAAGCCGGCGCGCCACCTCGGCGTCGGATAGCCCGAGCACCCGGGCTCTCACGCGCAGGCGGCTGCCGACCTCTTGCATGCCGCGGTGGTGCGGCAGAGATCGTGCCTCGCCTATAAACTTATCGTGTTGTTATTCACGTTTGGTGTATAATCCTCAGCGCCCGCACCGCGTGCCTGCCGCCCATCCTCTCCTCGCCCGAGGCTCTCTCTCGCATGCTGACCTGGCTTCAATCTGGCTTGCGCAACACGGCCCACGACGCCTCCGCCCGCACCGACGCCCTCCTGCACGAGACGACCCTGCGCCTCGCGGTGACCGGCCTGTCGCGCGCCGGCAAGACGGTCTTCGTCACCTCCCTCATCACCAACCTCCTGGCGCTGGGCCGCGGCTTTGACACCCTGCCGCGCCTGCACCAGCGCCTGGCCGGGCAGGCGGCAGGGAGCGGCGCACCGTCGCGCCTGCGCAGCGTGCGCCTGGTGCCGCCCGGCAGCAGCGAGACGCCCCTCTTCGACCACGCCTGCAACCTGGCGACCCTGACGGCCGTCGAACCCAACTGGCCGCCTCGCACTGACGACCTCACCGAGACCGCCATTGAGCTCGTGCTGGACCGAGAGGGCACCTTTTGGAAGCACCTCGGGCCCGAGCGCCTGCGCCTGGAGATCCTCGACTACCCTGGCGAGTGGCTGCTCGACCTGCCCATGCTCAACCAGTCGTTCCAGGCTTGGTCGCGTGAGACCCTGGCCCGCCTGCGCGAGGCGCCCCGCAGCCTGGCTTGCGCCGCCTTCCTGGAGCAGCTCCCCACCGTGGAGCCCGGCGCCAGGGTGGAGCACGAGCGTCTGCGCCGGCTGCACGGCCTCTACCGCGACGGGCTGCACGCCTGCCAGAACGAGTACGGCCTGCGTCTGCTCCAGCCCGGACGCTTCCTCTGCCCAGGCCCACGGGCTGATGCGCCCTTCATGTGGTTCTTCCCGCTCGACGAGGTTCCGGACCACCCGCTGCGCGGCACGACGGCGGCGCTGCTGGAGGAGCGCTTTGAGGCTTACAAGGCGGACATGCGGGCACGCTTCTTCGAGACGCACTTCGCCCGCTTCGACCGRCAGATCCTGCTCGTCGACGTGCTCGGCGCCCTGCACAGCGGCCGGGATGCCTTCCTTGACACGGAGCAGGCCCTGGCCCTCATCGCCGGCTGCCTTACCTACAAGCAGGACTGGGGAAGCCTCTGGTCGCGGCAGAGCGCCATCGAGCGCGTGGCCTTCGTCGCCACCAAAGCCGACCACGTGCCCCACAACCACCGGACCAACCTCTGCCACCTGCTGCGCGACCTCGTCGAAGGCGCCCGTGAGCCCGTGGGCAAGCAGCCCGTCAGCTTCCACACCGCGGCCAGCGTGCTCTCCACCACCGACACCACAATCGAGGTGGACGGCATCGCGCGCGACGTGGTGCGGGGCACGCCGCTGGGCTCGGGCACGGCCAAGCTGTTCGACCCCGGCATCGTGCCTGCGGGTCGGCCGCCGAAGGACTTCTGGAGCAGGCGGCGCTTTGTGCTGCCGGTGTTCGAGCCCCCCAGGATGGAGGCGGGTGGCCTTAAGGGCATTCCACACCTCGGGACGGACGAGGTGCTCACGACGATCCTGAGCGACAAGCTGTGACCAGCGTGTCCCGCCCCCCTGCGTTCTTCGATCTGCCGGACGAGGAGCAGGCGAGGGAGGTCACCAGCTTGGCGCAGGAGGCGAGTGGCGCAGCTGCCATCACGGAACCCACACCGGACGCGCCGGCGAATGCACTACCCCCGTCCGCGCCGGCGTTGCTGGACCTGCCGGAGGGCATGCCGGGCGGGCGCGTCGACCACCAGTGGACCCCTGACCTGCTGCAGCCCCGGCCGGCGCCCACGGCCTCGCTGCACCCGATAGCGATGGGCTTGGTCTTGCTGCTGCTGGGGTGGCTGGTGCTGTCAGCCCTGGGCTTCGTCGGCGATCAGTTCGCCCGTTCGGTCACGCTGGGTTGGGCCACGGTGCTCGTGTTCAGCA
>NZ_RCZP01000077.1 GCF_006438825.1 Muricoccus nepalensis
CGGGCGAGCAGGTCGCGGTAGGTGACGCGCGCGTCCGCGTTCGGGTCGTCGCCCTCCCAGAGGATCGCCACCTGGTCGCCACGCCCGCCGTCGACGTGCCGGTCAAGGCAGCTCTCGCTGATGTTGAGCACGCCGTCCTCGAACCAGCGGATCGAGACGTCGCCCTCAAAGCTCGTGTTCTTGATGCGACGAGGCGCCCGCATCCAGGCGATGCGCCCCATCTCGCGACGCCAGAACCCCTCCGGGTCCCGACCCGCCTCCTCCACCATCGCACGACGCCGCGCCTCGTCCACCCGCGAACCAGCGGCGATCTCAGGCTTCACGGGGATGACGGTGTGGTCGGTCATGGCGTTCCTCTGGCGGGCTTTGCCCTTCGGACGCCATCGTCGCTTTCGGGCGCGGGCCGTCAAGCGGGGGAGGCTTGCCGGGCGGAACTATCCGCCCGGCAAGCCTCGCGCGTCGGGGACCGGGCGAACCCGGTCCCCGCGCGGCCTCAGCGGTAGCGGTAGGGCGGCGGGCCGGCGAAGCGGCGCGGCGGGCCGTAGTAGCCCCGCGGCGGACCGTAGCCGCGGCGGGCATAGGGGCGGCCGTAGTAGGGGCGGGGCGGCGGGCCGCGCCAATGGCCGCGGCCGCGGTAGTGGCGGCCGGGCGGGCCGTAGTACTGCACGGGAATCGCCGTCTCGGGCGCGCCCTGGTGGAGCAGCACGGCGGGGGCCACCTGCGCCTCCGCCGCGGGGGCGGTCGCCAGGACGGGGGCGGCGATCAGCGCGCCCAGCACCAGGGCGCGGCGGCCCCAGGACTCGAGGCGGGCGAAAGTGCCCTGCATGATGGATTCCTCCTCTGTGGCGGGCCGGGACGACCCTTCACCACCGGACCTAACGCGAGGACGGCGGCGGGGTCGCGACGGGAATGCGGCGCCGGGAGGGCTTTTCGTTTCGATAAGTGGTTAACGCACCCGTCCCCTCAGAGGCCGGCCTCGGCCGGGACGAGGACCACCCCGTCCTCGATCCGGACGGGCACGGCCTCGAGGCTGTCGCCGGCGCAGGGGCCGGAGACGCAGAAGCCGTCCTCCGCGCGGAAGCGGGCGCCGTGGGTGGAGCAGACGACGTGGCGCCCCGCGCCGTCGAGGAAGCGGTCCGGCAGGGGCTCGAGCGGGATGCCGAGATGGGGGCAGGCGTTGACGTAGACATGGACCTCGCCGCCCCGGCGCAGGGCGAAGAGGCCCGTGAAGCCGCCGGGCGGGGGCGGGAAGCCGCGAGCGGCGCCGTCGGCGATCTCGTCCAGGCGGCAGAGGGCGCGCTCGGCCAGGGTCAGAGCCCCGCCATCTCGGAGAGGACCGCCCAGTGCGCCTCCGAGACCGGCACGACCGAGAGGCGGGACTGGCGGACGAGGGCCAGCCCCTCCAGGCGGGGCTCGGCCTTGATGGCGGCGAGCGTCACAGGCTGGGGCACGGGGCGGAGGGCGCGCATGTCGACGCAGGGCCAGCGGCCCGTCTCCTCCGTGGGGTCGGGATAGGCCTCGCGGGCGACCTCGACGACGCCGACGATCTCGCGGCCCTCGTTGGAGTGGTAGAAGAAAGCGAGGTCGCCGGCGCGCATGGCCCGGAGGTTGTTCGCGGCCTGGGCGTTGCGCACGCCCGTCCAGGGCTCGACGCCCACCGCCATCTGCTGCTCCCAGGAGAAGGCGTCGGGCTCGCTCTTCACCAGCCAGTGGGCGGTCACCGCGGGGCGCCTTCGCGGGCGTGGTCGGTCGAGGGGGCGAGGGGCATGGCGGCGGTCCCGAGGGGCGGGCGAATCGCCGCCCGGCGGGGCCTATCGAAGCCCCGCCCTGGCCCCCTGTGCAATCCGGCGCAATCTCAGCCCGGGGTGGGATCGTGGTGGACGCGGCGGAGGCGGAAGGCGAGGCCGACGAGCAGCAGCCCGCCGGCGACGGCCTGGATGGCGACCACCCAGATGAGGGCGAGCAGGCCGGGCCCCGGCGCTGCCACCAGCCAGAGGCCGACCGCGAGGCTGAGCGCGCCCCAGAGGCCGAGCATCCAGCTTCCGCTGCGCCAGGCGAGGACGACACGGAAGATCCCGGCCGCGATGGACCAGGCGCCGACGAGCAGCACGAGCACGATGGCCGAGGCGATCGGCATCATCAGCAGCACCGCGGCCGCGACGAGGGAGATGAGGCCGTCCACCCAGAGCCAGCCGGTTCCGGGCCGCCGCACCCCGAGCATGGCGGGCCGGCCGGAGACCGCCTGCCAGAAGGTGAAGGCGCCGTCGAGGGCGAGCCAGGCGGCGAGGGTGCCGAGGATGACGGCCAAGCCCAGCCCGGGCGCGAGAAAGGCGAAGAGGCCGAAGAGGACCGAGACGACGCCGCGCAGGAGGAGCAGCCACCAGCCGCTGGCCAGGGCGCGGACCATGCGGAAGCGCCCCTCGGACGCGGGAAGGGTGACGGTGGACATCGGGGGGCTCGGCTCCGGCTCGGTTGCGTCGGTGGAGCGGCGAGGGGGGCGGAAGGTTGCGCGGGCGAACGTTCCTCACAGGTTGCCGAGGGCGCGCCGCATGAGGTCGAGCAGGCAGGCCGCCGCGGGCGTCAGCGGCAGGTCGGGGCGCCGGATGAGCACGATCGGGGGGGCGGCGAGCTCCTCGGCGACCTCGACGGGGATCAGCGCCTCGCGGGTCAGCGCGAAGCCGGTCCAGCCCCGCGGGACCATGGCCAGCAGGTCGCTGTGCGCGAGGCAGGTCATGACGGTGAGCGCGGAGCGGGAACGGACGGCGAGGCGCGGCGCCGGGAGGCCGTGCGCCGCGAAGAGCCGCCCCAGCTCGTCCGCCGCGTCGGCGGTGACGGAGGTGGCGATCCAGTCGGCGCCGGCGAGGTCGGCGAGGGAGCGGGCCCCGGCCAGGGGATGGCCCCGGCGGCAGAGGACGACGCGGTTGCCCGGCGCCAGCACCTCCCGCGACAAGCCGGGCAGCAGGGGCGAGCCGGGGTCGGGGCCGAGGTAGAAGTCGAGGACGCCCTCGCGGAAGGAGGATTCGAGCGTCGGGTAGAGGCCCTCGATGATCTGGAGCTGCGTGTCGGGGTAGCGGGCGCGGAAGGGGCGCAGCGCCGGGGGGAGCAGGCCGATATGCGCGGCGGTGGAGAGGCCCGCCGCGACCGTCCCGCCGGTGGCGCCGCCGAGCTGGGCGACCGCCTCCCGCGCGCGGCGGAGGTCCTGGAGGATCGCGGTCGCGCGGGCGACGAAGGCCGCGCCGGCCGCGGTCGCGGCGACGCCGCGCGCGTGGCGCTCGAAGAGCGGCGTTCCGAGCTCGCGCTCGAGGTCGGCGAGGCTGCGGGTCAGGGCGGGCTGGGCGAGGTTCAGGGCGCGGGCGGCCGCGCGGATGCTGCCCCCTTCCGCGATGGCGACGACCTCCTGCAGGTGGTGCAGCTTCACGGCGGCCCTCCGCGCCCGGGGGCGCAACGATACCCTGGCGGCATCGGTCCGATCAAACCGTCATCTGGTGCGCATCCCCGGGCCGGGCATGCTTCCCCCGGGACGGCCGCCCCTCCGCCCCGGCGGGGCGCGGGCGGTCCGGGAGGAAACGAAGGCCATGCGACGGAACAGGCCGTGCCCGGCGTGAGCGGTGCGGGCGAGCCCGCGGCCCTGGCCGCGCCGGAGGTGCTGGTCGTCGGCGCCGGGCCCGTGGGGCTGGCGGCCGCGATCGAGCTCGGCCGGCGCGGCGTGCGCTGCCTCGTGGTCGAGCGGAACGACCGGGTCGGCCAGGCCCCGCGCGCGAAGACGACGAACGTCCGCACGCGGGAGCACCTGCGGCGCTGGGGCATCGCCGATGCGCTGCGCCGGGCCTCGCCCATCCACCCGGACCGGCCCTCGACGATCGTCTTCGCGACGCGGATGGACGGGCCGGAGCTGGCGCGCTTCGAGGACGCGCTGAACGGCACCCGCGCCCGCACGAACCTCTACGCCGAGGAGGCGCAGTGGGTCCCGCAATACGTGCTGGAGGAGGTGCTGCGCGCCCACGCGGCGTCCCTGCCCGGCGTCGCGCTGCGCTTCGGGGAGGAGCTGGTCTCGATCGCCGAGGGCGGGGAGGAGGTGGTGTCCGTGCTGCGCGACCGGGCGACGGGCGCGGTGCGGGAGGTGCGGAGCGCCTTCGTCATCGGCGCGGACGGCTCGCGCTCGGCGGTGCGGGAGGCGATCGGCGCGCGGATGATGGGACGGGGCGCGCTGGCCGGCAACGTCAACGTCATCTTCCGGGCGCCGGACCTCGCGGCGCGCGGGCGGCACGGGCCGGGCATCATGTACTGGATGGTCAACGCCGACGTGCCCTCCGTCCTCGGCCCGCTGGACGAGGCGGGGCTGTGGTCCTTCATCGCGACGCGGCTGCCCGACGGGCACGATCCCGCGGCGATGGACCCGGTGGAGCTGATCCGGCGCGGCACGGGGCTGCGGGACCTCGAGGTGGAGGTGCTGCGCGTGGATCCCTGGGTGGCGCAGGAGCTGATCGCGGACCGCTACGCCACGCGCCGCGTGTTCCTCGCGGGCGACGCGGCCCACCTGCACCCGCCCTTCGGGGGCTTCGGCATGAACATGGGCATCGGGGACGGGGTGGACCTCGGCTGGAAGATCGCGGCCACGCTCCGCGGCTGGGGCGGGCCGGGGCTGCTGGCCTCCTACGAGGCGGAGCGGCGCCCGGTGCACGAGCGGACGATCGCGGAGTCCGTCGTGAACTACGGGCTCGTCGGCAACCACCTCGTCCAGCCCGGGCTGGAGGAGGAGGGGCTGCTGGGCGAGGCGACGCGGCGCGAGGTCGGCGAGATCATCCGCATGACCAAGGTGCGCGAGTTCATGACGCTCGGCCTCGTGCTCGGCGCGCATTACGGCGGCTCGCCGATCGTGGTGCCGGATGGCAGCCCCGCCCCGGCGGAGAGCGCGACGGTCTACGTGCCCTCGGCGCGGCCGGGGTGCCGGGCGCCGCATCTCTGGCTCGCGGACGGGTCCTCGCTGTTCGACCATTTCGGGCCGGGCTTCACGCTTCTCGTGACGGAGGGCGGGGCCGGGGCGGCGGCGCCCTTCGCCGAGGCGGCGGCGGCGCGGGGCGTGCCGCTCGCGGTGCTCGCCCCCGGCGACGCGCGGCTGCGGCCCCGCTACGGCGCGGCGCTCTGCCTCGTCCGGCCGGACGGGCACGTCGCCTGGCGCGGGGCGGCGGCGGAGGACGCGGGCGCGATCCTCGATTGCGCGCGGGGCGGCGCGGACCCGGCGGCGCGCGGCACGGCCGCCGCGGAGAGGGCGATGACATGAGGAGGGGAGAGGGCATGCCGACGCGGAGGGGCGTGATCGCGGGGATCGCCGCGGCGGGGGTGGCGCGAGGCGCCCGTGCGCAGGACCCCGTCTTTCCGGCCCGCCCGGTGCGGCTGCTGGTCGGCATTCCCGCGGGCGGGGCGCCGGACGTGATCGCGCGCCTGCTGGCGGACCGGCTGGGCGCCCTCTGGGGCCAGCCGGTGGTGGTGGACAACCGCCCGGCCGCCAGCGGCAACCCGGCGGCGGGGGCGGTGGCCGCGGCGGCGCCGGACGGCCACACGCTGCTCTTCGCGCACGCCTCGCTGCTGCTGCTGAACGAGGCGCTGATGCGGAACGTCCCCTTCAACGGGGAGCGCGACTTCGCGCCCGTCTCGCTCCTCGCGACCACGCCCTTCATCGTGGCCTGCCAGCCCGGGGCGCCCTACGCCACGCTCGACGAGCTGAAGGCCTGGGCGCGGGGGCGGCCGGCGGGTGTCACCTTCGCCACGCTGAGCGCGACCGGCCTGCCGCGCTTCGTGGGCGAGCGCGTGAAGGCTGCGCTCGGCATCCCCATGGTGAACGTGCCCTACGTCTCCATGGCCGGGGCGGTGCAGGACGTGGCGGCGGGGCGCGTCGACCTGCTGATCGACGGCACGCCCGTGATCACGCCGCAGATCCGCGGCGGCTTCCTCAAGGGCCTCGCCCTCACCTCCACCGAGCGCGACCCGGTCATCCCCGGCGTGCCGGCGGCGGCCGAGACGATCCCGGGCTTCACCTCCCGCGGGTGGTTCGGCCTGCTCGGCCCGGCGGGGATGCCGGAGGGCGTGGTGCGCCGCGTGGCCGAGGACGCGCGGCGCGTGCTCTCCCAGCCCGAGATGCGCGAGCGGCTGCGGCGGGACTTCGGCGCGGACGTCGTGGCGGGAACGCCGGGCGAGTTCGCCGCCTCGCTCTCGGCCGACCGCGCGGTTTATCGTCGCCTGGTGGCCGAGGTCGGCGCCACGCTCGACTGACGCCCGCCCCCGCCGTCAACAGAGAAGGAGGAACCGGCAATGGACATCATCCGCCCCGCCCTGCACCACGTCACGCTCAAGACCACGCGGCTCGACGAGATGATCGCCTGGTACGGCGTGGTGATCGGCGCCCGCGTGAACTTCCGCGACGCGATGAACGCCTGGATGACGAACGACGCGGCCAACCACCGCATCGCGCTGCTCTCCGCCCCGGGCCTGGGCGACGACGAGCGCAAGAGCTTCCACAACGGGATGCACCACTCGGCCTTCGAGTACGAGAGCTTCGCGGACCTGATGCTCTCCTACGACCGCATGTCGCGGGCGGGGATCGAGCCGGCCTTCTGCCTCGAGCACGGGCTGACGATCTCGCTCTACTACCGCGACCCCGAGGGCAACTTCGTCGAGCTGCAGAGCGACAACTTCGGGGACTGGGACAAGTCGAGCGAGTGGATGCGCACCTCGCCCGTCTTCCGGGAGAACCCGATCGGCGTGTTCTTCGACCCGCGCCGGGTCTTCGAGGCGCACGCGGCGGGGGCCGACTTCGCGGCGCTGCAGGCCGCGATCCGGGCGGGGGACTACGCGCCCTCCGCGGGGATGCCCGACATCGGCCTTCCCATGCCCAGCCCGGCCCCGGCCTCGTAGCGGCAGGGGAGGGGCGGGCGTGGCGCGGCTGTCGGGGCGCGGCGTGATCGTGACGGGGGCGGCGGGCGGGATCGGCGCGGTCTTCGCCCGGGCGCTGGCGGCGGAGGGGGCGCGGGTAAGCCTGTGCGACCTGCGCGCGCCGGAGGCCACCGTCGCGGCCGTGCGGGCGGCGGGCGGCGAGGCGATGGGCGCGGCCTGCGACGTGACGGACGCCTCGGCGGTCGCGCGGATGGTGGCGGCGACGGAGGAGCGGTTCGGGGGCGTGGACGGGCTGGTGAACAACGCCGCGCTCTTCGCCGCCCTCACGCCCCGGCCCTTCGAGGAGATTGGGTCGGACGAGTTCGACCGCGTGCTGCGCGTGAACGTGCGCGGCCCCTTCGAGTGCATCAAGGCCGTGCTGCCCGGCATGCGCCGCCGGGGCTACGGCAAGATCGTCAACATCGCCTCCGGCACCGTGTTCAAGGGCACGCCGATGATGCTGCCCTACGTCTCCTCCAAGGGGGCGGTGATCGCGCTGACGCGCTCGGTCGCGCGCGAGGTGGGGGGCGACGGCATCCGCGTGAACTGCCTCGCGCCCGGGCTGACGATGAGCGAGGGGCTGCTCGGCCGCGAGGACTACCCGGCCGAATACTTCGCCGCCGCGGCCGGCACGCGCTGCCTGCCGCGCGCCCAGCAGCCGGAGGACCTGGTGGGCGCGATGGGGTTCCTGCTCTCCGCCGAGAGCGACTTCATGACGGGGCAGACCCTGGTCGTGGACGGCGGGTCGGTCATGCACTGAGGGGCGCGCGGCGCGGCCTAGTCGATCGACGCGCCGACCTCCTTGATCAGGCCGCGGTAGAGCAGGCGCTCGGCCGCGAGGAAGCGGGCGAAGTCGGCGGGGGGGCTGGCGACGGTCTCGGCGCCGAAGTCGCGCAGCAGGCGCCCGCGGATCTCGGGGATCTCCAGCACGGCGCGGGTGTCGGCGGCGATGCGCTCCACCGTCGCGGCCGGCATCGCCTTGGGCCCCACGAGGCCGAACCATCCCATGGAGGAGAAGCCGGGGATGGTCTCGGCCGCCGCGGGGATGTCCTCCAGCAGGGGGAAGCGCGCGGGGGAGGTGACGCAGAGGGCCTTGAGCTGCCCGCCGCGGACCTGGGGCGCGATGACGGGGGTGCCGTCGATCACGAGGTCGGTGCGGCCCGTCATGGTGTCCTGCAGCGCGCCCGAGGTCGTGGAGTAGGGGACGTTGCCCATCTCGAAGCCGAGGGCGGCCTTCATCATCTCGACCGCGAAGCGGGGCAGGTTCACGGGGCTGCTGGTGGCGAAGGTCATGCGCCCGCCGCGCTCCTTCGCGAGGGCGCGGAGCTCCGACAGGTTGCTGGCGGGCAGGTCGGGCCGGGCGGCCAGCAGGAAGGGCGTGTTCATCAGCAGCGAGACCGGGGCGAAGTCGCGGTCGGTGTCGAAGGGCACGTTGCGCATCAGCCCCTCGTTGAGCACGAGGATGGAGGCCTGGGCGAGGAGCAGGGTGTGGCCGTCGGGCTCGGCGCGGGCGGCGGCCTGGGCGGCGAGGTTGCCGTTGGCGGCGGGGCGGTTGTCCACCACCACCGGCTGGCGCCAGCGGGCGGCGAGGGCGTCGCCCATGAGGCGGGCGGCGACGTCGGGCGCGCCGCCCGGGGGGGCGCCGACGAGGAGGCGCACGGGGCGCGAGGGGAAGGCGCCCTGGGCCGCGGCGCCCCGCGCGAGGGCGGGGAGCGCGAGGGCGGCCGCGAGGAGGTCGCGCCTCGGCAGGGAGAGGGTCATGTCCGTTCCTCCAGCATCGCGGGCCGGCTTTCCGGCGGGGTGGGTCGGGGGGAGAGGCCGGCGGCGGTGCGGAGGATGGCCTCCGCCTCGGCGTCGGTGACGAGGGCGCCGCGCCAGGCGACGTGGCCGTCCGGGCGGATAAGGGCGAGCGGGGCCTCGTAGAGCGGGGCCAGGCGGGGGTCGCCCGGCCCGGCAAGCGCCAGGGGGATGCCGAGGCGGGCGGCGGCGCGGGCGAGCGGGGCCGCGGCCGCATCGCCGCCGGGGGCGGTGACGAGCGCGGTGAAGCCGGGCCCGAAGCGGTCGTAGAGGGAGCTGCCGTCGTCCAGCCAGAGATGCGGCGCGAGGCAGCCCGGATGCGCGCTCGGGGCGTAGTCGCTGACCTGCGCCTCGGGCGGCGCGGTGCCGTCGGGGATGGTGATGGGGGAGCCGGAGTAGTGGCTGCCGAGGACGACGCCGAGGGTGCGGAACTCGCGCGGCTTGTGCTCGAGGATGAGGGCGCCGGCCGCCGCGCGGGCGCGGTCGCCCTCGGGGCCGTCGCTCTCCAGCCCGTCCCGCAGGAGGTCGGTGGCGAGCATGGCGTAGTTGGCCACGGCCTCGTCGATGACGCGGCGGTGGACGGGCCGGCGCTCGGCCTCGTAGCTGTCGAGCAGCCCCTCGCCGCCCCAGCCGCGGAGGCGGGCGGCGAGCTTCCAGCCGAGGTCCACGCCGTCGGAGATGCCGAGGTTCATGCCGTAGCCGCCGAAGGGCGGGTGCAGGTGGCAGGCGTCGCCGGCGAGGAAGACGCGGCCCGCGCGGTAGCGGTCGGCGAGGAGGCTGTGCGCGGCCCAGGTGTCGATCGTCAGGATCTCGGGCGCGACGTCGCGGCCGAAGGCGGCGGCCATGCGCGCGCGCAGCCCGGCCTCGTCGGGCGTGGGGGCGCCGTTCGGGAGGGGGAAGCCGAAGTACCAGGTGTCACCGAGGTCCATCGGGCCCGCGATGGCGGCGCAGTCCGGGTTGACCAGCCAGTACATGATGGAGCGGCCGCCGGCGAAGGCCTCGCGCAGCTGGGGTGCGCGGATGACGAGGTTGATGTTCTGCGCGTAGGCGTGCTGGCCCTGCATGCGGATGCCGAGCAGGCCGCGGAGCGTGCTGCGCGACCCGTCCGCGCCGACCGCGTAGTCGGCGCGGACGCGGAGGCGCTCGCCGGTCTCCGCGTGCACGAGGCTGGCGGTGACGCCGTCCTCGTCCTGGTCCAGGGTCTCGAGGGCGAGGCCGAAGCGCAGGGCGGTGCCGGGCAGGGTGGCCGCGTGGTCGCGCAGCACGCCCTCCACCTTGTACTGCGGGATCCACTGGGCGTGCTCGGAATAGAGGTCGTTGCGGCCGGGGGCGCCGTAGAAGGCGTTGTGGATGGTGGCCAGCGGCCGGCCGAAGAGGCGCGTCGCGAAGATGATGTCGGTGGGGTAGTCGGGCGGCAGGGGGGAGGCCGCGCGGATCCGGTCGGCCAGGCCCCAGCGGCGCATGTGCTCCATGGAGCGCACGTTCGTGGTCTTCGCGCGCGGCTGGCGCGCGTGCTGGGTGTTGCGCTCGACCAGCAGGGTGCGGATGCCGCGCAGGCCGAGCTCGGTCACAAGGGCGAGGCCGACGGGGCCGCCGCCGACGACGAGGACCTCCGTGCGCAGCTCCGCGGGGGTGTCGGTCGCGGCGGTCATGGCGCGTCGGCCTCGTGGTTGTGCACGAAGTCGGGCGGGGGCGTCGGGCCCCAGAGGTAGAAGCCGTCCTCGGGCGGGTGGTCGCGGCCTTCCCAGTCCATGCTGCCCGGCACGAAGTCCATGTCGGCCGAGTACTCGCAGTAGCTGCCCCAGGGGTCGCGCACGTAGTGGAAGTAGTTCGAGCCGAGGACGTGGCGGCCGAAGCCCCAGCCGCGGTCGTAGCCGCGGTCCGCCATGGCCATGGCGCCGAGACCGATGTCGTTGAGCGTCGGCACGTCCCAGCTCAGGTGGTGCAGGCCGGGCGCGTTGGACTTGGCGAAGGCCATGACGTGGTGGTCGCTGCCGTGGATGGCGTGCAGGAAGGCGACGAGCCCCGCCGAGCTGTCCGACAGGCGCAGGCCGAGGATCCGGCTGTACCAGGCGACGGCCGCGTTCACGTCGGGGGTGAAGTGCAGGATGTGGCTCAGGCGGCGCGGCGCGGCGCGGTTCGCGTTGCGGCGGTAAGGCGCGTTGCGGAGGCCCGTCTCCGTCGGCGGCAGCGCCATCGGGGTCTTCTCGTCGGGCTGCGTCTTCACGCCGACGCGGATCTCGAGGAGCGTGCCGTCCATGTCGCGGAACCAGAGGCCGTTGCTGTCGAAGCCGGGCGGTGGGTCGAGCAGGCGGACGCCGTTGGCCTCGAGGTGCCGGCGGAAGCGGGGCAGGTCCTCCTCCCAGCAGTGGAAGGCGTGGTGGTGCACGGCCTTGCGCGCGCCCTCTACCACGCGGCCCCAGCGGTAGCCGTCGCCCAGGGTGTGGAGCAGGAGCTGGTTCCCCTCCGGCCGCACGTCGAGGCCGAAGGCGTCGTAGAAGTCCTGCGCGCGCTCGACCGCCGGCACGGCGAGGACGAACTCGCCGACCGAGTGGACGCCGAGCGCGCCGGCGCGGCGGGTGGCCGGGACGTGGCCGCCGATTGCTGTCATCGTGCTCTCCTCACGCGCCGCCGCGGGGCGGCGTTCGGGTCGTCGGGTCTAGGTCGCGGGGGCGAGCCGCAGGAGGCGCTCTGCGTTGCCGTGCAGGACGGCGTGTCGCTGCGCCTCGGTGAGATCGAGGGTGTCGATGGCGGCGAGGGTCTCCGGGAGGGGACCGAAGGGCGCGTCGGTGGCGAAGACGAGGTGGTCGGCGCCGAAGAAGGCGAGGGAGGCGGGCAGGCCGGTGGCGGAGCCGAAGAGGGCGGTGTCGGCGTAGAAGAGGCGGAAGTAGTCGAGGTGGGGGCGCCGGAGGGCGGGGAGGACGCCCGAGAGGTCCTCGTCGGTGGTGCGGCTGCCGAGCACGGCCATGCCGGGGCCGACGCGGCCGTCGA
>NZ_RCZP01000078.1 GCF_006438825.1 Muricoccus nepalensis
AACATCGGCTCAGGCGCGTCATGCACCCTGAGCTGCCCCTGCCGCAACTGACGCCGCCAGTACCACAGCAGCCCGCGGCTGATGTCGTGCCGCCGGGCCACCTCCGACGTCCGCGCCCCGGGCTGCGCCGCCTCGGCCAGCACGCGCAGCTTGTCCTCGGCACGCCAGCGACGACGCCGCTCAACCCCGGTGATGATCTCCATCCCGCCCCCGTCCTTTGCGTCGCCCTCACGAGCGGTCACTAAGGTCAGAGGTCATCATCCCTCACAGAAGGCGGCCCTCGCCGGACGAGTACGAACAAACAGGGCATGCAACATACGAAGCGCCGCACTTTCGTCGGAGGTACTCTGGCGGCGCCCGTCCTCATCGCGACCGGACTGCCCCGTGCTGTCTCAGCGCAGCAACCCGCCCTTCCGCCGACGATCGCGCTTGTGGTGGGTGCTTCGCCCGGCGGCACGACGGATACCCTTGCCCGCGATGTCTCGGAGGTGCTGCGCGAGAAGCTCGGGCGCACCATCGCGGTGGAGAACCGCGCGGGCGCCGGCGGGAACGTGGCGGCTCAGTACGTGGCGCGCTCGGCCCCCGACGGGGGGACACTGCTGGTCGCCTTCACGAGCCACACGCTGAACGCCGCCATCATGCGCCAGGTGCCCTACCGGCCTCTCGAGGACTTCACCCCGGTCGCGCTGCTCGCCCAGCTGAGCGCCGCCGTGCTGGTGGTCGGCCCGAGCGTGCGGGAGGGAGACCTGGCCGGCTTCGTCGCGGCGGCGCGCGCCCGGCCGGACCGTTACAGCTTCGCCATCGGCGGTGTCGGCAGCTCTCTGCACATGCAGACGGTCCTGTTCCGCTCCGCGCTCGGCCTGTCCGGGCCGGAGGTGCCGTTTCGCGGGACGGCGCCGGCGCTCGTGGATGTCGTCGCCGGGCATGTCGACGCGATGTTCGCGCCCCTGGATGTCGCCGGCCCGTTGCTGAGCGACGGAAAAGTCCGGGCGCTCGCCGTCACCTCGCGAAGCCGACTGCCCTCCCGGCCCGACCTTCCGTCCCTGTCGGAGGCGGCCCCGCAGGTTCAGACGGCGGCGGCCTGGTTCGGCGTGCTCGGGCCCGCGGGCATGCCTCTCCCGGTCATCGCCACCCTGTACGAGGCCATCCGCGCGGCGCTTCGCACGCCCCGGATCGTCGAGCGGATCGTGCACGCCGGCGGCGAGGTCCCCGATCTCACCCCGGCGCAGTTCGGTGAGTTCCTCGAGCGCGACCTCGCGCTCTGGATCGAGACCGCGCGGACAGGGAAGGTGGAGGTCCAGTAGGGCTGTCGGCTTGCCTCGCCGCCGTCACCCGGCCGCTCAAGCTGGTACCGGCCCGATGAGAACGGCGTCAAAGGCCTCGTCCTGCCGGAGCAGCACCCTTCCATCTCGGGCCAGTTCCAGTCCGGCGACAAGAGTGCTGGCGAGGGCGGCTCGAAGACGCAGCGGCCTGTCGGGGGCGGCAGGCGGGATCGTCGGCAGGCAGCGCTGAAGTGGAAGGCCGGCCGGGCTCTGCCCGAGCAGCTCGGTGATGCGGCGCACGGCGTCCGAGATGCGCCAGAGGTCGGGCGGCGCGGGGCGGTAGGTGGTGGGCGCCTCCGCCCCCTGCCCTTCCCGGCTCTCCAGCAGGGCGAGCGTCGCTTCCAGGAAGGCCACGTAGAGCTCCGCCTGCGGCCGCGGGGCGGGCGGGTCCACCTGCCCCCGCGCGAACACCTCCCGCCCGAGCTGCGCCCGCGCGGCGAGCCACTCGGCGCCGGCCCGCATACGGGCGAGTTCGTCCAGCTGCTCGAGCCTGCGGCGGGCCTCCTCCTGCGCCTCCTCCGCCGCCTCCTGGCTGGCCGGCGCCAGCAGCTGCGCCTTGAGCAGCAGGAGCTGGCTGGCCATGACCAGCCAGTCCGCCCGCCGCTCCAGCCGCGCGCTGCCGGCGCTGTTCTCGATGGCGCTCACCAGCTGGTCGGTGAGGGTCAGGATGGAGAGCGGGCCGAGGTCCACCCGCTGGCGGCGCACCATCTCGAGCAGGAAGTCGAGCGGACCCTCAAAGCCCTCCACCCGCAGCTGCGGGGTGGTGCTCGGTGAGTCGGCTCTGTCGCCTCTCTCCGCCTGCTCGCCCCGCCCTTCCCCACAGGCGGGCTCCTCCTCTCGGACGAGCGCCTCACCCACGGTGGACCCGCCCGCGACTCACCGAGGAGGATCCACCCCCCTCAGAGGCTCCTGCCCCGACCACCCGCGCCGCCTGCCCGTCTGCCCCGCCCGGCGCGTAGTCGGGGGTGAGCGCGAAGGCGAGTGCCGGCCATTTCCGTCGGAGCCGCAGCACCGCCTGCCATGGCGACCAGTCCGCCGACCAGAAGCCCACCCGGAGCTCCGCCATCTTCTTGCGCCGCCCGTCCAGCTTGCCGGGCAGCACCTCCACGTGCCGGAGCGGACGGGTCAAGCCCCAGTGGCCGAGCAGCCAGTCCCGGCTCGCCGGCTCCTCGGGGCCGAGCCTGAGGATGGCCGCGGGCACCGGCAGCAGCCGGTGCAGGTCGAGCGGGCAGCTCCGGTCCGTGTCCAGGCGGGACAACGCCCGCTGGTGGTTCACCGCCACCGCCTCTCGCAGTCGCCGGGCCAGGAGCTTGGCGCCCGCGAGGCTGATCGCCGGCACGCCGTCCGGGGGTGCGACCATCGGCAGCAGGAACTCCTCCTCCAGCGCGGCGAGGTCCAGCTGCCACGGGATCACGCCCGCGCCCGCCGCGGCGGCGCTGAACCGCGTCACCTCCTCGTTGGGTCCGCTCACCGCCAGCGTGTTGCACAGCCAGTCCGTGTGGGCGCGCTCCGGCCGCCAGGTTGGGTCCGGTGAGTCGGGAGGCGCCTCCTCCTGGGTGAGGGCGCCTCCCCTGCCCTGCGCTGCCACCTTGTGGCCTGTCGCCCCACTGCTCAGAGGTCGAGCAGCCGGGCCGGGCTGTCCTGCGTGATCTTGGCGCGCCGGCGGTAGCCCTGGGTGGTCGCGAGGCTCCGCTGCCGCGTGTGGTGCATCACCTGCTCGTCGAGCGCGCCCTTCAGGTAGGCCTCCGTGATAAACCCCGCCCGCAGCCCGTGCGGCGAGAGCCGCTCGCGCTCGTCCACAGTCAGGTTCGCCATCGCCGCCCTTCGCCGCAGGATCCGCCACACCCCCTGCGGCGTCAGCCGGTCCTCCAGCCCACCCGCGGCACTCACGCGCCGGAACACCGGCCCCCACTCGATGCGGCTTCGCTTGAGCCAGGCCTCCACCGCCCGCACCGGGCAGGAGAGCGGGTTCAGCCCGCGGGGGATGCCAATCGAGGCCCCCTCCCCCTCCTGGTCGCGCTTGGCGCGCGGGATCAGCACCGTCATGCCCTCGCTCGTGAACCGCAGGTGCTCGCGGTCGATCCCCACCAGCTCGGAGCGACGCAGCGCCCCGGCAAACCCCACCAGCAGCAGCGCGCGGTCCCGCACCCCGGCCACGTCGGTGCCGCAGCTCGCCAGCAGGCGCTTGACCTCGGCCGAGGTGAGGGCGGCCGCCGGGCGCGCGGGCTTGCCGTGGGTGGCGAGGATGCCGCGCATCGTCGCGCTGATCGCCGGCTGGCGCGTCTCCCAGGGGTGACCGGCCTGGCGGTGGTGGTGGGCAATCGCCGCCAGCCGCCGGCGCAGCCCGCTGCGGCCGAGCGTCGCGGCCAGGCTCGCCAGGTGGCCGGCGATCACCACGGGGGCGGCCGGCAGGGCCGCGACCCCGCCCGCCTCGCACCAGGAACAGAAGGCGCGCCAATCCGACGCGTAGGCTCGCCGGGTGTTCTCCGACAGCGCCCGACCGGCGTAGCCAGCCGCGCGGGCCACCGCCTCGCCGACCGGCCCGGCCAGCACCGCCAGCGCCTCCACCGGCAGCGCGCCCGCCGCCAGCCGCACCACTGACGCGGGGACGCTGGGCTGTTTGCCCTCAGGCGCAGAGGTCATGGGTCTTCCCAGGGGTTGAGCAGCGTCAGGCCGAGGAGCTCGAAGTCGGCGACGTTGCGCGTGGCGAGAGCGGCGCCGTGCGCGAGTGCCAGGCCGGCGATCAGCGCGTCGGCCAGGGCGATCGGCCGCCCGGCGCTCTCCCGGGCTGCGCGCGCCCGGGCGTAGGCGGTCGCGCCGCTCGCGTCGAAGGGCAGCACGCGGTCGCCGAAGCCCTCGCGGAGAAGACGCCCGAAGAGATCCTCCAAACCGTCGCGCCGCTGCCCGTCGGGCAGGCGGGCCAGGCCGTAGCGGATCTCGGCCACGACGAGGCTCGGCAGGAAGAGCTCCTCGAGCGGCCGGGCGGCGAGGAAGGCTGCCACCCGGGCGTCCGGCCGCGGCCGCATGAGCTCGGAGACGACGTTGGTGTCGAGCAGGATCACCGTCCAGCGTCGCCGCCGAAGCCGATCGGCGGCCGCTCGCGCTCCTGCTCGCGCCGCGGCAGGTCGAGGTCGATCCCCCGCTCGGCGCCGAAGAGCCGCTCGGCGATGGCCGGCAGTGTCTCGCCGCCCGACGCCTCGCGCGCCATCGCCGCCCGGAGGAGCTCGCGCGCCTCCTCCTCGAGGGAGCGCCGGTGCCGGCGGGCGCGGGCCTTGAGCTGGTCACGGAGCGCCTCGTCGACGTTGCGGATCAACAGGCTCGCCATGCACCACACTCCCACGCCCAGGCGTTACGCTATCATCTGCTAGCAAGGAGCGCCAACTGATTGACTTCGCGTCCATTCACCCTGGTGCAGGTGCCCGATCCGCGCGCCGCACTTTCGACAGTCACCGGCCGCGCGCAGCGTCCGACCACGGGATCATTGTGCCCGGCGACACATATCCGTGGCAACTGCCCCCTCCTCACCCCTTGGGCACGATAATGGATTGTTATCGTGCCCAATAGCGATGGAAGGACCGCTGGAAAGGTTGTTTTTCCCAGAGATAGGCCCGCTTGTCTCTCGCAGATCGGAGACAGGGCGGGGCACCCGCGCCACTCCGTCCGCTAATCCCGCTTTCCGGACAGAATAGCGCGCCATCCTGCCACATGCTCGGTGGCGCGCCCCCTCCCCCGCCCCGGCCGCTCTCTGCGGCGCCCCAGGCGCCCGGCGCGGCGAGACCCTAGTGCTGCACACCTCTCTGCTCAGCGACCTCCGAGTGCCCGGAACCGGCGAGCAGGCAGCCGAACCGCGGGCGCTCTCGGCGGGCGCTGCCGTCTAGGCCACCCGCGCCCGCGGCGAGGGCACCCACCGCGCCTACCGCTCGGCCTGGAGCGCCTTTGAGGCTTGGTGTGCCTCTCTCGGCCGCGAGCCGCTGTCGGGTGATCCCGAGACGCTCGCCATGTACGCCGTCGGCTGCGCCGACCGCGGCCTCATCGTCACGAGCCTCCGCGTCCACCTTGCCGCAATCCAGGCCGCACATCGGCTCGCCGGCGTAGCGCTGGACCTCCGCCACCTGCGCGTCGTTATGGTTCTCGAGGGCATCGTCCGCGACAAGGGACCCGTCCGCGCAGGAAGGCCACGGCCGCCGGGCCCGACGTGCTCCGGCTGATGCCGGCCAGCCGCCCCTCCCCCGCCACCCCGCTCGGGGCGCGCGACCGCGCGCTCTTGTTGGTCGGCTTCGGCGCCGCCCTCCGCCGGAGCGAGCTCGCGTGGCTCGCGCTCGGAGAAGTCGAGGTGGTCCCCGGGTGTGGGCTGCGCGTGCTTGTGCGCCGCTGCATGACGGACCAGCGCGGCGCCGGCCAGGAGCTCGCCGTCTGGGCCAACCCAGGTGAGCTGGGCTTGTGCCCACTCGCCGCCCTCGAGGCTCGCCTCGTCTTCCGCCGAAAGGGACCGGAGAGCACGGGCGGCGCATCGGACGGAGAGGGGCCGCTGTTTGTCGGCATGAGCAAAGCCGGGCGACTCACGGGCCAGGGGCTGCCGGATAAGGCGGTGTGGCTGCTGGTTAAGGGGGCTGCCGAGGAGGCCGAGCTCGAGAGCTGGGAGCGCTTCTCGGGGCACTCGCTCAGGGCAGGGCTGGCAACGGCAGCCGGTGAGGCCGGCGTTGATCTCGCATAGGTCATGCGCCAGACCCGACACCACTCGGCCGATGTCGCTCTCGGCTACCTCCAACCCGCCGATCCCTGGCGAAACCACCCAACGAAGGACATTTACGGCGAGCCCGACGACGCGCATTGAGTGCAGAGATGAACACGACCACAGCGGGACACAGATGCCCAATTGGCGAACGAGAGGCATCGGCGGCGTCGCACTTTGACGGCGCCGTTACGTTAGTCTCGATCGTCGAGCGCTGTTGCCGATAGTCCTGAAAACGACTCACAGGCGTGCAGGCGGGCGTTGAACACCACCTCGCGCGTCGGTGCATTGTCCCGGCCCACCAGGGCGCAGGCGTTGTCGAACAGGATCTCAGCGGGCACGCCACCGAAAGCCTAGAAAGCTCCCTCAATTCCCGCAAACCAACTCCCCTGCGCTTCACTTCGGAAGACCCGCACGTGCAGCCGGCGTGAGTGGCCTAAGGTGGCCACGAAGAGGTGCACCCGCACCGGCACGCCCGCGATCGCCACCCGCCGCTCGTCAAAGTCGATCTGCAGCTGCCACCCGGGCGGCGTCTCGAAGCGAACCGTCGCCAGCGCCGCGGCCAGAAGCTTCTGCCGGTACGGCGCGCAGGCCCGCTTCACTGTCCGCAAGCCGGCCATCAGCCCGTGCTCGGCCACCAACTCCTGCCGAACCACGTCAGCGTTGCCGCCATGCCGTGGAGTGGCCCCCATTTCGACCGGACACCGGGCGTAGCCCCGAGGGCCTAGGCTTACGCCTGGGCATACGCCTATGCCGAACGACCCCACGCGCGTTGAAGTCATCACCGGGCGCGAGCGCCGACGCCGCTACAGTGCCGAGCAGAAGCTCCGGCTGGTTGAGGAAACCATGCAGCTGGGGATGACGGTCTCGGCCGTTGCCCGCCTGCACGGTGTCTCGCCCAGCCTGCTGTTTGGGTGGCTGAGGCCGCGTAGCGGACGAAGGCGCATGGCCGAGGGCGGCAAGGCAGCGATCCAGGCCGATGACGACGTGGTCGCTGCGGGGCGGCTGCGCGAGCTGGAGGGCCGCATCCGCGACCTCGAGCGCCTGCTGGGGCGCAAGACCATGGAGGTGGAGATCCTGCGTGAGGCGCTGACCGCCTCCCGGGGAAAAAAGCCCGTCTGGCAGTTGCCGTCGCCGCCACAGGGCGGTTCCCGGTGAAGGTCGTGGCCGAGACCTTGGGCGTGGCCCGCTCCAACCTGGTCGAGCAGGTGCGCGGCAGCGCAAAGCCTAGGGGCCACTATCGGTGCCAGGGCGACGACGAGCTGGTGGCCGCCATCCGCCAGCTCACCGACGCCCGGCCCACCTATGGCTTCAGGCGCATCACGGCCCTGCTGAACCGCGCCCGCCCGGCCTCGGGGGCCGAGCCCCTCAACCATAAACGCGTCTACCGGCTCATGGCCCAAGGTCAGCTGCTCCTGCAGCGCCACGGCACCCAGCGCCCGATCCGCGCCCATGAGGGCCGCGTCATCGCCTCGGCTTCAAACCTGCGCTGGTCCTCGGATGGGCTGGAGATCCCCTGCTGGAACGGCGAGGTGGTGCGCCTGGCGTTTGCCATCGACACCCATGACCGCGAGGTCATGGCCTGGGTCGCCACCACCGGCGGCATCAGCGGCGAGATGATCCGCGACCTCATGCTCGCCTGCGTCGAGCGGCGGTTCGCGGCCCTCCGGGCACCCCACCCGGTCCAGTGGCTCGCCGACAACGGCTCGGCCTACGCCGCCCGCGACACGCGCGACTTCGCCGTCGCGCTGAACCTTGTTGCCTGCTTCACGCCCGTCCGCAGCCCTGAGAGCAAGGGCGTCAGCGAGGCCTTCGTGAAAACGCTCAAGCGCGATTACGCCCGCATCAACCCCAGACCCGATGCCGCCACCGTCCTCCAGCAGCTCCCAAGCTGGATCGAGGACTACAACGAGAGTCACCCCCACAAAGGCTTGCGGATGCGCTCACCCCGTGAGTTCATCCATGCCCAGTCTCAATCAGCCCCGTGTCCGGTTTGATGGGGGCAACTCCATGCCGTACCAGCCGCTCCTGCAGCCAGCCCGACAACTCCTCCGGCGCCGGCGCCCGCCGCGCCCGGAAGTATCCCGACCAGGCTCTCTCCAGCACATACCGCCGCAGCGTTTTGGAACAAGTGCCAAACTCCCGCGCGACCCGCTTGACGCCCTAACCCCGCGCCTTGAGCGCCAGCATCGCCGCTACATCGTCCGGCGTCCGCATCCGCCCCTTCCGCGCTCCATCCAGCACTAAACCCTGGATCACCCCACAGTCATCTATCAACGTCTCTTCCCTTCTTCAGAGGGAGGCGTACCCATGCCGGCAAGGGAGCGGCATTCCATGGCATTCGACACGGTGCGGTGCCCGCTACGCCGGGCGTCCAGCTTCCTCTTCGGCATAATGGCGTTCCACCTGAACGGAGAATTTGAATCGATTTGCACAGCCCGCTGACCTCCGGAAATGAGGGAGCATGAGCGGGAATCGAGGGGGCACGAAGCCGCCGGTCACTCCGCCTGGGGCGCCTCCCCGGCGTCGGACTGGAGATCAAGCTCGGCTTGGCGAAGGCGCTGGTGGTTCCACCGGTACCTGTAGGTCTTCACCCGCCCGACGCCGATCGCGTCGCAGCTCCACGAAGCGAGACCACCGGCGCGGACGAGGTCATCGAAGGCTTGGCGGATCTCGCCCCTGAACTTGACCCGCCGCTTGATCGGAGCGTTTAGGTAGTCCTCGCCACATAGCGCCGCGATATCCACGTCATCGATCCAGCTGTGGCTGGGCTTGCCGTCGATGAACGGCCAGATCGACTTCGCGTAGTCGCTCTTGAGCTTGAAGTATGTGTCACCGTCGAGAGAGACGAGCGTCCGGCTCTCGAACATGTCCCTCACCCACTTGCCGTAGCGAATGCTCAATCGGCTATCGAGATCGACGCCAGACCACGAGATCTCACTAATCAGCGTGTCGGAGAAACCCGCACCAGGGAGCCGTCCTTTCGCGATCCCGGCCTCGTACTGCTCGTACGTCCCGGAATAGATCCGAAAGGACACGGACCGCATCTCCTCAAGCGACCGGAGCAGCGTAGCGAGATTGTTGACGTGCGCCGTCCGGCCCGTCGCTTGCAGCAGCGCCCTCCACGTCGTCGACGTCTCGTAAATGACGATGTTCTTGGGCACCCGGAAGTCCGCACCCTCCCGCCACTCCGGATTGCTCAACTCGAATCGGGCTGCTCGGACTCTGAACAGCGCGTAGAGGGCGTCCCGGTGCTGGCTACCCAGCTCGCGGCCGTGGACCTCCACCACGCTATGCGGCTTCACCGCATAGATCCGGGTGGTGCGGTCCAAGTCCAGCCCCTTCTTCCGCGGCGCGAAGGCCGAGGTCCGGGTCAGCTTGGCGGGCAGGACAGCAGGATTCTGGCGGCCGCGCCGGTTCGCACGGGTCTTCTCGAACCGCTGGAGGCGGGCAATTTCCTTCTCTTCGGCGGTCTGGGCTTTCCGGGGCATGGTTCCCGTGTACCCCGTACTCGGAGTCCCCACCAACAACCGGGAATCAAGGGAGCACGAATGGCTTCCTGGTCCCTTAAAGCCGGACATCAGGGATATCTGGAAGCTGGAATAGAGAGAGCATGACCGCCCAATAGTAGCCGGGAAAGTATCTTGAACGGCCGGGAAGGCCCGTGTCTTGTGGATGAAAGGCCTTGGAACGTAGGAGAGGGAGCACGAACGGTAGGCCAGGGAGCACCAGCGGGAAGAGAGGGAGCACAGGCCGTAGAGCTGGGAGCACGAATCGTGTGGAAGACCCTGATCCGCCAAATAAATGCGGCTACTGACGAATTAAAGACTACTAAAGACTCTTTAAGGACGCGGGGCTGTGGATATCCCTCCAGGTGTCGGTTCCGATTGCCAATGAAGCGAAGGCTACGGAAAGGGCGCGGATTGGGAGGCTAGTTCCGGCTCAGAGAGGGAATCAAAGGAGCACAAGTCGCAGTATGGAAGAGGCCGCACCGTGCCCACTACGGGGAGAGTTACAGGACGGCCGGGCCCAATTCATCCAAATTCCAGGCCGAGCCCTCGCGCTCTACCTAGTACGAGAGCCGCCTCAAGCAGCGCGAACAGAAGCGTAGGCGATGGATCAGCCAGTTGCCGGAAATGCCGGTCCGCTGGTCACGCCGAATGCCGCAGCGGCGGCAGCGGTCATCCTCCTCCTAATCTACGGCTGTGGCGTGGCGCATGCAGCGCATCCATTGCTGCAGTCTCCAATAGGATCAGCTCACGAACAGGATCATACCCCTGGCTGTTACGCAGCAGTCCGGAAAGGACGGAGCATGAACCGGTAAACCGCCTCCTCACGTCGCCGTAAGAGCCTCATGGCGGCTCATCAACCGCTTCGGCTTCCTGTGGAGTGACCTTCCTCCGCACAAGCGGACAGGGATTACGGCCCAGGTAGAGAACTCAAACAACCCATTGCGTTTGCTGACGTTTTTACCTCCGGATCGGGTTCGGCTGATCGGACGGCGGAAATGGCGCGCCTGTACTGGCTTTCGGATGAGGCATGAGCAGCCATCGATCCGCACCTGCCGCTCGGCAGGCCCGGTAAGCTCCGCGTGGATGATCGGTGAGTGATCGGCGGCATCCCGCATGCGCTCAAGACGGGGGTGCCGCTAGCGCGATGTGCCGCCCAAGTACGGCCGGCCCATCACGATCTACAACCGCTTCAACCGCTGGTCCCAGCGAGGTCTCTGGCATCGTCTGTTTGAGAAAGTGGCCGCCTGCGGTGAGGTCCCGCAGGAGCTCAGCCTCGACAGCTCTCACATGAAGGCGCACCGCTCCGCCGCAGGCGGAAAAGCCGAGAGGGGACGCCGGCGGTCGAGAGCTCGTGCAGCGGCCGTACCTCTTAGATCCACTACCTAGATGTTTGATCCCAGGGTTTGATGGTGCAGTCTTCTCCCCTGAGCGGAAGGACGCACTATGGGCCAGGTTCTCCATGGCAGCGCCACAACGACGGAGGCAATCCGTCGAGCGATACAGCATAGTCAAGAGAGCCTGAGAGGGCTGGCCAAGCGCTATGGAGTGAACCCGAAAACGGTCGCCAAGTGGAAGGCGCGTGGGTCTGTTACCGACCTGCCGACTGGGCCGAAGGAGCCGAAGTCCACGGTTCTCTCGGTCGAGGAGGAGGCCGTCGTCGTCGCCTTCCGCCGGCACAC
>NZ_RCZP01000079.1 GCF_006438825.1 Muricoccus nepalensis
ATCTGCCGACGCCAGGTGTAGAGCAGGCCAGTCCCAATGCCGTGGCGCCGCGCTACCGCTATCGGCGAGCCTCCCGGCTCCAGGCTCTCCATGACGATGTCGCGCTTCTGCGCTCCCGTCCAACTCCGCCGCCGCTCGCCGCGGGTAATCACCTCGACCGGCTTCTCACGCACACTCATACGAGTAATCGTATGAGCGTCCTCAGCCTCTGTGATCCGCGGCGGTAGCGTCCTGCCCATCCCGCACTTGCATCACAGCACCACTCCGCGCCGCAATGTGCCGCCGCCGCGACGCTTACAATGAGCGCGTAGTGCGAGCACCTGCAACGCGGTGATCGCCTGCGGTAAACTCAGCGCACAGGCTTAGGGCGGTCGCGAACGAACTGATCTGCACGTCGCGCCGCACTCGCCCCAGAACGTGGCAATCGCAGGCAGCTTGTCCCCCCCGGGGGGGTGCAAAGTCCGGCGCATGGGGCTGCGTGACCGCATTGAGGGCTCACGCAGAGATTTTTTCCCGTTCTATAAAAGGAAGGCCTTTCCAGTATGTCGTCCGCCCCTTCAGCAGCGCAGGCCAGCGGCAGCACGGGCGCGCCGTCGCTGCCCTGGCCCGCCGACCACGTTGAGCGCTGGCTCATCGAGCGCCTGCTGCCTTACGCACGGAATGCCCGCACCCACTCGGACGCGCAGGTAGCGCAGCTCGCTGCCTCCATCCGCGAGTGGGGCTGGACCGTCCCCGTCCTCGTCGACGAGGCCGGCACGCTGATCGCCGGGCATGGCCGCGTTATGGCGGCCCGCAAGCTCGGCCTCGCCTCCGTGCCGGTCATGGTCGCGCGTGGCTGGACCGAGGGACAGCGCCGAGCCTATGCGCTGGCGGACAACCGCTTGGCGCTGTCGGCCGGCTGGGACGAGGATCTCCTACGGGTGGAGCTAGCCGAATTCGGCGCTGGTGGCTTCGACCTGGCACTCACCGGGTTCGATCCAACTGAAATCGGCGCCCTTCTGACGGCACCCACCTCAGGGCTCACCGACCCTGAGGAAGTCCCTTCCCCACCCGAGGTGCCTGTGTCGCGCCTGGGGGATGTGTGGGTCATGGGGCGCCACCGGCTAGCCTGTGGCGACTGCACAGATGCCGAGGTGGTCCAGGCCGCCCTGGGTGGTGTCCGTCCGCACCTGATGGTCACCGACCCGCCCTACGGGGTGGAGTACGACCCTTCCTGGCGCAACGAGGCCTTGGAGGGCAGCAAGACGGCGCGCACGGGCAAGGTGCTGAACGATGACCGGGCGGACTGGCGCGAGGCCTGGGCGCTATTCCCCGGCGACGTGGCCTATGTCTGGCACGGAGCGCTCCACGCCGGCACCGTGGCCGGGAGCCTTACCGCCTGTGACTTCGGCATCCGGGCGCAGGTGATCTGGGCCAAGGAGCGCCTCGTCCTCGGACGCGGCCACTACCACTGGCAGCATGAGCCCTGCTGGTACGCCGTCCGGGACGGCGCAAAGGGCCACTGGGCTGGCGATCGCAAGCAGACGACCCTCTGGTCCATCCCCTCGCGCGACCAGGACGCCGACACCGTCCACGGCACCCAGAAGCCGGTGGAATGCATGCGCCGGCCAATCGAGAACAACTCCTCGCCCGGGCAGGCCGTCTACGAGCCCTTCTCCGGGTCGGGCACCACCCTGATCGCGGCGGAGATGGCAGGTCGCGCCTGCCATGCGGTCGAGCTCAGCCCCGCCTACGTGGACGTGGCCGTCCTGCGCTGGCAGGCCTTCACGGGCCAGGAAGCGGTGCTGGAGAGCAGCGGCGCCACCTTCGCTCAGGTCGCCGCCGAGCGCACGGCGCCGCTGGAGGCGGCGTGACAATGCGCGTCGGCCGCCCCGCCTTCGCGCCCACCGAGAAGGATCGCTCCACCGTCAAGGCAATGGCGGGATTCGGCATCCCCGAGGTGGAGATCGCCAAGATCCTGTCGATCGATCCCAAGACGCTGCGCAAGTACTTCCCGCACGAGCTGGACGTGGGCCACGTCGAGGCCAACGCGAAGGTTGCGGCAAATCTCTTTCGCCGGGCGACCGGCGATGGCCGTGAGGCGGTGATCGCCGCAATTTTCTGGCTCAAGTGCCGCGCCGGGTGGCGCGAGCAGGACAAGCGCGATGCACAGGAGGAGCGAGAAGCCCGAAAGCTCGGCAGGCACGAGCAGGCGTTGCTCAACATGCAGCTAACTTCCTCCGAGGTCGAATGGGCGGACGATCTACGCTGAACACCCAAAGAAAAGTTTCGCGACGATCAATTTTCCTCTTGGTGGATAACCACGGCCCAGCCGAATGGGTCGTTGGGCCGAGCGGTACCGTCAAACAACCCTTCTCGCCCACGGCCCCTGCGCACACCGCGTCGAGAGACCGAGCCACACATGCCTTCACCTCAAGGAGAGTAATAATGTCCGCCAAAACGACCCGCGCCTCAGTCCACGGCGCCAAGAGCTTCCGGCAGGCTCTGAACACCATGGCCGAGAACCCCGCCAGCCTCGCGCTGCTGATGCAGCAGTACGGCGACACCCGACCGCTGCCGACCATCTATCGCTCTATGCGAGAGATGGCGTCGGGCGAAAGTCCGGTCAGCTCCGAGATGATGGTATTACTCGCTGTTCTCAAACGCTCACCCCTCACCACCCGTCGCTTCGGGCAGTGGGAGGTGACGGACTACGGTCTGGAAGCGTGCGACGGTAAATACTCGATCGCTGCGGATACCCTGCACCGCCTTCGATCAGGCACCGACCTCTACAGTCTGCCGATGCACATGGCGGAGAAGAACTGGGTGAACCTCCCTGACTTTCTCAGCGCCTTCCAGGCCGCCCTGGCGCTTCACCAGCCCGTCCTGTACGACCTGGATCGGATGGCCCGCAGCCGTCTGGCCGCCGAGCGGGTGCGACGCGAGGGCGAGGCCTTCGAGCAGCGGCTCGGCACCCGAACCTCCTACACCGTCAAGGACCTTCTCGCGGCCATGTAGGCGGACCATAGCGGCAGGCATAAGCGGCGAGGCCAGCAGCGTCGGTTATGGACGTTTGCTGAGCCGACCCACTGTAGTGATGAGGGCAAGAAGCACGTGCAACGGTACCGGCAGGTGCTTCAGGACAGCTCCATGCTCGCCAGTCCTCTACCTCCATCACCTCGGTCAGCATGCACAAACGTGCATCCGACCTAATTGGAGCTTGCGCGATAGTGAGGGGCAGTAGCCTTCGCGGCGAGCCCCTGAAGCGGGAGGCGCGCTGGCCAGGGAGGTAACACCTTCGGAGCCATCAGCGCTTTCCAGCAGCGCCGCTATGCTGCCCCGCGATTGAACGTGCCGGATGGGCTGAACGAAGCCAACCGCTACGTCGAGGCCAATAGCCACGGCTAGGGACTACACCAAGCCGACAAGGCCAAGCAGCTTGCGGTCGCCAGGCCGGCCGTGGCCTTAATGCTCAAGCTGAGGTCTTCCATTCTCGGTGCTTGCCCACACCAGCGGGCCGAGTGACAGGGATATCGGGCCTAACCATGGCGGCCGACCGCCAGATTCGTGATCATTTGTCTTGATCACGCGCCGGCGACGAACCGCCTGCACGTGCCGCGTGCCGCACCCTGTGATGTGTCTTCGAGGCGGACGGCTGAGCTTTCCCGCCGGCAAGCACGACGACGGGGTGGACGCCCCATGGCTAGTCGGGCAGCTGCTGGACCGCATAGTCGAGGAACGAGCAGCCAAAGCGCCGGTGATTGAACAGGAGAACCGTTACGTCAGCCTCTTCGCCAGCGGCGAAAATGACGGAACCATCTCCGGGCCAGGGTTCTGACTGGCAGCCCTCCGGCAAAGGCGTGGGGGCACCTAGCCGACGGGTCGTTCACCCGGCACACTCAACCCAGAGCCCGGACGCGCGCGGAAGATCGGGCGAACAACGGGTGGAAGCAAACGTTGAGATTGCCCCTGTGGGTCAGCGCCCTCGTTGCGACCCTGATCGTTCAGACCGTCAGTTCCTTCGCCTCTTTAGCCGTTCCGTTGCTAGGCCCGCCGCTCATGGCGCGCGCCGGTCTGCTGCCGGAGAGCATCGGCATCGTCTCCGCCATGACATCGGCCGGCATCTGCTGGTGCTTGGCCTGTGGCGGACCAATGCTCGCCCATCATGGCCCAGTTCGCACATTACAGCTTGGCTTGGCCTGCATGGCGCTTGGCCTCTTCATCCTCGCGCAGCCACTCGGCTTGCTCGGACTGATTGGTGCCCTGGCAGTCGGCTTCGGCACGGGCCACAACACGCCCGCAGGCAGTCAGATCCTGATCCGCGCCGCTCCCGCTCGGCACCGAACGCTGATCTTCTCAATTAAGCAGGCGGGCGTGCCTCTAGGCGGTGCCCTCGCCGGCTTGGGAATGGCACCAATGGTATTGGCGCTAGGCTTGTCCGCCGCGCTCGGTATTGTCATCGGGGTGGCGCTGCTCACCACGCTCGTGGTGCAGCCTTTCCGTCAACGGCTGGATCAGGACAGAGGTGCGGGCAGGCCCGGTTGGGCGCGTGCGCTATTGTCCCCTGCCGCTCTCGCGCGGTCAGTCAGCATTCTGCGCGCGCATCCCTCCTTGCCGCTGCTCACCGCCCTCGGCGTCTCCTTCTCGGTGATGCAGTCCTGCCTGATGGCCTTCACCGCCACCTACGTCATCACGCGCCACGGTACCTCCTTGGCCGAGGCCGGGCGGATCGTGGCGCTGATGCTGGGTGCCAGCATAGTCGGACGGGTCGGCATGGGTTGGGTGGCCGACCGCATGGGCGGTGCTCTGCGACATCTGGCCCTCCAGGCAGTGGCCTCCGCCCTGGCAGTCGGGCTGCTGGTTGCGGCCGGCGGTCAGGGCCCCTGGGCACTCTATGGCTGCGCGGCCCTGGCGGGCTTTACCGCGATCGGCTGGAACGGCGTGCACATGGCAGAACTGGCACGCGTTGCACCACTGCACGCTGTCAGTGATGTAACCTCGGCTGCCAGTCTCTTTGGCTTCGCCGGATCGATCTGCGGGCCGTTGGTATTCACCCTGATTGTGAGCTGGAGCGGCAGCTACGATCTCGCTTTCCTGCTGGTGGCGGCTCAACTGACATGTTTTGGGGTGGCCACTATGGCCTTTCGCCGGCGCGGATCACAAAATTAGGCCGGAGGACAAGCGCTCCTAGAGCGAAGCGTCACACCGGCCGGCAGCCCCAGCGCGGGCTGGACCTTGAGCTCACCCCACGCAGGATCACCACCGTGTTCAATACCGACCAACGACCATTGATCGATGGTGAACAGCGACCCCACTGGGCCGCCTTCACGCCTCCCTTAGGGTAACCTCCAATCCTGCCCTGGTGCGGCCCATCCTGCACAAGACATGACCAGGGCGCCACGCGCCCGCGCCAGGAACCTGAGCTTGCGCTTGAAGCCCTTCGAATATTAGCTCGTGCAGGGGCCCAACCAGAGGCCCAAAAGAGGAAACCAATGACCGGATTTGATCCTTTGCCTTCGCGCGGGCCGGACAGACCCCCATCGCGCGAGCGCCACCGCCTGCACCTTCGGCACGCCGTGCTCGGTCTAGCTCTGGCCCTCACAGCTGCGTCAGGCATTTCCCAGGCGGTAGCCCAGACATCATCTGTGCAGACCTGCCAGCTTGGCGACCTGCGCCTTGAGAGCGGCGCAGTGATCCCGAACGCCCGGATGACCTACATCACGCATGGCACCCTAAACGCTGAGCGTAGCAACGCCATCCTCTCGATTCATGGCTTGCGGGGCAACCGCGACGCGCAAAGCTTCTTGGCGGGGCCCGGTCGCGCGCTCGACACAACGAAATACTTCGTTATCCAGCTCGACACACTCGGTGTCGCCTCCGTCGATCCAAATGCTACCACCTCTCCGACCCGGTCGGGGATGAACATGAGCTTCCCGCGTTTCACGATCCGCGACATGGTGCAGGCTGAGTACCGCCTGATTACGGAGTGCCTGACCATTCGGCACCTCGTCGCTGTGACCGGAATTTCGATGGGCGGGAACGGTGCGCTGCAGTGGGCGGTGAGCTACCCCGACTTTATGGACGCGGTGATACCGGTCGTTCCAATGGCTCGCGCCAGCTCGCAGACAGCCTTCATCTGGGAGCTTGCGCGCCAAGCCATCATGCTGGACCCGAAATGGCGTGACGGAGACTATCCTGCTGACGACCCGCCACGTCGTGGCACCGGTGTCGGCATCAATATCCAGAACGCCTTCGGTTTCTCTCCTGAGTCTTTTTCCGAAATGTTTGCCGACCGTGCCGCGGTGGACCGTTTTGTCGCAACAAGCTCCGAACAGCTCGGCAACGCAACGCAGGCACGTGATTGGGTTTACCGCACCTGGGCGATTGTGAACCATGACATCGCGGCGGCGCCACCCTTCAACGGCGACTTGCGTGCCGCAGCGCGCGCCATCAAGGCGCGCTTGCTCCTGATCCCGAACTGCTTCGACCAGTTGCACACTCCCGGCGCAGGTGGCGTGATGGAGCTTGCGGCTAACGCGCCGGACGCCAAGATCGTGGACATCGACGATATCCTTGGCCACAGCGGCAACTCCTCGCCCCGCGGCGTGACCGTCATCACGGCGGAGGTGCAGAGCCTGCTGCAGCGCATTGCCGATGGGCGCCCGGGCTTTGGTGGCCCGAGCTTTCCACGGCACTGGACCCGAGCGGACCGCTGCCCAGGTTAAGTTCCTTGAACTTGTCCCTCTCCGGCGAATAGCAGTGGCAGCCTGGGGCAGAATCTCCAGGCTGCATAAGCCGTGACGCACCTGCTCTTGGCCGGAGCCATGCGCGCGTTTATGCGTTTGCTCGTGCCCTCACTCTTGCATCTTTCGTGTGCGTCCATGCTCCGAGGCCGATCGGCGTCGGCGCGCCGCACACGTGTAGTGCCCCAGCCAGCGCCGCTTGGTCCAGCACGCCCTTGGCCATGAGGCGCTCCACCTGTGGGGCGGGGCAGTGCGCCCCATGTTCCGCGGCCTCCCGCCGCGCGAGGGCGGCCGCAGCCGCGTCCGGCCCGGCAGCCGGCCGATACCCCTGGCCCTGCCCAAACACCGCCCCAATCGCCCGTGCAGGCGCCAGCGCCGCCCGCGTGCGCTCCGAGATCCGCTACCGCTCTTTCCAAGCCGTCGCCGCATAGAGCCTCACCATCAGGTCATCCGCCCCCGGCATGTCTGCGGCACGGATGGACAGTCCCTCTTCCAGCAGCCCCAAGAGGGTGTGCGCACGCCGAGTTATACTGCCGAGCAGATGTTCCGATCCGTCCAGACCCGGCACAGGCGAAGGACTGAAGCCGTGTCTGCAAGGCAGGGACCAGCTGACGATGTGTCAGGACATAGGCGCGCCGGTATTATCCGATCGAGGCGGGCCGCCACCAGCACCGCCCCGAGTTGCCGGCAGCGGGTAAGCGCCGCCTGGAACCCCGGTCGTCGGTCGTCCTTGCCCGAGGCGATGTCCTGGTGTTCGGCGACAAGCGTCCAGCCTTCGCGCTCGACGAAGGCCCGGACGCTGGCCTGCTGCGCTTCTAACCCAAAGCCACTGTGCCCCTGTTCGGCCGTGGAGACCCGGTACAGCGCGACGGCGTAGCGGGGCTGGGTGGTTGCCAGGCGACGCGGGGCGGCCATCAGCCCTGCTCCCCGGCGGCGATGCGGTAGACGCTGTAGCTGCCCTTCGCTCCCTGAGCACCCGGCCCGACCTGCCGTACCCGCTCCAGCACCTCAACGGGGCGGCCCTTCTTCTTCAGCCCGGCCAGGAAGCCGCGGACGGTGTGCTGCGCCCAGCCAGTTGCTTCCATGACGTGAGCGACGGTGGCACCCTCCGGCCGGCGCAGGAGAGTGAGGACTGCCGCGCACTTCGTGCCCTCGCGCGGGCGGCTTGCGGTGGAGGGGTCGCGGACCTTGTGCGGTGTCCCAGCCTGACACAGGGCGGCACGCAGGGCCTCTACCGCTCCCGGCAGGTCAGGCTTGTCCTCCTCGGCGTCCCAGGCCGCCAGCACCGCCGTCGCGGCACCCCGGAGCGAGCTTTTTGGTTTCCATGCACCAGAGGGCGTCACAGGCGCCTCCTGCGGCTCTGGCGCCCCCAGCGTCGCCACCTCGGCCGCGCCGCCCTCCTGCGCGCCCACAGCCGCCTCGCCGGTCACGTCCTCCGGGCCAGTGCCACCAACCGCCACCAGCCCGGCTGCGGTGATCCGGAGCGCCGCCGGGGCACCGTCCGAGGACGGCACCTCCTCCAGCAGCCCTGCCCTGAGCAGGCTACCGAACACGGCGTTGCGAGCTGCGGCCGGCAAGGCTTTCGGCGCCTCGGCCAGCCCTACCGGGTGCTGCGCGGCGGCGCCGAGGATCTGCGCTTGGGTGGCGGATAGCGGCTTCGTCATCGTCAGGTCCCTGGATCAGACCCGACCAGCCGGGTCCTACGACCCAGAGCCCTGACGAGAGGAGGTCAGGGTGGCGCGACGGGAAAGTGCCTCCACGCAGCCGACGCTTCGCTCCGTTCTGCGGTAAGATCAACCCTACTCTGCGGCGCATCCGCGCCAGTAGGCAGCCTTCCTTTAGGGTTGATGAGGCGCACCGCCACCAGCACCGTTACGAGCTATTTGAACCTTGCCAAAATTACTTGAAGCCCTGGCCCATGATCCGTCCTCGTCCCCTCCGTTAATCCCGGTTCTCGGCCACGAGAGCCTGCCCTGGCTCATGGAACCACGACAGGTGGTTTGCCCAGCCTTAACGCATGCAACGGCCACGGCTGGCGGGCCTTTTTCTCAAACTACGGCCGGGCTGCTATCACCGTATTGCCCTTGCAGTTTACGGCTGTCGCGAAGGCGGGAGGCACGATGCTGGCACATCGAAATCGTCTGGAGCTGCTCGCCCGGCTTGGCTACGCCGCCCGTGGCCTCGTCAGCCTGATCATCGGGTCGCTGGCCCTGCTGGCCGCGGCCGGCCAGGGTGGCGAGGCAACCGGGTCAAAGGGCGCCTTGCAGGCGCTCTTTTCCCAGCGCTGGGGAGCCGCGCTGCTCGTCGTGGTGGCGCTCGGCCTCTTCGGCTTCGCGCTCTGGAGAACGCTCCAGTCCGTCCTGAACGCCGATGGGCTTGGTGGATCATGGCGCGCCATCGCCGCCCGCGCCGGACAGCTGGTATCGGCTGTCGTGTACGTCGGCCTTGGGGTCTTCGCCGTGAGCCTTATTACGGGCACGAGCTCAGGCGGAGGGGAGGAGCAGGCAACACGGGACTGGACGCGCTGGCTTCTCAGCCAACCCTTCGGCCGGTGGCTCGTCGGTGCCGCGGGGCTGGCCGTGCTCGGTGCTGCCCTCGGGATGATTGCCAAGGCCTGGACGGCTTCCTTCCGCAAGCACCTCTCCTGCGGACCAGATGTGGCCACCTGGGTCATCCCACTCGGCCGCGCCGGCTACGCCGCACGGGCGGTGGTGTTCCTCATCATCGCCAGCTTCCTGCTGGTGGCTGCTTGGCAGGCGGATTCTAGCGAGGCACGCGGCCTTGGCGGCGCCCTGCTCGCTCTTCAGGAGCAGCCTTTCGGGCGCGTCCTCTTCGCCTTGGTTGCCCTGGGACTTGCGGCTTTCGGAGTCTTCGAGTTCTCCGAGGCAGCCTACCGGCGCATTGCTGCTCCGAGTGCGACTGATCTGACGAAGGGCGCACTTTCCAGCCTTGAGCGCTCCTGAGGATGCCGAGCAAGCATAAACCGAACACCTGCGCCGCCGCTGGCGAGCGAGGGGCGCGTTGAACAGACGTACGAGCACGCCGAGCTACCGTACCCATCCGGTGAACACCGCGGTGGCTGATCAGGCAGCGGCTGAGAGCGAGGCTGCGCGCGGCTTCCAGTGCCAAGGCAGGAGCTGGTCGAGCCTTGAGGCAGGGTGATCGGCGATGCGGGCGAGCACGTCGGCGAGCCAGGCACGCGGGTCGACGTCGTTGAGCTTGGCGGTGGTGATGAGGGAGTACAGGGCGGCAGCGCGCTCGCCGCCGCGGTCACTGCCCGCGAACAGCCAGGCTTTGCGGCCGAGGGCGACGCCGCGGAGAGCGCGTTCGGCGGCGTTGTTGGTCAAGC
>NZ_RCZP01000008.1 GCF_006438825.1 Muricoccus nepalensis
CTGCGCAGCCCCCGTGATCATGTTCTTCACGTAGTCGGCGTGGCCCGGGCAGTCCACGTGCGCGTAGTGCCGGTTCGCCGTCTCGTACTCCACGTGCGCGGTCGAGATCGTGATCCCGCGCGCCCGCTCCTCCGGCGCCTTGTCGATCTGGTCGTACGCCGTGAACGACGCGCCCCCCGACTTCGCCAGGACCTTCGTGATCGCCGCCGTCAGCGACGTCTTGCCATGGTCCACGTGACCAATGGTCCCGATGTTGCAGTGCGGCTTGTTCCGCTCGAACTTCGCCTTACCCATGATCTAGCCTCTGCCCGGATGGGACTTGAAAGGGGTTGTCGCCGCCGACGCGGCGCCTGTTCTCGGTGCTTACCAGCGGTAGTGGCTGAAGGCCTTGTTCGCCTCGGCCATCCGGTGCGTGTCTTCGCGCTTCTTGACGGCGGAGCCGCGGTTGTTCGCCGCGTCCATCAGCTCGGCCGAGAGGCGGTCCTCCATCGTGTGCTCGCCGCGCTTACGGGCGGACTCGATGAGCCAGCGGATCGCCAGGGCCTGGCGGCGCTCGGGGCGGACCTCGACGGGCACCTGGTAGGTGGCGCCGCCAACGCGGCGGGAGCGCACCTCAACCGCGGGCTTCACGTTGTCCATCGCCTCGTGGAACAGGCGAAGCGGGTCGGCGTTCTGGCCGCCGCGGCGCTTCAGCGTGTCCATGGCGCCGTAGACGATGCCCTCGGCGGTGCTCTTCTTGCCGTCGTACATCAGCACGTTCATGAAACGGCTGAGGACGACGTCGCCGAACTTCGGATCCGGCAGGACTTCGCGCTTCTCGGCGCGATGGCGACGCGACATCTCTCAGTTCCTCACTTCGGCCGCTTGGCGCCGTACAGCGACCGGCGCTGGCGACGCTTGGCGATGCCCTGCGTGTCGAGCACGCCGCGCAGGATGTGGTAGCGAACGCCCGGAAGGTCCTTCACGCGGCCGCCGCGGATCAGGACGACCGAGTGCTCCTGAAGGTTGTGCCCCTCGCCCGGGATGTAGCTCACGACCTCGTAGCCGTTCGTGAGGCGCACCTTGGCGACTTTACGAAGGGCCGAGTTCGGCTTCTTCGGGGTGGTGGTGTAGACCCGCGTGCAGACGCCGCGCTTCTGGGGGCAGTTCTGCAGCGCCGGCACCTTGTTGCGGCTCGGCTTCGGCTCGCGCCCCTGCGCGATGAGCTGATTGATCGTCGGCATGACGCCCCTTCGTGACCCGTCTTTGTGGCAGACCGCCCTGCGTCCAAGCGAAGGAGCCCGCGTGACCGCGTCTGCGATCCTGCGGGCTACTCTCCGTCTCCGGCCTAGACCGTCCAGAGAACACAGGGTTCAAGGAGCGGCGGCACCGGGGACGCGGAAGGGTCGTCCAAACTCGTTCGATCCCCTGGCGCTGCCGGTGGGGGTCGTGGAGGGCCGGAGACCTACCCCCCCTCACCCCATGAGTCAAGCGCTTTAGGCCTTGTGAAGCCGGCCGGGCCCGGGGGTTGCACCCCTGCCCCGACTAATCCGGGAGGCAGCCCGAAGGCCGCCTTTCCCGCCTTGTAACCGCGGCCGGAACCCGGCCGCGCAGGGCCTACTCGGCCGCCTGCTGCCCGTTGCTGTTGCCCGGGAGGGCCGGCTGGTTGGACGGCAGCCGCCCCTTGTCCCGCTGGGCAGCCAGCGCCCGCAGGCGGTTCATGACGGAGCCCGTGCCGGCCGGGATCAGGCGCCCGACGATGACGTTCTCCTTCAGGCCCTCGAGCCGGTCCACCTTGCCGGCCACGGCCGCCTCGGTGAGCACCCGGGTCGTCTCCTGGAAGGAGGCGGCCGAGATGAAGGAGTTGGTCTGCAGGCTCGCCTTGGTGATGCCCTGGAGGACCGGCTCGGCCCGGGCGGGCCGCTCCTTCACCTCCAGCCGCTTCTCGTTCTCGATGTCGAACTCGATGCGGTCCACCTGCTCGCCGATGAGGTAGGTCGTGTCGCCGGGCTCGATGATCTCGACCTTCTGCAGCATCTGGCGAACGATCACCTCGATGTGCTTGTCGTTGATCTTCACGCCCTGCAGCCGGTAGACGTCCTGGATCTCGTTGACGAGGTAGTTCGCGAGAGCCTCGACGCCCAACACCCGCAGGATGTCGTGCGGCACGCGAGGGCCGTCCACCAGCGGGTCGCCGGCCCGGACATAGTCGCCCTCCTGGACGGAGACGTGCTTGCCCTTGGGCACCAGGTACTCGCGGGAGGCCGGCTGCTCGTCGCCGACGGCATCCGGCACCACGACGATCCGGCGCTTGGCCTTGTAGTCCTTGCCGAACTCCACCCGCCCGTCGACGTCGCTGATGATGGCGGCGTCCTTCGGCCGGCGGGCCTCGAAGAGCTCCGCGACGCGGGGCAGGCCGCCCGTGATGTCGCGGGTCTTGGAGGATTCACGCGGCAGCCGGGCGATGACGTCGCCGGCATGGACCGTGGCGCCGTTCTCCACGTTCAGGATCGAGGCCGGCTGCAGCCCGAAGGTCACGACCACCTTGCCCCCCTCCCGCAGCACGATGCTGGGGCGGAGGTTGGCGTTCTTGAGCCCGGACTCGCGGACCACCTTCGAGGTCAGGCCCGTCACCGGGTCCGTCTCCTCGTAGAGGGTCACGCCCTCGATCAGGTCGGTGTACTCCACCACGCCGGCACGATCGATGATGATCGGCAGGGTGAAGGGGTCCCAGTCCGCCAGCTTCTGGGCGCGGGTGACCTCGGCGCCGTCCTCCACCAGCAGCCGCGCGCCGTAGGGCACGCGGTAGCGGGCGCGCTCGCGGCCCTGCGCGTCGCTCAGCACGATCTCGCAGTTGCGGGCCATGACGATGTTGGCGCCCTCGCTGTTCACGACGACGGCCTTGTTCAGGACCTTCACCGAGCCGTCGCTGGTCGCCTCCACATGGGACTGCTCCGCCGAGCGCTGGGCGGCGCCGCCGATGTGGAAGGTGCGCATCGTGAGCTGCGTGCCTGGCTCGCCGATGGACTGCGCGGCGATGACGCCGACCGCCTCACCCACGTTGACCGGCGTGCCGCGGGCAAGGTCGCGCCCGTAGCACATGCCGCAGACGCCCTGGCGCGCGTCGCAGGTCAGGACGGAGCGGATATAGACCTCCTCCACCCCTGCCTTCTCCGCGGCATCGGCCATCACCTCGTCGAGCAGCGTGTTGCGCGGCGCGATCACCGCCCCCGTCTCCGGGTCGAGGATGTCGCGCTGCACGGTGCGGCCCAGGATGCGCTCGGAGAGCGAGGAGACGACCTCGCCGCCGTCCATCACGGCGCGAACGGTGATGCCGCGCTCCGTGCCGCAGTCCGGGTCGACGATGATGCAGTCCTGCGCCACGTCCACGAGCCGGCGGGTCAGGTAGCCCGAGTTCGCCGTCTTCAGAGCCGTGTCCGCGAGGCCCTTGCGGGCGCCGTGGGTGGAGTTGAAGTACTCGAGGACGGTCAGCCCCTCCTTGAAGTTGGAGATGATGGGCTGCTCGATGATCTCGCCCGAGGGCTTGGCCATCAGGCCGCGCATGCCGGCGAGCTGGCGCATCTGCGCCGGCGAGCCGCGCGCACCGGAGTGGGACATCATCCAGACCGAGTTGGTCTGCTTGCCCGCTTCCTGGCGCGAGATCTCCTTCATCATGGCGCCGGCGACCTCCTCGGTCGCGCGCGACCAGGCGTCCACCACCTTGTTGTAGCGCTCGCCGGCGGTGATCAGGCCGTCGAGGTACTGCTGCTCGAACTCCTTCACCTCGTTCTTGGTGCGGTCGATCATCTCGGCCTTGGAGGCCGGGATCATCATGTCGTCCTTGCCGAAGGAGATGCCGGCCTTCGCCGCGTTGCGGAAGCCAAGGCCCATCAGGCGGTCGGCGAAGATCACCGACTCCTTCTGGCCGCAGTGGCGGTACACCGCGTCCATCACGTCCGAGATGCTGCGCTTCGTCAGCTGGCGGTTGATGATGGAATAGGGAACGTTCGGGTGCGTGGGCAGCAGGGCGCCCATCATCAGCCGGCCCGGCGTGGTGATCGCCGTCTCGCGCTTCGTCTTGCCGTCCTCGGTGAAGCCGGTGACGCTGGCGAGGATGGCGGTGTGCAGGTTCACCTGGCCGCCGGCCAGCGCCTGCTCCACCTCGCCGAGGTCGCGGAACACGTGCGGGCGGAAGTTGAGCGCGTCGCGCTGCTCCTCCGTCAGCTTGGAGCCGTCCTTGCCGGCCAGCCCGTCGATGACGGCGCGCACGGCCTCGATCCGGGCCTTGTCGGCGCGGAACTCGGGCGTCTCGAGGCTGAGGTAGTAGAGACCCAGAACGATGTCCTGCGACGGCACGATGATCGGCTTGCCGTTGGCAGGGCTGAGAATGTTGTTCGTGGACATCATCAGCACGCGCGCCTCGAGCTGCGCCTCGAGGCTCAGCGGCACGTGCACGGCCATCTGGTCGCCGTCGAAGTCCGCGTTGAAGGCGGTGCAGACCAGCGGGTGAAGCTGGATGGCCTTGCCCTCGACGAGGATCGGCTCGAAGGCCTGGATGCCAAGGCGGTGCAGCGTCGGCGCCCGGTTCAGCATCACCGGGTGCTCGCGGATCACCTCCTCGAGGATGTCCCACACCTCGGGACGCTCCTTCTCCACCATCCGCTTGGCGGCCTTGATGGTGGTGGCGTGGCCGTACTTCTCGAGCTTCGAGTAGATGAACGGCTTGAACAGCTCGAGCGCCATCTTTTTCGGCAAACCGCACTGGTGCAGCTTCAGCTCGGGCCCGACCACGATCACGGAGCGGCCGGAGTAGTCCACGCGCTTGCCGAGCAGGTTCTGACGGAACCGGCCCTGCTTGCCCTTCAGCATGTCGGACAGCGACTTCAGCGGGCGCTTGTTGGCGCCCGTGATGGCACGGCCGCGGCGGCCGTTGTCGAACAGCGCGTCCACCGCCTCCTGCAGCATGCGCTTCTCGTTGCGCACGATGATGTCGGGCGCGCGCAGCTCGATCAGCCGCTTGAGGCGGTTGTTGCGGTTGATGACGCGGCGGTAGAGGTCGTTCAGGTCCGAGGTCGCGAAGCGGCCGCCGTCCAGCGGCACCAGCGGGCGCAGCTCGGGCGGGATCACCGGCACGACGTCGAGGATCATCCACTCCGGGCGGGCGCCGCCCTCGGCGAAGGACTCGATCAGCTTCAGGCGCTTGACCAGCTTCTTGCGCTTGGCCTCCGACGTCGTCTCCTTGAGGTCGGCCCGCAGGCGCGCGCTCTCCTTGCCGAGGTCGATGCCGGTCAGCATCTGCTTCACGGCCTCGGCGCCGATGCCGACGGTGAAGGCGTCCTCGCCGAACTCGTCCTGCTTCGTCTGGAAGGCGTCCTCGGTCAGCAGCTGGTGCAACTTGAGGTCGGTCAGGCCCGGCTCGAGGACGACGTAGCTCTCGAAGTAGAGGACCTTCTCCAGCTCCTTCAGCGACATGTCGACCATCAGGCCGACGCGGCTCGGGAGGGACTTCATGAACCAGATATGGGCCACGGGCGAGGCGAGCTCGATATGGCCCATGCGCTCGCGCCGGACCTTCGCCAGCGTCACCTCGACGCCGCACTTCTCGCAGATGATGCCGCGGAACTTCATGCGCTTGTACTTGCCGCACAGGCACTCGTAGTCCTTGATCGGACCAAAAATCCGCGCGCAGAAAAGCCCGTCCCGCTCCGGCTTGAAGGTGCGGTAGTTGATAGTCTCGGGCTTCTTGATCTCGCCGTAGGACCAGGAGCGGATCTGCTCCGGGGAGGCGATGGTGATCTTGATCTGATCGAAGGTGACGGCCTGGCCGGTCTGGCCAAGGATCTTCATCAGCTCGTTCATGGGGCCTTCCTTCTGCGTCCAGCCTGCACCCCCCGGCGGGGGCGCAACATCAGCGGCCGGCCCCGCTGGGATGGGGCCGGCGCGATCCTGTCAGGCGTCGATCAGCTGCCGCGGTTCTCGAGGTCCACGTTCAGGCCAAGGCTCTTCAGCTCCTTGGTCAGGACGTTGAAGCTCTCGGGGATGCCGGCCTCGAAGCTGTCCTGGTCGCGGACGATCGCCTCGTAGACCTTGGTGCGGCCGGACACGTCATCCGACTTCACCGTCAGCATCTCCTGCAGCGTGTAGGCGGCGCCGTAGGCCTCGAGCGCCCAGACCTCCATCTCGCCGAAGCGCTGGCCGCCGAACTGCGCCTTGCCGCCCAGCGGCTGCTGGGTGACGAGCGAGTAGGGGCCGATCGAGCGGGCGTGGATCTTGTCGTCCACCAGGTGGTGCAGCTTGAGCATGTAGATGTAGCCCACCGTCACCTTGCGCTCGAAGAGGTCGCCCGTGCGGCCGTCCACGAGCTGCACCTGACCGGAGGTGTCGAGCCCGGCCTTGGTCAGCATCGCCTCGATGTCCGAGATGCGGGCGCCGTCAAAGACCGGTGTCGCGATCGGGATCCCACGCTTGAGGTTGTCGCCGAGCTCGAGAAGCTGGTCCTCGCTCATGTTGACGATGTCACGGTCGGTGATCTCGTCGCCATAGACGTCGCGCAGCTTGTCGATCAGCGCCTCGCGGGCGGCACCAGCGCGCCGGTAGTCCTCCACCAACTCGCCGACCTGCTTGCCGAGGGTGGCGCAGGCCCAGCCAAGATGCGTCTCGAGGATCTGGCCGATGTTCATGCGCGACGGCACGCCCAGCGGGTTCAGCACGAGGTCGACCGGCGTGCCGTCCTCGAGGAACGGCATGTCCTCGATCGGCACGACGCGGGAGACCACGCCCTTGTTGCCGTGGCGGCCGGCCATCTTGTCGCCGGGCTGGAGCTTGCGCTTCACCGCGACGAAGACCTTGACCATCTTCATCACGCCGGGCGGCAGCTCGTCGCCGCGCTGCAGCTTCTCGACCTTGCTCTCGAAGCGCTTCTGCAGACGCTCGACCGCCGCGTCGAACTCGCGCTTCAGGGCCTCGAGCTGCGCCTGGGCGGCGTCGTCCGAGACGCCGATCTGGCGCCAGGTCATGCGGTTGAACTCGCCCAGCACCTCGTCGGTGATGACCGTGCCCTGCTTCACGCCCTTGAACCCGCCGGCCGCCTTGCGGTTCAGCAGGATCTCGCGCAGCCGCCCCGTGAAGGACCGCTCCTGGATCAGCCGCTCGTCGTCGCGGTCCTTGGCCAAGCGCTCGATCTCGGCGCGCTCGATCGCCATGGCGCGCTCGTCCTTGTCCACGCCGCGGCGGGAGAAGACGCGCACGTCCACGATCGTGCCGGAGACACCCGGCGGCAGGCGCAGCGACGTGTCGCGCACGTCGGAGGCCTTCTCGCCGAAGATGGCGCGAAGAAGCTTCTCCTCCGGCGTCATCGGGCTCTCGCCCTTCGGCGTCACCTTGCCAACGAGAATGTCGCCCGGCTGCACCTCGGCGCCGATGTAGACGATGCCGGCCTCGTCGAGGTTGCGGAGCGCCTCCTCGCCGACGTTCGGGATGTCGCGGGTGATCTCCTCCTGGCCCAGCTTCGTGTCGCGGGCCGAGACCTCGAACTCGTCAATGTGGATCGAGGTGAAGACGTCGTCCTGGGCGATGCGCTCGCTGATCAGGATGCTGTCCTCGAAGTTGTACCCGTTCCAGGGCATGAAGGCGCAGAGGGCGTTGCGGCCCAGCGCCAGCTCGCCCAGCTCGGTGGAGGGGCCATCGGCGATGATGTCGCCGGCCCGCACCTCATCGCCCACGCGGACCAGCGGGCGCTGGTTGATGCAGGTGGACTGGTTGGAGCGCTGGAACTTGCGCAGGCGGTAGATGTCGACGCCCTGCGTCGTGCCGTCCTCACCCGTCGCCCGCACCACGATGCGCGCGCCGTCGATGCTGTCCACCACGCCGTCGCGGCGGGCCACGATGGAGGCGCCGGAGTCCCGCGCGACCGCGGCCTCCATGCCCGTGCCCACCAGCGGCGCGTCGGAGCGGACCAGTGGCACCGCCTGGCGCTGCATGTTCGAGCCCATCAGCGCGCGGTTGGCGTCGTCGTTCTCGAGGAACGGGATCAGCGCCGCGGCCACCGAGACGAGCTGCTTCGGCGAGACGTCGATCGCCGTCACCTCCTCGGGCTTCACCAGCCGGAAGTCGCTGCCCTGGCGGACGGAGACGAGGTCGGAGCGGAACTCGCCCGTGGAGCGGTCCACCTCGGCGTCGGCCTGCGCCACCACGAGGCGCTCCTCCTCCATGGCGGAGAGGTAGCGCGGCTCGCCCGTGATCTTGCCCTCGCGGACCATCTGGTACGGCGTCTCGATGAAGCCGTACTTGTTGACCTTGGCGAAGGTCGCGAGGCTGTTGATCAGGCCGATGTTCGGGCCTTCCGGCGTCTCGATCGGGCAGATGCGGCCGTAATGCGTCGGGTGCACATCGCGCACCTCGAAGCCGGCGCGCTCGCGGGTCAGGCCTCCCGGGCCAAGCGCCGAGAGGCGGCGCTTGTGCGTCACCTCAGACAGCGGGTTGGTCTGGTCCATGAACTGGGAGAGCTGCGAGGAACCGAAGAACTCGCGCACCGCGGCCGCCGCGGGCTTCGCGTTGATCAGGTCCGTCGGCATCACCGTGTCGATGTCGACCGAGCCCATCCGCTCCTTGATGGCGCGCTCCATGCGGAGCAGGCCGACGCGGTACTGGTTCTCCATCAGCTCGCCCACCGAGCGCACCCGGCGGTTGCCGAGGTTGTCGATGTCGTCGATCTGCCCCTTGCCGTCCTTCAGCTCCTGGAGCGTGCGGACGGTGGCGAGGATGTCCTCCTTGCGGAGGGTGCGCTGCGTGTCCGGCGCCTCCTCGAGGGAGAAGCCGAGGCGCATGTTCATCTTCACGCGGCCGACCGCCGAGAGGTCGTAGCGCTCGCCGTCGAAGAACAGGCCGCGGAACAGCGTCTCCGCCGTCTCCGGCGTCGGCGGCTCGCCCGGGCGCATCACCCGGTAGATGTCCATCAGCGCGTCGTCGCGGTTGGAGTTCTTGTCCACCGCGAGCGTGTTGCGGATCCAAGGGCCGACGGAGGCGTCGATCGCCAGCGTGGGCAGCACGTCGTAGCCCGCGGCCTCGATGGCGGCGAGCTTCGGCTCGGTCAGCTCGTCGCCGGCCTCGGCGTGGATCTCGCCGGTCGACAGGTCGACCAGGTCCTCGGCCACGTAGCGGCCGAGCAGGTCCGCGCGGGAGACGAGCACCTCCTTGGTGCCCTCGTCGGCGATCTTGCGGGCCGCGCGCGGGTTCAGCTTCGTGTCCTTGGCGGCGACGACCTGGCCGGTCGCGGCGTCCACCAGGTCCTCGGTCAGCTTCAGGCCGCGGAAGGCGTCGGGCTCGTAGGGGCGCGACCAGCCCTGCTTGCCGTGCGTGAACGCAACCTGCTTGTAGAAGGTGGCCAGGATCTCCTGCGCGTCCATGCCGCGCACCTCGCCGGGCTCGAGCGGCGTGTCGCGCTCGGCGCGCTTGCCCTGGGTCTCGGCGGAATCGAGGGCGTAGAGCAGCGTCGTCGCCGGCAGCTTCCGCTTCCGGTCGATGCGGACGTAGCAGATGTCCTTCGCGTCGAACTCGAAGTCGAGCCAGGAGCCGCGGTAGGGGATCACGCGGGCGGCGAAGAGGTACTTGCCGGAGGAGTGCGTCTTGCCCTTGTCGTGGTCGAAGAACACGCCGGGGCTGCGGTGCATCTGGGAGACGATGACGCGCTCGGTCCCGTTGACGATGAAGGTGCCGTTGTCCGTCATGAGCGGGATGTCGCCCATGTAGACGCCCTGCTCCTTGATGTCGCGGATGGAGCGGCTGCCCGTGTCCTCGTCGATGTCCCAGACGATGAGGCGCAGATGCGCCTTCAGCGGCGCGGCGTAGGTCAGCCCGCGCTGGATGCACTCCTCGACGTCGTACTTCGCCTCCTCGAACTCGTAGCGCACGAACTCGAGCGAGCCACGGCCGGCGAAGTCGTTGATCGGGAAGACGCCCTTGAAGACCTCCTGCAGCCCGGCGCTCGCCCGCATCTCGGGCGCCACCTCCGCCTGCAGGAACCCCTCGTAGGAGGCGCGCTGCACGTCGATGAGGTTGGGCATCGGCGCCACCTCGGGCAGGCGCCCGAAGGACTTGCGGATGCGCTTCCGCCCGGTGAAGCCCTTGCCCTCAAAACCCTTCGAGATCGCGTTCATGCCAGCCCTGCGTCCTCTTCAACCTAGTCGAAGGCCCCTGGCGCCGCCCCGCGCCCCGGACCCCGTTCGCCACCGGACGGCCCCGGGCCATCCAGCGAAAAGCGGGCGCGGGCGGAAACCTGATGGTTTCCGCCCGGCCCTTTACACACCCTGTTCCGCCGGCCTCGCGGGCCGGCGGATCGCGGTCGGGGTCTTACTTGACCTCAACCTTCGCACCGTTCTCCTCGAGGACCTTGCGGATCTTCTCCGCCTCGTCCTTCGAGGCCGCCTCCTTGATGACCTTCGGAGCGCCCTCGACCAGATCCTTGGCCTCCTTGAGGCCGAGACCGGTGATCGTGCGGATCTCCTTGATCACGTTGATCTTCTTGTCGCCGGCGGCGGCAAGCGTCACGGTGAACTCGGTCTGCTCCTCAGCGGGGGCGGCGGCGGCGCCACCACCGGCGGCCGGAGCGGCAGCCACGGCGGCGGGAGCGGCGGCGGAGACGCCCCACTTCTCCTCAAGCATCTTGGAGAGCTCGGCGGCCTCCAGGACGGTGAGGGTCGAGAGCTCGTCGACGAGCTTGGCGAGATCGGCCATGTCTATGTGTTCCCTGATCTAATGGCTTGGCTTGAAGTTTGCAACCCCGGTGAACGCCGCGCTGGGCAACCCTGCCGGGGAGATGGCGTTTCAGGCGGCTTCCGCGCCCTCGTTCCCATCGCTGGGGGCCCCATCCTTGTCGGAATAGGCCTTGAACACCCGCGCCAGCTGCCCGGCCGGAGCCTGCAGCACGCCCGCGATGCGCGTCGCCGGGGTCTGGATCAGACCCAGCAGCTGCGCCCGCAGCGTTTCGAGCGAGGGAAGCTCGGACAGGGCCTTGACGCCGTTGACGTCGAGGCTCTGGGCGCCGAGCGCCCCGCCCAGGATGACGAACTTGTCGTTACCCTTGGCGAACTCCACGGCGGTCTTCGCCACGGCCACCGGATCCTTCGACCACGCGAGCGCGGTCGGACCCTTCAGCAGCGGCGAGATGCCCTGGAAGCGGGTGCCGTCGAGGGCGAGGGTGGCCAGCCGGTTCTTCGTGACCTTGTACGTCGCGCCCGCTGCCCGCATCCGGCGCCGCAGATCATCCACCGCCGCGACCGTCAGCCCATTGTTCTGGGCGACGAGCACGAAGGAGGTGTCGGCGAACACCGAACCGAGGGAGGCGACGAACTCACGCTTCTCCGTACGGTCCAATTCCCGTCTCCTACGAATAACCGGAACCTGGTGGAGGGGCGCCGGCCGGTTCACGCAAGGGCGCCCCCGCCTGGGGACGCCCCGGTTCGCCTGTCAGATTCAAGCCGGAAGCCAAGCCAAGCCCGGGGAGGGTCCCCGGAACATCGTCTCTGGCACCCCGTCTCCCCGTTGCGCTCTCGCTTCAAGCCCCGAAAGGGGCACACCGGGTCTCGGACAGGTCAGGCGGGTTTCCCCGCCCTGCCCGCGCCGGCCCGCCAGGATCAAATCCGGGGACCGGCGCGAATTCACTCAGGCGGAGAGCGAGCTCACATCCACCTTGATGCCGGGGCCCATGGAGGAGGACACCGCCACCTTCTTCACGTAGGTGCCCTTGGCGCCGGCCGGGCGGGCGCGCTGGATGGCGTCCACGAAGGCCTTCGCGTTCTCGAGCAGCTTGTCGGCCTCGAAACTCGCCTTGCCGATGCCGGCGTGGACGATCCCGGCCTTCTCGGCGCGGAACTCCACCTGGCCGGCCTTGGCGGCGGTCACGGCGCCGCGGACGTCCATGGTCACGGTGCCGAGCTTCGGGTTCGGCATCAGCCCGCGCGGGCCGAGGATCTTACCGAGGCGCCCGACGAGGCCCATCATGTCCGGGGTCGCGATGCAGCGGTCGAAGTCGATCTTCCCCTCCTGCACGGCGGTCATCAGGTCCTCGGCGCCAACCACGTCGGCCCCGGCGGCCTGGGCCTCCTCGGCCTTCGGCCCGCGGGCGAAGACGCCGACGCGGACGGTCTTGCCCGTGCCGTTCGGCAGGCCGACCACGCCGCGCACCATCTGGTCGGCGTGGCGCGGGTCGATGCCGAGGTTCATCGAGATCTCGATCGTCTCGTCGAACTTCGCGTTGGCCGCGGTCTTGGCGGTCGAGATCGCCTCGGCGAGGCCGAGGGACTTCTCGAGGTCCAGGCCCTCGGTGATCTTGCGGAGACGCTTGCCCTGCTTGGCCATCGGATCAGCCCTCCACCACAACCATGCCCATGGCGCGGGCGGACCCGGCCAGCATCCGAACCGCGGCGGCTTCGTCGACGCAGTTCATGTCCTTCATCTTCACCTTGGCGATCTCGGCGAGCTGGGACTTCGTCACCCGGCCGACCGCGCCGCCCTTGCCCGGGGTCTGGCTGCCCTTCTCGAGCTTCGCCGCCTTGAGCAGGAAGTAGGTGTTCGGGGGCGTCTTGGTGATGAAGGAGAAGGTGCGGTCCGAATAGGCGGTGATGACCACCGGCGTCGGGGTCCCGGGCTCCATGCCCTGGGTCGCCGCGTTGAATTCCTTCACGAACTGCATGATGTTCAACCCGCGCTGGCCGAGCGCAGGGCCCACGGGCGGGGAAGGATTGGCCTTGCCCGCCGGGATCTGCAGCTTGATGTAGCCGACGATCTTCTTCGCCATCTTCTGGCACTCTCCTGTAGTTCGGAGGCCCGCGGTGCCTGCGGCCCGCCCCGATAGGCTGGGGCCGGACCTCCCGCGTTCCTGGAAACGCGCGGCGGCCGGGCGGGGTGAACCCCAGCCCGGCCGGCGCGAGGGGGGCGTATAGAAGGGTCCGCCCCCCGAGTCCAGCGCAAAGCCCGCCCGCCCGGCGGCGGCGGCGGGCGCGGCCCGCTCAGATCACGTCGCGGTTCACGTCCTTGTAGAGCAGGTATTCGCAGACCTCGTTCCCGGTCGCGTAGATCTGCTGTGGCACGTAGGGGCCCATCCAGACGAAGTCGCCCGTCCAGATCTCGTGCCAGTCCCGCCCGAGGAGCTGCAGCGCCTGGCCCTGGAGCATGACCATCCCATGCTCCATCACATGCGTCTCGATGCACCAGAAATGGGCCCCGGGCGCGTAGCACATGATGTTCATCTCGAAGTCCATGCCCATCTCGCGCAGCCCGAGGAGGCAGAAGCGCCAGCGTGGCCCGCTGTCGTCCCGCAGCGCCGTGTCGCGGTGCCCGGCGATGACCCTCGGCGCGGGGACCCCGGCCGCGGGCTGGTAGGGCTTGCGCACCCAGATCGCCCGCGCCTCCTCCCCGCCCGCGTTGCGGACGGCGTAGGGCACGCCCTGCGGGACATAGACGTAGCCGCCGGGCGCCAGGGCATGGGCCTGCCCCTCCACCGTCACCTCCAGCGCGCCGGCCTGGACGTAGAGGAAGGCCTGCACCCCGTCGTCCACCGCGCCCGCGCTGCCCGCGCCCGCCGGCACGATCAGCAGGGCCTGGGCGAAGGCGGCGCCCATCTGGCGGCTCGTCTGGAAGCGGATGATGCAGCCCGGCCAGTTCGGCAGGAGGCTGTCCATGATCCCTTCGGGCGGGAAGACGCAGTAGTTCGGCGTCAGCATCGACCGGTTGTGGCCGATGATGCCCGGGGGCGGGTTGGGGGTGGGGACGCGCATGGACCGGCCTCCGGACGGAAAGGGCGTCCGCACCACGCCCCTTCCCCGCCGTCAAGCCATCCGCCCCGCCGTCCCGGCCATCGGGCCAGGCGGCGCGGCCGTTCAGGCCTTCTCGACCTGCCCGTACTCGAGCTCGACCGGCGTCGCGCGGCCGAAGATGGAGACGGAAACCTTCACCCGGCCCTTCTCCTCGTCGACCTCCTCCACCACACCGTTGAAGCTGGTAAAGGGGCCGTCGGCCACGCGGACGTTCTCGCCGACCTCGAAGGTGATGGAGGGGCGGCGCGGCTTCTCGGCGGTGTCCTGCACCTGCTGGAGCATCCGCATGGCCTCGCGCTCGGGAATCGGGCTCGGCTTGTTGCGGGCGCCGAGGAAGCCGGTGACCTTCGGCGTGTCCTTCACGAGGTGCCAAGCCTCGTCGGTCATCTCCATCTTCACCAGCACGTAGCCGGGGAAGAACTTCCGCTCGGTGTTGATCTTCTGGCCGCGGCGGACCTCCACCACGTCCTCGGAGGGAACGAGCACGTCCTCGATCCGGTCGGCCAGGCCCTTCTGCGCGGCCTGCTCCTTGATCTGGCTCGCGATCTTCTTCTCGAAGCCCGAGTAGACGTGGACCACGTACCACTTCTTGTCGGCCATGGCGGCGACGCTCCCAATCCTGTGGCGGCGGCCTCCGGCCCGGGCGATGCCCAGGGCCTCCGGCGCGGCGCGAAATCCTACGAGGTCAGCCGAATCCGAACAGCAGGCGCATCATGAGCTGGATCAGCCAGTCCGCCACCAGGAAGAACACGGCGGCCAGGGCCGAGAGCGCCAGCACCAGCCCGGTGGTGATCAGCGTCTCCTTCCGGCTCGGCCAGGTGACCCGGCCGATCTCCTGCCGCACGTCGCGCAGGTAGCCTGCGGGATTGAAACCGGCCACGTCGGGGCCCCTCCAGGCGCCGGGCCCGGCGGCCCCGAGGGGTGCCTGGGCGCTGCGGCGCGATCATCGGCGAGCGGGATGCTCAGAAACGGGTCTTGCGCGGCCCGCCTGGGATCAGGACCCCCCTTCGGGAGCCTGGCAGGGGCGGAGGGTCTCGAACCCCCAACCTCCGGTTTTGGAGACCGGCGCTCTAGCCAATTGAGCTACGCCCCTAGGGCGGGCCACGCAGGGGCCGTGCCTTACGGCAAGCCGGCCCGGCTGTCGAGAGGCTGCGCGGCGGTCTTGCAACCGGCGCCCCGGGGAAGCCCCCTTCCCGTCGCCGGCCTCAGCCCGGCGGCGGGTCGCGGACCACCAGGGTGCGGGCGATCCGGTCGTGCCAGCACTGCTTCCGCGGGTCCCAGAGCATCCAGAGATAGCCGAGGCCGAGCGGGATGCTGGACAGGATGTAGCCGAAGTAGCGGGCGACCAGCCGCGGCCAGGGGGGCGTCCCGCCGGTCTCGGCGTCGATCACGCGAAGCCGCAGGAGCCTCTTCCCGGGGGTCGCCTGCCGGGTGACCCAGAAGAGGATGATGATCAGGGCGGAGATGAGCTGCAGGAGGATGTCGGCGCCCGGCGAGAGGTCCTGTCCGCCCCGGGCCGCCTGCCCGATGAAGACCAGCAGCAGGCCGACCGGCAGCATCCAGGCGGCGTCGAGCACCTGAGCCGCGAGCCTGGGCCAGAACCCCGCGAGCTCCACGCCCCCCTGTCCGGCCATCCCGTCCTCCTCCACCCTGCCGCGCCGCTTGTCCGTGCGGGGGCCCCGCTTGTCCAGCCCCGGGGATCCCGCACGAAAAAGGGCGGGCCGCCTTCCGGCAGCCCGCCCCCTTCAGCCCCGCCTTCCGGCAGGCCTTACTTCTCGATGCTCGCGACGACGCCGGCGCCGACGGTGCGGCCGCCCTCGCGGATGGCGAAGCGCAGGCCCTCGTCCATGGCGATCGGGGCGATCAGCTCGACCGACATCGACACGTTGTCGCCCGGCATCACCATCTCCACGCCCTCCGGCAGCTGCACCACCCCCGTCACGTCGGTCGTGCGGAAGTAGAACTGCGGGCGGTAGTTCGTGAAGAACGGCGTGTGGCGACCGCCCTCCTCCTTCGTCAGCACGTAGGCCTCGGCCTTGAACTTGTTGTGCGGCTTGATCGAGTTNCTTACTTCTCGATGCTCGCGACGACGCCGGCGCCGACGGTGCGGCCGCCCTCGCGGATGGCGAAGCGCAGGCCCTCGTCCATGGCGATCGGGGCGATCAGCTCGACCGACATCGACACGTTGTCGCCCGGCATCACCATCTCCACGCCCTCCGGCAGCTGCACCACCCCCGTCACGTCGGTCGTGCGGAAGTAGAACTGCGGGCGGTAGTTCGTGAAGAACGGCGTGTGGCGACCGCCCTCCTCCTTCGTCAGCACGTAGGCCTCGGCCTTGAACTTGTTGTGCGGCTTGATCGAGTTCGGGGCCGCCAGAACCTGGCCGCGCTCCACGTCCTCGCGCTTCGTGCCGCGCAGCAGCGCGCCGATGTTGTCGCCGGCCATCCCGCTGTCGAGCAGCTTGCGGAACATCTCGACGCCGGTCACCGTCGTCTTCACGGTGTCCTTCAGGCCGACGATCTCGACCTCCTCGCCCACCTTGATCACGCCGCGCTCGACGCGACCCGTCACCACCGTGCCGCGGCCCGAGATCGAGAACACGTCCTCGACCGGCATCAGGAACGGACGGTCCACCGCGCGCTCGGGCTGCGGGATGAAGGCGTCGACCGCCTCCATCAGCTTCAGGATCGCCTGCTCGCCCTGCTCGGGGTTCTTGTCCTCGAGCGCCATCAGCGCCGAGCCGTGGATGATCGGAATGTCGTCGCCCGGGAACTGGTAGGACGACAGCAACTCGCGAACCTCCATCTCGACCAGCTCCAGCAGGTCGGGATCGGCCATGTCCACCTTGTTCAGGAAGACCACCAGCGCCGGCACGCCGACCTGGCGCGCCAGCAGGATGTGCTCGCGCGTCTGCGGCATCGGGCCGTCCGCCGCCGACACCACCAGGATCGCGCCGTCCATCTGCGCAGCCCCCGTGATCATGTTCTTCACGTAGTCGGCGTGGCCCGGGCAGTCCACGTGCGCGTAGTGCCGGTTCGCCGTCTCGTACTCCACGTGCGCGGTCGAGATCGTGATCCCGCGCGCCCGCTCCTCCGGCGCCTTGTCGATCTGGTCGTACGCCGTGAACGACGCGCCCCCCGACTTCGCCAGGACCTTCGTGATCGCCGCCGTCAGCGACGTCTTGCCATGGTCCACGTGACCAATGGTCCCGATGTTGCAGTGCGGCTTGTTCCGCTCGAACTTCGCCTTACCCATGATCNCTGCGCAGCCCCCGTGATCATGTTCTTCACGTAGTCGGCGTGGCCCGGGCAGTCCACGTGCGCGTAGTGCCGGTTCGCCGTCTCGTACTCCACGTGCGCGGTCGAGATCGTGATCCCGCGCGCCCGCTCCTCCGGCGCCTTGTCGATCTGGTCGTACGCCGTGAACGACGCGCCCCCCGACTTCGCCAGGACCTTCGTGATCGCCGCCGTCAGCGACGTCTTGCCATGGTCCACGTGACCAATGGTCCCGATGTTGCAGTGCGGCTTGTTCCGCTCGAACTTCGCCTTACCCATGATCCGTCCCGTCCTGTCCCTGCCGGGGGCCTGCGCCCCGCGCCTGCGCCGCAGGCTGTTTCAACGCGCCTGCCGTGCAGGCTTTCCCCCTCGCCGCCGCCCGCCGGGCGGTGGCCGAATGAGGCTGATATGGTGCTGAAGGAGGCTTCTTCTCAGGCCACGCCGCCCCGGGTGGTCGCCGGGGAAGCGGCTGGAGCGGGTGACGGGAATCGAACCCGCACAGCCAGCTTGGAAACGGGTAATGCGCCGCCCACATGTCCAAGTGCCTGCTCCATCTACCTGAAACCGCACTTGGACGTTTTCCTGTCCAACCCGCCTCTGCCCTGTCCTCACATCGCCGCATCAAGAGAAGCATACCTGAACACACTGGGAACTGCCATGATGTCCACGCAACCTCTTGCCCGGTGCCCGGCGGGCGTCTAACAAGGCGCCCGATAGCGGTCAACGAAATCGAAACCGTATCAATGCGGACGTAACTCAGTTGGTAGAGTGCAAGATTTCCAATCTTGATGTCGCGGGTTCGAGCCCCGTCGTCCGCTGATACGATAACGCAACGATTTGATTGTTGACTTCCCTTGCCAGATCCAAGCGATCTACCACCGACCGGGAGGAAGCGGGGCTCTGCCCCCGCCACCGCAATGCGGCGGCTCCCCCGGGATACAGGGCACAGAAACGGGCAAGGGTGCCACTCCCCGCAAGCGGGCGTCCTCGGCACCGACCAGCGCCCTTCCATAACAAGACGCCTTGCTCAGAGCAGGACGTCGGAAGCTCTCCCTGATCGGGTTCACTGCCAGGGCAGACTACGAAGCCAGCCAAGAACGGCATATATATCGAGCCTTGATCCCTGCGTTTGGGCCGGGCGTCCTTTCAAACTTCAGGGCTCGACCACTTCGCACTTCTATTACCTTCCCCAGCACAGACATCTCATGCGTGACAGGCCCTCCCCCTGGACCGTCAACCGCCAGCTTACCCAGAAATCGTGGTCTCGCTTTAGAAGATCAGCGGAGTCGTCCGGCTGGTTCAGCAATCCAATACTTTTCTAGATGCGAACACCACCCGTTTTCGGGTTGTCGTTATTAGTGATACTTCTCGGCTCCGTCTACGATCAGGGTTAACCAGGGCAATTTAATCAGAGAGGCAACTCCCTTTATTGAGGGCTTTCGGGCCAACCCAAAATCACCACGAGGCTGCGGCGCGCGCTGTATTCCCCATCAAAGAAGACGTCGGCAGCCAAGCCCTGGCCCCTCGAAAAACTATCCACGATGCCTCGATGCAGTTGGGAGAGCCGTCTTCCTCTAGGGCGTAACGAGAAATGCTCCTCGTCAGGGAGGTAACCCGCGCCACAGTTTGTGTAGGCGCGTTAGGAAGTCATTTTCATACATTCATGCACCTTAGAAACAGCGAGAATGCCACGTAGCTTCCTTCAGGTGCCATGCCTGCACTGTTTAAAAAAAATGAATTGACAACTCCCTCGGCCGCGAAATCCTGCTAATCCTCCCGCGTCTGGATAGAAACAATAGGATGGGGGCAGATGGTTTTCTGCATGACGGTTAGAAGCACTGCCAACCGCTCCTGGAAGTCTTTGTCCGACGATCCGTGGGGTTCTGGGCTGCAGCAAACATGCATTCCTCCAACGAACGGCCCATTTGACGCCGTTTGAAACCGGGTAAACAGCAATTAATGCGATAACAGGGCCAGCGTGGTACGAACACGTACAACCGATACAGGTCCTAGGAGTCGAGCAATTGGTTACACCTCACGCAGCGTCATACGGCGGCGGTCACCAGCATAGACCGCATTAGAGTTCCCAACTGGCCTAAGGTTCCGGGTTACTCAGCGAGGTGACCGATACAGGGGTCTGGAAAACGGACCTTAGAGAGACCTTGGAACGACCATGGAACTCCGGCCACCAGAGATGTTGACGGCTCCTATTAAAGGCATGCAGTCTGCTTGGGCGGACCCCAGGGATGGATAGGCCGCGCACGGAAACGGGGGCGCCGTCGGGCAGACCGACGGTGCCTCTACGTTTAAGCCGGGTTACTACAGGCGAAATAGCGCCTTCAGCACCACCAGGGTCTTCATCGCGATTCCCTGACCATCACCAAGGGCCCGGTCGTGATCCCGACATCCAGGCTGGGCGCCCTTAACCAGAGAAAAGGGCCGGACGTGGATCAGCCATATCCAACGGGTCCCCAAAATGGCTTCCCAGGTAACGAACCACGGCTGGGGTCGCCCGGTGGGGGCAAATGATAACAAACAGGAGCAGCATTACCGGGTCGGACCGCAGGCGTTCGGGCACCTCTGGCGTTGCGAAGTCCTCCGCCGCTGCTTGCATGTCAGCCCAGTCTCCCCGCGGGGGTAGGATGATCTCATCGTCCCTCCCCTCTTCGCTCCTGACGAGACAGAACTGCCAGGGGTGCCGCGGGACGAACGAACGGTGGATCAGTCGGGTAAAGCCAGGCCAGATCTCCTTGCAGAAGGCCTTTCGATCAAGCCGCACGAGCAGGTGCATAAGCCCCATTGCAGAAAACGAGTGCTTCCCTGGGTCATCACCTTCGAGAGGATCACCGAGCCCCGGCAAGTAGGCTACGTTTGTGTGTCGGATGACCTCGTCAGCCCCATAGTATGGAGGAGTCAGTGGCGTTGCTCCCTCCATTCCAAGCTGCGCCCGAACTACGTGCTCCAGGACTGCTTCGAGTAGATCATAACGGATGGAGCCGTGAGGCAGTGTGACGATACCCCAAAACTGGGTGAGGAGCTGAGGGATACCCGCTTCTCCCCAGAGTCCGCTGGCGGTGATTTCTCCGGTCATCCACTGCTCAACGTCTGTCAGCAACGCAGACCGCACATCGTCCTCTCGAAGCCAGAGGCAGTATAAAGCAGCAAGCGAAGTCACGAGCGCAGTGCGAGGTCCGATGAACTCGCTGTCTGTCCAGAGGTCACCTTCGACCAGGTCGTCACGACTGCAGACCTCTGACAGTAGGTCAACAAGGGAGGCGAGGACCGACTTCCGGGCTGCTGCGAGCGCGTTCTCGGCTCGGGTGGCACTGCCGACACCATGCTTCTCGATCGCGGCAACCGTATAGGTAATGTAGAGGGTCCAGCCCGACAGCACGGCAAAATGGTTCTGCCGAGATGCGAAGTTCCGCATCGAGATGGAGAGCAGCATCGCCGCGCTCGAGACAAGTCTGGTCAGTTCAACAGGCGGGATCGTTGCGTCGCCCTCCAGGCCGTAAATGTCCGCGAGCAGGGCATGAACCTTCGGCATCGGGAGTATGTCGTCCCCCCGGTGCCCCAGCATCGCGACAACGCCTTCCAGGCCAGAGACACTAAACGGCCAGAGAGACGTACCGGTACCGCACGCCATGGCAATCAGTTCCCCGCGCGTGACAACCTTTAGCGCCTCGTCTCCATATCCATTGCGACGCCACGTCTCGTTCATTTGCGCGATCAGGAGGATGACGTCCTCCTCTACCATCCCATTCGTCACGAGATAACTACGGTGTTGAACGGCAGGCAGTCCCGGGTATGGAATTGCTGTGGTGACCAACTCCTGCAGCTGCTCCAGTATCTCGCGGAACTGGGTACGGTTCAGGCGGCCACCTGGGTTGCCCTTGAGTTGGTAGGCGCAAGGGATCCCGTCCGGGGCAACGGAAATGACGTCCTTGCCAAACTCAAGAGGTCCATGCCTGGTGCTGTGCAGGACCCGGTGTCCCTCGCTGACCAGCATCTGGACAAACCCAGGTTGGTAGCCTCGCTCGCTCGCGCTATCCAACCAGAGTTCTATCAGCCTCTCGTGCAATCCACGCACTCCGCTTTTGGGCGATAATTTCGTCAGCACGTTGCCTGAGATCTGGGTCCGAAGCCAGGCGCGCGACTTCAGCCTCTACGGCATCTCTCTGCGACGGAGCGACCACCATCGTGGGAAGCTGAGCTCTGCCATCCTGATCGAAGGGGATCTCCATTCGGCGCCACGTCTCGAGGATGAGTTCAGCCGTCATGGGCTTACCAGCGGCGTCCACCTCAGTTCCAGCTTCGCGGGAGGCTTCCTCAAGAGTCTCGAAGGCGTGGGCAGATTGCCCCTGTGCCAGTTGCTCAGCGACACCGCGCAACTGCGCCAGGATCTCGGGAATGGTGAGCTTGGAGAATTCGTCGACTCTGACCGCCATTTCGCCTGAAATCGGGGAGAACTTTGGGGAGTGTGAGGTGCCATCGGCTCGGCGGATGGCCATGCTGTCACCCTCATGCACTCTGGCCCTAGGGATTTCAGCCAGGAAGCCAGACTTGGCAGTTACCTCAGCCTTGATGAAATTGATGAACGCCGTGCCTATGGCGTCCTTGGTCTCGGGCCAGTCGGGCAGCATAGGGCGTCTCCGGAGGCAGTGGCGGCCTTGTCGCGATGAGCATGGTATCCCACCCCTTGGTCCGGAGATACCGATCGTCCTTGCTGACTGTGGCTCTGGGCGCCGCAATCGCGGCATCGAGTTGGAGCTGCTCCCCTGGTGAATACCGGCATTCCAACGCACCATCGCGGAGCATCTTCCCAACCTGCCAGCGGGCACGGGCGAACAGGTCTGGCAGCCAAGCTGCGCGGTCCCGAACCTTGCTCTCCCGCTCTTCCCCAGTACCGTTCAACGCTGATGCCATGGGCGCGAATTGATGTGCCGCCAAGCAGTCGTCTCTGAGCGATGCAGCGATATCCAACAACACGCGGCGTCTGTTTATGAACAGGGCGAACCCACGCTTCAGAGGTCGTGCCGCCAGACCAAACGGCGGCATACCAGTCGAGGTAGTGCCGCGGACACGGTTGTGGATCCGAGCCGCTGGCCCAGGGATGAGTCGACTTCCCACGCCACCTAACGGCTTTCCGTCGACACGCCGTCGACCGGCAGCGTGACCGCACTCCTTGCCGTTCCAACCCTGGATCTGCCCCAATGATATCCGAGGTTCGCCATGCGGCAGACACACCCCCGGTGCATATGAAAGGTGTCATCAGGGAGAGGAACCCGTCATGCGCTGGAGCACCGTCGCTGTTGCGCTGGGTCTGCTGGCCGGGGTTCCCGCCTGCGCCCAGCCTCTCTACTACGGACCGGCACCTGCCTACTCGGCGTACGGTCCGGCCCCGTACCCGTATGCAGCCGCTCCACGATACTGGAGCGGGGACAGGCACCACCACCATGCGCCGCCACGCCACCACGGTTATAGTGGTCATCATGGCGGCGGACATCGCCATCATGGTGGGCATCACGGCGGCGGCCACCATGGGGGCCACCACCGCTGAGGGCGCAAACCATCGGGGTTCCGGTTCCACCTGGAGTGCGTCATGAGGTAGGTGCTCTGGACGTACTCGATGAATCGACAATGGTTGAATGGTAACGAGCAGCGTGGGTCACTGCCGACCTTTTGGTGCGGCAACTCTGGTGCTCTGGGATCCCATCCAGCCCCGGCACCGACGACTTCGGCAGGCATCCGCTGAAACCACAACAAAGGGAGTCTCGCTGGCAATTCCTACAGGATTTTCGATCTGGGTGCCCGGCTTTAAGGCTTTTGCGACGGCTAAATAGGTATTTGGATTTCGGAACCCTTCAGATCAACCCGACACCACATTGAATACAGGCAATCTCCAAACGATGCACCCGAGTTCGTTATAAAAGCGGGAACCCATACTTTCCCCTGAGCGCCAAAACGTCAGGAGAGTTCTTCACTACTGTCTCCAACGGTTGATTGAGACAACCTTGGCAAGGTAGTCCACGATCCGTAGGCCGCAAATGAATTGATGACGGCATCCAGTCACCAAACCATATAGATGGCGACCTACGGAGGTCTGGCGGACTACACAGCGAACTCGGATTGATGTCGCCCTTGAGCTTCGAGCTGGGTGAGCCAACCCGGCTTGCGCCCGCGCCCCGACCAAGTACCACCGTCTGGCCCCCGATACTTTGCCGCGACCTTCTGACCCAGATCGCTACGGGGCTTGCGTACATTAGTGCGCGGCGGCACCCCGGCTCCTACGAGGGCCTCCAGGCTCAATCCGAGAGCGGCAGCCTTTGCCGTCATCTCTTCAACCAGGGATCTACGGGCAGCCTCGGATTTCTCGGCGCACTTTGCCTGGGCATCCTCGATCAAACGGGTGAGTTCCTCAACGCTCATGCCGTCAAAATTAAACTTCGAAACTGCAGCCATGAATTAGAAATTCCTGTTAAACAAGAATGAGTTTACGAAACATGCTCAAGGGCCAGACCCTGAAGCACCATTAGGCTATTGTCTATCGCGGATGAACTCAACCTTTGTGGTTCTTGAGCCCTACTGACCGAATCGATGCCGTCATTGCCACTGGTTGGCCTGTCTACCTCCCTATCCGTAGCCAGCAGCAATTTTTGATGGTGGTACTTCCATACTGTTCACCGCAGATGTCGATTTCGCCTGCGCCGCTGAGGCATCGCCACGCAGAGGTATGCTTCTGCCAGGGTTGGCCCAGGTGTTTCGGCGGGCTCCAAGACTTCAATTGCGTGGAGTAGGTGTTCTGCGACATCCAGGCGCCCTTCGGCTAGGGCATGCCTAAATGCCATTAGAATCTGCCTCGCAAGGATGATCTGCGCCATAATGATGTCCTGGAGCAGTGGTGCACCGAAATCTCGACGTTGCCACCAGGGGAGAGTCAACCCGATCAGAGAGGCGTCATCTTTGGAGGGGCGGTCTCCAGGCTACTCAGCCCAAAGTTTCACAGGTGCCATGCGTCACCAACCGTCCCTGACAGGGAGATGTAAGTAAGCGTCATGTAGGTTGCGCTTTGCAGCTGACATCGCGTTGGTTCGAGACGCCCATGAAGCGCGGGAACGCCCCATGAATGCAAGCGTTTACGTAATTGTCCCCGCCCTGCTCATCTTCCTGGGTACAATTGGCTTCATCCTCTGGGTTGAGATTTTAGAGATGCAGCAGGGTGAGAAGGTGCCTCCCCGATCTGGCGCACGAGAGGGTGAGCCTACTCAGTAAGCATCAGCGCGGCAGCGCTAACCTTTATTGCTCCCTGGAGGTCCGGGGAACATTCACTTGGGTGCTCCCGAGCAAACGGCATCCCCTGACACCCCGCCGTCGGCACCATGCTCCAGGGGCACGGGCGAGGTTTGGCCGTGGGACATCCTACTGGGATGGCGTCAAACGCCCCCGTGCGGGTCTTTGCTGTCCCCTTTGGCCAACGAGCGCTGTAGCAGCACGGTGTCCAGCCATCCACCGTGCTTGCCGCCCACCGAGGAGAGCGTGCCGTTCATGCGAAAGCCAAATGCCTGATGCAGGCGTACCGAACCCTGGTTCTCGCTGTCTCCAACGACTGCAACCATCTGCCGTACTCCAACGGCTTCACACCGGATGAGGAGCTCCGCGAGGAGGAGGCGACCAATGCCTCGACCAACGACGTCATGGCGGACATAGACGGAGTTCTCGACCGTGTTCCGGTATGCAGCCCGCGGCCGGTATGCGCCTGCGTAGGCGTAGCCGAGGACGATGCCGTTGCTGTCTTCAGCAACCAGGTAGGGTAGCCCACGGTTGAGGACGTCCGCCCGCCGCCGATACATCTCCTCGGTGTCGGGCGCCTCATTTTCGAATGAGCCGGTCCCATGCAGGACGTGATGCCCATAAATCGAGGTGATGGCGCCTATGTCGCCATCCCTGGATGACCTGACATGGATGGTATCGGGGTGCCCTGAGAGGGGCGCGAGGTCCTGTGTGTGCATACCCCTGAGGGTGCCGTGGCCATCTCAAGGGCAAAAGGAAGTTTTCTTGATGCGCGGCATAGGCATAAGTTTTCGGCATGCACGACCCGAGCCTCCGCCAGCTGCGGACCTTCCTATCCGTAGTCCAGACCGGCGGTGTCACGGCGGCCGCCCAGATGCTCGGCCTCACCCAGCCCGCGGCAAGCCAGCAACTCCGTGAACTCGAACGCGCCATGGGTGTCCGCCTCCTGGAGCGCGTCTCTGGACGGTCGGTGCCCACCGCGGCAGGGCGTGCGCTCATAGAACCAGCCCGCCGGGCCCAGGCGGCTGTGGAGGACGCCCGGGCGGTGACAGCAGCACACCGGCAAGGGGAGGTCGGACGTGTGCGTCTGGGTACCGGCGCCACCGCGTGCATCCACCTCCTGCCACGGGTGCTTGACCGGCTGCACGATCAGATGCCCGGCCTGGAGGTCATCATCGCCACCGGCAACACCAGGGACATCCTCCAACGCGTCGAGGAGGGCGACCTGGATGTGGCGCTGGTCACCCTTCCTGCGGCGCTCGGGCGATCACTCACCTCTACACGGATCACCACTGATCCCCTCGTTGCGCTCCTTCCCGAGAGCATGATGTTTCCAGGGCGGCCCTCGCTGACAGCTGCTGATCTCGAGCGGCTTCCCCTTATTCTCTATGAAGCCGAGGCAAACACCCGGGTGATCATCGATGCATGGTTTCGCCGTGCGGGGTTGATCCCCAGACCCATCATGGAACTCGGCAGCGTTGAGGCGATCAAGGTCCTGGTTGCTGGCGGGCGGGGATGCTCAGTGTTGCCCTCACTCGCGCTAGGAGGGGATGTCCAGGGTGCGGTGTGGCGGCCGTTACGGCCTGCGCTTTCAAGGCAGTTGGCTGTAGTGCTCCGTAAAGAGAAGGTGGTCGATCGGGACTTGGGCCGGTTGCTCTGTGCGCTGAAGGCGAATGGGGCGCCGTTGACAAGGGCTCGGAAAACCGCACCCACATCTCGGTAGAGGCGGGCCGAGCTCGAACCTTCTGCTGAGTGCCAAGGGTTGTTACTGGCTGCCCCTCACCGTGGGAGGACCGCGAGGAGGGTCGTGATTACGAGGACCAGAGCAAGTGAGACGTTGATGATTCTGGAAGTTAAGGGGTCACGTAGCAAGCGCGAGAAGGATGTCCCGACCAGGAGCCAGGCGAGGTGGATCAGGACGACCATGGAAGACAGCAACGCCGCCTTGAGCAAGGCCTCCATCCAGGGAGGAAACCCGTCGAGCCTTGATCCCGCGAAAATCGCACCAATGGCGACATAGGCTTTGGGGTTGGTGGCTGCCAGGAACGTGCCTTCAAAAAAGGATGGGACATCGGCAGCGGCGTTCTGCTGCTTCAATGGCGGCGCCCGTGCAATCCGGATTGCAAGAATGACGATGTAGGCCGTCGACATGGCAGTCAGGATGGGGACAAGGCTGGGCACTGACATCATCACGGTGAAAATGCCGGTCGCCACAACAAGCAGAACCAAGATCGTACCGAGGACCAGACCCAGAACGTATCTCGCTGACCGCCGTAGGCCGAAGGCAGCACCTACGGCAGTCGCGCTGATGGTTGATGGGCCTGGACTACCCATGAGCGCGGCTGAGGCGAGCAGCAAAGTCCAGATACCGGAAGTAGAAAAATTCTGGTGGTCCATCATGGATCTTGTACCGTGCGAACGATGTCGGTTAGCCCTGCCCTCACCGAAGCCGAGTGTCTTGAAGGGTTGTGCGAAGCACCTTCAAACCGTTCGTCCGTCAGGATCGGAATGGGTGCTCAGGGCATCGAACGGTTGGAAGCCCGCTTTCATGGCCGGGCCTTTGCACCGCACCGACACGATACCTATGCAATCGGCGTCACCCTCGCGGGTGTTCAGACCTTCCAGTACCGCGGCGTGTTGCGGCGTTGCCTACCAGGCCAGTGCCATGTCCTGCATCCTGACGAGTTGCACGACGGCGCAGCAGGTAGTGAGGCTGGGTTCGGGTACCGCATTGCCTATGTCGACCCTGCTCTGGTGCAAGGGGCCGTAGGTGGACACCCGCTACCCTTCATAGCGGACCCCGTGCTCAATCTGACAAACGCTCAACGAGGTCGGTTAGCAGGTCTATGGGATGTGAACCGGCCATTGGACGATCTCGGTCGAGTCGATGCGATCACTGCTATCACTGACCTGCTCATGGTGGGATTAGGTACTCCAGGCCAGTCATCCATGCTCCCTTTCCGGGCGCTGTATGCCGTCCGGGACCGGATCTCCGCTGATCCCGCAGCGTGGCCATCAATTGCGACATTGGAGCATCTGTCCGGACTGGACCGATGGACACTTGCGCGCAAGTTTAGGGCGGCATTCGGCACCAGTCCCAGTCGGTTCCGCACCATGAGGCAGTTGGATCTCGCTCGCGGGCTGATTGCGCGCGGGATACCCCTAGCCCACACCGCGGCCAGTGCTGGCTTTGCGGACCAGAGCCATCTGTCGCGGCAGTTCAAGCGTGCCTATGGCCTCTCGCCAGGCCAGTGGGCAGCAGCCTTGGTCATGCCGAACCCTACATAACCTCTGCTCCCTTGCCATCGCACAGGCCTCGGTACGCAACGGGGAGGGCCCGCTTGGTTTGGCTGCTCGGTGGCTTGGTGCGTCCGCGTCACCCGAGCCGCCACCGACAACCCCATCGCTCGCAGCACCCGCATGGTGGAGGACGCCACCTATTCATCAGGAAATCCGCGCCAGGGCACTGAAGCGTGTCTCGAGATCCTCAACCGCATCCCGCTCTCCCAAGCTCTGCCGCCCTGCGGCGAGACAGAGGTCGGCGTGACGGCGCAGTCCTGCGCGGCGTTCTGCCGCCTGCTCCACCACCAACACGGCTCCGAGGACTTCCATAAGGCGGAGAAGGACAGCGGCAGAGCCGGATCCATTCTGCCGGATCATGTGGAACATGGCATCGAGCAGCCCGTCATAGTCTGCCACGCGGTGGAACAGGGCGGCGCGCCCGTCACGGAGGATGACTCCACCCGGCAGATGCCGGTCTCTCATGCCGCAGAGCACGTTACCGAACCGATCGAGCACGGCGATGGCGGTGAACGGGTCGTTGATGCCTGGTGAGAGGGCGCGGACGGCGACTTCTGCGAGCTGGCGCACAGCGAATTCCAGGTCCTGCGCTGCTGCCCGCCGGTCGCCGAGGCTCAGGGCACTCCGCACCTGTTCGGTCGCCTCCTCCACCAGTTCCGGCGGTGATACTTCTGCCACGGGCACGCCGCGAAAAATGTAGTCACCCGGCCGGACGAGGATATTGAGTGTTGCTCCCCGCTCCGCCGCCCAGTCCGCGAGCGCCTCCTCATCCAGAGCGCGGAGGTAGCCGCCTTCCTCTCCAGCGATGCCCTGGCCCGCCGGAGCTGGACCGGGTGGCGCCGGATCCGGTCGGTCCAGGGTCAGCCGGTCGACCGCCTCCTTCAGCTCGGCATGGACAGTGCCGATCACGGTCTCGACGTTGATGCCCGAGGCGATGTGGTGGACGAACCAAGTGAGGGTCGCAACGCAGAAGAGGGCGAGAACAAGGGCGCCGGTGACCCCGAGATGGGGCACGAAGGTCCCCTCGTCCACGGAGCGCACGGTGCGGAGCACGACGAGGGCGTAGACGAAGCTGCCGAGGAACACCCCCAGCGCGACCTGGTTCCCCGGGTCGCGGACGAAGTTCCGGAGCAGCCGCGGCCCCATCTGCCCGGAGGCCAGGGAGAGAGCGGCGACCGTAATTGAGAAGACCGTACCCGCGACACCGATGGTGGAGGTGGCGATGGCACCGAGCAGGGCCCGGGCGCCAGCCTCGCCCCCCGCGTATAGCCAGTTCGCGGGCAGGAGGGACCGGGCCCAGTCCGACTGCTCGGCCCAGACCGCCCCCTCACCGAGGAGGAGGCCGAGAAAGACAAGGATCGCCGGGCGGAGCCAAAAAGCATCGCCGAGCGCCTCCAGGCGCTCGCGCAAGGCGGTGCTCATCGCGCGTCCTGGCGGGGTTCACGCCTCCCCTCAGTCCGGCGGGATTCTTCCTGCACAGCGAAGCGGGAGCGCGGCACCTCGCGGCCCCTGGCGGGCCAGCCCTCGCGCTGACGGGCGCGGTCTCCGTCCGTCTCCTCAGTCTGATCATGAAACAGGACCTGCGAGGTCGGATAGGGCATGTCCACGCCCGCTCCGGTCAGCGCGTCCTTGACCGCCTCGATGGCGCCGTCGAGCGCGTCCACCGCCTCCCGCCTGCGCGGCGGGTCGATCCAGAACCGGGCCTGCATGTCCACCCCCGCCGCGCCAAGACCGGTGACGAGCGCCTCGGGCGGTGGGTCGGCCAGCACGCCCGGGACGCCTCGCAGGGCCTCGACGATCGTGCGCCGGGCCAGGGCGATCTCGTCACCGTTGCCAATGGTGAGCGGGAAGGAGAGGCGCCGCCGCTCATAGGCCGTGATGACCTCGATCTGGGCCGTAAACAGAGAGGCGTTGGGGATGAGGATGCGTCGGTTGTCGTAGGTCCGCAGTACGGTCGCCCGCACCCAGACGTCTTCCACCGTGCCCTCGACATCGCCCTGGCGGATCTGGTCGCCGATGCGAAAGGGGCGAGTGAGCAGGATGAGGATGCCCGCGAGCAGGTTCTGCAGCACGTCGCGGAAGGCGAAGCCGATAGCGACGCCGCCGATGCCGAGCAGGTTGAACAGGTCGGCCGCCGAGACTGAGGGAAAGGCAACCGAGGCGCCGATCAAGAAGGCGATCAGGACCGCCACGCCCCCAGCAATGCGCCCGAGCACGCCCGCGACGTCGGCCGAGGCTTGGCGCAACGCGAGCGCTCGCCGCACCCCCGCCCGGATCCCACGCGCGACCAGCAGGCCGACCCCGAAGATGAGGAGCCCGATGAGCAGCCCTGGCACGATCGCCAGGGCGGAGGCGCCGAGTTCGGTTATCCGGTGGGTGGCCTCAGCGAACATGGTGGGTACCCCCTACCATCGTCGCGGTAACTGCTGGCTTTGGCCGGAACCACAGGGCAAGGGCCGCGGCAGCTACGGCTCCGATGGTGTCCATGATGATGTCGAGCACCGTGTCGTCCTTGCCCTTGATGACGTTCCCAGGGGCGACGTGGTCGAACACCCACTCTGCCACCTCCCAGAGCGCGCCGATGGCAACGCCAACAGAGGCGATCAGCACGACGAAGAGGACGGCCTGCCCCGTTCGGACGCCGTCGCCGAGAACCATCACTGCAAGCCAGAAGGTCAGAGCCAGGATCGTGGCCGCGTGAAGCACCCGGTCAAACCACGAGAAAGCGGCATAGAGGTCAAAGGCGTAGCCCGCCACGTTCGCGGCCAGGAGGGCCACCGCGAGCGCCCAGGCGAGCGCGTGCGCCTTGCCGGTTCTGTCCATGCCTTCTCCCGACGCCGGGCAGAGCCTTGCCTGGATCCCGTGCTGCCCGTCGCAACGGCACTGTGCCGGGATAGTTCAGTCCAGGGGGGTGGGAGAGAGGTGATGTTCCTCGACAGCTGGACGGGGCTCATGGAGGCCTGACTTGTCCAAGACACGTGGCAGGGTTTAGCTGGAAGCGGCATGTCACTTCCGAGTGGAGCATTCGGAGAAGCGGCCGCGAGTAGCATGAGCCCTGACTGTGCACCCGCGTGCCTCGCCTTGGCGCCCTGCGTCTGCTCGGCCTAGGGGCAGGCACGTAGTTCAGGAAGTCCTTACCGGTCTCTGTATCAGCCCACAATCCGTCCATGCCGCCACTGCCGAGGCAGGATCATCCCGCGTCCGTTTCGCTTCGCTAAAGCGAATAGTTCATAGTTCATTCTGCGGCGCGCTCGACGGCGCGGGTTCGGGATACGGCTTCTCAGTGGTAGCCAGTCCACCTGATGAATCAGGATGCCGGTCACAGCGCCATGCCGTCCTGGGCTGCATCACACCTTCGCTCTGGATCACCAGGGAGAGATCTTGGAGGTCAACCACTCCAAGGTGATCTCTAGGTTCGCTATCGACGACTAGAAGATCATTGGGATCCGGCCCCGATTAGAGGGGTGCCCTCCCTGGCATGGCCAGGGTCCTCACAGTGCCCATGACTGAAGTCCGCGAGCGTCTCAATGATGCGGCACTCCCCAACCTGACCACCGGCGCAGCTCGTCGCCATGCGCTCCAGTTCCCCCCTCAAGGCCTCCAAACGGCGCATCCGGGCGTCCACCTCGGCGATCTGCGCCGTCGCAATCCGGTGCGCCGCCGAGCAGTCGTCCCCAGGCCGGTCAGCGAGGTCCAGCAGCACACGGATGCTGTTCATAGAGAGGCCGAGTTCCCTGGAGTGCCGGATGAAGCCCAGACGCCGGAGATGGGTTTCCGTGTACGCCCGGTGGCCGCCTTCAGTTCGGGAGGGTGCCGGTAACCAGCCTTCCGCCTCGTACCAGCGGATCGTGGTCGCCTTTACCCCGGTCATCCGGGACAACTCGCCAATCGTCAGCCTTGCCATCATGTCTTCCTGGTCGAGCGCCGCTGGCGTCCAGGGTGTCGGAGGACTCGCGGCTTGCTGCGTTTACCCACAAGTGGTGTCTCCAGCCCCCCTCTGTCGACCTGAAGGGCATCCCCGCCTCGCATCAGGGAACCACCCTGCTGCCTGGGCCAATCAGAAGCGTCGGACAAGATGTCCCCACGCCGGTGGCTGACACTGGATTACGACTGCGTTAGACTACCACAAGCATGATCGTCCGCCCGACATCGCTGGTCGCCACCATCCTCCGCCGAGCCCTCTCGGTGCTAATGGCCACGCTCATGCTGCTTTCGGTCGCCGCCGCCACGGAGGTGGGTGCCTCGCCAGCGCCCGAGCCGACCGGTCTTACCGGGGCCGTGATGTCGAATGGGGATCGCACTGACGCTCCCATCCAGCCGGACTCTCTGCCGTGCCATGCGGCCCACCACCTGTGCGGCAAGGTAGTACCCCTGCCGCCGACGCTCGTATTTGTGGCCGCCGCCATTACCCACCCCGAAACCAGCCTGGACGGGGCGCTCCTTCGGACGCTCGTGTCTGGGCTGACGGAACTGCCGCCAAAACCACCTCGCGCCTGACGGAACGTAGCTTCCTGTCGGTTCGGCCCACCCCTCCCTGAGGGATGCGGTGTCCGGTCCGTTCGCGGTCCGTCATCCTAGGTGGTTCCATGTCATCCATAGTTCACAGGGGCGCGGCAGTTCTCGCCGTTCCTAAGGCACCTGCGCCTGTACGAGGTGCTGGTACTCCCGACGCATCCGCGGCCAGAACTCGCGCTCTTCCAGTCCGTCTCACTCCGGGCAACCGGATCCCAGCAATTGTCTGGACAAGCTGGATCACGGTCCTGCCACACGTGGATTGCAGGGCATCACCGCTACGGCCCGTCTGGCCGGGCACGGCATCATCACCAATCCAGCCGAGCCCGTGCGCCAATTTCCCCTTGAACCTCCAGTCACTGGAGGACCTATCTCGGGCGCCATCAGCAGGAGTTAGCTCGATGGTCGGCACACGGAGGGACAATCAGGCAGGATCCGCGTCCGCCCTCCTGGTGGGTCAAGTTCGCGGCGCGAGGGATCTCGGGACCGCCTGGACGAGGACATCCGATGCGGGTGCACCATGCACGCGGGTCCCGCACCGCGCGCCAGCCCGGCCGGTCGGCGTAGAGCGAGTGCTGCCCAGGCTGCTTGGCAGCCGAACGGATGCCCTTCCTGGTCGGCTCCGGCGGCTCGTTGCCCTTGGCGGTGGAGCCAGCCGCCCGGCCTTCGGCGCGTCATTCCAGGAGCCCTCATGATGCTCAGCATTGCCCGGCTCGCGGCGGTCCTATCCGTCCTACCGGTCCTGGCGTTCGGGCAGGACACCCGCCCGCCCGTCGCGCCCCTCACCGTTGCCTCGCCCCAGCAGGCCGTCGAGGCCGCTCTCACCGTCTCCCCTGCCCTCCGCGGTGCCGGAGCCGCCCGACAGGCCGTACAGGCGGATGCCCTCCAGGCACGCCTGCGTCCTAACCCAGAGCTGAGGAGCAGCTTCGAAAATTTTGGAGGGTTCGGCGGCCGTCAGGAGAACCGCAGCTTCCGCGCTCTGGAAAGCACCGTCGGCCTTGCCCAGCGCATCGAGCTCGGCGGAAAGCGGGGCGCCCGGATCGACTTGGCCGCTCGCAGCGGGGAAGTGGCCGCACTGGACTTCACCGGCGCCCGGCTCGAGATCGCCAGGGAGGTGGTGACCGCCCTAGCCACCGCCGAGGCGGCGCGGCGCCTGGTGGTCGTCGAGCGGGAGCGTGCGCGGCTGGCCGCCGAGACGCTCCGGGCGGCTCGCGCCAGGGTCGAGGCAGGCCGCGATCCGCTGCTCCAGGCCGAGCGCGCCGAGGTGGTCCGTGCCACGGCCGACATCGCGGCTGAACGGGCCCAGCGTGAGGTCGAGATCGCCCTGGGGGAGCTTGCCGTGTTCATCGGCGTCCCCCGTGTGGAACTCGCCCAGCGGCAGCCCTGGTTCGACGACATCGGGCCTAACCCTGGACGCCCCTCCCCGGCTGACCCGGTGGCCCGCCTCGCGGGAAGCCCGGAACTCGCTCGGCTGCAAGCAGCCATCGCGCAGCAGCGAGCGAACGTGACCCTTCAGCGCGCCACAGCCGTGCCCGACGTGACCATCTCCGGGGACGTGCGCCGCTTCGGCGGCAGCGATGAAACGGCCTTCGTGGCAGGTGCCTCCATCCCGCTGCCCTTCTATGACCGCAACCAGGGCGGCATTGCCCGTTCCCAGGCGGACTTGACTCGGGCCGAGGCCGAGGCCGAGCGCGGCCGCAATATCCTGGTTGCGACCCTCGTTGCGGCCGAGCAGCGCCTCGCCCTGGCCTGGCGGTCGGTCGACACCCTTCGGCGCACGGCACTGCCATCGGCTGAGCAGGCGGCCCGGTTCGCGACCCTCGGCTACGGCGAGGGGCGCTTCAGCTTCTTAGAGGTTCTCGACGCCCAGAGGGCGCTCTCGGACACCCGTGCCCAGCTCGTGGAAGCGATTCAAGCCTTCCACGCCCTCCGTGCCCAGGTGCAGCGCCTGCGGGGCAATCTGCCCGCCGTGTCCCCTCAGCCCGTGAACACCCCGAACGGGAGTGCCCGCTGATGCTCCGCATGACCCTGCTGGCGGGCGCCGCCGTTGGCGGCCTCGCCCTCGCCATGGCCTTCCCTTCTATCCCGGAGAAAGGCCGCAGCTTGCTGGGAATGGCCTCTCCGCCTGCCGGGGCAGCACGGGCGGCAGCTCCTGCTCCCGCCGCAGCACCCAAGGGCGACGGCCACGGCCATGCCGAGGGCGAGGAGCACGGCGAGGAAGGCCGCATCAAGATGACGGCCGAGCAAGTTGAGGCCGCAGGCATCGAGGTCGCCCCTGTACAGGGCGGCGTCCTCGTGACCCGTGCGGCCGTTCCTGGCGTTCTGGCGGCTAGCCAGGACCGGCAGGCGCGGGTGACGGCCCGCCTTGGAGGCATCGTGGCGGAGGTCCGCAAAACCCTGGGCGAGGAGGTCGCCCGCGGCGACGTGCTGGCCGTGCTCGAGAGCCGCGAGGTTGCGGACGCCAAGAGCGAATTCCTGGCGGCCACCCGCTCGGCCGCCCTGGCCGAGACCACCTTGGCCCGCGAGACCCGTCTCTGGCGCCAACGGATCTCGGCCGAGCAGGAGTTCCTCCAGGCCCGCACCGCGGCCGAGGAGGCCCGTATCAAGGTCGACCTCGGTCGCGCCCGCCTGGCCGCACTCGGGCTTTCCGAGGCGGAGGTCGCCGCCCTGGCCCGCCAGCCCCCCGCCACGCTCCGGCGCCTGGAGCTGCGGGCACCCATAGCTGGGCGGGTGACGGCCCGTAACGCGGTCCTCGGGGCCTCAGTGGCCGCCGATGCCGAGGTCTTCGCCGTCGCCGATTTGTCGGCCCTGTGGGTTGAGCTCGCCGTTCCACCCCGGAATCTGCCCATGGCGCGCCAGGGCCAAGCCGTGCTCGTCACCGGCGAGGGGGACGCCCGCACCGAAGGCAAGATCGTCTTTCTCAGCCCGGTCCTGGACCCCGAAACCCGCTCCGCCCGGGCAGTGGCCGAGATCCCGAATGCGGAGGGCACTTGGCGCCCGGGCGGCTTCGTCACAGCCCACCTGTCCACCGCCGAGCAACCAGTGGACGTGCTGGTCCCCCGTGACGCTATCCAGGAGGTCGAGGGCAAGAAGGTGGTCTTCGTGCGGAACGAGGACGGCTTCGAGTTGCGCGAGGTCGAGGTCGGGCGCGAGGACGCGACAGGGTTCGAGGTCATCTTCGGGCTCGACGCCGGGACGGAGATCGCGGTGCGCAACGCTTTCTCGCTCCGAGCTGAGCTCAGCAAGTCCGAAGCCGGGCACGCGCACTGAGGAGCCCCTGACATGATCGGCCCCATACTCGACTTCTCCGTCCGCAACCGCTGGACGGTCGTCCTGCTCGCCGTCATCGCGGCCTGCATCGGCGCGTGGTCGGTCGCGCGCCTGCCTATCGACGCCACACCGGACATCACCAACAACCAGGCCCAGATCAACACGTTGGCGCCCTCGCTCTCGCCCTACGAGATCGAGAAGCAAGTCAGCTTTCCCATCGAAACGGCACTGGCTGGGATCCCGGGCCTGGAGAGCACGCGCTCGATCAGCCGTAACGGATTCTCGCAGGTCACCGCGGTGTTCACGGAGAGCACCGACATCTACTTTGCCCGCCAGCAGGTGCTGGAGCGCCTGATCGAAGCGCGGGAGGCCATGCCGGAGGGAGTGGAGCCTCGCCTTGGTCCGGTCTCCACTGGCTTGGGCGAGGTCACCATGTGGACGGTGAACTTCGCCCCCAGGAAGCAGGGCGACGTCGTGCCGGACGGGCAGCCCGGGTGGCAAGCGGACGGCAGCTATCTCACGCCGGAGAAGGAGCGCCTCACCACCGAGGCCGACCGCGCCACCTATCTCCGGACGGTACAGGACTGGATCATCCGGCCGCAGGTGCGAAACGTGCGCGGCATTGCGGGCGTGGACGCCATCGGTGGCTACAACAAACAATACGTCGTCCAGCCCGACACTGCGCGTCTCATCGCGCTGGGCCTGAGCTTCTCGGACCTCAGCACGGCCATTGAACGAAACAACGTCTCCACTGGCGCGGGCTACGTGGAGCGTGGCGGCGAGGGCCTTGTGGTCCGGTCCGGTGGGCGGGTGACGAGCGTGGCCGAGTTGGAGCAGATCGTGGTCGCCACCCGCGAGGGTGTGCCCATCCTGCTCCGTGACGTCGGACGCGTCGTCATCGGTCAGGCGCAGCGGACCGGCAGCGCGAGCGGGAACGGGCAGGAGATGGTGGTCGGCACCGCGCTCATGCTCATCCGCGAGAACTCCCGCCTCGTCGCCGAAGCCGTCCACGCCAAGGTCAACGAGCTGGCCCGGACCCTGCCACGCGGCATCGAGGCGACGACCGTCCTGGACCGCGGCATCCTCGTGGACGCCACCATCCACACCGTGGCCAAGAACCTCGGTGAGGGCGCGCTACTTGTCGTCGTCATCCTGTTCCTGATGCTCGGCAACATCAGGGCGGCGCTCATCACCGCTCTTGTCATCCCGGTGACCATGCTGCTGACCGCTTTCGGCATGGTCCGGGGCGGCATCTCCGCCAATCTCATGTCGCTCGGTGCGCTCGACTTCGGCCTCATTGTCGATGGCGCCGTCATCATAACCGAGAACAGCTTGCGTCATCTGGCGGAGCGCCAGCACGAGAAGGGGCGGCTTCTCACCCTGGAGGAACGCCTCCGGACCGTGGCCGAGAGCGCCCGGGAGATGATCCGGCCCTCCCTCTACGGACAGGCCATCATTATCCTCGTCTATGCCCCCTTGCTCACCTTCACGGGCGTCGAGGGCAAAATGTTCGTGCCGATGGCGCTGACCGTCATCATCGCGCTCCTGTTCGCCTTCGTGCTTTCCCTGACCCTGGTTCCCGCATTGATCGCCATCGCCATCACGGGGCGAGTGCAGGAGAAAGATGTCTGGATCGTCCGAGGCCTCAAAAACCTGTATGCGCCCGCACTCGGCCGCGCCCTGCGTGCGCCGGTGTCGGTGATCGTCGTGGGAGCGCTGCTCTTCGCCGGATCCCTCAGCCTCTTCTCCCGCCTGGGTCAGGAGTTCATCCCGACCCTGGACGAGGGCAACTTGGCGATGCAGGCGCTCCGGATCCCGAGCACGTCGCTGCAGCAGTCTCAGGCGATGCAGTCTGTGCTCGAACGCCGCATCTCCCGGATCCCGGAGGTGCAAGTCATCTACTCCAAGACCGGCACGGCCGAGGTCGCCTCCGACCCGATGCCGCCCAACGCCAGCGATACTTTCATCATCCTCAAGCCCCGGGACCAGTGGCCGGACCCCTCCCTTTCCAAAGCCGAGTTGGTCCAACGCATCGAACAGTCCGTCGCGGGCATCCCCGGCAACGCGTTGGAATTTAGCCAGCCCATTCAAATGCGCTTCAACGAGCTCCTGGCGGGTGTGCGCGGCGACTTGGCCGTAAAGGTTTTCGGCGACGAGTACGGCCCCATGCTCCAGGTGGCCGGGCAGATCTCGAACATCCTGAACGGCATCGAAGGCGCGGAGGACGTCAAGGTGGAGCAGGCGACTGGCTTGCCTTTCCTGGAGATCACGGTGAACCGCACCGAGATCGCCCGGCGCGGGCTCAGCGTCGCCGACGTGCAGGCTGTGATCTCCACCGCCATTGGTGGTCGGGAAGCCGGGATGGTTTACGAAGGCGACCGGCGCTTCGCCATCGTGGTCCGACTGCCGGACAACCTGCGGGGCAACTTCGAGACGTTACGCAGCTTGCCCGTGCCACTGCCCCCCGTGGCGGGCCGCCCGGCGAACTCGGTGCCCCTGCAGCAACTGGCAACACTCCGCGTCGTCGAGGGGCCGAATCAAATCAGCCGCGAGCAGGGACGGCGCCGCGTCGTCGTTCAAGCCAACGCGCGCGGTCGCGACATTGGCAGCATCGTGGCTGAGGCGCAGGCGCGGGTGGAGCGCGAGGTCCAGTTGCCGCCCGGCTACACCATCACCTGGGGCGGCCAGTTCGAGAACCTGGCCAAGGCTCGGGAACGCCTGACCGTCGTGGTGCCCGCGTGCTTCCTGCTGATCCTGGTGCTGCTCTACGCGGCACTTGGTTCGGTGCGGGACGCCCTCGTCGTGTTCAGCGGCGTGCCGCTGGCCCTGTCGGGCGGGCTTCTCGCCCTATGGCTGAGAGACATGCCGTTCTCGGTTCCCGCGGCGGTCGGGTTCATCGCGCTCTCGGGTGTGGCGGTGCTGAATGGGCTGGTCATGGCGACCTCCATCAACGACCTCATCCTTCGAGGGCACCTGTCCCTGCGGGACGCGGTCTACCAGGGCGCCATGACCCGGCTGCGGCCCGTAGCCATGACGGCACTCGTCGCGTCGCTGGGTTTCGTGCCTATGGCCATTGCCACAGGTGCCGGAGCCGAGGTCCAGAAGCCGCTGGCAACCGTGGTCATCGGCGGCCTGATGACCGCGACCCTCCTGACCCTGCTGGTGCTGCCCGCTCTCTACCTGAAGTTCGGGCGGGTGCAGGCGCCAGCAACGGATGAAGCTCCGGCCGGGGCGAGCCACGCTCCGGCCGAGTAACCGTGCTGGTGGTCTCTCCCGAAGAGGGGCCACCGGACCAAACCACCTCTATCGAAAGGGATCTATCACGTGCGTAGGACCATCCTTGCGGCCATAGCGGCCGCCTCGCTCTCCACGGGCGCTATGGCGCAGCAGTCGCACAGCCACGGCGACCAAGGCCCGCACGGCGGGAAGATGCAGGACGTGGTGGGCGTCCATGCCGAACTGCTGACCGCGGAGCGCACGCTCACGATCCACCTCTACGATGAGGCCGGAAAGCCCGTGGCGGCCTCGGGCTACACGGCCTCGGCCCTGGTCGGCTCTGGACAGTCGCGCCAGGTCGTCCAGCTCGCCCCGGGGGCAGAGAACACGCTGAGCGGCACGGCGGCAGCCCCCGTCGCCCGTGGTACGTCCATTACGCTGCAGATCAAGAACCCCGCTGGCCGCAGTGGCCAGGCGCGGTTCTGATCCCGCGGCCCGTTTGATCGTCCGCCCTATCCAGGGCGGGCGCCTGCCGCCACGCCATTCGACGCGGCGGCGAAGGATTGGGGAGCGTCCGATGCAGACGCGATCGAGAGACCCCGGAGCCCTTTACGGGCCCCGGCAGGGCTTGGCCGTGCCTACCGGGCGACGGACATCCGGAGGCGTACGGTGAGCGATAGAATCCTTGGTGGCGCGGAGGATGAGCCCCCGCACAGCAGCCCGTTCCCGGCAGAGCCGCCCCTGTCTGGCGAGGGGCGCCACGTCCTCGTGGTCGAGGACGACGAGGAGATGCGCAAACTCCTCCTGTCGCACCTCCGCCGTAGCGGCTTCCGCGCCAGCGGAGCGTGCGACGGCCTTGAGATGGAGCGGCTGCTCGTCTCGGCACCCGTCGACCTCGTGCTACTGGACGTGATGCTCCCTGGGCGGTCCGGCTTCGAGCTCTGCCGCGGTCTGCGCGCTCAGGGCGACATGCCCATCATCATGCTGACCGCCCTCGGGGAGACGTCGGATCGCGTGACAGGCCTGGAGCTCGGGGCCGACGACTTCATTGTGAAGCCACCCGAGCCACGCGAGCTGGTCGCCCGCATACGGGCCCTGCTGCGGAGGAGTGACAGCAGGGAAGGTCATGTCGCAGCCGCGAGACGTGAGATTGCGCACTTCGCGGGCTGGTCGCTCGACACGAGACGGCGGGAACTCTTCCAGCCCGACGGCGTCGGCGTCGACCTGACGGGGGGCGAGTACGACGTCCTGCTGGCCTTCGTGGAGCGTCCCCAGCGCATCCTCACCCGCGACCAGCTCCTCGACCTCGCCCGGAACCGCCCCTACGGCGGCGGCGGCCGGTCCATGGACGTCCAGGTCAGTCGCCTGCGGTCTAAGCTTGATTCCCTCCCCGGCGCCGAGGCACGCCCATCCCTCATCAAAACAGTCAGGAACGCCGGGTACATGTTCACGAGCCCGGTCGAATGGTCCAGCTGAGGAGGCTTCTTCCCGAGACGCTCGCGACCCGGACGGTAGCGGCCCTCCTGCTTGGCTTTGGGGTCCTCTTCGGCGCCATGGTAGGCGTCCATGACTACCTCCTCCGCCACTCCGTCGACTGGAGCACGGAGGAGCTCCTGTCCCAGCGGCTGGCGACGCTCCTCGACGCCGTCGCTGCGGCCCCTCCTGATGCCCAGGACAGCATCGCCCAGGCGATCTCCCGACCGGGCCTCGATATCCGCCGCTCGCCCGGGCAGTCCGCCATGGTGGAGAGCCCGCTGAGCGCCGCCGCCAGACGGATCTCCGAACGCACAGAATCCCTGGTCGCTGTCGCCAGGCGCTTTCGGGTTGAGGGGGGACGGTTCGATCCCGACACTGAGCACCTCATCGGTATCGTCGCCTCCGCCCGCCTCGCCGACGGCTCATGGATCGACATCGAGATGAGAACCTTTGACCTGCTCTCGGCGGAGCTGAAGGCGCTGTACCTTTACTCGGCCGCCTTTGGCCTAGCGCTGCTCGTCGCGGTTGGACTGGCCGCCCGCGCCGTCGCAGCGCCCGTCTCCGCACTCGCCCATGCCGTCTCTAGGATGGACCCTGCGCAGGAGTCACCAGCCCTGGAACCCAGTGGGCCGCGCGAGGTGCGGCAGCTTGCTGAGGCGCTGGACGGGATGGCTCGACGGACACGGGACGCCTTCCGGCAGCGCACGCTTGCCTTGGGGGCGCTCTCGCACGACCTCATGTCGCCGATCACGCGCATGCGCCTGCGGGCCGACGATTTTCCGCCAGAGGCACGCGAGCCGCTTTGCCGGGATCTAGCCGAGATGGAGACGATGGTCTCGGACGTGCTGGCATATCTTCGTGGCGGGGACGGCGGCGAGGTCGCGCGTCCTCTTGCCATTGCCGCTCTGGTCCACAGCATCACCGACGAGTTCGCAGATGCCGGTCATGCTGTCGAGGAACGTGGGATGGACCGGCGGGCCGTCGCGACCGTGCGCCGTGTCGCCCTAAAGCGGGCCGTCACGAACCTCGTCACCAACGCCTTCCGCCACGGCGAGCGACCCTGGGTGGAGGTGGAAGCGACGTCGGGCGAAGCCGTCATCCGCGTCGGGGACCGCGGTCCAGGTATCCCTGCTGAGGACTTGCCGCGGGTGACCGAGCCCTTCTTCCGGGGCGACCGTGCGCGAAGCAGTGGTGGCGGCAGCGGCCTCGGTTTGGCCACCGCCCGGGCCATCGCCGAATCGCATGGCGGGAGGCTCGAGATCACGAGCGAGCCCAACCGGGGGACCGTCTCCACGATCCGCCTTCCGGCCAGGAGCGACACGCCCGCGCAGGCACCGCGATCCATGTGATGGATTGCGCGGTTATTGCTGTCTTCATGACACCCATCGCGCTTGTCGAAGCCTCCTTGGCCCTGGCCGCCTGCTCCGGCGGGCAGGTAGCCTCGACTCAGCCTGCGACGACTGTGTTGAGCAGTGTCGTCTGCCCACCATGGTGCGCGGCGTCTTGGCCGCCGACGTTGAACAGTGCGACCGTCTCCTTGCCGTGCCCTAGCGGGCACCCTCGATAGAGCTGACGCTGCCCGGCGGCGGCACTTGGCCGCTCAAGATGGCCGGTCTGGCGCAGACAGGGCCAGCCCTCATCAACTGCCTCGCCGATATGGAGACGTGCGGCTCGTCACGTTAACGGCGATACGGACTCGCCGCTCCTAAACTGCAAGCGGCTCAAGTTTACACGCCAGCAACACCTCAGATATTTTAAGTAATCAACACGACAAGAACCGAAATACACAAATGAAAACATTTGGTTCGGCTAAATTTGCGGGCTCAACGCATTATGTTCTCGGTGCGGTGGAAATAAACCACCATGTTCCACACGGAGAAGAAAGATGTTCCGCAGCAAGATGGTTAAGGTGACCGCTACCCTGGGCCTCGCGGCCGCTCTGTTCGCTCCTCTCGTCGCTACGAGTGTTTCGGCTGAGGGCTACTACCCGCAGCAGGTCTTCCAGACGCAGGTTGAGTCCCGCGGCGACCTGCGGCCCCACACACACGAGGACCATTACCGTCCCCGGCCGGTGCAGCCCGCCTACCCGGGCGTTCAGGGGATGAACCAGACCTTCCTGGAGCAGAGCGGCGCGACCGGCGGTGGCGGCCAGGGTCAGTGACGCACCCGGGCAGTGTAGCCAGACGGCCGCCCTGCCCCCGGACTCCCGGCTCCCAGAACCCACGCTTTCGCAGGAGATTTCTCGATGAAGAACTACGCCTTCGCCCTCGCCGTCACACTGATGGCGCTACCCGCCTTGGCTCAGTCCCCGGTGACGCAGAACGCCGGGTCGCCCCAAGTCATGGTTCCCACCGCGCCTCACCCCGGACACCCGGCCACTATGGTCCCGGACCAGGGCGCAGGCGTTCCGGGAGCGGCGGCCTTCCCGGCGGCCCCGCACGGCCCGGATCACAGGAATGACGGGCCGCCGAGCCCACAAGCTGGCGTCCCCGGCATCCAGGATCCGTCCCAGCAGAACTAGGCGGGCCCGATAGAACGGCCGCACCCCGGACGCTCGCAGCGGTGGCCGCGTAGCATGGGCACTTTCCCACACCAGCTACGCACGGCCGCCGTTTACAAAAGTAAATAATTTGGCGCGGAACGGCGCCTCGGGAGCCAGAGTTACTTGCGAACCGAGGCGTCGCACTGCGGTTGCCATGATGGGCGAGCGGTAACGATGAGTTCGGTGCCAGTCAGAAAGGAGAGCGAGGATGCCGCAAGAGAAGCCGGGCCCGCACCATGATCACCCCGGTCACAAGCCGGGCGACCTCGACCAGCACGGCCACCGTGACCAGGCGACCCACGAGGTCCCCGGTCAGCACCACGACCATCCAGGGCACACGCCGGGCGATCTCGACCCGGAAGGCCATCGGGACAGGAGCGTGTCGGAGAAGCCCGGGGAGCACCACGATCACCCCGGCCACAAGCCGGGCGACCTCGATCCTCACGGACACCGCGACAAGAGCGCCCCACCTCTACCGTGATCGAGTAGCGGGGATCTGTTAGGTCCCCTCCTGCAGATGTGGCCAGGGAAATCCGGTGACCAGCTGGGTTTCCCTGGTCACTCCATGTCAGGTGCCACTCAGGGACGAGGCAAACGGGAGAGGCACGTCTGTCCTTGCCACCGAGGACGGCGAAATGTCTCTGTTCGAGCGGCCTCTCGGGTCGAAAAGCCACTTGGCAGTCGTGGCTGCACCACTGCTCTGTGGCGCTCACACTATGCCCGTCGTGCACCAATCCCTGGAGGTTCCCGGGACGTCATTAAGTGGGCGTGCGGCGTCACGCAGATGCGGAGGTCCAGATGGGTAGCGGTCATGACCACGGCGGGGGGAACGCCAACTCGGCCGCGCTTGCGAAGGCACTTGGGCTGACGGGCGCGTTCATGTTGGCCGAGGTGGCGGGCGCCTACGCCTTCAACAGCCTCGCGCTGCTTTCCGACGCAGCTCACATGTTGACGGATGCGCTCGCCCTCGCCGTCGCCCTGATCGCCATTCGGGTCGGGCGCCGCCCAGCCGACCGGCGGAGGACCTGGGGTTACCACCGCTCTGAGATCCTGGCGGCCGCTTTCAATGCCTCACTGCTGTTCTTGGTGGCCATCTATATCCTCTACGAGGCCTACCAGCGTTTTCGCGAACCTGCATCGGTGGGCAGCGTCGGCATGCTGGCCGTCGCCGTTTTCGGCCTGCTTGTGAATTGGATTTCCATGCGCCTGCTCGCAGGCGGCAGCGAGGGCAGCCTCAACGTGAAAGGGGCCTACCTCGAAGTCTGGAGCGACTTCCTGGGATCAGTAGCCGTCATCATAGGCGCAGGGGTCATCTGGGCCACCGGCTGGACCTGGGTGGACGCCGTGCTCGGCATCGGCATCGCCCTGTGGGTTCTGCCACGCACCTGGACCCTCCTATCCGAGGCGGTCGACGTGCTGCTGGAGAGCGTCCCCAAGGGCATCGACCTTGATGCCGTGGAGACCGCCATGCGGGAGACCGCTGGAGTGGGCGACATCCACGACCTCCATGTATGGTCACTGACCAGCGGCAAGGTCGCCTTGTCGGCCCATGTCGTGGTGGAGCCTTCGCTGGCGAGGGAGGACCGCCTGGAGGACGCCCTAGGCGTGATGCTGGCGGAGCGGTTCGGCATCACCCACGTGACGGTGCAGGCTGAACTGGCGGGTGCTCACGGCGGGCTCCCGACAGACACCTGGGGCACTGTTCCTGACCACACATAGGTCGCACCCAGCCCGCAGACCGACAAAGCCGCGACGCGACCATGTCATGTCGCCTCGGCTACTTCGACGGAGCCAGGGCCTCAATGATGTGGCACTCCGCCACCTTACCGCGGCGGCATTGTCCAATAAGGGAGTCCAACTCCCGGCGCAGTGCCTGGAGGTCGGCGATCTTTCGATCCACTTCACCCAGGTGCTCGCGGGCGATGACGTCTACTGCATCGCAGGAGCGATCCCGGTCCTCAGCGAGGTCCAGGAGGGCACGGATCTGGTCCAGGGAGAACCCGAGGTCGCGGGCGCGCCTGATGAAGCTCAATCGCCCAAGATGGGCGTCATCATAGATCCGGTAGTTCCCAGCAGTGCGTGCGGGTGCTGGAAGGAGCCCCACGCGCTCATACCAGCGGATTGTCTCCACCTTGGTGTCAGTCACCTTCGCAAGGGCACCAATGTTGAGCGGTTTTTCGGCGAGCATTCCCTTGACCCTGTAGCGACCACAGGGTCCATATAGGGTGCCTTAGTCTCCCGCAGCAACTGGCAGGGAGATGCCCGAAAAGGGAAGGCAAGCGATGACAAACCCTGAAAGCACGACGTCCGGGACGCAGGTTGACCTGCGCTACCTCGTCCATGGCATGGACTGCACCAGCTGCGCCCTGAAGATCGAGGACGCTGTCGAGCAGCTGGGTGGCGCTGAGGACATCCAGGTCAACTACAAGACCCAGGTTCTGGAACTCCGGCTGGACGAGGCGACAACGCCCCGATCAGCGGTCGAAGAGAAGATCCAGGGCCTCGGCTACCGCGTCGCCCCGCTCGGCTGATCTGGGCAGAGAGGACAGGACGATGGCAGACGGCGGAACGGTCAGCCTAGACCAAGGGACCCGAGCGGTCCTTCGATACCATGTCGAGGGTATGGATTGCCCCTCCTGCGCCTCAAAGATCGAAACGGCCGTCGGCCGTTTCGGGGGCGCCGAGGACATACGGGTCAACTACCACGCCCAGGTCCTGGCCTTCCGGCTGGACGAGGCCGCCACGCCCCGCTCAGCCGTTGAGGAGCAGATCCGCAAGCTCGGTTATGGCGTCGCCCCCGTCGAGCCACCGCGGGTTGCCACCGGTGAACCTGGTGCCGTCGTCGATGACGAGAGAGCCAGTCGCGCCCGCCAACCCTGGTGGGGGGGCACCAAGGCCCGCCTGGCTGCCCTCATTGGCATCCTGACAATCGCCGGGTTCGCTGCATCGCTTGCCATCCCCGCGCTGGACCACTGGGCCTACCTACCCGCCGCCCTGGTTGGCCTCGTCTTCTTTGGGAGGAAAGCCATTGCCGCCGCGCGTGCGGGCTCGCCTTTCTCCATCGAGATGTTGATGTCGATCGCAACGGTGGGCGCCATTGCTATCGGCGCGACCTCCGAAGCGGCGGTCGTGGTGTTCCTCTTCACCGTCGGCGAACTGCTTGAGAACGTGGCGGCCGGGCGAGCCCGGGCTGGCATCGAGGCGCTTGGCGCCCTGGTACCCAGGACAGCCTTGCTTGTTGAAAACGGGACAGCGCGGGAGGTACCCGCCGCCAGTCTGAAGGTTGGCGATCTCGTCCTCGTTCGCCCAGGCGACCGCGTCTCGGCCGACGGCGAAGTGGCGGAAGGGGAATCCGAGGTCGACGAGAGTCCAGTCACCGGCGAATCGGTGCCCGTGCCCAAAGTGGAGGGCGCCCTGGTCTTTGCGGGCAGCATCAACGCCTCGGGTGCCCTGCAGGTCCGGGTGACCCGCCCCGCCCACGACAACACCATCGCCCGCATCATCCGGCTGGTGGATGAGGCCCAAGAAGCCAAGGCACCGACCGCCCGCTTTATCGAGCGCTTCTCCGCCATCTACACGCCGATCGCGGTGGCCGTGGCCGCCCTGGTCGCCATCGCACCACCGCTTGTCGTCGGCGCGGACTGGGGCACCTGGATCTACCGCGGCTTGGCGCTACTGCTGGTTGCCTGTCCGTGCGCCCTTGTCCTCTCGACGCCCGCAGCCATCGCCTCCGGTCTGGCGGTCGGCACCCGGCGCGGCCTGTTGGTCAAGGGAGGCGGCGCCCTGGAAACTATCGGCCGGATCCGCACTGTCGCCTTCGACAAAACCGGTACCCTGACCGAAGGGCGCCCGCGCGTGACCGACCTCCTAGCCCTGTCAGGCCCAGAGCGCACTATGCTCGGCTTCGCCGCCGCAGTGGAGAATGGCTCCAGCCACCCGCTGGGCCGCGCCATCCTGGATCGGGCAGATGCAGACGGTATCCCGCTACGCCCGGCCAAGGATGCCCGAGCCATCCCCGGTAAGGCCGTCGAGGCCGTCGTCACCGGTAAGCGCGTGTCGGTCGGATCGCCCTCCTTTGTGGCCGAGCAGGCGCGGCTATCTGCGAACGCCGGGGAAGTGGTCGCCGGGTGGGAGAACCAGGGCAAGACAGTAGTCATCGTTTCCGTGGACGGCGTCCCCACAGGCCTCATCGCTGTCCGTGACGAGCCCCGGCCGGACGCCGCCGAGGGCATCGCTTCGCTCCATGCCTTGGGCGTCGAAACCGTCATGCTGACGGGTGACAATGTCCGCACTGGTCAAGCCATCGCGGGAGCACTTGGCCTCCAGGTCAAAGCGGGGCTGCTACCCGAGGATAAGCTGCGCGAGATCGGTGCCCTCAAGGCACAGGCGCCCGTGGCGATGGTGGGTGATGGCATCAACGATGCGCCAGCGCTCGCCGCCTCCTCGGTCGGCATCGCGATGGGCGGCGGGACTGACGTCGCTCTGGAAACCGCCGATGCCGCGCTACTGAACAGCCGTGTCGTGGACGTGGCCGCCCTGGTTGGCCTATCGCGGGCGACCCTGGCTAACATCCACCAGAATGTCGCCATCGCGCTTGGCTTGAAGGCCGTCTTCCTGGTGACGACCGTCCTCGGCATTACCGGCCTCTGGCCCGCCGTGCTGGCGGACACCGGCGCAACGGTGCTGGTCACCCTGAACGCTCTGCGGCTCCTCGGATATCGCTTCAGGGGATTGGCAGCGCGTGGCTGAGAACCAGTCCAAAGCGGCGGCCCTGAGGCCATCCCGGCCGCGCGCTTTCTGGGCCTGGGGTGCGGCCACGGCGCTGCTGGCCTTTGTCCTAGACCAGGCGACGAAGTGGTGGGTTCTGACCGATCTCATGAATCCACCCCAGGTCATCCCAATCACCCCGTTCTTCAATCTGGTGCTGGGACGGAACCGGGGCGTCACCTTTGGCCTGCTGGCGGCCGATCACCCCGCCGCGCCCTGGCTGCTGTCCTCCATGGCCCTCGTCATTATCGTCGTTCTTCTCGTCTGGATGGTGCGCGACCGACGCCCAGGAGTAGCTGCCTCGCTCGGGTTCATCGTCGGGGGGGCGCTGGGCAACGTTGTGGACCGCATGCGGCATGGAGCCGTGACGGACTTCCTGGACTTCCATGCCGCTGGTTACCACTGGCCTGCCTTTAACCTGGCGGATACGGCCATCTTTGTCGGCGTCGCCCTGCTGCTATTGACCAGCGGAAGGATCGAGCCAGCAGGTGCTGGAACTACCGACCCGGTCCTGAGAGCTGAACCGTGAACTCGCTCCTCCAGATGTCGGGCCTCCTAACCGCCTTCATGGCGGGTATGGTTTCCTTTCTGTCGCCCTGTGTCCTGCCGCTGGTGCCTGGCTACGTATCCTACGTTGCCGGTCGCTCGATCGACACTGAACGTACAGCGCCAGGCCGCCTCGCAACTGTTGGTCTCGGGTTCTGCTTTGTGCTGGGCTTCGCCACTGTCTTTGTGGCGATGGGTGCGGGTGCCTCGGCTCTCAGTGGAGCACTGCTACGGTATCGCTACGAGGCTGGGATCGTGGGCGGGGTGGTGGTCATCCTGTTCGGCCTGATGACCACGGGCATCCTGCGGTTAATGCCGTTCCAACGCGACCTCCGGTTCATGCCAAAGATCAGCGGCGGCACACCGCTCTCGGCCTACGTGCTCGGGTTGGCATTCGCCTTTGGTTGGACGCCCTGCATCGGTCCTGTTCTCGGCGCCATCTTGGCGTTGACCGCTACAAGCGACATCAGCCACCTCGGCATCATGCTCCTGGCCACCTATGCGGCCGGGCTCGGCGTGCCCTTCCTATTGGTGGCTGCCTTTGCGGATGCCTTTCTCCGGGGCCCGTTCCGCTCCCTCCGCCGCGTCGGGCATGTCCTCCAACTCGTAGCGGGTGGCGTCATGGTGGTCATGGGAGTGGCCATGATCACGGGCCACCTCACTGACTTCGCCATCCTGATGCTCCAGCTCTTTCCCGGGTTGGGGAGCATTGGATGAGCATGGTTGGGACCTCTGGCTGCCAACCATCTCTTGGAGCCACCGAGCAGGAGCATGGTGATGCTCCTGCACTGAATAACGCGATGAATAAGGAAAACCGAATGGCGCACAAGCCGACTGTGCAGGGCTTTTACCACGAGCAGTCGGGGAGTGTGGCCTACGTGGTCGCGGATCCAGGAACCGGCAAATGCATGGTCATCGACCCGGTACTCGGCTTCGACCTGAAATCTGGCAGCATCGACACCACTCCGTCAGACCAGGTTCGCGACTATATCCTCGGTCGAGGACTGGCCGTGGAATGGGTGTTGGATACCCATCCCCATGCTGACCACCTCTCCGGTGTCGCCTACCTGAGCGGGCAACTGCATGCACCTACTGCTATCGGCGAGCGGGTTAACGTCGTCCAGGAGATCTGGGCCGAGATCTATAATCTGCCCAGCATACATAGGAACGGGCGCGAGTGCTGGCATCGGCTCCTTGCTGATGGCGACCGCTTTCACGTTGGCGACCTGGAAGTGGAGGTGCTCTTCTCTCCCGGGCATACAGCAGCGTCGGTGACCTACGTCGTTGGTGACGCCGCCTTTGTCCATGACACCCTTTTCATGCCGGACGGAGGAACAGCACGGGCGGATTTCCCTGGTGGGGACGCACGCGCGCTTTACCGAAGCATCCAGAGGATCCTTTCACTTCCGCCGGAAACGCGCCTCTTTACCGGCCATGACTATCGCCCGGGAGGGCGTGAAGTGCGTTGGGAGTCCACCGTCGCCGAGCAGCAAGCAGCCAATATCCACCTGAGGGACGCCAAGGGGGAGGACGCCTTTGTCCGGCTCAGAACTGAGCGTGACCGGTGCCTACCCCTGCCCGAGATGATGCTCGCCGCGTTGCAGGTAAACCTCCGCGCCGGGCATCTGCCAGAACCGGAAGTGAACGGCACTTCATACCTGAGGGTGCCGATCAACCGCTTCGCTGCTCTATCATCAGATACGGCGACCTCCCGTTGATCTCCAGGGCTCAAAGACAATCCGGTCTTCCCGGATGCTCAGAGAGTGTTCCGATGCTCGGTGGCTGGCTTCAAGTGATGGATCGATATCTTCGTGGCGGGTCGTCTGCTGGGCGTGGGTGTCTCATCGCCAGCGCTTCTCGTGGGTCTGGGGCACTCGGATGAGCGATGACGACGACCTTCCCAAGGACTTAGGCAGCATCACGCCCGCATATCGCAGGGCTCTATGGATCGTTGTAGGCCTTAATGTTGGGTATGGCCTCGTGGAGATGGTGGGAGGCTTTATCTCGGGTAGCCAGGCATTGAAGGCAGACGCCTTGGACTTCCTCGGTGATGGCCTGATCAGTTTTCTCGGCCTACTCGCTATCGGCTGGAGCCTAGCATGGCGAGCCCGCTCCGCTCTCATACAAGGGCTATTCCTTGCGGTCCTTGGCATCGGCGTGCTCGTCACGACTGGCTACCGGGTTCTGGTGCTGAACCAGCCCGAGGCTGAATTGATGGGCCTGTTCGGCGCGATCGCCCTGGTAGTCAACGTGGCCGCCGCAGCGGTGCTCATCCCACACAGGGAAGGCGACGCCAATGTCCGGGCTGTCTGGCTGTTCAGCCGCAACGACGCCATTGGTAACCTTGCCGTCGTGATCGCTGCGGGCCTCGTATGGTGGACCGGGACGGCATGGCCGGACCTCGCCGTAGCCATCGTGATCGCAGGACTTTTCCTGCAATCGGCCTGGTCGATTATCCGCGATGCGCTTGCGGATCTCAGGGTGGCGCATGACTGACGATGTGCCCGACAACCCTGTCGAGGTACATGCAGTTGAATCGAGTGGCCCCGGCGCCGCGGTGCGGGTCGCCGCCTGCACGACCCCGGTCCACCTCGCGGATCCCGCCGCGAACGCCGACATCCTTCTGGAAGTCGCACGCACCTGCGCCGAGCGGTCGGTGTCGCTGGTCGCCTTTCCCGAACTGGCGCTGACCGGGTACTCCATCGACGACCTCTTCCTCCAAGATGTCGTCCTGGACGCTGCTGAGGCCGCCGTGGAGCGGGTGGTGGAGGCGTCAGCCCACTTGCCCTCCGTCATGGTGCTGGGCGTCCCCCTGCGCCATGCTGGCCGCGTCTACAACACGGCCGTCATCATCCACCGGGGCAAGCTGCTAGGCGTGGTGCCCAAGGTCCATCTGCCGAACTACCGGGAGTTCTACGAGCACCGTTATTTCGCGTCCGGTAATGGGACGGACGGAAGCGTCATCCGCTTGGGGCGGCACTCTGTCCCGTTCGGCCCCGATCTTCTCTTCGTGGCCGAGGACCGCCCGGGGCTCATTGTGCACGTCGAGATCTGCGAAGATGTGTGGGTGCCCAAGCAGCCGAGCGCCCTGGGTGCATTGGCCGGAGCCACCGTCCTGGTGAACCTGTCTGCCAGCAACATCACCGTTGGAAAGGCTGACACCCGGCGCATGCTGTGCCAGGCCCAGTCGGCCCGTTGCACGGCAGCCTACCTTTACACGGCGTCGGGTGAGGGTGAGTCGACGACTGACCTTGCATGGGACGGCCAGACCTCGATTTACGAGGATGGGGTCCTTCTTGCGGAGACCTCCCGCTTCGAACCAGGAGCCCGGCTTGCCGTCGCGAACGTCGACGTCGACCGTCTGAACGACGCACGAGCCCGCTCGGACATCTTTGCGCAATGCCGTACGCTCCATGAGGCCCAGGTGGCCCGCTTCCGTCGTATCGGCTACGGCGAGCAGTGGGGCTACGTGCGACGCAATGGAATAACTTGCTAGGACTGACCTGATCGGATGCAGAAGTTGACGCTGATCCGGCGAGCCGCGTGGGCGGCGGTGGCCGTGCTGGGCTTCTTGATCGTGGGCACGGCGACCGGCTGGCTTGTGACGGACGGTCCCCTTCGCAGGAGGGAAGTCCAGTTGCCTGCAATCGGCGGCCCGTTCGCCCTCACGGACCACCGGGGCCGAGCAGTGACCGAGAGGGATTTCCTTGGCAAGCCAACCGCCGTGTTCTTCGGCTTCACCTCCTGCCCGGACGTCTGTCCCACGACCCTGGCCCGAATGGGTGAGCACATCGATGCGCTCGGGCCAGACGCCGACCGCATCAACTGGCTGCTGATCAGCGTGGACCACGAGCGGGACACCCCCAGATCGATGGCCGAGTACATGACGCTCTTTGATCAGCGCATCGTCGGGCTGTCGGGAACGGAGCGTCAGGTCACCCGGGCGGCTCAGTCCTTTCAGGTTCAATACCGCCGTGTTCCCCTGCAGGGAGGCGGCTACACCATGGACCACAGCGCCAGCGTGTTCCTGCTCGACGCTATGGGCCGTTTTGCTGGGACGCTCGACTACGAGGAGCGCCAGGAGGTGGCGCTCGAGAAGCTCAGACTCCTGGTAAGCAGGGCTGGGCGATCCGGTTGACGTTCTCCCCTTCCGGTCGAGCTCGTGTCGTTGTCAGCAGCAACCTCGTACCGTCGGGCAGGCGGAGGAGGCCTTGGCCGTTTCCTGCTCCGCCCGGTGCCGTGGCTTGCAAATGGCGGGCCGGGGGCCGAGCTCGATAACCGCCTGGGTCGCCTCGATACGGATGATTTCAACGTCGAAGACCTGCATGGGACGGCCGGGCGGGCCAACCTCGAAGGTCAACCGGCTCTCCCGCTGAAGGCTGACCCGGACGGCCACCTTCTCCAGGATCGCGAGGAACTTGCCGACCTCCATGTGGTTCGGGTTCTCGACCGAGGCGGGCAGGTCCTCCACCTGCAGGATGGTCTCCTGCCAGGCGTCCGGATTGCCGCCGCAGTCCAGGGTGACGAAGGACCCAGCCTTTACCTCGGTAACGTGGTAGCCGGGCTGGACCAGCCGCCCGTCGTAGCTGATGACCAGACGGCGCGAGCCGTGGGGTGCAAGGGCGTCCAGCACCGCACCGAACGAGGCGTCTCCCTGGAAGCGGATGGTCAGGGGCAGAGCAGGGGCGTTCATTCTTGCCTCTTTCATATCAACGTCTCTTGAGATATAAAGGCGTCATGGATGAAACGCAAGCACTCGATGCCCTGGGCGCCCTCTCCCAGGAGACCCGCCTGCGGATCGTGCGGCTGCTGGTGACGGCGGGTCCGGAGGGCATGGCGGCTGGCGTCATTGGCGAAGCCATGGGCGCCACCTCTTCGCGCCTGTCCTTCCACCTCACCCATCTTGAGCACGCTGGCCTGGTTCAGTCGCGACGGGATGGGCGCTCGATCCGGTACTCGGCCGCCTACGAGGCCCTATCCGGCCTCATCGCTTTTCTGATGCGGGACTGCTGCCAGGGACACCCGGACGTCTGCACGCCCGCGGTCGCCGCCCTCTCGGCCTGTGCCTGCCCTACTCCGGAGCCCGCGGCATGACCATCACGATCTTCCACAACCCTGAGTGCGGGACGTCCCGCAACGTCCTGGCCATCATCCGGAACAGCGGCGAGGAGCCGGAGGTCGTCGAGTACCTGAAGACGCCGCCGACTCGAGAGGTGCTGGCCGACCTGATCCGGCGCATGGACATCCCGATCCGCGACGTGCTGCGCGAGAAGGGCACGCCCTATGCGGAACTGGGCCTCGGCGATCCGGCGCTGACCGACAACCAGCTGCTCGATGCGATGATGGCGCACCCGATCCTGATCAACCGGCCCATCGTGGTCACGCCGCTGGGCGTGCGCCTGTGCAGGCCGTCTGAGGCCGTCCTTGACATCCTGCCGAACCCGCAGCGGGAGGCCTTCTGCAAGGAGGACGGCGGGAAGGTCATCGACGACCAGGGACGCCGCGTGTTCCCGGGGAACAACGCGTGAGCGCGACCAGCGAGGGCGAGGCGGCCATGGGACGCCGCCGCGCGTCCATGGGCACCTTCGAGCGGTATCTCACCCTCTATGTTGCCCTCTGCATCGTCGTGGGCATCGCGCTCGGCGCCCTGCTGCCCGGTCCGTTCCGGGCGCTCGGCCGCATGGAGGTGGCCCAGGTCAACATCCCGGTCGCGCTTATGATCTGGGCGATGATCGTGCCGATGCTGCTCCGGGTGGACTTCGCCGCCATGGGGCAGGTCGCCCGGCACTGGCGCGGCATCGCCGTCACGGTCGGCATCAACTGGCTGGTGAAGCCCTTCTCCATGGCACTGCTGGGCTGGCTGTTCATCGGCTGGCTGTTCCGGCCCTGGCTGCCCGAGGGACAGGTGGACAGCTACATCGCCGGGCTGATCCTGCTCGCCGCGGCGCCATGCACTGCCATGGTCTTCGTGTGGTCCCGCCTGACGGACGGCGACGCCAACTTCACGCTGTCCCAGGTCGCGCTGAACGATGCGATCATGCTGGTGGCCTTCGCGCCAGTCGTCGGCCTGCTGCTCGGCCTGTCCGCCATCACGGTGCCCTGGGACACCCTCTTCCTCTCCGTCGGCCTCTACATCGTCCTGCCCCTGGTCGCGTCGCAGCTCTGGCGCCGGTCGCTGCTGGCCTCCGGCGGCGAGGCGGCGCTCCAGCGCACGTTGAAAGCGATCAACCCTGTGTCGCTGGTGGCGCTGCTGACCACGTTGGTGCTGCTGTTCGGGTTCCAGGGCGAGCAGATCCTGGCGCAGCCGCTGGTGATCCTGCTGCTCGCGGTGCCCATCCTGATCCAGGTCTACTTCAACGCGGGCCTGGCCTATCTGCTGAACCGCCAGTGCGGCTCGGCGCACAGCGTCGCCGGACCCTCCGCCCTGATCGGCGCCTCGAACTTCTTCGAGTTGGCCGTGGCCGCCGCCATCAGCCTGTTCGGGTTCGAGAGCGGCGCCGCGCTGGCCACCGTGGTCGGCGTGCTGGTCGAGGTGCCCGTCATGCTCTCAGTGGTCCACATCGTGATGCGGACGAAAGGCTGGTACGAGCGCGCATGAAGGCCGTGGATCTGACGCGGCGCCGGGGAGTGGTCACCACCACCCTCGGCATCACGCAGACCCTGGCATGGGGGTCCACCTACTACCTCCCAGCCGTCTTCGCCGACCCGGTCTGCGACGCCCTCGGCCTGTCGCGGACCTGGTTCTTTGGCATCTTCTCCGGAGCGCTACTGCTCTCCGGGCTGGTCGGGCCGACCGCGGGACGGCTCATCGACACATACGGCGGCCGGGACGTTCTCACCGCCTCCAACCTAGTCTTCGCGGTCGGGCTGGCGCTGCTGGCCTGGGCGTCCGGGCCGGTCACGCTGGCCTTGGCCTGGGCGGTGATCGGAATCGGTATGGGGTTCGGGCTCTACGAGGCCGCCTTCGCCACGGTGACTGGCCTCTACGGGCGTGAGGCCCGCAACGCGATTACAGGGATCACCCTGTTCGCAGGATTCGCCAGCACGGTCGGATGGCCAGCCAGCGCCCTCATGATCGACGCCCTGGGATGGCGCAGCGCCTGCCTCGCTTGGGCCGTCCTGCACCTAGTCGTGGCCCTGCCGCTGAACCGCTTCCTTGTCGCTCAGGCACCGCCGCCCGCGCCTGCGCCAGCTCCGGCTGATGGGGCACCCGGCGGCGTGCCCTGGACCATGGTGATCCTGGCGGCGGTGTTCGCCGCCACGGCCTTTGTCTCCACCGCCCTGGCCACCCACCTGCCGCGCATCATTGAGGCGCTGGGGGCGACCCCTACCGCCGCGATCTTCGCGGCATCCCTGGTCGGCCCGGCTCAGGTCGCGGCCCGGGTGGCGGAGTTCGCCCTGCTCCGGAAGGCGTCGCCTCTCATCACGGCCCAGCTCGCCGCAGGCCTGCACCCGATCGGGGCCGCGCTGCTGGCCTTCCTGGGGCCAGTAGTGGCTATCCCTTTCGTGCTGCTTCACGGCGCCGGGAACGGGCTGCTGACCATCGCGCGGGGCACCCTGCCGCTCGCCTTGTTCGGGCCTGCGGGCTATGGCTTGCGGACAGGCTTGCTGGCAGCCCCCGCGCGCCTACTCCAGGCCGGGGCGCCGCTCCTCTTTGCCCTGGTGCTGGACGGAAGCGGGCCGCGCATCGCGCTCCTGCTGTCAGGCGCCCTCACCTTGCTGTCCCTAGTCGCGCTACTCGCCCTGGCGGCCGCCACGCAGGGTGATGGCCCCGGCATCGGGCATAGTCCCGACGCACTACGCGGTGCGTCGCCCCAGAAGGATGATGGCGGCCCCGACAAGGCACACGGCAGCGCCAATGAGATCCCAACAGTCGGGTCGCATTCCTTCGGCTATCCAGAGCCAGCCAAGGCTCGCGACGATGTAGACCCCGCCGTACACAGCGTAGGCCCGGCCCGCGTTCTCGGCCGGGCTGAGTGTCAGCAGCTAGGCAAAGGCGATCAGGGAGACGATCCCGGGAGCCAGCCATAGTGCGGACTTGCCCGGCCGGAGCCAGGCCCAGAAGGCGAAGCAACCAACGATCTCCGCGATAGCTGCGGCGATGTAAACGGCGAGGGTAGTTTGCATGAGGCATCCTACTCTCCGCGTCCGGACAGCGCAGCCGTCTCGCGAGTAGTCAGTTTCGAACAGCCTCGTCAGAGAACTGGCTACAGGATGCCGGTCTCAGGCTACGCTACCGATAGCGGGATTGCCGCTATCGTCCGAACTCGTCCATCCGGCCTACCACTCGCAAAGTCCGTCAGCTGTTGGAACCGGCCATTCACCACTGCAACCGGTATCAGCATCTTTTTGACGATTACCTCTTGAACCTCTAGCGGCTGGAAGATGCATTTTAGAGGACGGTCAGTAGGAGATCACCCATGGACAGCGTGCGAGAAGGCGAAAGCATTGGCGAGGCCGTGTCCTGGCGCGTCGAGGGCATGGACTGCGCCTCTTGCGTGGCCAAAGTGGAGAGTGCCCTTCAGCGCTTGCCCGGCGTCTCCGGCGTTGTGGTTAACCTGGTGGCTGAACGGCTGACGCTTCGACTGTCGCCTGGAGGTGCAGACGCCGCCACCGTGGAGCGGTCGCTCGCCTCCATTGGCTACACGGCCACTCCTCTGACTGCGGTCGCCAATCCGTCCGCCAGAGTTGACCGCCCCGGGGATCACGGAGGCACTCAGCGGGACGACCACCATCACGACGATCATTCTCACGAGCAGGGAGAGACCCACGGCGGCTTTGGCCATTCCCACGCCGACCATGATGACCCCGCGGATGCAGCGAAGCCCTGGTACGCGACGGGTAAGGCCCGCTTGGTCTGGCTGCTCGGCGGACTAGTCGTTGGCGCCTACGCCCTATCCCTGGTCTTGCCAGATCGGCTGACCTATCCGCTCTTCCTCGCCGCGACCCTGGTCGCCCTGGTGCCGTTCGGCCGTCGGGCCATTGCCCTGGCCCGGGCGGGGACTCCGTTCTCCATCGAGACCTTGATGGTCACGGCAGCCGTCGGCGCCTCCGTCATCGGGGCGGCCGAGGAAGCCGCTGTGGTCGTCCTGCTCTTTGCCCTCGGAGAACTACTCGAAAACGTGGCCGCCGGGCGCGCTCGCGCTGGGATCAAGGCGCTGGCCACCCTGATGCCCCGGACGGCGCTCCGTGTGCGGCCGGACGGCTCAACCGAGGAGACCCCGTCCGACAGGCTGGCAGTAGGCGACCTCGTCCTGGTTCGTCCGGGCGACCGCGTTCCTTGTGACGGTACGATCAGGGAAGGGCAGTCAGCACTGGACGAGAGCCCTGTCACGGGCGAAAGCGTTCCCGTGTCCCGCGGCCCTGGCGAGAACGTCGTCGCGGGCTCCATCAACGCGGACGGCGCGCTGCGCGTGCAGGTGACCCGCTCGGCTACGGACAACACCATCGCTCGCATCATCCGCATGGTCGAGGAGGCCACCGCTTCCCGTGCGCCAACCCAAAGGTTCATCGAGCGATTCTCGAACTGGTGGACACCGGGTGCGATGATCGTCTCTCTCCTGGTCATCCTCGTGCCGCCCTTCCTGTTAGGGTGGGATTGGTGGACCAGCGTTTATCGCGGCCTTGCCGTTCTTCTGATTGCCTGCCCCTGCGCCCTCGTGATCTCCGTCCCCGCCGCCATGGCGTCCGGCCTGTCCGCTGGGGCACGTCGCGGCCTGCTGATCAAGGGTGGCGCGGCCTTGGAGGAGATTGGCACCGCCAGGACGGTCGCCTTCGACAAGACAGGCACTCTGACGGAGGGCCGCCCCAAGGTCACGGATATCCTGCCCGTCCAGGGCATGACCGAGGTCGACGTCCTGACCCTGGCGGCGGGCGCCGAGCAGGGATCCTCACACCCGCTGGCCAAGGCTGTTCTGGCTGAGGCGGAAGCCCGCGGCGTTGCGGCGCCCCAGGTCTCCGAGCAGGCCGCGGTGCCGGGCAAGGCGGTCACCGCCACGGTGAACGGCCGCAAGGTCAGCGTCGGCAGCCCACGCCATGCCGCAGAGGTCGGTGCCAGCCTCGGCCAACTCGCTGAGGCGGTCGCTCGCCTTGAGGGCGAGGGCAAGACAGCTGTGGTCGTCGTCGCCGACGGTGCTCCGGCGGGCGTGCTAGCCCTCCGCGACGAGCCACGTGGGGACGCTGTCGCTGGGGTAGCCGCACTCTCGCGGCTGGGTATCCGCTCAGTCATGCTGACTGGCGACAATGCCCGGACGGGCGCCGCAATCGCAAAAGGGCTCGGCCTTGATGTGAAAGCCGAGCTCCTGCCCGATGACAAGCTCCGCGAGATTGGCGCCCTCAGGTCCTCAGGCTCTGTTGTCATGGTCGGGGATGGCATCAACGATGCCCCAGCGCTCGCTGCCGCCTCGGTCGGCGTGGCCATGGGCGGGGGCACGGACGTCGCGCTGGAGACCGCCGATGCCGCCGTCTTGAAAGATCGCGTGACGGGGGTTTCGGAATTGGTGAGCCTGTCGCGCGCTACCATGGCCAACGTAAAGACAAACGTTGCGATCGCCGTCGGCCTGAAGGCGGTGTTCCTTGTGACAACCCTGATCGGCGTGACCGGCCTCTGGCCCGCCATCCTTGCGGACACCGGTGCCACGGTTTTGGTAACGCTGAACGCGCTTCGGCTTTTGGGCTGGAGGCCGTCAGAGGTTCCTGGGACTCACCACGCTTGAGCCCACTCCTCTACACCCTAGTACCTGCGGCTGCGGCGGTCCTCGGGGCCGCCGTGGCTCTCTGGCGCCCACCTGGACCAGCAGCGAGGGCCGCCGTTCAGCATTTCGCGGCTGGGGTTGTCTTTGCTGCCGCGGCTGGAGAGATCCTACCAGATCTCAAACACGCTGGTTCCCCGGTGCCGGTTATCATCGGTGGTGCGCTCGGCGTGGCGGTGATGCTCCTGGTCAAACACATCGGCAAGCGTGCAAAGGGACCTCTGAGCGTTGTTGCTGTCACCGGCATCGACATCCTGGTGGACGGGCTTGTGCTCGGCATCGCCTTTGCGGCCGGGGCACGCCAAGGATTGCTCCTGACCGTCGCGCTGACCCTGGAGGTGCTCTTCCTCGGCCTCTCGATTACATCGAGCCTCGTGGAGGGCCTGGGCACACGAGCACGCGCCCTGTTGGCAATCGGTGGGATCGCGCTGCTCCTTCCGCTCGGAGCCCTCCTCGGTGCTCCGGTCGGACGACTGCCCCAAGCTTGGCTCACTGGGTTCTTTGCTTTCGGCCTCGTCGCGCTTCTCTATCTCGTCGTCGAGGAGCTGCTCGTCGAAGCGCATGAGGGTGGGCCAGAACCTCCCTGGGTGACCGCCACGTTCTTCGCCGGATTTCTCCTGCTTCTTCTCCTAGAGGAAGGCACGGGATGATGGAGGCGGTCACTCAGCAACTCAGGACAGAGAAGCCCATTTCAAGGAAGACAGCCATGGCTGCGGTGCGTAGTTCTGTTTGGATTTCAACGGCCATTTTGGCCGCCATTATGAGTGCTGGTTCTGGGACTGGAAACGCCCAGGGTCTACCCGGCCGGTCACCAGGCGGCGTGAGAATGACGGAAACACTGCTCAGCCAATCGGTGGCAGGGCTTGTTGAAGACGGCTGGCAGATCAAAGGCGTCTCACAGGCTGGGCCCGCCTTTGCCTACCATCTGGTGCATGAAAACAGCCTTGCGATCTGCTACTTCAATATCGCTGAACAGCCTCCTAACAGCCTGTGTTACCGGATGGCACCCTTACGCTGACCCGGTGATCAATACCCCCAGCTTCAGAGGCGGCGCGTGGGCTTCGGTAAGCAGAGGGGGTGCCAAGTAATTGCAATGCGGCACCGCCACTCGAGGCCGTCAAAACTGAACCATGTCCCCCAAAATCATTGGGATCCTGAGCTAGTAGGCTAGGTGGCCATAAGGTTGATGACCTATTCTGCTCGTGAGCACACTCCACAAGAACGGATCCATGACGCACTCCTTTAACCGACTGGCGCTCATTGGCTCTGGTCTGCGTGCGCTGGCGGCCACGGTCATAATGCTCGCTATCAGTTCCTCCCCGGGTGCCGCGCAGGGCTTTGGCAGTTCGGGCGTGCCGAATGTCGGGGCTCCAGAGGAGGCGCTGTTCCCTGCACTAGCAGCATTGCAGGACCGTTTAGAGGATCAGGGATGGCTCCTTCGCGGGCAGGCGACGTTCGTCCTCCAGGGCAACGCACGCTTCCGCTCGCCCTATCGTGGCGGGAACAGCCTGAGCCCTTCCGCCAATGCGCGGAATACCTTGTCGACGGACCTCGTCCTTGGCCGCCGCCTTTGGACCGGGGCGGAAGTCATCCTGGACGCCTCGGTCACCCGTGGTTTTGGGCTGTCGAACTCTACCGGCGTGGCGGCTTTCCCCAACAACGAGGCTTTTCGTCTGGGCTCGACTGAGCCGACCTTCTACGTCCCCCGTGTCTTCTTCCGGCAGACCATTGGCCTGTCGGCTGACACGGTGGAGAGCGATGGTGACCCGTTGCGCTTTACCACCCCGCTGCCACGCGAACGCTTGACCCTGACCGTGGGCAAGTTTTCGGTCTACGACATCTTCGACGATAATCGGTACGCCCACGATGCCCGCACTCAGCACCTGAACTGGGCCCTTGTTGGAGCAGGCGGCTTCGACTTCGCCGCGGATGCCCGGGGCTGGACCTATGGTGCTGCGCTGGAATGGGAGGATGGCACCTGGGGTCTTCGTGGTGGTGCCTTCCAGGTATCACGAAGGGCCAACGGGCTATTCATGGATCCCTCGATAACCCGAGCCTTCCAACTTATCGGCCAGGTCGACCGCTTCTATACGGTTGGAGGACGTCCTGGCGCTGTTCGCCTGATCTATGGCGCCTCGCGTTCCCGGCAATCTACCTGGGGCGAGCTCTTCGAGAATGGCTTCGATACCTTTGAGAAGAACCCCAACCGCTACAACCTCAAGCACAATGCCGCCCTGAACATGGAGCAGGAACTCACCGACGATCTGGGTGCCTTTGCGCGACTCTCCTGGAATGATGGCCGAACACAAAACTGGATGTTCACCGAGATGGACCGTGCTGTCTCGGCGGGTCTGTCCTTGAAAGGTCTACGCTGGCAGCGAGCTGCCGATACTGTGGGGCTCGCCACCAACGCAGGTTGGATATCAGGAGGGCGGAGACGGTACCTCGAGGCCGGAGGCATTGGCTTCATTGTCGGCGATGGTCGCCTCAACTACGCCCCCGAATGGATTACTGAGGTCTATTATGATGCCAAGGTGGCACCTGGGGTGAACCTGGCTCTGGATTATCAGCTGGTGGTGAACCCCGGCTACAACGCCGATCGCGGTCCGGTTCACATCTTCGGCCTACGGGCAAGAACGGCCTTCTAAGGGCTTCAGTATAGGAGTGGGGTGGATCGAGGGCATCACCACCCTGCTCGTCGTCCTATTGGCGGCCATGCCTCGATGACGCCCAAGGCTCGCCATGCGGCCGACACACGAACGGGCCAAACGGAAGGCATCAGAATGGGAGACGAACCCGTCATGCGCTGGACCACCGTCGCCGTCGCACTGGGCCTGCTGATCGCCGTCCCAGCCTGCGCCCAGCCCCTCTACTACGGCCCGGCTCCGGCCTACTCGGCTAATGGCCCGGCGCCATACCCGTATGGGGGAGCCCCCCGATACTGGGGCGGAGACAGGCACCACCATCACCATGCGCCGCCCCGCCACGATCACCACGGTGGTCATCATGGGGGCAGTCAACGGCATCATGGTGGGCATCACGGCGGCGGGCACCATGGGGGCCACCATCGCTGAGGGTGCGAACCATCCGGTCCTCGTTCCGTCCAGAGAGCGTCAGGCGGTAGTCGCTCGGGACCTGCTCGATGCAGCCATAATGGTGGAATGCCACAGGCAGTGCGGATCACTGCCAACCTTTTGGTGCTGCCCATCGAGCGTTCTGCAATCCCCTCAGCACCAGCCGACGACCTCGGCAGGCGTCCATTAAAATCGTAACGAACAGAGTCCCGGCTGGCCGTCACTACAGGATCCAGGATCCTGGGGCTGCTCGCGACGACGATGGAGTGCAACGAGGGAGACCGATCCGGCGACCGCGGCCACCGCTTGGATCTGGAGGACGCTGTCTCGTCGGACGGGACCGGACCAGGGTGGACGCCATCACCTGGTGTACTGGCTTCCGCTCGGCCCTGGAGCACTTGGGCGCATCCGGAGTTCTGAACCCGGCTGGCCACATCGGGGTGCAAGGGGGCCACGCCGTCGGCGACCCCTGGCTTTGGCTGGTCGGCTATGGCGACTGGACCGTGTGGCCTCCGCCACACTCGCCGGAGTGACGCGGGCTGCTCGAAATGCCGTGCAGGAGATCCAGGAAGCGTTGGCGACAACGTCACCTGCGGATGCCACCTGACTGAAGAACTGGATGCCCGACGTGAACTCTCTCGACCTCTCGCTCCCCAACGTTTCGCAAGCGCAGTTTGATATCCCTGATCTCACCCGGCTCGGCATTCCCGCGCGAGCACGCACCCGCCGTTCATCCTGCTGCTCTACGGCTCGCTTCGGGAGCGCTCCTACAGCCGGTTCCTGACGCTGGAGGCCGAGCGCTTCCTCCCCGGGTTCGGCGTCGAGACTTGGGTCTTTGATCCCCGTGACCTGCCGGTAGTCGACAGTGTGCCCGCTGACCATCCCCGAGTGGCTGAACTCTGAGAACTCTCCTTGTGGGCCGAGGGGCAGGTCTGGTGCTCTCCGGAGCGGCATGGTGCCGTTACCGGCGTCCTGAAGAACCAAATCGACTGGCTTCCCCTGGAGAGCAGAGGCGTCCGGCCAACCCAAGGACGCACCCTGGCAGTGATGCAGGTCTCGGGCGGAAGCCAGAGCTTCAACGCGGTGAACACGCTGCGCTTGTTGGGCAGGTGGATGAGGATGGTCACCATCCCGGACCAGAGCTCCGTCCCCAGGCTTGCGAGGAGTTCGACGACGCGGGGCGGATGAGGCCCGGGCCGCTCTACGACCGCGTGGTGGACGTCATGGAAGAGCTGGTGAAGTTCACCCTCCTGACACGGGACGTCTCGGCGCAGCTGACGGACCGCTACAGTGAGCGCAAGGATCGCGCCGAGAAGCAGGCCAGGGTAAACTTGGCCGAGGCGTCGGGCGGCTTGGGATAGTCTCTTGCCTCCCTTGCCAGGACGGCACCTGATTTGGCTGGGAAACTACGCGATTCGATAATCGAGGCCGTGACCGCAGATGCAGATCTCCCCCCAGTCAATCGAAGCTTTGGTAAGGGTGATCTCGGGCGGACCCGGAGCCGGAGCCGACGTGGCGCCTCCTATTGGGCGGTATCGCTCGGGCCCGAAGCTGGAGAGCTTCATGCGGGATTGCGGGGTACTCATGACCGTCGGGTCCGGCTCGCGACTGCCTGCCCTGACCGAGGCGCTCCTTGGGATCCTGCGGCGCGGCGATTTCGATATCATGCGTACCGTCATCGAGAAGGCGGCCGACCCGCGGGACTTCGTCACCGAGCCGGATAAGGTGCCCCAGGTCATCGGCTACCTGAACCAGTTCCTGCTTCACGACGGGCTGGAATTGCAACACCAAGGCCATCGCGTGCGCCTCGTCCAAGCAGGCACCTCGGCCCCCGTGCTGGCCGCCCTGGCGCAGAAGACGCAGACCATCGATTTCGACACTGTCCAGCGGGACCTGGAGCGCGCCATGGCCAGCGCCGTCACCGACCCGGAGGATGCGGTCACGGCGGCATGCTCGGTCATCGAAAGCGTGTGCCGGTCCGTCCTGATCGAGCTCGGGGCGAAACTTCCGGACAAGCGGGACATCCTGGCGCTGTACAAGGCGGTCCGAGATCCGCTCGCCCTCTCCCCTGGCCGGGAGGACCTGCCAGCTGAGGTGGCCGAGGACGTGCGCCTCGTCCTCAGCGGAGTCCACACGGTCATCCAGGGCATCGGTGCCCTCCGCACGCACGCTGGGGACGCGCATGGGCGAGAGCGCGGGTTCCGCCGGATCGACGCGAGGATTGCTCGGCTCGCCATCCATTCCGCCAGTGCCGCCGCCCTGTTTATCATCGAAACCTGGCAGCAAAAGCACCCAACGAAGCCGTTGATCGCCCACTGACCAGATCCGCGGCCTGCTACCGGCAGCGGAGCGCCACGGGCACCAGGGCCAGCACCATCAGCACGTTGAGCCCGGCCGCGCCGGACAGCACGGTGAATGTGACCTCCCCCCCGATCTCCGAGAGCAGTGCGCAGGCCAGTGGCCATCTCCATCCCGTCGGCATCAACTCGTTCGCCGTCGGTGCAAGGACCTGCAGGGATCCACCTTAAAGCTGTCGGATCCGATCCATGGCGAAGGGTGCCAGCAACTCGACAGCGCCGGTCTCGACGAGGTAACGCAGGTGTTGCCCAAGTGCGCCGCACTCGGATGGCTGGTCCGCCGATCGGGGTAGGACAATCCGACAGGCGGAAAGCGCCTTCCGCTCCACCCAGGAGGAGGATCACTAAAGCGCTGCAGGAGCGGGCTTGTGCATTTCGGGCTCCATACCGGCGTGCCACCCTCTAAACGCGGTGCAGGGCCGTCCTAGCCCCTTGGCGGGGCATCTCAGCACGACATGATGCCCCGCAGCGGGTTGGTAGAAAGAAATCTGCACCGGAATGCCCTCACGAGAAACCGGGAGCCACCGTCACACGTCGGACTTCTCGCTGCTCAACCTGAGCGGGAAATTTCCACAACCATTGATTGAAAATAACGCCTATTTTTTGGGCATTTACCTGTGGATGAAATACAAAGTGTAGTGAACTTCATACAAAGTGTAGTTGAAATACCCGTTTTTTCATTTGTTTTCAATGGCCTGCAAGGCCCGAATCTATTGAATAATAGTAAGCGAGAAGGCGGGCTTGGAGACCTGCCCTGAGGCTTCGGAGGCTAGGTGCGGGTAGAAAGGGGGGGGAGGTACCGATCCTGGGCACTCCGCCGCCAGGTACTGCTCCTGATCAGTCAGCTCCTGACCTGCTTGCTGAATTGTGGTTGGACCACAAGGGACAGGATAGGAATAGCCGAAAGGAGATGAGGAGGCAGGGCTGAGAGCCGGGGAAGCTGCCCCAACACACCCTTCGTGCCGGTAAAGCCCCGCCACGTCCCCGGCTCGGAAGCGAGCCTATCAGGTCACCTCGGGTTGTATCGAACGGCCCGGAAGATTCTCACCTGGCGGATCCCGGAGTGCGCTCGACGAAACCTCTGGATCGATCCCCCTGGTCCTAGGCCTGCTCCTTCTCAGCCCCGAACCATTGGCAACCACCCGGCCGACAAAGCCGTGGGCAGGGACGATCGCTGGCCGATTTTGGCCGATCGAGTTATGATCCTGAAAAGCACTGAACACTGTGCGGGGAAGCCCAACAATGGACGAGACGGTGGTGCTGAGTGACCACTGCACCAGGGATGGTCATACCTCCGAACCCTAAAACGAGCTTGAGGCCGGGTCTCGCTCACGTCCTGGCGAAGCTACTGACCCATCCCCTTCCCCGGCTAACCTTCGGGTCGCATCGGCCGCGGTCGACTGCATCAGTCCACGCTCGGCTCAGGATTACGCTGACCCGTCTGCCCTGGGAGGAACTGCTCCTTCCCATCGTCAGGACAGCCGGGCATCGCTTGGGTGGGTGCCCCTCTGGTTGGTGAAGCGCTGGTTGGGAAACCCAAGCCAATCCGGCTGAGGCAAGGTGTTGCGCCATCTCGCAAACTGGATCTGTCCACCCGACTGCGACGTACCGGCCATACGGGAGAGGCGTAGTGGGGAGCTTCAAGCCACGCCGGGGTTTGGCTATGCCGCCTTCCGTGGGGAAAAATCCAGTTTCCAAGGGGCCGCGAGATACGCCGGATCGGCCCTGCCATAGCCTGAAGAGACGAAATCGAAACCGGATGTGCCACACCGCACGCCCGTCTCGGTACGCCATCTTCGGCACCGCAGCGGTGAAGCCTGGGACTTTCTGGCGGGACGCGTGCTAGGCACGGCCTCAGAGGCCGTTCAGGAGCCCGCTGGGGCGCTTCAGACCAGCCGAGGGTAACCGACAGCACTCCCGCGCAAGGAACGGCTCTGCGCCCTCCTACGGCCCTCTGGTGGCCATCGCTGAAAAACCCACGCCAAGAGATGCATGTCAGAACCCGCCGGTGGACTAGAGGCAGTGGTTAGCGGCTTGAACGAAATGACTCTGCATGCCGTAGCCCCCCAAGCCAGGGCGAAAGAGGTCGATGCTGCTGCGCCACGTCTCGCGCCAGGTGGATCCTGATCATGTCAATAAGCCCGGCAGTGACTTGGTTTACGCCGTCACAGCCGGGGATTTGCACCGGTAGCCGCGCTGTTGACCGGCCCTCTGGTAGTTAGGGGCGCCTCGGTCTCTTCCGGCATGGTGCGTATGCTGGACATTGCGCTCGGCCCTGAGGCCTACGCGCCGGAGGGCATGTTCCTGGTCGCTCCAGACGGCCGTGAGGACAAGGCGCGGGCGCAACTGGCCCGTCCTGCATTCTCGCGGGCCGCCGACCTACAGGCGCAGTACCTGCCCACGGTGAACTCAAGACCAGCCGGGAGGCCATTGCCCGCTTGGTCAGGGCATGAGGCCGATCAGGGCCATTGCGCGGGAACTCGTCCGAGAGAATTTCCTGAGCTACAGCCCGGCCCCCGGCTGCTGCGCATCCTGCACGACACTCCCGGCCTGACTGCCAGTCCCACCGTTATGGCCGCCGTGGCCTTGATGCATGAACAGGTGCATCAGCGGACAGGCGAGAAGCAGGAGGTACGGAAGAACACCCAGGGCGAGCGCGTAATGCTCACGCAGGACGTAGAAGGCCACAATGAAGCCGAAGGCGACCAGGGCAACGCCGCCCCTGCTGCGCCACCACCGGATCGCAGAATGTTCGTGCATCTCAGTTCTGCTTGATCGGCCTTCCAACATCGTCTCCGGTGGCGCCCCGCGCCGCCTTGATCCAGCTCAAGCCAGGAGAACTGTCCGCGCGGCACTGCTCCCGCCCCACGCTCGGTGCCGAGCTCGGCACGGGCCGCCGCAAGGTGGACCGAGAAGCACCCCGCTTCGGGGTGCCCCGGAATAACCCTTTTTGGCAGCAAGGGCGCACTCCCAGTGCGGCCTCCCCTCGGCCCGGAAAGTGTACGACGCACCTCAACAGCCGGAACATGCAGAGTACTTCGTAATCGAGGGCACGCCCTGCCGGGGAAGAGCGTAACCCACCAGCTTGTCCCCTGGCGCGGCAGGCCGCCCAGACGGCGAATCAGGAAACAAAATGATGTAATTTCACGCCTGCCGGGCCGCCGCTTCGGAGCGTTACGGGCAGGCGGTCTGGAGCGGGGCGTAAGACCGCGTGCTGCTCCCTCCCTTCCGGCGAGAGGCTTTGCTCGATCCGTCACACGGCGCCATCGAAAAGACGAGAAGGAAGAGCATTCAATGAGCACACGGGGCCACGTTATCCGAACCACTTCTGCCATGGCGTTCGCACTCCCGCTTCTATGGGGCGTCCCCTCAGTCGCCCAGGGCGCTGGTCAGCAGGGCGGGCATCAAGGGGCCACGGCCGGGTATCACGCGGCCATGGAGAAGATGAATCGCGACATGGCGGCTGGCCCCATGACCGGGAACGCCGACCATGACTTCGCGAGTTTGATGGCAAAGCACCATCAGGCGGCCATCGACATGGCGCGGGTCGAACTCGAGCATGGGCGTGACCCGGAGATGCGGCGGACGGCTCAGGAGGTCATCGACAAGCAGCAGAAGGAAATCGCCGACCTGAGGACCTGGATGTCGCGGCACCCCTCCCGGTAGCTGCGCTCGACAGCCAGGATCACCAAGCCGGTGTCGTTTCAAGGCACCCTGACGGCGACCCTGCTGTGCCAGGCAGAGATAACAAGGTGCCAGCGGCCTGGCCCGGCCATTTGAGGAAGTTACGATGAGCTACGCCCGTTTCGGTGCAATGATCCTGGTGTCGACCGTGATCATGTTTGGTTTGATGTACCTCAACACCTATGCCTTTGAGCATGTGTTCTACAGCCAGACGCGAACCTGGATGGCCCTCCTGATGGGCGCCACCATGGCTGTCATCATGATGTTGTTCATGCTGAAGATGTATCAGAACAAGCGTGCAAACCTGGCGATCATCGCCGGAAGCATCGTGGTGTTCGCGGCCTCCCTCTTCCTGGTGCGCAGTCAGGCAACTGTAGGTGATGTCGCCTACATGAAGGCGATGATCCCGCACCACTCCATCGCAATCATGACGAGCGAGCGGGCCCACATCCGCGACCCACGTGTCCGCCAACTCGCCGACCAGATCATCGTGGCCCAGGTCAGGGAAATTGCTGAGATGAAGCAGTTGATCGCGGACCTCGAACGTAACCCGACACCTCCCAACGCACCGGATCTGGCACCGCGCATTGCGAGCGCCGATGCGGGAGCACGTTGATCAAACCGACAAAGCGAGAATAGCACTTGGCCACCCTGAGGGTGTGCGCGGACCTGAGTGTCGTGCCATGGGCGAAGACCGGCATGTTATCAGGGGAGCAGTCCGGTCTGCCTTGAACACCACGAGGTGACCCCAGAGCCGCTCCGGCCGGATCTGCATGTCCTGCCGGGTGCCTCCTCAGCATGGGGCACCGCCGTCCTCCCTCACAACGCCGGGGCGGCGAAACCTGTTCTCATCGCCATGGGCTTTGCCGCATGCGGTGCGCTGCCGCCGTCTGGCGCTGACGATGGTAGTGCCTGGAATACCGTCTAGCCATATACGACCGACTACGCGGGCCGCCCTGATGGTGAGCTTGGTCACCGCCTTACTCTCGGCAGGCTGCCCATGGTCCTGGCCTCTGGGGATGGCCTTGAATGGGCAAGCCAGAGGCAGTCAAGTCGAATGAGGGTGGCCCACGATCCCAGACGCCGCGCAATCACTTCGAAGCAGCCGCTGCTACCAAATGCCCTGATGCGGCGACGCTCCACAAGTATCCGTGCTTGGCATGCGCAATATTAGTGCGGATGCGTTCCATATCCTCCGACGAGATGTCATAAGATAATCTGCAATCGGGGGATCGGTAACAGACTGCGGATCGGTGTCGGCGCAGCGCAGCATCTTACATTACATCGTTTTATTACACCCCAATCCCCTCCCGCCGCTGCCCGTTTTCTTTGACCCTCTGGTCAAGTGCGAACCTGAGTTCCGCCTCGGAGGTCCGCGCACCCGCTGTACAAAAGGAAACCGTCATGGCGCACAACCCAGTGCATTCCGAGCTTGGCAGTGCCGATGGCCTGGAGCAGACGTTTGGCGACTACCACCTGCAGATTGGCAATTCAGGGCTGAACTTCCTCGCCGGGGCAGGCACCATGGACATCCAGTTCGGCCGCGCGAACACGGATGTCCTGATTGGGGAAGCCCAGAATGATGACCTTCTTGGAGGTGCAGGGAACGACATCATAGCCGGTGGTGCGGGCATGAATCACCTCGATGGTGGGGAAGGCAACGACCTCCTGGTGGGCGGCGACTCCGCCGACCAGCTTCGGGGATCGGGCGGGCGTGACGTACTGAGCGAGGGTACGGGTCACGGCGATCTCGAGGGCGGGACGGGCAACGACCTACTCTTCGGTGGGCTAGGCGGCGACGCGTTCATCGTCGATCGCACCAGCGGCCATGACATTGTCGGCGACTTCCAAGCAGGGCCAGGCATCCTCGACCACATCGCCTTCCGCGACATCATGCCCGAGGAGCTGACCTTCCAGGACACACTCGCTGGCGTCAGGATCAGCTGGAATGATGGCAATGCCTCGGTGCTGCTCGCCGGTGTTCAGAAGGCGGACCTAGCCCAGGACGACTTCATGTTTGCGGACGTCCGCATGCTGCTCCAGCCTGCCAACCCCAATGCGGACCATGTCTCCTCGGTCAGCTTTGCAGTGGATGAGGGCTTCAACCTCTCTGCGCCCGAGATCGGTGTGAGCACGACGCCAGCCACCTCTGTCTCCTTCGATGACTTCAACGTGCAGGTCGGCACGGCCGGGGCAGACGCCTTCGCTGGTACGGAGGCCCGCGACTTCTACTTCGGGCTGGAAGGAGATGACCGGTTTTCAGGTGCAGCCGGTGACGACGACCTGACCGGGGATGCCGGAAGCGACACCCTGGACGGCGGGATGGGTCAGGATCACCTCGTCGGCGGCGCGGGGGCGGACCAGCTCTTCGGGGGTGATCAGGCCGACAGCCTCATGGGCGAGGACGGCAACGACACCCTGTATGCGGGTGCCGGTCACGACATGATCGAGGGCGGGCGCGGCGATGATGTCCTGAATGGTGGAGATGGCGCCGACGCGTTCATCGTGGCGCCGGATAGCGGCAATGACGTCGTCACTGGCGGTTTTGATGCCGGTCCTGGGGCATTCGATCACATCGCGTTCCGTGACATTACCCCCGATGAGGTCAGCGTCGCCGATACAGCCGACGGCGTGTTGGTTAGCTGGACCACTGATGAGGGTGCGGGGTCCTTACTGCTCTCAGGTCTGACCAAGAGCGAGATGGCGCAGGACGACTTCATGTTCAACGCGGGTGCCGGAGCGAGTGGTGCCTTCGCGAATGATCCTGGCATCACGGACCAGGGTTCTCTCTACCTCTTCCGGGATGGGGCTGAGGCGGCTGCGGTGCAGCAGGACTACCTCTTTACCTAGTCTGGGCATCAGACCCAGCACGGCATCCGATGCCGTATGCGGCCAGTGGTCCATGTAGCAGCATGGACCGCTGGCATTGACCGGCTACTCCGGTGGTTTGTGGCGATCTCCATCAGGGGAAAGGAAAAACCGGGTGCCCCGTGCCGAAAGCGCCAGGGCCGTAGAGATCATTATCTGACGTGCATGTAGTCCTCGCACATAGAGATCGGAGATCTCGGACCGATCAGGTAATCTTAATCTCTGGCGTTCTGCCTCGGCCGCGGCCTAGAATCCAGTTCTCGGAGGACAGCGCGCTTGGCTAAACCGGCTGACATAGAGGCCGACCTGACGCTGGAGATCAGCGGCAGCGACGTCACGCCCGATCGTTTTCAGCGGGCGACGGCAGCCTTCTTTGACCTGCTTGGTGAGGTCGGAAAAGGCGTGGCTGCAAAGGGTGAGCCTCTTGAATGGCGCGTCCAGGTCAAGCAGGGCAGCAACCTCGTCGGCGTGCTCCCTGGCCCACGGTTGTCCCAGGCCACGGCGACAGGTACCCGCCGGGTCATTGTCGCTGGGTTGGAAGCCCTCCAAAGGGCGGCGGAGGAACCCCCAGGGTTCAGCGATCGTGCTCTTCTCTGCCTGAAGCGACTGATTGGAACTACGCCAGCGCACGACGAGGGTGATTTTACAATTGCGGTTTGGGGCCAGAAGGTGCCTGTCCCGATCAGTGGGTCCCTAGCGGATAACGTCCGGGAACTGCTGAACGAGGCCTATACAGATCAAGGCTCCGTTGAAGGGCACTTGCGAACCGTTTCCGAGGCGGGAGGCTTCCGGATCGTGCTCTACGAACCGTTGTTCGGCCGCCCAGTACGGTGCGACGTGCCTGAGCACCTGATGTCCAATGCGCTGACCCTGTTTGGCAAGCGGGTCGAGGTTTTCGGCTCGATCAGCTACCGGCGCGATGGAGAGATAGCCCGCGTTCGGGTGGAGGACCTAGTTCCGTTTCCGGATGATCAACAACTTCCTACGCATGACCAGGTGCGCGGTATCTTGCGGGCAAACGCGTGAGCCGAGAACGCGTTTACTGGGATTCCGACTGCTTCCTAGGCTGGCTCCAAGCAGAGCCGGACAAGGTGGATGCGTGCCGTGAAGTTCTGGAAGAGGCGGATGCTGGTCGGGTCATCATCGTGACTAGCGCGTTGACCATCGCCGAAGTCCTGGCGATGCGACGGCGAGAGCCAATCGATCGATCACGCAGGGAGAACGTCGAGGGCTTCTTCCGGCGCAGCTACATCGCCGTCCAGAATGTCACCCGGACCATCGCGGAGCATGCCCGATCGGTCGTCTGGGACAATGGAGTTCTCCCCAAGGATGCCATTCACGTGGCAACTGCACTGGCGACCAAGGTTGCCCGCCTCAACACCTTTGACCAAGGTCTTCTCAGCAAGAGCGGTCTGATCGGATCGCCAGCACTTGCGATATGCCGACCCTTCGTGGTGAGTCCAAAGCTGGATCTGCGTCCACCGGTTCAAGACGTAGTAGATCGACCAGAAGCCTAATCCCGGCCAACACCCTGACGCTCAACTCTGTCGGGAACTTTGCCTATGATGCGGTCGTCAACTGGTGGCACGAACTGTTCATCGGCGTCTCCGCCAAGTTAAGGTAGCAGATCGCGAGCTTGCCTCCCTGGACAAGGTGATATGCCAGGATTGGACCTGCTTGGGAGACGCCAACGACTTTCCATCCGTCCGCGACCAGTTGTGCGACGGACCGGTTCAGGTCGACTTCCCCTACTGGTTGTCCACCTTCAGGCGCCCGGCGTGAGGACTGTGCAGAGCCAGGGTGGATCTGGACGGCGGCAAGAGAAATCAGGGCTCCCAGCGTGACCGCTTGTACTGCCCCCGGGATCAAGGCGACGTGCCCTCCACTGCAAGAGCGACGGTAAGCGGCCGATGTTGGCCGAGCGGTCCGTGTTTCCGGGTCTGCTCGGCCAACGCAGCTTCAGCCCTCGCCCTGGGGACTGGTGGAGGTCATTTCGGCTACTGCCCAAAGCACCAGGATCATGACGACGGTCTCCCAGCCTATCGAGGCTGCGAGCCGAGCTCCAGACCCAGGGGCATCTGCCGCGAGGGCAGACGTTAGCCGAAACTTGTGCCAAGCAGCAAAGCCGAGGAGCACACCCACCAACGCCACCTTGATCATCAGAGCCCAGCCATAGGCCGTGGTCGCCAGCACTTCCAGGCTCCCGACCAGGAGCCAAGCCAAGATCGAACCAGCAAGGAGGAGTGCACCCACGATCCACACAGCAGCACGTGCCCACCCCTCAACGAGGCGAGCCGCCGTGGGACCACCGCGCCTGGAGGCCAGGACCAGGGGCCACAGGCTTCCTGCCCAAAAGGACACTGCGAGGAGGTGCAAGATTAGAGCGGTCGCCAGCAGAGCGCGTGGCTGATGCTGGGTGGTGTGTCCGACCGCCGTGAAGCTGCCTGCGACGGCCACGATGCCAACAGCACCCAGGATCACTGCACCCCGACCTATCAGGGTCGCGATCCCGATGGCGAGCAATCCTGCCCAGGTTAGCAGGACCGAGATCCCGGGTCGGGACGTCAGCATCACACCCCAGATCTCGGTGTCGAAGACGTCCCCATCCGATGCCAGGGCGACCTGAGAAGCCAGCCAGGCGCCGCTGGCAGCCAGGCCGATTACCACCATCCCCAACGTCATCTGGCGACAGGTCGCGACGTCACGGGAGTCCTGAAGACTGCCAAAACCGAGCGAGAAGATCGCCAGCCCAGCAGCTCCCAAGGACGCAACGTAGTAGGCGATCCTCAGTGCTGCGGCCGTTGCGCGGAGGAGTTCTGGCTCGGGCCGCAGGACCTCTAGAATCACCGGGCGGCAGCCACGGCGAACCGGACCGTCCCGCTCATCACATGCCCGTCGTCACCCATGGCACGCCATTCCAGCCGGTACGCACCGGAAGGAAGGGGTGCCGCCACCGTGGCGGTAGCCTTGCTGGATGCCGCACGTCCTCCTTCTCGGCGCACCTGGTGCTCCCGGCCGCTCTCGTCGACCAGGCGCAGTGCCGTGACCCGGCATTCCTCACTGAACGCCAGGTTCAGGGCGCGTGGCGAAGAAGGCAGGGTTGCCCCGTCCGCCGGGTCAGAACTGTGGAGCATCGCGTGCGCCGATGCTGCCGCCGGGGTTACCGCGGCAAGGGTGAGCGCCAGCAAACTGCTCCTGAGAAGGTGGAAGCGTGAAAGCATGATGTCTCCAATGCTCAAGCCCCGTAATCCCGTCTTTCATGAAAGAAGACGAATGCGGGCACACCCTTTTCATAACCGGCCCGGCCCACCACGGCAGCCGGATTTCCGCACCAATTTGTTGCCGCCGCGGTCACCCGGAGAACGACAGCGTCAGGCGGCTACGATCTCCGCCTTCCAGCCAGCGGCCTGAAGGGCGGCGATCAGCGAGCTGCTATCACTGGAGATCCCTGTGACCGCGATCTGCTTGCGATCCAGGTCGACCTCGATCTGCGCAGAAGGGTCTGCCTCCTTTACCGTGGATGTCACCCCCTTTGCGCAGCCACCACAATTCATGTTCGAAATCGCTATGCGAGCCATCGTAGTGCTCTCCTTTCGAGCAGGGAGACAGATGGGGTTTCCCATAGTGGGAAGGTCAAGCTCAGCTTGAACTCCTCGATAAATTTCTACGTGCACCGGGATCTCGCTCCAACCTTGCAGGCTTGCACCGGGCAGGACTGCGCTGAGTCAGTCGCAAGATTTGAGATCAGCGCGGCGCCACACGTTCCGCTACCTACGTCGTTACGTAAGGGAGATCAGGAGTGCCGATCCATGGGCGTCTGCTCAATTGCCGCTGGGCGGACCGAGCAACTGCTCCGGGTAATCCCGCAGGGTCGCAGAGAGAACGCGCCCACAATCGAAGCCTTTGCTGCGGCTAACGGGCGCAACTCTGTCGCCGGACGTCGCCTCATCATCCGGATAGCTGAGCTGAACCTCGATGCCCGACCCGTCGTCAAGCATGGAAGACAGCACTCAGCCGCTACCTGGAGCTATCCATGCCCTAACCGCTTCAGGCTAGGAAACGAAGTGAGCGGTGATCGCGGCCTGGTGTACGAGAGCGCTGTCGCCGTCGCCGGGAAGCGCGTCAAGAAAGTTGCTGCCGCGGTGACAACTTGGTTCGGTTGGCACGCCGTCGCTCGCTGGTTTGAGCGAACCGGATCGACCTCTCAGCCCTCCGCGCTGGCGGCGATGTCCGAAGCCGTCCTGAGTGTCAACTTTATCCGCGCCATTGCGATCACACCCCTGGTGAGGAATGCGCTGCTTCAACGCAGTGGACATCTACCGATAGTGGTGCCCACAGCCGATGGTGCCTTCCTTGGATTTCTTCGCCTCATCCACCTTGTGGACCGGTTCCATCTCGCGGCGGACCTCTCGACCTTTCTGCCCGACAGCCGCCTCTCCCTGGGAGAGCTCTCCGCAGCCCAGGATATCCGGGTCCTCGCTGCCGAGCGTCACGTTCCAGCCGACCTTCTCGCGAGGAGATTCATGTTGGCTATGGAGGCGGCGAACTACGACAGCGTCGCGGACAAGCGTTTGCGCCGGTCCGGCGCCGCCACATTCAAAGCCGATGCGCCAATAGACATCATCCTTGATGAGGTGCTGTCATCCTTTTCGATGACTGTCTCCCTCTGTGTTGCCGGTCACCTTGGCCCAGACGAGGCAGCCAAGCTGCTTGAGCATGAAGGGACTGTTTACGATAGGACCACCGATCAACGGGATCGCAGCCCACCCCCAACACGGGCGCCAGGCACCTGGGTTAATAGCTGAGGCAAGCGAACCCGGGCCGGATCAAGCCTCCATGGCTGTCGCCGCCGAACGCAGTAGGCCACCGTCTACTGTAGCAGTGCCCTGCCTTGAGTACGGGCGCGCCATGGTCGATTACCTGTTCACGACCGAGGTCTCAGCCCGAGCATGTCTCCGTGGCAGCCGAAGCGTCACCACGGCTCCCTGGCCTGCAGCGCTTTCAATCAAGAGGCTCCCACCATGGGCTTCTACAATTGCCCGCGTGGTGGAGAGGCCTAGTCCGCTACCGCCCCGGCCTGCTGTTCTAGCGGGGTCGCCTCTGAAAAAGGGTTCAGTGACCCGCGGTAGATCTTGGATGGATATTCCAGGCCCTCGGTCACCGACACGTACCAGGACGTCATCTCCAGCTTCGACCACCTCGACCCAGGGCTCACGGCCATGCCTGATGGCGTTGGTGACGACGTTGGTCACCGCGCGCTTAATGGCAACTCGCCTAGCAGGGATGACCGCACTCTCGTCCATGCGGCCTTCCTCAATCGGGGTGCCCGCATCCGTGAACTCATCGATTACCGTTCGAACCAGGGCTGTCACGACGAGCGGCTGGACGGCTTCACCACCATGTCCACCCCGCAGGTAGGCGAGGACATCGGACACCATGGTCTCCATCTCCGCCAGATCCCGGCGAATGGGTTCGCGGACCTCCTCGGGTAGGTCCTCTGCCCTGAGGCGCAGCCGGGCAATGGGTGACATCAGATCGTGGGACAGGGCGCCAAGGGCCAAGGTGCGCTGCCGAAAAGCATCGCGGGTACGTGCGGCCATATCATTCAGAGCCTCAGCCAGCATCCGCACCTCGCGAGGCCCGGAGGCAGGCAGCGTTGGGATCTCCTTCTCGAGGTCGAGCCGGGACACGGTGGAGGCCAGAGCCGAGACGGGAGCGGATACCGACCGTGCGGCGAAGCCGACCGCCAGGAGCAGGACCAGACCGATGGCCGCGGCATAAGAGTGCAGGGCAGCCTGATCGGTGGACAACACATTGAACGAGGCAATCTCGACCTGGAGCCAGGAGCCGTCCTCCAGGCGAGCTATGGCACCAATACCCGCGATGCTGGCGGAAGAATTGTCGAGGCTACCCGAGCGGACGCGCACCTCTCTGGTTAGACCGGAAAGAGCTTTGGTCCTGGCCGCAACCGACTCCCAATTGGCAGCCGTGGGGTGCTCTGGAGTAGGTCCTGTGTTCCGCCGCCAGTGCACCGTCAGATCTGCGCGCGACAAGGCGTGCGCAAGCTGGTCACGGTCTGCTCTGGGTGCGGCTGCAACGGCGTCGATCAGGATCGAGAGCCGCTGCGCCAGCAACTCCTCCGTCCCGTTTTCTACGGCCTTCCGCAACAGGACATCGTGGAGCCCAACCATAGCAGCGAAGAGTACGGCAAAGGCGATCGTGAGCGCCGCGAGAGTGCGGGCAGCCAGAGACTGGGGAAGAAGCCGGGTCACCCCGTCCATTCCACAGGGCTCGACAGCATGTAGCCAACACCCCGAACCGTCTTGATCAGACCGGGTTCCCCTTCCTCATGCGGCCTGGCACCCAGCTTGGCTCGCAGGCGGCTGATCTGAACGTCCATGGACCGGTCCAGTCCACCGTATGGGCGGTTCCGGGCGAGATCGAGGAGTTGGTCACGGGTTAGGATGCGCTGAGGGCGTTCCACAAACGCCAGGAGGAGATCGTACTCGCCACTGGTCAGTTCCACGACCACGCCGTCTGGCCGGAGCAGTTCACGCCGCCTTGTGTCCAGAGACCACTTGGCAAAGCGAGCTACCTCCCGCCCTTCGCCGCCGTGGGGTCCTTCGGGGCTCTCGACCCGACGAAGGACGGCACGGATGCGCGCCACTAGCTCGCGTGGGTCCGCGGGCTTCACCACGAAGTCATCCGCACCCAACTCCAGCCCGATCACCCGGTCAGAGGCTTCCGCGAGAGCTGTCAGCAAGATGATTGGAATCCGCCCCTCTGCGCGGAGATCCCGGCAGAGTTCAAAGCCTGAACGCCCTGGCAGCATGACATCGAGCACAACGAGGTCGACAGGAGCCGAGGCGAGAAGACGGCGCATCTCGATGCCGTCCCGCGCCCCGCTGACCCGAAACCCACTCCGGCGGAGCAAGGAGACCAAGAGCTTGCGCAGCTCGCCGTCATCCTCGACGACAAGGATATGCCGCCCTTCCCCAGACATCGGTGGGAGATCAGTTGCCGACACACCCCGAGGGGGGGTGCCTCCTGCACGGTCGCTCACCGTGCTGCTCCCCTGGTTTCCGGGCGACCGCAAAGCTCCCTCATCGGCGTGGCCCAGCTCAGAAGTAGAGCCGGACGCCCGTAAGGAACTCAAACGACTCTGCCTTGCCGCCCTCGTCCCGGACATACCGCGCTGCCTCACCAAAACGGCGCGTATAGTTGACACCAACATAGGGAGCGACCTCACGCGTAAACTCATACCGGAGCCGGAAGCCCGCCTCGATATCGCTGACACCGCTGTTGACGCCGAGTTCCCGGACCCGCTGGGCTGCAACGTTGATCTCGACGTTGGGCTGGAACACCAGCCGCTGCGTGACGTAGAGGTCGTAGGACGCCTCAAGGCGTGCCGAGAGGTCGCCCCTCTCGCTTACGAAGGCCTGCAGGTCGACCTCGAAGAGGCCCGGCGCCAAGCCCTGAATCCCGATCACACCGTAGGTGCGATCCGGCCTGGGACGAGGGTCATACCGCACACCGGCCTGGAAATCCCAGTAGTAGCCGAGCAGCCGGGAGTAGAGGAGCTGGACCTCCGCGTTCTCAGCCCTGCGTCCACGCTCAAGCTCGCCCTGGGTCTTCACCCACACCTTGTCGTAGTCCGTGCCGTACCAAGCCTGCCCATCCCAACGCGCGATGTTGGGTGCGCCGTTCAGGCCGACGCCCCACTCCAGCTTCTCGAACAGCACAGCGCCGTAATAGATCTCATGGGAGGCCATGGCATGGGCACCTGGATCGCGAACTGCGTTCTGCGAGGCTGCCTGCTGCGCTGAAGCCTCTCCCACACCAAACAGGCTGAGCAGGACCGGAAGAGAAAGGAGGGTCGTGAACGAGCGGCGCACCGATGTTTGCTCCATAACCATCAACCAGCAGACGCGACGCGCGGCGAGCGCCGGATCTCAACCTTGCGCATCATTCCCGTCTCCATGTGGAAGAGCATGTGGCAGTGGAATGCCCACCCGCCCTCGGCATCCGCCTCCACGTCGACGTCCATGGTGCTGCCCGGCCGGATAGCAACGGTATGCAGCAGGGGGTTCTGAGCACCATTGCCGACCTGCGGCTGCATCCAGACGCCATGCAAGTGCATGGGGTGGGACATCATGGTCTCATTGATAAAGCGAAGCCGCACCCGCTCTCCGAGAACCAGGGAAATTGGCTGCGCCTCGCTGAACCGATTGCCGTTGATCGCCCAAAAATATCTCTCCATATTTCCGGTCAAGCGGACCTCGATGATCCGGTTGGGTTCCCGCACGGGATAGGGGTTCGCGAGCGCCTTGAGGTGCCGATATGTGAGCACGCGGGTGCCGGGAGGCGCCCCAGTGTTCACGGCGAACGCGTCGGGTGGCGCCATCCCACCATGACCAGCATGAGCGTTGGCCGCCGACATATCGACCTGGCCTACCTGCCCCGTGCCTGGTGCGCCGTGCCCCATGGCCGCATGGTCGGGGGCGGCCGGAGCCGCACTGCGCTGGTCGCGCCTGGGCGCTGGCTGCTGGTTCTGCCGTCCCTGAGGCCTGCTCGGCGGAGTCTGCGGCGCCGGGCGCTGCTGTCCCATGCCAGGCATATTCGAGTGGTCCATTCCGGGCATGGTGGAGTGATCCATACCCTGCATGCTGCTCTGCCCCTGGCTGGCCTGAGCAAGGGTAAAGCCACCCGCACCCTGCACGGACGCCAGCGGCAAGCGCGCGGAGGCCAGCTGGAAGCCGGAGTCGGTGGTCAGAGATGATCTCCGCCCCATCCCTGGCATGTTCGAGTGGTCCATGGCGGGAGCGTCAGAGGGTGCCGCGGCCGCCCTTCCGCGCCCAGTTGCGGGCGGGGCAGTCATCCCGGGCATGTTGGAATGATCCATGCCCTGCATGCTGCCCCCAGCGCCCATGCCGGACATCCCAGACATGCCGGAGTGGTCCATACCGCCCATGTCTCCCATGGATCCCATGGGAGCGATCTGACCAGGCCGGTCGGTTTCAGGACGCAGGGTGCCGCGATCCAGCCCCTTGGGCCCGTAGTCGCCACCCATGTCGGCCATCGTCAGGAGCGGACGCTCACGGTGAGGCGGCAGGGCCACCATCGGCAGCCCCTCCTGGGTGGCGATGCTCGCGCTTGCAAACCCCTGACGACCCATGGACTCCGCAAGGATCTGGAACTGGCGCCCATTGGTGGGGCGCACGAGGACGTCAAAGGTCTCGGCGGGTGCGATGCGGAATTCGTCGATGGGCACCGGCTGCACGTTGTTGCCGTGCGCCTGGACCACGGTCATCTCCAGTCCAGGGATGCGGACGTCGAAATGGCTCATGGCGCCTGAGTTGATGAAGCGCAGGCGGACGGTTTCACCGGGACGGTAGACCGCCGTGAAGTTCTGCTGGGGCGTGCGGCCGTTCACCAGGAACGTGTAGCCGGTGACGTCCTCGATGTCGGTCGGGTCCATCCGCATCTGGCCCCACATCATCCGGTCGCGGATAACGGCTTCGCGGGCTGCTGCGTTCGGGGCACGCGCTAACTCCGCCGCCAAGCTCGCTGCGGTGCGCTTGTTGTAATTATAGTAACCGGGATCCCGCTTGAGGTTCTGGATGACGCGGTGCGGGTTCTCGTCAGTCCAGTCGGAGAGCTGGATGATGTAGTCGCGGTCGTAGCCGAATGGATCAGGACGGGCTGGCTCGATAATCAGCGGTCCATAAAAACCAGCCTGCTCCTGGGTGCCCGAGTGGCTGTGGTACCAGTAGGTGCCGGACTGCACGAGGGGGAACCGGTACTGGTGCGTCTGGCCCGCCGCAATCCCCTGGAAGCCATCACTGATGCCGGGCACGCCATCCTGTTCGCTGGGGAGGATGAGACCATGCCAGTGAACGGAGGTCTCCTCACGCAGCTGGTTGGCCACGTTGATGACGACCTCCTCGCCCTCGCGGAACTTCAGAACGGGGCCGGGAACCTGACGGTTGATGGCGATGGCTGAGCGCGACCGTCCTGTGATGTTCAGGCTCACGTGCTCGATGGCGAGGTTGAACTCGCGTGGCAGCGAACGCCCGATGCTCGGCTGCGCTAGAGCAGCGCCTGACACCTCAGGAGCGGCAACGGCGGCGATACCTGCCGCCAGCATGCTGCGCCGCGATAGGGAGAACTCAGCCATGCTCGTCTACTCCTCTTAACTCAGGTGGCGCCCAGGACCACTGGATCAGGGCGTCAAACCAGTTGGGCCTGATATCAACTCTGCCGTCTGCTCCAGCAATGACGGACTGGCTTCGGACATAAAATGAAAGATTTGCCGCTGCTCTGGATCGAGGACGGCACCGCAGGCAGCGTGTACCCTCCGACCGAGCCGCACCGAGGCGCGTTACCTGTTCAGGCAGGGCCAAGCGCCCCTGTCGTGGCTCAGTAGTCTGCTCCCGCCGGACGCGGGATTCCGAGGATGTTGGCCAGCGCGGTCCGGCGCGGCAGGGCCAGGAGGAGGAAGCATGCAAATCGCTTCGCGTGGATTTCGGAATACCAAGTTGGTTCTCGGCCTGACGCTGGCTCTTGGCGCCACTGCATGCGCGCAGCAGGCGATGCCGCAGGCTTCGGCCCCTCCGGCGACCGACCTGTCGATCCAGCCTGCGGGGCGGTCTACGGCGATGCCCGCGTCGAGCCCTCAGGGCATGCAGGGGAGCAGCATGCAGGGCATGGATCACTCCAACATGCCGGGTATGCGGGGAGGCAGCATGCAGGGCATGGACCACTCCAACATGCCGGGCATGAGCGGCAGCAGCGCGCAGGGCGGTGGTATGCAGGGCCACAGCATGTCCGGCATGAACATGCAACAAATGATGGCTCACTGCGCTGAGATGCGTCAGCAGATGAGGGCGGGTGCCAGCATGAGTTCGGATATGCAGGCTATGATGGCGCACTGCGACCAGATGGGCGGCTCCACCGGCACCCAGCGCGGCACCCGGGCTCGCTGATCCCGGTTGTGGTGGCGGCCGGTCTGGCCGCCACCACGCTCCATCGAGATTGCGTGGCGGCCCGAACACCTTACCCACCCTTCCCAGGGTCGTCACCTCAGACCGTCGAGCTTGACTGCCCTGAGCCGTAAGGCGTTGCCAATCACCGAGACGGAGCTCAGCGCCATGGCCAGCGCGGCGACGATCGGGCTGAGCAGGGTACCCAGGAGCGGGTAGAGCACCCCGGCGGCAAGTGGCACTCCAAGCGCGTTGTAGACGAACGCGAGGAACAAGTTCTGCCGTATGTTCCGCATGGTCGCGTGGCTGAGGGTGCGGGCCCGCGCGATACCCGCGAGGTCTCCCTTTACCAGGGTGACGCCAGCGCTCTGCATCGCAACATCGGTGCCCGTCCCCATGGCGATGCCTACATCTGCTTCGGCCAGAGCTGGCGCATCGTTGACGCCGTCGCCCGCCATGGCGACCACTCGCCCCTTTTGCTTCAACTCCCGCACGATGCGGTGCTTGTCCTCGGGGAGGACGTCCCCCTGGAACTCGTCGATGCCCAGCTTCCGGGCGACGGCAGCCGCTGTGGTGGCGTTGTCCCCGGTCAGCATGACGATGTGGATGCCTTCGGCGCGCAGACTCCTCAGGGCGTTGGGTGTCGTCTCCTTGATGGGGTCAGCAACCGCGATGACGCCACCCGGCTTTCCATCGACGGCCAGGAACAGAGCACTGCCTCCCTCCTGGCGGAGGTCATCAGCCCTGGCGGCTAGATCCCCGAGATCGACGCCGAGGTCACTCATCAAGCGAGCGTTACCCAGAGCTACCCGGCGTCCACTGACGGTACCGCTGACACCCTTACCGGTGATCGAGGCGAAGTCGCCGGGTTCCTGGAGTTCCACGCCGCGCTTGTGAGCTGCGGCCACAATCGCGGCGGCCAATGGGTGCTCACTGGACCGCTCCAGGCTCGCGGCGAGCGGCAGAACCTCGGCCTCAGTGAGGCCTGGACCAGGGACTACGGCGACTACCTCCGGCTTACCGACGGTCAGGGTGCCCGTCTTGTCCACCACCAGAGTGTCGACCTTCTCCATGCGCTCAAGCGCTTCGGCCGATCGGATGAGGACACCCGCACCGGCGCCCTTGCCCACGCCCATCATGACTGACATCGGCGTGGCAAGGCCGAGCGCGCAAGGGCAGGCGATGATGAGTACGGAGACGGCAGCGATCAGCCCGTAGGAGAGCGCCGGTGATGGGCCCCAGACGGCCCAGGCTATGAAGGCGACGACTGCCACGGCGATGACCACGGGGACGAAGAACCCAGACACTTGGTCGGCCATGCGTTGGATGGGAGCCCGGCTGCGCTGGGCTTCCGCCACCATGGCGACGATGCGGGAGAGCATGGTGTCCGAGCCCACCTTGTCGGCGCGCATCACCAGGGATCCGGTGCCGTTCACGGTGCCGCCGATGAGCTTGGAGCCAGGCTCCTTTTCAACAGGCAGAGACTCCCCGGTGACCATGGACTCATCCACCGAGCCGCTGCCCTCCAGGACCTCGCCGTCCACGGGTACGCCCTCGCCGGGGCGGACCCGCAGGCGGTCACCCAACTGCACGTCGGCCAAGTTGACCTCCTCGTCCGCGCCATCTGGACGGATGCGGCGGGCAGTCTTGGGCGCGAGATCCAGCAGGGCGCGGATGGCGCCGCCGGTCTGCTCCCGGGCACGGAGTTCCAGCACCTGGCCAAGGAGGACCAGCACGGTGATGACGGCTGCGGCCTCGTAGTAGACGGCCACCGTGCCGCCCATACCGCGGAAGCCCTCGGGGAAGACGCCAGGGGCAAAGGTAGCGACCAGGCTGTAGAGGTAGGCAGCCCCTGTTCCGAGGGCGATCAACGAGAACATGTTGAGGCTGCGGGCCAGGACCGATTGCCAGCCACGCACGAAGAAGGGCCATCCCGCCCAGAGGACCACGGGCGTCGCGAACAGGAACTGAAGCCACGTCGACGCGGTCGGCGAGATCAGGTTGTGCAGGCCGAGCCCGGGAATGTGGGCGCCCATTTCAAGGATGACGACCGGAATAGTCAGGGCGAGGCCGATCCACATCCGCCGGGTCATGTCGATCAGCTCGTGGTTAGGTCCGGCCTCTGTCGTGACCTCAAGGGGTTCGAGGGCCATGCCGCAAAGGGGGCAGTTGCCCGGTCCCTCCTGCCGGACCTGAGGGTGCATGGGGCACGTGTAGATGGCGCCCTTCGGGGCAGTGGTCGGCGCCGTGGCCACCTTCGGAGCGAGGTACTTCCCAGGGTCGGCTTCGAACTTGGTTCGGCATCCCGAGGAGCAGAAATGGTAGGTGGTCCCTCCGTGCTCCAGGCGGTGCTTGGAGGTCGCTGGATCCACCTTCATACCGCAGACAGGATCTGTGACCTTCCCGTCGTTGGCAGCCATGGCGCCGTGGCTGTGGTGGCAGCCTGGTCCGTGCTGATGGCCGTGTGCGTGTCCGTGACCGGAGTGCTGACCGCTCATCTTTGCCGCTCCTGGTTCAGCTCGCTCCTGGAGGAGCCGCTGTGACGAGGCTCCAAAGCTGGGGTTTGCCATCGTGGGAAGGTCAAGTGCCGTCTGGTCTGACCCCTCGATCACTTGGGGCTTGACCTTCCCACAGTGGGAAACCCCATCTCTGCGGCATCGGGGCTGGATGGTCCGGGTGGAGGTAGAAGATGCAGATCGGACAGGCGGCCAGAGCGTCCGGCGTCTCGGCCAAGATGTTGCGTTACTATGAGAGCATCGGTCTCCTCGGGAGGGCAGGGCGAACAGAGGCTGGTTACCGGGTCTACTCCGAGGCTGACGTCAAAACCCTGAAGTTCGTTCGGAGGGCGCGCGACCTCGGACTTCCGCTCGACCGGATCAAGCTCTTGATCGGTCTCTGGCAAGACGAGGATCGGGCGAGCGCCGACGTAAAGCGGATCGCGACCGAGCATGCGGCGGAGCTCAGGGCCAAAATCGGGGAGCTGACACGGATGTGCGAGGCGCTGGAGGGCATGGCAGCGGCCTGCCACGGTGATCACCGGCCAGAGTGCCCCATTCTGGACGAGATCGCCGAAGGAAGCAGTGATCTTGCTGCCCCGAGCGCATCGGCAAAGGGGCAGCGAGCGAGACGTGAAGCACCAGGTGCCACGGCGCACCGAGCCAATCAGGGAGCTATGTCATGAGCGAGACTTCCGCACCGCCATTGTCCAACAGGCGTTGGATCCTGGGCCTCGGCCTAGCCGCCGCAGCCGCACCGCTCGCGTCTACTCGCGCAGCTCAGGGCACCCCGATCGAGGTCTGGAAGGACGCGACCTGCGGCTGCTGCGAAGGCTGGGTAGAGCACATGCGCGCCGCTGGCTTCCAAGCGACCGTGCACGACGTCGGTGACCTCGCGGCCATCAAAACCGCCAGAGGCGTCCCAGATGCCCTCCAGTCATGCCACACAGCCGTGGTGGACGGCTACGTGATCGAGGGGCATGTCCCCGCGGGCGACGTCCGCCGCCTGCTCCTGGAGCGCCCTCGCGCCGTGGGGTTGGCTGCACCGGGGATGCCGCCGTCCTCGCCGGGAATGGACATCCCGGGCACTCCCTATCAGGTAGTTGCCTTTGGTGGGGTTGGCGGTAACCGGATCTGGGCACGTCATTGACCCCCACTGCTTCTCCAGCCCGGCGCGCTCGCGCGATGCTGGGCTGGATTGCTCCTTGGCAGAGTTCTTTAACTTCCGCCTGTCCGGGACTAAGCTGACATCATGTCGTCTCGCCTCTCCAGGCTGGTCATTGTTGTCGTCACGATCTGCGCCTTCCTGGGTGCCGGTCTGGTACAGAACCTGCCGTTCTCCGCCAAGGCGGCTCCGGTCGGCATGACCATGATGGCTGACGACGCAGGAGACAGCGGCGCCTCGATGCCGTGTCACGAGACCTCCGCACCGCCCTGCAATGACCAGGTGCCGGGCTGTATGACGGACCTGGGCTGCGTTTTCACGGTGGCGCTCCCCGCGCTGCCCACGCGTGCGGCTGAACGCTTTGTTTGGGACTCGATCTCCTACTGGCCTGAGATCGGCTTTTCCGAGGGCGTCTCGCCCGAACCCATCGTTGGACCTCCCATCCGCATCGTCTGACCTGAGCCGCGCCCGGATTCGGGCTGTGGCGGCTCTTCCCTGCTCAGATCTCTGATTGGCTACCTCTCGGCGGACAATCCTGTCTTCTGCGTGGTTGTCGTCAGGGATGGAGCGGGTTCCAGACAATATCGGCTGCTCGCCTTCAATGCGGGTGGCCCACGGAATGGGACACGACGATGTTCTCCAAGCTCTTGCGCGCTGCCGTAGTGGGCGCCGTCACCGCAGCCACGCCCGCTCTGATGACCTCGGGCGCTATTGCTGCCGCAGCGGACTACCGCTTCGAGGTGGTCAGCGCCCGAGCCGCTGGCCCCGGCAAGACCGATGTCACAGTCCGCCTGCTGCAGGTGCCAGCCAACCGTCCTGTACCGGACGCGGTCATCTTCCAGACCAGGGCTGACATGGCACCCTCGGGCATGCCGACGATGACCGGCAATGTTGCCCCCCAGCCTGGACAGCAAGCGGGCACCTATCGCTTCGTCATCGAGACCGGCATGGCCGGAAGTTGGGCCCTAGCGCTTGCCGCCAAGGTACAGGGCGAGGCCGAGACCGTTCGTACCACGGTCACCTTTAACGCGGCCCGATGAGATGTCCCACTCGTCATGGGGGGCGACGCGCCCTCTGGTCCGCGCCTGGCGCAAGCTGGGTGTGGTCCTCGTCGTCGGGCTGACACTCACCGTCTTGGCTGGACCAGGCTTCGGCCAGTCCAGAACGGGCCAGCAGCCCCAGGGCGGAGTTCTCCCTGGGGCTACCCTGGAGAGCGTGCTCAGTGCTGCCCGGCAACTCAGCCCCGATCTTGCCGCACGAGCACTCGATACAGCCGCCGCACGGGCGCATGTCGAAATCGCCGGATCACTTCCCGATCCCACCGTCCGGGTGATGTCGGATGAGATCGACATGCCGACCGGGCCGCGTCGGAACAAGATGATCTACAGCTTCGAGCAGGAGATCCCACTCTGGGGCAGACGTGACCTCAGGCGCCAGGGTGCCCGTGCCGAGGTCGACCAGATGACAGCCCAGAGTCAGGCGGCCGATGTTGAACTGGTCGAAAAGGTAAAGGTGGCTTTCGCCCGCTACTACACGGCCTACCAAGCCGTCCGGCGGATCTCAGAACAACAGCGGGCGATGACAAGCATCACCCAGGTTTCCCGTGATCGCTATGCAGGAGGCCGCGGCGAACAGGGAGAGGTCATCCGCGCCGAGGTCGAGGCCACACGGGTGGCAGCCGAGGTCCTACGCCTCGAGGCCTCCCTTCGCAGTGCTCGAGGTCAGCTGAATGCCCTCCTGAACCGCAGGGCAGACGCCGCCCTGGCGGCACCGGAACGGCTGCGGCCGCTTCCCGACCCACGGGTACTGAACGTCACCCTCCTCGCTGCCCGTGCCCGGCAGGTCAGTCCGGCGTTGGCAGCGGACGCGGCCGCGATCAGCGGCGCCGACGTAAACAGGGCTCTGACCGACAGGAATTGGTATCCAGACGTCACCGTAGGCGCAGGGGCCATCGACCGGGGAAGCTACGGCCCAACCGGGTATCAGGCGTGGATCGGCATGAGGGTGCCGCTCCAGTGGGGCTTACGAGACGCCCAGGCCCGGGAGGCCACCGCTCAAGCGAACGCCGCCCGAGCTCGTTTCGGTGCCCGGGAACAGCAGATCCAGGGCGATCTCGCCGATGCCGCGGCAGGTGCAGAGGGTAGTCGCCAGACCATCGACCTTATCCGGCGGCGCCTCCTACCTCAGGCCGAGGCACTCGTGCGGTCCGGCACGGCTGGATACTCCCAGGGCAAGGTCGACCTCGCGACGGTCTTGCGAGCGCAGGCCGACCTCGTCGGCTACCGCCTGCAGCTTCTCTCCACTGAGTTCGATGCCCAGCGTCAGATCGCCACCATCGAGCGCCTGATCGGGGGCGATCTATGAGCACACGTCCCCTCATCCTAGCGGGCGGGGTCCTCCTCGCTGGAACAGCTACCCTCGGCGCCTATTGGTTGGGTGGAGGAGAGTTCACCCCTGCCGTGACGCGGGCCGCCTTGGCGCAGTCATCCTCACCAGCCCGGCAGCCCCTCTACTATCAGGCACCCGGCGGTGGCACGGACTTCTCGCCAATTCCAAAGAAGGACGCCCAGGGTCGGGACTACGTTCCCGTCTACGACGAGAGCGAACAGACACCCGCCACGCCCTCGCCAACCAACGCCACTCCGACGCCGTCGCTCTCCATGCCCCCGGCGTCGGCGTCTCCAGGGCGTCCCGCTCTCTACTACCAGGACCCCTCAGGCAAGCCCGAGTACTCCGCGACGCCCAGGAAGACTGCCAACGGAAGGGACTTCACTCCGGTCTATGAGGATACTGCTGCTCCGCCAGCGTCCCCACCGGCGCCCGCTCCCGCATCCCCACAGGCCTCTCCATCGCCGTCACCGGGCAGTCGTAGTCGGATCCTCTATTACCGAAATCCCATGGGGCTGCCTGACACCTCCCCTGTTCCTAAAAAGGACTCCATGGGGATGGACTACCTCCCCGTCTTTGAGGAGGAGGCCAATCAGCCAGCGGGCACGGTGACTGTCAGCCCAGAGCGGGTGCAATTGCTCGGCGTGCGCACGGAAGCCGCCACCCAGCGGACGATGACTCGCTCGATCCGGGCTGTCGGCACCATCGCTGTGGATGAACGCCGCCTCGCGGTAGTGGCACCCAGGTTTGAGGGCTGGATCCAGAAGCTTCTCGTCAACGAGACCGGGCAGCCCGTTCGGAGGGGACAACCTCTGTTCGAGGTCTACAGCCCTGACCTAGCAGTCGCAGAGCAGGAGTATGTCGTCACCCGCCGAATGGATGGTGGCATCGCCAACGCGGCGCTCTCCAGGCTTCGCAACTTTGACCTCCCCGAGGAAGAAATAGCCCGCCTGCGGCGCACGGGGACCGTCAGCCGGGCGCTGACTCTGACCTCGCCCATGGACGGCGTCGTCATGGAGAAGGCAGCCCTGCAGGGGATGCGCTTTGCGCCAGGGGAGACGCTGTACCGCATTGCAGACCTGTCGACCGTGTGGCTGTTGGCCGACGTTTTCGAACAGGACCTTGGCATCGTAGGCCCCGGACAGGAGGCCAGCATCGCGCTGACTTCCTACCCTGACCGGCGGTTCACTGGTTTGGTCACTTTTGTCTATCCGACCGTCAACGCCACCACGCGCACGGCCCGGGTTCGGGTGGAGATCCCCAACCCGGACCAACTGCTCAAGCCGGACATGTACGCCACCGTCGAGATCGCGGCCGCCCTCGGCTCCACGCCCGTTGTCACGGTTCCGGACTCCGCGGTGCTCGACACGGGGACGCGGCAGGCCATTCTCGTCGAGCGAGCCCCAGGCCGCTACGAACCTCGAACGGTGTCTGTTGGCCGCCGGGCGGATGGCCAGGTGGAGATCCGCAACGGCCTCAGTACGGGTGAGCGCGTGGTTGTGGGCGCCAACTTCCTCATCGACGCGGAGAGCAATCTGCGGGCTGCCCTGCAATCATTCGCGCCGCCACCCCCCGCCGCTTCCGCCCCCGCGCAGGAGGCACCCCGATGATCGCCCGCGTAATCCGTTGGTCGGTGGCCAACCCATTCTTGATCCTGCTCACCACCCTGTTCGTCATCGGCACCGGAATCTGGGCCGTCCGGAACACTCCGCTGGATGCCGTCCCAGATCTCTCGGACGTCCAGGTCATTGTCTACACCGAGTACCCCGGTCAGGCCCCTCAGGTGGTGGAAGACCAAGTCACCTACCCCCTGACCACGGCGCTCCTGACGGTTCCTCGGTCGAAAACAGTGCGAGGCTTTTCCTTCTTTGGCTCGTCCTTTGTCTACGTGGTGTTCGAGGACGGCACCGACCTCTACTGGGCTCGCAGCCGGGTGCTGGAATACCTCAGCCAAGCCGCACGGCGCCTTCCCGACGGGGTGACGCCATCCCTGGGACCAGACGCCACCGGGGTGGGCTGGGTGTACCAATACGCTGTCACGGGGCCGCAGAGAACGCTGGCCGAACTTCGGTCTGTCCAGGACTGGTTCCTGCGTTACCAGCTCGCCCGGGCCGAGGGCGTGGCAGAAGTGGCAAGCGTTGGCGGCTTCGTGCAGCAGTACCAGATCGTCGTCGATCCACAGCGGCTCCAGGCCTACCGCATCCCGCTGTCGCGGGTCACCGAGGCTGTCCGGGCCAGCAACCGCGATGTCGGTGGCCGCTCCGTCGAAATGTCGGAGACGGAGTACCTTGTTCGTGGCCGCGGGTATCTGCGTGGAATTGGGGACATCGAGCAGATCGTGCTCACGATGCAGAATGGCATTCCCGTCCTCTTGCGCGACGTCGCCCGGGTAGAGCTCGGCCCAGAGGAACGTCGCGGTATCACGGAGCTAAATGGTGAGGGCGAAGTGGTCAGCGGCATCGTGCTCCAGCGGGAGGGACAGAATGCGCTCACCGTTATCGAGAGCGTGAAGCAGCGTCTCGCTGAGATCGCGGGCAGCCTGCCTGAGGGGGTGACCGTCTCCCCGGTTTACGATCGCTCCGCTCTGATCGAGCGTGCCATCGAAACCCTGAAAGGAACGCTGATCGAGGAGAGCGTCATCGTCGCCCTCGTTTGCGTGGTCTTCCTGCTCCACGTCAGGAGCGCCCTGGTGGCCATCTTGATGCTGCCCGTCGGCGTCCTCATCGCCATGGCACTCCTGCATCTCCTGGGGTTGAGCTCCAACATCATGTCGTTGGGCGGCATCGCCATCGCGCTGGGTGCCATGGTCGATGCGGCCATCGTGATGATCGAGAATGCTCACAAGCGGCTGGAACAGGCCATGCCTGGAGCATCCCGGGTTCAGGTGCTGACGGAAGCCGCAGTGGAGGTCGGTCCGGCGCTGTTCTTTAGCTTGGCTGTCATCACCGTCTCCTTTCTCCCGGTCTTTACCCTGGAGGATCAGGAGGGACGGATGTTCCGGCCTCTTGCGCTGACAAAGACCTTTGCCATGGGCGCGGGCGCGCTGCTCTCGGTCACCCTGGTGCCGGTACTGATGGTGTTGTTCGTCCGGGGCCGGATCATGCCGGAGCGCCGCAACCCAGTGAACCGCTTCCTGATCTGGGTGTACCGCCCACTCATCGCAGGCGTTCTCCGAGCCAAGACTCTGACCATCCTTGTCGCCCTTCTGGCTGTGGGTGCCACCGCTTGGCCGCTGGCACGCCTCGGTAGCGAGTTCATGCCGACCCTGAACGAGGGAACCCTGATGTATATGCCGGTCAGCTTGCCCGGTATGTCGGTGACCAAGGCAGCGGAACTTCTCCAGACACAGAACAGGATTATCCGCAGCTTTCCCGAGGTAGCCAGCGTCTACGGAAAAGCCGGGCGCGCCGCGACAGCGACGGACCCCGCCCCGACCGAGATGTTCGAGACCATCATCAACCTAAAGCCCGAAAAGGAATGGCGAGCAGGGATGAACGTGGACGCCCTCATCGCTGAAATGGACACCGCGCTGCGGATGCCGGGCGTCAGCAACGCGTGGACGATGCCCATCAAGGCCCGCACCGACATGCTCTCCACGGGCATCCGCACCCCGGTGGGCGTCAAGGTCTACGGCCCAGATCTCGCGGGCATTGATCGGCTATCGCGAGAGGTCGAGACGGCCGTGCGATCAGTGCCCGGCACGACCAGTGCCTTCGCCGAGCGGGTGGAGGGCGGCTACTACCTGGAGATCGAACCCGATCGGGGAGCACTGGCCCGCTATGGCCTGACTGTCGGCGATCTCCAGGAGACAATTACCACCGCTCTGGGCGGTGAGCCGGTGACCACCACTGTTGAGGGCCGAGCCCGATATACCGTCAATGTCCGCTACCCCCGAAGCCTTCGAAGCGACCCGCAGGGCATCGCAAGCCAGGTTCTCGTCCAGAACACCCAGGGAGTCGCCATACCTCTGGGTCAGTTGGCAGCCGTCCAGCTACGTCGTGGTCCCCCGACAATTCGGACTGAGAACGCCCAGCTTGTGAACTATGTCTATGTCGACATGCACGGCCGGGATATCGGCGGCTATGTCGCGGACGCCCAGCGCGCTGTCGCCGAGCAGGTCCGCATGGACCCAGGTTACCACGTCGAGTGGAGCGGTCAGTTCGAGTACATGCAGCGCGCAAAGGCAAAGCTAGCCATCGTGGTGCCGGTTACCCTGCTCCTGATCTTTGTGCTCCTCTACCTGAACTTCGGCCGTCTCACCGAAACGCTCATCGTCATGCTCTCGGTTCCGTTCGCTCTGGTTGGTGGCGTCTGGCTCATGTACCTCATGAACTTCAACATGAGCGTCGCCGTCGCTGTTGGCTTCATCGCCCTCGCCGGGGTCGCAGCCGAAACAGGCGTCATCATGCTGATCTACCTAGACCACGCCTTTGCGGAGATCCGGGAGCGGCGTCGTGGCGAAGGACGGCCATTGACCCGCGAGGATCTCCGACACGCCATCATGGAAGGCGCAGTCGAACGGGTGAGACCCAAGATGATGACGGTGACAGCCATCATGGCGGGCTTGGTGCCCATTCTGTGGAGTACTGGTACGGGGTCGGAGCTCATGCAGCGGATTGCCGTCCCCATGGTGGGCGGCATGGTGTCTTCGACGGTGCTGACCCTGCTGGTCATCCCTGCCATCTACGCCACGGTAAAGGGATGGCGCCTGCCGCGGGCCGCGGCGGTGGCTCTAGAGACGAAGACGTTGGTGGCGGCCGAATAATGGTTGGAATGGGTGGTCAACTCAGAACCAGAAGGAGCCTGGAGGCATGATGCACGACGGCGGCACGATGAGCGGGATGATGTGGGGCATGGGGCTGACGTGGCTCCTCCTCATCGTCCTGCTGGTCCTCGGTGTCATGGCCTTGGCCAAGTACCTGTTTTCGCGACACCGCTGACCCGGCAGCACGGCTGGCGCATTTAGGCGGCGGGCTGCTGGGGAGCGCTTCCCGGCCGCCCTGACTGAGGTCTCGGTCCGCCGGAGCCAAGTTCGACGAGCAGACTCCTCGGCGAAACGCAATCGGAACCTGGGGCGCGGCTGCGCACAAGTTGGGTTGCAATGCGGATCCGGGTAGGCGGCGTGCAGCGGAGCAAGATGCTATCGCAGCACCTGCCCCAGGGTGCTGCAACCTGGCCCGTAGCACTGCTGATGTCGTCCAGCGGCCAAGCACCCCGAACGAAGGCACCGCGGACGCATGCGGCACCCGCCGATAATACGGCGGCAAGCAGCAAGGCCAAGATGCCTTTAACAGGCATGCGGGTTGGAGGAGATCGATAACTTCGCGGGCAGTTTAATCGACAAGATTTCTATTGACCTTCCCATGCAGGAAGGCTGCAGGCTCCGAATGCAATCATCTGACTGTGGGGAGGAGGCTGTGCGTGACGATGGGAGAGCAGAGACGTCCAGCGCTCACCGACCAGGCCAGTCTCTTGGCGGCCGTCGACCGCTCCGCATGAGCGGATCTGACGTCGTATCCGGAACCGTCGCCATGCCGCTCGATTTTTCAGCCGGACGGTTGCATGGTCTGCCTTGCCGAGGCGCCCGGCAGCCAGCGCCATGAACCGCACATCGCTTTGGGCCAAGTCACCACCCATGTTGCTTCGGCTTCTCAGACCTCTGCTCGCCATCCTGATCGCCTTCTCCATGATCGCGGCGCCCACGGTCCAGGCCGCTGCCATCCCGTGCGACACAATGCAGATGGTCTCCGACCGCCAGGTCTCCAATGTTGGAGCACAGCATTCTGTGCCCTGCGAAGTGACGCCCGCTTGCCTCGATGCGCTCGGCTGCGTCGCCATCGCAAGCTTGCCCGTCCCCGCCATCTCGGCGGCGCGACCGCTGGCCTTCGCACCCGTCGCGTACTGGACGGGCACCGACACTCGTGAGGGCCTTTCAGTCGAGCCCGCCCTCAATCCTCCCATTCCGTTCGCTTGACCGCCAGGCCACCCGGCGGGTGGCTTCGGTTCGCCGCATTCCGCCAGGCTCGGCCCGCGATACAGGGGTCTTGCGAATGCCGCCGCCCGAAACGCGCCTCCGGTCGCCAGGAGCGTCTGCTCCACAAGCCCCATCATGCAGCACAGCAAAAGGCTTCAACGGATGAACATCTCAGCTCCCTCCAGGGATCTCGCCCTGACGACGCACATCCCGGGCGACGAGTACACCCAAGCGCCCAGACTATCCGCCACCTGGGCCAGCACCCGCCGGATTTTTCAAGGTCGCCGCGGCCTGCTGGTCCTTGCTGCCGGGCTCGCGGTGACCGGCCTCCTCGCCGGATGGAACTGGCTGGGCACGGCGGCGATCCTTCCGCTGCTCTACACCCTACCCTGCGCCGCGATGATGGCGATGTGCATGAGGGGACACGGCGGTTCCAACAGGAGCGCTCCAGTAGAAGCGGACGCCCCTGCCAATCTCAACATCGGCTTGCCCCGCTGACCTGTGCAACTCCGCGTGGACACTGTCCGCGCCAGAACTCAAAAGGAAACTAGACATGACGACGAAGCGCATTCCCATGGCCGCCGCAGCGGTCCTGCTCGCCACCGCTCTTGGTGCGGGAGCCTCCCTCGCCCAAGGTAACCAAGCACAGACACCGCAGGCTCCGGCACCGCAGCAGGCACCCACGCCGGACGGCAGCATGATGGGGCGCGGTGGCATGATGGACCATGGGGGAATGATGGGCCAGATGAACCGTATGATGGAGAACTGCAACCGGATGATGGAGAGTATGCAGCGCTCTCCGTCCACCCCACGTGACGCGCAGCCCGGCCGCGGCTGACAGAATGGATCTCGCCGTCCAGTCCATGGACGGCGGGATCCCCATCCGCTTCACGGAAGGCAGAAGCTTTTCAAACGCATGCCCCGCGTCAGCCAGCTCTACTCAGATGAGGTTGCGCGCGATTGCCTGGATTGGTTTCATGCCCTGACCGAAGCGCGCAATTGCCTCGCGGTTAGCCTTTAGTTCACCGTAGGGCAGGTAGTGCACCTTGAGGTCCGCCACACGGGAAAAGGCAGGCCGCGCCAGCTGTGCCCGCACCTCCCCCTCGCGGCCATCCGGCGCCACCAGGAACATCCCCTCCAGGGCATGGGCCTCGGGACCGAGCGCGAGGTCCAGCATACGCACGATGCCAGAGTAAATGGACGTCGTGTGCTCGACCTCATAGGCCGCCACGATCCGACCGGACTCTCGTCCCAGCCACAGGACGTCAATGAGCCGAATGGCTTCGGCACCAGGGGCCCCGCGCAGGGCACCCGGTAGATCAGTCAGGCAACCATCACCCAGCTTGCCGCCATTCAGAGCTCGGTTGCGGTCGTTGGCGGCAATCCAGACGTCGTAGCCCAGAGCCTTCCCGAGATCCCGGAGCCAGCCCTGCACCTGGGTATGGGTCTCATCCTCCTGGCGGGCCTCCGCGAGAGCCTTAGCGGCCCTGGCGCCCTCCTCGCGAACCTCTGCCAGGTCTGCCATCCACGTGGCCTTGGCGCTGACGTCGTCGGCACGGGGTGGCGCCGTGTAGCGGCTGCTGCCGAGGTCAAAGAGGAGGCCACCAATGGCACCGAGGTCATTCGAAAGCAGACGGCGGTACTCTGCATTCAAGGTCAGGATCCCCCGCCGCATGGCGAGGTACTCCTCCCACCGGCCGAGCTTTACCTTGGCGCCAGTGAGCGCGTTGTAGCCGTTGACGATCGCCGTGTTGAAAGGCGGCATGATCGTGGGGTGAAGAAAGTACAAGAGGTTGGCGACCGCGGGTCCAAGGCCCTTGATGCCCACCTTGTCGATCTCTCGGATTGCGCCGAGGACCTGCGGCTCCGTCGTGCAGCAGACGCAGGTGTCGAGCAGGTGTCCAAAGGCCCGTTGGTTCCCTGGGCTCTCATAGATGTCTGGGATCCGGAGCTTGGGTTTCCACAGGAAGGCGTGGTCAGCACCTTTGAAGATCTGACGTTGCTCCGCGATGGAGTGGACTACCGTCTCCAGAGACGATCCCCGGTAGGCGACGCCGAATGTCCCGGCCTGGATCTCCGCCACAACCTGCTGAAGGCCGCGGCGGATTGACCGGAAGTTCTTTACCCGCTCCTCCCATAGAAACCAGTTCTGGTAGGTGGCACCAGGGTCTTCACGCCAGCGAGCCAGCAGGGCTGTCAACAACTCGGGCGAACCCGGCCCACCATCCTCGGAGGCCGGGACGGATATCGTACTCTGCATGTCGAAGCCCCAAAGGCACCAGTGTTGGCATCAGCAATACCGGCGACGGTATGCAGGTCTGACGCCGATGGGCGCAAGACATAGCCCTCTTCAGGAGAACTGGGACCGCTGGTCAGTATTGAGGGTAGCTGGGTTACCACTGTGGGAGGCTTGATCTCGGAAACCACCGAGATCCTCTGGTCCCATCGGGCGACGGCTTGCAGAAGGTAAACAGTGCGGCCGCGATCCAGACCGCCAACCCTGCCATGTTAGGAGGCTGATTAGAACGCCTGGCATCCACTCACCGTTCTACACCAATTTATTGCATCACTACCTGCTCCCCCACGATTTGCACACAAACAATGCATTGGAATCAACGTATTGGGTGAGGCTGCACGAGCCCTGATAGGGCGTCAGATTCCGTCCAGGGAGTTAAGCATTTCAATCAACAAAACCGCCTCGTCGTCGAGGTGTTCTGCAAACGGGCGAACGGTCCGCTCCCACATGCGGCCGCGTTCGATCCAAGCGCACAACGAGAGGTCACACCCATGCATGTCCAGCAGATGATCAGCACGCATCCACACGTTCAGGGAAGCACCAACGACGTCCTGATCCAGTGCATCGAGGAGTGCTACTCGTGTGCGCAGACCTGTACCTCCTGCGCCGATGCCTGTCTCGGCGAGAAGATGGTTGAGCAGCTCACGCAGTGCATCCGACTCAACCTCGACTGCGCCGATGTTTGCGCGGCGGCGGGTTCGGTTGCTACCCGGCGAACCGGTTCCAACGAGCAGGTGATCCGGGCCATGCTCGCCGCCTGTGAGACGGCGTGTCGCCAGTGTGCCGAGGAGTGCGAGCGGCACGCTAGTCACCATGAGCATTGCCGCATCTGCGCCGAGTCCTGCCGTCGGTGTGAGCAGGCCTGCCAGGAGGCGGCTCGCAGCATGGGGTGATGAGCACTTCAGCTGGCTAGAGACCTGGAAGCTCACTCCCACGAGCGCCCATAATCTCGCCTGGGAGGACCTCTGGGCGCAGACATTCCAGATCTTCCTCCTGCCAGCCTGGATCCCGGAAGCTCCTCGCCTGACCAATTGATGCCAGGGGACAGCGACTGGGACGCCCGGTGAACAGACCTTTGGTGGGCTGTTCACTCTCCTGCCATCCCCCATGTTCTCCAGTGCATGCTGCGCTTCGACGAAGCGGACTACGTATTGGCAGAGAGGACCAGCCGTGCTGACGTCCTCGTCAGTATCGGAGTTTTCTGAAAGCGCCTTTGGCCTGGGCAGGGACAACAGCATCTCGGCGATGAACGGTGATCATTATCCCCTGGCGACAACGGAGCCGACGCATTGGACTGCAGTAATGCGTAGGATCGCATCGTCGATAGGGGTGATATTGACTGCTTCGTCGGTGGCTTGCTGTCCGAGGAGCTGATGAGCATCCCGGGGATGATGACCTCGGCAGGGGAATGCTCATGCCGCGCTTGAGGCCACCATGGCAGGCGACGCCCCGTCGACGGCGCAGTACCCGACGCCTTCATGATCGTTCTTCAGAAGAAAGACGTCGTGGTCGGTGTGCTGCCAACGGGTAGCACCCAGCGGGCCGTGAATTACCATCCTTCCGGACATCCTCGGACCCGAGCGCCGATGCCCCCTCTACATGAAATATCTTGTCGCCCTATCGTAAAGCCCACGCAATGTACGGCTCCCATTTTGGTCAGGTCAGCAAGCAAGGCTGACGGCAAGTGGATGGATGATCTGATGCTCCCCTGCACCAGTGTTCTCGGGGTGCTTGGATCTGAAACCCCGAACCGGGAGATGGTAGCCTGCGCCAGAGAGACGCGGGCTGCCTCACCACCCAATCAAAATCAGGAGCCCAGCACATGAAGATTTTCGCCACCTTGGCACTGTCGTTGGTGTTGGCGTCCGGCGCCGCATATGCGCAGCAGGCAGGAGGGACCGCTGCGCCGCAACCCGGGGGCGTCAGCACCGCACCGACGCCGCGTGCTCCGGCCGGTGTTACAATCGACCAGGGCGCTGGAGTTCCCGGCGCCGCTGCGTCCGGACTTGCACCGCACCCGAGCACGCCGCACCCGCATGGCCCCGATAACCCGCAGGCCAACACGCCCGGCACTCAGGACCCCTCTCAGCTAGGCGGCTCCGGGGGCTGAGCACGATCTGCCTCGACAAGTGCGGGAGGATAGGTCTCTGCGGCACTGCCGCAGAGACCCGTCGGCGCTCGGCGGGTGCCTCCCGACAATGGGGACACCTCCCCACTGCTCGAGTTATCGGGGAGACAGGCGGGAGCTTCGCGGCGGAGCACGGGAGACGCGGGGCTTGCTGGTCATTTACAAACCCTGCCGAGGCCAGAACAGCCTCCCGCTCTCAACTGTTCACGGCCGCACCGTTCACGGTGCTCTCCGAAGGGAACCGCGGCCGCATCGATGCCAAGACATCTGATAACCGGCCTCCCCCTCGCGGCCGTAGCACCAACTGAGCGCTTGCAGCCTTTCCCCGATTTCTGACCTCTCTGCGCAGGCGATCCAGGTGGCGTCCTCATCACCGGATCCCCCACGACACCGGCTGTTGGCGTCGTCTGATAGCGTGATCAAGGTGGCGGGATCCCGCTGCCGGGCAACACGGCTTCGAACACCGATCACCGAAGGTGCGCAGCGCAGGACCACGTCAACAACAGCCCTGCCGTTCTGCACGTCAGCGGGAAACACCTCCTGAAGGCCAGCCCCTGGAGCGTCGACCCGGATAGAAGCGCCCTCGGAGATCGCATCAGCCACCTCCTTGGCAGTTGTGAATGCGTCCTGGCCCACACCAGTCCAGCGCAGCACGTTTCCGCCTCGTGCCTCCGCCCCAACCGAGTTGAGTAGCAAGGGAGCCACGGGCCCGGCGGCCAAGCGCGCCTGTGTCGTCTTGCTGAGGGGGCTGGAGGCCCAGACCACCACCTCAACTAGTAGATCGGGAGACCCCCGCCCGGCGTCGGTGCAGGTAAACACCAAGCGGTTCCGCCCCTCCGACCAAGCGGTTGCCTTCCAGGCCGTTGTAGCAGGCCTCTCCGCCTGCCAGACACCTTGGCTCTGAGCAGGAAGAGCAGCTGCGAGACTGGTGAGCACGGCACCGATCAGGGATCTCAAGGATGGCCTCATACACGGGAAGAGACGACTACAGATCAGACGGTGCTTGCCGTCCAGATGGCGCCTTCGGTGCTGACGCCTATGTCCTCGTCTCGGCGCGCTTAAACATGGCGGGCTGGTAAACGCGTGTTGGACAGGCGGTGCGACTATTAGTTCGCAGTCTTCATCCAGAGAGCCCAAAGATCCCCGGTTGGATCATGCCGTCCATTCCGCGCAACACTGGTCTACTGCCAAGCGTACGGCAGCGTACCCAGCCCGGAGCCGACGGGCATCAGGGCCCGCACGGTGTTTGATCTCGGGCCATGAAGCGATGGCCTGCTCCCGTCTGCTGTAGCACGCGAGCCTGGTCTGCTGGAGGGATCTCCCCAAGTTCTGAGGTGGCCTGATGGCAAGCAGGCGGGCCGTCTCCTGCCAGCACACAAGGTCGAAGTCGAACACTTGTGGCGGAGCCTCTCCTATCGTGGAGAGCAGGAGGTTGAGCCACGCACCATCCCAAGCTGGTTGGTCCACTACAATACGGCGGTCACGGGCAAGGGCTAGGACGACCTCCGCTGCACACGACGCTGGTACACCGTTGCGCGCCGGGAGATCTCGGCTGATCCCGTGCAGGGCCTCCGCACCTGGATCCCAGTCAGCTGTGTGCCAGGTTCCGTCTGGCCTGATGAGCAGACTACCCGTCTCGCTCTCCGACACCGACCAGCCGACCTCGATGGGGTACGAGTGCATGCTCAAACCCGATGCTTCGAGATCGAGGAACAGGAGGTCGCACCCAGGATCATGGTGCACGCTGGTGCACCCCCTGGCACGACAACACAGACTTGAGACACCGGTCTGCCCTCACGAGGCACCAACTAAGCAGGAGGATTGATTGCATTCACTCCCAACCTCAGAGCCGTCACCTCCAGGGGCAAGTCCTCCTGCGCAGATCACGGGGTTACACAAACCGACGTCCACCTTTGACGGCGGAAAGCGTCATGTCCTGGAACACCACGCGCCCACGAATTGACGTCCGAGATCGCTGGGTTGCTAACCCTCTCGAGGCTCCGACGGACAACTAGCCTCCACGCCTGATTACCAGGGTATGAGCTCACCCCTGGAATGCATGAAGCAGCCAGTCAATCTCAACGGCTTTATAGCCCAGGGATTGGAGACGCAGATGTATGTCGCTGCCGGACCATCCATTCATGCGCATTTCACGGACAGACGGGCCTCCGTCTGGTGCCTCGTAGCGGACGCCCATCAGGATCTGCAGGTAGACCTCACGCACCTGGAGAGATCTCAGGTGATCGGCGGCGGGGCGGCTAAAACGATTGCGCCACTCTTCCTCATTCACGATGTCGTCTCCTTAACTCAGCGCCTTCCGCAACCCGGCTGACCTCAAGTGTTGGAGAGGGTATCTGTCATAGGGATGGGGATGTCGCTGACGCGGTAGTAGCGTCCTTCTGTGAGGATCCAACCCAGGCCTGATCCATCCACAATCACCCCGGCTGTGGTAACCGGGCCGTCAGGCAGTCGGGGATGTCCCTCGCCCCAGCCCACGAGGCACATAGCTGACCTGACCACGTATCTGGGCCCGACGAGCAGTGGCGCCGACGCGAGTTCTTGCTCGGTTGGACCTTGGCCAAGGGCAACGCGGCGGAGGCGTTCAGCCAGATTCCCAAAGCGATCGGCTGCGGAAACCATCCGCAACCTTTGTGGCTCCTTGATCGCGCCCGTGACGCGAAACGGCATGCGGTCTCCTCCTCGTCATCAGCAACCCGTGTGGCCGGTTTTACCCATCGAGCCCGTTCCCGGTCGGCATCGCTCTATCTACTCGGACTGCGCCAGGGATCCTGGTCGGGTTGGCCAGATTTGCCGCGTCCGCACCGATGGTCTGACGGTGACCGGAGGCACCGGTGCAGCGTTTCGAGGACACTTCCGCCGGTCAGCAGCAAGATCCTCCTCACGAATCACAAAGAGTGGTTTCCCCCCTACTTTGTACGCGGCAAGAGCGTGCAGGATCAGCGATACCCTCGTGCACCGAAGTTTGTGGGTCGCCTCGTCGATTTGCTCTTCAAGGTAGTGGGGGATGTCGGCACGGAGTGCAGACGTCCAGTCAACCCGTTCGCCGTCCCCTGGAATCCGGACGTCCGGTGCGATCGGACTTCTCCTTGAGGATGGAATGCGGGACCAGTCGAGCAAGGCTCCCTGGGCGGAAGCTGCGTGCTGCTCTCCAGGCGATCTGGTCATTTCCCGTTGCCCTCTACTGATTTCCAGGGGTGCCCACCGGGGTTAACACGGCGCCGGGACCGAGCAGTATGGACAGCCAGGGGAAAGGATCGGCCCTCATCCTCAATCCCGCATCCGTCTCGAAGAATGCAGATCACCTGCTGTGTGGCAGGCGTCACTGGTTCTGCCCTTGTGCACGCAGAGCCAGATAGGCGCCTAGGTGCGCGGACATGAAGGCCTCCACCTCGACGAGGTCACGCGTGGGTAGCTCTAGTTGCAAATGGCGGGCTATTTTGCATGCCGTTATCCAGGCGCGCGCCTGGCAACGTTCCTTCGCTGAAGTGAGATCAAGATTTTCCGCGACGTGACCAGGCCCAAGGAGGAGGGAGAGGGCGACTTGTGCTTCTTCGGTCGGCAGCGTTTCGGATGAAATGCGTTCACCGAGAATGTAGTGACGGCCCGACTTTGTTTGAGCGATCCCTAGCTTTTCATTCAGGTACACAACTGGAGTGCTGCGCGTCCAGGAGAGTCCGCCCGTTGCCGGATGCCGCATGCAGAAACCGAAGAGAACTCGCGCGCCATTACCGATGTCGACCAGGATCCATGGGCTCATCGCAGCACTCCAGTGATCAGTCGGGATCACCGCTACGGTCCCTCACGAAATAACGGCAACAGGCTAGGAGGCGAGTGTGCCCGGGACAGATGGCCGACCATTCGGCCGGGACCGCTGCGACTTCACCCATGAATGTCCGGCCCCTGCCCCTGGAGGGTCCATCCATCTGCCTGGGGATCTCCTCGGCAAGATGATTGGCGTCGGCAACGAGGTAGATGGGTTGCGTGGATCTCCTCGTGCGACGTCCAGCGCGGACCTGTTGCACCCCCCGTCCTAACACCATGCTCGACACTCCCATTCTCGACCGGAGCAAACCGTGAGGGCAGACGCACCTCCGATGAGCACCGGTAGCCAGCAGGCTGTACCGGCAGCACGCAGTCGTCAAGTCAGAAAGGGGTTTTATACCCCGTTTTAGGGGTTCTAGACCACCATAAGGATTCGATATTGTTCAGGGGTGGCGCTCCCCAGTTTTCGAGGCTTTTTTACGCTTAATCGAATCCTTGGAGACGCACGGGCCGATGCTCGACCCCCGGCTACTCGTAGCTGCCAGGGTGCTCACTGGTTGGACACAGCAGGAGCTAGCCTCCGCCGCGAACTTGGGGCTGAACACGATTCAGGGACTAGAGACCGGACGGCGGAAAACCCGTAGTTCCAGCTTGAAGCGGGTTCTGGACGCGCTGCTTGAGCAGGGTGTCGAGGTGACCCTTGGAGGCGAGCGCTGGTCGTACGGTATCCAAGTTCTACGCGGAGGCATCGTCGATCAGGGGCAAGGTGCCAGGCAAACTGCCGCTACCGTCGCGAACAAGACAGGGGAGTTCGACTAACGACGGGGCACCCGACAGCACATCTGGCGTCGACTACAGGTCGAAGGCGCCAAGCCTACCGCCATCCAGGACATCGGCGAGTTAGTCCTGGAGTTCTCCACCCTGCCCTCGGATCATCCTGATCAGGCGGTCATCCCTGCTGAGGTACGGGCGACTTCCTGCCTGAAGAGCCCCAGACAGCGCCGCCAGGGCTGGCAACATCCGACCCCAAGCGCCACCTGCCTACCAGGACGTGCCTACCGCCGCTTCAGTCCCCTCTCCTGTCGCTCAAGGTTCACCACCTGGGATGAGGTCGGCTGCCCCTGACGCAGGGTGGCCAGTTCCTTCTCCAGTGCAATGATCTTGTACTGTAGGGCAGCCACAGTTTGGGCGAGCTGTTCAACCCGATCGGTGCGATCAAGGACGGTCTTGGTTGCCTCCTTGGCCGCGACCTTCCCTTTACCGGTTTGGCGTTTCAGATCCTCGATCAGGACCTCCAGCTCGCGCCTGAGGCTCCCATGGTAGTCAGCGGCAAGCGTCGATCGCGATCGGACACCTGCCATCCTGAGGATCTCAGCAGCCGAGATCGGGTTGGGGTACCGGTAGGTCTGGGAAGCGGGATCAAAGTTGCGCTTATTCAGCACCATGGCCTCATAGCGGACCATGGCCTTTCGAACCGCCTTCTGCGTCTCCTCAGCCCCGGCCACGGTTCCAGCCCTCCCAGGATTGCAGGGCAAGGAAGACTAGATCGTCCACGTAGTCCTCCGCCAGGGAGGGGAACTCCTGGACCTTGTCCCGCACCACCCGGGCGAAGTGCTCCCACTGGAGACTGCCAACAGCCTTGGTCCTCAGGTGCTCCATGGCGTCCGCAACGTTGATCCGGGCCTGCTCCATGAACTCCGGCATTGCGAGATGCCAAATGCAACGTGATTGACATTTGGCGACGTTCGGAAGTTCGTTGACCTTGCAGCACAAACCTGGCTCATCGCGCGGTTTGAAGCAGACCACTAGTCCAGGGACAATTTGTTTCAGCGATATTCCATCTGGACCATCTGCCACGATGTCCAAGATGTCGTCTGTTGTATACTTGCCTTGATCTTTCACGCCATCCGGCACGAAAAGGTTCATTGACGAAACCACAGCATCGAGCGCTTGATTAAAGTGTGCAGCGCCCCCGCCGACTAGGACCTCACGTTTTTCCACGAATGCCGCTGCAGTTAATCTGCTTTCCTCCTCTGCGATTGCGCGAAGATCTTCAAGAATGGAGCTGTTCGCCAATATATATCGTAAGGTGACCCAGAGATGTTCGTGGCCGAAAAGCCTTCTAAGAACAATCGGTCCGCCGTGAAGAGCAATTACGATGAGTCGAGCTGTCGTTTTACGGAACCGATGGTGATGGATCGGGATCCCGTCGAGCAGATGCTCAAAGCCATGTTTGGCTGCAAATTTCTTGAGGCGAGCATCAATTTGCCTCATGGGTTCACCACTCGCCCACAGGGTAGAGTGACTGCGCCACAGATAAGGAAATTCACCTCCCTCAAGAAGGATTACATAATCCCGTTGAGCTTCCAAGTATTTCGCGAGGCGGTCGCTAATAGGCCAATCACGAAGCTGACCTATCGTTGATCTTGAACTCTTGAATGTCAGCCCGGAGAGAGTTGCTCCCTCCTGAACTCCAGGCCGCCACTGAACAGCGTCCTTGGAAAGGGCGGAAACCTCAGACCACCGCGGACCGAGAACAAGCGAAAGAATGAAAATGGCAGCCATCTGACAGAGGTTCCCAACCGCCCGTAGTTCCTGGGAACGCGGCACTTCCAACCCGAGCGGCCAAGTGCGCCCAGCGAGTATGGCAGGTACTGCTTGGACCCGGTCCTGAGCAGGAAGTGCCATAACCTCCCTGTAGCAATCCATCATCACAGGCTGGAGATCATCCAGAACTGACAAGCAAAACTCCCCAGCATCAGCAACAAAAGCATCAGTGAACGGTTGGAAGAGGCGCGGCTCAACCTGGGGAACGTCAACACGAGTTACGTTGGTATCAAGCCCCGCATAAAGCTCCATGCTGCTAACTGCCTCGATCGATGGAGGCGGATCAAACATAGAATAAGAGTCTGGAGATCTAGCACGCCATGATCGAAGGGCCTCATAAACGGCTTGCAAGCTTTTGCGGTAAACCGGGCGAAGCCTATTAACAATCTTCAATAGATCGTCGTAACCGAGATCTTTAATTTCTTTATTGTTTTGAATTGCGTATTGCGCAAAGGCTAGATAAACCCGACGCCTAGTTCTAAGTGTGCTCATAGATAAAGGGCGACGGGTGTGAAAAATCTCTAGATACATGCACCTTTTTACCTGAAGTAGAGCGCGCTGCGCCGCAGGTGAATTTCCCAGAGGTCCATGTAGTGAGAATTTTTGTTTTAGATAACCTATCGGTCGAGTTTCATATTGCCGGTGCCATGATAATGGCATGACCCAGACATCGTCCCCGGCGCGCACGAAAGGTCCAGATCCTTTGCCCGGAAAGATCTCCAGCCCCTCAAACTGTTTATCAACGTCAAAGGCAGGATCCCCTGGACGAGGATAGAGATCCTTCACACCACCATGTCCAGCTTTCCAGCCGTCAACGTTGAGCTGATTCCAGAGGTCCAGGCGTTGAAGATTGGACATCTTTAATGCTCCCGGATGGAGGTATTCCCCACAAACATGGATGTTGTAATGATAGGCCGCATTGGCTCTGCGGTAAGCCGCGCAGCCTGGACATGCTTGGCGTCGAATTGATCCACAATATGTTTGTACACCGCGAGCATGACCGGGTAGTCGCTCGTTTCCCACAGGGCTACCGATAGGGTTTCCCTGATCTGCTCAAGGTCAGCGATTATCCTCAGGAGAGTTGGAAGGCTCTCCACGCTGGCGTACCAATTCCAGCACGTGAAGCAGCGTTGAGATTGGCAGGCGTGACCATCGGAATGACCTGGATCAGCGTCTGGTGCAGGGTGGAGAGAGTCGCCACAATGGAGCCCTGTTGCTGCGATCTCAGCGGCACCCTCCCTGTATCTTCTTGGCCCATACTTGCCATCTTTGAGATCGCGAAAGACTTGGTCCTGGAGATCGAGCAGGCGTTTTCGGTCCTGCACAATAACAGCCCTTTTCTCCAGGTAATGGAGCAGGGAGTGGATTGTTGCGTGACCTAACGATTGAGCGGTTAGCAAATGGTTAAAACTGCTGCGATGATACATGAACAAGCCCCAGATATCTCGCCCCTGGGGCATTCGGTAACGCATGGGAGACCCATCCTCACGAACCACCCCGCTGTAATCAAAAAAGGCGTCTAGCGTCTGATGGGCTTCGTAAAAGGTTGATGAGGCCGGGAGAAAATCAAACAGGCCGTCCTTTTTCACACCCAGCCATACCATTGATGCCCTTCGCTTGAGTTCTGGATCGTTCCGCTCGATCGAGAGCTCAATCAAGCGGTCTCGAATCGGCTTTTGAACATCAATCACGTATTGGATGATTTGATATGCATCAGTCTTTCTGATAAGAGATGACGACGCGCGCTGCGTTTTGTTGCCTATACGCTTTGGCCCGTACAGAACTGCCCGCTTGGTAGGAGCCAGGGGATCTGGACGCCACCAATTTGAAACTAGCATTCTGCTCACGGTGTCCGGATTCATGCCCGTCTTCATCGTGACCATTGCGAACGCAATGGCGAGTTCAGGCAAGCGGAGAAATCGCGCTCCTACATGCGCCTGGGCTCCGGTTCCGAGCTCGCCTAGTTCAGGGATGATCAGCTCCGGTGGCAGGCTGACCCTCATACCATCCCGGTGCTTGTGGAACTCCGCAGGTTTATGGGATAGACCAGCAAACGGCAGCACCTGTTCCACGAGCCAGAGCCGGTTTTCTATGTTACGCCATCCCCCACCTTGCCACCGGTTTTTTCCACTACTTCCTGTAGCGGGATCCACACCCCGTGCCGCCAAACTCTGTGCTAACGCGATGCGACGGCAGATCTTCCTCCAGCCGCGAGCAAGAGCCCTGAACGCCGTCTTCGCCTCCTCAAACGAAAGGACATCGCCTCCATAAAAAGCTTCTTTGTTACTTTGGAAGAAGATATAAATTTCCAGTGTTTGCTTCGTGATCTGGTTTTTCGCCCGCGCCTCATCGAAGGCACGACGAAAAACCGCATAAACCACCTGGTTAATGTAGTATTTTGAATGTTGCGTCGTGCGCTTATGGCGCAGCCAATCAATAAACTGCGGCCAAATCCTTTCAAGCTCCTCCCAGTCCAAATCATCGAATGAGACTTCGGGGCGACCAGAAAGGCTTTTTGCCTGGAGTTCCTGATCATCCAAGAACCGCCAGAAGTAGTTCAGGTTAGCCCGGCTTCTATACGCAGTTGATTTCGCCCCGTCCCGATAGAGATCTTCGAACGCGCCTTGTATTCTCTTCGTCAACAAGGGCCTGCCACGGAACGCTTCACCCCCTCCCTCCAGGGACTTCAATGACAAGTTCCAGCGGACGGACTTCTGGGTGATGCGATCCACGCTGCGGCCCGAAATACTAGCTTTCATTTGTCGTCTCCATCAAGTTCGGCCGCAAAGATTTCAGGCAGCTTCGAACCGAGGAGGTACGAAACTCCATTCAGATAACCAATTGTGGTCTCAAGGCGAGCATGGCCCAGGTTTTCTTTGAGGCGCAGCAGGTCGGTTGAAAGGATCGCCTCCCCTGCCGTTCTCTCGAACGCATACGCCATGATTCCCCCTTGATCAGACCGTCGTTTCCAAGCGCGCAAAAGGTAGTGAGCTGCGTAATGGTGCCGGAGCATATGTGGCGAAAGCCCCTGGTAACCGGTAAGCCTCCTTGCCGCCGTGAATGCCTTCTGAACGCGGCGGTGCTTCAACGGGGAAACCGTTCCTTGAGAAGCGGTTTCGATTAGCAATATATCAGTTTTTGTTTTTGATTTCCGTTCAACCAAACGACGATCAAAGTCGCGATAACGGATTATTGCTGGCAGAACATCGGCGTCGAGCTCAACCCTTCGGAATCTTTTGAATTTCCCCTGGATGCGTATGGATCGCCTCGACGGATCCTTACGGAAATCAGATATCTCTGGAAAATCGGATACCTTTAGCAGAAGCACTTCTGATAGGCGGAGCCCCATTCTGTGGAAGATGCGGGCTGCAAGCTTCAGTGCTGAGGTGTCAAGTGCTTCAATGAAGGTATCAACCTGCCCTTCAGTATACCAATCCGTGATCTCAGCCGGATTAACACGCCGTATAATCGCAGGCCGAAGCACTGGAGCGCCCTGGTTACCCCGAACCTTGAACATCCTGAGTGAAAGCAGGTCGCGCAATCCGCGCTTGGCAGCAAAATTCAAAAAATCAACGGCTGACGTGAGATACTGGTTAACTGATTGTAGGCGGAGGCCAATGCCCCCCTGGGTTGCCCGACCTTCCTCAAGATCCTCGGCGAAGTTCTCAAGGTCCTGCTCACCTATAGTCTTGTAGGTGACCCCATTTCGGGAGCACCAGCGGCGCAAGACGTCCAGCTGGTAGGCACGGTTACGCAGGTATCCGAGGTCCGCCCTCAAGACAGCTCGTCCCGCGATCTCGACGTAGATGCCCTGCTGGGGCTGCTCTGGCGCCCAGTCTCCATTGCGGCGGGCAAGGAGGTACTCGTTCACCCACCAGTCTGGGTTGCCGTCCTCACCGATCAGCAGGGGAACCCCGCGGAACGCCGCAGGGACACCCTCCTCTATCGCCTGGTCCCCGACCAGGAAGACCGTCCGAACCCGACCACCCATAGTTCATCCCCTCACCGCCGGTTGACCATGACGGGCGAGAGCAAGGACGTCCAAGCAGGTGGGGGGCACCCACCCTTGGAGGAGGCGTCAAAGGTTGGACGTTTTTAGCGGGGGCGCATTAAGGCTGGAACTCTACCATTGAGCTACACCCGCTGAGCCAGAGCAGCAGCCTGCCGAGCAGACCGGTCACACAGAAGCCCACCGCTCCGGCGGGATGGGACACATGGAGGGGGTTGGATTCGAACCAACGTAGGCGCAAGCCAGCGGATTTACAGTCCGCCCCCTTTAGCCACTCGGGCACCCCTCCACAGGGTGTCCCCACCCTGACGGGCGGGAGCCGGCGGACTATCCGAGAAGCGGCGCGCCTGTCAACGTGAGCGGCGCGATCGTCGCGGCATCGCCGGCCGGGACGGGTGCGCCGGACCCGGTGCATGGCAGCCGGCCGAGCATGGGCCTTGCGGCGGGCGCCGCGATTTGCAGGATGCCGCCATGTCCCCCCCTCGACGGCCGCAAGGCCCACGCCCCCCGGGTTCGGCCTCCGGGCCCCATGGCGGCGGTGCCCCCGGCCAGCCGCCCCGCCCGCGCGCCTTCGACGGCAAGCGCGGCTGGGCCGGCGGCGAGGCCCCGGCCGGCGCGCGCGGCGCCGCCCCCCGCCCGCCCTTCGCCCGGCCAGGCGCCGCCCCCGCCGGCGCGACGGGCGGCTACCAGCCCGCGGCCAAGCCCTGGTCCAAGGCGCCGGGCAAGGCGCCCGGCAAGACCTGGAGCCGCTCCCCCGCCGAGCCCCGGCCGCACCGCCCCGGCGCCGACGCCGAGCCGCCCCGCGGCCCCCGCCCCCCGCGCCACGATTCCCGGCACGAGGGCGCCGAGCCCTCCCCCCGCGGCCGCGCCGAGGGCCCGCGCCGCGAGACGCCCGAGGAGCGCACGCCCGCCAACACCTTCTGGATGCACGGGCTGCACGCCGTCGCCGCCGCCCTGCTGAACCCGCGCCGCCGCCTCCGCCGCCTCCTGCTGACCGCCGAGGCCGAGGCGACGCTCGCCGCCCGCCTGCCGCCCGGCACCATCGCCGCGCGCAAGCTGAGCGCCGAGCGGGTGGAGGACCGCACCCGCTTCCACAGCTTCCTGCCCGAGGATTCCGTGCACCAGGGCGCGGCGATGCTGGTGGAGCCCCTGCCCGGCCTCGCCCTCGACGACGTCCTTGCCGCCTCCGCCGGCCCTGTCCTGCTGCTCGACCAGGTGACGGACCCGCGCAACGTCGGCGCCATCCTGCGCTCCGCCGCCGCCTTCGGGGCCGCGGCCGTGGTCGTGCAGGACCGCCACGCGCCGCCCGAGACCGGCGCCCTCGCCCGCGCCGCCTCCGGGGCGCTCGAGACCGTGCCCATGATCCGCGAGGTGAACCTCGCCCGCGCCATCCGCGGCCTGCAGGACAAGGGCGTCTGGGTGCTCGGCCTGGCCGGCGAGGCGAAGCGCACGCTCGCCGAGGCGAAGCCCGCCGACCGCCGCGTCGGCCTCGTCCTCGGCGCCGAGGCCGGGGGCCTGCGCCGCCTCCAGCGCGAGACCGTGGACGAGATGGTCCGCCTGCCCATCGCGACGGAGGTCGAGAGCCTCAACGTGGCCGCCGCCGCCGCCGTCGCCCTCTACGAGCTGGCGCGCGCCTGATGGGGGCCGCGGCCGCCCTCCTCGCCGCCCGGCTGGCCCGCCGCGGCTTCCCCGACCTCGGCGCCGAGGCCCCCGCGGACGTCGCGGCCGGCTACGCCGTTCAGCGCGCGCTGGCCGAGGCCATGGGCGCCGTCCCCCCCGCCGGCTTCAAGATCGGCGCGACCACGCAGGCCATGCAGGCCTATCTCGGCCTCGCCCATCCCTGCGCCGGCTTCTGCGCGGCCGAGGGCATCCAGGACCGCGTCGGGAGCTTCCGCTTCGCCGACTACGTCCGCCCGGGCGTGGAGTGCGAGATCGGCCTTCGCCTCGGCCATGACCTCTCCCACGGCGAGCACAGCCGCGACTCCGTCGCCGGCGCCGTGGAGCACGTCTTCGCGGCGATCGAGGTGGTGGACAACCGCTACGGCGACTTCCGCGCGGTCGGCGCCCCCGGCCTCATCGCCGACCAGGTCTTCCACGCGGGCGGCGTCACCGGCGCGCCCGCCTCGGGCTGGCCCGGGCTGGACCTGCCGGGCGCGCTCGGCCGCGTGCTGGTGGACGGGGAGGAGCGCGGCCGGGGACTCGGCGAGGCGCTTCTCGGCCACCCGCTCGACGCCCTCGCCTGGCTCGCGGGATCGCCGCTGGCCGGGCTTTTCGGCGGGCTGCGGGCCGGGCAGGTGGTCTTCCTCGGCTCGGTCACGCCGCCCATCTGGCTCGACGGTCCCTGCGAAGTCCGCGTGTCCTTCGACCTTCTGGGCGAGGTCTCCGCCCGTTTCGCCTGACGGGTTCGTGACGCCCTCCCGGCCCCCCGGACACCTCCGGTTAACCCTCTCAGGCGACACTAATCCACGCACCCAGATGGGGCATGACACAGGCCAGGAGGGCGCAGGCCAAGGAATACCTTGATGTATCGGTCCTCAACCCTGCCCGTCGACACCCCGTCGGCGACGCTGGGTGCCTGGCACGACCTGCCGGAAGAGGTTCAGCTTGTCCTCTCGCGCGAGGCGCTGCGGCGGGCGGCGGAGACCCTTGCCGAGCACGCGGAGCTCCTCGCCGCGGAGATCGAGTCGGGCGCGCTGCTCGACCAGGGCGGGCCGGACTCGCTCCGCCTCTTCGCCGCGGTGGTCCGCGCCACCAACAAGGACGGCTTCGCGACCGTGGGCAACGCCTGAACGCCCGCGCCAAGCCGACCCCGCCGACCGGGCCCTGCAAAACGCAGGCGTGCCCCCGCCGTTCAGCCAGCGGCCCCCGATGGTGCCGGGTGAGGGGATCGAACCCCCGACCTTCGGTTTACAAAACCGCTGCACTACCGCTGTGCTAACCCGGCCCCGGCCGCCCTATAGCAAGGCCGCGCGACGGTGTCTCGACCCCGCTGCCTCCTGCCGGCGGCATCCCGCGCCGCCCGTCGATCCCTGCTGAAAGATCGGGCCCCACGCCCTATGTTCGAGGGGCCATGGACACTCTCCCGCCCGCCCTCTTCGCGCCCATCCGCCGCCCCTACCCCTCGGGCGGGAAGCCGCTGAAGGTCGTCTCGCCCTACGAGCCCGCCGGCGACCAGCCCCAGGCCATCGCCGTCCTCGTCGAGGGTCTCAAAGACCGCGGGGATCGGGACCAGGTGCTGCTCGGCGTCACCGGCTCCGGCAAGACCTTCACCATGGCGAAGGTCATCGAGTCGCTGCAGCGCCCCACCCTCGTCCTCGCGCCCAACAAGACGCTGGCGGCCCAGCTCTACGGCGAGATGAAGTCGTTCTTTCCCGACAACGCCGTCGAGTACTTCGTCTCCTACTACGACTACTACCAGCCGGAGGCCTATGTTCCGCGGACGGACACGTACATAGAGAAGGACGCGCAGATCAACGAGCAGATCGACCGCATGCGCCACTCGGCCACGCAGTCCCTGCTCGAGCGGCGCGACGTCATCATCGTCGCCTCCGTGTCCTGCATCTACGGCATCGGCTCCGTCGAGACCTACGGCAACATGACCGTGAAGCTGGAGCTCGGCGGCCACATCGCGCGCGAGCTGCTGCTGAAGGCCCTCGTGGAATTGCAGTACCGTCGCAACGACGCCGCCTTCCAGCGCGGCACCTTCCGGGTCCGCGGCGAAACCGTGGACATCTGGCCCTCCCACCTCGAGGACCGCGCCTGGCGCATCTCCCTCTTCGGGGACGAGGTGGACGGGCTGCGCGAGTTCGACCCCCTGACGGGCGAGGTCGCCGGCGAGATGGAGCGGGTCGCGATCTACGCGAACAGCCACTACGTCACCCCGCGCCCGACGCTCATCCAGGCCATCCGCGACATCAAGATCGAGCTGCGCGAGACGCTCGCCCGCCTCACCGCCGAGGGAAAGCTGCTGGAGGCCCAGCGCCTGGAGCAGCGCACCACCTTCGACATCGAGATGATGGAGACAACGGGCGTCTGCAAAGGCATCGAGAACTACTCCCGCTACCTCTCCGGCCGCGGCCCCGGCCAGCCGCCGCCCACCCTCTTCGAGTACCTGCCCGAGGGCGCCCTGCTGATCGTGGACGAGAGCCACGTCACCGTCCCCCAGATCGGCGGCATGGCCCGCGGCGACTTCGCCCGGAAGTCCGTGCTCGCCGACTTCGGCTTCCGCCTCCCCTCCTGCCTCGACAACCGCCCCCTCAAGTTCGAGGAGTGGGAGAGCTTCCGCCCCGCCACCGTCTTCGTCTCCGCCACCCCCGGCCCCTGGGAGATGGAGCGCACCGGCGGCACCTTCGCCGAGCAGGTCATCCGCCCCACCGGCCTGATCGACCCGCCCGTCGAGATCCGCCCCGTCGAGCGCCAGGTGGACGACCTGCTGGCGGAGTGCCGCGAGGTCATCGCCCAGGGCGGCCGCGTGCTGGCCACCACGCTCACCAAGCGCATGGCCGAGGACCTGACGGAGTACATGACGGAGACGGGCATCAAGGTCCGCTACCTCCACTCCGACGTGGACACGCTCGAGCGCATCGAGATCATCCGCGATCTCCGCCGCGGCGTCTTCGACGTGCTCGTCGGCATCAACCTTCTGCGCGAGGGGCTGGACATCCCGGAGTGCCGGATGGTTGCCATCCTCGACGCCGACAAGGAGGGCTTCCTCCGCTCCACCACCTCCCTCATCCAGACCATCGGCCGCGCCGCCCGCAACGCCGAGGGCCGCGTCATCCTCTACGCCGACCGCATGACCGACAGCATGCGCCGCGCGATCGAGGAGACCGACCGCCGCCGGGCGAAGCAGGTGGCGTACAACGAGGAACACGGCATCACGCCGCAGACGATCAAGCGCGACATCTCCGACGTGCTACAATCCGTCTACGAGCAGGACTACGTCACGGTCGAGGCGGTGGAGGACGACGCGACCGCCAACTTCATCGGCCACAACCTCCGCGGCAGCATCCAGGAGCTGGAGCGGCGCATGCGGGCGGCGGCGGCGGACCTCGAGTTCGAGACAGCGGCTCGCCTGCGCGACGAGATCAAGCGGCTCGAGGCGCTCGAGCTCGGCCTCGACGCCCCGCCCCCTTCCGGCACCGAGGCGCGGGCGCCCGCCAAGGGCCCCGTCAAGGGATCGGTGCGCTCGAAGGCGGACTGGAAGCCCAAGCCGCTCGGCCCGGGCGGCGGCGGCTACGACCCCGACAAGCGCTCCACCCGGACCGCCTCGCGCGGCGCCCCCCGGCGGAAGTCGGGCTCGGCCTGACGCGCTCTCAGCCCTCGTGCCGCGGCCCCGGCGCGCCGGGCCGGGTGCGGCGGGCGAGGGCGGGCCGGGCCGTCCGGTCGAGGGCCGCCCGCACCCGGTCGGCCAGCTCGGCCCGCAGGTAGGGCTTGCCGAGCACGTCCATCGAGGCGCTGCGCGGCGCCTCCGCCAGCAGGTCCTCGTTGTAGCCGGTGGTGTAGAGCACGGCGACCTCCGGCAGCCGCTTGCGCACCTGCTCGGCCAGGACGAAGCCGTTCACGCTCCCGGGCATGAGGATGTCCGTGAAGAGAAGGTCGACCGGCCCGTTCTCCGGGCGGTCGAGGAGGTCGAGCGCCTCGTCGGCGCTGCGGGCGGCGAGGGCCCGGTAGCCGAGGATGCCGAGGTGCTCGAGGGCGAGGTTGAGGATGTCCTCGTTGTCCTCGACGACGAGGATCGTCTCCCCCGTGGCGGCCGGGTTCGCCAGGGGGCCCGCCGGGCGCGGGCGCGGGGCCGCCGCCACCGCCTCGCGGGCGGCGGGGAAGAGCATCCGGATGGTCGTGCCGGCCCCCTCCTCGCTGTCGATCTCGAGCAGGCCGCGCGACTGCTGGACGAAGCCCTGCACCATGGCGAGGCCCAGCCCCGTCCCCTCCCCTACCCCCTTCGTGGTGAAGAAGGGCTCGGTCGCGCGCTCGAGGACGTGGGGCGGCATGCCCGTCCCCTCGTCCGTCACGCTCAGCACGACGTAGCGGCCCTCGGGGCAGCCGTGGCGCGGCGCGCCCGCGGCGGTCGCGATGGTGATCGTGCCGCCGCCCGGCATGGCGTCGCGCGCGTTGATGATGACGTTCAGCAGCGCCATCTCGAGATGGACCGGGTCGATCTCCGCCGGGGGACGGCGGCGGCGCAGGTTGAACTGCAGGTCGACCCGGCTGCCGGCCGTCGTCTCCAGCATCTCCCCGAACTCGTTGATCAGCGTCGAGAGGTCGGTCGGCCGCGGGTCGAGCCGGGTCTTGCGGGCGAAGGCGAGGAGCTGGCGCGTCACCTTCGTCCCGCGCTCGAGCGCTTTGCCGATGCGCGCGGCGTAGCGCTGCAGGTCGCTCTCCCCGAGGCTGGAGCGCAGGATCTCGAGGTTGCCGGAGGCGACGAGGAGGAGGTTGTTGAAGTCGTGGGCGAGCCCGGCCGTGAGCTGCCCGATCGATTCCATCTTCTGCGCCTGCCGGAAGGCCTGCTCCGAGGTCCGGCGCCGCGTGACGTCGAGCTGCGAGGCGAAGAAGTAAACGAGGCGCCCCTCGCCGTCATGCACCGGCGCGAGATAGACGGCGTTCCAGAACGGCGTGCCGTCGCGCTTGTAGTTGAGCAGCTCGACGGAGACCGCGAGGTGCTGCTCGATGGCCTGTCGGAGCTCCGCCACCCCCTCGCGGCTCGTGCGCGGCCCCTGCAGGAAGCGGCAGTTCCGGCCGATGACCTCCGCCTCCGCGTAGCCCGTGAGCTCGAGGAAGGCGTGGTTCGCGAACACGATGGGGTTGTCCGGCTGCCGGGGGTCCGTGAGCACCATGGGCATCCGCGTCATCTCGACCGCGGCGAAGAAGACGCTGCCGCGGCTGTCGAGCCCCGGCCGCGACACGGTCGCCTCCAGCCGTTGCGGCCGGGCGGGCACGAGGGGCGGTGATTCGGAAGGGGAACAGGTCTCGGGGGATTCGTCCGGCGGCTCCGGGCTGAAGCGGTTGTCTTGGCTCACGGGGGGTCCTGATGGCGGCACGAATAGTAACGTATGATTACATACGTGGCAGGGCCATTGGCCGATCGATCACGAAACGCAACCGTGATGAAAGGCCGCGCGGCCGCGCCCAGGGGGCTTTGCGCCGCCCCGCCACCCTGCCAAGGAACACGGAACGGCGGGCGTGGCGCGCCCGGCACCGGCAGGAGAGGTCCCGATGGCGGGTCCGGACCGCACCACGAGCGTCCTGAAGCTCTTCACGCTCGACCGCCCGGCCTGGACGGTCGAGCAGGCGGCCGCCGCGCTCGGGGTCTCGGCCAGCAGCGCCTACCGCTACGTCGCCGTGCTGACCGAGGCCGGGCTGCTGACCCCGGCCGGCGGCGGCGCCTACGTCCTCGGGCCCGCCTTCACCCAGTACGACCGCCAGATCCAGCTCACCGACCCGCTCCTCCAGGCCGCGCGCCCGGCCATGGAGGGAATCCTCCCCCTCGCGCCGCCCGGCAGCGCCGTCCTCCTCTGCCGCCTCTTCGGCGAGACGGTGCTCTGCATCCACCAGGAAGTCGGGCAGGAGGTCGGGCCCTCCTTCGGGCGCCTCGGCGCTCCCGTCAGCTACGAGCGCGGCCGGCCCATGCCCCTGTTCCGCGGGGCGACGTCGAAGGTCATCCTCGCCTGGCTGCCGCCGCGGGAGCTGCGGCGGCTCTTCGAGGCGCATCGCGGGGAGATCGCGGCCAGCGGCCTCGGCGAGGACTGGCCCGCCTTCCGCACCGCCCTCGCGCGCACCCGGCGGGCCGGCCACCAGGTCAGCCACGCGGAGCTCGACGCCGGGCGGATCGGCATCGCCGTCCCCGTCCTCGGCACGGTCCTCGGCGAGACGCGGCGGGTGCTGGGGAGCCTCAGCTACGTCATCCCGGAGGACGCCGCCGACGCCGTGCCGCGCCTCGCGCCCGCGCTCGCCGCCGCCGCGCGAGGGATCGAGGCGGTCCTGGACAGCCCGGCCACGGCGGAGCCCGCCATCCCCGCCTAAATACCGTTTTTCGCAAATAGTGAGAATTTTGCTTTACTCGCGGCGGCACGCGCCCTCATCCTGACCCCGACGAGAGGGAAAGCCCGCATGTCCACGGCCGTCGCCGCCGGCGCCTACCTGCACCACCTGCAGCTCCTCAGCGCCGATCCCGGGCGCCTCGCCGCCTTCTACGCCGACGCGATGGACATGGCGGCCCGCCCCGCCGGGGAGGGCTGGATGGCCGAGGGTCCCGGCCGCCGCCTCCTCTTCGCGAGCGGGCCGGACCGGGCCCTTGGCTACGCCGCCTTCGCCTGCCGCGACGCCGAGGGGCTGGCCGCGATCCGGGCCCGCGCCGCGGCGCGCGGCGCCGCCCTCCTCCCCTCCCCCAGCCCCCTCTTCGGAGCCGAGGCCTTCGGCCTGCGCGACCCCGACGGCAACCTCGTCCTCTTCGGGCTGAGCGCGGGCGAGGTGCCGCGGCGCGGCCTCCGGGCGCCGTTGCAGCACCTGACGCTCGCCACCCTCGACCCCGGGGCGATCGAGGCCTTCTACACCGGCACGCTCGGCTTCCTGACAAGCGACTACGTCCGCGACGGGACGGGCGCCGTGCAGACCTGCTGGATGCGCTCCAACCACGAGCACCACACCCTCGCCTGCTTCCGCCACGGCCGCCGGGGCATCGACCACCACAGCTACGAGGCCGGCGACTGGTCCCTCATCAAGGACTGGTGCGACCGCCTGGGCGAGCGCCGCATCCCCCTCCTCTGGGGCCCCGGCCGCCACGGCCCCGGCAACAACCTCTTCGCCTTCCTGGAGGACCCCGACGGCAACTGGATCGAGATCAGCGCGGAGCTCGAAGTGGTGCGCGACCGCGCGCCGATGGACTGGCCGCACGAGGAGCACACGCTCAACGCCTGGGGCCGCGGCATCCTGCGAAGCTGAGCCGGGGGCCACGATGCCAGAGGCAGCCCACTACCCCGTCGCGGTGATCGGCGCCGGCCCGGTCGGGCTGACGCTGGCGAACCTGCTCGGCCGGCTCGGCGTCGCCGTGCTGCTGGTGGAGCGCAACCCGACGACCGTTCAGGAGCCCCGCGCCGTCTCCATCGACGACGAATCCCTCCGCACCATGCAGTCCGCCGGCGTCGCGGAGGCGGTGCTGGCGGGCGTCGTCCCCGGCTACGGCTCGCACTACTACACGCGCCGCCGCCGCCGCTTCGCCCGCGTGGAGCCGACCGGCCAGCCCTACGGCTACCCCCGCCGCAACGCCTTCCGCCAGCCCGTGCTGGAGGCGCAGCTCCGCGACGCGCTGGCTCGCTTCCCCGGCGTGGAGACCCGCTTCGGCTGGACCCTGCTCGACCACGCCCAGGACGACCGGGGGGTCACCCTCTCCCTCGAGGGCCCGGACGGCGCCCGGCGGCGCGTCACCTGCGACTACCTCGTCGGCTGCGACGGCGCCTCCAGCCGCGTGCGGGAGATCCTCGGCATCGCGCTGGAGGGCACGACCTTCGACGAGCGCTGGCTCATCCTCGACCTCGAGAACAACGAGAACACGACCCGCCACACCGAGGTCTTCTGCGACCGCCGCCGCCCCTGCATCACCCTGCCCGGCCCCGACCGCACGCGCCGCTTCGAGTTCAAGCTCCTCCCCGGCGAGACCGACGCCGACCTGCTGGACCCCGCCATGGTGGATCGCCTTCTCCGCACCCACGGCGCCGACCCGCGGGCGACGCTGCGCCGCAAGGTCGTCTACCGCTTCCACGCCCGCGTCGCGCCCCGCTGGTCCGCCGGCCGCGTCTTCCTCGCGGGCGACGCCGCCCACCTCACGCCCCCCTTCGCTGGCCAGGGCATGAACAGCGGCATCCGCGACGCCCAGAACCTCGCCTGGAAGCTCGCGGCCGTGCTCGAGGGGCGCCTCGGCCCCGGCCTGCTGAGCAGCTACGAGCGGGAGCGGCGCGACCACATCTGGCAGATGGTGCGCCTCGCGCTCCGGATGGGCGGGATCATGGCGCCGCGGAGCTGGCTGCACGGGGCGCTGACCCAGGCGGGCTTCCTCGCCCTCAACATCTGGCCGCCCGCGCGCGACTACGTCGCCCAGATGCGCTACAAGCCACCGCCGCGCTTCCACGAGGGCTTCCTCCTGCCGGACGGCCGAGGGCGCGCCTCGCTCATCGGCCGCCTGCTGCCGCAGCCGCGGGTGCGCGCGCCCGGCGGGGAGACGGTGCGGCTGGACGAGGTGCTCGGCAACCGCTTCGCCCTCCTGACCCGCGGCGATGACCCGGCCGCCCTGGACCGCCTCTCGCATCCTGTCTGGCAACGCCTCGACGCCGCGCGGGTGGTCGTCCTGCCGCCGGGCGCCGCACCCGCCGCGGGCGCGGTGGCGGAACCGCCCGGCGAGGCCGGCGACGGCTTCCGCGCGGCGCTGGCGCCCTATGCCGGCCAGGCCCTGCTGCTCCGCCCCGACCACTACGTCGCCGCCGGCTTCCCGCTGGCCGATCCCGACGCCGCCGCGCGGGCCGTGGAGGCGCTGCTGGCGGGCTGCGAAAGCCCCGCCGTCCCCGCGTGAGGGCTAGCCCTCCAGCCGGACGTTCGCCCCCTCCGCGACGGCACGCCACTTCGCGATCTCGTCGCGCACGAAGGCCGCTGCCTCGGCCGTGGTCTGCGGCGCCGGGTTGCCGCCCATGAGGATCACGCGGGCGGCGAAGTCGGGCTCGCGCAGCAGGGCGGTGACGTCGGCGTTGATGCGCTCGACCACCGGCGCCGGCGTGCCCGCGGGGGCGCAGAGCCCCGCCCAGCCGATCGCCTCGTAGCCGGGCAGGGTCTCGGCGATGGCCGGCACCTCCGGCAGTTGCGCGGCGCGCCCGGCCGAGGTGACGCCGATCGCCTTGATCCGCCCCGCGCGGAGATGCGGCAGGGCGCTGGCCACGCTGTCGAACATGATCGGGATGTTCCCGCCCAGCAGGTCCGCCATGGCCGGCCCGCTGCCACGGTAGGGCACGTGCGTCAGCCGCACGCCCGCGCGGCTCGCGAAGAGCTCGGCCGACATGTGCTGGGAGGTGCCCGGCCCGCCGCTGCCGTAGTTGATCCCCCCCGGGTCGGCCCGCGCGGCCGCGACCAGCGCCGGCACGTCGCCCGGCGCGAAGGAGGGGTGGGCGACGATCACCAGCGGCACGGTGAAGACGAGGGTGGCGTAGGCGAAGTCCCGCTCGGCGTCGTAGGGCAGGGATCGGATCACGCTCGGGTTGATGCCGTGCGTGCCGCTCGTGAAGACGAGCAGCGTGTGCCCGTCGGGCGCGGCCCGGGCGCCGGCCTCGCTGCCCACCGCCCCGGCCCCGCCCGCCCGGTTCTCCACCACCACGCGCTGCGGCCAGCGCGCCGAGAGGGCCTCGGCGAGGAGCCGCGTGATGGTGTCGCTCGCCTGCCCCGGCGGGAAGGGCACGATGACGCGCACGGGCCGCGAGGGCCAGGCCTCCTGCGCCCGCGCCGCCGAGGCCGCCAGCGCCGGCGCGGCCAGCGCGGCGGCGAGCACGACGCGGCGCCCGGAAGGGCGGGCTATCCCCATCAGGGCGACCGCCGCGTGGCGGAGGCCGGGGCCTGCGCCATCCCGCCGCGGTCGGGCAGCCAGGCATCGGTCCAGCCGGTCTCGGCCCCGGGCGTCCCGAGCTGGACCTGCGTCGCGCCCGGCCCGACCCGGCTCACCACGGTGATCGGCACCGAGCTCGGCACCGTCCGGCAGTCCGGCCGCGGCCCGGCCGCCGCGGCGGGGTTGGCCTGCAGCGCCGCGCGCCGGCGGAGATCCTCGAGCGAGCGGCAGAGCAGCGCCCCGGCGTCGAGGCGCGGCCCGGTGTCCGGCCGGAGGCGCGGCGGCGGCGGCGCGAGCGCCCGGGACTGGCCCCCGGAGCCGCCCATGGGGCCCCTCATGCCGCCCGGGCCGCCGATGCCCCCCGAGCCGCCCATCGCCCCCATGCTGCTCATGGCGCCCACGCCGCCTATCCCGCCCATCCCGCCGTACTGGGCCGCGGCGGGATGGGCGAAGGGCAGCGAGCCGCCCAGCAGAAGGGCGGCGCAGAGCATCGCGCGTGAACCTGGACGCATCATCGGATCCCCAACTCCGGCGCCAGGCTAGCCGGTTCCCGGCCGGCGCGGCAGGGGCCTCGTCGCCCCGGGGCGGTTGATCCCGGGCCACACCCCCGGACTGCTTGCGTCTCGCCCCGCCGCCGCCGGAAACCCCCCGCCCCGCGCCGCCTTGTAGCGGCAGCGCAGCCAGCGCAGGGCGGATGCATGTTCGGCAGGGCTTGGAAGCTGATCAAGGACGCGGTCTCGGGCTTCGTCGAGCACGAGGCGATGACGCGGGGGGCGGCGATCGCCTGCTACACCCTTTTCTCCATCGCGCCGCTGCTCGTCGTCGCGGTCGCCATCGCCGGCTTCTTCTTCGGCCGCGACATGGTCAGCGAGGCCGTCTCCGGGCAGCTCACCGGCCTGGTCGGCGTCCAGGGCGGGCAGGCGATCGAGGCGATGATGAAGGGCAGCTCGCACGAGGCGGGCAGCAAGGGCGTCGCCGCCCTGGTCGGCGCGGTCATCCTGCTGATCACGGCCTCGGGCGTCTTCGCGGAGCTGCAGGCGGCGCTGAACGTCATCTGGCAGGCCGAGCAGAAGCCCGTCTCGGTCGGCGCGCTGGTGCGGGCGCGGGCCCTCTCGATCGGGCTGGTGGGCGCCACGGGCTTCCTGCTGCTCGTCTCCCTTCTCGTCAGCGCCGTGCTCTCGGCCTTCGGGGGCTGGATCACCGGCTTCCTGCCGATGCTCGAGATCGTGCTGAAGGCCGTCAACTTCCTCGTCAGCGTCGTGCTCGTCGCGGTGCTCTTCGGGGCGATCTACAAGATCCTGCCCGACCGCACCCTCACCTGGCGGGACGTCGCGGTGGGCGCGCTGATCACCGCCTTCCTCTTCACCCTCGGGAAGACGGTCATCGGGTGGTACATTGGCGGCAGCGGCATGGCCGAGAGCTACGGCGCGGCCGGCGCGCTCGTGGTCGTGCTCATCTGGGTCTACTACTCCGCCCAGGTCTTCCTCCTCGGCGCCGAGTTCACCCGCGCCTGGGCCGCGCGGGAGGGCGGCTGGCGCGGGGCGCTGCCGCTGCGCAGCGCCACCACGCCGATCGGGGCCGACGCGCCCTGACGCGCCCCGCTTGAGGATCGCCGCCGCCCACCTGACATGACCGGTCATGTCCGAAAGCACGGTTCCCGACTTCTTCGCCCGCTTCCCCATGGCCGCCGTCCGCAGCGAGGCGCTGGACGCGGCGCTGGCCGACCCGCTGGCGCCGCCGCTCACCCTCCTGTTCCTCTGGGGCCTGAACTGCCCGAACTGCGACGTCGCGAAGCGGGCGATCCTCGTCTCGCCGTCCCGCTTCGCCTGGCCGGACGTCCGCTGGCTGCACGCCAACGTCTACGACGACCCCGACATGGCCAGCCGCTTCGGCCTGCACGGCGTCCCCGCCTTCTTCGTCTTCCGGGGCGCGCGGCGCCTGGGCCGCATCACGGGCTGGCCGGGGGCCGAGGCCTTCGCGCGGGCCGTGGAGGCGCAGCGCGCGGAGAGCCCCCCGGCCTGACGCCTCCGCCCCCTCACGCCCCCCGCGCGATCCGGCGGCAGTGCTCGAGCGAGGCCTCGATGAGGTTGTCGCTCGCCTCCGGGGTGCGGAAGGCCGAGTGGGCCGAGAGGGTCGCGTTCTCCACCGTGGAGAGAAAATGCCCCGCCGGCAGCGGCTCCTCGGCGTAGACGTCGAGGGCGAGGCGGATGGCGCCCGCCTCCGCCGCGCGGGCGAGCGCGGCCTCGTCGGCGATGGCGCCGCGGGCGGTGTTCACGAAGATCGCGCCCGGCCGCATCTTCGCGATGAGGTCCGCCGAGAGGAAGCCGCGCGTCTCGTCGTTCAGCAGCAGGTGCAGCGAGACGACGTGGCTCTCGGCGAGGAGGGTGTCGAGGGCGGTGAACTCCACCCCCTTCGCCTCCCGCGGCGTGCGGTTCCAGGCCAGCACCCGCATCCCCGCGCCGTTGCAGAGCCGCGCCATCTCCGCCCCGATGCCGCCGAAGCCGATCAGCCCGACCGTCTTGCGGGTGAGCTCGATCCCGTCCGTGCGCGGCCAGGCGCCCGCGCGGACGCCGCGGTCCATGCCCGCGAGCCCCTTCGCCGCGGCCCACATGAGGGCGAAGGCCATCTCCGCCACCGCGGTGTCGCCGTAGCCCTTGATGATGTGGACCTGGATGCCGCAGGCGGCCTGCAGCTCCTCCGGGTTCATGTAGCTGCGCGCGCCGGTGCCGAGGAAGACGACGTGCTTCAGCCCGGGGATCGCCTTCGCGACCTCGGTCGGCAGATGGGTGTGGTCGATGATGGCGATCTCGTGCCCGGCGAGCACGGCGGGAAGCCCGGCCAGGGTGATGTCGGGGTCGCGGTTCACCGTGACCGGCATGTCGCCGGGGCGGCGGAGCCGCTCCATGACATCCGCCAGGGCGCCCCCGGCATCGACGAAACAGGCGCGCATCCGACGTCATCCCCCCTTGAGAGAGGGGATGGTAGCGGCTGGCGGCGGGGTCTCCAACGGCGGGGCGGGCTTTTGCCCGCGCCGCGCCCGTCAGCCGGCCGGGACCGAAGCCGACGCCGGGGCCGGCGCCTCGCCCGCGGCGACGCGGTGGTACTCGTCCAGCGCCCGGGTGAGCCGGACCGCCGGGGCGGCGGGGCCGGGCGCCGGGCCGCCCCCTGCCCCGGCCGGCACCTCCTGGCCGGTGAGCAACGCGGCCATGGTGGCCGACGAGATGGACACCGCGGGCGCCGGGCCGGCGGCCTGGATGGCCTCCATCTCCGCCTCGGTCACGAGGCCGTCGCCGTTCGCGTCCACCCGGGCGAAGACCGCGGCCGAGAGGCTCGCGGCCGCCTTCACCTGGGACGGGTCCGCCGCGGGGTTGCCGGGCTTGCCAGGGCCGATGGCGGCGAACTCGGCGAGGCTCAGGCCTCCGTTGCCGTCTCGGTCAGCGCGGGCGAAGCTTCGCTCCCGCAACTGCCTGGCCATGTCCGCCGCCGACGCGACAGGGGCCGCTGAGACCTGCACGACACGCTTCCCTCTCTGGGGTGACGCACCCGGACTCGCCGGGCGCGGTCCTGCGAAGGCAGTACAAATATTGATACGCCACAGGAATGGCTAACACTTCACGAAGATCGCGGCGGGTTTTCCGCGGGCCAGGCGAACATCAGCTCGTGCTTGTTGTGCGCCCCGTGGAAGAGCGCGCCGCCCGGGATGGCCGCGAAGGCGGCGGCGGTCTCGTGGTCGGTCTCGGCCTGGAACTTGACCGTGACGACGATGTTCCGCGCCGCCCCCGCCTCCATCCAGCGGCGCACGAGGCCGAGGAGCCGCGCGGGGTAGCAGATGATGTCCGAGAACAGCCAGTCCACGGGATAGGGGTCGAGGCCGAAGGCGCTCTCCCGCCGCACGGTCACGTTGGGCAGGGCGGCGACGAGGGGGTCCATCTCCGCCTTGTCCACGGCGGTGACCGACGCGCCCAGTTCCGCCAGCGCCCAGCTCCAGCCGCCGGGCACGGCGCCGAGGTCGAGGCAGGCCTCGCCCGGGGAGGGCCAGCGGCCGATCCGGGTCAGCGCCTCCCACAGCTTGAGGTAGGCGCGGCTGGGCGGCCCCTCGCGGTCCTCGACGAAGGCCGGGGCGCCGTTGACGAAGGGGCTCGTCTTCGTCGGGCTGGCCAGCAGCCGGTCCGGTGCCAGCAGCGTCCAGGCGCCGAGATGGGAGGTGGGGCGCGGCTGCGGGAAGGCGATCGGCTTGGGCCGCAGCGGCGGCAGCGCGTCGCGGATGAGGGCGGCGCGGCGGTGATGCGCCACGTCCAGCAGCGCCCAGTTGCGCTGGATCGCCCGCAGCGCGTTGGCGGCCGACTTGATGGAGGGCACGGGTATCTCCGCCGGCGCCGTCCAGGTGTCGAGGGACCAGGGCGTGGCGTTCGGCCCCTCCGGCGGCGGGTCCGGGGAGAGGGCGAGCGGCCCGTGCCAGCCCGCGACCCGGCGGCCGGCGCGGCGGAGGTCCTCGGCCAGCTCGGCCTCGAAGCCCTCCGCAGCCAGGTAGGCGGCGCGGATCGCGGCCACGGGTCAGGCCCGGTGGGTGAGGGCGGCGACGGCGAGGAGGAGCCAGCCGAGCATCAGCAGCATCCCCCCCGCCGGCGCCACGCCGAGGCTCCGCCCCGTCAGGGCCACGACCCAGACGGCGCCGCAGAAGAGGATCATGCCCAGGATGAAGGATAGCCCGGCGCCGTGGATCGCCCAGCCGCCCCAGCGCTCCGCCAGGATGCCGGCGGCGACGAGGGCCAGCGCGTGCCAGCCCTGCTGCGTCAGCGCGTTGTCGATCATCCGCGTGCGCGCCGGGTCCAGCGAGAGGCCGTGCGCGGCCCAGGCCGAGAGGGCGACGGCGAGAAGGCCGGCGAGGGCGCCGACCGCGATCAGGATGCGCGACATGGGCCGGGGTTAGCAGACCTGGGGCCCGGTTGGGAGGTTGCGCCGGGCGTGCGCGCGGAATCCTATGGCGCCTTCGCCACGGAGGCCCCCTTCCCCGATGATCACGCTCGCCCGCCGCCTGGACGGGGTCGCCCCCTCGGCCTCCGCCACCATGACGCAGCGCGCGCGGGAGCTGGCGGCGACGGGGGAGCGGGTGATCTCCCTCTCCCAGGGCCAGCCGGACTTCCCGACGCCGCCGCACGCGATCGAGGCCGCGCACCGGGCCGCGCTGGAGGGGCAGACGAAGTACCCGCCCATCGCCGGCACGCCCGCGCTGAAGGAGGCGATCCGGCGGAAGTTCCTCCGCGAGAACGGGCTCGACTACGCGCTCGACGAGATCCTCGTCGGCAACGGCGGCAAGCAGGTCCTCTACAACGCCATGATGGCGACGCTGAACCCGGGGGACGAGGTGGTGATCCCCCGCCCCTTCTGGATCAGCTACGCCGACATGGCGACCCTCGCCGGCGGCGTGCCCGTGCCGGTGGACTGCCCGGCGGAGGGCGGCTTCAAGCTGCGCCCGGAGGCGCTGGACGCCGCCATCACGCCCCGCACCCGCTGGGTGATGCTCAACTTCCCGAACAACCCGACGGGCGCCGCCTGCTCGCGCGCCGAGATGCGGGCCATCGCCGACGTCATCCTGCGCCACCCGGGGGTGATGGTGCTGACCGACGACATGTACGAGCACCTCCTCTACGACGGCGCCGCCTTCTGCACGATCGCCGAGGTGGAGCCCGCGCTGCGCGAGCGGGTGCTGACGGTGAACGGCGTCTCCAAGACCTACGCGATGACGGGCTGGCGCATCGGCTACTGCGGCGGGCCGCGGGCGCTGATCCGGGGCATGGCGAACATGCAGGGCCAGTCCACCAGCGGCGCCTCGGCCATCAGCCAGGCCGCGGCGGCGGCGGCGCTGGACGGGCCGCAGGGGCTGGTGGCCGAGCGGACCGAGGAGTTCCGCCAGCGCCGCGACCTCGCGGTGGCGATGCTGAACGAGGCGCCGGGCATCCGCTGCCACAAGCCGGAGGGCGCCTTCTACCTCTTCCCCGACGTCTCCGGCCTCATCGGCCGCACCAGCGGGGGCGGGCGGGCGATCGGGAACGACGCGGAGCTCGCCCTGGCCCTGCTGGAGGAGGCGAAGGTCGGCACGGTGCAGGGCGCGGCCTACGGCATGAGCCCGCACCTGCGCGTCTCCTACGCGCTGGACCGCGAGACGCTCCGCGAGGGCCTCGCGCGCATCGGGGAGTTCTGCCGGGCCATGCGCTGAGGCGCCCTGGCCTGGGGCTTGCTAATTTCGGGATCACGCGTCGGGGCACGCTCCAGTGCCCGGCACCGACGCAGAGGGGGATCGGCGGCATGGCGATCGTTGGAAGGCGCCTCGGTTGGCTCGGGGCCGCGCTGGCGGCGGCGATGCTGCCAGGAATCGCGCGGGCGCAGGTCGCGGCCGGCCCGACCATCGCGAACATCCGGGCCAAGGGCTTCCTCGACTGCGGCGCCAACCCGGGCTCCCCCGGCTTCGGCGTGCCGGACAGCCGGGGCGAGCACCGGGGGATGGACCCCGATTTCTGCCGCGCCATCGCGGCGGCGGTGCTGGGCGACCCCGCGAAGGTCCGCTTCACCGTGCTGACGAGCCAGTCGCGCATTCCCTCGCTGCAATCGGGGCAGGTCGACGTCGTCGCCCGCACCTTCACCTGGACGATGGGGCGCGAGGCCGGGTCGGGCCTGCAGTTCGGCCCCATCACCTTCCACGACGGCCAGGGCTTCATCGTCCGCCGCGCGACGGGGGTGGAGCGGGCGAACCAGCTCGACGGCGCCACCATCTGCGTCACCGCGGGCTCCACCAACGAGCTCAACCTCGCGGACTGGGCGCGCACGAACCGCCTCTCGATCCGTCCCCTCGTCTTCGAGAGCAACGAGGACACGCGCAAGGCCTACGCCTCCGGCCGCTGCGACAGCTACACCCTCGACGCGAGCCAGCTCGCGGGCTTCCGCAGTTCCTTCGCCGATCCGGCGGAGCACGTCATCCTGCCGGACATCATCAGCAAGGAACCCCTCGCCCCCGCGGTGCGGAAGGGCGACCCGCAATGGTACGACGCCATGCGCTGGACGATCCACGCGCTGATCCTCGCGGAGGAGCTGGGCGTCACCGCCGCCAACGCGGAGGCGATGCTGGAGAGCCCCAACCCCGACATCCGGCGCCTCCTGGGCGTCACCGGGGACTTCGGCCCCTCGATGAGCCTCGACCGGCGCTGGGCCTACAACGCCATCCGCGCGGTCGGGAACTACGGCGAGATCTTCGAGCGGCACGTCGGCGCGAACACGCCGGTCGGGCTCCGCCGCGGGCTGAACGACCTCTGGAGCCGGGGCGGGATCCTCTACGCGCCGCCCATCCGCTGAGCGCCCCTCAGCGGGGCTCCTTCGCCTCGGCCACGCGCTTGCCGATCATCGCCGCGACCGCGGCGACGCCGAGGGCGCCGAGCACCGCCCCGGCCATCACGTGGGTGGCCACCACGCCCGCCGCGTGAAGCCCGAGCAGCGCGGTGCGGCCGGGCCGGAAGGGGTTGGGGAACATCAGCGCATCCCCCCGAGCGCGCGGCGGCCGATGAGGAAGCCGGCGGCGATGGCGGTGCCGAGCGGGATCCCGATGCTGAGGCCCGTGAGAGAGAGGGCGAAGGAGGCGACGATCGGCATGGCGAGAACTCCCCTGGCTGCCTCCCCTCACCTGGGGCGGCGGGCGCCGCCTGAAAGTGGGGCGCCCCTCAGAACGCCGAGCGCCAGCCGAGCACGGCGATGACCGCGTCCTGCCGATCGTTCTTGGATTCGCCGCCGACGCTGCGCTGGTAGCCGACGTCGAGGCGGAACTTGAGCGGCAGGTCGCGGCCGACCGACACCTCCGCGTAGGTGGCGCGGGGAACCGGGTTCTCGCTCCGCTTCCGCTCGTCCCGCTGCAGGCCGAGGGTGGCGCGCCAGGGACCGGAGCGGGTCTGGGCGCCGACGGTGGTGAAGCGGCGGCGCTCGCCGACGGTCATGTCCTCGAAGCGGCCGGTGCCCCCGCCGAGCTCGTCCAGGATCTCCGGCCCGGCCTCGCGCGGGTTGCCGCCGGCGCCGCGGAACTGGACGAACTCCGCGAAGAGAAGGGTGCGGAGGTCGCGGCTCCAGGTGATCTCGTGCCGCAGGCCGGCGGCGAGGCCCGTCTCCCGCTTGGTGCCGTCCACCCCCGCGCCGCGCGAGAGCAGGGACAGGTGATAGGAGGTGTTGGGCAGGAAGGGCATCCGGTCGCCGTCGAGGGCGACGACGAAACTGTCCATCTGGCCGGTGTTGCCGGGCCCGCCCTGGCGGCGGGTGTTGCGGGCGTAGCGCTCGAAATCCCGCTCGCAGCAGCGCTCGCGCGTGAGGGCGGTCTCGCTCAAGACGCTCGTGTCGAAGCCGAAGACGGCGGCGGAGACGTCGTGCTCGCCGAAGCGGGCGTCGGAGACGACGGTCGCGGTGCCGCCGAAGCCCAGGCTCTCGCGGATGAGGTAGACCTCGTGCGCGCGCACGTCGAGCAGCAGGCCCGGGAAGTCGTGGTGGCCGCGGCCGAAGGGGGCCGAGAACTTGCCGCCGTAGAGGACGAGCCGCGACGTCGGGCGCCAGTCGAGGCGGAGCTCCTCGAGATAGGCGGCCTGGGTGCGGAAGGCCGCGGTGCCGCCGTTCGGCTCGGTCTCGCCGACGGGCTCGATATGGACGACGCCCTGCACCGACCATTCCCGCGACAGGAAGAGGCCCGCCGCGATCTCGCCGCGGGCGAAGAGGGTCGTGCCGCGCTGCCGGCGGTCGGTCGCGGAGGTGGTGGAGAGGGAGAAGAGCCGCAGGTCCGCCTCCCCCGCCACCTGGGGGTAGAGGTTGAGGCCGGGCGGGGGCGCGGGCGCCGTGACCTGGGCGGCCGCGGGCGCCGCCGCCAGGAGGAGCGCGCCGAGAAGCGTGGGAAGGCGCCGCATCAGGCCGCCCCCCGCAGCGCCGCGACGATGAGGCGCGCGTTGTGCCGGACCAGCGCCTCGTAGCTCGGCGCGGGGCCGCCCGGCGCCGAGAGCGCGTCGGAGTAGAGGCGCCCGCCGACCCGCGCCCCGGCCTCGCGCGCCAGGCGGTCCATCATCGTCGGGTTGGCCATGTTCTCGACGAAGACGGCCGTGATGCCCTGGGCGCGGACCTGCCGGATGAGGTCCGCGATGTCGGAGGCGGAGGGCTCCGAATGGGTGTTGATGCCCTGGGGCGAGAGGAAGGTGATCCCGTAGGCGTCGCCGAAGTAGCCGAAGGCGTCGTGGCTGGTCAGGACCTTGCGGCGCTCCTCCGGGATGGGGGCGAAGGCGGCGCGGACCTCGGCGTCTAGCGCCGCGAGGCGGGCGGCGTAGGCCTCGGCGTTGCGGGCGTAGAGGGCGGCGTTGGCGGGGTCCGCGGCGGAAAGGCCGGCCGCGATGTTGCGGGCGTAGACCATCGCGTTCCGCGGGCTGCCCCAGGCATGGGGGTCCGGCGTGCGCGCGGGCTCGACCGCGTGGGGCCGCCGGCGGCCGGCGCCGCCGCCGTGGCTGTGGGCGTGCCCGTCCTGCGAGGCGCGGAGCGGGACGCCCTCGCTCGCGACGACCGTGGTGCCGGCGAAGCCGGCGGCGCCCGTCAGGCGGCCGATCCAGTCGTCGAAGCCGAGGCTGTTGCGCACCAGCAGGGCGGCGCCGCGCAGCTTCTCCGCGTCGGAGGGGCGGGGCTGGAAGTCGTGCGCGTCGGCGTCCGTGCCGACGAGGGTGGCGAGGGCCAGCGGCCGTCGGCCGGCCACCTCGCGGAGGAAGTCGGCCAGGATGGTGAAGGTCGCCGTGGCCGGTAGGGTGGTAGCCTGGGCCTGGGCCTGGGCCTGCGCGCCGCGCAGGGCGGGAGTGGAGAGGGCAGCGGCGAGGAGGGCGCGGCGGCGCATCGCGGAGGCTTCCGAATTACGTTATAACATAACGTAGCCCGGCCCAGGAGGGAGGGGCAAGCCCCGCGCGATGGCGGCTAGCGGTCCTTCCGCCAGAGGCGGCGCAGGCGCTCCCAGAGCCCGGGGCCCGTGCTGCGGCGCGCGATGCTGCCGTGGCTCGCGTGCGGCCGGCGCGAGGGCGGCGGCAGGGCGCTGGCGACCGTGTGGCGGCCGGAATCCTCGAGGCCGATCAGCCGCTGCTCGAGCGCGGCCACCCCCGCCACGGCATCCGGCGGGTGGGTGGCGGCGAGCTGGTCGGCGGTGGCGCGGGCGTCGTCGAAGGCCTCGGCGCGGCGGAGGGCGTCGACGACGCGTATTGTCTGCTCGGCGTCGAGCGGCGGGCCGGCGCGCCAGAGGGCCACCGCCTCCCCCCGCCAGGCGCGGGCGAGGTCGGGCTTGCGCGCGTCGTCCGCGGCCCAGGCGGCCTGGAGGGTGGCCTCGGCCGCCGCGTGCAGCGCGCCCGTCTCCTCCAGCACGTAGGCGTAGGCGAGGAAGCGGCGGGAGAGCGGCGGGTGGGTGGTGTCGGCGATCAGCGCGCGGAAGGGCGCGGTGCCCACCGCCTCGATCGCGGCGGGGTGGGCGTGGGCGATCTCGGGCGCGACGTAGCCGCAATGGGGGCACTGCTGCAGCCAGGCGGCCATGGTGCTGCGGAGCGGCTCGCCCGGGCGGAGGTCCAGGTCCGGCGCGCTCTCGGGCGGCATGGCGCGGAAGCGCGTCTGCCGGCTGGCGGTGCCGCAGACGGCGCAGCGAACCTCGGCCGCGCGCGTGCCACCGCGGGGCCCGGGCTGGGGGCCGTTGCGCGCCGCGTGGAACGGGCCGGGGGTGGGACGGTTCATCGCCCTCTAGTTAGTGGCATCGGGCGCTCAAGCGAAGGGGCGGCGTTGCCCGGAATTCGCGGCGGGGGGCGCGGCCGGCCTGTTGCGCGGAGGCCACCGGCCCTGGCAAAGAGGGCGCCATGCCGCGCGGCGACCTCTTCCCCGACATTGCGCCCTACGAGACCGGCCTCCTGCCGCTCTCCCATTCCGGCCATGGCACGCCCGGCGGGCCCTCGCACGTCATGTACTGGGAGCAGGTGGGGAACCCGCGCGGGCAGCCCGTGCTGTTCCTGCACGGCGGCCCGGGGGCTGGGGCTGGGGCGGTCCACCGCCGCTTCTTCGACCCGCTGCACTGGCGCGTCGTGATCTTCGACCAGCGCGGCGCCGGCCGCTCCCGCCCGCTCGGTGAGCTGCGGGAGAACACGACGCCGCACCTCGTGCAGGACATCGAGACGCTGCGGCGCTTCCTCGGGATCGACCGCTGGCTGCTCTTCGGGGGGTCCTGGGGCTCCACCCTCGCGCTGGCCTACGCCCAGGCGCACCCGGAGCGGGTGGCGGGCTGCGTGCTGCGCGGGGTCTTCCTCGGGCGGGACGACGAGGTGGAGTGGTTCCTCTACGGGCTGAAGCGCGTCTTCCCCGACGCCTGGGCCTCCTTCGCCGAGCACGTCCCCCCGGCCGAGCGCGGCGACCTGCTGGGCGCCTATCTCCGCCGGCTGACCGACCCCGAGCCCGCCGTGCACATGGCGGCCGCGCGCGCCTGGAGCAACTACGAGGGTCTGTGCAGCACCCTCCTGCCCAGCCCGGAGACCGTCGCCTCCTTCGCGCAGGACCGCTCCGCCCTCGGCCTCGCCCGGATCGAGGCGCACTACTTCGCGCACAACCTCTTCTTGCCGCCGGAGGGGTTGCTGGCGGGCATGCACCGGCTGGCCCATGTCGGCGCCGAGATCGTGCAGGGCCGCTACGACATGGTCTGCCCGCCCACCTCCGCCTTCGAGCTGGCGGAGGCCTGGCCGATGGCCCGGCTGACGGTCGTGCCGGACGCCGGGCACTCGGCGCTGGAGCCGGGGGTGCGGACGGCGCTCGTCTCGGCGGTGGAGCGCTTCCGGCGCCGCTAGCGGCGCTCCCTCACACGACGCGGGCGAGCCAGGCCGCGCCGGCCTCGGCCGCGCGCCGGGCCGCGGCGACGTGGTCGATGGCCCGCAGGAAGCCGTGGAGCAGGCCGGGGAAGACCTCCTCCTCCACGGCCACGCCGGCCTCGCGCAGGGCGCGCGCCATGGCCCGGTTCTCGTCCGCCAGCACGTCGAGCTCGGCCACCTGTATCAGGCAGGGCGGCAGGCCCCGCAGGTCGGCCCGGAGCGGCGCGGCGAAGGGGGAGAGGCGGTCGGCGGGATTCGGGGCGTAGCAGTCCCAATAGAAGCGCATCCGCTCCGCCGTCAGGCCGTAGCCCTCGGCGAAGGCGGCGTAGCTCGGGGTTGCCATCCGGTCGTCGAAGACGCCGTACTCGAGCAGGAGGCCGCGCAACCGGAGCCCGGGGTCGGACTGGCGGAGCAGCAGCGCGGCGCCGAGGGCGAGGTTGGCCCCCGCGGAATCGCCCCCGAGCACGATCCGGCCGGGATCGAGCCCCCATTCCGCCCCGTGCGACGCGACCCAGCGCGTGACGGCCGCGACCTCCTCCAGCGCCTGCGGGAAGGCGGCCTCGGGGCTCAGCGCGTAGTCGGGGGCGAGGACCGCGAGGCCGGAGCCGGCGGCGAGGTTCCGCGCGAGGGCGTCGTGCGTGTCGATGCTGTTCCAGACCCACCCGCCGCCGTGGAGATGGATGAGGACCGCCAGCGGCCCGTCCGTCGTCGGCCGGTGCAGCCGGCAGAGGAGGCGCCGGCCGCGGACGGGCAGCCAGCGGTCCGCGCTCTCGGCCATGCGGGGCTCGGGGTTGGCCAGGGTGAGGTTCAGCGCGTCGTTGGCGGCGCGTGAGGTATCGAGCGGGCGCTCCAGCCGCGCCGGCGGGAAGGCGGCGGCGCGCGTGGCCATCATCTCGGCGAAGGCGGCCATCTGGGGGTCGAGGCGGGGGTCGTGCGGCATGGGCGAAGTGAGGGCCGGTTCCGGCCGCCGTTCAAGGGGCCGGGCGAGGGAGCGGGCCTTTCCGGGGGGCGGACGCGGCGCTAGGATGAGGGCGCGTGTCTCCGTAGCTCAGCAGGATAGAGCACGGGATTCCTAATCCCGGGGCCGTGGGTTCGAATCCCGCCGGGGACACCATCGCCCCTGCCCCTACCGCCAGGCGCGCCAGAAGAACACCGCCGTCATCACCGCGCTGAACAGGATGACGAAGCCGCGCAGCACGCGGTCCGGCACCCGCCGGGCGAGCCGCGCGCCGGCGTAGCCGCCGACGATCGCCGAGACGAGCATCACCAGCGTCTCCGGCCAGTGGACCGACCCCGCGACGACGAAGCAGGCGACGGCCACGAGGTTGGCGACGCTGACGAGGACGGTGCGCAGCGCGCTCATGGCCTTGATGTCGATATCGCCGAGCAGGCCCCAGGTCGCCATCATCATGATGCCGACCCCGCCGCCGAAGTAGCCGGCGTAGACCGAGAGCACGACCTGCGCGGCGAGCACCGCCCCGCGCCCGATCCGCACCCGCTGGCGCAGCGCCGCGCCGAGGGGACGTCCGAAGGCGAAGGCGAGGGTGCCGACCAGGAGCAGCCAGGGCAGCGCCCCGTCGAAGGCGCGCTGGGTGGTCGCGAGCAGCAGCAGCGCGCCGGCCAGCCCGCCGGCGAGGCTGATGAGCAGAAGCACCGGGAGGCGGATGCCGTGCAGGGTCTGGAAGTCGTGCCGCCAGGCCCAGGCGCTGGCCAGCGTGCCCGGCACGAGGGCGACGGTGCTCGAGGCGTTCGCGGTGACCGACGGAAGGCCGACGAAGATCATGGCGGGAATGCTGACGAAGGAGCCGCCGCCCGCCGCGGCGTTGAGCGTTCCCGCGAAGAAGCCGGCCGCCAGCATGACGAGAGCTGTTTCAAGGGTCATCCGAGGGCCTTGGCAGGGAGGGGCGGACGGCCCCCGCGCCGGTCCCGCGCGGGGCCGCCCCGCGCGAGGGCTCGCCGGGCGGCGACCCTAGCGCCCGGAGCCCGCGGCGGGAAACCGGGCCGGCCGCGCCCGTCCGCGGCGCCCAGGAATGAACGGCACTCCGCCCGGGCGGGCTGGCCGCGCGGCGGGGACCGGAGTAAGCGCGCGGGGCGGGCCGGGCGGCACCAGCGAGGCCGGCGGCTCTCCCCGGGCGCGGCGAGCCCCGGCGCCGGCGCCCCGCCCGCCCCGGGAGGCCTCACCATGTGCGACGTTCTCTTGCTGGAGGACCACCCCGAGGTCCTCGACCTCGTCCAGGCGGCGCTGGAGCTCCGCGGCTTCACGGTCCAGGTCTGCGGGACCGCCGAGGCCGCGCTCGCCTATCTCCGCTCCGGCGCGCCCTGCCAGGTCATCCTGTCGGACATCGACCTCGGGCGCGGGATGGACGGCTTCGCGGTGGTCGACGAGGCGCGCCGCGCGCGGCCGGGGCTGCGGGCGCTCTACTACAGCGGCCACGCGCGGCCCCCGGCCGGGCGCGGGCTGGGGGAGAACGAGCGCTTCCTCGAGAAGCCTTTCAGCCGCCTGGCGCTCTTCGAGCTGCTCGCCGAGCTGGGGGTCTGGCCGGGCGGCGCGGCGCCGTAAGATCCTGTCGGCGTTCTTTACGCCGCGGGCGAACGGCGGGGGGAGGCGGTCGGCAGCGCCATGTGATTGCTCGCTTCGCGCGCTTGGCACGTCGGATGCACTTCCGGGAGAAGTTGCGGATTGTTGCTTCGCGACGCCGGCGGCGGGTTGCCGCGGAACGGGAATGGCCCTGGAAAGGGATGGTTCCGCCGGAGGGAGGCCTTCAGGGCCGCGGGGCGAGGCGCCCCGCCAGGGGTGAGGCGGCACGGTCCGCCGAGGGAGGGGTTGATGACGATCGGGCAACGCGCAGGCAGACAGGGGCTTTCCCGAACCCGCCCTTTCCAGCCCCCCTTCCCCCAGGCGACGGAGGCGCGCCCTGCGACGGCGTCGCGTTGCCGGGGATGAGGGAGTTCGGCGCCGTCCGCGCGGGAATGATCAACCAGCGCTGGTCCTGGCCGCTCTGCGGCACGGTGCTGCTGACGGGCTCGATGCTCGTCTGGCTCCTTATCGCGCGCGCCCTGGCCCATTGCCTGAGCTGAGGCGTCGCGCCCGGGCTGCCCGAGCCCCGGCCGCCCGCGCCCAATCCGCCCGCACTCAGTCCGCCCGCGCCCAGCCGGTGACGCCGGGACGCGGGAGCGGCCCCTCCGCCGCGCTGTCCCATGCCTCCGCGGGCGCCGGGCCGACGAGCGTCATGTCGCCGCGCAGGAGGTTCAGCAGCACGGGAAGCTGGTCGATCCGCACCGGCCGCATCCACCGGCCCAGGCGGGTCGGCGCGCGCGAGGCCTCCTCGGTGCTCCGGAAGGCGAGGAGCTGGAAGCGGCGCCCCGCGTGGCCGATGCGGTACTCGCGCTGCAGGACGGGTCCCGGGCCGTCCAGGCGGACGGCCAGGGCGACCAGCAGCAGGAGCGGCAGGGCGAGCGCGAGCAGGAGAAGCGCGACCGTCACGTCGACGGCGCGGAGGCCCAGAGAGACGGCCGCCGCCTCGGGCGGCGGGTCGGCGAGGCGGAGGATCTCGGCGTTGTTCCGATCCCGCAGGAGAGAGTCGGGCACTGGTCGGGTCCGTCATCGGCTGTGACAGGCTTAGCGCGGTTGCGGCCTGTGCGATGCAGCATATGACATCGTCCCGCCAAAACGGTGTGACGGTTGTCCGACTTGAGCGGTTCGTGAATCCCCTTGCGCGCCCGTCATTCCGGCAAGCCGAACAAGGGCAGCAAAGACCCTTCCCCTGTGGCGGATCGGGTCAGGACAGGACGGAGACGAGGCCGACGATTCCGGCCCAGAGAAGGGCCGAGAGGGATCCTATGACGAGGATCGCCGTCCGCAGCGGGAGGCGCCCCTCCTCGTCGCCCGGGAGCGCGAGGTCATAGGAAGGGTTGGAGGGCGCGAGGGGGGCGGTGTTGGCCTGCACGACTGCTCTCGATCCGAAACGTTGCCCTGTTCTAGGGCTCGGCATGGATCCGGCGCCAAGCAGCTTTTGTCAGTTTTGGTAACGAATATCTAACGAAAGCTGGTGGCCCGCTCGCTTGCTGCCGCCGGCGAGGGCCCACTAGACCACCGGGGATCGCGGAGGGAGAAAGACACGATGCGCCGCCGCCTCCTGCCCGCCCTCGCGGCCGCCGGCCTCGCGGGCTCCTGCCTCGCGCCACGGGCCGCCCGCGCGCAGGAGGCCCTGACCGTCTTTGCTGCGGCGAGCCTCACCGACGCGATGCGCGCCCTCGGCGAGGCTTGGCGGGCGGCGGGCCACCCCCCTCCCCGCCTTTCCTTCGCCGCGTCCTCCGCCCTCGCGCGGCAGATCGAGCAGGGGGCGCCGGCGGACCTCTTCGCCTCGGCGGACGAGGCCTGGATGGACTATCTCGAGGAGCGCCGCCTCCTCCTGGAAGGCACGCGGGTCAGCCCGCTCGCCAACAGCCTCGTCCTCGTGGCCCCCGCCGACCGGGCGGCGCCCGTGGCGCTCGCGCGGGGCACGGACCTCCTCGCCCTGCTCGGCCCGCGCGGGCGTCTCGCGGTGGGCGATCCGTCCAACGTGCCGGCGGGCCGCTACGCCCGGGCGGCGCTGACCTGGATGGGCGCCTGGGACGCGCTGGAGCCGCGCCTCGCGCGGGCGGACAACGTGCGCTCCGCCCTGCTGCTGGTGGAGCGCGGGGAGGCGCCGCTCGGGATCGTCTACGCGACCGACGCGGCGGCCTCCCCCGGCGTGCGCGCGGTGGGCACCTTCCCCCCGGAGAGCCACCCGCCGGTCACCTACCCCTTCGCCCTCACCCGCCGCGCCGCGGGGAACGCGGCCGCGCGCGCCTTCCTCGCCTTCGCCACGGGGCCGGAGGCCGCGGCGACCTACGGGCGGCTCGGCTTCGTGCTGCGGGCGCCCTAGCGGCCATGGTCCTCGCGCCCGAGGAATGGGAGGCGGTCCGGCTCAGCCTCGCCGTGGCGCTGCGCTCCGTCGCCTTCGGGCTGCCGCCGGCGGTGCTGGCGGCCTGGCTCCTGGCGCGGGGGCGCTTCCCCGGGCGGGCGCTGCTCGACGCGCTGGTGCACCTGCCTCTGGTGATGCCGCCGGTCGTCGTGGGCTGGCTGCTGCTCGTGACCTTCGGGCTGCGCGGGCCAGTGGGCTCGCTCTTGGACGCCTGGTTCGGGGTGCGCCTCGTCTTCACCACCGCCGGCGCGTCGCTCGCCACCGCCGTTATGTCCTTCCCGCTGATCGTGCGGGCGGTGCGGCTGAGCCTGGACGCCGTCGACCCCGGGCTGGAGGCGGCGGCGCGCACGCTCGGCGCCGGGTCGCTCGACCGCTTCGCGACGGTCACGCTGCCGCTGATCGCGCCCGGCATCCTCTCGGGCGCGATCACCGCCTTCGCGGCGGGGCTCGGGGAGTTCGGGGCGGTGATCACCTTCGCCTCCAACATCCCCGGCGAGACCCAGACCCTGCCGCTGGCGATCTACGCCGCGACGCAGACCCCGGGCGGCGAGGCGACGGCGGCCCGGCTGGCCGCGGTGTCGCTCGCCCTCGCGGTGGCGGGGCTGCTGCTCGCGGACCTCGCGGGGCGGCGGCTCGCGGTCGCGCTCGGCCGGCCCCTGCGATGATCGTGGGACGCTGATGCTGGAGGTCTCGCTGTCCCACCGCTTCGGCGGGCGGGAGGGCTTCCGGCTCGACGCGGGCTTCACGGCCCCGGCGCCGGGCGTCACCGCGATCTTCGGGCCGTCCGGCTGCGGGAAGTCGACGCTGCTCCTCGCCGTGGCGGGGCTGCTCCGGCCGGACGAGGGGCGGGTCGCGCTGGACGGGGCGGTGCTGCTGGACAGCGCCTCGGGCGTCGCGGTGCCGCCGGAGCGGCGGCGCTGCGGGGTGGTGTTCCAGGACGCGCGGCTCTTCCCGCACCTCTCGGTCGAGACGAACCTCCGCTACGGCGCCCGCCGCGCGCCGCAGGACGCGACCGGGCCGGAATTCGGGGAGGTGGTGGAGCTTCTCGGCATCGGCGCCCTGCTCGGCCGGCGGCCGGGCGCGCTCTCGGGCGGGGAGCGGCAGCGGGTGGCGCTCGGCCGCGCCCTGCTGTCGCGGCCGCGGCTGCTGCTGATGGACGAGCCGCTCGCCGCCCTCGACGCCCCCCGCCGGGCGGAGGTGCTGCCCTTCCTCGCCCGCGTCCGCGACCGCTTCCGCCTGCCCATGCTCCTCGTCACCCACGCGCTGGACGAGGTGGACCGGCTGGCCGACCACCTCGTGCTGATGGAGGCCGGGCGCGTGCTGGCGGCGGGCACGGTGGAGGCGCTCTCGGCCCGGACCGATCTGCCGCTGCTGGTGGGGCGGCGGGACGCGGGGGCGGCGCTCGCCTGCCGGGTGCTCGGGCACGAGCCCGCCCGCGAGCTGACGCGCCTCGGCTTCGCGGGCGGCGAGCTGCGCGTGCCGCTCCGCGCGGGCGTGGCGGGCGAGGCGATCCGGGTGCGTGTGCGGGCGCGGGACGTGTCGGTCGCGCTCGAGGAGCCGCGCGGGCTGTCGGTGCAGAACGTCCTGCCCGCGACCCTTCTCTCGGTCGAGGCGGCGGGGCCGCACGAGGCGATGCTGCGACTGGCGGTCGGGGAGGCGGTGCTGCTGTCCCGCGTGACGCGGGACGCGGTGCGGCGGCTGGGCTTGCGGCCGGGGCTGCCGGTCTGGGCCCTCGTGAAGTCCGCCGCCTTCGGGCCGGATGGCGAGGGCGGCTGAGGGCGTGGAGCGGGCGATGGGAATCGAACCCACGACATTCAGCTTGGGAAGCTGACGTTCTACCTCTGAACTACGCCCGCGCTCGGTGATCCGCGCCCGCGACAACTAGCGCAGGGCGCGGCCCCGCGCAATCGGCCGCACGATGGCGGCGGTGCGGGCCCGCCCGGTCAGCCGCGCGCCGTCAGACCCGCGCCGTCGCGGGGCGCGGCCGGGCCGCCGCGAGGCCGAGCAGGCCGAGGAGCACGAGGCCGAGGGAGGCGGGCTCGGGCACCGCGACCGCCCGGATCTCGGCCGTGTTGAGCGGGCCGAGCCGCGCGCCCGGGGCGTCGATGGTCAGGTAGTCCGCCAGGTAGTCGCCGAGCGTGAGATTGTAGGCCTGCCCCGCGGCGTCGCGCAGGATCCAGGGCGTGACGACCTTCGGGCAGACCGGCGGCGTGCCGGAGGAGCAGGGGCCGGGGCTGTGGCCGGCGCCGAAGAACGCCTCGAAGACGGTCGGCACGACGGAGGCGGCCGTGAAGGCGGGCGAGGCCGCGCCGAAGTCGCCGACGATGCCCGCGCCGTCGCTGGCGGGGTCGACGATGAAGCCCACCGCGTAGCGGCCGGGCGTGAAGCTGTTGTTGTCGAAGATGGCGACGGTGACCCCCGTCTGCGGGTTCTCCAGCGCGCTCTGGATGCTGTAGCTGGTGCCGCCGACGGTGATCGTGGCGGCGGTGGGCGCGTAGGCGCGGAAGCCGTTGAAGGGCCCGCCGAGCGCCGGGGCTAGGTTGGGGCTGGCCGTGTCGAAGAGCGCGCGGATGGTGAAGGGGGTCGGGCTGGTGAAGAAGCTCGGGCTGGCGGCGGAGGCGGGGTTCAGGGCCTCGTCCGTGTCGAAGCCGCCGGTGTAGACGAGCTCGAACGGGGCCGCGCGTGCGCCCGTCCCAACGAGGGCGCCGAGGGCCAGCCCGGCCGCGACGACATACCCGATGCTTTTCATGAGCCTTCCTCCTTGCGCGGGAAAAGGATCATGACCTTGCGGCGCCAAAATTAACCTATGTGGCAAGGCCCGCCGCGCGTTCTGCGGGATAGAGCCGGGACGGACCGGAACCGGCCCTTGCCAGGCGGGGCGGCCGGGGACTATCTCTGCGGGCCTGCCGCGCGTTACCGCCGGCCGGGCGCTCGCGATTTGTCGGCCAGCTTGCGGCGAGCTTAAAGAAACGCGCTAAACGGCTGTGGCGGGGCTCATCCCTCGCCCAACCGGGCCATCCGTGCCCGGCCCGGTCGGGCCGTTCTTGATCGATGGAATGCCCGTCATGCCCAGGACCCTCCCGAACGCCCTGCTCCGCCCCGCGACCCTCCTCGTGCGCGGCGGCCAGAACCGGTCCTCCTTCGACGAGATGTCGGAGCCGGTGCACCTGACCTCGGGCTTCATGTACGAGAGCGCGGAGCAGGCGGAGGAGACCTTCCTCGGCACGGTGCAGCACTTCCAGTATTCCCGCTTCGGCAACCCCACGATCGAGGCCCTGCAGAACAAGCTCGCGGCGCTGGAGGAGGCGGAGGCCTGCCGCGTCACGGCCTCGGGCATGGCGGCGGTGCACGGGGCGATGCTCGCGCACCTCAAGACCGGGGACCGGGTGGTGGCGTCGCGCGCGCTGTTCGGCTCCTGCCACTGGATCGTCTCCACCCTGCTGCCGCGCTACGGCATCGAGACCGTCTTCGTGGACGGCACGGACCTCGACCAGTGGCGCGACGCCTTCCGCAAGCCCGCCGCGATGGTGCTGCTGGAGACGCCGTCCAACCCGATGCTGGAGCTGGTGGACCTGCCGGCCGTCGCCGCGCTCGCGCACGCGGCGGGCGCCGTGGTGGTGGTGGACAACGTCTTCGCGACCCCGCTCCTGCAGAAGCCGCTCACCCTCGGCGCGGACGTGGTGGTCTATTCGGCCACCAAGCACTTCGACGGCCAGGGCCGCGTGCTGGGCGGGGCCGTGCTGGGCAGCCGCAAGTGGGTGGACGAGGTGCTGCAGCCCTTCATCCGCAACACCGGGCCGAGCATCTCCCCCTTCAACGCCTGGGTGATCCTCAAGGGGCTGGAGACGCTGCACCTGCGCGTGCCCGCCATGTGCGCCAACGCGGCGCGGGTCGCGGACTTCCTGGCCACGCGGGCGGAGGTGTCGCGCACGCTCTACCCCTTCCTCGACAGCCACCCGCAGCAGGCGCTGGCGCGCGCGCAGATGTCGGCGGGCGGCACGCTGGTCACCTTCGACGTGGCGGACCAGGGGGACGGCGCGAAGGCCGCCGCCTTCCGGGTGCTGAACGCGCTGAAGCTGGTCGACATCTCCAACAACCTCGGCGACGCCCGCAGCATGGTGACCCACCCCGCCACCACCACCCACATGAAGGTGGGGCCGGAGGAGCGGGCGCGGCTCGGCATCAACGACGGCACGGTGCGCCTCTCGGTCGGGCTGGAGGACGTGGACGACGTGATCGAGGACCTCGCCCAGGCGCTCGACGCCGCGCGCGACGGGCGGCGCGCGGGCGGCGGGGCGGCCGCGGCGGTGCCGCGCGCCGCGGGCCCGACACGCTGAGCGGGCGGGCCCCGGCGATGGCGCTTCCGCACGAGGGCCGGGCCGCATGAGCGAGCCCGGCGCCTTCACGGCCGTGACGCGGGGCCTGCGCGTCACGGTCCGCAGCTTCTACCTCGTCGACCAGTCGGACCTGGAGGAGGGGCGCCACGTCTGGGCCTACCGCGTGCGGATCGCCAACGAGGGGCGGGACACGGTGCAGCTCCTCAAGCGGAGCTGGACCATCACGGACGCGCTCGGCCGCACGCAGCACGTCCACGGCGACGGCGTGGTGGGGGAGCAGCCCGTGCTCGAGCCCGGGGAGGTCTTCGAATACACCTCGGGCACGCCGCTCGCGACCCCCTCGGGCTTCATGCGCGGGACCTACCACATGGTCGTCGCCGCCAGCGGCGAGCCCTTCGACGCGGAGATCCCCGCCTTCAGCCTCGACAGCCCGCACGGGCGCGGGGCGCTGAACTAGCGTTCCGCCCGCCGGCCCCGCGGCCGAGAACCTCGGCGCCCCCGGCTTTCACAAACGCGATACCGCGCCCATCTTCGGGGCGCGGCGCGCCGCCGAACGACGCGCCCTAAGGAATGCCGACGTGACCGAGCAGAACCCCCCCTCCCCCGACCGCACCAGCGCCCGCTCCCGGCTGCGCGCGGAGCTGGTGCGGCCCAGCCAAGCCGAGGCGGAGGCGGCGGTCCGCACCCTTCTCCTCTGGGCCGGCGACGACCCGGACCGCGAGGGGCTGGTCGACACGCCCGCCCGCGTCGCGCGCTCCTACCGGGAGCTCTTCGCGGGCTACGACGTCGACCCCGTGCAGCTCCTGCAGCGCTCCTTCGAGGAGGTGGCCGGCTACGACGAGATGGTGGTGCTGCGCGACATCCGCCTCGAGAGCCACTGCGAGCACCACATGGTGCCGATCATCGGCCGGGCGCATATCGGCTACCTGCCCCGCGGCCGCGTGGTCGGCATCAGCAAGCTCGCGCGCGTGGTGGACGCCTTCGCCAAGCGCCTGCAGATCCAGGAGAAGCTGACGGCGCAGATCGCCAACGCCATCCAGGACGTGCTGGACCCGGTCGGCGTGGCCGTGGTGCTCGAGGGCTCGCACCAGTGCATGACGACGCGGGGCGTCCACAAGACCGGCGTCGCGATGGTGACGAGCACGATGCTCGGCGCCTTCCGCGAGGATCACGCGACGCGGCGGGAGTTCCTGTCGATCATCAACGGCCGGGCCAACACCTTCGAGGGCTGAGGCGCGGCCCCCCCCCGCCGTCAGCAGTCGCGGCGGAAGAAGCCGGCGGAGCGGTTCGCGCGCGCGGCATCGGCCGGGGAGCCGGTGGCGGCGGCCCGCTGCTCGGTGCCCACCGCGTTGGCGTAGGCCTCCTGGCAGTAGGGATCGGCCGCGGCGGGCGCGGCGGCGTAGCCCTGCTGCACCGGCACCGGCCGGCCGTAGGCGTCGCCCCCGCCGACATAGGCCGGCATCGGCGTGGCATAGGGGGTCGCTGCGTTGTAGGGCGTCGCGTAGCCCTGCTGCACCACGGTGGGCGCGTAGCCGGGGTTGGTGGCGTAGTAGGGGTCGCTCGGCGCGCAGGCCGCGAGGCCGGCCCCGAGGGCGAGGGCGGGAAGCAGGATCGAGAGGCGCGTGCGGGTCATCTGGGGGCTCTCCTTCGTCAGGAAGGAGAGCGCGCGGGGGCTGTTGGGGTTTCGATCCGGCCCCGGGCGCCAGCCCTCGGGCCCAGGCGCTAGCCCTCGGGAAGGTCCTGGCGCTGGATGCCGTCGGGGGAGTCGATCGGCGCCACCGGGGCGGTGGGCGTGGTCTCGAGCAGCCAGTCGCGGAGGTTGCGGCGGACCTGGACCTCGAACTCCACGTTCAGGTCCTCCATGGCGCGGCTGACCAGCGTCTCGGCCACGCGCGCCCGGGCGGCGGCGCCTCCGCCCGCGCCGATGATCCCGCGCCTTGCCTCCGCCTCGGCGTAGGCAAGGCGGCGGTCGTTGTCGAGCACCTCCACCCGCGCGCGGAGGAGGACGGCCACGGCGTCGCCCGAGCGGATGAGGTTGGCCGTCTCCACGACGAAGCGCGCGCGCCCGGCGGTGCCCGAGGGGATGATGCGGTCCCGCCCCATGCGCGCCACCTCGGCCGAGGGCAGCAGCGGCGCGGGCGGGTCGACGCGCGCGTCCGGCGGGTTGTCCAGCACCTCGAGCTCCGCGACGTTCAGGCGGAGCGGCGTGAGGTAGGCGTAGCCCTCGATGCGCGGCAGCCCCGGCGACGGCTCCTCCCGCCCGCCGCAGCCCGGGAGGGCCGCCAGCAGGAGCAGCGGGGCCGCGATCACGAGGCGGCGCCCCAACGCGGGGGGCGCGGCGGGGCCGGGGTTCTGGCCAAGGTTCTGGTCGGTGGTGCCCTTCATGGAGCGGCGGATTCCCGGGTGGCTGAGCCCCGCGTTACCCGATCAGGCCCGGCCGGCGCCACCCCTCACCTCGCCGCGGTCGAAACGGAAGGCCAGGTTGCAGAACTCGCAGTTCATGGTGATCTGCCCGTCCTCGGCCATGTCGTCTAGGTCGCTCTCGGGGAAGCCCTGCAGCACCCCGGCCAGGCGCGCGCGCGAGCAGCGGCATCCGTAGGAGAGCGGGCGGGCCTCATCCACCAGCAGGCCCTCGGCGTGGAAGAGGCGGTGCAGCAGGGTCTCGGAGGGGAGGGCGTCGTCGAGCATCTCCTCGTCCTTGAGGGTGCCGGCGAGGATCGTGGCCGTCCGCCAGGCCTCGTCGGCCTCCTCGTCCTCCTGCCCGTCGATGCCGCCCTCGGCCGCCACGCGCTCGAGGATGAGGGCGGTGGCGCGCCAGCCCTGGGGCGTGCGTTGGCAGGCGAGGCGGACGAAGGCCTGGAGCTGCTCGGAGGTGCGGAAGTAGGAATCCGTCATGTCCGCCAGCGTGTCCCCTGCGATGGAGACGATGCCCTGGTAGCGGTCCATGTCCGGGCCCTGGTCGCAGGTGAAGGCGAGGTAGCCCTTCCCGAGAAGCTGGCTCGCCTCCCCCCGGGGGGCGCTGCCCTCGGCCGGGCGGGCGTAGCCGCGGAGGTCGCCGGCGTCGGTGCAGTCGGCGAGCAGCATCGGCACCGGGCCGTCGCCCTTCGCCTGAAGCGAGAAGGAGCCCTGGAACTTCAGCGCGGCGGCGAGGCCGGCGGTGAGCGCCAGCGCCTGGCCGAGCAGGCGCGCGACGTCCACGGGCAGGTCGTGCCGGCCGATCAGCGCCTCGGCCAGGGTGCCCAGGCGCACGAGGCGGCCGCGGACCGGCCGGCCCTGCAGGTGGAAGGGCAGGATGGCGCGGGGCACCACCGTGTCCGGCACCGGCGGGCGCTCGTGGTTGAACAGGGCGGGGGTGTCGGAGGGGAGGGTCGCGTCTTGCACCCGCCCTACATAGGCAGCGAAGGGGGGCGGTGACAGGTCCCGCCCCTCTCGCCGGTCGGTCCAGGGCGCCGGTCAGTAGAGGGCGGTGGGCGGCAGCCCGTCCCGCATCTCGTCCAACACGCCGCGCACGCCCTCGGTCCGGTGGGCGATGGCGAGCAGCCCGCGGCGCACGGCCGCGGAGCGGGCGAAGCCCTGGAGGGACACGACGCCGTCCCGCACGGAGACGTAGGTGTAGAAGGTGTCGGCCCAGGGCTGCTCGCGGATCTCCCGCCCGATGGCCTCGCGCAGGCGCTGGTCCTCGGCGGTGCCGGCCGCGAGGGGGGCCGGCGGCACCAGTAGCGCCTTGAGGAGGTCCGAGCGAGAGACGAGGCCGACGAGCTGGCCGTCCCGCAGCACGGGCACGCGGCGGATGGCGCGCTCCTCCATGAGATGGGCGACGTGCTCGACCGAGGTTTCCTCGGTCACGGTGATGACGTTGCGGGTCATCACGTCCTCGGCGAGCATGCCGTTGACCTGGGCGTAGCGCTCCGCGTCGCGGTCGCGGTTGCCGAAGAGGCGGCGGAGCCAGCCCGACTTCCCGTCCTCGGCGCCGCTCAGGCGGCGGATGAGATCCAGCTCGGTCACGATGCCCAGCAGGGCGCCGGCCGGGGAGATCACGGGCACGGCGGAGATGCCGCGCTCGGACAGCAGCTGCGCGACGGCGTAGACGGGCATGGAGGGGGCGATGCTCACCACCTCGCGCGTCATGAGGTCGCGGGCGGTGAGGGATTCCATGACGAGGGCGGACATCGGGGCCTCCTGGGCTGTGCCTGGAGGCGACGCTAGGCGCCTGCGGCGGGCCCGGCCTTGATCGGGATCAAGCCCGGGCCCGCCGCGGGCCGGGCGCTCAGCCCAGGCCGAGCGCCCAGAGCAGCACGCCCTTCTGCGCGTGCAGCCGGTTCTCGGCCTCGTCGAAGACCACGCTCTGCGGGCCGTCGATCACCTCCTGCGTGATCTCCTCGCCCCGGTGGGCGGGCAGGCAGTGCATCACCACGGCGTCCGCCGCCGCGTGGCGCATCAGCGCGGCGTTGAGCTGGTAGGGCGCCAGCAGGTTGTGGCGGTTCACCGCGGCCGCGTCCGGCTTCTCGTCCGACATGGAGACCCAGGTGTCCGTCACCACGCAGCGCGCGCCGCGCACGGCCGCGGCGGGGTCGTCCGTCTCCTCGATCCGCGCGCCCTCGCGCCGGGCCCAGGCGACGAGCTCCGGCGGCGCGCGGAGGCTGTCGGGGGTGGCCAGGCGCAGCGTGAAGTCGAAGCGCGCCGCGGCCTGGATGAAGGACTGCGCGACGTTGTTGCCGTCGCCGGTCCAGGCCACCGTCTGCCCGGCGATCGGGCCGCGGTGCTCCTCGAAGGTGAGGACGTCGGCCATGATCTGGCAGGGGTGGGAGACGTCGGTCAGGCCGTTGATCACCGGCACCGTCGCGTGCTCCGCCAGGCCCCGCAGCTTCGCGACGTCGTCGGTGCGGAGCATGATGGCGTCGACGTAGCGGGACAGCACCCGCGCCGTGTCGGCCGGCGTCTCGCCGCGCCCGAGCTGCATGTCGCGCCCCGAGAGCACCACGGCGTGGCCGCCGAGCTGGGTAATGCCCACCTCGAAGGAGACGCGGGTGCGGGTGGAGGGCTTCTCGAAGATGAGCGCGATGCTCTTCCCCGCCAGCGGCTTGCCCGCGACGCGCCCGGACTTCGCGTCGCGCGCGAGGTCGAGCATGCGGCGCAGCGTCGCCGTGTCGAAGTCCATCACCTCCAGGAAGTGGCGGGGGGCCACCGGTCCCCCGTCCACGGTCTTGAGCGCCGCACTCACTTCGCGGCCGCCTTCGCCTCGCTCGGCGTCAGCCGCAGGCAGGTGCGGTCGAGCAGGCGCAGCGCCTCGTCCACCTCGGCCTCGGTGACCACGAGCGGGGGCGCGACGCGCAGCACGTTCATGCCGGCGGCGACCGTCAGCAGGCCCTCGGACAGGGCCGCGCCCTGCATCTCGCCGTTGGAGACGGCGTCGGTCAGGCGAAGGCCCAGCAGCAGCCCCGCCCCCTGCACGCCCGCGACCACCTTCGGGTGGCGCGCGGCGAGGTCGAGCAAGCCGCGCCAGAGGTGGCGCGCCACGCGGTCGACGTTGTCGAGGAAGCCGGGCGCGAGGATCACGTCCAGCACGGCGTTGCCGGCCGCGCAGGCCAGCGGCCCGCCGCCGTAGGTGCTGCCGTGGGTGCCGGGCTTGAGGTGCACCGCCACCTTCTCCCGCGCGAGCGTCGCGGCCAGCGGGAAGCCGCCGCCGATGCCCTTGGCGGAGGACATGATGTCCGGCTCGATCCCGGCCCACTGGTGGGCCCAGAGCTTGCCGGAGCGGCCCATGCCGGTCTGCACCTCGTCCAGCGCCAGCAGCAGGCCGAACTCGTCGCAGGTGGCGCGGAGCTCCTGCAGGAAGCGGAGGTCCGCCGGGCGCACGCCGCCCTCGCCCTGCACGGGCTCGATCATGATCGCGGCCGTCTCCTTCGTGATCGCCTGTCGCACGGCGTTCATGTTGCCGAAGGGGACGTGGTCGAAGCCGTCCACCGGCGGGCCGAAGCCCTCGAGGTACTTCTTGTTGCCGGTGGCCGAGATCATCGCGAGCGTGCGGCCGTGGAAGGCGCCCTCGAAGCAGATCGTGCGGAAGCGCTCGGGATGGCCGGCGTCGGCGTGGTACTTGCGCACCGCCTTCACCATGGCCTCGTTCGCCTCGGCGCCCGAGTTGGAGAAGTAGACGCTGTCCGCAAAGGGCGTCGCCTCCACGAGGCGGGCGGCGAGCCGCTCGGCCTGGGGGATGCGGTAGAGGTTGGAGCTGTGCATCACGCGCCCCGCCTGCTCCGCGATGGCGGCGACGAGGTGCGGGTGAGCGTGGCCGAGGCTGCTGGTCGCGATCCCCGAGCCGAAGTCGAGGTATCGTCGCCCCTGCCCGTCCCACAGCCAGGCGCCCTCACCCCGCTCGAAGGCGAGGTCGGCACGGTTGTAGTTCGGCATCAGGGCGGGGATCACGCGGCGTGGCCCTCCGGTAAGGCCCGCGGGCGGTGCGGGTGTCGCGTCGCCGGGCGGGGAAGCGCGGGAGGATGGCGGAAAGGGCCCGCGCGGTCAAAGGATGCAGGGGGTGGCCCGATCACGGGCCAGGGACGCGGCCGCCGCATGGCCGGCGCCGCAACCCCGGCGGCGGGGCTTGCGCGGGGCGGGCACGGAAAAGGGGGCCGCCGGAGCGGCCCCCCTTCCGTTACGCGGGAACCAGGGTTCAGCGGCCCTGGGTGGTGAAGGCGGGCTCGCCACCGGGGCCGGTTGCGCCCGTGCCGGTCGTGGTCGTGCCCGTCGCGCTGCTCGGCGTCACGGCGCGGCGCGGCGCGGAGGCGGCGGCGCGGTGGGTGCCGCGGTGCGCGCGGCGGGCGGCCGGGCGGCAATCGGCCGGGTCGGTCGTGCCGAGCGCGCGGGAGACGGCGGTGCCGGGCGGGTTGCCGGGGGTGCAGTCCGGGCGGTTGTCGACGTTCAGCGGGTCGCCGATGCGCTCGTTGGTGCGCTCGGCGGCGCGGCCGACCGCGGTGCCGGGCGGGTTACCGGGGCGGCCGTCGGCCGGGGTGCGGTCGCCGGTCACGCTGTCGGCGGCGCGCTGCGTCATGGTCGAGGGCGGGTTGCCGGGCGTGCCGTCGCGGCGGTTGGCCGTGTTCAGCGGGTCGCTGCTGCAGGCGGCCAAGCCGATGACGGCCAGGGCAAGGGTGGTAGCGCGGAGCGTGACGGATGACATCAGGTCTCTCCCGGATCGGGTTGTTGCGGCCTCGCGATTGAAGCGGGACCTGTCGGGGCAACGCGTCAGTTGTGCCGCGGTTCCTTCTCGGTATCGAACCGTTTCGCCCAATAGGCCGGAATGTCACAATCGGACGCGGCGCGCCCCGCCTCCCCGCGGGGCGGCCGGGCACGAAAAAGGCCCGGGCGGGAAGCCCGGGCCTCGTCGTCGCGCCGCTAAGAGGGGTCAGCCGCGGCGGGCGGCGTCGTAGGAATAGGCGGGGAGCGAGGTCAGGCTCTCCCGCGTCGCGCCGGTGATGGTCCAGCGGTTGTCCGCGGCGGACCAGCGGAGGTCAGACATCGGCACGGCCACGAGCTTGGCGCCGATCCCGAGGAAGCCGCCGACCGACACGACCGCCATGGGCGAGGAGCCGCCATGGGCGAGGATGAGGTCGTCGATCGAGCCGATGGACTCGTTCCGCTCGTTGAACACGCTCGAGCCGATGATGCGGCTCGCCCGCTCGGTCTGCGCGGTGGGGGCCGCCGCGGCGGTGCCGGCCGCGGCGCGCGCGCCGGTGCCCGCATTGCCGCCCGCCGTGTTCCCCCCCTGGGCGTTGCCCGCCGCCTCGTTCTGCAGCGGCACGGACATGGTGCCGGGGCGGGCCTGGCCGCCGTCAGGGGTGGCGTTCACCCGCCCGGGCATACCGGTGGAGGCGCTGCCGCCCTGGGCGTTCGTGCGGGCGTCGCCGCGGTCGCTCGTGCTGCCCATGATGGCGGGGTTGGCGCTCGTGGCGGCGGACTCGTTGTCGCGCCGGCCGCCCTGCGCGGCCTCGCCGCGGCCGGTGACGGTGGCGCGGTCGCCCTCGGTGGCGGAGGGGGAGGTGCCGCCCTGCTCGTTCTGCGGGAAGGCGCCGGACATGTTCGTGCCGAGGGCGCGGTCGACGCCGCGGGTCACGACCGTGCCGGGCGGGTTGCCGGGCGCGCCGTCCGGGCGGTTCTGGGTGTTGACGGGGTCGCCCGCGCGCCCGTTCGCGTCGGCGGCGTTGCCCAGCGCGCGGTCGGCGGCGCGGCCGAGGGCGGTGCCGGGCGGGTTGCCGGGGGTGCCGTCCGGGCGGTTCTGCGTGTTCAGCGGGTCGCCCGCGCGCTGGTTGGCGCCGGAGACGGCCTCGCCGGCGCGGTCCGCCGCGCGGCCGGCCGCAGTGCCCGGGGGGTTGCCCGGCGTGCCGTCGGCGGGGGTCGCGTTGCCCGTGGCGGCGTCGGCCGCGCGCTGGGTGGCGGTGGAGGGCGGGTTGCCAGGGGTGCCGTCGCGCGGCGCCTGGGCCTGGGCGGCGGCGCCCATCGCGAGCAGCGCGGCGGCGGCGGTGACGCCGAGCAGGCCGGACTTGGTGGAACGGACGGTCATGCGTCGTCTCCTCTGGGGATGGATCACGGGGCGGGCCGTGCCGCGGCGGGGAAACAGCGGGCGCGGGCGCGGCGGAAGGCGGCGCCCCGTGGCGGGATCGATGGGTTGGGATCGAGCTAGCAACGCCGCCCGGGGGGGAGGGGTTTCGCCCCAAGGACCGGCGCGAAGGCCGGCCGCCCCTCCCCCCGCCCCCTCCGCCATGGCAAGCTCGGCGCATGGCAGAGAGCGGGACGGGCGAGGGCGGGAAGCGGGCGGGCGGTCCCGCCGGGGGGCGCGGGCGGCGGGAGCGACGCCCCGTCACCGCCGGCCCCGCCCCCACGGAGGCGCGGCTGCACGAGGCCGCGCTGAACCACCTCGCGCGCTTCGCGGCCACCGAGGCCGGGCTCGCCCGGGTCCTGGCGCGCCGCGTGGCGCGCTGGGCGCAGCGCGCGGCGGCGGAGGGGATGGCGCCCGAGGCGATCGCGCCCGTCGTGGCCGCGGGGCGGGCGGCCGCGGTCGCCGTCGCGCGGCGGATGGTCGCGGCGGGCACGGTGGACGACGCCGCCTTCGCCGCCGCCCGCGCCCGGCGCCTCTCCCGCGCCGGCCGCTCGCGACGGGCGATCGCGGCGCATCTCGCGGCCAAGGGGGTGGGCGGGGAGACCGCGTCGGAGACGATCGAGGAGGCGGGGACGGACGAGGTGACGGCGGCCCTGGCCCATCTCCGCCGCCGCCGCCAGGGCCCCTTCGACCGCGCGCCGCCCGAGGAGGCCGAGGCCGCCCGCGCGGCCCGGCTGAAGGCGATGGGCTCCCTCGCCCGCGCCGGCTTCCCGCGGGAGGTGGCGGAGGCTGCGCTGGACACGGACCCGGCCGAGGCCGAGGCGCGCCTCATCGCCGCCCGGCGCGAGTAGGGCGCGCGCGGACGATACGCGCCCGGCGCGGCAAACCTGGGCGGAGGCCGGCGTTCTCCGGGCGGGGGCGGGTCAGGCGCCCCCGCCACGCAGCCAGCGGAGGAACAACATGGCCACCACCCACTCGCAGGGCGACAAGGGCAAGGGCGACGCGGCGTCCGGCAAGAAGGGCGTCTCCTCGGAGACGGTCGCCAGCGGCAAGGACAAGGACCCCAACAACTTCGCCAACAACCCGGAGCGCGCCTCGGCGGCGGGCACCAAGGGCGGGCACAACAGCCACAAGAACGACTGATCCCACGCCGCGGCGGGCGGGACGGCCGATGGCGCCCTCCCCGCCCGCCGACTATACCCGGGGGATGCGAGTGATCTTCACCCGGGCCGGCGTGATGCGCGGCGTGGGGCGCAGCGTGCCCCTTCTCCTCGGGATCGCGCCCTTCGGGCTGGTGGTGGGCGTCATCTCGCTCGGCAAGGGGCTGAGCCTTGCCGAGACGATCCTGATGAGCGGCCTCGTCTTCGCCGGCGCCTCGCAGCTTCTGGCGCTGGAGCTCTGGTCGGACCCGCCGGACATCCTCGCGGTCGCCATCGCCGCCTTCGTCGTGAACATCCGCCTCGTGCCGCTCGGCGCCGCGCTCTCCTTCTGGCTGGACCACCTGCGGGGCTGGCGGCTCTGGGGATCCCTCTTCTTCGCGGTGGACCACTCCTTCGCCCTCTCCGTCGCCGCGCACCGGGGCGGGGAGAGGGACGCGGGCTTCCTCTTCGGGCTCGGCCTGCTGAGTTGGGTGGGTTGGGCCGCGGCCACCGCGGCCGGGCACCTGCTGGGCGCGGCGGTCGCGCTGCCGCCGACCCATCCCCTCTTCTTCGCGGCGACCGCGACCTTCGTGGCCATCCTCGTCGCCCTCTGGCGCGGGCCGCGGCAGGACGTGCCGCCCTGGCTGGCGGCGGCGGGCACGGCGGTCGCGGCCCAGGCGCTGCGGCTGCCCGCGCCGGTGCCGCTGCTCGCCGGGGCCTTCGCCGGCGCGGCCCTCGCCACCCTCACGGAAGGGCGGCGGGCCCGCGCGCGGGCGGACCGGGAGGACCGGGCGTGACGCTCCGCTGGGACGTGACGCTGGCCATCCTCGCCATGGCCGCCGTCACCTACCTGTGCCGTGCGGGCGGCTACGCGGTGCTGCGGGCGGTGCGGACGCCGCCCTTCGTGGACGCGCTGCTGCGCAACCTGCCGGCGCCGCTCTTCGCCGCCTATGTCGCCCTCGCCCTGTCTCGCCAGGACCTGTCCGCGGTGTTGGCGGCCATCGCCTGCGGGCTGGCCCAGGCGCGCTGGCGGAACCTCGGCGTCTCCATCGTGGCGGGGGTCGGCGCCATGGCGGCGCTACGCTGGGCGGGAATGTAGCGGGGCGGGGCGTGAAATCGGGTTTTGCACGCGGCTTGACCGGGTTTGCCGGCGACGCCACATCGCAGCCCGTCACGGAGGCGCCCGCATGTCCAAGATCCACGTCATCCACGAGAACCCCGAATGGCTGCCGCCGCTCGCGCGCGCCTTCGACCAGCGAGGGCTTCCCTGGACGGAGTGGAACCTCGCCTCCGGCAGCTTCGACCTCTCCTCCCCGCCGCCGGAGGGGGTCTTCTACAACCGCATGTCCGCCTCCTCTCACACGCGCGGGCACCGCTACTCCGCGGAGCTGACGGCCGGCGTGCTCGCCTGGCTGGAGCGCTACGGGCGGCGGGTGGTGAACGGCCCGCGGGCGCTCGACCTCGAGATCAGCAAGGTCAGGCAATACGCGGCGCTGGAGGCCGCGGAGGTCGCGGTGCCGGGGACGGTGCTCGTGCGCGGCGAGGCCGAGGACGTGGTGGCCGCTGCCCGCCGCCGCTTCGGCGCGGGGCCGCTCATCCTCAAGCCCAACCGCGGCGGCAAGGGGCTGGGCGTGCGCCTCTTCGCCGATCCCGACGCGCTCGCGGCCTTCCTCGCCGACGCGCCGGAGGACGAGCAGCCGGCGGACGGCCTCTGGCTGCTGCAGGACTACGTGCGCGCCGCGCGGCCCTTCATCACCCGCGCCGAGTTCGTCGGCGGGCGCTTCCTCTACGCGGTGGAGGTGGACACCTCCTCGGGCTTCGAGCTCTGCCCGGCGGATGTCTGCGAGGTGCCCGCCCCCTCCGCCGCCATCGGCGACGCGGCCTGCCCGGTCGGCACCGCCCCCGGCCCACGCTTTCGGGTCATCCCCGAGGGGATCGAGGCCGCGCAGCGCGAGCGGCTGGAGGGCTTCCTGTCCGCCAACGGCGTGGAGGTCGCGGGGATCGAGTTCATCCGCACGCCGGAGGGCCGCGTGCTGACCTACGACGTCAACACGAACACGAACTACAACCCCGACGCCGAGGCGGCCGCGGGCCTGGCGGGGACCGACCGCAGCGGCCCCGGCGCCATCGCGGCCTTCCTCGGCGCGGAGCTGGGGCGGACGCAGCGCGCCGCGGCCTGAGCGGCGCCGCTCAGAGGCCGGTGAAGAGCTCCGTCGAGAGGTAGCGCTCGGCGAAGCTGGCGGCGATGGCGACGACGAGCCCTCCCGCCATCGCCGGGTCCCGCGCGACCTCGAGCGCCGCGTGCAGCACGGCGCCGGACGAGATGCCGATGGGGATGCCCTCCTCCCGCGCGCAGCGCCGGGCGGCGGCGAGGGCGTCCCGCTCGGACACGCGCAGCACGGCGTCCATCAGCCCGAGCTCCAGCACGGCGGGGTGGAAGCCCGCGCCGATGCCCTGGATGTCGTGCGGCCCCGGCTCGTCGCCGGAGAGGACGGCGGACTCCGCGGGCTCGACCGCGACGACGCGCATCGAGGGGCGGCGCGGCTTGAGGGCGCGCGCGATGCCCGTCAGCGTGCCGCCGGTGCCGACGCCGCCGACGACGGCGTCCACCTCGCCCCCCGTGTCCGCCCAGATCTCCTCGGCCGTGGTGGCCGCGTGGATCGCGGGGTTGGCGGGATTGTCGAACTGCCGGGGCATCCAGGCGCCCGGCGTCTCCGCGACGATCGCCTCGGCGCGCGCGATCGCGCCCGCCATGCCGCGCGCGGCGGGGGTGAGCACGAGCTCCGCGCCCAGCAGCGCCATCATCTTGCGCCGCTCCTCGCTGGCGCCGTCGGGCATGGTGACGACCAGCCGGTAGCCCTTGGCGGCGGCGACGAAGGCGAGGGCGATTCCGGTGTTGCCCGAGGTCGGCTCGACCAGGATGGAGGCGCCGGGACGGATGAGGCCGGCGCGCTCCGCCTCCTCCACCATCGCGAGGCCGATGCGGTCCTTCACGGAGCCGAGCGGGTTGAAGAACTCGAGCTTGAGGGCGAGCCGCGCCGGCAGGGCCTCCGCCGCCTCCAGCCGCGGCAGGCGGACGAGGGGCGTCGCGCCGACGGCGTCGAGGACGCTCGCGTAGAGGCGGCCGCGCGGCGGGTTGGCGGGGGGGGTGGGCATCAGCCGCGCTTATCCCGCGGCGCCGGGTCCGCGTCCATCGCCGGGGCGCGATCCACGCGTGATCCATGCTGCGGACCGGCCGAAAATCGACCGTTTCATTTCGTTGACCAACGGCCCCGCCGCGCCGAATTCTCGGGCATCGCCAACCCGTCCCGAGAGGGGGCTTCCGATGCGAGAGACCCGGCCGTACCGGGGGTGTCGGCGCGGAGCGCGCCGGCCTTCCACCCCCTCCCCTTCCCCATCCGGGCCCTGCCCGAACGGACGCCCCATGAACCGCCCTTCGTCCCGCCGCGGCCCTTTCGCCGCCCTGCGCGCCCTCCTCGCCCGCGCCTTCGCGCCGACCCCGCGCCCGCCCCGCCAGTCCGAGATCGAGAGCGCGCTGCTGCGCGTCCTGGGCAGCCCGTGAGCATGCGCGGCTCCCGGCCCATCAGCGTCGACGGGCGCTTCGTCGGCGTCGCCGTGGCGCGCGAGGCGGACTGGCTGTTCCTCGCCACCGATCCCGGCCTCGAGGACCTGGAGGGCATGGCCTTCCCCGACCCGGCCGAGGCCGCCCGGGTCGCGAGGCTCGTGTTCCTGCGCGGGCGCGGGCGCGTCCCCGCCTAGCGTCGCGCGGCGGCGCGTCCGGCCGGGGCGCGCGCGCCTACCACATCGTCTCCCTCGCCCGCGCCGCCCAGGCGGCGTCGTAGGGCTCGCCGCCCACCGCGCCCTCGCTCAGGGCGGCGAGGATGCGGCCCGGCGTCGGCAGGCGGCCCGGCCCGACCCGCGCCTCCGGCTCCCACAGCCGGGCGCGGAGGACGGCGCGGGCGCACTGGAAGTAGACGCTCTCCACCGCGACGACGATGACGCTGCGCGGCGCCTTCCCCTCCACGACGAAGCTCTCGAGCAGGTCGGGCGCGACGGAGAGATGCGCCCGGCCGTTCACGCGCAGCGCGTTGCCGTGACCGGGGATGAGGAACATCAGCCCGACGCGCGGGTCGCGCAGGATGTTGCGCAGGCTGTCCACCCGGTTGTTGCCGCGCCGGTCGGGCAGCAGCAGCGTGCGGGGATCGGCCACCCGCACGAGCTCGCCGGGGCGGTCGCCGCGCGGCGAGCAGTCGAGCCCCTCGGGCCCGGCGGTGGCGAGGGCCGCGAAGGGCGAGGCCTCGATCATCGCGCGGTACTCGGCGGTGATGAAGGGCACCTCCTTCACCGTGGAGGCCTCGGCCGGCCGGCCGTAGAGGGCCTCGAGCTGCGCGAGGTCGGTGATGCGGTCGGTGGTCGCGTCGGGCATTCGGGCCTCCCCTCCGCCACGCCGTTGCACCCGCGCGCGGCGCGCCGCAAGGGGCTTGGCGCCGCGTCACGAAAGCGTCGCCGGCCGGGCGGGGCGGTTCCGGCGGCGGCGGGCGCGGCCTAGCCTTCGCGCCATGCAGGACCTCCACGGTGTCTTCCCCTACCTCGTCTCCCCCATCGGCCCGGACGGCGAGGTGCTCGAGACGGTGCTCGCGCGGCTGGTGGAGCACCTGGTGGCCGCGGGGGTGCACGGGCTGACGCCGCTCGGCAGCACCGGGGAGTTCGCCTACCTCAACGCCGCGCAGCGCCGGCGCATCATCGAGGTGGTGGTGGAGGCCGCGGCCGGGCGGGTTCCCGTCGTCGCCGGCGTCGCCGCCACCACGACCTCCGAGGCGGTGCGCCAGGCGCGGGAGGCGGAGGCGATCGGGGCGGACGGGATCCTCGCGATCCTCGAGGCCTATTTCCCGGTGCCGGAGGCGGGCGTGGTCGCCTATTTCACGGCGGTGGCGGACGCCGTGGGGCGGCCGGTCGTGCTCTACACCAACCCGCAGTTCCAGCGCTCCGACCTCTCGCTGCCGGCGCTCGAGGCGCTCTCGCGGCATCCCCGCATCGGCTACGTGAAGGACGCCTCCACCAACACCGGGCGGCTGCTGTCGATCATGGACCGGACAGAGGGGCGGATGCGGGTCTTCGCGGCCTCCGCCCATATCCCGGCGGCGGTGATGCTGATCGGCGGCGTGGGCTGGATGGCGGGGCCCGCCTGCGCCATCCCGCGGCAGAGCGTGCGGCTGTATGAGCTTTGCCGCGCGGGCGACTGGGGCGCGGCCATGGCGCTGCAGCGGCGGCTCTGGCGGATCAACGAGCTCTTCGCCCGCCACGCGCTGGCGGCCTGCATCAAGGGCGCGCTCGAGATCCAGGGCTTCGCCGTCGGCGCGCCCCTGCCGCCCCAGCCCGCCCTCTCGGCGGAGGGGCGGCGGGAGGTGGAGGCGGCGCTCGCGGGGGTGGAAGGCCTGGAAATGCACGCTCCCCATGCGTAGATTGGCGGGATGCAACCCACCCTTCGCCTCCTTCGCCAGGACCGCGCGCTGACCGCGGTTTCCGTGCTGCTCGACGTCGCCTTTCACGCGGGGCGCGGCGCGAACGGCGCGGTGGCCGGCGGCGGGGAGGTGGCGGACCGGCTGGGCGCCGCGCGGCGGGGGATCGAGCCGGTGTTCCAGGCGCTCTCGCGCGCCGGGCTGCTGGAGGGCGTGCGTGGGCCGCGCGGGGGCTACCGCCTGGCACGCCGCGCCCGCGACATCCGCCTCTCGGAGGCGGTCGCCGCGGTGGCGGACGGCGCGGAGGGCGGCGGCGACTTCGGGGGGCCGCTGCACCAGGCGGTGGTCGCCCCCCTCTGGGCCGAGCTGGACGAGGCGCTGCGCGAGCGGCTGGAGGGGCTGACGCTGGAGGACCTTCTTCGCCGGGCGGGGGCGGCCGGGCTTCAGCGACCCTCGGCGGAGCCGCTGAACTTCGCGATCTGAGGCGCCGGGGGCCTGTCCTCCGCCGCCTCGCCCTTCGGCTCCACCGCGCCGCGCCGCTGCAGCGCGTTCAGCACGAGCCAGCAGAGCAGCGCCCAGCCCGCGCCCCCGCACCAGCCCGCCAGCACGTCGGTCGGCCAGTGGACGCCGAGGTAGACGCGGCTGGCGCCCACCGCGAGGGTGGTGAAGACGGCGACCGCCAGGACGTAGAACTTCGTGCGGCCGAGCGGCGCGACCCGCATCAGCAGGGCGCCGAGCGTGAGGTAGGCCACCGCCGAGAGCATGGCGTGGCCGCTCGGGAAGCTCGCGGTGTAGACCTCCACCGCGTGGGGCACGAGGTCCGGCCGCGGGCGGGCGAAGCCGATCTTGAGGACGGCGCTGAGCAGCGCGCCGCCGCCGACCGAGAGCCCGACGAACAGCGCCGCCGCCCGGCGGCCCGAGAGCACGAGGAAGCCGACCACCGCGAGGGTGACGTAGGTGACGATGACGTGGCTGCCGAGCGCGGTCACGTCCCGCGCCGCCTCCTCCAGCCACCGCGGGCCGATCGGGTCGCTGAGGTCCGCGGGGTTGCGCAGGGCGAGCAGCACGGCGCGGTCGAAGGTGGCGGTGTCGCCCTCCAGCACCTCGCCGGCGAGCTTGGCGAAGGCGAAGAGCCCGGCCGCGGCGAGCAGCAGGGCCGCGAGCGCGCGCATCTCCCGCCGCGCCAGGAGGTCGCGGAAGCGGCGCGGCGCGCGGCGGGGGATCGCCCGGTCCATCATCCCCTCCGGAGCCCCGCGCGGCTCACGGCGCCTCCGCGGCGTCCGCGACGGCCAGCGTCGTGCGGGCGCCGCGCGCGACGTCCAGCCCTTCCAGCACCTCCGCCCGCACCGCCATGCCGGTGGGGGTCGCGGCGCCGTGGATCTCGGCGAAGGCGGCCTCGGCCGCGTCGCGCCCCTGGCCGATGCGGACCAGCGCGTCGAGCGGCGCCTGGCGGGTCGCGTCGAAGAGCCACCACTTGCCGCCGAGGAAGGCCTCGAACACCGCGTGGAAGTCGGGGGGCACGAGGCCCGGGGCATGGGCGGAGATGAAGCGCGCGGGGATGCCGAGCGCCCGGCAGAGCGCGACCGCAAGATGCGCGAAGTCCCGGCAGACGCCGGCGCCGGAGAGCAGCGTGTCGGTCGCGGTCGTCGTGGGCGCGGAGGCGCCGCGAAGATAGGTGATGCGGTCGTTCACCCAGTTGCAGACCGCGGTCACGCGGGCGTGCCCCTCGGGCGTGCCGCAGAACTCGCGCTGGGCGAGGCGCTCCAGCCGGTCGGACTCGCAGAAGCGGGAGGGCCAGAGATGGGGCAGCACCTCCGGCGGAAGCTCGGCGGGGGCGGTCTGGGAGACGCCGGCGGGGTCCACGACGTGTGGGGAGAGCTCCACCTCGGCCTCGTGGTGGATCGAGAGGGCGGTGCCGGCCTCCGCGTGGATGCGGAGGTAGCGGTTGCCGGTGCCGGGAACCGTCCAGCTCTCGGTTCGGGTGCCCTCGGGCGTGATCGCCAGCGTCTCGCGCAACACGCGCTGCCGCGGCGTCTCGGCGGGCTGGATGTTCAGGATGAGGGTGGCGGGGCCGCTGGCCTGGTAGCCGAGGTCGCAGCCGACGAGGATCTTCATGGTGGGCCTGGCACGATGCGGAGGGGGCTCGCGGGCACAACGGCGCCGGGCGTGCTGCGATGCGGCAGGGGTGACGATTTCCCGGCGCGTTGCTGTAGGCTCCCCCGCATGACGGAGGAACATCCCATGGAACGACCGCCCGAGGCCCCGCCGGCCGAGGAGATGATCTCGCCCCCGCTGTTCGAGCGGCTGGGGCGGCGCGGCTTCGTCGGCTCGGTCGGGGGCGCGGCCGGCTACACGCTGGCGGCGGGGCCGGTCATGGCCCAGACAATCGTGACGACGCCGGCCGACGGGCTGGTCGCCGGGGAGGTGAGCATCCCCGCCGGGGACCGCGCCCTGCCCGGCTACCGCGCCCGCCCCGCCAGCGGGCGCGACTGGCCGGTGGTGCTGGTGTGCCAGGAGATCTTCGGGCTGCACGAGTACGTCAAGGACGTCTGCCGCCGCCTCGCGCGCGAGGGCTACCTGGCCGTCGCGCCCGACTACTACGTGCGCCAGGGCGACGCGGCCGCCGCGCCGGACGTGGCGGGCGCGGCCGCGATCGCCGGGCGCAAGCCGGACGAGGAGCTGTTCCGCGACCTCGACGCGACGCTCGCCTGGGCCGGGCAGGACGGCGGCAGCGCGGAGAAGGTGGCGGTGATCGGCTTCTGCCGGGGCGGGCGCAACGTCTGGGCCTACGCGGCCCGGAACCCGCGGCTGAAGGCGGGGGTCGCCTGGTACGGGCCGGTGGCGGGCCAGGCGAGCGCGCTGACGCCGCGCGTGCCGCTGGACATGGCCGCCGACATCGGCTGCCCCATCCTCGGCCTCTACGGCGAGGCCGACACGGGCATCCCCGTGGACAGCCTGCGCGAGATGGAGAAGCGCATGCGCGAGGCCGGCAAGCGCTTCACGCTGGTGATCTACCCCGGCGCCCCGCACGGCTTCCACGCGGACTACCGGCCGAGCTACCGCGCGGAACAGGCCCAGGCCGGCTGGCGGCTGATGCTCGACTTCCTGCGCGGCAACGGCGTGGCCTGAGGCGCGGGCGGCTCAGGCGGCGCGGAGCTGGTCGAGGAAGCCGTCCAGCCGCCCGCGCAGCGTGCTCGCGTGGCCGGAGAGGCCGCGCGCCGCCTCGGTGATGCGGGCGGAGGCGGCGCCGGCCTCGGTGGCGAGGCCGTTCACGGCGCCGATGCCCTGCGTCACCTCGCCGCTGCGCTGGGCGGCGTACTGGATGCTGCGGGCGATCTCGCTGGTCGTGGCGCCCTGCTGCTCCACCGCGGCGGCGATGGCCGCGGCCACCTCGTTCAGGCGGCCGATGGTGGCGGCCACGCCGCCGATGGCGCGCTCCACCCCGTCGGTCGCGGCCTGGATGGCCTGGATGCGGCCGGTGATCTCGTCCGTGGCCTTGGCGGTCTGGGCGGCGAGGGTCTTCACCTCGCTGGCCACCACCGCGAAGCCGCGCCCGGCCTCCCCCGCGCGCGCCGCCTCGATCGTGGCGTTCAGCGCGAGGAGGTTGGTCTGCCCGGCCACCGTGCTGATCAGCCCCACGACGTCGCCGATGCGGCGCACGTCCTCCACCAGCCCGTGCACGGCGCCGGTCGCGGCCTCGATGCCGGCGGTGGCGCCGGCCGTCGCCTCGGTGGAGCGGGTCATCTGGCCCGTGATCTCGCGGATGGAGGCGGTCATCTCCTCGGTCGCGGCGGCGACGCTGGCCACGTTGGCGCTCGCCTCCCCGGAGGCGCCGGAGACGCTGCCTGCGCTCTCGGCCGTGCGGGCGGCGGCCCTGGCCATGCCCTCGGCGTCGGCCTGGAGGCGGGCGGTGGCGGCGGCGACCTCGGCCACCACGTCCTGCACCTCCGTGCGGAAGCGGTCCATCAGCGCGGCGGTGAGGGCGGCGCGCGCCGCCTCGGCCTCCCGCGCCTCGTGGATGTCGGTCAGCGAGCCGCAGGCGCGGCGGGCCACGCCCTTCTCGTCCTTCAGCACGCCGCCGGTCGCGCGGAACCAGCGGTAGGAGCCGTCCTTCGTCTGCAGACGGTAAGTGACGTCGTAGAGCTCGCCGGTCTCGAGCGCGCGGCCGAAGGCGGCGAAGGTGGCGGCGGCGTCCTCGGGGTGCAGCCGCTCGGACCAGGACTGCACCACGTCGGGGAACTCGGCGGCGTCGCGGAAGCCGAGGAGGCGGCGGAACTCGGAGGACCAGGTCCAGCGGGACTTCGCGTGCATGGCGTCGCCCTCGTGCAGGATGGCGTCCCACAGGCCGACGCCGCAGCGGCTGTCGAGCACGCTCAGCCACTCGGCCTTGGCGCGGGCGCCGTCGTCCCCTGATCCAAAGAAGCGCATGCCCGGTTCCTCCCTGCCCCCTGGCGGGGCCGTCGGGGGCACCATGCGGGCGGGAGGGTTAAGGGGAGCTTTCCAGGCCGGCGCCCAGCCGTGCCAGCACGCCCCGCGCGGCGGCCCGGCCCGTGGCCAGGCAGGCGGTGAGGAGGTGGCCGCCGGTCGGCGCCTCCCAGTCCAGCATCTCCCCCGCGGCGAAGAGGCCGGGGAGGCGGGGCAGCGCGAAATCCTCCGCCACCTCCTCCCAGCGCAGCCCGCCGGCGGAGGAGATCGCGCGGTCCAGCCCGGAGACGCCGGTCACGCGGAGCTCCAGCGCCTTGACGGCGGCCTCCGGTGGCACCCCGCCCTCCCGCAGCAGGGCGATGGCGGCGGGCGGCAGGGCGAGGGTGCGGCGCAGGTGGTTGGACAGCGACTGCCCCCGGCGCGGCGCGGCGAGGCGGCGCGCGACCTCCTCCGCCGGGAGGTCCGGGCGGAGGTCGAGCGTGACGGTCGCCGCGCTCTCGGCCGCCACGCGGTCCCGGATGGCGGCCGAGAGGGCGTAGACGGCGCCACCTTCCAGCCCACCCGCGGTGATCACGGCCTCCCCGCGCACGGTGCGGCCGTCGAAGCTCAGGGCGATCCGCTTGAGGGGGGTGCCCGCGAAGCGGTCCCGCAGGTGGTCGGTCCAGGGCACCAGCACGCCGCAATTGGCGGGGCGGAAGGGCGAGAGGCCCAGGCCCCGCGCGGCCAGGAGGGGCACCCAGGCCGCGTCCGACCCCAGCCGGGGCCAGGAGGCGCCGCCGAGCGCGAGCAACGCGGCGTCCGGGGCGAGGTGGAGGGGGGCCAGTCCGGGCAGGTCGAAGGCGAGCGCGCCCTCCGCCGACCAGCCGGTCCAGGCGTGTCGGCTGAGCAGCGTCACGCCCCGGGCCGCGAGGCGGGCGAGGAGGGCGCGCAGCAGCGGCGCCGCCTTCATCGCCGTCGGAAAGACCCGGCCGCTGGTGCCGGCGTAGGTCGTCTGGCCGAGCCCCTCGCACCAGGCGCGGACGGCCTCGGGCGGGAAGGCGCGCACCGCCGGCTCCAGCCGTCCGCGGGCGGCGCCGTAGCGAGAGAGGAAGGTCTCGAGGGGTTCGGTGTGGGTGAGGTTGAGGCCGCCGCGCCCGGCCATCAGCAGCTTGCGGGCGGGGCTGGGCATGCGGTCCAGCACGGTGACCGCGACGCCCGCTTCCGAGAGGACCTCCGCCGCCGCCAGCCCCGCGGGGCCGGCGCCGACGATGGCGACCTTCAGTGGATCAGCGATCGCGCTCGACCAGCAGGGTCTTGATGTGGCCGATCGCCTCCGCCGGGTTCAGCCCCTTCGGGCAGGTCCGGGCGCAGTTCATGATCGTGTGGCAGCGGTAGAGGCGGAACGGGTCCTGGAGCTGGTCCAGGCGCTCGCCCGTGTACTCGTCGCGCGAGTCGGCGATCCAGCGATAGGCCTGGAGCAGCACGGCCGGGCCGAGGTAGCGGTCGCCGTTCCACCAGTAGGAGGGGCAGGCGGTCGTGCAGCAGAAGCAGAGGATGCACTCCCAGAGCCCGTCGAGCTTGGCGCGCTCCTCCTTCGACTGCAGCCGCTCGCTGTCCGGCGGCGGCGCGGTGTCGGCCTTCAGCCAGGGCTGAATGGAGGTGAGCTGCGCGTAGATCTGGCTCAGGTCCGGCACCAGGTCCTTCACCACGGGCATGTGCGGCAGCGGGTTGATGCGGATCTCGCCCAGCACATCCTCGATCGGCTTGAGGCAGGCGAGGGTGTTCAGCCCGTCGATGTTCATCGAGCAGGAGCCGCAGATGCCCTCGCGGCAGGAGCGCCGGAAGGTGAGCGTGGTATCCACCTCGTTCTTGATCTTGATCAGCGCGTCCAGGACCATGGGCCCGCACTTGTCGAGATCGATCTCGTAGGTGTCCATCCGCGGGTTGTCGCCCGTGTCCGGGTCCCAGCGGTAGATCTTGAAGGAGCGCACGTTGGTGGCGTCGGCCTCGGCCTTGTAGGTCTGGCCGGTGCCAATCGTGCTGTTCTTCGGGAGGGTAAAGGTCGCCATGGGTTCCGGGCTTCCTAGTAAATGCGTGCCTTGGGCGGGAAGACCTGGACCTCGTTGGTGAGGGTCCGCATCTTCACGTCCCGGTAGTCGAGCCGCACCTTGTACTGGTCGTTCACCCAGGCAAGCGTGTGCTTCATCCAGTTCTGGTCGTCGCGCTCGGGGTAGTCCTCGTGCGCGTGAGCGCCGCGGGACTCGTGCCGAGCCTCGGCGCCGACGACCGTGGTCAGCGCGTTGCCGATGAGGTTGTCGAGCTCCAGCGCCTCCACGAGGTCGCTGTTCCAGATCAGGCTGCGGTCGGCGATGCGGATGTCCTCGTAGCCCTGGGCCACGCGGTCCATCTTCTCCACGCCCTCCTTCAGCAGCTCGGAGGTGCGGAACACCGCGGCGTGCTCCTGCATCGTGCGCTGCATCTCGCCCCGCAGGGCCGCGACCGTCGTGTCGCCCTTGGCGTTGCGCACGCGGTCAAGGCGCGCGAGCGACTTGTCGCCGGCGCCCTCGGGCAGCGGCGCCTGGGAGGCACCGGGGCGCACCGTCTCCCGCGCACGGTGCGCGGCCGCGCGGCCGAACACCACGAGGTCGAGCAGCGAGTTGGTGCCGAGCCGGTTGGCGCCGTGCACGGACACGCAGGCCGCCTCGCCCACCGCCATTAGGCCGGGCACGGTCGCGTCCGGGTCGGTCGCGGTCGGGCGCAGCACCTCGCAGTGAATGTTCGTGGGAATGCCGCCCATGTTGTAGTGCACGGTCGGCAGCATCGGCAGCGGCTCCTTCGTCACGTCCACGCCGGCGAAGATCTTCGCCGTCTCGGAGATGCCGGGGAGGCGCTCATGCAGCAGCTCGGCACCGAGGTGCTCGAGGTGCAGGTGGATGTGGTCCTTCTGCGGGCCGACGCCGCGGCCCTCGCGGATCTCCATCGACATGGCGCGCGAGACGACGTCGCGCGAGGCGAGGTCCTTCGCGGTCGGCGCGTAGCGCTCCATGAAGCGCTCGCCCTCGGAGTTCGTGAGGTAGCCGCCCTCGCCGCGGGCGCCCTCCGTCACGAGGCAGCCGGAGCCGTAGATGCCCGTCGGGTGGAACTGCACGAACTCATTGTCCTGCAGCGGCAGGCCCGCGCGCAGCACCATGCCGCCGCCGTCGCCGGTGCAGGTGTGGGCGGAGGTGCAGGAGAAGTAGGCGCGGCCGTAGCCGCCCGTCGCCATCACGGTCGTCTGGGCGCGGAAGCGGTGGATGGAGCCGTCCTCCAGGCACCAGGCCATGACGCCGCGGCAGGCGCCCTCCTCGTCCATGATGAGGTCAAGTGCGATGTACTCGACGAAGAACTCGCAGTTGTGCTTCAGCGACTGCTGGTAGAGCGTGTGCAGGATCGCGTGGCCCGTGCGGTCGGCCGCGGCGCAGGCGCGCATGGCCGGCGTCTTGCCGTAGTTCTGCATGTGCCCGCCGAAGGGCCGCTGGTAGATCTTGCCGTCCTCGGTGCGCGAGAAGGGCACGCCGTAGTGCTCGAGCTCGATGATCGCGGGCACGGCCTCGCGGCACATGTACTCGATGGCGTCCTGGTCGCCGAGCCAATCCGACCCCTTCACGGTGTCGTACATGTGCCAGCGCCAGTCGTCCTCGCCCATGTTGCCGAGCGCGGCGCCGACGCCGCCCTGGGCGGCGACCGTGTGGGAGCGGGTGGGGAAGACCTTCGTGATGCAGGCGGTCTTGAGGCCCGCCTCGCCCATGCCGAAGGTGGCGCGGAGGCCGGCGCCGCCGGCGCCGACCACCACCACGTCATAGGTGTGGTCCACGATGCGGTAGGCGGCCCCGTTGATCCCGGGGCGGGGCGGCTGGCTGATGGCGTTCATCGCTGGCTCTCGTGGGTCAGGGCGCCGTTGTCGGCGCGGGGTTCGGGTCGCCGTCCTAGGCGCAAGGTCGATCGCGCCGCGGGGCGCGGGGCCGGGCGGCGGAGCGTCCGGCTTCGTAACCGATATGGGGTGGATTCGCGCGGTGGGGAGAGCCCGATCGGACGGACCGGCACCACGCGGGGCGCATTAGTGGGCCACCGCCAGCCGCAGGACCGAGAGGGCGGCGAGGAGGCCGAGGACCCAGCAGGCGCCGCGGATGAGCAGCCCCGCCACCATCGCGCTCCGCTCGGGGCGGATGTAGTCCTCGATCACCACCTGGAGGCCGGAGGCGGTGTGGTAGAAGCCGATGCCCGTCAGCAGCAGCATCAGCACGGCGTTGAAGGGCTTGCCGACCCAGCGCGCGATCTCCTCGTAGGGAGCGCCGGCGAGGGTGGCCAGGCCGAAGACGAACCAGAGCATCAGCGGCAGCAGCGCGATCGAGGTCACGCGCTGCATCCACCAGTGGTGCGTGCCGCTCTTGGCGGAGCCGTTCTGGCGGACGCGGCCGAGCGGCGTCTGCAGCCGGGTCTGGTGCGCGGTGGTGGAGGGGAAGTTCTCGCTCATCGGGGCTGCCCTCTCACGACGCCCAGGCGATGACGGCGACGATCCAGGTGAGCACGGTCAGGACGCCCGTGCCGATGATCGCCGCCCAGCCCGTGCGGTAGGTGGTGGGGATGTCGTAGCCGTAGCCGGCATCCCAGTAGAGGTGACGGACGCCGGCCAGCGTGTGGTACCAGACCACCGCCGTGAGCCCGAAGAGCAGGATCACGCCGATGAAGCTGCCCATGAACCACTGCACGTTGGCGTAGGCCGCGGGGCCAGAGGCAAGCGCCACGATCCACCACACGAAGAAGGCCAAGCCCACCGACCAGGCGCTGCCGGTGATGCGGTGCATGATGGAGGTCGCGCTCGTCATCTGCAGCATGTCGTAGACCTGCAGGTGCGGCGAGAGGGGCCGGCGGACGAGGGTTCCGTCCGTGCGGCGGCCCACCATCGTGGCCTCGCGCGCGTCGTGGTGATTCTCTGCCATGCGCCGTCCTGCGTGAGTTGCGGCCGGGCCTGTGACAGTTCGGCAACCGGCTGCCGCTTTTATGGTGCGGCACGGCAAAGCGTCAATCGCGCGGAATAAGCGCCCGAATCAAGGCGTTGCGAAAGGATCGCAAGTGGCGCCGGGCTCAGGCGCCGAGATGGCCCCGGCGGCTCATCTCCTCGGCGATCTGGACCGCGTTCAGGGCGCCGCCCTTGCGCATGTTGTCGGCCGCGCACCATAGCGCGATCGCGTTGGGAACCGCGCCGTCCCGCCGGAGTCGCGAGACGAAGACCGGGTCCTCCCCCGCCGTCTCAAGGGGGGTAACGTAGCCGCCGTCGTCCCGGCGGTCGAGCAGGGTGAGGCCGGCGGCGGCGCGGATTGCCTCCCGCGCCTCGGCCTCGTCCACCGGGCGGTCGAAGACGGCCTGCACCGCGATCGCCTGGCCGATGAAGACCGGCACCCGCACGCAGGTGGCGGTCACCGCGAACTCCCCGCCCAGCAGCCGCGGCAGCTCCTCGGCGATCGCCTCCTCCTCCTCGGTCCGGCCGTCCTCGTTGAAGGCGCCGATGTGGGGGATGAGGTTGAAGGCGATGGGCTTGGTGAACTGCTCGGGGTTGGCCGTGTCGTTCACGAAGACGCCGCGGGTCTGGCTGAACAGCTCGTCCATCGCGTCCCGCCCGGCGCCCGAGACCGGCTGGAGCGAGGTCGCGACCACCCGCACGAGGCCGCCGATGGCCTGGAGCGGGTGCAGCGCCATGGCCATCAGGATGGACCCGGCCACCGGGTTGGCCACGATGCGCGGGTTGGCGGCGAGCGCGCCCGGGTTGACCTCGGGCACCACCACCGGCGCGTCGGGCCCGCCCAGGCCGGTCGCGTCGATCACGGCGCAGCCCGCCGCCGCGGCCCGGCGGGCGAGCATGACCGGCGCGGGCGTGCCGGGCGCGAGGAAGAGGAGGTCGGTCCCGCCCCAGTCGTGGCGCTCCACCGCCGCGACCGGCACGTCCCGCTCCCCGTGGGACATGGTGCCGCCCACCGCCCGGCCCGAGGCCAGGGCGGCGAGGGAGGCGGTGGGGAAGTCCCGCTCCGCCAGGGTCTTGACGATCTCGCGGCCCAACTGGCCGGTCGCGCCCGCGACGGCGATCCGATAGCTCATGCAGCAGCCCTCCGCCGGCACCCTCTGCCGGGAACGGCGGGCCGCAGATGGGCCGATCCGGCCCCCGGCGCAAGCCAGGGGCGACCGGCCGCCCGCCTCAGGCGGCGCGCACCGCCCGCAGGAAGCCCGCGGACTTCTCGCGGAGGATGGCGGTCTGCCCCGCCAGCGCCTGGGTGGCGCTGAGCATGGCGCCGGCGGCCACCCCCGTCTCGTCGGCGGCGGCGCGGACGCTCGTGATGGCGGCGTTCACCGTGTCCGTGCCGCCGGCCACCTGGGCCGCGCTGCGGGCGATCTCCCGCGTCGTCGCGCCCTGCTCCTCCACCGCGGCGGCGATGGCGGTGGCGATGCCGCTGGTGCGCTCCACCGTGGCGCCGATGCCGCGGATGGCCTCGACCGCGCTGGCGGTCGCCGCCTGCATCTGCTGGATCTGCTCGGAGATCTCCTGCGTCGCCTTGGCGGTCTGGGAGGCCAGCGTCTTGACCTCGCCCGCGACCACGGCGAAGCCCCGACCCGCCTCCCCCGCCCGCGCCGCCTCGATCGTCGCGTTCAGCGCCAGCAGGTTCGTCTGCCCGGCGATGTCGCCGATGAGCTTCACCACGTCCCCGATCCGGGCCGCGCTGTCGGAGAGGCCGCGCACCGTGCCGTCGGTCGCCCGCGCCTCGGACACGGCCTGGGCCGCGACCTCGGCCGCCTCGGCCACCCGGCGGGTGATCTCGGTGATCGAGGCCGCCATCTCCTCGGCGGCGGCGGCGACCGCGCCGACCTCGCCGCTGGCGCGGGAGGCGGCCTCCGCCACCTCGGCGGCCTCGCGGCCGGAGCGGCCGGCCGTGTCGTGCACCCCGTCCGCCGAGCGGCGGAGCATCTCGACCTCGCCCGCCAGGTTCTCGACGACGGCGCCGACCTCGGCCTCGAAGGTGTCGGCCAGCCGGGCCTCCTCGGTCGCCAGGCGCCAGGTCAGCATCGGGCCGGCATAGGCGCCGGTGCCGTCGCGGATGGCGGAGGCCTGCAGGTCCACCACCTCCGCCGCGGCGCGGAGTCGGGCGCGGTGCGGCAGGCCCGCGGGGTCGGACAGCGTGCCGCAGAGGCCCGCGAGGCCCTCAATCGGCAGCGAGGAGAGGGACTGGCCGAGCACCGGCCCGGTCACGCCGAGGCGGGCCAGCACCGCGCCCATCTCGGCGTTCACGTGGGTCACGCAGAGGGAGGGGTCGACGGCCATTAGGCCGAGCGGCATCTGCTCGATCATCTGCGCCTGGGCGAAGGCGCGGCCGACCGTGCCGCGGAGATCCTCGAGCGCGGCCGCGATCCGGCCGGTCTCGTCCTTGCGGGTGCCGTCCGCCGTCTCGGCGCGGCCGGGCGGGGAGGTGTCGCCGGAGGCGATCGCCCGCACCCGCACGGCGGCCCGGCGGAGCGGGGCGCCGATCGCGCGCGCGGTCGCCCAGGAGAAGCCCAGGAGGATCAGCGCCACGGCGCCGCCCATCGAGAGGGTCACGCTCTCCACCGTCGCCATCGCCTCGTTCGTCAGGGCCCGGTGCCCGGCCTGGTCGTCGCGCAGCAGGCGGCTGGCCTCGTCGAGGGCGTCGCGCATGGCCTGGCTGGCGGGCTCCGCCTCCTCCCGCCGGATCTTCGCGAGGTCCGCCTGGGCGCTGAGGATCGTCTCGGACGCCTCGGCGAGGCCCGCCGCGATGGTGCCGAGCCGGTCCACGTCCTCCTTCAGCCGGGGGGAGAGCGCGAAGGACTGCACGCCGCGGAAGTGGACGCGCTGCTGGGCCAGGGCGCGCCGGGTGCGGCGGGCCTGGGTGTCCTCGCCGGTCACGAGGTAGCGCTGCACAGCCAGCCGCGCCTCGTTCACGCCGTTGCTGAAGGTGATAACCCGGGCGCGCACCTCGTCGAGCTGGGCGCGGTCGGGCACCTCGAACTCGAGGGCGCCGAGCACGGCCTCCATGCCCTGGTCGAACTCGCCGTTCACGCCGTAGAGCCGGTTGTCGCGCGCCTCGATCATGCGGGTCCGCGCCGCCAGCACCCGCGACAGAGCGCCCTCGTAGCGGCGGATGGCGGGGAGGGCGGCCAGGGCGGCGTCGCGGGCGGCCGGCAGCGGGGTCTGGGAGGCCGCGTCCTCGGCGATGCGGGCGGCGGCGGCGAGCGAGGCGCGGCCGCTCCGCTCGGCCTCCTGCGCGGCGGCCAGCGTCTGGGCGGTGCTGAGGTCGGCCTCGGCCAGCGGGGCGCGGCCGGCGTTGGTCGCGGCCTGCTCGATGAGGGCGACCACCCGGGTCGCGGTGGAGAGCTCGTCCTGCTGGCGGGACATCTCCCGCACTTCCATCCACACCATCCCGACGAGGCCCGCGAGCAGGGAGAGGCTCAGGCCCGCCGTGGCGGCCATCTTTTTGGCGACGGAGAGATTCTGGAAGACGTGCATGGTCCGGAGGAGGCTCCTGCGAATGGTCCCCTTGGAATGCCACGGCATTCCCTAATCCCCGGATAAGACCCCGCTCCCTTTGCGGAGAGGTCCGTTACCGCGCGGCTTGCGGCGGACGCGCGGAGGGGGCAGATCGGCCGGCGTGCTGCACCTCATCAAGCTGGCCGTGGGGCCGAAGGACGTGGAGGCCCTGGAGAAGGGCCAGGCCCGGCGCGCCCTGGCCGGCGAGGGGCTGCGCCACGTCACGCGGATGACGCCCCGGCGCGCGCCGGAGATCCTGCAGGGCGGGTCCATCTACTGGGTGGTCGCGGGGGTGCTGCGCGTGCGCCAGCGGATCGTCGCGATCGAGCCGGTGCGGCGCGCCGACGGCAGCGCCGCCACCGCCCTCGTCCTCCAACCGGGCCTCGTGCCCGTGCACCCGCGGCCGATGAAGCCCTTCCAGGGGTGGCGCTACCTCGAGGCCGCGGCCGCGCCCCCGGACCTGGCCGCGGGCGACCACGCGGCGGAGGGCATCGAGGCCCTGCCGCCGGCGCTGCGCCGCGCCCTCATGGACCTCGGCCTGCTCTAGCGCCTCCCTTCCTGGCGACCCGGTGACGCCCGGCCGGGCGCGTGCTAGGGCCGCATCACGCCATGGCCCGCATCCCATGTTCCGACGGCTGACGCGCCATCCGCGCTTCCTCTCCCTGGCCGCCCGGCTGCTGGGGCTCTACGTCGCCCTCGCCCACCGGACGACGCGCTGGACCCTCGTGGCCGACGGCGCGACCGAGGCGCTGCGCGGCGGCCTGGCGGAGGGCCCGGTGATCCTTGCCTTCTGGCACGAGCGGCTGACGCTGGGGCCGGGCCTCTGGGTCACGATGCGCGGGCGGGTCCCGGCGCTCGCGCCGAAGCGGCCGCAGGTCCTCGTCTCCCGCCACCGGGACGGCGTCTTCATCGGCGAGGTCGTGGCCCGCTTCGGGCTGGAGACGATCCACGGCTCGAGCGCGAAGGGCGGCGCCTCCAAGGGCGGCAGCGCGGCGCTGCGGGCGATGCTGCGGGTGCTGCGCGGGGGGGGCGTGGTGGCGGTCACGCCGGACGGTCCGCGCGGGCCGCGGCGGGTGGCCGCGCCCGGGGTCGGGCAGCTCGCGGCCCTCTCGGGCGCGCCGGTCTTCACCTACGGCGCCTCGACCACGCGCTGCCTTCGCCTGCGCTCCTGGGACAAGGCCATGATCCCCCTGCCCTTCGGCCGCGGGCTGATGGTGCTCCTGCCCCCCTTCGTCGTGCCGCCCGAGGCCGGCGAGGCCGGGCGCGCCGCGGTGGAGGCGCTGCTGACGGAGGCCTGCGACGCCGCCGATGCCTGGGCCGAGGCGGCCCGCGTGGGCCCCCGCGCAGGCCCTGGCGAGGCCGCGGCGCTGGCGGCGGCCCGCGCCCTGGCGAGCCGCGCCCCGCCCGCCCTCGCGACGGAGGCGGCCGCCTCCCGCCCGGACGAGGCGCGGCGCGCTTGAGCGGCGCCCCCGATGGCGGCTGGCGCGCCGCCCTGCCCCTGGCCGCCTGGCGCGGGGCCACGACGCTCGGCGCCGCCCTCCTGCCCCTCTGGCTCACCCACCGCGCCCGGCTCGGCAAGGAGGACCCGGCGCGGCTCGGCGAGCGCCGCGGCGCGGGGGCGGACCGGCCGGCGGGGCCGCTGCTCTGGCTGCACGGGGCGAGCGTGGGGGAGAGCCAGTCCGCGCTGCCGCTGCTGGAGGCCCTGGCCGAGCTCCGGCCCGACCTTCACTTCCTGTTGACCACGGGCACGCTGACCGCGGCGCGGCTGCTGGAGGACCGCCTGCCGGCCTCGCTCCGCCCGCGGGTGCGGCACCGCTTCGTGCCGCTCGACGTGCCCGCCCACGCCGCCCGCTTCCTCGATGGCTGGCGGCCGGACGCCGCCGTGCTGATCGAGAGCGAGATCTGGCCCAACCTCATCCTCGCGGCGCGGGCACGGGGCGTGCCGCTGGCGCTGGTGAACGCGCGGGTCTCGGCGGGGTCGGCACGCGGCTGGGGGCGGCTGCCGGCGGTGGCCCGGCGGCTCTTCGGCGCCTTCGGGCTCGTCATCGCCCAGACCGAGGAGGACGCGGCGCGGCTGCGCGCCCTGGGGGCGGAGGGCGCGCAGTCCTGGGGCAACCTCAAGTTCGCGGCGCGCCCCCTCCCCGCCCCCCGCGCCGCCCTGCGCGCGCTGCGGGAGGCGATCGGCGGGCGGCCGGTGCTGCTGGCCGCGAGCACCCATCCCGGGGAGGAGGCGCAGGTCGCCGCGGCGCGGGCGCAACTCCAGGAGAGGCTGCCGGGGCTGCTCACCATTCTCGCCCCGCGCCATCCCGAGCGCGGCCCGGCCCTGGCGCGGGAGCTGGAGGAGGCGGCGCCCGGCGCGGTCGCGCGGCGCGCGGCGGGCGACCTGCCGGGGCCGGGCACGGCCTTCTACGTCGCCGACACGATCGGGGAGCTCGGGCTGCTCTACCGGGTGGCGGGGGTGGCGCTCATCGGGGGCTCGCTGGTGCCGCACGGGGGGCAGAACCCGCTCGAGGCCGCGCGGCTGGGCTGCCCCGTGCTGCTCGGCCCCCACACCGACAACTTCGCGACCATCGCGGCCCGGATGGTCGAGGAGGGCGCGGCGGAGCGGGTGGCCGATTCGGGCGCGCTGGCCGAGGCGGCGGCGGCCGTGCTAACGGAACCCGACCGGGCCCGGTCCATGACCTCGGCCGCCGCCCGGATCGCGGCGGATGCGGGGGCCCTGCCCGAGCGGATGGCCGCCGCGATCGAAGCCCTGCTTCCCGAGCCCGCCCCTGCCTGGGACGGGATCCGGGCCGCCACCGCCACAGGATAAGGACGCCCGACGGCACCATGCGTGCCCCCGATTTCTGGACCGGGGATGGCAGCGGAATCGCGCCCTTCCTCCTCTCCCCCTTCGCGGCGCTCTACGCGGCGGCCACGGCGCGGCGCGTGGCCAGGCCCGGCTGGCGCGCCCCGGTGCCCGTGATCTGCTGCGGCAACGCGACGGCCGGCGGCGCGGGCAAGACCGGGCTCGCGCTCGACATCGGCATGCGCCTCGCGAACCGCGGCGTGGCCGTGCACTTCCTCACCCGCGGCTACGGCGGCACGCTGCGCGGCCCCGTGCGCGTGGAGCCCGGCCGGCACGACAGCAAGGCGGTCGGCGACGAGGCGCTGCTGCTGGCGGCCGAGCGCCCGACCTGGGTGGCCGCCGACCGCGCCGCCGGCGCGCGCGCGGCCATCGAGGCCGGCGCCCAGGCGCTGGTGATGGACGACGGGCTGCAGAACCCGACGCTCGAGAAGGACCTCTCCCTCCTCGCGATCGACGGCTCCTACGGCTTCGGCAACGGGCGGGTCATCCCGGCCGGGCCGCTGCGCGAGCCCGTGGCGGCCGCGGTCTCGCGCGCGCAGGCGGCGGTGCTGATGGGGGCGGACGAGTGCGGGGCGCTGGCCCAGCTTCCCCCGGGGATGCCGGTGCTGCGGGCGCGGACGGTGCCGGGGCCGGAGGCGGCGCAGCTCGCAGGCCAGGCGGTCTTCGCCTTCTGCGGCATCGCCAACCCCCGGAAGTTCTTCACCACGCTGTCGGAGGCGCGGGCGATCATCGCGGGGCGCGCGGCCTACGCCGACCACTACCCCTACGACGCCGGCGACATGCGGGAGCTGCTGGCCGAGGCCGACCGGCTACGCGCCATCCCCGTGACGACCAGGAAGGACTTCGTGCGCATCCCCCCCGCCTTCCGCGCGCGTGTGACGGTGGTGACGGTGACGCTCGCCTGGGACGAGCCGGCGCGGCTGGAGGCGATGCTCGACCCGCTGGCCGCGCGGGTTCCCGTTCCCGCATGAGCGTGCCCCGGCGCGCGGTGCTGCTGGACCTCGACGGCACGCTCGTCGATTCCCGGCCGGGCATCCTCGGCAGCTACGCGGCGGCGCTCCGCGCCCTCGGCCACGAGCCCGACCCGGCGGTGGACCTCACCTGGGTGATCGGCCCGCCGCTCGACGACGTCATGGGCGAGGTGCTGGCCCACTACGGCGACGACCGCGCGGCGGAGGCGGTCGCGGCCTACCGGGCGGACTACAACGCGCGCGGCTATCTCGGCTCCACCCCCTATCCCGGCATCGCGGAGGCGCTGGCGGCGCTGCGGGCGGAGGGGTTCGCGCTGCATGTCGCGACCTCCAAGCGGACGGTGCCGGCGCGCCTCATCCTCGAGCATCTCGGCCTCGACGCGATGCTCGACGGCATCCACGGCTCGGAGCCCGGCGGCGCGCTGGACCACAAGCCGGAGCTCCTCGCGGCGGTGCTGGCGCGGACGGGCCTCGCGCCGGAAGGCTGCGTCATGGTGGGCGACCGCCGCTTCGACATCGCGGGCGCGCAGGCCAACCGGGTGCGGTGCATCGGCGTGCTCTGGGGCTTCGGCGCGCGGGACGAACTGGAGCGGGCGGGCGCGGACCGGCTCGCGGGGTCGCCCGGCGAGCTCCCGGGGATGGCGGAAGCGCTGCTCGACCGGCGCTAGGCGCTGCCGCGCTGCAATCGAGAATGCGTCCCGATTGCGTCCAAGCACCTGATTCCTTTGCTATTTCCCTCGGCGCTCGCGCGGGCTACCAAGGGGCATGAAACGCTTCGAGGACCTCACCGAGGCCGAGACCCTCGCCCTGGCCATCGCCAACGAGGAGGAGGACTCGCGGATCTACGCGACCTTCGCCATGCGCCTGCGGACCGACTTCCCCGCCACTGCCGCCGTCTTCGACGGGATGGCGACCGAGGAGGGGGAGCACCGGAACCTCCTGCTGGCGCTCTACGAGCGGAAGTTCGGCAAGGAGCTGCCGCTGATCACCCGACAGGACGTGCGCGGCTTCCTGCGCCGCAACCCGATCTGGCTGGCCGAGGAGCTGCGGATCGAGGTGGTGCGGCGCCAGGCCGCGGTGATGGAGCTGGAGGCCGGCGAGTTCTACGCCCGCGCCGCCGCCCGCGCGCGCGACACCGAGGTGCGGCGCCTGCTCGGCGACCTCGCGCTGATCGAGAAGAAGCACGAGGGCGTGGCGGAGCGGCTGACCGAGACGCACCTCACGGAATCCGCGGTCGCCGACGAGAACGCGACGGCGCGGCGGCTGCTGGTGCTGCAGGTGGTGCAGCCGGCGCTGGCCGGGCTGATCGACGGCTCGGTCTCCACCCTCGCCCCGATCTTCGCCGCGGCCTTCGCGACCCATTCCCCGCACGAGACCTTCCTCGTCGGCCTAGCGGCCTCGGTCGGCGCGGGGATCTCGATGGGGCTGACGGAGGCGATGTCGGACGACGGCGCCATCACGGGGCGCGGCCGGCCCTGGATCCGCGGCCTCGCCTGTGGGCTGGCGACGGCCATCGGCGGCCTCGGCCACACGCTCCCCTACCTCATCCCCGACTTCTGGACGGCCACCATCGCCGCGGGCGCGATCGTAGTGCTGGAGCTGATCGCCATCGCCTGGATCCGTTGGCGCTACATGGAGACGCCCTTCGCGGCGGCGCTCGTGCAGATCGTGCTCGGCGGGCTGCTCGTCCTCCTGGCGGGGATCCTCATCGGCAGCGGGTGAGCGCGCCCCTCAGGCGAGGTAGCGCCCGCGCAGGTGCTCCATGAAGTCGGCCGCCTCCAGCGGGCGGCCGGTCGCGGCGCGCATCAGGTCCTGGAAGCCGAGCCGGGACCCCTGGCCGTGCACACGCGCGCGCAGCCAGCCCAGGAGGGGCGCGAAGTCGCCGCGCGCGAGGGCGCGGTCGAGGCCGGGCACCGCCGCGCGCGCCGCCGCCATGAGCTGCGCCGCGGCCATGGCGCCGAGCGTGTAGGAGGGGAAGTAGCCGAAGGCGCCGTCGTGCCAGTGAATGTCCTGCAGGCAGCCGCGGCGGTCGTCGGGCGGGGTGATGCCGAGGAGGCGCTCCATCCCCTCCGCCCAGGCGCCGGGAAGGTCGGCCACGGCCAGGTCGCCGCCGATGAGGGCCTGCTCCAGCCGGAAGCGGAGGATGACGTGGGCGGGGTAGGTCAGCTCGTCCGCCTCTGTCCGGATGAAGCCGCGCTCCACCCGGCGCCAGAGGCGGGCGAGGTTCTCCGGCGCGTAGGGGGCGGGATCGCCGCCGAAGGCCGCGTGCAGCTCGGGGCCGAGCCAGGAGAGGAAGGCGTCGGACCGGCTCGCCTGCATCTCGATGATGAGGCTCTGGGATTCGTGCGTTGCCATGCCCGAGGCCTCGCCCACCGGCTGGCGCGCCCATCCGGCGGGCAGCCCGCGCTCGTAGAGGGCGTGGCCGGTCTCGTGGAGGATGCCGAGCATCGCCTGCTCGAAGCTCTCGGGCACGTAGCGCGTGGTGATGCGGACGTCCGTCGGCGTGCCCCCGCAGAAGGGGTGCAGGCTCTCGTCGAGGCGGGCGTGGTCGTAGTCGAGGCCGACGCGCTCGGACAGGCGGCGGCCGAGGGCGCGCTGGGTCTCGGTGGCGAAGGGACCCTGCGGGCGCACCGGCGCCGGGCGGGAGGCCTGGATCTCCTCGGCGCGCGGCAGGGCGTCGGCGAGGAAGGCCTCGTAGGCCGTGAAGATGGGCTCCACGTCGGCCGCGCCGATGCCGGGCTGGAAGCCGTCCATCAGCGCGTCGTAGGGGGTGAGGCCGGTCGCGGCCGAGAGGGCGGCCGCCGCCTCGCGCTGGAGGGCGACCACGGTCTCGAGGAAGGGGCGGACGGCCGCGAAGTCGGAGGCGGCGCGGGCCTCGCGCCACACCTTCTCGCAGGCCGAGTTGGCGCGCGCCGTCGCTTCCACGAGGCTCTCGGGCAGGGCCGTCGCGCGGCGGTGGGCGCGACGCATGAGGGCCAGGTTGGCGGCGTCCCACTCGCCCTCGGCCGTGGCGGCGGCGAGGTCCTCGGCCATCTCGGGCGCGACCAGCAGGCCGTGGGCGACGCCGGCCAGCACCGCGAGTTGCTCCCCGCGCGCCGCGCCGCCGCCGGGCGGCATCATCGCCGAGGCGTCCCAGCCGAGCATGGCCGAGGCTTCGCCGAGGGTGGCGATGCGGGCGAAGCGGCCCTTCAGCCGCGCGTAGGGCTCGTTCATGTCTCGTCCTTGCGGAGGGCCCAGGCGACCAGCACCCCGACCAGGGAGGCGGCCAGGCCGTACCAGGTGATGGCGTAGCCGAGATGGGAGTTGGCTGGGCGCGGGAGGGTCGCGGCGCCCTGGGGAAGGGCGTCGGGGCGGGCGCCCGGGGACGCGAGGGCCACCAGCAGGTCCGGCATCACCCCGGGCAGGCCGAGGGCCGCGCCGATCGCGCGGGGATCGGCCGTGTAGAAGCGCCGGCCGGCGGTGTCGTCGGTCGCGGCGAAGGTGTCGCGGTCCTGGGGCGGGGAGACGTAGCCGGTGACGGAGACCGGCCCCTCCGGCCGCTCGATCGCCGCGCCCCGGCGCTCCAGCGGCACCCAGCCGCGGTCCACCAGGACGGCCGGGTGCCCGTCCCGCTCCAGCGGGGTGATCAGGCGCGTGCCGAGGACGGGGCCGCGCACCTCGACGCCGAGGATGGCCTCCAGGTCGTAGCGGAAGCGTCCCGTCGCCTCGACCTTGGAGAAGGCGACGGGGCGGTCGCCGAGCGGCACGGGGGGCCCGGCCTCGGCGCTGGCGATCTGCGCCAGGAGGTCGTTCTTCCAGTGGAGGCGCCGGACCTGCCAGGTGCCGAGCGCGAGGAGGATGGCGAGGACGGGGATGGAGGCGAGGACGGCCGGGAGGATGCGCCGGGCACGGGGCGACATGGGGGGCCTTTCAAACGACGAACCCCGCCCGGCCGGCCGAGGGATCGGCAGGCCGGACGGGGCTCGGGCGCGCGAGGGGGTCCTGCGTCAGTGCTGGGCGATCTCGCCCGCGCCGAACAGGTAGATGCAGATGAAGAGGAACAGCCAGACCACGTCGACGAAGTGCCAGTACCAGGCGGCCGCCTCGAAGCCGAAGTGGCGCTTGGGCGTGAAGTCGCCGCCCCAGGCGCGGATGAAGCAGACGAGCAGGAACAGCGTGCCGACGATGACGTGGAAGCCGTGGAAGCCCGTCGCCAGGAAGAAGGTCGAGGGGTAGATGCCGCCGCCCGAGAAGGCGAAGGGCGCCTCCGAGTACTCGATCGCCTGGAGAGTGGTGAAGAAGAGGCCGAGCCCGACGGTGAGCGCGAGGCCCTGCAGCATCCCCCTGCGGTCGCCCTCGATGAGGGAGTGGTGCGCCCAGGTGACCGTGCAGCCCGAGAGCAGCAGGATCATCGTGTTCAGGAAGGGCAGGCCGAAGGGGTCGAAGGTGTGGATGCCCTTGGGCGGCCAGATCGCCGTCTCGGCGCCCGCGACGTGCTCCGGGTAGAGGGCGAAGTGGAAGTAGGCCCAGAAGAAGGCCACGAAGAACATCACCTCGGAGGCGATGAACAGCGACATGCCGTAGCGCATGCCGATGCGCACGATCGGGGTGTGCACGCCGGGCTGCTTGGATTCGCGCACCACGTCGCGCCACCAGAAGGTGGCGGAGGCCAGAGTGCCCACGAGGCCGATCCCGAACATCCAGTGGATGTTGTAGTGGGCCCAGAGCACGATCCCGAAGAGCATCGCGCCCGCCGAGAAGGCGGAGACGAGCGGCCAGGGGGACGGGTCCACCAGGTGGTAGGGGTGCTTGTGCGGCGGCGGCGGCTCGGAGGCGTCGATCGCCATGCCGGCCGTGGTGGTGTCGAGAGCCATAGCGCGTCCTGGTGAAGCGGGGCCGAGCCCGTTGTGGCCTGGGGCTGGCGCCCCTTCGGTAACGCGGGACCAAGGCCCCGGCTGTGCGTCGCATCAATCCCGCAAACGGCCCCAGGGATCAAGGGTCCCGGGGCATCAAGGCGCCGGCGCGCCCTTGCCGCGGGGCGACCCGGCGGGAGCGCTCAGCGCGGCGGGGCGGCCGGCGAGGCGGCGCGGCCGACATGCGGGCCGGCGCTGGCGAGCGCCCCCGTGCGCTCGGCATCCGCCATGGTGCGGAAGAAGGTGTAGCTGAGGGTGATGGTCCGGATGTCGCGCGTCTCCGGGTCCTTCGCCATGGCGGGGTCCACCCAGAAGCTGACGGGCATCTCGACGGACTGGCCGGGCCGCAGGGTCTGGGCGTCGAAGCAGAAGCAGGCGGTCTTGTGGAAGTACTTGCCGACCACCTCCGGCGTCACGTTGTAGGTGGCCACCCCCTCCACGGCGCGCTCGGCCGGGTTGGCGGCGCGGTAGAAGGCCAAGCCGGATTCGCCGAGATGCACGGGCATGGCGTTCTGCGCGGCCTCGAAGCGCCAGGGCAGCGAGGGGTGCGTGGTCGCGGCGAAGCGGACCGTCACCTGCCGCTCGGTCGCGCCCGGCGCCGCCGGGCCGCCGGTCTGCACCGTGCCGTTGTAGCCGGTCACCCGGCAGAAGGCGGCGTAGAGGGGCACCGCGGCGAAGGAGAGGCCGACCATGCCGGCGACGGTCGCGAAGGTCGCGACGGCGATGCGGCGGTTCCCCGAGCGCTGGCGGGGGGAGGCCTCTCGCGGGGATCGGGGGATGGGCGCTTCGGGCATGGGGTTCAGATGTGCCTCGCGCGGCCCGCCTCAAGAGCCCGCCTCAGGAGACGGACGAGGTGAGCTTGGCCATGGTGATGAAGAAGAAGATGACGACGAGGGCGATCAGCACGATCAGCATGCCGATGTTGCGGCCGCGGCGGCGCCGGTAGAACTCGGCCTCCTCCTCCTTGCTCATGGAGGGGGCCGCCACGGGAAGTTGGGGCTGGGGCATCAGAGAAGTCCTGCCGAACGGAGCCAGTGGTCCACGGCGAGCGCGCCGAACAGGCCGGCGAGGTGAAGGAGGGAGAAGCGGAAGGCCCCCCGGGCCGCGGCGTCCCGCCGGAGGCTCACGCCCGCCGCGTCCTGCGGCTCCGCCAGCACGCGCCAGGCGTGGTAGAGGAAGCCGGCGCTGAGCGAGAGGGCGTAGGCGCCGTAGACCCAGCCGGCGAGGCCGAGGAGGGTCGGCAGCAGCGCCAGCGGCGCGAGCGCCACCGTGTAGAGCATGATCTGCCGCCGCGTCTCGCGGGCGCCGGCCACCACCGGCAGCATGGGCACGCCGGCGCGCTCGTAGTCCTCGTGCGCCCAGAGGCTGAGCGACCAGAAATGCGGCGGCGTCCAGGCGAAGACGATGGCGAAGAGGATCAGCGGCAGCACGTCGAGATGCCCGGTCACGGCGACCCAGCCGATGATCGGCGGGAAGGCGCCGGCGGCGCCGCCGATGACGATGTTCTGCGGCGTGCGGCGCTTCAGCCAGACCGTGTAGATCAGGACGTAGAAGAGGATGGAGCCGAGCAGCCAGGCGGCCGCGGCCCAGTTGGTGGCGAGCCCCATGAGGACGACCGACATGCCGCCGAGGAACACGCCGTAGGCGAGCCCCGCGCCGGGCTCGATCCGCCCGGCCGCGATGGGCCGGCGGGCGGTGCGGCGCATCATCGCGTCGATGTCGCGCTCGTACCACATGTTGATGCAGCCGGCCGCACCCGCGCCTACCGCGATGCAGAGGATCGCGACGGCGCCGAGGACGGGGTGGATGTGGCCGGGCGCGACCAGCATCCCGACCAGCCCCGAGAAGACGACGAGGGTCATCACCCGGGGCTTGAGGAGCGCGAACCAGTCGCGCAGCTCGGACCAGTCGGTGGCGGCCTGGAGGGGGGATACGGCGAGGGGGGCCGTGGCCCCCCTCCTCATCATGTCACTCATGGTGACGCTCCATATCGTTCCCGCGCGGCCATCCGCAACCGGGAAGCCGCCCCGCTCAGCGGATATGCGGCAGCTCGTCGAAGGTGTGGAACGGCGGGGGGGAGGAAACCTGCCACTCCAGCGTCGTCGCGCCCTCGCCCCAGGGGTTCGCCGCGGCCTTCTCCTTGCGGACGAAGGTCAGGACGACGACCCAGATGAAGAGCAGGAACGAGGCGGCCGAGATGTAGGACCCGATCGAGGCCACCATGTTCCAGCCCGCAAAGGCGTCAGGGTAGTCCGGGTAGCGGCGCGGCATGCCCTGGGCGCCCAGGAAGTGCATGGGGAAGAAGGTGATGTTGACGCCGACGAAGGTCGTCCAGAACTGCACCTTCCCCCAGAACTCCGGGTACTGGTAGCCGCTCATCTTGCCGATCCAGTAGTAGAAGCCGGCGTAGATCCCGAACACGGCGCCCAGCGACAGCACGTAGTGGAAGTGGGCGATGACGTAGTAGGTGTTGTGCAGGATCACGGTCACGCCCGCGTTCGCCAGCTTCACGCCGGTGACGCCGCCCACCGTGAACAGGAAGACGAAGCCGATCGCGTAGAGCATGGGCGTGCGGAGATCGAGCGAGCCGCCCCACATGGTCGCGATCCACGAGAAGATCTTGATGCCCGTGGGCACGGCGATGATCATCGTCGCCGCCATGAAGTAGGCCCGCGTGTCCACCGAGATGCCCGAGGTGAACATGTGGTGCGCCCAGACCACGAAGCCGACCACGCCGATGGCGACCATGGCGTAGGCCATGCCGAGGTAGCCGAAGATCGGCTTGCGGGAGAAGGTCGACAGCACGTGCGACACGATCCCGAAGGCTGGCAGGATCATGATGTAGACCTCGGGGTGCCCGAAGAACCAGAACAGGTGCTGGAACAGCACGGGGTCGCCGCCGCCCTCGGGCTTGAAGAAGGAGGTGCCGAAGTTGCGGTCGGTGATCAGCATGGTGATGGCGCCGCCGAGCACGGGCACGGACAGCAGCAGCAGGAAGGCGGTGACGAGCATCGCCCAGACGAAGAGCGGCATCTTGTGCAGCGTCATGCCGGGGGCGCGCATGTTGAAGATGGTCGTGATGAAGTTGGCCGCGCCGAGGATCGAGGACGCGCCCGCCAGGTGCAGCGCGAAGAGCGCCATGTCCATGGAGGGACCGGACTGGTAGGTGCTGTCCGAGAGCGGCGGGTAGATCGTCCAGCCCGCGCCGGCGCCCTGGCCGACGAACATCGACCCGACCAGCAGCATGAAGGCCGGCACGATCAGCCAGAACGAGATGTTGTTCAGGCGCGGGAAGGCCATGTCCGGCGCGCCGATCATGATCGGCACGAACCAGTTGCCGAAGCCGCCGATGAGGGCGGGCATGACCACGAAGAACACCATCACCAGCCCGTGGGCCGAGATCATGGCGTTCCAGGCCTGGCCGCCGGAGAAGATCTGCATCCCCGGCTGCTGCAGCTCGATCCGCATCAGGATCGAGAGCGTGACGCCCACGAAGGCCGCCACGACCGCGAAGATGATGTAGAGCGTGCCGATGTCTTTGTGGTTGGTCGAGAACAGCCAGCGGGACACGAAGCCCGGGGCGTGGTCGTGGTGGTCGTCGTGGCCGCTATGGGCCGTGTCGTGCGCGGCTTGCGCCATGGTCTCTCTCTTCCTGTCAGGCCGCCTTACCGGCGGGCCTCCACGGAGGGGGTAGCGGCAGCGGCCGGGGCCGCGCGCTCAGGGCTTGCGGCCGAGGCCGCGCCCTCAAGGCTTGCGACCGACGTGGCGCGGTCGCGCTCAGGCCAGCCGGGGGCGCTGCCCTCGGCGAACTTCGTCTTCGCCTCGGCCGCCCAGGCCTCGAACTCGGCCTTCGGCACGGCGCGGACGGCGATCGGCATGAACCAGTGGTTGTTGCCGCAGATCTGGTTGCACTGGCCGTAGAAGGTCCCCTCGCGGTCGGCGCGGAACCAGGTCTCCAGCGTGCGGCCGGGGATCGTGTACTTCTGCACGCCGAGGCTCGGCACGAAGAAGGAGTGGATCACGTCGTGCCCGGTGGTCAGCACCCGGATGGTGGCGCCCACCGGGATCACCAGGGGGTTGTCCACCGCCAGGTTGCGGAGCTGGCCGGGGCGCAGCTCGCCCTCGGGGATGGGGTAGCTGTCGAAGGCGAAGGCGCCGTTGTCCGGGTACTCGTAGTGCCAGTACCACTGACGCCCCTGCACGTTGATCGTCATCTCCGGGTCCCGCGCCCGGTCCTCGTAGTAGATGAGGCGGAAGGAGGGGATGGCGATGACGAGCAGGATGAGGACGGGGACCACGGTCCAGGCGATCTCGAGCACCGTGTTGTGGCTCGTGCGCGAGGGGTTCGGGTTGCGGCTCGCCGAGTAGCGGAAGATCACGTAGGCCAGCAGCCCGGCCACGAAGATCGTGATCCCGATGATGATGTAGAGGACGAGGTCGTTGAAGTCGTGGATCGCCGCCTTCACCGGCCCGAAGGCGTCCTGCAGGCCCAGCCCCCAGGGCACGGGCGCGCCCAGCGCCTGCCCGCCCGGGGCCGGGTCGGGCGATTGCGCGAAGGCCCCGCCGGCGGCGAGGAGCGTTAAGCCCAGGGCTGTCGAGAGAGCCCGTGTTGTCGAGAAAATCCGCCGCATTCCGCCGTCCTGCTCCGGTGTCCCGCGGGCCGCGCACCGCGCGCCCGGCGGCCACGCGCCGCTTCAATGTCCCGTCCCGGCGCATCGCGCGCCGGCCAGCCCCGTTCCGCGCCGGGCGGGGGGCTTCGGCCGACACTAATCACGCGGCGCCGCGACGCACAAGATTGGGTGGGTTCGCGCGGGGGAAAGATGCCGCCCGAACTTATCCTTGAAGAACCTTCGGCGGGGTGGCGCGCACCCGGGTTCCGGCCGCGGGGAGGCGCCTAGCCGGGCGCGGCGACCTCGCCCTCGGCCTCGCCCTCGGCGCCGTCCTCCGTCACGTGGTCGACCATGTCGGTCAGCATGGAGCGGACGTGCTGGTCCATCACCGCGTAGAAGACCTGCCGCCCCCGCCGGTCCGCCTGCAGCAGGCGGGCGGCGCGGAGAAGCCGGAGGTGGTGCGAGACGAGGCTGCCTGAGATGCCGATCCGGTCCGCCATCTCCCCCACGGAGGCCGGGGCGTCGAGGCAGGCCAGGATGATGCTCAGCCGCGTGGGGTCGCTCATCAGGCGGAACATCTCGGCGAGTTCCACCACCTGGTCGTCGCCGATCCTGCCGCGCACCGTGCACCTCACCGTCTTCGGAGCCGAGTCTCGGGGGATGGAGGCCGTCTGTCCAGGCCGCCGTCCCGCTCCGCCGGGTGAAGCGCGCCGCCGGCCGTCAGGCCTCGACGGCCACCAGCCTCGAGCGCTCGGGCTGGCGCCAGGGCGAGGGGCCGCGGGACGCCCCCTCGGCGAGCCACGCCTCCATCGCCAGCCGCGCCCGCCAGGAGAGCGCCGAGGGCGGTCCGTAGCCGATGACCAGGCGACGCAGCGCGCTGCCGCGGGGCGCGACGAGGTCCGCGCCGTCCCGCAGGGCCGCCAGCGCGGCGTGGGCCCAGCGGGGCGGGACAGGCCGGCCAGCCTCGGCGAGGAGGACCGGCGCCCTGGGCCGGCCGAACTCCTCGGCCCAGGCGGCGGCGCGGCGGACCGACCCGGCCGCGTCGCCGGGCGCGGGCTCGACCCGCAGCGGAAAGGGGTACTCGCGGGCCATCGCCTCGACGAGGGGAAGCGCGGCCGCGGGGTCGGCGGCGAGGATGAGGACCGCCAGGCTCCCCGGCGCGACCGGCACGCCGCCCGCGGCGCGAGACGCGGCCAGGGACAGCAGGATGTCGCGGATCGAGGAGACCTGCCCAGGCGGCACGGGCACGGCCACCACGGCCGCGGGCGGCGCGGGACCGCGGGCGCTGTCCGCGAGGCGGACCGGGGCGGGGAGGAGGAGATCGGCGTCCATCGTGCGATGGAGGACCGGGAGGGCTTTCCCCTTCGTTAAGGGCGGGCGCGAGGGCCAGCGGTTCTGTCGTCGCGATTTCGAATCGACCGGCGTGGGGATGGCGCCCCTTCCCCCGGGGGTGGCGCCGCGCCATCTGGGGGCAATGCGCCGACGCCGCCTCCTCTCCGCCCTTCCCCTCCTGCCGCTGCTCTGGCCTCCGGCGCCGGCCGCGGCCCAGGGCGCGCCCCCTGCCCTCTCCGCCCGCGACCGGGCGGACGTCCAGCGGGTGGAGGCCTACCTCAACGCGCTCACGACGCTCCGCGCGCGCTTCATCCAGATCGCGCAGAACGGGGCGACTGCGCAGGGCACGGCGCTGATCTGGCGGCCGGGACGGATGCGCTTCGACTACGACCCGCCGGAGCCGCTGCTACTCATCGCGAACGCCGGCCAGTTCATGCACTACGACAAGGAGCTGCGGCAGCCCTCCATCGTGCCGGTCGGCTCCACCCCGCTCGGCATCCTCCTCCGGGAGCGGATCGTGCTGTCGGGCGACGTGACGGTCGCGGGGGTCCAGCGCGAGGCGGGGCTGCTGCGGGTCACGGTGTTCCGCACGGCCAGCCCGGCGGAGGGGCGCATCACGCTCGTCTTCGCGGACAACCCGATGGAGCTCCGGCAGTGGCTGGTGGTGGACGGCCAGGGGCGGACCACCCGCGTCACCCTCTCCGCGATCGAGACCGGGGTGCGGCTCGAGCGGGCGGTCTTCGACTTCAACGACCCGCGCTTCATGGCGGGGCCAGTGGACAACAACTAACCGGCGCTTCGCGGAACGGGCCGATTCGCAACGGTTTCAGCGGATTGGCCCGGGCCCGTCGGTGGCCGGCGCGTCACAGGGCAGCTTCCGTGACGCTTCTGCCTTGAAACGGACACCCTTCCACTGCGACATAGGGTGCATGAGGCCCCTGATTGGCATTTCCTGCTGCGTGAAGCCGTTCGGTCCCACCGGGATGCCGAACCACGCGGCGTCCGACCACTACGTGCGGGTGGTGCTCGGCCCGGTCGGGGGGATGCCGGTGCTTCTCCCGGCCGCCGGCGAGGACGTCTCCCGTGAGCTTCTCTCCCGCCTCGACGGGCTGCTGCTGACCGGAAGCCGGTCGAACGTCTGCCCCGTCTACTACGACGGCCCCTGCCACGCGGAGGGCACGCCCGAGGACCCGGCGCGCGACGCGACGACCCTGCCGCTCATCCGTGCCGCGGTGTCCGAAGGGGTGCCGCTGCTCGCGATCTGCCGCGGCTTCCAGGAGCTGAACGTCGCCCTCGGCGGCTCACTGGATCAACGAATTCAAGACCTTGATGGCCGAATGGACCATTCGACGCCGAGCGACCAGACGCTGTCCCGCGTGAAGACGGGCAAGGCGCACCCGGTGCGGGTAGCGCCCGGCAGCGGCCTCGCGCGGCTCTGGGCGGGGCTCGACTACGACCCTTTGGCTGTGCCGGTGAACTCGCTCCACAACCAGGGCGTGGCCCGCGCGGCGCCGCGCCTGCGGCCCGAGGCCTGGGCGCCCGACGGCACCATCGAGGCCGCGAGCATTGACGGCGCGCCCGGTTTCGCGGTCGGCGTGCAATGGCATCCGGAATACGACTGGGAGCGCGACGCGCTCTCCCGTCGCATCTTCGATCGTTTTGGCGAGGCGGCGCTTTCCTTCGCCGCGCGCCGCGCCGCGGGCGGCGGCTTCGCCCTGCCGGCCGCGGCCGAGTAAACGGGCTTACGGGGATGCGCGGGTGTCAGGCGAACTGACACTCACGCGGCTGTGATCCCGTATTGGGGAGTCCGCTTTGCATTCCACCTGTGGATATTGGTAATCTTGCGATGCTGGTGATGAGCCAGTGGTGGCCGGCCTCCCCTGCCGGCTCGCCCGACCAATAAGGTAAATCCGATCGGAAGTAGCGTACCCCGGCGCCCGGTGACCCCCCTCACCGGGCGCCACTTTTTTGCGCGGCGCGCCCGCCTTTCCGGCCCCTCCCGGCGGGCTTATACCGGCGGCCGTTCCCGGAACCTGATCGGACGCAAGCCCATGGCCGACTACGTCATCGCCCCGCCCCCCGTCGCGGCCCTGCCCGTGCGCGGCGGCGGCCTCTTCCCCGTGCGGCGCATCTTCTGCGTCGGCCGCAACTACGCCGAGCACGCGCGCGAGATGGGCAGCGACCCCGACCGCGAGCCGCCCTTCTACTTCACCAAGCCGGCTGACTCGATCGTCGTGAACGGTGCCGACATGCCCTACCCGACCGAGACGAAGGACCTGCACCACGAGATGGAGCTCGTCGTCGCCATCGGCGTCGGCGGGTCCGACATCCAGGAGGGCGACGCGCTGAACCACGTCTGGGGCTACTGCGCCGGCCTCGACATGACCCGCCGCGACCTCCAGAACGCCGCCAAGAAGACCGGCCGCCCCTGGGACATGGGCAAGGCCTTCGACCACTCCGCGCCCATGGGTGAGCTCGTTCCGGCCGGCTCCATCGACCCGGGCAAGGGGCTGATCGAGCTGAAGGTGAACGGCCAGGTCCGACAGACCTCCGACCTCTCGAAGATGATCTGGGCGGTGCCCGAGGTGATCGCGAACCTCTCCCGCCTGGTCCAGCTCGCCCCCGGCGACCTCATCATGACGGGCACGCCGGAGAACGTGGCCGCCGTGGGGAAGGGCGACCTCCTGGAGGGCGTGATCGAGGGCGTGGGAACGGTCTCGGTCCGCATCGCCTGATCGACCCGCAACGACTGATGACCAAGTCCGCCGAAGCGGCCGCCTGGATTTTTCAAGAGTCGCCGAACATCTTCGATGGCGCGGCCGCCGCGTGCGAACAACCGACAGGATTGATCCGATGGCTGGTGACACACAGCGAAGGATACATCTTGCCTGGCCAGCCCGCCTTTGTTTGGAGGGCTGGTTCCAGAGGTGGCTTCGTGGCGGCAGGCGTGATCAGCGCACCGCCTGAGCCTGACGTATTAAGTGCGGGGGACCTCCAGCATTGGCATGCGGCGAAGGCCCGGGACCTCTCCCGTTCATCAAGATGGTGGGTGCCGGTCCAAATGCGGCGACGCTTCAAAGCGGGCCAGTACAGCCGCGAACGGCTGAAGGCCCATCCTATTCTTGGCTCGCAGCAGCCGATATGCCCGGCGCATGTCGGGAGCAATTTTGCGGTGAGCGCAGAATGCCTTAACGCATTAAGAGTACTACTCAAGTGATGACGTTGTCACTGCGCGTGGCCACCTGGAACATCAACTCCGTCCGCCTCCGCGCACCGCTGCTCGCCGGCGTCGTGGAGGCGCTCGACCCCGACGTCCTCTGCCTGCAGGAGACGAAGACCCCGGACGAGCACTTCCCCCACGAGGCCGCGGAGGCACTCGGCTACGCGCATCGCGTCATCCGGGGGATGAAGGGCTACAACGGGGTCGCGGTTCTGTCCCGCCACCCTCTCTCGGTGCTGCCGGACGGGCGGGACTGGTGCGGCAAGGGCGACTGCCGCCATCTCGGCGTGGCCGTGGACCGGCCGGGCGGGCCCGTGGAGATCCACAACTTCTACGTCCCCGCCGGGGGCGACGTGCCCGACCCCGCCGCCAACCCCAAGTTCGCGCACAAGCTGGACTTCCTGGCCGAGGTCACCGCCTGGACCGCCGCGCGCGGCCCGGCCCGGCGCGCCGTCCTCGTCGGCGACCTCAACATCGCGCCGCTCGAGCACGACGTCTGGAGCCACAAGCAGATGCGGGACGTCGTCTCGCACACGCCCGTGGAGGTCGAGGCCATCGCCCGCTGGCGGGAGGCGGGCGACTGGCACGACGCGCTGCGCCACTTCGTGCCGGAGGAGGAGAAGCTCTACACTTGGTGGTCCTACCGGGCGAAGGACTGGCGGGCCGCGGACCGAGGGCGGCGGCTGGACCATGTCTGGGTGAGCCGGGACCTCGCGCCCGGCCTCGCGCGCCACGCGATCCTGAAGGACGCGCGGGACTGGGCGCAGACGAGCGACCACGTGCCCGTGCTGGTGGAGGTGGCGGTCTAGCCTCCCGGACCCCGCCCCTCAGGCCTCGGACGGGTCGTAGCGCAGGCCCTGCGCCTCGAACCGGGTCATGTAGTTCACGAGGTAGGTCACCACCGCCTCGACGATCCGGTCGCCCTTCTCCTTCGTCGCCCGCCCCGGCGCGCCGGTCGCGCCGTGGCGGGTCAGCTCGTCGAAGGTCCAGATCTCCTTCATCAGCGGGTCCACCTTCGGCACCATGCCGCGGGCCTCGGCCATGTTCATGAGCTCGGGGAAGAGGCTGAGGCCGATGGAGGTCTCGACCTCCCCAGCGTGGCCCCAGCCGTTCCAGACCTCGAACAGGTCCTTCGGCAGCATGTGCGGCACCACCACCCACCAGTCGAGGATGGCGAGCGACATCCCGGGATGCGCCACCTTCACCTCCCGCGCCGCGATCTCCGCGCAGGGGATGTTGCCGTCATGGCCGTTGAGGATCACCACGCGCTCGATCCCCCAGTGGTGCAGGGACAGGAGCATGTCCTTGATGACCCGCACCTGCGTGTCGCTGGAAAGCGAGATGCAGATCGGCTTGTGGCGGTAGTGGTCGCTCATGCCGAAGTTCAGCGGCGGCAGGACGACAGTGGAGGCCAGTTGCTCCGCTGCCCGCACCGCCAGGGCGTGGGCGGTCAGGGCGTCCGTGCCGAAGGGCATGTGGTCCCCGTGGCTCTCGCAGGCGCCGATGGGGACGATGGCGGCGGTGAAGCCGCCCTCCTCGAACAGCTTCGTGTTCAGGTGCTCGAGCCGGACCTGCCGCATCGTGCCCTCCGCGATGGATGTCGCCCGGCGCCGCGATCCGGGGCCGGGCGACGATCATGCGCTCAGGCCGTGCGATCGGCCATGGCGGGGGCGGAGGCGTGGGCCAGCGCCGCCTGGGCCGCCGCCAGCCGCGCGACCGGCACGCGGTAGGGCGAGCAGGAGACGTAGTCGAGCCCCATGCTCTCGCAGAACTGGATCGAGGCCGGGTCGCCGCCGTGCTCGCCGCAGATGCCGAGCTTGAGGCCGGGCTTGGTGGACCGCCCCTTCTCGGTCGCGATCTGCACCAGCGCACCCACCCCCTCGAGGTCGATGGAGACGAAGGGGTCCTTCGGCAGGATGCCGCGCTCGACGTAGAAGGGCAGGAACTTGCCGGCGTCGTCGCGCGACAGGCCGAAGGTGGTCTGGGTGAGGTCGTTGGTGCCGAAGGAGAAGAAGTCGGCGCTCTCGGCGATCTTGTCGGCGACGAGCGCCGCGCGCGGCAACTCGATCATGGTGCCGACGAAGTACTCGATCGTCGTGCCGGCCTCGGCGAAGACCTCCTTGGCCACGCGGTCAATCTGCTCGTGGCTGATCTCGAGCTCCCGCTTGGTGGCGACCAGCGGCACCATGATCTCGGGCACCGGCGCCAGCCCCGCCTCCTTGGCGACGATGATCGCCGCCTCGAAGATGGCGCGGACCTGCATCTCCGCGATCTCGGGGTAGGTCATCGCGAGCCGGCAGCCGCGGTGGCCGAGCATGGGGTTGGCCTCCGACAGGTCGGCCGCCCGGCGCTTCATGGTGGCGAGGTCCGCGCCCAGGCTCGCCGCCACCTCGGCCAGCTCCTCCTCCTTGTGGGGCAGGAACTCGTGCAGCGGCGGGTCGAGCAGGCGGATCGTGACGGGCAGGCCCGCCATGATGCGGAACAGCTCCACGAAGTCGTCGCGCTGGAAGGGCAGCAGCTTGGCCAGCGCGTCGCGGCGCCCGCCCTCGGTCTCGCTCATGATCATCTGGCGCACGGCGCCGATGCGGGCGGGGTCGAAGAACATGTGCTCGGTGCGGCAGAGGCCGATGCCCTCTGCGCCGAACTTGCGGGCGGTGTCGGCGTCGAGCGGCGTCTCGGCGTTGGCGCGCACGCGGAGGCGCCGCACGCCGTCGGCCCAGCCCATCAGCGTCTCGAAGTCGCCGGACAGCTTCGGCTCCACCATGGCGACGGTGCCGGCGAAGACCTCGCCCGTCGCGCCATCCAGCGTGATCGTCTCGCCCCCCCGCACCTGCACGCCGCCGGCGGAGAGGATCTGGGAGGAGTAGTCCACCACCACGCCGCCGGCGCCGGCCACGCAGGGCCGGCCCATGCCGCGCGCCACCACCGCCGCGTGGCTGGTCATGCCGCCGCGGGTGGTGAGGATGCCGCGGGCCGCGTGCATGCCGTGGATGTCCTCGGGCGAGGTCTCGATGCGGACCAGGATGACGCTCTCGCCCTTGGCCGCGCGCGCCTCGGCCTCGTCGGCCGTGAACACCACCACGCCGCAGGCCGCGCCGGGGGAGGCTGGCAGGCCGCGGGTGAGCAGGGTGCGCTTGGCGCTCGGGTCCAGCGTCGGGTGCAGGAGCTGGTCGAGCGAGCCCGGGTTCACGCGCCGCACCGCCTCAGTCCGGTCGATCAGCCCCTCGTTCGCCATGTCGACGGCGATCTTGAGGGAGGCCGCGGCCGTCCGCTTCCCGTTGCGGGTCTGCAGCATGTAGAGCTTGTTGCGCTGGACGGTGAACTCGATGTCCTGCATGTCCGCGTAGTGCTTCTCGAGCCGGTCGCGCACGGCGACCAGCTCGGCGTAGGCGGCGGGCATCTCCGCCTCCATGCTCCGCTCGCCGGGCTTGGCGCGGGCCTCGCTCATCGGCTGGGGGGTGCGGATGCCGGCGACGACGTCCTCGCCCTGAGCGTTGATGAGGTACTCGCCGTAGAAGACGTTCTCGCCCGTGCTGGGGTCGCGCGTGAAGCACACCCCCGTCGCGCAGTCGTTGCCCATGTTGCCGAAGACCATCGCCTGGACGTTGACGGCCGTGCCCCAGGTCGCGGGAATGTCGTGCAGGCGGCGGTAGGTGATGGCGCGCTGGTTCATCCAGCTCCCGAACACCGCGCCGATCGCGCCCCAGAGCTGGGCGTGGGGGTCCATCGGGAAGTCGGCGCCGGTCACCTGGCGGACCATGTCCTTGTACTCGCCGGCAACCCGCTGCCAGTCCTCGGGGGAGAGCTGGGTGTCCTCGTTGACGCCGCGAGCGAGCTTCGCCTCCTCGATGATCTCCTCGAAGCGGTGGTGGTCCACGCCGAGCACGACCGAGCCGTACATCTGGATGAAGCGGCGGTAGCTGTCCCAGGCGAAGCGGGCGTCGCCGGAGGCCTTGGCCAGGCCCTGCACGGTCTCGTCGTTCAGGCCGAGGTTCAGCACCGTGTCCATCATGCCGGGCATGGAGACCCGGGCGCCCGAGCGGACGGAGACGAGCAGCGGGTTGGCGGCGTCGCCGAAGCGGGCGCCCACGGCCGCCTCGATGCGCTCCAGCGCCTCCTTCACCTGGCCGGTCAGGTCGGCCGGGTAGGTGGAGTTGTTGGTCGTGTAGTAGGTGCAGACCTCGGTGGTGATGGTGAAGCCGGGGGGCACGGGCAGGCCGATCGAGGCCATCTCCGCCAGGTTGGCGCCCTTGCCGCCCAGCAGGTTCCGCATGTCCGCACGACCGTCGTTCCGGCCGGCTCCGAAGCCGTAGACCCAGCTTGTCATGACCTGTTCCTTCAAGCCTCGATGCGCGCGATGTCGGCGAGCTCGTCCATGGCCCCGCGCAGCAACGCCAGCAATCCTAGCCGGTTCCCGCGCAGTTCCCTATCCGGGTCGTTAACGGTTACACGATCGAAAAAGGCATCGACCGGCGCGCGCAGCGGCGCGAGGGCGGACATCGCCCCCGCGAAGTCCTCGCGCGCCAGCGCGGCGCGCACGGCGGGGCGGGCGGCTTCGAGCGCCGCGGCCAGGGCCATCTCCTCGGGCGCGCGGAGGAGGTCGGGCCGGATGGCGGCGGCGAAGGCCTGCCCGTCCTTCTTCTCCTCGATCCGCAGGATGTTGGCGGCGCGCCGATAGGCGGAGAGGAGGTCCGTGCCCTCGGCGGTGGAGAGGAAGTCCCGCAGCGCGTCGGCGCGCGCCAGCAGCCGGTTCAGGTCGTCGTCCCCCGAGGTGCCGAAGGCGGCGGCCACGAGGTCGTGGCGCAACCCCTCGGCCCGCATCTGCACGCGCAGGCGCTCGGCCAGGAACTCGACCACGCCCTGGGCGAAGGCGGCGACCATGGGGGGGTGGAGGGAATCCGCCGGTGGCTTCCAGCCGGCATTCATCCGCTCCGCCGCGACCGCCATGCCGAACTCGGAAGTGGCCGTGGTGCCCTGGGCCATGGGGTAGCCGAAGAAGGCCTCGGCCACCGCGTCCGCCAGCGGCAGGCGCAGACCGTTCTCGCGGACGATGCGGATGACGCCGAGCGCCGCCCGGCGCAGCGCGTAGGGGTCGCCCGAGCCGGTCGGGCGCTCGTCGGCCGCGAAGAAGCCGGCGAGCTGGTCGAGCTTGTCCGCGAGCGCGACCGCGACCGCGACCGGCTCGGACGGCACGGCGTCCCCCGGGCCAAGCGGGCGGTAATGCGCGCCGATCGCCTCGGCCACGCGCGGGTCCTCTCCGGCGTGCAGCGCGTAGTAGCGGCCCATCACGCCCTGGAGCTCCGGGAACTCGCCGACCATGCCGGAGGCGAGGTCCGCCTTGGCCAGGCGGGCGGCCCGCGCCGCCAAGTCCGGATCGGCGCCCACCATCGGGGCCAGGTGCCGCGCCAGCCGCTCCAGCCGCCGCACCCGGTCCCCCTGGGTGCCGAGCTTCGCGTGGAACACGGCGGCGTCCAGCTTCGGCAGGAAGGATTCCAGCGGCTGGCGGAGGTCGAGGTCCCAGAAGAAGCGGGCATCGGAGAGGCGGGCGCGCAGCACGCGCTCGTTCCCGCCGACGATGGCGGCGCCCCCGTCCTTCGCGGCGATGTTGGCGACGAGGGCGAAGTGCGCGGCCGGGCGGCCGTCGGCGTGCCGCAGCGCGAAATAGCGCTGGTTCACCCGCATGGTGGTCCGCATGAGCTCCGGCGGCAGGTCCATGAAGGCGTCGTCGATGCGGCCGAGCAGGGGGACCGGCCACTCGACGAGGCCGGCGACCTCCGCCAGCAGCCCGCGGTCCGGCACCACCTCCAGCCCCTCGGCGGCGGCCAGCGCCGCGATGCCCTCCTCGATCAGCCGCTCGCGCTCGGGGGCGCCGGGGATGACGGAGCGCGCGCGGAGCCCCGCCTCGTAGTCGGCCGCGGAGGCGACGGCGAAGGCGCCGGGGGACTGGATGCGGTGGCCCTCGGTGAGGTCGGCGGCCCGCAGCCCGTGGGCGGCGTCCCCGCCCTCGGCGAGGGAGAGGGGGACCACGGCGCCGTCCAGCAGGCAGAGGATCCGCTGTAGGGGCCGGACCCAGGCGAGGTCCGAGGTGCCCCAGCGCATGGACTTCGGCCAGGGAAAGCGGCGGATGAGCGCCGGAATGGCCTCGGACAGCACCTCCGCGCTCGGGCGGGGGGCGTTGCGCAGGCGGAGGAGGAAGGAGGCGCCGGACTTCTCGGGGCGGGCGAGGATGGTCAGCCCCTCCGCCTCGTAGACCGGCGCGTCCGAGGCCCCGGCCGCGGCGCGCATGGCGGCCACCGCGGCCTCCGGCAGGGCATGCTTGCGGGCGAAGCCGCCCAGCGCGGCCTCGGGGGCGCCGAGGCGGGGCCCCTTCTCCTCGCGCTCGCTCGCCGGGGTGGCGGCGGGGAGGCCCGCGACGAGGGCGATGCGGCGCGGCCCGTGCAGGGTGCGCGGAGCCTCCAGTGCGAGGCCGGCGGGCTTCAGCGCTTCCGCCAGCAGCCGCGCGAGGTCCTCGGCCGCGCGGGCCTGCATGCGGGCGGGGATCTCCTCGGAGAGGAGTTCCAGCAGGAGCTCGGCCATCAGGCGGCCTCCCCCGAGAGCCAGCCCTCGCAGCAGCGCTTCGCCAGCGCGCGCACGCGGCCGATATAGGCGGCGCGCTCCGTCACGCTGATGGCGCCGCGGGCGTCGAGCAGGTTGAAGCTGTGGCTCGCCTTGATGCACTGGTCATAGGCCGGCAGCGGCAGGCCCGCGTCGCAGAGGGCGTTGCACTCCTCCTCGGCCTCCGCGAAGTGGCGGAACAGCACGGGCACGTTCGCGTGCTCGAAGGAGTAGGCGGAGAACTCGCGCTCGTTGCGGAGGAACACGTCGCCGTAGGTGAGGCCGGCGGAATTGAAGGCGAGGTCGTACACGTTCTCGACGCCCTGGATGTACATCGCCAAGCGCTCCAGCCCGTAGGTCAGCTCGCAGGAGGGCACGGCGCAGGGAATGCCGCCGACCTGCTGGAAGTAGGTGAACTGCGTCACCTCCATCCCGTCGCACCAGACCTCCCATCCAAGCCCCCAGGCGCCGAGCGTCGGGCTCTCCCAGTCGTCCTCGACGAAGCGGATGTCGTGCAGGAGGGGGTCGATGCCGATGGCGCGGTAGCTCTCGACCAGCAGGGACTGCGGGTCGGGCGGGCTCGGCTTCATGATGACCTGGTACTGGTAGTAGGCGCCGAGCCGGTTCGGGTTGTTGCCGTAGCGCCCGTCCGAGGGGCGGCGGCTGGGCTGGACGTAGGCGGCGCGCCAGGGCTTCGGGCCGAGGGCGCGGAGCGTCGTCGCGGGGTGGAAGGTGCCCGCGCCCATCTCCAGGTCGTAGGGCTGCAGGATCGCGCAGCCCTCGCGCGACCAGAAGGCGTGCAGCGCGAGGATCATGTCCTGGAAGGGCAGCGGCCCGCCGCTGGGGCGGGTTCCGCCGGGCGCTGGGCTGGTCGTGGGGCTGGTCATGGCGGCGCCGGTATAGGGTCGGCCGCCCGGGGCCGGCAAGGAAGGCCCCCGGCCCAGGGCTCAGAGCCCGAGGCGGCTCCAGGCCGTGCGCGCCTCGATCGCGGCGAGCGCCCCCTCGGCGGCGGCGGCCGGTGTCCAGCCCTCCGCGAGGGACGCGCCCGAGAGCAGCCGCCACGGCAGGCGCGGGCGGCGGGCGCCGAGGGGGACGATCCTCGCCTCCTCGCCGAAGCGCCGCGTCACCTCGCCGCGGAGGTCGCCGAGCCGGTCCACGAGGCCGAGGTCCAGCGCCCGCCGGCCCGTCCAGAAGCGGCCGCTGAACAGGGGCTCGCCCTCCTTCCGCAGGCGCTCGCCGCGGCGGGACTCGACCCAGGCGATGAACTCGTGGTGCAGCCCGGCCATCAGCTCCCGCAGGCGCTCCTGCTGGGCGGGGTCGGCGGGGCGGAAGGGGTCGAGGAAGGACTTGTCCTCCCCCGCCGTCACCAGCCGCCGCTCGATGCCGAGGCGGGCGATCGCCTCCTCGAAGCCGAAGCCCGAGGAGATGACGCCGATGGAGCCAATGATGGAGGTCGGGTCCGCCACGATCTCGTCCGCCGCGCAGGCGAGCCAGTAGCCGCCCGAGGCCGCCGCGTCCTCCACGCAGGCGATGACGGGCACCTTCTTCTTCCCGGCCAGCTGCCGGATGCGGGCGACGATGAGGGAGGACTGGGCGGGGGAGCCGCCGGGCGAGTTGATGGACAGCACGACCCCCGCGAGGCGCTTGAGGCCGAAGGCGCGCTCCAGCACCGGGTCCAGCGCCGCGGCGGAGAGGGTGGGGCCGGCCAGGCCGTTGGCGCGGGGGGCGATGACGCCCTGCAGCCGCACGACGGCGACGCGGGGGGTGCGGTCGGTAAAGGGGAACTTCATAGGGCCACAGGTCGCGCGCCCCGGCGCCTCTTCAAGGCGCGGCGCGAGGGCGGCGGGCCTGCCTTAATGATGCCGCTTGCACCGCCCCCCGCTTCGCGCGATCTCCGGGGCATGACCGTTGCCAAACCCGTCCTCCGGCGCGACCTCGTGGCGCTGCTCGCGGTCGCCGCCGCCATCGGGCTGATGGTGGCCTACCGCCACGTCTACGTGGAGCCGCGGGCCTGGGGGGCGCTGTGCCTCGACCTCGCCCAGGCGCCGCTGGCCTGCCAGCCGCGGGCGGTGCTGCTCTGGCTGCAGCACTGGCAGCTCTGGGGGGCGGTCGCGATGGGGCTCGGAATCTGGGCCTTCGTCGGCGCGCCCTTCCCCGTGCGGGCGGCGGCGGTGGCGATGGGCGTGATCGCGGTGCTGAACTTCAACGCGACCTGGGGAATGGTCGGCGCGGCGCTCGGCGGATGGGCCTGGGTGGAGGCGAGCGCCCGCGCGGCCCGTCCCGCGGCTCCGTCTGGCCGGACCGGACGAGGAGCCACGCCCTAGCGCGCGCAACCGGGCCATGCCGCCGCGGGATCTTGCCTGGAAGGTCGTGGAGGGCGGGTCGAGCTGCGTGTGAAGGCCCAGCCGCGCGCCCGGCGGGCGGGGCTGCAGGGCCTCTTCGAGGCGGCCGACGGGCCGCGGCTGCGCGTGGCGGTGAACGAGGCGCCGGAGGACGGGCGGGCGAGCCGCGCGGTCTGCGCGGCCGTCGCCGCGGCGCTGGGGATGCCGCCCTCCCGTGTCGTGGTGACGCAGGGCGCCTCATCCCGGGAGAAGACGCTGCGCCTCGAGGGCGACCCGGCGCTACTGGTGGGAAGGCTGGAGGCCTTGGCCCGAAATCCGGGCACGGGGAAGTGCCGGCCTACCGCCCCGAAGGGTTTCGAGCCGGCGCCCCGCCCTGGTGGATCCTAGGCAGCGTTAGGAACGCTCAGGCGGCCATCCGGTTGACCTTGCTCTCGGCGAGGGCGGTCAGTTTTTTGTCGGTCGCCTTCTCCTCCTCAAGGTTCTCCTCCAGCACCGCGGCGCAGTCGGCGCGGCCGAGCTGGCGGGCGAAGGCGATGAGGGTGCCATAGCGGGTGATCTCGTAGTGCTCCACCGCCTGGGCGGCGGCCAGCATGGCGGCGTCGAGCACCTCCTTGTCCGCCACGTCGCCCATGATCTCCTCGGCTTCCTCGAGGATGCCGTCCATGGCCGCGCAGGTGACGCCCTTCACGGGCTGGCCGTGCATCTGGAACACCTTCTCCAGGCGGACGATCTGGTTGCGCGTCTCCTGCAGGTGCAGCTCGAAGCCCTGGCGGAGCTGCGGGTCCGTCGCCTTGTCGATCATCTTGGGCAGCGCCTTCGTGATCCGGTTCTCGGCGTAGTAGATGTCCTGCAGCGTGTGGACGAAGAGGTCGTCCAGGGTTTTGATCGGCTTGGAGAAGAGGCCCATGGGGGATCGCCTTCCGTTGAGGGTTGTCGGGGGTCGATGAAGGGCCGCCCGCCCGGCGACACCCCTGGAACGCCGGGACGCCCGCCTCCGTTGCGCCGGCCGGAAGGCCGCGGGGCCGGGGCGCCGTTATCAGGGTGAAGCGCGGCCCGTCCGGCGCCAGACTGCCCGCCCGTCGCTGGCAGGGAATCGTGGCATGCAGAGCATCACCGAGCCGCTCGTCCTGGACCTCGTGGAATGGGTGGCGCGCGAGCCCCGCGCCTATGCCGAGGTGATGGAGGCCTGGCGCACCTCCTGCCCGCGGCTGATGGTGTGGGAGGAGGCGGTGGACCGCGGCCTGCTCCGGCGCGGCGAGCCGGTGAGGGTCACGCCGCTGGGCCTGCGCGCCCTCGCCGCGGGCGGGCGCGCCCCGGCGCTCAGCCCCGGCTGAGCGGCCCGACCCGCAGCAGCGGCGGCAGGGCGAGGCCCAGGGCGCAGGCCGCCCAGCCCAGGGCCTGGATGTTGTGCGGCCCCTCCAGCGCGGCGCTGGCCAGGGCGCCGGCCAGCAGCACGCCGCCCGCCAGCCATTCCGCCCAGCCGCCGCCCCGCCGCGGCAGGTCGCGCAGCAGCGCGCGGGCGACGACCGCTACCAGCGGCACCGCGAAGGTCGGGAAGGGAAAGTCGCGGTAGCGCGGGTCGAAGACGAGCATCAGCTGCAGCACGGCCGCGGTGAAGGTGAAGAGGAAGAGCAGGTCCTCGAAGGCGAAGGCGCGCCAGTCGCGGAACCACAGGCGGCCGCGGAAGAGGGCGCGCACGCTGGCGCTGGCCTGGGCGCCGTTGCGCAGCGGCTCCACCGGGTCGCCCGAGAGGCGCGCGCCGGCGCGGCGCAGCAGCAGGGCGGCGAGGGCCGACTGTCCCAGGAGGTTGACGATCCCGGCCAGCTTCAGGTGCTCGTCGAAGGCGTAGGGCCAGGTGCCGCAGACGGCGTAGGCGAGGGCGTTGCCGAGGGCGGCCGCCAGCACCGCGAGCGGCCAGAGGCGGGCGCGCGGCCAGAGGCGGGCGGTGGCGGCGAGCATCAGGCCCGACAGCGCCAGGGCGGCCGCCGCGTACCAGGCCCAGCAGGGGTTCTCCCGCACGGGGCCGGCCAGGTCGAACTTCGGCTGGCGGTCGGCGGTCCAGAGGCCCCAGGCGGCGCCCACCGTGCCCTCGTTGCGGTACTTCCAGACCTGGTCGAAGGCCTCGATGAAGTTGTAGTCGAAGCCCTCCTCCTGGCTGAGCTGGATGAAGCGGCGCATGAAGACTGCCTGGTCCACGCGGCTCGGCACCGCGCCCTCGCGCCAGCGGCCGGCGCTCGGCCAGCCGACCTCGCCGATGGCGATGGGCTTGTCGGGGAAGAGCGCCTTCATGCGGCGGTAGACGTCGCGCGTGTGCGCCATGGCCCGCTCCACGCCGAGCGGCTCGTCCTCCCAGTAGGGGAGGATGTGGATGGTGACGATGTCGACGTGCCGCGCGAGCTCGGGGAACTGCGCCCAGAACTCCCAGACATCGGCGTAGGTGACGGGCTGGCGGACGGCGGCCTTCACGCGGTCGAGCTGGCGGGCGAGCTCCTCCACCGGCAGGTCGCGGCGCAGCAGCACCTCGTTGCCGACCACCACCCGCTCGACCACCTCGGGGTGGCGGTTGGCGGTCGCGATCAGGGCCGCGATCTCGCGGTCGTTCTGACGAAGGTCGCGGCCGAGCCAGGCGCCCTTCCACATCTTCACGCCGTGGCGGCCCGCGATCTCGGCGGTCTCGTAGTCGCCCTCGATGCTCGCGTAGCTCCGGATAGCGCGGACGCGCGGCGCGATGAGGGCGATGTCCTCCTCCACCTGGGCGGCGGTCGGGAAGATGTCGCGCAGCGGGCTCTGGCCGTCGCGGAAGGGGGCGAAGGAGACGCTGTTGAAGCGGTCCGCGACCATTGGCACGTCGCCGGCCCGCTCGCGGTTCGGGAACCACCAGAGAAGGACCGTCGCCAGCACGGCCAGGGCGATCGCGGCCGCGAGGGCGGGAACCGGGCGCGCGACGGGCGCGCGGACGGGGGCGGCGGCGGCCGGGGAGCGTGGGGCGGGCATGGGCCACGGGTGTAGCGGCCGGTCGTGGCCCGCGGAAGGCGCGCGCCGCCGGATTGCTGCCGCATTGGAACGTCCCTGGGCGGCGCGCCATTGGAACCCCGCGCCCGCCGCCCCAACTGCCCCCCTCACGATCGGGGAGAGGCGGCATGGCGCGGGACGGGCTGACGGACGACCAGGTGCGAGACCTGCTGCTGGCCACGCGGCGGATCGCGGTGGTCGGCGCCTCGGACAAGCCGGGGCGGCCCTCCAACGGCGTGTTCCACTTCCTTCTCCAGCGCGGCTACACCGCCCTTCCCGTAAACCCGGCGCTGGGCGGGCGGAGCGTGCACGGGATGGGGTCCGTCCCCTCTCTGGAGGAGGCGGGGCCGCTCGACATGGTGGACGTCTTCCGCCGCAGCGAGGAGGCGGGCGTGGTCGTGGACGAGGCCATCCGGCTCGGCGCGAAGTCGATCTGGCTGCAGCTCGGCGTCTGGGACGAGGCGGCGGCGGAGCGGGCGCGGGCGGCCGGGGTGACGATCGTCATGGACCGCTGCCCGGCCATCGAGTGGGGGAAGCTCGGCCTGCCGGACCGGGTCCCGGCCGGGAACTAGACGGCTCGCCGCGTTAGATTAACATCTTGAAAGGTTTCCCCCGGCGGGCCATCTCGCGCCCGTCGCGGGCACCCGCCCGCCACAAGGAGCCATGAGGGACATGACCGAGGAAGAGCGCCGCATCATCACCGGCTACGTGGAGCGCGTCTCCGGCGCCGCGCCGCAGCCGGCCGCGACCTCCGCCGGGCCCTGGGGGGCGCGCAGCGTCCCGAACACCCAGCAGGCCCCGAACCTGCCGCCGGTGGACCCGGAGGCCGACCGCCTGATCGGCGACCTGTTCACGCGCTACCCGGAGGCGCGCTACCGCATCACCCAGACCGCCTTCGTGCAGGAGGCGGCGCTGGTCCAGGCGCAGAACCGCATCCAGGAGCTCGAGTGGCAGCTGGAGAACACCCAGCGCCAGGCGGAGGCGTCGCAGCAGTCGCGCGGCGGGCTGTTTGGCGGCATGTTCGGCGGCGGCCAGCGCCAGCAAGTGCCGATGACGCCCCGGCCGCAGCCGATCCAGCCGCCCATGGGCGCGATGAACCCCGGCATGATGCAGCAGGGGCGCGGCGGCAGCGGCTTCCTCGGCACGGCGCTGACGACCGCGGCCGGCGTCGCGGGCGGCATGGTGCTCGGCAACGCGCTGATGGGCATGTTCTCGGGCGGCGCAGCCCACGCGGCGACGGCGGCGGCCGATGCCGGCATCGGCAGCCTCGGCGGGGCCGCCGGCGCGGCCGGGGGCGGCTTCGGGGAGCAGGCGGTGAGCACGCCCTCCTCCTCGCCCTGGACCGACCCGGGCAGCGCGGGCAACGACGCCGCGCCGGTCTCGGACACCGGCGGCTGGGGCGGCAACGACGCGAGCGGCTACAACGACGGCGGCTTCGACACGAACGCCGGCTACGACGACGCGGCCGGCTACGACGACGCCGGCGGCTTCGACGAGGACGTCTAGCGACGAGCCTCACTTATAGATCCGGCGGGTTCGCCCGCCGGATCCTCATTGACCCTTCCATGGGGCGCGGGGCAGCCTGCGCCCCATGAGCGACTTTAGGGGCCGCATCCCCGACCTCGACCTCGATCTCCTCCGCTGCTTCCAGCAGGTGGCGGAGCGGGGCGGCTTCACCGCGGCGGCGCCGGCGCTCGGCCTCACGCAGTCCGCCATTTCCCTCAAGATCCGCCGGCTCGAGGAGCTGATCGGCAAGCGCCTGCTGGAGCGGACCAGCCGCTCCGTCGCCCTCACCGCCGAGGGGGAGACGCTGCTCGCCTACGCCCGGCGGATGCTCGCGCTGAACGAGGAGGCGGTGCGGCGGCTGGTGGCGCCGCCGGTCAGCGGGCACCTGCGCCTGGGGGTCGCCGACCACTTCGTGCCGCGCAACCTCGCCCCCCTCCTCGCCCGCTTCGCCCGCTCCCACCCCGGCATCCGGCTGGAGGTGGAGGTCGGGCGCTCCCACGAGCTGCGGCGGGCGATGGAGGCGGGCTTGCTCGACCTCGTCCTCGGCAAGCGGCGCGACGGGGAGAGCGAAGGGGCGGTCCTCTGGGCCGAGCCGGTGATCTGGGCCGCCGCCCCCGGCTGGGTGCCGCCGGAGGGCCGCGCCCTGCCGCTGGCCATGCTGCCGGCCGGCTGCATGTTCCGCGACCGCGCGCTGGCCGCCCTCTCCCGCGCGGGGCTCGGCTACGAGATCACCTACACCTCCCCGAGCCTGCTCGGCGTCGCGGCCGCGGCGCAGGCGGGGCTGGGCGCCACGGTGATCGGCGCCTCCGGCCTGCCGGAGGGGTTGGCGCCGCTGGCGGGGCTGCCGGGGCTCGGCTCGGCCGAGATGGCGGTCTTCGGGGACCTCGCGGGGCTGGCGCCGCTGGCGGGGCCGCTGGTGGCCGCGATCCGGGAAACGGTGGCGCGGGCGGCGCCGCTGGCGGCCTGACGGGTCTGCGAATCCGGCATTTGACCGGGACTCGGGCGCGGGCGCAGGTTCGCGCCATGACCGACGCCCCCGCCCCCGCGCCCCCCCTCCCCGACCGGGACTGGCGGATCATCGGGCTGATCGGGACCGGGCACTTCCTCTCCCACTTCTACATGCTCTGCCTTGCGCCGCTCTTTCCCATCTGGCGGGAGGAGTTCGGCGTGTCCTACGCGGTGCTCGGCCTCTCGGTCGCGCTGATGGCGGCGATCACGGGGCTGCTGCAGACGCCGGTCGGCTTCCTGGTGGACCGCCACGGGGCGCGGCCCTTCCTGGTGGGGGGCACGCTGCTGATGGCGCTCTCCATCGCGGCCATGGCGCTCGCGCCGAACTACTGGGTCGTGCTCGGGCTCGCGATCACCTCGGGCATCGGCAACTCGGTGATCCACCCGGCGGACTACGCGATCCTCGGCAGCAGCATCGGCGAGAGGCGGATGGGGCGCGCCTTCGCCATGCACACCTTCACCGGCAACCTCGGCTTCGCGGCCGCGCCGCTCGCGATCGGGCTGATGACGCAGACGCTCGGCCTCGGCTGGCGGCCGGCGCTGCTGGCGGCGGGGCTGGCCGGCGTGCCGGTGGTCGCGGCCATCGTGCTGCAGTCCCGCATCCTGCGGGACCAGGCGCGGCCGAAGAAGCACGCGGCGCCGCTCGGGCGGGAGGTGCTGCTGTCGCGCACGATGCTGATGTTCTTCGCCTTCTTCCTTCTCTCCTCCATGGCGGGGGTGGGCGTGCAGTCTTTCCTCATCGCCATGCTCGACAAGCTCTGGGCCACGCCGCTGGCGGTCGCCTCGCTGACGCTGACGGGCTACGTCATGGGGGCGACCGGGGGCGTGCTCATCGGCGGCTGGTATGCGGACCGCTACGCGAGCCACTTCACCTTCGTGACGGCGCTGACGGCCCTCTCCATCACCCTCCTCCTCGCCATCGGCCTCCTGCCGCTGCCGGACGCGGCGCTGCCGGTCGTGGCGCTGGTCGCGGGCGGCGCGCTCGGCGCGTCGCGCACGCCGCGGGACGTGATGGTGAAGCACGCGGCGCCGCCGGGGCAGATGGGGAAGGTCTTCGGCTTCATCTCCTCGGGCCTGCCGCTCGGCAGCGCCATCACGCCCGTGCCCTTCGGGCTGATGCTCGACCACGGCGTGCCCTGGCTGGTGATGCCGACGGTCGCGGCGCTGCTGGTCGCCTCCCTGTTCTGCGCGGGCACGGCGCGGGGCGGGGCGCTGCGGGCCGCGCGGGTGCCCGCCCCCTCCCCTCTCCCGGCCGAGTAGCGTGGTCCTGGCCGCGCCCTTCGACCTCGCGCTCGAGGCGCTGGGCTGGGTCGGCACCGCGGCCTTCGCGACCGCCGGCGCGCTGACGGCCGCGCGCAAGCGGATGGACCCGGTGGGGTTCCTCCTCGTCGCGGGGGTGACGGCCTTCGGGGGCGGGGCGCTGCGGGACCTGCTGCTCGGGCTGCCGGTCGCCTGGCTCGGGCGGCCGGACCTCGCGATCCTGGCCGCGAGCTTCGCGCTGGCGGTGTTCTTCGCGGCGCCGGCCTTGCAGCGCCGGGTCGCGCTGCTGCTCTGGGCGGACGCGGCGGGGATGGCGGTCTTCGCGGTGCTGGGCGCCGAGGCGGCGCTGCGGGCGGGCGCCGCGCCCTGGGTCGCCGTGCTGATGGGCGTGATGACCGCTAGCTTCGGCGGCGTGATCCGGGACGTGGTCTGCGGGGAGATCCCGCTCATCCTGCGGCGCGAGATCTACGCGACGGCCGCGGCGCTGGGCGCGGGCGGCTTCGTGGCGCTGGAGGCGATGGGCACGGGGCGGACCGTCGCGATCGCCTCCGGCGCGGCGCTCGCCTTCCTTCTCCGCGCCGCGGCGCTGGGCGGGGGGTGGTCGCTGCCGGCCTATGGCGGGGCGGCGGCGGAGCGCGGCGACGGGCCCTGACGCCCGCCGCCGGGAAGGTTCCCCGGGGTCAGTCGCCCCCGCTCTTGGCGACGGGCAGCGGCCCGACGGGCACCGGCTGCGGCCCCGCGCCGGCGATGGGCTGGCTGCCCATGGCGTTGCGCAGCTTCACGGGATCGAGCTCCCCCTCCCAGCGCGAGATCGCCAGGCAGGCGACGCCGTTGCCGACGAGGTTCGTCAGCGCGCGCACCTCGCTCATGAACTTGTCGATGCCGATCAGCACCGCCAGCGCGGCGATCGGGATGTCCGGGATGACCGAGAGCGTGGCGGCCAGGGTGATGAAGCCCGCGCCCGTGACGCCCGAGGCGCCCTTGGAGGTGAGCATCGCCACCAGCAGGATCGTCATCTCCTGCCCGAAGGTGAGATGGGTGTTCGTCGCGTAGGCCAGGAACATCGTGGCCAGCGTCATGTAGATGTTCGTGCCGTCGAGGTTGAAGGAGTAGCCCAGCGGCACGGTGATGCCGACGACCTTCGGCGAGGCGCCCAGCGCCTCCATCTTGCGCATGATCTGCGCCAGCACGCTCTCGGAGGAGGAGGTGCCGAGGACGATCAGCAGCTCCTCCTTGATGTAAGCGATGAAGCGGAAGATCGAGAAGCCGCAGAAGCGGGCGATGGTGCCCAGCACCACGATGACGAAGAAGAGGGCCGTCAGGTAGAAGGTGGCGACCAGCTCCGCCAGGCGGGCGAGGGAGCCGAAGCCGTAGGCGCCGATGGTGAAGGCCATGGCGCCAAAGGCGCCGACGGGCGCGGCCTTCACGACGATGCTGACGATGCCGAAGAAGATCGCGCTCATGGAATCGACGGCGTGCGAGATCGGCTCGCGCAGGCGCTCCGGCAGGGCGTTGATGGCGAAGCCCGTCAGCACGGCCAGCAGCAGCACCTGCAGCAGGTCGCCGTTGGCGAAGGCGCCGATGAAGGTGTCGGGGATGATGGCCATCAGGTGCGAGGCCACGCTGTCGTTCGCGGCGCGCTGCGCGTAGCCCTGGATGGCCGTCGCGTTCATCTGGCTGGGGTCGATGTTGAAGCCCTCGCCGGTGCGGAAGATCTTCGCGACCGCGAGCCCGATGAAGAGGGCGAAGGTGGAGACCACCTCGAAGTAGAGCAGCGCCCGCAGGCCGACGCGCCCGACGCTGCGCGCGTCCCGCACGGAGGCGATGCCGTGGACGATGGTGAAGAACACCACCGGGGCGATCACCATGCGGATGAGCTTGACGAAGCCGTCGCCGAGCGGGCGCATCGCCTCGCCCGTGTGCGGCCAGATCACGCCGACCGTGATGCCGAGCGCGATCGCGATGAGCACCTGGACATAGAGCAGGGATAACGCGCGTCGGACCATGGACCCCTCCCGTGCAGCGAGGGCCGCTGCACCGGCCCCCGCCTTGAAGGCAGGAGAGATAGGTTAGATCGCATAGACAAGACAAATGATGGAGCGGTCCGGCCGGAGGGCGACCAAGTCATGGCGGACTATTGCCGCCCCGTATTGGGTTAACTCCTCTTCACCTTACTTGGGGTTCATCCGGGCGTTCCCGCTAGAGGCCGGCTTCGGCCGGCGGGGCCGCCCAGGGGGCCAGGGCCGCGGGGGGCGGGGCGGCGAGGGGGGCGGCCATCATCCGCGGCGCCGCCGGCACCGCCTTGCCGGCCGGGCGGCGCTGCAGCGACCAGTTCGCCTGCATCCGCACCTCCGGGTTGGGAACCGTCCAGCAGGCGCCGTCCGCGTCCATGAAGACCACCCACAGGAGGTGCGCTTCCGGCCCGTAGTCGATCATGAAGTGCGCCAGCCCGGGGCCCCGGCTGGTCTCCATCGGCAGGGGCGGATCGAGCTGCAGGATCATGGCGAACGAACGGGGATCGCCGGCAGCCGGTTGCCGTTTCCCGCGCCCAAGTTTTCCACCGGACGCAACTTGACGAAAAGCGAAACGACCAGGGTTCAGGCGGCGTCGAGGCCGAGCAGCTCCGCGTAGCGGGGCGTGGCCTTCAGCCCCGTCCCGGTGAGGACCACCGCCACCCTCTCCCCCGGGCGCACGGCGCCCGCGGCCGCGAGCTTCCCGAGGGCCGCCGCCGCCTGGGCGCAGGTCGGCTCGACGTAGATGCCGGTGCGGGCAAGGGCGAGCGAGGCCTCGGCGATCTCGGCCTCCTCCAGCAGCACGGCACCCCCGCCGCTGCGGCGGATCGCGGCCAGGACCTCGCGCGGGCGGATCGGCTCGGCGATGGCGGTGCCCTCGGCGATGGTCGGGCGGGGGGGCTCGGGGGGCAGGCCCAGCACCGCCCGCGCCAGCGGCCCGCAATGCGCGGGCTGGGCGGCGTAGAGGCGGGGGAGGCGCACGATGGCACCGGCGCGCCGCAGCTCCCCGAAGCCGATGTCGCAGCCGAGCACGTTGGAGCCGGCGCCGCAGGGGATGACCACCGCGTCCGGCGCCTCGAAGCCGAGGTCCTCCCACAGCTCGTAGGCGAGGGTCTTGGTGCCCTGGAGGAAGAAGGGGTGCCAGTTGTGGCTCGCGTAGAAGAAGCCCGAGGCCGGGTCGCGGCCCTGGCGCAGCGCCTCCTCCGCGCAGTCCTGGCGGGAGCCGGGGGTGAGCTGGATCTCCGCCCCGGCGGCGCGGGACTGGACCGTCTTGGCCGGCGAGGTGCTGTCGGGCACGAGGATCCGCGCCCGCATCCCGCCGGCCGCCGCGTAGGTGGAGATGGCCGCGCCCCCGTTGCCCGAGGAGTCCTCGAGTACGGCCGAGACGCCCTGGTCGCGCAGCAGCGAGAGCATCACGGCGGCGCCGCGGTCCTTGAAGGAGCCGGTCGGCATCAGCCACTCGCACTTCAGCAGCGCGTCGACGCCGCCCAGGCGGCGCGGCAGGAGCGGCGTGCGCCCCTCCCCCATCGTGATCGGCTCGCGCGGGCGGAAGGGCAGGGCGGCGGCGTAGCGCCAGAGGCCGGGGGCGGCGGGGTCGATCGCGTCGCGGCCGATGCCGGGAAGGTCCGTCAGGAGGAGGGGCTGCCCCTCGTCGCCGCACCAGCGCGGCGTCTCGATCGGCCAAGTCCGGCCGCTGGAGGGGTCGAGGTAGGCGGCCAGGGGGTCTCTCCATCGGCAGGGGCGCGGGACGGCCGGCAACCTGTCTTGCGGGCGCGGGGACGGCAAGGGATACCCCTCGCATGAACGACCGCACCGACGCCGAGGCGGTGGCCGCGCTGGCCGCCGACCTCGTCCGAATCGACAGCCGCTCCTTCGTCTCCAACCTCCCCGTCGCGGACCGCATCGAGCCGCTGCTCGCCGGCTTCGCGGTGGAGCGGCTGGACTTCCAGGACGCGGCCGGCGTCGCCAAGCGCGTGCTCGTCGCCCATCGCGGCGGGCCGGGGGGCCTCGCGCTGTCCGGCCACATGGACACCGTCCCCGACACGGGCTGGGAGGAGGACCCCTTCTCCGCCCGGCTCGACGGCGAGGGGCGGATGCACGGGCTCGGCACGGCCGACATGAAGGGGCCGCTGGCCGCCTGCATCGTCGCCGCCCGCGGGCTGCCGGCCGACGTGCCGGCCACGCTGCTGATCACGACGGACGAGGAGACCACCAAGGCCGGCGCCGCCCTCATCGCCGCGCAGTCCGACCTCGCGCGCCGCGCGGCGCTGCGCGGCATCATCGTCGCCGAGCCGACCGGCCTCGCGCCCGTGCGCGGGCACCGCGGCACCGTCAACTTCACCGCCGTGGCGAGCGGCAGCCAGGCGCATTCCTCGACCGGCGCGGGCGTGAACGCGAACCTCGCGCTCATCCCTTTCCTCGTGGAGATGCGCGCGCTGCACGACCGGCTGCGGGAGGACCGCGCCGGCTGGGACGAGGCCTACGAGCCGCCCTTCCCCGACTTCAACATCGTCATCGACAACCACGGCACGGCCATCAACGTCACCGTCGCCCGCGCGACGGCCCGGATGAAGTTCCGCTACTCGCGCGGGCTGGACCCGGCGCCGGTGATCGCGGCGGTGCAGGACGCGGCCGACCGCGCGGGGCTTGCGCTCAGCTTCGTGGTGGACGGCTCCCCGCCCGAGTTGCCGGCCGACCACCCGCTGGTCGCGGCCGCCGTTGCGGCGACGGGGAAGCCTGCCGGCACCGTGCCTTTCGGGACCGACGCGACGCGGCTGAACGCGCTGGCGCCCTGCGTGGTGCTGGGCCCGGGCGACATCGGCGTCGCGCACACGCCGCGGGAGCACGTCGCGGTGGCCGAGCTCGCCGCGGCCGTGCCGCTGTTCCGGGCGCTTCTTGCGGGGCGCTGAGGGCGACGCGGCCGGCCGGGCGAGGCCTTCGGGCCGCCGGCCGCGCCGCCGCCTATGTTCTACCTCTCAGAATTTTGACGCTCTTCTTCCGCATTCCCTGAACCGCGACCGCCCGGCCGGCGTTGGCATGTTTCGGCGAAGGAAATGCCGGGACCGCCATCGGAGAAGGGTCATTGATGCCTGAGTTGCGCGACGCGGTGGGTGGCCGGCCGACGGAGGCGTTCAGCGCCGGAAAGCGGGTCCTCCAGGCGTTCCGGCGCGCGCAGCGCGAGGCATCTCATTCTGAGCCGAAGGAGGCCTTCGGGCGACCGGGAACGCTGCCGGCGGAACGAGGGCTAGGCTGCCCGCGCTGATGATGCCCGCCAGCCTTCGTTCCGCGGTCTCCGGCCTGGAACAGGCCGCCTGAGGCCACGCCGTTCCGGCGCCGCATGAACTACCCGACAACCGACGAACAAGGACACCGACGATGCAGGAAAGCACCCAGAGCCTCTACGTGACCGGTCTGGTCAACGCCCGCGCCCTCGAGACGCAAGCGATCGAGCTGCTGAGCCGCCAGGTCGAGCGGCTGGAGAACTACCCGGAGATGGAGGCCGCGCTGCGCGCCCACATCAAGGAGAGCGAGGCGCAGCGCGGGCGCCTGGACGAGATCCTCTCCTCCATGGGCGAGTCGAACTCCTCGGTGAAGGACTTCGTCACGGGCCTCATGGGCAACGTGGCCGCCCTCGCTCACGCGCCGATGCAGGACGAGGTGCTGAAGAACCACATGGCGAACTACGCCTTCGAGCACTTCGAGATCGCTTCCTACAAGTCGCTGCTCGTCTTCGCCGACATGGTCGGCGACACGAAGTCGCCGACCGCCCTCACGCAGTCGCTGCGCGAGGAGGAGCGGATGGCGCAGTGGGTGGAGGACAACATCGACGCGACGGTGCGCACCTTTGCGACGCGCGCGGCGCAGGGCCAGAAGGCGGGGGTCTGATCCGGCGGGGGGCCTCGGCCCCCCTCCACCCGGTTCCAACACCCAGCGGAGAACGCGCCATGAATTCAACTGGCATCCTCAACCGTCGCACCCTCGGCGTCGCCCTCGCGGGGGCGACCCTCGCGGGCTGCGCCGCCTCGGCGGACCAGGGCATGACCACGCGCCAGATGGCGGCGAGCACCGACCCCGTCTCGCTGCGCACGACGGCGGTGCAGGGCGGCACCTTCCTCATGCAGACGGCGCAGCTCGGCACCACGAAGGCGCAGCGCCCGGACCTCCGGCGCTTCGCGACCTTCGAGAACAGCGAGCAGCAGGGCATCATGCAGGCGCTCGCCTCGCTCGGGCAGGCCGTGGCCCCGCCCCCGCCGCCGGCGGACAAGGCGACCATGCTGCGCAACCTGCAGTCGGCGAACGGGGCGGAGTTCGACCGCCTCTTCGTCGCGGCGCAGATCCAGGGCCACCAGGAGGCGCTCACGGTCTACAACGCCATCATCGAGAGCAGCGGCTCGCCCGCCTCCGACAAGGCGGTCGCCATCCTGGCGGCGGACCGCATCCGCGAGCACCTCGCCTTCCTGCAGGCGCCGCCGTCCCGCGCCTGACGGGCGCCGAAGGCAAGGGGCGCGGCCGGCGGTGACGCGGGCCGCGCCCTTTTTTCGTGCGGGTGGCGGGCCCGTCAGGCCTCCTCGAGCGCCTCCAGCCAGCGCGCGGCGCGGGCGCGGATGGCCGAGAGCCGCTCGGGCGGCATCCTCTCCAGCGCGTGGATCGACGGGCGCAGGCGCGGGTTGGCGGCGAAGCGGTCGCGGTGCCGCGCCAGGAAGTCCCAGTAGAGGCTGTTGAAGGGGCAGGCCCCCTCCCCCGCCGCGTCGCGCACGTCGTAGGCGCAGCCGCGGCAGTAGTCGCTCATGCGGTTGATGTAGGCGCCGCTGGCGGCGTAGGGCTTGGACCCCATGATGCCGCCGTCGGCGTGCAGCGCCATGCCCTGGACGTTCGGCAGCTCCACCCACTCGTAGGCGTCGGCGAAGACGATCAGGTACCACTCGTTCACCGCCTCCGGCGCGAGGCCGGCGAGGAGGGCGAGGTTGCCGGTGACCATCAGCCGCTGGATGTGATGCGCGTAGGCGTGGTCGCGCGTCTGGCGGACCACCTGGCGCACGCAGTTCATGCGGGTCTCGCCGGTCCAGTAGAAGCCGGGCAGCGGGCGCTCGGCCGCAAGGGCGTTGAGGCTGCGATAGGCGGGCATCCGGCTCCAGTAGACGCCGCGCACGTATTCCCGCCAGCCCAGCACCTGGCGCACGAAGCCCTCGGCGGCGGCGAGGGGGATGTGGCCCGCGCGGTAGGCGGCCTCGGCGGCGGCGACCACCTCCCAGGGCAGCAGCAGGCCGAGGTTGAGGCTGGTGGAGACGAGGGCGTGGAAGAGGAAGGGCTCGCCCGACGCCATCTGGTCCTGGTGGAGGCCGAAGCCCGGGAAGCGGCGGGCGACGAAGTCCTCCAGGGCGCGGACAGCCTCGGCGCGGGTGACGGGCCAGCCGAAGCCCTCCAGCGTGCCGAAATGGTCCGGGAAGAAGCGTTCCACGAGGTCCATGACCTCCCGCGTGACGGCGTCGGGCGCGACGGCCGGGCGGGGCGGCACGGGGGGCAGGCGGCGGAGCGGGGCGCGGTTCTCGCGGTCGAAGTTCCAGGCGCCGCCGAGGGGCGTGCCGTCCGCCTCCATCAGCACGCCGTGGGTACGGCGCATGGCACGGTAGAAGAACTCCATGCGGAGGTTCCGCTTCTCCCCGGCCCAGCGGCGGAACTCGGGGAGGGAGCAGAGGAAGCGGTCGTCCTCGAGGATGTCGACGGGCACGCCCGCGGCCTCCTCCCAGCCCTGCATCGCCTCCAGCAGGCGCCACTCCCCGGGGTGGGTGACGACGATGCGGGAGGGGCGGAGGTCGCGCGCTGCCCGCAGCACCTCGCCCTCGAGGCTGCCGGTGTTCGCGGGGTCGTCCAAGCGGACGTGGCGGACCCGGAGGCCGAGCGCCGCCAGCGCCCCCGCGAAGTGGCGCATCGCCGAGAGGACGAGCACGATCTTCTGCTTGTGGTGGCGGACATAGGTGCATTCCGCCATCACCTCCGCGAGCAGGACCGTGTCCGCCGAGGGGTCGAGGTCGCGCAGGCTGGCGAGGCTTTCCGAGAGCTGGTCGCCGAGCACCAGCCGCAGCGCGCCGGCCATGGGCAGGGCTAGCGCGTGGCGCCGGGCTCCCAGAGCACGTCCTGCCCCGTGTTCAGGCTGCGCGCGAGCACGAAGAGGTGGTCGGAGAGGCGGTTGAGGTAGCGCACGGCGTCGCCGTTCACCGTCTCGGCCGCGGCGAGGGCCACGACCGCCCGCTCCGCCCGGCGCGCGAGGGTGCGGGCGAGATGGGCGTGCGCCGCGGCCGGGGTGCCGCCCGGCAGGATGAAGGAGCGGAGCGGCGGCAGGCCCTCGTTCATGGACTGCAACTCCCGCTCGAGCCGCAGGCACTGCTCGGCGGTGACGCGCAGCCCGCCCTCCTCGCCCGGGACGGACAGGTCCGCCCCGAGGTCGAAGAGGTCGTTCTGGATGCGGCCGAGCATCGCGTCCTCCTCCTGCGCGGTGTGGAGGCGCAGCAGGCCGATGGCGGTGTTGGCCTCGTCCACGGCCCCCAGCGCCTCGATGCGCGGGGCGTCCTTCGGCACGCGCTCGCCGTTGCCGAGCGAGGTCTCCCCGCGGTCGCCGCCGCGGGTGGTGATGACGTCGAGCTTGACCATGCCGTCTCCTGGATCCTGGGGATCATGTGGCGTCGCGGCGGCGCCCTTCCAGGCAAGGCGCCGCCCCGCGTGGGGCGGGAGGCGGAGAGCGGCCGCGGCTGGTGCCGCCGGGCCACAGCGCGCCCGGCCTTAGTCGAGCCGGAAGACGACCCGGTAGTCCCGGGTGCCCCAGACCGGCGCGCCGTCGCGGAGGGAGGGGAGGAAGCGGCAGCGGCGGATGCCTGTGCGCGCCGCCTCGTCGAGGACGAAGGAGCCGCTCGGCTCCGTCACCTGCGCCTCCACCACCCGGCCGTCGTCGGAGACGCGGAGGCGGAGGTTCACCGCGCCGGTGACGCCGCGCGCGCGCTCGGACGCGGGATAGGGGATCAGGTCGGGGCAGCCGGGCTGGGGGGCGCCGACCGGGCGGCTCTCGCCGGGCCCGCCCAGGGTGCCGGCCCCGAGGCGGACGGCGCCGGCCGCCGGGGCGGCCTCCGCCAGGCGCGAGGGCGCGGCGGGGGGCGACGCGGTCGGCGGCGCGGCGCGCGGCGGGGCGGGCGGC
>NZ_RCZP01000080.1 GCF_006438825.1 Muricoccus nepalensis
ACCCACAAGCACCCCAAGGTGCAGCAGTGGCTGGCGGATCACCCGCGCTGGATCTTCCACTTCACGCCGACTTCGGCGTCCTGGCTCAACGCCGTCGAAGGTTTCTTCTCGGCCATCACCCGCAGGCGCATCCGCCGCGGCGTTTTCAAGTCGGTGCCCGACCTGCAGGACGCGATCACTCGCTACATCCGAGACCACAACAAGGCCGCCAAGCCATTCGCCTGGATCAAGTCCGCCGACATCATTCTCGGCAAGCTGGCCAGGCTCCCTGCATCTTCTGTCTGAGTCAGTGCACTAGCTCGGTGGCAGATGTCTCCTGATCGTCGGCGGCAGGAAACGAAGCAGCGCGGCGCGGCCTCGTTGCCAGAAGGCGGAAAGCAGCAGGAGCGCCGGGCCCAGGACGAGACCGGTCAGCAGGATGGTCGAGGGCAAGCTTGCCCGCGTCCCGAGAAGGATGCTCAAGGCGTAGATCGCGTAGACCTGGGACGACACCATCAGGGCGCGCCGGTCGATCACCAGCGCAACAGAGGCGAGCAGCGCGTAGAAGAGGACGGCAATGAGCGCCGAAGAGGTCGAGGGACTGCCCCCCGTGAGCAGGATGGGGGAGAAGATCGGGTGCACGAGCAGCGGCGCGGCCGCGAGGTGCAGCCAGAAGGCGACGTCCGCGCGGCGTGTCGTCCGACGAGGGTCGCTGGCATCCCACCACAGAGCGTGGGCGAAGACGACCCCGCCGCAAGCGAAGGTCAGGGTCAAGGCGAAGGAGGCGAGTGCCGGATAGGCGAGCAGGAGCAACCCGACGGCGGTGCCGAGAAGCGCGAGGGTGAGGGCCGCGACCGTGATGGGGACGCGGAAGCGCCACCAGTGCGCGAGGGCCGCAAGGGCCACCGCGCCCATGGTGCTCAGCAACGGCACGATGCCGAGCATGGCCTGGGCAAGCATCACCGCGAGAGACGGGATGGCCGGACCGCGCGTCTTGGCAAGCGGAGCCGCTGCCTCAGAGGGCACCAACCCCGCGCCGAGCTTCGCCCCGAGCGCCCCGATCGCGAGCGTGAAGGCGAACAGGAGGACGATGCTCGGCAGCGCCATGCGGCGAACGCGGGTGAAGAACTCCGCGAGCCCCCAAGCCAGCGCCGCGACGGCGACGAGCGCGACGATCGACGACGCGCCGTAGAGGAACCAGAGCACCGACACCAAGGTCATCAGCACGGCGCCGGAGACGAAGATATCGTTGAAGCTGGTGAGGAGCCGGAATTGCTCCTCATCCGCCGACGGCGCGGCGCGCCGCGCGGCGGTGAACGCGCGCAGGCGGTCCGCATCCGCCGCGGTGATCGCGCCACCTGCCACGGCCGCGTTAAGGTCGTCCTCGCTGTACATCGATAGCCTCACCGAGAAGAGGTCACCGTAGACCACGAGCACCACGTGCCGGAAGATCGCCCGTTGCACGAGCCGAATGCTCAAGCGTCCAGCGTCGGCCGAGCCCGGTTCGGATGCGAGCCAGTCGGCTATTCAGCGCCGCCCCGCCGCCACGCTCGTGGAGGCAGCTCTCCGGCTTCCGGTAAGGCCCAGCGCTCTCGCCACGCAGACCGTGCATCCTCTTCGCGAAGGAGCATGGCTGGATCTCGTGACCAATGCCGGTATGCCCAGGCCGCTCCACCCCTCCATAAGCCTCGCGTGCACGCCCCGACTGTCCGCCGAGGCGGTGCTGACGATGCGTCCGCACCAGCCGGGGTCGACGACACCGACACGGACGCCGTGTCGAACGGCTGGGCCTGCGACCGCCTGCACCAGACGCCCCTTAAAGGACCGCCCGGTACCAGGAGCGTCGATCTCGGCGAGCGAGAGCCAACCTCGCACGATGCGCCTGATGGGAAGCGTCTGCGTGCCGGCGTTGTGGATGGCAACCACCTCCCGCCACAGGATGGTGCTCGCGGCCTGCGATTCGCGCTGTGGCGCGCCAACAGGGGAAGAGCGAAGGTCGTACCCGCTCAGCCCAGGCGGAGCTTGTGCCGGAAGGCCGACGGCGTAGACGGGCTCTCCGTAGGGGTGTCTTGGCCTGACTCCTTGGCAGGCGGAACATGGCCGAAGACCTGGACCGCCTTTCCTACAGCGCGGCGCAGACGTGCTCCTTGGTCCTGGCGACTGCCGCAATGTCCGAGGGTCGGTCGAAATCGCGCTTCGCCACGCCTCCCTTCTCCTACTTCGAAGGCCGGGCACCTTCATTTTTTGTTAGGAACATTCCCGCCAATCTCCCCCTCGTCGCATATTTGAGACGGGGAGGGCTGGCTCCCCGTAAGGAGTCCTTCATGGCCACGATTCTCCTTCCCGCGAAGTACGCCACCACGAACCCGAACCTGCTTGGCGGCTTGAACGGGATCAACGCCGAGGGCGCCTGGAAACTCGGCTACAACGGCGCTGGGACACGCGTGGCCGCGGTCGACGACGGCTTCAACTACAAGAACGCCGCCCTGGCCAAGAACTACTCGACCTCGCTCGACTACGACGCCCTCAGGCGCGACAGCGACGCCATGGCCGAGGGGGACGACTACCATGGCACGATGGTCATGGGCGTCATCGGTGCCTCGGCCGACAGCACGCGCTCGGTCGGCGTGGCCTACGGCTCGACGCTGATCGGCGTGCGCGTCGGCTTCGGCTCGCTCAGCAGCGCCGCGCAGTTCACCGACGCCATGACCTACGCCTGGAAGAACTCCGACGTCGTCAACATGTCCTGGAGCTACAGCGCCTGGGGCGAGAAGCAGACCTACACCCCGGTCCTCGCCCAGGGGTCCGCCACCGGCCGGGGCGGTCTCGGCGCCGTGTGGGTGTCGTCGGCGGGCAACAACGGCGGCATCGGTGACGACGTCAACCTGCACGGCGTCCAGAGCAGCGTCTACGTGATGACTGTGGGTTCGACCGATCGCGACGGCGCGGGCTCCTCCTTCTCGACGCACGGGGTAGCGGTGCACGTGGCCGCCCCGGGCAACGGGATCGTCACGACCGTCGACGAGGGCTTCGGCACGGGCAGCGGCACCTCCTTCTCCGCGCCCACCGTCTCGGCCCTGGCCTCCCTCGTGCTCGACGCCAACGACCACCTCGGCTGGCGCGACGTGCAGGAGATCATCGGCATGACCGCCCACAAGACCTCGGTGACGACGGGCTACCTCGTCAACAAGGCGGGCGACTGGAACGGCGGCGGCATGCACCACTCGAGCACTTTCGGCTTCGGCATCGTCGACGCGGGCGCCGCGGTCCGGCTCGCCGAGACCTGGTCCGATCACGGCACGACCGCCACCATGAAGGTGGCGAGCGCCAACGTGGCCGTCAACAAGGCTGTCGGCGCGGACTTCGCCTCCTCGACGACCGTCGCCGACAACCTGCACCTCGACAAGGCGCAGGTGACGATCAACTTCAGCGGCGTCGACTGGGGCGACTACCGGATCAGCCTCGTCAGCGCCAAGGGCACGGAGAGCGTGCTGCTCGACCACGCCTACACCAACTCGGGCGCCAACGCCTCGGGCATCTTCACTACGGAGCAGTTCTGGGGCGAGGACAGCAAGGGCACCTGGACGCTCAAGCTGCACGACTACGCCACCAACGATACGCTGACGCTCACTTCCTGGTCGCTCTCGCTCTACGGCGACCGGGCCAAGGCGGACAACCAGTACGTCTACACCGACGAGCTCGGCGCCATGGCCAAGGCCGACGCGTCGCGCCTCGTGCTCGGTGACGCCAACGGCGGCCTCGACACCGTCAACTTCTCGGCCGTGACCGGCAAGCTGAACTTCAGCCTGGCGGACGGCGGCACGCTGACGGGCACGGACGGCGCGGTCACCAAGCTGACCCTGAAGGCGGGCACGGTGCTGGAGAACCTCTTCGGCGGCGCGGGCGACGACATCCTCGTCGGCAACGCCGTGAACAACTACCTTCGCGGCGGCTACGGCAACGACCATCTTCGCGGCGGCGCCGGGATCGACATCTTCATCGAGGGCCAGAATACCGGCGAGGACTGGATCGACGACTTCACGGCGGGCGAGAAGGTCTGGCTGACCCAGGGCGTCTCCCTGGCAAGCCTGAATGGTCGCACCGCCATGCTGTCCGACGGCGGCAAGATCGTCTCGGGCACGGCCTACATCTGGAAGACGACCGACTTCGTGCGGGTGGACGACTGGCTCGACCGCCTGCCGCACTCGGATGTCCTCATCGCCTGAAAGAATCAGCAGAGTGCGGCAGCAGTCAATCGGGGCTCTGCCGCACGCCCGGGTCGGGCTTGATGCCACCAGCGGCCGTTCCCTGGCACACATCGTTTTGTTCACTACCTTGGTTGCCAGGCTGTCCCTCGTCGCCAGGGATATCTGAGCTCGTCCTCCTTCAGCACAGGATGATAACCTCGACGTCCCACACCAACTCGGCGTTGTTGCACATCCCTCGCAGGTAGCTCCGCACGAGCAGAGCATCGATTGGACGCTCGAAGACGCACTATCGGACCCGGAATGGAGTGAGTACGACTGGCGCCTGATCTCCGCCTGGGATCTGATGGTGTGAACCTCGCCGAGCCTGATCTAGCATCCCTCCAGGGGCGCTGGGCGGCGACGCCGTCCCCAGGTCTTCACGGATGAGGCGATCCAGAAGATGCTGACGCTGAAGGTGCTATGCCGCTTGCCGCTGCAAAACGCCCAGAGCATGGTGGGCCACTGGGCACCTCGGATGGAGGCTCTGGAAGCGTCGGAGTAAGTACCACCGCCGGGGCTTGGCCGAGACGACCATGTCCCGCCTCCAGCGCTTCGGTAGAGCGCCTCGCCTCCTGCGACCCCGCCGTCAGGTCGCCGAAAGCCAGATCCGCTGCGCCAGCCTCTATACCGTTAACGCCCCTGGGGCCCTGACACTGTCGCCCGCACCCAATCAAGGCATCAAAGGCCGAACCGGTTCACCCTCCGGGGTTTGGCAACAACGCCTCTGCCGTTGGGAAGTCTGAAGACAATCCGACAGACGTGCCGTAATTCTGCTGCGCACCTTGTTTGCGACAGGATAGTCCAGCTCCGATGAGGCATCTCCGCTCCAAGCGACAAGCCCTTACCCAGAACCGGCACGATCATTGTGCTAGAGGGACCGTCGTGCTGCGCTGGCTCTCCATCTGCTTCCTCCTTAGCGGCACTCTCCTGGCCTTGCTCTTTGGCCTGTTCCAGTTTTTCGAGGCCACGCCAGTGCAGAACGTGGCGGTTCGGTTTGGTCGTGAGCCGCAGTCTCCCCTGGCGCACTTGCTAAGCGCGTTGCGCGCCATGGCTGAGGGACACTGGCGCGAGCCGTATCTGACTCAATTCCTGCTCTCGATGGCGGCGGCAGGCTTGATGGCAGGCGCTGCGTTCTGGTTGCGCCGGCGACGTCCTGGATGACGTAGCCTCTTCGTTCAGGTCAGCCGGTGGCGGCTCATACCGCCTTGCCTACGCACTGACGGATCACGAGCCTATCCCAGCCTGCCGAAGCCGGCTTCGGCCCTCTGCCCTTAGGTGCATCCGGGACGGCCGATTATCGCTTCAGAACGTGCCTCGCGCCCAATCCCTTTCACTCGAAATCCGAGGCGGGCGAGATCGGCGAGCGCTGCCTTCCGCCGGTTCGGTCGACGGGGCATCCGTTCTTGAAGGTCCCGACGAACAGGGGATCGGCGCCGATCCGCCGACTGCAGACGCCCTGCTCTTCAAGCCGTCCCACGGCCATCGTGCCCACGCCCCGCTCGTTCAAGACGCCGTCGTACGCCCGGACGGGCGCGTCATTCACCGCAACGACCGCCTCGTCGCCTCGTCGCCGCCGCGCGGCATTCTCGAGAGCGCGACAGACGCGCCGCTGCGATGCCGGGCAGGCGTTGCGCACGGCGACGCTGTTGAGCTCGAGCCGGGCTCATCCGTCGCGGTCGACGCGGCTACCGCCGGAATAGTCGAGCATGCTGGCGACCGCGATCACGGCGCCCGCTATGGGCCCGCGATTTCCATTCACGGGGCGGCGTCCTCAGCGAGGCCGAGGTAAGGCAATCCATCTTCGACAGGGAGCTAGCCAGCAAAACGTCGCCTTGCGCGAGGCGTGCCATGCTCCCGCGAGGCAGCCGCATCCGATGGAGCAATCTGCTTCAACCCACGGCTCGACGCTGCGCCAAAACCCGGTCCACCATGGCAGGAGCGAGCCCGAGATAGTTCGCCGGATCACAGCGCCGTTCGACGCCCTCTTTACCGCCTAGAGCCTCGACGATTTCCGGCACCTCGACCAGCGCTTCGGCAAGCGTCCGGCCGGAGGTGATGGCGGCGCGGCAGGCGTCGTAGACAACATCATGCGCGTGCTGCCGCCCAAGCGCGGGGGCCGCCGCCATCATCACGGCCTCGGCCACGATCAGGCCGCCGGACATGCCGAGGTTCGCGCGCATCTGTGCCGCGTCCACCGTCAGGCCAGAAAGCGCAAAGCGCGCCTGGTTCAAACAGGAGGCGGTGAGGAGAAAGGCTTCCGGGAGCGCCAGCCATTCCAAGTGCCACGGGCCCGTGGCCCGCTCGAAGTCCTGCACCATCGCATCCAGAACAAGCGCGACCTGCTGCCGGACCGCCTTGGCGGTGGCCAGCATGATCTCGGACGAGATCGGGTTGCGCTTTTGCGGCATGGTGGAGGAGGCCCCGCGCCCCTTTACGAAGGGCTCCATCACCTCGCCGCCGAACTCGGTGGACATCATCAGCATGATGTCGGTCGCGATCTTGGCGAGCGTGCCCGTGACAAGGCCGAGGAAGGCCACCGCCTCGGCCAGGCCGTCCCGTGCCACGTGCCAGGTAATCACGGGTTGGCCAAGGCCCAGCTCGGCGCAGAAGGCCTCCTGCACCCGGAAGCCGTCATCGTCGAGAGAGGCGAGCGTGCCCGCCGCGCCCGCGAACTGTCCCAGCAACACGCGGGGGCGCAGCTGCACCAACCGCTCGGCGTGGCGGTCAAGGGCCGACAGCCAGACAGCGACCTTGTAGCCGAAGGTGATCGGCAGAGCCTGTTGAAGGTGGGTGCGCCCGGCCATCGGCGTGTCCCGGTGGCGCGCAGCGAGGTCGGCGAGGATGCCGCGCAACGCGTCGAGGTCCGCCTCGACCAAGTTGAGCGCAGCGCGAACCTGCAGGACACTCGCCGTGTCCATGATGTCCTGGGTGGTGGCTCCCCAGTGGACGTAGCGCCCCGCTTCGCCTGCCATCTCCGCGAGCTGGTGGACAATGGCGAGGATGGGGTAGCCGACATTGTCGGTTTCGGCCTTCAGCCGTGCCCAATCGAAGGCGGCGTTGCCACCGGCGGCGGCGATGGCGTCCGCTGCCTCGGCCGGGATGATACCGCACCGGGCTTCGGCGCGGGCGAGCGCGACCTCCACCTCGACGTAGCGGCCAACCAGGGCTTCGTCGGAGAAGACCGCACGCATCTCGGGCGTGCCGAACATGTCGCGGAAGAGGGCGGAGTCGAACGGGGTGCTGGGCATGAGGGGAGTTCCTGCTACTCGGGCTGCACGCCCGCCTGGCTCATGACGCTGCGCCAGCGCTCCATCTCGGAGACAAGGAAGGCTCGGGTCCCCGCCATATCCGCGTCGGGCATCGGGACGTTCCCGAGTTCGGCGAGCTTGGCAATGAAGGACGGGTCCCTCATCACCGTCCGCACCTCCTGGTGCAGCCACTCCAGGATAGGGCGCGGGGTCGCGGCCGGAGCGAGGAGCATGTTCCAGGTGGACATCTGGAAATCCGCCAGCTCCGGAATGCCGCTCTCACGCACCGTTGGCAGGTCCGGCAGGAAAGGCACGCGCGCCGGGGAGGTGACGGCGAGGGGACGCACCAGGCCGCCGCGGATGCTGCCCAGCGCCGTGGTGGAGGTATCGTTGACGGAGACGATCGTGCCGGAGAGAAGATCCGTCATCGCGTTCGCCACGCCGCGGTAGACGATGTGGTTCATCCGGGCCCCGGTCTTGGCGAGGATCTGCACCATGGAGACATGGGCCGCCGAGCCGTTGCCCGCCGAGCCGTAGTCCAGCGCGTCGGGCTGGGCACGAGCCGCGTCGATCAGGCCCTTCAGGGTTCGATGGGTCGAGTTGGCGCCAACCAGCACCACCACCGGTCCCTCCATCAGCACGCTGACCGGCACGAAGTCCGCGACCGTGTCGTAGGGCATGCGGCGGTAGAGGCTGGGATTGATGGAGTGGGAAAGATTGTTGAACAGCAGCGTGTAGCCGTCCGGCGTGGCCTTGGCGACCACGTCCGCCCCGATGGTGGATCCCGCCCCGGTGCGGTTCTCGACCAGGACGCGCGCGTTCATCTGCTTGGATAGCTGCTCAGCGAAAACGCGGCCGAGCGTGTCGGTGGGTCCACCGGCCGAGAAGGGGAGGATCAGCCGGACCGGCCGGTCCGGGTAGGCGCCCTGGGCACGGGCCAGGCGCGGGACAGCAAGGCCCGTGGCGGCGACGAGGGAGGCGACGAAAAGGGTGCGGCGCTGCATGGACGATCACTCCCGATCCCGAAAGGTTCGATCCTTTCTATTGGTCCGGTCCTATCGGCTCCTAGGATGGCTTGTCAACGCTCAAGGGGACCGCATCAATAGCGTGATGCCCTCGATCGCCTCCCCGCCGCGCTACGTCGCGCTTGCCCGTCAGATCGCCGCGGAGATCGCGGAGGGGCAGCACCCGCTCGGCTCCCAGCTGCTGCCGGAGGTTGAGATGGCCGCGGAGCGTGGCGTCAGCCGGGCAACGATGCGGGCCGCGCTGGACAGGCTGGAAGGCCTGGGCCTGATCTCCCGCCGCCGTCGCGCGGGCACCCGCGTCGCCGCTCTGCAACCGGCGGACCGCGGCGTCTACCAGCAGTCCCTCGCCGGGGTCGGCGACTTGCTGCAATACGCCGCGCAAACTCGGCGCGAGATCATCAGCCTCAAGCCCGTGGTGTCGGACGGTCCTATGGAGCGTGAACTGGGGCTGCGGGCGGGCCAGCGCTGGCTGCAGATCACCAGCCTGCGCGTCCCGGCGGATAGCGGTGCCGCGCTGTGTTGGACAGAGACCTACGCGGGCGCGGACGTGGCGCCTGCCGACCTGGAGCAGCGCCTGAGGGGAGCAGAGGCGGCAGAGTTGATCGCGACCGTCCTGGCGACTTGGTCCGGGCGGCCGATCACCGAGGTTGTTCAGGAAATCAAAGCCACGGGGATCCCGGCCGGGCCGGTCGCCCGTGCGCTCGGCGTCAAGGCGGGGGAACACGCGCTCGAAATCACCCGCCGCTATCTCGACTCCTCTGGGGCGCCGCTCAGCGTCTCCATCAGCCTGCATCCGGCGGGTCGGTTCACCTCCGTCAGCCGTCTTCGCCGCGCTGCGGAGTCCAGTACGCGGCGCGTAGCGACCACGGCTGGGATTCAGGAGAGCCGCTGAAGGGTCTGACCACCTGTTAACGGATTGGCCGTGAAGCTTCGAGGGCGGCTCAGAGGTCCTGCCACGAGGATACTGGTGCAAGGCGTCCTTTCGGACGTCGTCATAGGCCGCACCCGAGCCCAGCATCTTTCCCGAGCAAGGCTCTCAGCGGCGAGGCAGTGACCGGCTTCCATACCTTGCTGCGATTGAGACCTCCTTCACATCGCCATGGCGTAGGCAGGTCGGCGCGGATCTGCGGCGCCCATCTTATACCAAGTCTCTGAGATCATGACCTATATGCCCAGTCGCGCAGTCCGATGGACATGATGCGCCAGGGCTGTTCGGTGAGCTTGTTCCAGGCGTCGCAGCAGTGGTCGACGATGTTGTCGTAGGACCGGAAGACCCGGTTGGAGAGCCAGTTGTCGCGCATGAACTGCCAGACATTCTCCATGGCGTTCAGTTCGGGGCACTTGGGTGGCAGCGGTGCGAGCGTGATGTTGGGTGGAACCGCGACCTTGTCGGAGAGGTGCCATCCGGCCTGGTCGAGCAGCAGAACGGCGTGC
>NZ_RCZP01000081.1 GCF_006438825.1 Muricoccus nepalensis
TCTTGTCGCGCATCAGACCATCGACGCCCTGCTCGGCGTAGCGCCGCTGCCAGCGCCACACCGCAGGGCGGCTCACACCCACGCGGCGGGCCACCTCCAGGACCGGTAGCCGCTTGGCCGACAGCAGAATGATGTTGGCCCGCTGCGTATGCTTGAGCGAGCGGTTCCGGTCGCCGATGATCTCAGCCAGGCGGGCACGATCCTCGGATCCAACAATGACACTGACGGTCTGGGCCATGCCCGGAGCATTCCACCGCCCCAGCTCGCTGTGAATCCTCCGTCTGGGTCAGTGCACTAGGTGTGCCCGCCAGACTTGGATGGTGCAGACCGTCGATGCACCTGGAGGGCCCCACGATCAACCATCTGCTCGATGCTGTCATTCTAAGAGCACTTAATGAAACCAGCTGTTGAGCGTTTTGGGGAGCATGGCAAAGCCCCTGGTTCCGGATGATCTCTGGGCGGCGATCGAGCCGCTTTTGCCGCGGGAGCGGCCCAAGCCGAAAGGTGGGCGGCCGCGCCTGCCCGACAGGGCGGCGCTGACCGGCATTCTGTTCGTGCTGCGGTCCGGCCTGCCCTGGGAGATGCTACCTTCTGAGATGGGGTGCGGCTCTGGGATGAGTTGCTGGCGCAGGCTCCGGGACTGGCAGGAAGCCGGTGTCTGGGCTGCCTTGCATCGGGCTTAGCTGGAGCGCCTGCAGGCAGCCGGGCAGATCGAATGGCGCCGGGCGGCGCTCGCCAGCGCCAGCATCGCAGCCAAAAGGGGGGCACGGAAGTCGGACCGAACCCGACGGATCGCGGCAAGCCGGGCACCAAGCGCCACCTTGTCACGGACGCCCGTGGTACGCCGCTTGGCTTGACGCTCAGCGGCGCCAACCGCCACGACAGCCGTATGCTGGCCCCGACCCTGGACGCCGTGCCGCCGATCCGGACCGGCCAGCGTGGCCGCCCTCGGCGCAGGCCGGGCAAGCTCCACGCCGACAAGGCCTATGACCATCGCCGCTGCCGCCAGGAATGCCGTGCCCGCGGCGTCATCCCACGCATCGCGCGCCGTGGGATTGAGAGCAGCACCCATCTCGGACGACACCGCTGGGTTGTAGAGCGCACCTTCGCTTGGCTCGCCCGCTACCGCCGCCTGACCATCCGATACGAGCACCGCGCCGACATCCACTTGGCCTTCACGACACTCGCCTTCGCTATGGTCTGCCTCAGCCAAATCAGGCGGTTCTGTAAGGTGTTCTTAGGCCTGCTGTGGCCTCTTTCCGGATAAAGCCTGTGGGAAGTGTGCAAAGGCTTGCGCTACATCCCTGAGACCGAAGCGCCGTGGTGCTGATGCTCAACGACATGCCGCCGTGGGTGACCCTGCAACGGCAGGTTTAGCGCTGGCTGCCGGTCCAGACAGGGCGGAGCCAAACGCAAGCAACAGGGCGATTCACTTGGCGGTCGACACGCTGAGGTACCTGATGGTGCATATCAACAAGGCGAGGACGGATGATCTCATTGAAGTCGGTCGTCTTGTCGGGGCGGTTGGGGAGCACGGGTGAAACTATCAGCTTCGCGTCGTGGTCAAGATCACACGGGCGGTCGTTCCGACAGCGCCGCGGAGGCGCACGGCGTCAAGGTGGAAGTTGGTCAAGGTTGAAGTTGCACGGCTGCGTAAGGGGCCATAGAGAGGCTCGCGCTGCTGCTCGAGCGCCAGGTCTCGGAACGCTTCTTTGCCTCAGCGAAGCACAGGCGCCGCTTGAACAAGGTAGATAAGCGCTACGCTTCAACACTCGCCGACATGAATGGTGTTGCATTCGTCTACCTCATGCTGACATGGGACGGTCAACACGCCGATATTTCATGCCAGCTCCTGCAGGTGGCTCATCGCACTCGTGAATCGACCTCTCATGATAACGAAATCGTTACGTGACAGGCGGACCTCCTATAGCAACCTTATCGTTATGATAACGAACTATGGAGAGCCCGAGTCGGGTGTGTTAGCATCAGTTGGCCTACGCCGACCGGACACTTTCAGGCTTTCAGAAGCCGAACTAAGGCTGAAGGGCTACACACAGAGCGCAGCGCCAAATGTCGGCAGCGAACTTTCCGCCTCCTTTCCGGTTGATCCCGATCTGTTGCTGAACCTAGCCGAGGCGGAAACTTTTTTTGGCCGCTCACGCCTGTTTCTAGCCTTCTGCATCAAGCAAGACCGTCTCCCAGCACAGTTGGGTAAAGACAGGATTGTCCGCATCAGGGCTTCCGACCTCGCCAAGATGCTTTCTGCCACGGAGGTCGGTCAGCACAACGGCTATCGAGTGATCTCAGAAGACCGGGAGCAAGCTTGGCGCGAGACGGTCAGGTTGCGCAAGCAAGCCCGGCGAGCGTGGACCCATGTGGCACAGGCGGATCTTGATGAGTGGCGAGGACTTCAACAACTCAACACTTCCGGAGAGATCGGCGCTAAGCGGGCCGCTGGATCCGCTATCGCCGAAGCTGAGTACCAGAAGGTGCTGGATGATGCGCGGGCTGCGACAAAAGGCTGGAAGCGATCTGAGGCACGACTGGCGGTCATTGACGAAGAATTTGAGGGGGCCTGCACGTCAGTTTGGCAGAGGCTATTTCGACAAATATGTAGCAGGGCTTCTCGATGGGTATACAGCTTCGGAAGCAGTCGCTCGGCGGCGTGATCTGGCAGTCACTTGATGATCTCGCTGTCGAATCCTGAGAGTTTTTGAGCAGCCTCCGTTTATTCGGACTTCTAGCCTGCGGCGCTGAAGAGGTGGGCGCAATCGGCTAGCGTAGACGGCGGGAGAGCGGTTCCGATCGCGCGCCGCAGGTCTTCGACGTTGCGATTGGAGGATTTGCGCAGGATGAAATTGACCTCGGTGAAGGCGCTCTCGATTGCCTGCGAAGCATTGCCTCGAAGGTTGCGGAGGGTGGCGCCAGCGGCTTTGGCAAGAACATCCGATTCCGATCACTGAGTCGCGCTCTGGAAGTGCTGACGAGCAGTGCGCCGGGCTGGTCACGGGAGAAATTGTAGGCAGCGCCTGCTTCGTCCACGGCGCTCCCGCTTGGTCCTTCACACTCAGGGGTGACGTCGCGCATCACCTCGGAGATGCATCACGGCTCCGCCGCGGGGTCGAGCATGGACACGGCGCTCTGAAGGGTGCTGGCGAAGGCGCTCCACTCGGCCGCGGCTGCGTCCAACATCTCGCGGGGGCTGCGACCGTTGTGTACCGGCGCGGCCATCCACTCCCGGAAGTCCAGCATCCCGTTCCTCGCCTTGGCGGCCGCATCGTCGAAGCTCCGCTGCACAAGGACGGCGCGCCGCTCGCGCTCGAGGGACCGGCTCCGAGCGGCCTCCACCGGGAAGAGAATCCCGCTCCGGCTTCGCAGCAGGCCTTTGTCCGCCAGCGCATCGAGGTAGGCCCGGAGCGTCTCCGCCGGATCGCGGTAGCCGTCCACGGCTGAGGTCAGGAGGTCGCGCCGGGCAACGTCGTCCTGGCGCAGCATGCCAGGCTTCAGCATGCCCGCTCTCACCAGGGAGACGAGCAACGGGCCGGGCTGGATGGGCTCCCAGGGCAAGCGGTTCAGCAAGGTCTCGCAAAGCACCCTCGACTGCCAGGCGCGGGGCGGGACGATGAAGCAGGCCGAGCCGCGCATGTGGCGGTCGATCAGGGGCGATAACCCCGCCGCCTTGACCCGCACCTCCTCGGCGCTGGGCGGCGCTTCTCGCCAGGGCAGGCCCACCACCTCGCGGATCCGGGTCACGGCCCGGCGGTCGGCAAGCCGGGCCTGCTGCTCCGCGCAGGCCTTCTTCGCGGCCCGTCGCGCCCGATCGGCACAGAGCTTCTCCTCGAGCTCCGCGACGGCGGCGTTGAGCTTGGCGTGGTGGAGCCAGGTCACGAGCTCGGGGTCCAGGACAGCGTCCCGGATGGCGAAGCGGTCGGCGTCGAGAGGCAGGCCGGATAAATCGATCTCGATTGCCGTCCGATCAGCGGCCCGGATGTCGGCGAGCTTCTCCGGCGGCACGGCGTGGCGGACGCGAATCTCTACCCAGAAGGGCCTTCCGCGGAAGGTTGCCAGGACGTCGGGCCGAAGGCGGTCGACGGAGACTTCCGCCACGGCGCTCTCGAAGACAACCTCCCGAGGCATTCGGACGAGCCGGGAGAAGCGCTGGTTGGGTGGCGGAAGGCGAACATCGTGGTGCGGGAGGCGGAGGCGGCGCTCGGACACCACGACCTCCTTGGCCAGGCGATGCAACGCGGTTTCCGGCCCGTTGCAGCCGGGTGGCACCTCGGCGCTGTCGCCCTCGCGCATACGGGACGACCAGTGCGCGTAGTGGGGCGTCCGGTGACCGCGCCGGGCAACTAGCCTCGCTCCGCAACCAGGGTCCGGGCAGACACAGCCGCAACGAAGCCCATTGCGCTCGTCCGTGAGGTCCTGCACGTGGACCAGCGCGCCCTCTCGCATCCCGTAGACGAGACTTCGACGGCCGTCAGCGAGGTTCAGATGGCCATCAAACACCGACGAACTTGCGGCCTCCGTGTTGCTCGCGCGGCAGGATAGCAGCCGTCGGGACAAGGTCCAGCAGGCACGGCTTGAGGGACTGCGGCGGGTGATGAGGGAGGTGGCGCTTATGACGCGCGGTCAACACCCACTATCCGTCAAGGTGACCGTGGATACTGGATCCCTCGCTCGTCCGAACGATGCTTCGCCTGAGCAGCGGACGAACTCGCTCGGGCCGCGCCCGATTGAGATACTCGCCCAGCACGGTCGCCATCATCGCCTAAGGTGAACACCTTTGCGGATAGCCGGAGTCAGGACGACGGATGTCAGATATCAATCGTCACTCCAATTCCGGCGCATCGTGCCGGCCCAGCGCCTCTTGAAGGGCGACGGCGAGGACCTGGCGTGGGTAGGGCTTGCGCAGGACGGCGACCGCGTCGGCGTCATGCCCGTCCAGGTTCTGCGCGCTCCCGTACCCCGTCGCAAAAACGATGGGCACGCCACGGGTCAGGAGGATATCGGCAACCGGGAACACCCGATCCTCGCCGCCGAGGTTTACGTCGAGCACCGCCGCGTGCAGCTCCGTTTCGTCCCGCACCAGGCGCAGGGCGTCTGTCAGGTTCTGGGCGGGCCCGACGACCTCAAGTCCGATTTCCTCCAGGGCTGTCTCAAGTTCCATGGCAATCAGGGTCTCGTCCTCGACCACGAGGACGCGGCGCCGCGTGCCGCTTGGCCGGGACGGGGAGGGGGCGGCCACCGGCACCAGGATGGCTCGATCCGGCCCTGTGCTCGCCGCCACCGGCGCGGCGTGCTGCGCCGGCAGATCAAGGCTCACCCGCATTCCGTCGGCCGGCCACTCGGTCCCGAGCCGCCCCCCGAGCTGCCGTTCCGCGAGCGAGGCGAGCAGGCGCGATCCGAAGCCGCGACGGGTCGGGGCCGCGATCACCGTGGGACCGCCGCTCTCGACCCAGCGCAGCCGCAAGCCGCCTTCGCCCTCCCCGAAGCTCCAGGCCAGCTGCACCGTCCCGCTGGGCGTCGAGAGCGCGCCGTACTTGGCGGCGTTGGTGGCGAGCTCGTGGAGGATCATCGCCACGGGCTGCACGGCGTCCGGGGCCAGCCGCGCTTCCGGTCCCGACAGGCTGACGCGCCCCGGGTAGGCGGCGAGCTCGCCCTCCGCGAGCGCTCGAAGGGCTACCGCGCCCCAGCGCTCGTCCGCGAGGAGGGAGTGGGCGCGGGCCATCGCGGCAATGCGGCCTTCGACGCCGGCGGCGAACGCCGCCGCGTCCGTCTTCGGGGCGAGCCGAACGAGCGACAGGGCCACAGCAAGCGCGTTCTTCGCACGATGGTCCACCTCGCGCACCAGCAGCGCGCGCGCCTGCTCGGCCCGCTTGCGGTCGGTGATGTCCAGCGAGGACCCGATGAGCCCGATGATCTCCCCCGCCTCGTTCCGGAAAGGGGCCTTCGTGGACAGCCAGATCGTCGGGTGACCGCCGGGAAGGTGGACTTCCTCCTCCACCTGCTCGGCGACGCCGCTCTGTATGATGCGCCGGTCGGTGGCCCGGATGGCTTCGCCCTGGGCCTTGTCATCGAGGAACTCGGCATCGGTCCGGCCGATGATCTCACCCAGAGGCTTGCCGGCGATCGCCGCCACGCCCTGGTTGGCGATGAGCATGCGGCCTTGCAGGTCCTTGGCGTAGACCACGCCCGGCACGGCCTCGGTGAAGGCCTTCACGAGCGAGGCCACGCGATCGCGCTCGGCTTCCAGCGCGCGCCGTGACTCGATGTCGAGAAGGACGCCGGGAAAGCGCAGCGGCGTTCCGTCCTCGGCGAGATGCACGTGGCCGTTCGCCTCCAGCCACCGGTAGGTGCCGTCCTGTCCCCGCACGCGGTACTCGTGGCTGTAGCGGCCGCCGCGCGCGAGCGCCTCCGAGATCGCCGCGCGCAGCCCGGGCAGATCGTCGGGGTGGACGTGCGCGATGATCTGCTCGAGCGACAACCCGCTCCGGCCCAGGGCGGGGTCGATCCCGAAGCTCTCGGCAAAGCGCTCGTCGATCGTGAAATGGTCGGTGGGCAGTTCCCAGTTCCAGGTGCCTATGATGGCGCCGGCGGCGAGAGCCAGGCCAACCTGCTCCGCCGCGGTCCGGGCCTCCTCGTTGCTCCTGACGAGCGCCGCCTCCACCGCCCTCTGTGCCGTGACATCGGTGAGGGTCTCCAGCACGGTCTCCTGGCCGCGCTCGTGCCGGTGCAAGGCCTTGTGCGCGTTGACCACCACCTCCCGCCCGTCCACCCGGCGGTGGCGCAGATCGCCGGTCCACTCGCCATCCCGCACCAGCCTTGCCTCGATCTCCCCCAGGGGTACGGGGTAGCGCGTTTCGAGAAGTTCCTGCGCGACGCGCCCGACGGCATCGGCCGCCGTCCAGCCGTAGAGGCGCTCGCAGCCCGCGGACCAGTGCAGAATGCGGCCCTGCAGGTCGCGCGTCATGAAGGCGCCGAGGTCGATCGTCGCCAGGAGCTCATGGCGCTCGGCGTCGCGGGCGGCCATGGCCGCCTCCGCTTCCGCGAAGCCGCGCCGCAGGGCTTCGATCTCGCGCACGGCAGCGGCCGGAAGGTTGGCGGCCCGGTCACTGGCCCGGCCCTGCGCGAGCGTGGCGGCGTAGCGATGCGACTGGCCGATCGGCCGCACGATGCTGCGCCCCACGACGAAGGCGAGGGCGCCACCAAACGCCAGGGCAGCCGCACTGCCGAGGAGCAGGTCCCACACCGGCTCGAGGCTTGCGCGGTCGAAGGACGTGGCGGCGTGGGCCACGAAGACCGTCCATCCCGGCGCCGCCGCGATCCGGCGAAACGCGAAGATGCGCTCGACGCCATCCAGGGCCGGTGCGCGGTAGAGGCCCGCCGTTTGATTGGCGAAGCGCTGGGCGTTCGCCAGCGGGATGGGGCGACCAAAAAGGCGCTCATGGTCGGCATCGGACCGGGCGACGACATGGTGGCGGGCGTCCGTCACCGCGGCAAAGCTGTCCGATGGTAACCCCTGCGCGGCGAGGAGGCTCCGGAACTGCTCCGGCACCATCCGGACGGCGACGACGTAGCGAACCGATCCCTCCCGCTCGACCGGGACGGCGACGCCGATCGTCGGCCCTCTCAGGACGGGGCCGGGGACGAGGTCGGTGACGACCGGCCGCCGGGAGACGATCGCCTCTCGGTAATCGGTCACCGCCGTCAGGCGAGAGGCTTCGCCGGCGGGCAGGGCGGTGTTGACGGGCATCGCGTTGCTCGCGACCTCGATGAGAGCCACGGCCGTGCTCATCTTCTCGGAGAGCCGACGGGCCTCCGCCTCGAAGCGAGCGAGGTCGGGAGCGGGTCCATCGAGAGCGTTGGACGACGCAAGAACGGACGCCAGGGTGATGTAGCGGCCAATCTCGCTGTTCAGGGCCAGGGAGAGAGCCTGAGCCGTGTCGCCAAGGCGGCCCTCGGCCGCCTCGCGCCGCGCCTCAACCCCCTTCCACACGGCGAGGTAGCCGAGAAGAAGGGCCGGGATCACCGCGGCAAGGACGAGGCCGAGGAGGATGGTGGCCAGTTGCAGACGGGGCAGCCCAGGGACGTCCCGGCCCACCGGGGGCGAGGTCTGCGCTGCGTCCTGCGTGGTAGCAAGCACCATAGGGCACGCATCCTCCGCGCCGGGGATACGCCTAAGAAGCCGAGCCGCCCGGGCGCAGGATGTTAGTTGAATCAGAAAGTTCAGGTCAGTTTAAAAACCTGATCCTTCTTCCATTGGTGAGACGATTGCTTTTTGTTAAATAAGCGCGGTGATAATGCGGAGATAAAAACTCACTGCTTGCTCCCCGCGCTTCCGCTGCGCGCCTTTTTCTTCGAATTACCTCGCGCGGAAGATTAGATCGTGGAGCCAGGATCCATTCGGGGCGCCTCTTGCTGCGATCCCGCTCCGAAACCTTCGGAGCGTTAGACGAAACGCACCGGAGCGCTTCTCCAAGGCGGCTTGAGGAAAAATTAGCGCAATCGGCCCAGCGTGCGGCGCGGCGTGGACGGCGCGCCATCCCTTGCCAGCCGACCGTCGGATGAGATCCCCCATGCTGTTCTTCCCGGCCCTGCCCGCCCTGCGCTCCTCGCTGAGGAACCGGCTGATTGCGGCGTTCGGCCTCTCCTTCCTCGCCCTGGCCTCGCTCGGCGGCTTCGCGGGCTGGCAGCTGCGCCAGGTCAACACCGCGGCCGTCGAGATCCGCGACCGCTGGCTGCCCTCCGTGCGAGTCCTGGGCGAGCTGCGCTTCGCCACCTCGCACGTCCGCCTGAACGGCGCCCGGGTGCTGATGACCTCGGAGCCGGAGGTCCGGGCCGATGCCCTTCGTCGCCGGGCGGGCTTCGCCACGGACATCGAGGCGCTGCGCGCGCGCTACGAGGCCCTCATCTCCTCCCCGGGGGAGCGGCGGCTCTACGACGCCTTCGCCGCGGCCTGGGCGGCCTACGTGGCCCAGGACGCCCCGCTCCTGAGCGGCGCGGCCGGCGATCCGGCCGCGCTGCAGACCTTCAACACCGATCTTGCCCGGCTCTCCATCCGCGC
>NZ_RCZP01000082.1 GCF_006438825.1 Muricoccus nepalensis
CGCGTGCATCGGGCGCAGCCGCGCGCCGCCGGCCGTGAGCCGGGACATGACGTCGCTCACGTTGGCGACGGGCAGCGCCCGGAAGCGCTCGACCAGGGCGGCATCGACCTGGCGGGGGCGCGGAAGAATGCGGAAGCCTGCGGCCATGGTGGTCCTCCCGAGGAGAAGGCGCTGCCCCGCGCCGTTTCGTTGACACCGCCGCCGCCCCGGTGCCAGAAGGACATCCAGAAACGCAACGCCGTTTCGAAATACCCGGTCGAGAAGAGGAAGCGCAAGTGCCGATTTGCCGTCCCCCCCGGGTGTGTTGCATTGATCGGCTTGGCGATCCGCCCGAGGTAGGATGGTGGGGACGATGCCCTGCCATCCTCGAAGGGACCTGAGCTTGCCTTTCAAGGCGAATGCCGACCGCCGCCATCGCATTCCGAAGCAGCGGTTCCGGGCGACGAACTGGAGCGAGTACGACGCCGGCCTGCGTGGGCGCGGCAGTTTGACAGTCTGGTTCACGGACGCGGCGATCTCAGCTTGGAAGGCAGAGCCCCGGACTACGCGTGGCGGGCAGCCGCGTTACTCCGCCCTGGCGATCACCACGGCCTTGACCTTGCGCACAGTGTTCCGTCTGGCGCTCCGCCAGACCGAGGGCCTGATCGGCTCCATCATCGCCCTGCTCGGCCTCAATCTGCCCGTCCCGGACCACTCCACGCTCAGCCGCCGGGCAGAGACACTCGAGACGCCTCGGTCTCACCCCGGTAGCCGCCCTGTGCACCTGCTGGTGGATAGCACGGGGCTACAGCTGTGCGGGCCCGGCGAGTGGCTGCTTGAGAAGCACGGGAGCAGGACGCGCCGGTCTTGGCGCAAGCTGCACGTCGGCGTGGACGCCGATACCGGCCGGATCGTCGCGTCATCACTGACGGCAAGCGACGTTGATGACGCCTCCCAGGTCGGCCCCTTGCTCAGCCAGGTCGCGGACCCAATCGCCTCCTTCACGGCCGATGGTGTCTATGATCAGGACGGCGTTTACGGCGAGGTCACCGCACGGCCCACCGGTGCTGCCGTGATTGTGCCGCCCCCGTCCAGCGCCGTGCCAAGTGCGATGGCCGAGACGGCGCCAACCCAGCGCGACCAGCACCTGCAGACCATTGCTGAGCGCGGACGCATGGGCTGGCAGAAGGCCTCTGGCTACAACTGGCGAGCCCTGGTCGAGGCGAACATCGCGCGCTTCAAGCGGGTCATTGGCGGCGGACTGCGCTCACGCACGGACAGGCGCCGTGCAACCGAGGTGGCCATCGCCGTCAGCGCGCTGAACCGCATGCTTGAGCTTGGACGCCCGGAGTATGTCCGTATCGTGTGACTACTGACCAGCCAGCCGCAACCCCGCGCCCTCAAGCTGGTCCATGCAACGCAGTCGCCGCCAGACCTTGCGGGCCCCGTAGACTTCGAAGTTGGCCGCATGCACCCGCCGGATGCTCTCCATGAGCGCGAGGTCCTGCCGGGTGCGGAGCGAGGCCTTGGCCGGATCAGCGCGCCGGGCAACATGGGCGTGGTAAGTCGACGGGGCGATCGGCAGCACCCTGCAGATCGGCTCGACACCGTAGACCTCGCGGTGATCGTCGATGAAGGCGATCATGGCTTCGAGCGGCGGTCGAGCTCCGCCACCGCGAAATACGCCGACGCCTTGCGCAGGATCTCGTTGGCCTGGCGCAGCTCGCGGACCTCGCGTTCCAGCGCCTTGATCCGCTCCCCCTCCGCACTCGTCGGGCCCGGCCGCAGGCCCTGGTCGCGCTCGGCCTGCCTTACCCAGCCGCGCAGCGTCTCGCCCGTGCAGCCGATCTTGGCTGCAATCGAGCCGATGGCCGACCACTGCGAGGCATGGTCAGCCCCGTGGTCCAGCACCATCCGGACCGCCCGCTGCCGAACCTCAGGCGAATACCGGTTCGAGGTCTTCTTCGTCATGACTCCATCCTCTCAAGAGTTGGAGCCTCCAGGGAACCCGGGGCGGTTCAGAGCCCACAATCTTCGGCAAGCAGCTTGCTCGCTACAGGCGCTTCAGAGCCCTGAAATGCGTGTTGCCCTCCCGCCTTGCACCAGACTTGAGCGGAGTTCCGTAGCGATCTCGTTCGCTCAGGTGGTTCCCTCGGCCAAGGCCTTGAGCTGATCCGCGGCAGCTCCCCAGCCAGCCTCGAAGCCCATTGCTTGGTGGCGCTCAAGCGCGTCCCGCGTCCAGTGGCGCGCGCTGGCCCGGTAGAGGGTGCCGTCACCATCGGGCTCGACCTCAAAGACCCCGACCATGAACGGTCCGGCCGGCCGCCAGCCCGCCGTGAACGCATCGGTGACGATGAAGTGCCTGTTGGGCTCAAAGGCCAGCACGACGCCCTCGTTCAGCATCTCCTCTCCGTTCGGCCCGTGCATGACGAGGGCGCTGCGCCCGCCCGGTCTCCACTCGAGTTCGCGCACCCTGGCCTGCCACGGCTTCGGGCAGAACCACTCCTCGAGCCGCTCCGTCATCGTCTGCCAGACGGTCTCGACCGGCGCATCGATGCGTCGCTCGACGCGGAGCTCAAGATCGTCCGCCATGGTCTGGTCCTCCCCTCGTTGCAGTATGTGCCGCCCTCCCGCGGCTTCCCACCCGTTTTGATCCCTCCTGCTCGAAGAGGAGCCGTCGCTCCGCTCGGCGGACCCAGGAACGAGAAAAGCCCCAGGACCTCGGGGAAGGTCCCGCAGCTCGGTCTGCCTTCCGTAAGGGAGCGCGAAGTCAGGGTTCAACAATGTTCATCGGGGTCGGGACGCGCTTGCGCCCGATGCCGCTGCCGAATGACCGGCGCCTGGAAGCAGCGGAAGGCCGCCACTCGCTGGAAGCGGGCGAGGTAGCCGTCCTGGGTCAGCTTACAATGACACGCCGTTTCCCAGGCGGCAGGAACACCGCGGGCTCAGAAGGAATCCTCCAGGGCATCAAAATCAACGGTCTGAATGGAGAACCAGATCGGTTCAGGGCTCTTGGCCGCGGTCCGCAGGATCGGCTTGGCCGCTGAAAGCAGTTCCTCGATCGAGCGGAACGGATGGATGGCTTCCTCGCCGTCAGTGGTTCTCATCAGGAGTGCAATGCCGGTTTTTGCACGCTTCGAACCCGAGGACGGGGCTGCGGGTTCTGGTTTGCTGATAACAGGGCGAGCTATAGGCTGAGCGGGCGAGCGGGACGGCTTGGCTGATGCTGCGGGAGCCGCCTGGAGGCTGGGATGGGCTGCCGTTGGTGGGTGCAGGGCAGGGGAGAGCAACCTGGCTGAGGATGTCCCAGGCGAAGCACCCCGAGGAGCAGGCGAAGCGGCCGCGTCCGGAACGTTCTTGGTGGAGGAAGACTGAATGGCATCGTGAACCGATGCAGCCGGCGGGCTCTCCGGCTCGAGGGACTCAGAACTGGAAGGTCTGCCGAAGAGAGGAAGTTCGCTACCAGAGGACAGGTCCGAGGGCGACGCAGCAGCAACCGGAGCGGGCAGTTTGGCCGAGAGTGCCTCTGCGGGCTTGGTAGGCGCGGAAAGCTTGGTCTCAGGGGTATCCTCACGTCGGAGCTTAGTGAGGATGGCGTAGATGTTGGCCGGGGTGCAGCCGTAGAGGGCGGCCACCGCAGCGACCTTCTCTTGGCCAATCTCCACCCGCTCCCGGATCTTGGCATGCTCCTCACGAGGTATTCTTGCCATCTGAGCCTTCCAGCGGAGTGCGGATCACGTCAAATAAGCTGCAGCGCATCGAGCCGGATTCAAGTTTGAAGCGCCGGATTCAAGTCTAGGAGGCGGACCGAATTGGCGGGGTAGGTGGAGCGAACCGCACCAGGTTTCAGCACGTAGCGCTGTGCAGCAACTTCCGCGTCGACCGCAGAATATTAGTTATGTAAAACGATCTGCTTTAGCTCTGTTTTTGCGGAGCTTTTTTCTCGGCTGGCTACAGCCAGTCCTCACAGCGCAGTCCCTCGACACGGCGAAACTCGCCGAGGTTGCCGGTGACCACGACCAGCCCGCGGCTCCTTGCGTGGCCTGCAATCATCAGGTCATAGGCGCCGATGACCTGCCCGGCGCGCTCCAGCGCGGTGCGGATCTCTCCCGCATGGGCTGCTGCGTCCGCGTCGAAGGCCAGCACATCGAGCCGCGCGGCGAAGCGCTCCACCTCTCGCCGGTTTTCAGTCGGCCGTGCCGACTTGCCGGCTCCGTGCAGCAGCTCCATGAGCACCACCGTTGAGAGGCAGAGCGACCCGGCCTCGGCGTTGAACCGCACCCGCAAGCCCTGCGGTCGATCTCGCAGCACGCGGATGCAGAGGTTCGTGTCCAGCAGATAGCGCAACATCAGAAGCGCTCGCGTTCCTCCGACTGCGGCTGCTCACGATCCGGCAGGTCAATACCAGGTGCGCCAAAGAAGTCGTCCCAACTGGCATCAGCCGGTACGATGATCCGGCGCGTGCCGTCACGCAGGATCGCGACGTCCCTAACGCCCTCTGGAAAGGCCACGCCTTTCGGCAGACGTACCGCCTGTGTCCGGTTGCTCTGAAAAAGAGTGGTCCGGGTCATGTGAGCCTCTCGGGATATACATACTATATATCCCAATTGTGCCGGCGTGCAAGGTTCAGGAAGGCCTGGACACGGGAATCCCACTGAATCAGTGTCTTGACGTGCTCTCTCTAGATCATTCCCCACTGTGACCCGCCCCCTTCGCTCGCATCAGCAGCGCCTCGCGGGCGTCATTGAGGCGATTGCCACCGGCGAAACCGAGGCGCGCGACATCCTCGCCGCGGTCACCCCAGGCGGTGGCAAGTCGCTGCTGCCCGTCATCGCGGCGAGCCGCCTGATCGCGGCCGGCGTGGTTGATCGGGTCTGCTGGGTCGTGCCACGCGACAGTTTGCGGCTCCAGGCTGAGGAAGCCTTCGCGGACCCGTACTGGCGCGAGGCGCTGCGCCACAGCCTGTCGGTGCGCGCCGCCGATAACACCCCCGATCCGAGCCGAGGGCTCGCCGGCTACATCACCACCTACCAGGGCGTCGCCGCCGCTCCGGATCTGCACCTGGCCGAGTTCAGGCGCCATCGCACGCTGCTCGTGGTGGACGAGGTGCACCACCTTCCGGCTCTCGCGGACATAGACCCGACGGCGGCCGCACAGGAGACGGAGGAGGACCAGGCCAGTGCCTGGTCACGCGCCATCCTGCCGCTGCTCGAATGCGCCCGCGTGCGGCTGCTGCTCTCGGGCACCCTGGAGCGCGCCGACGGCAAAGGCATTCTTTGGCTGCCCTATCGCAAAGGCCCTAAGGCGCGCACGCGGGAGGTGGCGCTGGATGCTGAGGGCTGGGCTGTGGTCGGTTACTCCCGCGCCCAGGCACTTGCCGAGCGCGCCGTGCTGCCGGTTACCTTCGGGGCGCTCGACGGTGAGGCCAGCTGGCGTGACGAAGACGGAAACGAGCTCGGCCCACATCGGATCTCCGGCCTGCACCCCGACGAGACCACCCGCCCTGCCCTCTTCACCGCGCTCCGCACCGGCTTCGCCGAGGCGCTGCTGCGCGAGGCGTTCGTCGCCATCCGCCATCTCCGCGCCCGACGACGCCAAGTGCGTGGACTAGCAACCGGCGCTCCCGCGCGTGGTCTGGGCAAGCTGCTGGTCGTAGCACCCGATCAGGCAACCGCGCGGCACTACCTCGCCGTGGTGCGGCAATGGATCCCAGCGGCGCAGGCCAAGACCGTGGCGCAGCTCGCCACCTCGGACACGCCGCGGGCGCACGAGCTGCTGGCCGCCTTCCGGCTGATGGCGGAGCCCTCAGTGCTGGTGACGGTCGCCATGGCCTACGAAGGGCTGGACGCGCCGGAGGTCGCGGTGGTGGCGGCCCTCACCCACATCCGCTCTCGTCCCTGGCTGGAGCAGATGGTGGCACGCGCAACGCGTGTGGACCCGAATGCCGGTGCCTACGAGGCGCAGCAAGCGTTGGTTTTTCACCCGGACGACCCGCTCTTTGGCCTGTTCCGCCGGCGCATGGAGACAGAGCAGGGCACCATGGCGCGCCGTCCGAAGCCGCGACGCGGACCGTCCACGCTGCCCGCCTGGCTGCTGGATCAGCTTCCCGTGCCCAACGAGGGCATTGTGCCCCTCTCCTCGAATGCGCTGGCCATGCGCTACGACCGGCTCGCGCCGGGGCCAGAGCTGGCGATGCGCCGCCCCGAACAGGAGGAGACTCAAGGGGACCTGCTGGAGGTGCCCTCCGTTGCTGAGCGGCGCCTGCGCATTCGCCTCGGCGAGATGGTGGCGGCGCAGGCGGTGGAGGACGAGGCAGGTGCGGCTGGGTTGCGCGGAGGGATCGCGGGACCAGGCCTGTATCACCGCTACAACGCGGCCCTGAAGCGTGTCACCGGTGACAAGGCGCGCGCCGCCATGACACTCGCCGAGCTGGAAGCAGCCGTGGGCTGGCTGGAGCGCAACCGGCTCGCGGACCACCTTCACTTGTTGGACCACGATCCCCGCTATGCTTGGTCCGCCCGCAAGCGAGGCGAGTGGAAGCCGCCCACCGGGCGTGCCATGCGCTCTCAGCCGGAGACGGTACCTCCGGACGACGTTCAGTGCACAGACGTTGGACGGCACGCTGATGTGGAAAACGATGCTGCCTCCAAGCTCCACACTGGCCCCAGATATCCGTAGCCCGCGCCGGCGGACCTCGTCACGGCGCTCACGGTGCCGCCCGGCCCTCGTGTCCCTTCCGGTGGGCTCACTCGCCGGCGCTCGTGCCCTCGCTGTCAGGTCTCGGGAGCGCGTCGCCGTAGAGCTCCTCCTCGCTTAGTCCCGGCGCCTCCGATGATCCGCCCAGGGAGGCGTAGTAGTCGCGCTCGGCCTGGGTGGGTGTCTGCATGCTCGCGGCGAGATTGGCGAAGAAGGCTCTCGTCTCCAGGGCGTTCAGGTCGTCGATGGTGGTCTCCCCGGCCAGGGCTTGCCGGATCTTGACCTTGGACACGTCGGGGGAACTCTCGAACGCCATACCCAGCCGGACCCAGTGCTCGATCTGGGCGGCCGTAGCGCGGTTCATCTCGCGGCCTTCCCGCTCGGCCGCCTCGACCAGGGTGGCCTGGATCGTCACGTTTCGCTGAATGGGGAGCAAGGCCGACCTCCTTTGCCGTCCGGCTTACACCAGGGTCGATCGGTCGCGCTTGTGGGGATAGCGGCTCGGCTGGCAGCTGAAGTCATGCGGAGGTCCGGCCTGTCCGACCTCACGCAAGCCACCGCTCGACTTTGCCGTCGGCCAAGACCCACCCCTGCGCGGCACGGCAACCTGGGGCCAAGCCGTGGGAGAGACCTGCCGGAGTTTGCCCGCTCACGTGTAGACCCCGTACTCGAGGCGGATGAGCAGAAGCTCGACTTGCTTGCGGCCGCCTTCCATGCCGAGCAGGTCGACGGGACGCCTCTGGTCGAGCGCCATGGCGGGCCGCGTGAGCCACTCGGCGGCGGCCTCACGCGAGCCGAAGACGCCCGCGGCCTGCGTCAGGACCTCGCCGGCCAGGCGCTCCACACCGGCCAGCCACCGGACAAAGTCGCGACGAGCCGCCGCATCCCGCGCGGCGACGGCCCGGCGATGCCCGCGATCCTCGTCCGACGCGTTCATTCCCGATCTCCGGCGTTCAGGCACGGCGGAGCGCCTCCAGCTTTATTGCAAAGACGCGCGGTTCAGCCTGCCAGCTTGTGCGTGAAGGTCGAGGTTGCGTTTGGTCTGGTGACGCTTCGCAATGATCTCCGCGCCCGCTTGCCGCGCCGAGGCGACCAGCGCCTCGACGTCGTCGAGCGCCTCGCAGGGCCGCCTGCCACCCAGCCCTGGTTCCGACGACACAAACCAGTAGGCCCGATCCCAGGCGGTCAGCTCCGGCGGGAAGGCCGCGAGCACCGCGCGGATCGTGGGATGCGGGCGCCCGTCACGGAGCTGGAAGGCCGGGACGTACTCGACCCCCTCGTGCTCCACCGCGTCGATGTCCCCCTCGTCCCTCCAGCACGCGCCGCCGTCCAGGCTCCCGATCAGGACGGTTGGATGCTGGCGGAGGAAGAGAGCCGGCAACTCCGCCAGGAGCCGGTCTGCCAGCGGCCCAAGGTCATCCAGGCTTCTCGCGTCAGGCACAGCTCGGGTCATTGATGCCTCCGTTCGGGGTTGGGGTGGTCTGGGCCGGCGCGGGCGTTGCGCTTTGCCGTACCCGGTCGTGCAAGAGCGGCCGGCTCACACGTAGACGCCATGCTGAAGGCGCAGGAGCAGGAGTTCGACCTCCTCGCGGCCCGCGTCCGTGCCCAACCGGTCAATCGGGCGCTTGTACCCAAGGGCCAGCACCGGCTGCATGAGCCACTCCGCGGCCGCGTCCTCCGACCCGAGGAGCTCTGTCGCCAGCGGCGGAATAGCCCCGGCGAGGCGCTCCACGTAGGCGAGCACGCGGGTCGCGTTTTGCCGGCGCGCCGCATCCAGCTCCGCGACGGCCTCGAGGTGGCGACGTCCCTCGTCCGGAGCCTCTGCTCCCGACCGAGCCGCCGTCCCAGCCCCCACCACGCCAAGGTGTCAATGCTGAGGAGGTTTTCCTCAAAAGCGCTGGCTGAAAATTCCCCAGTTCGGCTGGTGGCTATGTCGCGGCGCTGAGGTCGGCTGTTCGGAGCTTGGGTGGTCTGCCGCGCCGGCGTGGTGGCTCAGGTGAGGCGATGGGTCGGGCTGAGCTGGTGTCGGGCAGCAGGTCGGCGTGGCGACGGAGGCGGTAGCTGGCGCCCTCGATGCGGACGACGATGGCGTGGTGGAGGAGCCGGTCGAGCAGGGCGGTGGCAACGACGGTGTCGCCGAACACCTCGCCCCATTCGGCAAGGGTGTCAATGCTGAGGAGGTTTTCCTCAAAAGCGCTGGCTGAAAATTCCCCAGTTCGGCTGGTGGCTATGTCGCGGCGCTGAGGTCGGCTGTTCGGAGCTTGGGTGGTCTGCCGCGCCGGCGTGGTGGCTCAGGTGAGGCGATGGGTCGGGCTGAGCTGGTGTCGGGCAGCAGGTCGGCGTGGCGACGGAGGCGGTAGCTGGCGCCCTCGATGCGGACGACGATGGCGTGGTGGAGGAGCCGGTCGAGCAGGGCGGTGGCAACGACGGTGTCGCCGAACACCTCGCCCCATTCGGCAAAGCCGCGGTTGGAGGTCAGGATCATGGCGCCGCGCTCGTAGCGGGCGTTCACCAGCTGAAAGAACAGGTTTCCACCGCCCGCGACGACGGGCAGGTAGCCGATCTCGTCGACCACGAGGAGCTGTGGCCGGCAGAGGAACCGGATGCGTTCGCGGAGGGTGCCCTCGCGCTCGGCCTTGGCCAGCGAGCCCACCAGCTCGGCTAGGGTGGTGAAATAGACGCTGCGGCCGGCCTGAACCGCCTCGACGGCGAGGGCGATGGCCAAGTGGGTCTTGCCGCAGCCGGGCTGGCCGAGGAAGTGGACGACCTCGTGGCGGCTGATGAAGTCGAGCCCGGCCAGGGTGAGGATGCGGTTGCGGTCGAGCGAGGGCTGGAACGCGAAGTCGAACCCGGCCAGCGTCTTGACGGTGAGCAGCCGGCCCATCTTGAGGGCTGCCTTGACCCTGCGGCCCTCGCGCAGGCTGAGCTCCGCGTCGAGCAAGCCGTCGATCGCCTCGAGGGCGGAGATCTCGCCGCGCTCGAGCTGGCGCAGGAGGTGCTCCAGCACCTCGAGGGCTCGCGGCATGCGCAGGCCCACCAGGTGGTGGCGGATGCGGTCGAGGGTGGCGGGCGCTGCGGTCATCGGGCGGGCTCCCCGGCGGCAAGCCGGCGGCCAACGGCCTCGTAGATGGCCAGCGAGCGGGGCGTCACGCCGGGGGTGCCGGCGGGCGGTCCTGGTGGTGCTGCGGCTCCGTGCCGGGGCGTGGTGCTGTTGTGTGGCGGCGGCAGGCTACGGTGCCCCTCGGCGATGCGGCGCCGGCCGCGGCCCTCCAGCACAGGGTGGACGGCGACGAGCCGTCCCTCCTCGAGGATGCGGACCTCGGCGGCGGTGACCTGCACCTCGACGGGGCGCCGGCGGGTGCCGTCCGGGACGGAGTAGAGATTGCCGCCCACCGAGATCATGCCCTCGTGCGAGATGCGCCGCTCGAGGCGGAGCACGGCGTTGAACGGCCCGGCCGGGAGCGGCTTGAGGGAGGGGCGCTCCTCGGCGAAGTGCTCGATGACGATGCGCCCCGTGGTGCCGTGCAGGCGACGGTTGGCGACCTGGTCGAGCCACTGGGTGAACTGAGCGTTCAGGTCGTCGAGGCTGCGGAAGCTGCGCGCGAGGAAGAAGTCCTCGCGAACATAGCGGAACGGCCTCTCGACCTTACCCTTGGTCTTGGCGCGGTAGGGCCGGCAGGCCTTGGGCACGGTGCCGTAGTGGGCGGCGAGAGCGAGCAGCTTGCTGTTGTAGACGATGCCGCGCTCGTCGACCTCGCCGAGGACCGCGGTGCGCATCCGGTCGTAGAGGATCTGCTCGGGCACGCCGCCGAGCGCCTCAAAGGCGGCGACGTGGCAGCGCAGCACGGTGGCGAGGTCCTGCTGGGCGACGAAGCGGGCCCACATCATGCGGCTGTGGCCAAGCACAAGGGAGAACAGCCAGACGATCCGCTCGGCGCCGGGCTCGTCCTCGAAGCGAACCCGGAAGTGGGCGAAGTCGACCTGGGCCTGGCGTCCCGGCGGGGTCTCGAAGCGTCGCTCAAAGCCGGGAGTAGCCGGGGGCCGGACGGTCCGCAGGAAGTCGGTCACCGTGGAGTAGCCGCCGGCGAAGCCAAGGTCGCGGACCTCGCGCCAGAGACGCCGGCCGGTCAGGTCAGGAAAGCGGCCCACGCGCTCGCGCAGAAAGGCCTCGAAGGGCGCCAGCGGTGACGGAGCTGGCGGCCGCGGCTTGTACGCTGGCGGCTCCAGGCCGCGCGCAATGTAGGTGCGGATGGTCTTGCGGTCGTGGCCAGTACGGCGAGCGATGGCCGAGACGGTCAGGCCCTGCCGGGCGAGGTCCAGGATCATGACGAGCTCCCCAAGGGTGACCACCGGCTGCTCCCGTGATGCCGGGCGGCATCCTGGGGCATGGCCGGCGCCGCCTGGGACCCGGGGCGAGCCCTTGGGCACAGGCAGTCGCGCTGGACTGAGGAATTTTCAGCCAGCACTTCCGGGGAGCATTCATCCAGCCGCTACA
>NZ_RCZP01000083.1 GCF_006438825.1 Muricoccus nepalensis
CGAAGCTTTCTCGAACCTCTGAGCAAGCCTGCCGCCGATCATGGATGGGGGCCTGGAGCCTACCCAATGACTAACTTCCTCAAGCTCATCGAGGTCACCTGCCACCTGGTGCATGTCCTCACCGCCCTGCTCGATGTCGCACTCCAAGCCGTGCGCTACCTGGTCGTGATCGTGGGCTAGCGCATCCGCGGTGCGGGTGCCGACGCGGACGGGCCGCCCGGCGTGGCCTTGGCCTGCAGGGCCATCTGTGCCCGCTGCTGTTCCTCGCGCTGGCGCTGCTCGGCCTCCTGGCGCAGGACCTCGGCCCGAGCGGCAGCCGGGTCGCCACTGGCCAGAACGGCGGTCACGGCCGGGTCCCCAGCCTGGGCCATGCGGAGCGCCGCCTCGTTCAATCGCTGGCGCTCTTTGGCTTCCCGAACCTCCGGGGTCCGCTCCCATGCGGCCTGCTCCTCAGCACGCTGCCCGGCCAGCATCGGGCCGTCCGTTTCCACACGGCGCCGTTCGGACACCAGGTCGTGCTGCGCGGAGTACACCTGGTCCTCGGCGGCCTGCGCCATCTGGCGTGCGACCTCGGCGTCGCGCTGTGCTGCGGTCGTCCATGGGAGGACGCGATCGAGGAGACCCACGCGGGCTGCAGCCTCGGCTGCTGCGGTTTTCAACGGCTGGAGGATGTCTTCCGCTTGCCGGAGTGCTCCATGGGTCCGCGCCGCGACATCATCTCGAACGGCGGCGACGGTGCGACTGCATGGATCCGGCCACGGCGGATCGCGCTTGACGCGATCCCATCCCTGCCTGGTGTCCATGGCTAGGACGTCGCGGGCACGCTCTTGCCGTGCCAGCTCACGCGCGGCCGGTGCGTCGGCATGGTCGGATCGCCCTACCGTGTCGAGATGCCGCACCCACGCCTGGCGCGCCTCGGCCCCTGTAGCAGGTGTCCGCATGGCCCGGACCTGGTCGTCGCAGACACGCTTGAAATCTGCCCACTCAGGCTTGGTTGCCCCTGCTGACTTGAGGACTTCCACGGCAGCGTCACGGCGCTCCGTGTACGCCGTCCATGTCGTCTTCCATGCCTCGGCCTTTGCGGCCTTATGCGCTTCCCGAAGCCTGCTCTCTGCTCCGCGGAGATCACGGCGTGCCAGGCGAGCGGCGGGCTGATCGAGCGCGGCCCTCAGCGCGGCGAGGCGGGCGCCTCTGGCGGGTGTGATGGCCTCACCGAGGGCATGGGAGATCCGCCCGTCCTCTGCTCGAGAACGGCCAGCCTCTGCCCGATAACGGCGAGCGCTTTCTCCTGCCTCAACTGGCTCGATGCGACTTGTTGTAGAAGGTCCAGGATCTGATCGACCTTGGACGGCTCCTCGCTCGCCTTGGGCTCCAACAGGTCCAACAGGGGCAACAGACTGTCGGTCTGGGTCGCCGCCCTCAACATCGCTGACATCCCTGGCGTCATGCCGAGCATGTCCACTTCCCTCAACGCCGTCGGCTGATCCGGCATCACGCCCGCCAACAGACTCCGCATGTCGTCCGTGCCCCACGGACGTCTCCGCCGAGTGACTGCCGCGGTCGGCTGTGGAGGTCCACCTCGCGACGGCGGCGAGGATGGCCGCGGTTGCGGCTGAGTCTTGCTCTGCTGTGCCATGGGATGCTCCTTCTGGTGACGTGATTGCCGCGAGCTTTGCGGACTTCCTCTGGTCGTAGTCGGTGAGCTGCTGTGCCCAACGGCGCCGCCCCTCGGGGCTGTCGTCGGTGAGCGCAGGCGGGCCGCCGTCATCGCCAGGTACTGCCTCCCCTGAACCCTCAGCCGATGCCGTGCCGGTAGTCCCCGGGCCGGAGCGCGCCACCGGCGCGCGCGCGGAGGCCGGGGGACCCACCGGTGCGGCTGGCGCCACCTCCGCAACAGGGGCGACCGGAACAGCAGTGGATGTCGTGACCGAGATGGATGTCATGACCGGAGGGATGGAAGTCTGCAGATCCCCCCCGTCGTGAGTGCCTCCGACCCCCCAGGGGGTCTCCGGCGAGTGTCCGGTGTGCTCGACGCTACGCGTCTCCGCCACCGCCCCCTCAATGCTGATTCCTACAAGGCGACCGCGCACGTCGGCAGCCCGCGGCGCCTCAATGCCCGCGCCCTTGGCGGCCTGAGTCAGGCTGCGCCGGAGGTCGTGCAGGTTCCCTTCGCTGTCCACCAGCTGCACGGTCTTCCTGCCCTGCACGAGTTGGAGTCCACGCTCGGCAAGGGCGGCCTGAAACCCGGCGGCGCCGTCTGACTGCTGCCAAGCACTCAGGGCAGCGCTTCGGACGTCTTCCTTGCTGACACCGGTGCGCACCTGCTGCTGGCGCTCATCGGGCGTTAGCCCGGCGCGAGGGCGCTCCATCTCGTACAGCCCGGCAGCCCGAAGCGCCGTCGCCGCCTCGACGTTGCCGTCACGCTCGAGCGCGTGGATGACCGCTCTGTTGTGTCGGCCTAGTGTGATGGCCTGCCCCTCGGCTAGCTCGGTGAGCCTGCCGATCTTCTCGCGGCGCGCCATGTCGTGGTGCATCGGGACCATGCCCCCGTCCGGGCGCACCAACGAGTACACCCGATGCCGATGCTCGCGCCCGGTATCCAGATCTTGGTGTATGGCTTCAGCAAAGGGCTGACGCTGCAACCCGAACTCGGATTCATAGCGGTCCCAGTAACGGGTCCAGGCTTCTTCCCCGAACTCGGCGCCGATCGGCGGATCGGCGTGAACATGGTGAATCGGTGTGGCGCCCCGGCCGCGTGATGCGATGTCGGTGAGCTCCGCGATGCGGTCCTTGGTGCTCTCGGTGACCAGCCCGCGCGAGGCGCCCTCTCGCGACAACTCTCCGGCGCCGGGATCTTGGTGGGCGAGGTGTCGGCCGAGGGCAGCGCCACCACTGCCGGAGGTCGCCCCGGCGATCATGGCCCTGGTAGCTCACCGTCGATGTGACGGCACACCCTGCGGATCGTGTGAGCCGCATCGCGGGCAGCGCGGCGGGTGCCAGGTATCAAAGCTTCAATGTCAGCATGTGAGGCATGGTCGCCCGCAAGCCTCGAGATGGCTGCTGCACGAACAAGGGCACCCGTGAGCTCGGCGGCGGTCTCCCGTGCGGCATCGAGGTCGGCCAACCACTCGGGGCGCGGTGCCTTGGGCGGTTGGTACCGGGCGATGGGAACGGCATCCGGTGCCTCGGTGCCAAGGGCATCGACAAGCTGGGCGCGCACCCACGCGGCGTCGGTAAGACCAGCCGCAGCCGCGGCGGCGCGGAGCGCGTCATGGGTGCCATCGGGCAGGCGCACGAGGACCTGGCCGGAGAGCTGGCGTCGCTCGGTGCCACGTTGTCCCGGCATCGCTGTCTCCTTCCTTGCTTGCTTGCTACGGGTCCACGGGCGGAGCCCTGGCCTGCCCTGCGCGGATCGGTGCCCCCACTTGGGGGGCGCGGATACGTGCATGGCTGGCTAACTCAATGATGCGGAAACCCATGCAAAGAACGCGAGGAATCCGAGCATCGGGAAGCGATGCCGGATGGAGGCTCCGGTCTGCGAGTCATGTGGTTCATCCGGTGATCCACCCCCCGGCCTGCTCCACCCGCGACGCCAGGAGAACTGGGATGATGGCTCCAGCCCGGTCGTGATGGCTTCATCCGCGGGAGAAGGAGACTACAACAATGTCCATTGCTGCCCTGCCGAACGATCCCGCGATGCTCGGCCTCGTCATCATCTTCGCCGTCATCTGGACGCTACCCTCGACGCTCGATGCGCTACGCAAGCTCATAGAGACTTGGCGGCGGAGGTGATCACGCGACCTGACGAACGACAGCCGGGATCTGGGTGAGGAGTCGGGCTTCGTGCTCGACATAAAGGCGCCTCTCCGCACGGAGCTTGGCAGCCCATCCACCGCCGATCCTCTTGCGCTGCTCCATGGCCGTCATCGTGCGGTTGAGGTCACCATCCAGGTCATGGGACCACCGCATCAGCCATGGGCCATCGTCAGGTACCGAGACCGCAGCAAGGGCTGCGCTGCGCTGCGTGTGCAGTGCCGACATCCGCGCGCCGAACGCCTGGCGGTAGGCATCGAGGCCCCTTGCTGCTGCCCTCTCGTGCCACTCACGGCGCTCCTCTGCACGACGCTTGGCAGCACTCGGGCCGCGACGATGCCGAGCACGGTTTGAGATAGCCGGGCCGTGTGTGGGCAGCCGAGGGGGAGGAGGAGGCAACCAGGGGAACTGGAAGACATTGCCAGGCGGGTTGGGGGCGTCAACAGGGGCAGGGATGACCGATGCCGGGAGAGGGATGTCGAACTCAGAGACGATGACAGCCGCGAGGATGAGGTCATCCGCCTCAACAGGGGAGGCAGAAGGCAGAAGCGAGGGAGTAGAAATCACAGAGGCAAAGCTACTACCGGATACGGGGGGAGCGTATGTCACCCCCTCGATCTGTGCCGCGCGCTCGATCCACACCGCCGACCGCTGGACGGTCCGGGTGGAGCATCCAGCGTGCAGAGCAACGGCCGCGCAGGTGGCCGGGTGTCCAGCGGCGGCCAGGTGGTCCAGGGCCTCGCGGATCAGGTCATCGCGGCTGGTCGCACGCTTGGCAGCGGTCGCCCGACCGGCATCGGCTTGGCGAGTGTGGATGACCTCGGGTGTCAGCGGTGCGCGGCGGGACTTCCCGTTCCACCGGGTCCTCATGAACTTCGCGACCCGCCTGGCCATACCGCGGCGCATCGATGCCGGGGCTGGGCTGCCCATGCTCTCGGCGAGCTCGTCGGCCCATGCACGGAGGACAGCCTCGTCGGTCTCTGCGTTGTCGTACGCCCGAGCGCAGAGAGTCTTCCAAAGGCGTTCCCCCTGGACCGCATCGCTGACATCGCGCGCACGACGGGGGCGACGACCAGGCGGGATCCAACCCTCGGCAGCGGCCAGAGCTTCCAGGGGGCGCAAGAGATCCAGGAGATCGACGGCCGTGATCTCGGCGGCGACCTCTGTCTGCCAGCGGGATGACCACGGATTCTTCATGAGGCCACGAAGCGAGGCGGCATGGTCGCCATCCAGCGCGCGGCGCAGGAGGTCGTGCGTCACAGACAACAGCCGCGAGCGGCGGACATCGGCGTCGATGTCCTCGAACCGGGTTACCACCGGGGTACGCAGAATCCAGGCGAGGTGGGCGCCCCGGGCCGAGATCGACACCCAGGCAGGTTGGGGGAGACCGAGGGCCACAGCACGCGCGAGGAGCTGGCGCCAGCGCTGGTGATCGGCATCTACCCAGACCAGGTTGATCGCGTCGGACGTGTTGAGACCCAGCCAGCCGTGTGAGGCGACCGTGTCCTCTAGTGCCCGCCTGAAACTGGTCGGGGCCTCCGTCTTGAGCGTGTCGGATGACAAGGGGCGACCAGGCAGGCGCGGGATCAGCGACCAGGCCAAAGCCTGCAGGTCCAGGCGATCAGGGTGAGCCCGGCGGACGGCCGCGAGGGCGGAGGCCAGGCCGGGGAAGGGCTGGCCCTTGTGGTCAGACCGCCAGCAGCCGACGCCGCGGGAGCGGGGACCGGGGCCAGTGGGCGGGAGAGTAGGAAGGGGAGTGAGGTGGGATCGGCTACGTGGGGACACCGCAGCCGCGCAGTCCGGGACGCTCTGGCCCGGTCAGCTTCGCGGTTGCGTTAAACTTGGTCGTGAGCATGCCACTGGACGCACGATCCCCCTGGACCTGAGCCGTGTCAGGGCTTACGTTCTGGGTAGGGGTGCGTGTGCGCGGCACGGGTGGGTCCTCACCTTTGTTTCGCCGAAGCACCTCTGACTGATCGGCCCGCGAAGCACGGATCAGTCGGACACCCCGACCCCTTCAGTGTTCCTTCCGGATCGGAATGACGCAACCCCTTACTGGGGTTGCGTCCTTCTCCATGCACGCACCAGTCGCAGCAGGAGGGGGGTCCGCCCCTCGCGAAGCTCCTCCTCCAATACCCTTACCCTGGCCTCCGCGCTCTCAGCTCGGCGCCGCTCCCCATCCCTGTCTGCCTCGGCCCGAAGCCTGGCCTCCTGCTCCTGAGCGAGGTCGGCCTCGGCCAGGGCAAGGGCGTCCGCTGCGTCATCGGGGACAGCCGGGGATGACGGACCGGTCTTGGTCGGCCCCCGGGGCCTGAGGTCGAGGACATCACCCAAGGCCACGGTGATGCGGCCCTCGTTGTCTTTTTTGGCGGGGAGGCGTCGGCGCCGCACGCGGAGCCGCAAGGCTTCGAGAGTGAGCCCTGCGAGTGGGGCGGCCTCGGCCAGCGTGAGACGTCGTGTCCGGTCGATGACCTCCGTCACGTCCGAGGATGTCGTGGGTTGGTCATCCGGGGTCATGGTCATGCTGGGACGCTGGCCCGACCGGTCTTGATCGGTCAACCCGGTACAGGGCAACCGATCTAGGTCAGTCGTAGGGGTAGGTCATGCTGGGTCACCCTACGTCACAGGGGGGTAGGTCATAGAGGGTCACCCTGCGTCATAGGTCGGACGTCACACATATATAGAGAGGACATCCAGATTCAGGCCGGGCCTATCGGAACGGCCGGGACTTCCTGGACCGCGCGATGTGCGATGGACGAGCTGCACCCCAGGATCCGGGCGATCTCACGGACGGGGGTGCCCTGGGCGGCAAGAGTCCGCGCGTGTTGACGCTGGGGCGGCAGGAGCGTCGGGCGTCGGCCAAGCGATTTGCCACGCAGGCGCGCCGCGGCCAGGCCCTGCCTCGTCCGTTCCTTGATGATGGACCGCTCCCAGCCCGCGACGGTGGCGAGCACTCCGAGGACCAAGTCCCCGGTGGGCGTCCCCGTCTCGATCCCCATGCCCAACAGCCGCAGACGTACACCCTGGCCCGTGAGGTCCCGGGCGAGGGCGAGGACATCCGCCGGGTCGCGGCCAAGGCGATCCACGGCGAGTGCGGCAAGCACGTCACCTGGTCGCAGGACTGCCAGCAGACCAGCCAGGCGAGGCCGGGCCCGGGCGGGGATGCCGCCGGAGATCGCCTCCTGGACAACACGCCCGGCCGGGATGCCTGCAGAGGCCAAGGCATCGAGCTGCCGGGCGGTCGTCTGCTCATCGGTCGACACCCTGGCGTAGCCCCAGGTCACCGGGGGGTCATCAGGGGCCGGGATGCCTGGCGGGATGACGGCCGAGAAGGCGGCGAGGCGGGTCTTGCGGCGGGCCATAAGGGACAGATTCCAGCGGAACGGGTTTGCGGGACACGGAAGTCCCTGAAACTACTAGGGTAGCCGATCCGTCCCGCAGTTCACCGGTTACGGGACGGCTAGGCGGAGGCCGGGGCGGCTCCCTCGGGGACCTTGTCGGCCTCATCCGGTGCCGGAGCCGGAGCCGGAGCCGGAGCCGGAGCCGGGCTCACGTTGGCCAGGAGCGAGGCGAGGGGACCCTGGAGCAGAGCCCGGACCTCGGCCGCGGCCGCCTCTGCCCGTTCAGCGCGAAGCATTGCCCGGTCGGCATACTCACTCGCTGCCCGTTCGTTGCCCTGGGCGTGCGCGACGGCCTCCTCGGCCTTCTGTTTGATTTGTGCGGAGACCTCGAACTGCTCTTCGAGCTGCTGCTCGTGATAGGCGAGCACGGCCTCGGCCTGAGCCGCCTTGTCCTCCGCTGCCTGCACCCGCGCCTGGGCGGCCTGCAGTTCGGCTCGCACCCGCACCGCGGCGAGCTCGGAGGCGTGGGCCCATAGTTGGGCGACCATGGCCTCAGAGCGGTCAACCAGGCTCGGCGGGATGACGGGAGCAGGCACCTCGGCGGGGACATCATCAGGGGAGGCGGACCGCGCCAGCCAGATTTCCTCCATGCGGGAGGGGGTGCCCTTGCCGAGGATCCGGCGCAGGGACCAGCCGGTCACGCGCTGGCCCTGGGCGAGCAGCTGGGTAGCGGCGGTGTCGATCTCTTCGTCCGTGACGACTTTCGGTGCTGGCATGGGGATCTCCGGGCTGTTTTTGCCCTTCCACCAATATTGGCAACATTGGTAAGTTGGTGTAAATACAAATATTCGCAAATTTGCCAATTTGCAAATCTTCGCGCCAACGGCTCTAGAAACTTGGTCCCGAGCGCAGCCGCGAAGCGGCAAGGGCCAGGGACACCCCCGGGGAGCCGCGAAGCGGCGGGCCCGGGCGGCGAGCTCTTGCTCGTCGCTACTCAGGGTCATCCGCCACAGGCCATGACGTCCGACCTAGGGTGGTCATCAAGAATCTTGGGGTTGGTGTCGGACACTTGCCGAAGCTTTCTCGAACCTCTGAGCAAGCCTGCCGCCGATCATGGATGGGGGCCTGGAGCCTACCCAATGACTAACTTCCTCAAGCTCATCGAGGTCACCTGCCACCTGGTGCATGTCCTCACCGCCCTGCTCGATGTCGCACTCCAAGCCGTGCGCTACCTGGTCGTGATCGTGGGCTAGCGCATCCGCGGTGCGGGTGCCGACGCGGACGGGCCGCCCGGCGTGGCCTTGGCCTGCAGGGCCATCTGTGCCCGCTGCTGTTCCTCGCGCTGGCGCTGCTCGGCCTCCTGGCGCAGGA
>NZ_RCZP01000084.1 GCF_006438825.1 Muricoccus nepalensis
GCGCCCAGAACAACATCGATCACCGACTGACCAAGCCCCGGCATCCTTGGACGAACGGGCAGGTCGAGCGGATGAACCGCACGATCAAGGAAGCAACCGTCAAGCGCTACCACTACGAGACGCACGACGAACTCCGACAGCACCTCGACCAGTTCGTCGCCGCCTACAACTTCGCCCGTCGCCTGAAGACTCTACGCGGCCTCACGCCCTACGAAGCCATCTGCAAAGCCTGGACAGAAGAACCGTCCAGGTTCATCCATGACCCGCACCACCAAACCCCGGGACCAAACACCTAGCCTACCCTGAAACCGCGCTCCCCGGAGGCTCCGCATGAGCATGTCGGTCACCTTCACCATCAACCGCGCCCCGCGGACCATCGAGCTGGACGATCCCCGCGTCACCCTGCTGGACCTGCTGCGGGAGCGGCTGGACCTGGTGGGCACGAAGAAGGGCTGCGACCGCGGGCAGTGCGGCGCCTGCACCATCCTGCTGAACGGGCGCCGCGTGAACGCCTGCCTGGCGCTCGCGCTCAGCCACGACGGGGCGGAGATCCTGACGATCGAGGGCCTGGCCGAGGGCGACGCGCTGCACCCCGTGCAGGCCGCCTTCATCGAGCACGACGCGCTGCAATGCGGCTTCTGCACGCCCGGCCAGGTCATGAGCGCCGTCGGCCTCATCGAGGAGGGCGAGGCCGGCCTCGACCCCGAGCGCGTGCGCGAGGGCATGAGCGGCAATCTCTGCCGCTGCGGCGCCTACCGCGGCATCACCGAGGCGGTGCTCGCCGCCACGCGCGCCATGGGCGCGACGACGGAGGAGGACGCCGCATGAACCGCTTCGAGTACGTGCGCCCGCGCACGATCGCCGAGGCCGTCTCGGCCGCCGCCCTGCCCGGCAGCGCCTACCTCGCCGCCGGCACCAACCTGCTCGACCTCATGAAGATCGGCGTCGCGCGCCCGGCGCGGCTGGTGGACCTCAACCACCTGCCCGGCCTGGACGCGGTCGAGCACCGGCCGGACGGCAGCGTGCGGATCGGCGCGGCGGTGCGCAACGCGGCGCTCGCGGCCGACCCCGCCTTCGCCCGCCGCTTCCCCGCCGTGGCCGAGGCGCTGCTGTCCGGCGCCTCCGCGCAGCTCCGCAACGCGGCGACGGCCGGCGGCAACATCCTCCAGCGCACGCGCTGCGCCTATTTCGCGGACCCCGACAGCGCCTGCAACCGGCGCGAGCCCGGCAGCGGCTGCGACGCGCGCGGGGGCGAGAACCGGCTGCACGCTGTCCTCGGCTGGAGCGAGGCCTGCATCGCGACCCACCCCTCCGACTTCTGCGTCCCGCTCGTGGCCCTCGATGCCGTCGTGGAGATCGAGGGCCCGGGCGGCGCGCGGGAGGTGCCGCTGCGCGACTTCCACCGCCTCCCCGGCACCGCGCCGGAACGCGAGAGCGCGCTGGCGCCGGGCGAGCTGGTCGTGGCGCTGCGCCTGCCGCCCGGCGCGGACCGCTTCGCCGCCCACGCGCGCTACGTGAAGCTGCGGGAGCGCACCTCCTACGCCTTCGCCGTGGTCTCCGCCGCGGCCGGCCTGCGCCTCGAGGCCGGGCGGATCGTCGAGGCGCGGCTCGCCCTCGGCGGCGTCGCCGCGCGGCCTTGGCGGGCGGAGGCGGCGGAGAGGTCCCTCGCCGGCGCGGCGCCCGACGCCGATTCCTTCCGGCGGGCGGCGGAGATCGCGCTCGCGGACGCCCGTCCCTCCGGCGAGAACGGCTTCAAGATCGAGCTGGCGCGGCGCATCGCGGCCCGCGCCCTCGCCCTGGCCGCGGCCGGCACGCCCGCACGGCTGCCGGCCCTGCCGGCCTCCCCCTTCGCGTCCGCCCCTTCCGGAGGTCTCCATGGCTGAGGTGATTTCGATGCGGCACGGCTCCAGCGCCGGCCAGCCGATCACGCGGCGCGACGGCCCGCTGAAGGTCACGGGCGCCGCCCGCTACGCCGCCGACAACCACCCACCGGGCCTGCTGCACGCGGTCCTCGCGACGAGCGCCATCGGCCGCGGCCGCGTGACGTCCCTCGACGAGGCGGCGGCCCGCGCGCACCCGGGCGTGGTGGCGGTGATGACGCCCGCCAACCGCCCCGCCCTGGCGATGGACCCCGACGACAAGTCCGTGCCCTTCTCCTTCCGCATGGACCTGCTGCAGGACCAACGCGTGCGCTACGCCGGCCAGCCGGTGGCGGTCGTCATCGCGGAGACGCTCGAGGCCGCGACCGAGGGCGCCGCCCTGCTCGCGCCCCGCTACGAGGCGGAGCCGGCCGAGGTCTCGCTCGACGAGGGCGAGGCCTTCGTGCCGCCCATCGTCGGCGCCGGCGCCCCGGCCGAGCTGCGGCACGGCGACGCCGAGGCCGGCCTGGCCGCGGCGGCCAACCGGATCGAGGCGACCTACGAGACGCCGACGCAGTTCCACAACGCGATGGAGCCGCACGGCGTCGTCGCGGCCTGGGACGGCGACGCGCTCTCGCTCGACATGCCCACCCAGGGCTTCGCGCTGACCGTGATGTGCCTCGCCGCGCTCTTCGGCATCCCGGCGGAGGGCATCCACATCCGCAGCCCCTTCCTCGGCGGCGGCTTCGGGTCGAAGCTGCTGACCGGGCCGCAGGTGCTGGGCATCCTGGCCGCGCGCCTCGTCGGGCGGCCGGTGAAGCTCGTGCTGCGGCGCGGGCAGATGTACGGCCCCGTCACGCACCGCGCGCCGACGCGCCAGGTGCTCCGCCTCGGCGCCGCGCCGGACGGCGGGCTGACCGCCCTGCACCATCACGTCCGCACGGCCACCAGCCGCTTCGACGACTTCATCGAGCCCTCGGGCGGCGTCAGCCACACGCTCTACGCCGCCCCCGCGATCCGCACGACGCACGAGGCGGTGCGGCTCGACACGGGGACGCCCGGCTTCATGCGCGCGCCCGGCGAGGCCAGCGGCAGCATCGCGCTGGAGAGCGCGATGGACGAGATGGCGCTCGCCTGCAGCATGGACCCGCTCGCGTTCCGCCTGCGGAACTACGCGGAGGTCGAGCCGGTTTCCGGCAAGCCCTTCTCCTCCAAGGCGCTGCGCGAATGCTACGCGCAGGGCGCGGCGCGCTTCGGCTGGGCCGGGCGCCCGCTGGCGCCGCGCACGATGCGGGACGCGCAGGGGATGCTCGTCGGCTGGGGCGTGGGCACCGCGACCTTCCCCGCGCACCTATTCCAGGCCGCCGCCCGCGCCGCGATCCGGCGGGACGGCAGCGGCCTCGTCGAGGCCGGCGCGCACGATATGGGCCAGGGCGCCTGGACCGCCTTCACGCAGATCGCGGCGGAAAGCCTCGGCCTCGACGTGGAGCGGGTCGAGTTCCGCTCGGGCACCTCGGACCTGCCCGACGCCGGCATCGCCGGCGGCTCGGCGCACACCGCGACCCTCGGCGGCGCGATCCGCGACGCCGGGCTGAAGGCCGTCGCGCGCCTCGCGGAACTCGCCACGGAGGACCCGCGCTCGCCCCTCTTCGGGGCCGGCAACGTCGGCGTCGTCGCGCGCGACGGCCGCCTCCTGCGCCGGGACGACGAGGGCCGCGGCGAATCCTTCGCGGAGATCCTCGCCCGCGCGGGCCTCGCCGAGGTCGAGGCGAAGGGCAGCGCGGCCCCCGACCCCGCGGCCGCGGAGGCCTACGCGTCGCACGCCCACGGCGCGGTCTTCGCCGAGGTGAAGGTCGATCCCGAGCTCGGGCAGGTGCGCGCGACGCGGATCGTCGGCGCCTTCGCCGCCGGGCGGATCATCAACCCGCGGCTGGTGCGCAGCCAGTACGACGGCGGCATGATCTGGGGCGTCTCCTGCGCCCTGCACGAGCGCGCCGCGATCGACCGGCGCAGCGGCCGCGTGATGAACGCCGACCTCGCCGAGTACCACCTGCCGGTCAACGCGGACGTCCCCTCGCTCGAGGCCATCCTCGTCGAGGAGAGGGACCCGCACGTGAACGCGCTCGGCATCAAGGGCGTGGGCGAGATCGCCATCACCGGCACGGCCGGCGCGGTGGCGAACGCGGTCTGGCACGCGACCGGCGTGCGCGCGCGGCGCTTCCCGATCGCGGTGGAGGACCTCCTCCTCGACCCCGCGGCGCCCTAGCCCCGCCGCGTCACCGCCCCAGGCCCGCACCGTCCTCCCCGAAGTTCGCGTCGAGGAGGATGCGCGTCGTCGCCCGGAAGTGCTCGGCCAGCAGCGCGCAGGCCCGGTCCGCCCGGCGCGCCACCGCGGCCTCCATGATCGCGCGGTGCTCCCCGGCCACGTCGCGCTCGGTGCGCGCGAGCGGAACCGAGAGCCGCCGGTAGCGCTCGCTCTGGTCGTAGAGGCTGTCCCGCAGCCGGAGCAGCCAGGGGCTGCCGCAGCCGGCGACGAGCGCGCGGTGGAAGGCGGCGTGCTGCGCCGACCAGGCGTCGTTCGCCCGCGACGGGTCCTCGGGGTCGCGCTCCGGCAGGCGGGTCAGGCCGTGATGCGCGGCCACGATCGCCGTCTCCCATTCCACGCCCGCGCCCTCGACGGAGCGACGGAGGCAGCGCGCCTCCACGTCGATCCGCACCTCCGTCAGGTCGCGCAGTTCGACCGCCGAGATCGGCGCCACCCGGAAGCCCCGCTGCGGCTCCGCCACCACCAGCCCCTCGGCCAGCAGCCGCGCCAGCGCCTCCCGCACTGCGCCGAGGTTCACCCCCATGGACTGGCAGAGGTCGCTGATCTTCAGCCGGTCCCCCGGCCAGAGGCGGCAGGCCAGAAGGTCGGCCCGCAGCCGCTCGTAGACGGATTGCGTCAGGCTCAGGGCCGGGGTGTCGCGCGGCATCGGCCCCTCCTACACCCGGCGGCCACAAAAATCCATCCGAGACGCGATAATCTATTTTATCTTGCGTGATCCATCTGCGCGGTGCCATCCTTTGCGACAAGAAGGGGAGGACGAGGATGCGTTTCGTGACATTCCGCCGAAGCGGCGCCCAGGGCCTGGCCGCGGCCGAGCCCGGCGGGGAGTTCCACGGCCTCATGGCCACCGCCCCAGGCTATCCCGGCGCGCTGGACGACCTCGTGGCGGGCGGCCCGGAAGCCCTCGCCTCCGCCGGGCGCGCCCTCCTCGCCGGCCCCGCCATCGACCTCGCGGCCGTGGAGCTCCTCCCCCCGCTCACCCGGCCCGGCAAGATCATCTGCGTCGGCCTGAACTACGCCGACCACTCCGCCGAGAGCGGCTTCGCGGTGCCGAGCTACCCCACCATCTTCGCCCGCTTCGCCTCCAGCCTCATCGGCCACGGCGCGCCCCTCCTGCGCCCGGCCGTCTCCGACCAGCTCGACTTCGAGGGGGAGTTCGTCGCGGTCATCGGCCGCGGCGGCCGCCACATCGCGAAGGACGCGGCGCTCGACCACGTCGTCGGCTACTCGCTGTTCAACGACGGCTCGGTGCGCGACTTCCAGATGAAGGCGCCGCAATGGACCGTCGGCAAGAACTTCGACGGCACCGGCGCCTTCGGCCCGGCCCTCGTCACCGCGGACGAGCTTCCGCCGGGCTGCCGCGGGCTGCGCATCGAGACGCGCCTGAACGGCCAGGTCGTGCAGAGCGCCTCCACCGACGACCTCATCTTCGACGTCGCGACCCTCGTCTCGACGCTGAGCGAGGCCTTCACCCTCTCGCCCGGCGACATCATCGTCACGGGAACCCCGGCCGGCGTCGGCCTCGCCCGCAAGCCGCCGCTCTGGATGCGCCCCGGCGACGTCTGCGAGGTCGAGGTCGAGCGCCTGGGCGTGCTGCGCAACCCCATCGAGGACGAGGCCGGCCGCCAGCGCGCGGCGGCCTGACCCGCGCGGCGGGCCGGCAGGAGGAGGAGCGACCATGCGGCACCGCATACCCCGCCGGTCCGCGCTGCGCGCCACGGGATCGCTGCTCGGCGCGGCCCTCGCCGCGCCCGCCCTCGCGCAGGGCCCGGCCGCCCGGCCGGTGACGGTCGTCGTGCCCTACAGCGCCGGCAGCCCGCCCGACCTCGTCGCGCGCCTGCTGGCGGAAGGGCTCGCGCGCCGCACCGGCCAGCCCTACGTCGTCGACAACCGCACGGGCGCCAGCGGCAACATCGGCACCGCCGCCGTCGCCCGCGCGGCGCCGGACGGCGCGACGCTGCTCGTGCAGACCAACACCCTCGCGATGAACGTCAGCCTCTTCCGGAACCTTCCCTACGACCCGCTGGCCAGCTTCACCCCGGTCGTGGAGCTCGCCACCGCCGGCTTCGGCCTCCTGCTCCACCCGACGGGCGGCGCCGACGTGGCGGAGTTCGTGGCGCGCGCGCGGGCCCGGCCCGGCCGCCTCAACTACGGCTCCCCCGGCATCGGCACCCCGCACCACCTGGCGATGGAGCTGTTCCGCCAGCAGGCCGGGATCGAGGTGGCGCACGTGCCCTACCGCAACCTCGCCGGCGCCGTGACGGACCTGCTCGCCGGCCGCATCGCCGCGATGTTCGTCTCCGCCGGCGCGGCCCAGGGCCTCGCCGGGGAGAGCCGCGTGCGGCTGGTCGCCGTCGCGGCCCCGTCCCGCCTGCCCACCTTCCCCGAGGCGCCGACCCTGGCCGAGACCGGCCTGCCGGCGACGGACATGAGCGGCTGGTACGGCCTCTTCGCCCCCGCGGGCCTGCCGCCGGACGCGCTGGCCCGGCTGAACGCGGCGGCGAACGAGGTGCTGGCGGACCCCGAGGTCGCCGCCGCCCTCACCGCCCAGGGGATCACCCCTGTCGGCGGCGCCCCGGACCGCCTGCGCGCGCTCGTCGCCGCCGACGCGACCCGCTGGGCCGATGTCGTGCGCATGGCCGGGATCGCGCCGGAATGACGCCCCGCCCCGAGCACGCCCTGGTGGAGAACGCGGGATGATCGACCTCTACACGCACATCCTGCCCGCGTCCTTCTCGGAGGCGCTGGCGGCGGTCTCGCCGGGGCGGGGCGACATCGCGGCGCGGCTGCGCGGCGTGCGCCCGCTGCACGACCTCGACGCCCGCTTCCGCGCCATGGACGCGGTGCCCGGCTACCAGCAGGTGATCTCGCTCCCTAACCCGCCGCTCGAGGACATCCTCCCCGCCGGCGCCGCCGCCGACCTCGCCCGCCGCGCCAACGACGCCCTCGCCGAGCTCTGCGCCCGCCACCCCGACCGCTTCCCCGCCTTCGTCGCCACCCTCTCCCTCCTCGACCCCGAGGGCGCCGTGCGGGAGGCCGGGCGCGCCATCACCGCGCTCGGCGCCCGCGGCGTGCAGGTCTTCACCAACGTCGCCGGCAAGCCCCTCGACCGCCCGGAGTACCAACCCCTCTTCGCCGCGCTCGCCGCCCACGACCTGCCCGTCTGGCTCCACC
>NZ_RCZP01000085.1 GCF_006438825.1 Muricoccus nepalensis
GGTGTGCCGGCGGAAGGCGACGATGATCGCCTCCTCCTCGACCGAGAGAACCGTGGACTTTGGCTCCTTCGGGCCAGTCGGCAGATCGGTGACAGACCCACGCGCCTTCCACTTGGCGACCGTTTTCGGGTTCACTCCATAGCGCTTGGCCAGCCCTCTCAGGCTCTCTTGACTATGCTGTATCGCTCGACGGATTGCCTCCGTCGTTGTGGCGCTGCCATGGAGAACCTGGCCCATAGTGCGTCCTTCCGCTCAGGGGAGAAGACTGCACCATCAAACCCTGGGATCAAACACCTAGCCGAGCTGGAACAAGCTGCACGCCAGCTAACTTTGCTGGCGTAGTTTTTTTTAGCGGAGTTGGCGCCACGCCGAGGTGCTTCTGATCGGGGCCATTCTGGCACCGGGCAAGCGCACGGTGACCAGCCTGCTGCGCGTCGCCGGGCTCGCACGGGAACGGCGCTTCGTGAACTATCACCGGGTGCTCAGCCGGGCGGCTTGGAGCTCCCGAGCGGCGTCGCGTCTCCTGCTGGGCCACCTTATCAGGGCTTTCGCGCCGAGCGGGCCGGTGGTGCTGGGCATCGACGATACGATAGAGCGCCGCCGCGGCAAGCGGATCGCCGCCAAAGGCATCTACCGCGACCCCGTGCGCTCCAGCCACGGGCACTTCGTGAAGACCTCCGGCCTGCGCTGGATCAGCCTGATGTTGCTGGCGCCGGTCCCTTGGGCCGGGCGGATCTGGGCACTTCCCTTCCTCACCGCCCTGGCGCCCTCGGAGCGGTACTGCCGGGTGCACGGCCTCCAACATAAGAAGCTCACCGACTGGGCACGCCAGCTGGTGGTGCAGGCCCGTCGCTGGCTGCCGCAGCGAGAGATCGTGGTGGTCGGCGACAGCGGCTTCGCCGCTCTGGAGCTGTTGGCTGAGCTCGCCCACCACAAGGTCACCAGCATCACGCGCCTGCGCCTCGATGCGGCGCTCTACGACCCGGCGCCGCCTCGACTGCGCGGAACCAACGGCCGCCCCCGCACCAAAGGTGCCCGGCTCCCGAACCTGTCCGAGGTGCTGAAGGGCACCCACACGCGCTGGCAGCCGGTGACGGTCCCGGGCTGGTACGGCGAGGGCGAGCGCGAAGTCGAAGTCTGCACCGCGACCGCCGTTTGGCGTCACGGCGGCATGCCCATCGTGCCGATCCGCTGGGTGTCGGTCCGCGATCCCCAACAACGGTTCGCCCCGCAGGCTCTGCTGTGCACCGACCTACACCGCGCGCCCGAGCAGATCCTCAGTTGGTTCGTCCAACGCTGGCAACTGGAGGTCACCTTTCAGGAAACCAGGGCGCATCTCGGCGTCGAAACCCAGCGCCAATGGTCGAACCTCGCCGTCGCCCGCACCACGCCATGCCTGCTCGCGCTGTTCTCCCTCGTCACCCTCCTGGCCGCGCAGCTCAGGCCGTCAGACCGAGAGGCCGCAGACAGCAGTGCCTGGTATCGCAAACCACGTCCAACCTTCAGCGACACCCTCGCTGCCGTGCGACGCCACATCTGGCGCGAGCAGGGTTTGCTCACGTCACGGCGCAACCGCCATGTTGCGAAACCCCGACCAGAACTCCAACGCGCCTTGGCTTACGCCATCTGCCACGCCGCCTGATGGCCAAAGTCGAGCTCAGATGGTCACCGAGACTTTGACGAACGTAAGCGGTTGTTCGATTGAATTTTTTTCAGCACTACCTGCAACGCCATCGCTTTGTAGAAGCCTTCCTCATCGTCCGCCTCTGCGAGTTTATTTATTTTTACTTTCACTCGCTCTTCCAATGCCACAGATAGGCCTGGGTTGCTCGCCGTGAGAGCTTCCACAAGTTCCTCAACCATCAGCAAGACACCCTCAATCGAGGCGACGAGTTTTTCATTTTCTGTCATTGCCTGTTTCGTTCCTTCGTCATCTTTCTTAAGTAAGCCTGTTCTATGGTGTCTTGTGTATTACACCCATGCCTTAAAGCTGGATCCGAGTTGCGGGTGAGGCTCCTAAAGTGGATCGGCTACTACAACGCCGGACGGCCCCAGTCCGCCCTGGCCGGGCGCACGCCCGACGATGCATATGGGATGGGCCGCGGTGGAGAGACTGGCGGCCCAACAAAAACCGGGACGGCCGCGAGGTCTTCGCGCGGCTGTAAGGGCTGCTACAGGGCGTTTGGCCTGGCTCCCTTGACCGGCTTTGCCGCCTTGCCCGCCTTGCCCGCCTTGGTCGGCGTCGCGCCCCCGGGCGTCCCTGTCTCTAATCCCTCTGTGCTCGCCTTCTTGGGCATGATGCCGTCGAGCGGATGAACCGACTCTGGTGTGATTTCCGCATGGGCGGGGATGGTGATTCGCTTCTGGTATGACTTGGCGGGGTAGGCCGATGGGGCGTGCACTGGAGATCCGGAGGGACGTGGCGAGTGCAGGCGATCTCCGACGTTTGGCGCGGCGTAAGGAGAACCTACGGACGGCGACGCGGATGCTGGCAGTGCGCCGGACAACGCCGAGGGTTTGGAAGGCTTGCGAGACAGGCTCAAGCCGGGTCGGCCTCCGACGCTGAGCGAGCCCGAGCAGGCGGTGCTGGTCGCCACCATTCTGCGCGGGCCTGACTGGAGCGGGATGGCGGGGCGGAGTGGACGCTGCCGATGCTGTGCCGCTGGATTGAGCGCCGCTTCGACAAGCGCCTTCACCCGGCCAGCCTGTCGCGGGTGGTGAGGGGACTGGACCTGTCACGCCAAAAGACCAGGCCGCGGCACCCCGAGGCCGACGAGGCAGCCAAGGCCGCCTTTGCAAAAGCAACCATGCTTTTCGTTTCGGTAGGTTCAGTCAGTTCGCGACAGCTCGAGGGGGCGGCTCCGGTTGCCATGTTGCGTCTCGAGTGATGAGGGCATTGGCGATGGCTACGAGCTTACGGGCGCAGGCAACGGTGGCGAGGGTGTGGTGCTTACCGGCTTCGCGGAGGCGTCGGTAGGTTGCTTTCAGCAAAGGGTTCCAATGCTGAGCTGCGGTAAAGGCAGCGAGGAAGACCGCGCGGCGGAGGCGGCTCCTACCACCGGCGATGTGTCGGCGTCCTTCGTGCTCGCCGCTATCGGCATTGAAGGGGGCAACACCGACCAGCGCAGCAGCCTCGGCGCGGCTGAGGCGACCGAGTTCGGGCATGGGGATCACCAAAGTCACGGCGGTGATGTCGCCGACGCCTGGGATGCTGAGCAGGATATCGAGGCGGCGGGCAAGGTCGGGCTCGGCCCGAAGCCGGCCCAGCAGGCGTACGAGTTGCTTGGCGCGGCACTTGGCAAGGCGGCTGGATCTCAGCTTGGAGGAAGCGTAGCGACGCAGCCTCGGCGTAGCGTTCAAGGCGTGTTTTAAGGCGGGCAATGTCCTCGGCGAGCTGCTCGATGAGGGTCAGGTGCTCGGCGAGCGGTGCCAGGCGCGGATCCGGAGCCCGGCGGCTCGCGTCGGCAGCGGCGGTGACCTCGGCGATCAGCGCGGCGTCGATCGGATCGGTCTTGGCTCGCCGCTTTTGGAAGCGGCGCCAGCCGTGCACCTGCATGGGGTCGAGGACGAGTACCACAAAGCCATGCTGGCGAAGGTGCTGTGTGACTGCGGCCTCGTAGTGGCCGGAAGCCTCAAGACCGACGCGCTGCACACCCAAGTCTCGCAGGCGGTCGGCGATGAGGGCATGTCCGTCAGCATCATTGGGTGCCGTGAAGCGCTTGGTGCTCCCGGTGACGGCCACGTCGAGGGTACGCTTGGAGACATTGATACCGGCCGAAGCCGGCATGGTTGAGATATTGGGCATCCTCGTCGACCCATCCTTGCGGTTGATCCGAACCTGCTGTTCCAGCAACCATCCGGGTCCGATGAAGAAGGACGGTAGCGATCCTGCTTTTGCCCAGCCCGTAACGGCTCTGGGGACTGCGATCCGACCACCGACCACCGGGCTTGAAATGGCCATCCCAAGTCCGGCAGCAGAGAGAATAGCCGCCCCAACTCATACAAGGGGGCTGCGCCGCGCCGTAGCCGCGGTCGCCGCCAATCATCCAGGTCAGCGGATCGAACTCTGGTTCCAGGACGAGGCCAGGGTGGGCCAGAAAGGCCGCACCGGCCATCGCTGGTGGATGCGCGGCCAGCGCCCGCGAGGCTGTGCGACCAGCTTCGCCCCGGTCCTGTCGGTGGTGTCCACCATGGCCATGGGCGTGTTTCTGGAGCACTTCGCCGCTACCCTCGCGCCCGACGTCCACGCCGTCCTCGTGCTCGAGCAGGCAGGCAGGCTGGCACGGCTCACGGCAGCTCCGTGTGCTCACCAACGTCACTCTGGTCCCTCTACCGCCCTACGCACCCGAGTTGAACTTCATCGAGCGCGTCTGGCTCCTCCTGCGCGAGCAGTTCCTCTCCTAGCGCAAGCAGCGTCTGCTGAAGGTGCTGGTTCAGACCGGGCTGTGAGTGACCACGAAGCACCTCAACTATCAGTGCAGCATCGTTATCATTGGAGGATGGCATATCCTCCGATCACCACCAGGGGAGGCTACAAAAGCTAACGTTTCCGTCGATAAAAGCCATTCCGTGCCGATTCAGCGTCTTGGCCGGGTACCCTCCTTTGGCGTCTCTGCCGCGGTGTGGAACCTTGCAACCATCGTGTTGAGGAAGTCTTGCTTCAATACGATCCGTTAAGGAGATTGCATACATCTTCAGTGCTCTGAAAAACCCACCTCAACCCCTGGCCCGAGTGCACCCTCCATGTCGCTGCGCCTGACCTCCGATCGCCGCTTCCAGAGCGAGTTGCGCTCGGTCCTGGCTACCCTGCAGTGCCTGTCCGACTACGCGGCCGAGCAGGGCGACGCGCAGTCCGCCGCCATCCTGGGCAACGCCGCCGGTCTCATGGAGCTGTCGCTCGTCGGTCCGGCGACCCAAGCGCCCGTCCGCCCGCCGGTCCCCACCCGCGAGCAGATCGCCAAGGCCTACGCGTAGGTCTCTCCGCCCCGAGGGCCTTCACCACCGCGGAGGTCGACACGCAATCCGTTTATGGCTCTACTGCGCGGCGAGATCCTCGTAGCAAAGCACATCGACCACCAGCGCCCTCCACTGCCGCATCATCTTGACCATGCGTTTGACCTCGCCCCCGGTCTGTCGGTCCGGGCCCGCCACGTCGCCACTCTGCGGACCAACAGCGAAGTTTCCGTTATCAGCAGGCGCCCGGCCTGCTCTCAGCCTTCCTCGGCCGCCTCCAGGCGGGTGAACTCGGCGTCAAACAGTGCTGCCAAGCGTGTTCGCAACGCGATCCCGCGGACCAAGTCGCCCCGGACCGGCGCCTCCGCCAGCACCTGCTCCATCTGCCCACGCAGCGTGCGGATCAGTTCCAGGCGATCGCCCGCCGCGCTTCGCCGCAGCATCACCTCCAGGGCCCCCGCGATGGACGCCGCTACCAGGCGGTCAAGGTCATCTTCCGGTGGGTCGAACCCTTCGCTCATCGTTGCGGCCTTTCACGAAAGGTTTCGCGCCTCGCCTCCGCCCTTCCTGTTGCGGTCGTTCCAGGCTGCGATTTACCCTTCGTTTACCACTCGATCTAAGAGTTGCTAAAGCCCAACGAAAGCACAAAGAGGCGGGTTGTCTTAACAGGAGCGCTCCATGCCCGACGACGGCCAAGGCCTGCCCGAACCGGCCGAACGCCTCGCCCTCGCCCTCGACGCCACCCGCGCCCTGGCCGAGCACGCGCGAGCGCTGCACCTCACCGAGGCGGACGAACTCCTCGCCGGCCTTCTCGCTCTCCTCCTGGCCCATGGCGTCACCCACGAGGGCACGCCGTAGCACGACGCGCGGGCGCTCAGCCCCTCGGCCTCTCCGCCGCAGCGCCAGGCGGACGACCCAGCGTGATCACCAGCCCGAGCTGCGATCCGAAGCGCTCCAGGGACTTGGTTCCCTTCATCGGCACGGGAATGCTGCAGCTCCGGCAGTGGCCGATCAGCGCAGCCATCAGGTCGGCGCCGCCGAGCGTCACCTTCTGCGGCTTGTCTTTCTCCGCACCGGGCAGGGCGCGGTCGGGCCGAACGAGGATGGAGAAGCTGACGGGCGCGTCGGCCGGCGTCTCGGTCAGGCCGGCGCCCACGACCGTGCCGCTCGGCATCGCCACCCCGCGCGCGCGATTGTGGCTCGTGATCGCCTCCACCACCTCGGTGACCGAGAAGATGAGGTGGCGCAGTTCGGTGGGCATGGATCTCACTTCGATAAGGCGTTCCGGCTGCCGCGGAGTGGCCGTGTGCTACCCTGGTCGCGCAGCCCCCAGGAGGGCCGCCGCGCGGTCGGTGAGCTGGACCGCAGTGACCGGTTTGCGCAAGAGGCTGAAGGAGCCGCGCACCGCGCCGTCCAGGGCCAGCGCCGCCGCGTCGCCGGCGTAGCCCGTCAGCAGGATCGCCGGCAACCCGGGGCGGCGCCGCTGCGCTTCGCGGATCAGCGCGACTCCGTCCAGTCCCGGCATGGACAGGTCCGACACCAGCAGATCCACTTCCTCACCAGCGTCGAGCAGAGCGAGCGCGGTCGCGCCGCCCTCGGCCTGCACAACTCCGTAGCCGTGGTCCGCCAGCTGCTCGGTCAGCACCTCGCGCACGAGATCCTCGTCGTCCACCAGCAGGATGCGCCCGGCGACCGCCTCCGTCGCGCTCACGGCGGTTACGCCCGCTCTCCCGTCCGTTGCCGTGTCGGTCACCGGCAGCCAGAGCGCGACCTCGGTTCCGCGCCCGGGCTCGCTCGAGACGGTCAGCGCGCCGCCCGACTGCTCGGCGAAGCCGCGCGCCATCGCCAGGCCGAGGCCGGTGCCCTTGCCCGCGGCCTTGGTCGTGAAGAACGGCTCCATGGCCCGGGCGAGGGTCGCGGCGTCCATGCCGGTGCCGGTGTCCTCAACGAGGAGGCGGAGGTAGGCGCCCGGCGGCAGGCGCTTGGCAGGACCGTCCGGGATCCTCTGCTCGCTCGCCGAGAAGGTGAGGCAGCCGCCGCCCGGCATGGCGTCGCGCGCGTTGGTGGCGAGGTTGACCAGCACCGTTTCGAGCTGCCCGCGGTCCGCCAGCAGCGGCGGGAGACCCGCCGTGACCGCAACCACGGTCTCGACGCCGGCGCCCAGCGTGTGTGCCAGCACCTCGCGCAGCCCGGTCAGCAGGGCCGACACCTCGACGGCCTCGGCCCGCAGCTCGCCCGGCGCGAGAAGGTGAGCAGCCGCTGCGTGATGGAGGCGCCGCGGCGGGTCGCGTCCTCGATCATGCGAGCGAGGCGCTCGACACCGGCCGCGTTCCCGGGCCGCCGACG
>NZ_RCZP01000086.1 GCF_006438825.1 Muricoccus nepalensis
AAGGGCAATGCGCAGCCGGCGGTCCGAGCCGTAGACCTCGTCACCCAGCACCCAGGCGCAGGGTAGCCCGGCATCAAGCGCTCGCTCGATCATGCGGCCGGCCAGCGCCGGCTTGGTGGCGAACGCCACTTCCTCGGGAACGGCGGCCTCGGCGCGCCTGTCGCTGTTCTCGCACCACTCCTTCCTGGGCAGGTAGAGCTCGCGGTCGATCAGCGCGTGCCCCTTGCTGCTGGCATAAGCCAGGAAGACCCCGATCTGCGCATTCTCGATCCGCCCTGCCGTGCCGCTGTATTGCCGCGCCACGCCGACCGAGTGCTCGCCCTTCTTGAGGAAGCCGGTTTCATCGACGATCAGCACGCCATCATCGGCTCCGACGTGCTCCAGCACGTACGCGCGGCACAGATCCCGGGCCGCCTCCTGGTCCCACAGGACGTGGCTGAGCACGCGCTGCGTCCGCCACGGGCGGGCGTCGCCGATCTGCTCGGCCAACTGCCAGCCGTTCTTGCGCTTGGCCGCGCTCAGCAGGCCCTCAAGGTACAGGCCTGCCTGCCGCCGCGGCTCGGCCCGGACGAACAACTCCCCCAGTCTCGCCTGCAGCGCTCCCAAATTCTCGCGCCAACTCAGNCCATCATCGGCTCCGACGTGCTCCAGCACGTACGCGCGGCACAGATCCCGGGCCGCCTCCTGGTCCCACAGGACGTGGCTGAGCACGCGCTGCGTCCGCCACGGGCGGGCGTCGCCGATCTGCTCGGCCAACTGCCAGCCGTTCTTGCGCTTGGCCGCGCTCAGCAGGCCCTCAAGGTACAGGCCTGCCTGCCGCCGCGGCTCGGCCCGGACGAACAACTCCCCCAGTCTCGCCTGCAGCGCTCCCAAATTCTCGCGCCAACTCAGRATGTCCCGAGGATCCGACCCCATGGCCTGCCCCCACGAACCGACATGCCGCCACGCCGCACATGGGAAAGCCTCACGGCAAGCTCAACTGTAGAATTAAGGGGAGAAGCGGCCCTGGCTTACCCAGGCGCCACCTCCTCCTGGCTCAAAGTCGAGCCAAAGTTATGCAGCACGCCGGCCGAGGTTCGATTTGCGCGCTATCGCTTGTTCCAAGCAGCCTCTCAGGCAGGGTGAGACGCGCCGCCAAGCGGCATCAGTTAGAGTAAACGTGGCGGCCGCGACCTCCCGCGCGCCGGCGGTTGCGGCGCTCTCAAGCTCTTCCAGTCTTTCAACCAGACGAGCGGCTCCAAGCGTACCGGCAAGACCTTTGAAATCGTGTGAGGCCCGAGCAACCGCAGCCCATTCGGAGACCTCAACTAGTTCGCCAAGGCGCCTGATGCGCGTTCCACCCTCAACAAGGAAAGCGTCAACGCACGCACGCGCTCGAGCTACACCGGCCTCAGCAACCAGAACGTCAAGCCACTCAATTTCTATCTCTTCAAAACCCTCGCTATTCGGCTCGGTACCGATCTCCGACAGCCGATCGCTAGCGATTACCTCGCGGATTTGGCCGGCAAGACGTGCCAAATCTACTGGCTTGTGGAGGACGATTATGGCCCCAGCTTCGAGGCATTCCCGCCGGACTGTTGCTCCAGTGTGCGCTGTGAGGGCTATAATCGGGACGTGCGCATTCGGCCCCTGGCCAGACCGGATTCGCCGTATCGCTTCAATGCCTCCAAGCACGGGCATTTGGACGTCCATGAGGATCACATCAAAGCCTCCGCGTTCGGCGGACTGGATGGCCTCTTCCCCATTGTTCGCACCGAAGGCAGAGAACCCGGCGCGCCCGAGGACATCGACAAGCAGAACCTGGTTAATCTTGTTATCCTCAGCGACGAGTATCCTAGCCTCTGGTGCGGCCGGAGCCTTCGTGTCGAGGGCATGGAAGGGTGACTCACCTTCAAAGAAGCCGCTGACAATCCGTGACAGGTCGCGCTCCTCGACGGGGTGGGGCACAATCGCATCGGCCTGCCCCTCCGCCCCTGCCGGCAGCTCGCCCTGTGCGACCAGCACGACTCTCGCACGGCCGAGTGTCCGGCCAGAGCGCAAGCGGGTGAGAAATGCGTCTGCGGGAAGTCCCGTCAGCGCTGCATCGAGAACAACGAGGTCCATTGCCCCATGTTCGTGCGCAGCACGCTCCGCTAGACCGAGCCCCAGGAAGCCGTCGCCGGCTGCGTCGACGGTAAAGCCCAGCCGCTCCAGGTAGCCAACGACGCGCCGTCGCATGACTTCAGAGAGGCCAACAACCAGCGCTGAGCGGCCCATCATCATGGCCTGCGGACGGCGGACTTCCGCGACGCGTTGCGCGCTGAACGAAAAAGTAAAGGTGCAACCAGCCCCTACCATACTCTCCAAGGCAAGCTCGCCCTGGAGCAGGTCCGAAATCTCGCGGCAGAGCGCCAAGCCGAGGCCAACTCCCTCACGTCCAGCGGCGACTTCGCTCCGACCGCGCTGGAAGCGTTCAAAGATCGTGGACCGCTCGTTGTCGCTAATGCCAGGTCCGGTGTCCGATACTGAAAGTATGAGCTGCTCCGCAGGGCCGACACTACGCGTGGCGAGGCCCACTTTGATTGCTCCATGGTCAGTGAACTTAACTGCATTTCCGACGAGGTTGAACAGCATCTGACGGAGGCGGCTCGGGTCGGTGCGCCAAGAACCAGCCGCGGCGTCAGAGATGGAGACCTCAAAATCGAGCCCTTTGTCGTTTGCACCCGGGCGGAACACCTCTGCGACCTCAGATACGAGATCGCTGACATCGACAGAACTCATCTGTGTCTCTCGACCATCGACCTCTGCACTCGCAGCCTCAAGCATGCCATTGAGCATGGCCATGAGAACCTCGCAGCTGGCGCGTACCCTATGAACCCATCGCCGCTGCGCCTCCTCCAGGTCGCTGTCCAGGAGGACCGCCGATATTCCAAGAATGCTGTTGATAGGGGTGCGAACATCGTGACCAACCGCGGCAAGCACCCTGTCTCGCTGCTCGATAACGGTCGCGAGGCGCTCCTCTGTTTCTGCCAGCCTACGCGAGACGTCGTCCTTCTCAACGTTTATGGCCACTCGTGCACTGGGCCTTTTCCTTGCCGTCACCCAGCAGAGAAGAACAGCAGCGAGCCAGGCTGAAGAGAGTTTTCCGAAGTCGCCTGACCGCTCTACTGCAGAGTCGACGAATTCCATGACGAGTGAGTGACCAGGCCGCATCACCGACCACTTAAGCATACCTCTTGATCCTGAGACCGAAACGTCGCTCGTGTCTCGTGATAGAGTCGCCAGTCTCGTTAGAAGGGCATCGATGCCACTCGGCGTCACTGCTTCGGGTGTCTTCGGGGTGCGCACCGCTTCCAAGCCGACACGCGCCTCCGTCCATGATGGCAGCCACGCAGGAACGAGATAGCCGCCCGCTGCGTCAGTGCTGATGAAGGTGGCAACTACCCCCGCAGTTCCGCCCTGCCCATCGGTGAGACGCCGAACTAAACCGTAGGACGGCACGGCTTGGCGCGGGTCGGGGCCGGCGCCCGTGAACCCTGCAATCTGCCCTGTTTGGTTCAAGGCAGAGGTGAACCACCAAGTCGGCCCAACGTCGCTCGGTGGGAGAGGAAAAGAGGAAGCGGTCACGCGACCGCGGCCGCTCGCGATGACCAGTCCCGAAGCGGGAGCGAGCATCGGCTCGGACCTGAGAACCTTGGCTGTCAGCGTAATGGTGTCCGAGGCGACGTCCACAGGTCGCAGGCCGGCGGTAGTAGCCTCAAATCGCCTAAGGAGCTCGTCCGCTCTCCCGCCGATCTCCGAGTTAGCGGCGACTAGCATGGCCTCGGTGTGCTCCCTTAGCCGGTCTAGCTCCCACCCGGACCAGACGACTGTCCCCAGCGCCGGTGGGATGAGCAGTGCGGCGCCAAGGAACACCGCTCTAACGACGCCTCCAGTGATTGGTCCGATGGACAGCATGCTTGACTCCTTGCCCCCTCAGTTCGCGCGTATGTGCCGAGCAGGAGCCAAACGGAAATTAGTTAACGCATCCTTTCTATCCGGCGATTACATTCAGGAGTGGCTAGCAATTAGAGAACTAGTTGTTGACGGATGCACTCAAACCAGTCTCCCCCCGGCTGCCCGGCCGGCGCCAGTCTTAGCTGGGGCAACTGGGTACCGGGGCCCTTGGCCTCGAGCGTTCCTCCTGTAACGAGCGCCTGCAGACGGCTAGCGCTCGCTTCGTCAAGGCGTTCGCTAAACTCCACGCCTCCGCCCCTCGCCGTTCTGCCCTGAAGGTTCCACGAGCCCATAGTTCCGGCGAGAGACAGTCGCGCGGACTGCCCGGCACGGACGGGAGAGGCTCGGCTGGGGCGAACCGATATGCTGACCTGTCCGTCCCGGACGGCGGCGTTCAGTACTACAGTGGCGTGCGAAGCCCTGGCCACGCAGAGATCGTCGCGCCTTTCGAAGGTCCAGACACCCTCAACCGGACGCGGCTCAGGCAATGGCCTAACCCGCGCGGCAGGCGGTGTAGGCGAAATGGAGCCTTGCCCAGCCGGCTCAGGTGGGGGAGTTGGTGCTTGGCAGGCAGCAAGGACCAAGCAGCTTCCCAGCCAAACCATGCGCGGCAACGAAGTCAGGACCACTCGATGTCTCCAGCCGTGATTGCATGCTCAAACCGCCTTAAGCCGGCAGACGGCGAAAGAAAACTCGAAAGCTTGGTCATGGAACAGCTCCCGGCCCGCCCGAGGCCGACTGCTATGCTAGCGGACGACCGTGTAGCCCGTTTGGCACGGGTGCCGCGCCATCTGTAGCGAGCGGCACCGAGAGGTCCCAAAAAATCGCCTGTTGAGGAACCGCTTTGGTGCATCGCCTGGCCTAGAACGTGGCTCGGTTTTGACCTATTGCCTATCGTAGTCTGCTGCTCCCCACGGTGTGCAACGGCAGGGCGGCGGTGGAGCGGATTGGCATAGCGGCACGTGACAAGCAGATAACGACAGCGGCAGTCTACGCCCGGGGTAGTCGGGCCGGCTGGGACCGCATTCTGACCGAATGCGCTGTCGTGACGGATCACCGCCGCAGGCACATGATGCGAGTGCTGCTCGTCAGGTTAGGTCGGATCGGCTTTCCTCCAGCCCGGGCTTACACCAACACATCTAGTACGGATGCAGGCAGCCTAGTCCGCTGATTTGGGTGACGGCACTGGGGGAAACAGCAACCGAAGCGGCACCTCAAGAGGATCCACTTCGGGGGAAGCAGGCTAAGCACTCATCCCAGGATGCTGGCGAAGGGGCTACGCCTATCGGAACATCCCCTTCATCTTGAGCTCCAGACGGGAGTGAGCTTCATCGTTGTGTGTCAGCCTCTCAGACTGAGGCTGCAGGAACTGCATGTTGGTAAGGAGCCGTCACTGCGCCAGCAGACGAGCCGCGGACCACTCCTTGAGCAGGGTCGCGCAGGACGTACCCGCGTCCCCAGACGGTGCCGATGAGATCCTCACAGCCGGCTTGAACGAGCTTCTTGCGGAGCTTGCAGATGAAGACGTCGATGATCTTCATCTCCGGCTCGTCCATGCCGTTATAGAGGTGGTTGAGGAAGGCCTCCTTGGTCATCACCGCGCCCTTGCGCAGGGTCAGGAGCTCGAGGATGGCGTACTCCTTGCCCGTGAGGTGGACGGGCTTGCCGCCGACGGCCGCTTCGCGAGCGCCGAGGTCGAGGGTGAGGCTCCCCACGGAGATGCTGGGCTGGGCGAAGCCTTTGGCGCGGCGGACGATGGCCTGGATGCGGGCGACGAGTTCCTGGCTGTCGAAGGGCTTGACGATGAAGTCGTCGGCCCCGGCGCCGAAGCCCTGCACCTTGGCGCCCGGGCGGGAGAGGCCCGACAGGATGAGCACCGGGGTAGTGCTGCGACTGGCGCGGAGGCGGCGGACGACGTCGTAGCCCTCCATGTCCGGCAGCATGAGGTCGAGCACCACGATATCGTACTCGTAGAGGCGGGCCATCTCGAGGGCTTCCTCGCCAGTGTCGGTGGCATCGACCACCATGTCCTGGGTCTTGAGCATGAGCGTCACCCCGCGCGAGGTGGTCAGGTCATCTTCTACGAGCAGGACGCGCATGAATTTTTCATCCGTCGGGGCGTGAGGGATGAATACAACCATAGCGCGAACTTGCCCAGTCATTTCGATGTCAGATTCTGTCTTAACGATGCAAAATCGCATCGAATGGAGGTGGCAGGTTGGCCCTGTTGGGCTGCAAAGAAGCCATGTCCGACAGGATTCTGCGTGTAATCAACTGCTTTCGTGTGAACGCCGAAGTGGTCTCTGAAGGGGAGGTGGTCATCCAGCGAGCCTTGGGTAGGTTTATACAACCCAGAGTTGTTAAGATTGATTTGGAAGCCTCCGGGTGCTGAGCCCTGCGGAACAATGGTCATAATCTGTTAACCTTTTGCGGCGACCCTCCCGAAGGTTAACGCCGGCTTGCGGAAGGCAGGCGTTATACCAAGCGCCTGGACCGTTGACTCGCATGTGAACCCACCAACGCCTCTGGTGTGATTCGCTCCTCCTGGTGGTTGGTGTGGGAGGTTGGAATGGCGTTGGCGATCACGCGGCAGGATCTCTCGGCGGCCGAGCTCCGGAAGTCAGCGGCGCGGAGCCGTGATGCAAGTGCGGCCCGCCGGATGCTGGCGATCGCGCTGGTGCTGGAGGGATCGTCCCGCGAGGAGGCAGCCGAAAGCTGCGGTATGGATCGGCAGACACTGCGCGACTGGGTGCACCGCTATAACGCCGAGGGGAAGGCTGGGCTGGTGAACCGCCGTGTTCCGGGTCCGACGCCACGGCTCTCGAGTGAGCAGGAGGCGATGGTGGCCCGCTGGGTGGAGGAAGGACCAGACCTGGAGCGAGACGGCGTTGTGCGCTGGCGCTGCCGCGACCTGCAGGAGCGGATCAGAGGCGAGTTCCGAGTGAGCCTGCACGAGCGTACGGTCGGCAAGCTGCTGGCCAAGCTGCGCTTCCGCCGTCTTTCCGTGCGGCCACAGCACCCGCAGAGCGACCCCGCCGCGCAGGCGGCTTTTGGGGGGGCTTCGCTGATCGGGTGAAGGAGGCCGTCGGTGCGGTCGTCCCCGGCACACCGATCGAGGTCTGGTTCATGGACGAAGCCCGTGTCGGCCAGCAGGGCACGCTGACACGGGTCTGGGCCAAGAGAGGCACGCGCCCGCGTGCCGTGCGCGATCACCGCTACACCTGGGCCTGGATCTTCGGCGCGGTCTGCCCTGAGCGTGCTGTTGGCGCGGCCGTCGTGCTGCCCGAGGTCAACGTGGAAGCGATGAACATCCACCTGGCCGAGATCAGCCGCTGCGTGGCCCAGGGCGCGCACGCTGTCCTCGTGCTCGACGGTGCGGGCTGGCACACCTCACCCAGATTGAGCCTACCCGAAAACATCAGCTTGCTGCCGCTGCCGCGCTACGCACCCGAGTTGAACCCCGTGGAGAACGTCTGGGAGTACCTGCGCCAGAACCTGCTCAGTCATCGCGTGTGGGACAGCTACGACGCCATCGTCGACGCATGCTGCCACGCTTGGTCCACGCTGATGAGCACGCCCGAGCAGATTGCCTCCATCACGCGCCGCTCCTGGGCACAGGTCAAAGTCTGAGGCGCTTGGTATTAGTGTCCATCCGGGAACAGATGAAGGCATTTGAATCGGTTGTGATTGGCTCGCCGCAGCGGGTTGAGGAAGAAGAGCGTCCATGTGGACGCCCGAGAACCGGCCCAGATACGACCGCAGCCAGCTGCGCTACCCGAGCGATCTGACCGATGAGGAATGGTCGATCGTCGGCCCGCTGATCCCGCGCGCGAAGCGCGGCGGCAACAGGCGGTCGGTCGACGTGCGCGCGGTGCTGAATGGGGTGATGTACATCCTGAGCACTGGCTGTCAGTGGGCGGCGCTGCCGAAGGATCTGCCGC
>NZ_RCZP01000087.1 GCF_006438825.1 Muricoccus nepalensis
CCATCATCGGCTCCGACGTGCTCCAGCACGTACGCGCGGCACAGATCCCGGGCCGCCTCCTGGTCCCACAGGACGTGGCTGAGCACGCGCTGCGTCCGCCACGGGCGGGCGTCGCCGATCTGCTCGGCCAACTGCCAGCCGTTCTTGCGCTTGGCCGCGCTCAGCAGGCCCTCAAGGTACAGGCCTGCCTGCCGCCGCGGCTCGGCCCGGACGAACAACTCCCCCAGTCTCGCCTGCAGCGCTCCCAAATTCTCGCGCCAACTCAGAATGTCCCGAGGATCCGACCCCATGGCCTGCCCCCACGAACCGACATGCCGCCACGCCGCACATGGGAAAGCCTCACGGCAAGCTCAACTGTAGAACTAAGCCCGATATCACGAAACCGTAAGCTATTTACAGGAAGGCTGGGGACAACGCCAGACTCACTTGCACGTGTCAGGTGCGATGAGCTGGACCCAAACACCTTCCCAAGCCGGAAGAGCTGGCCCTCCCAATGAGCAGGCTTGCACAGCGTGGGAGCCGGATGACGAACCTGAATGGTCACACGTGGCGCCGTGCTGCCGCCCCGGCTGGGTGCGGTGAGGCAATCCGGTCGCGTTCCTAGGTCAGGCGTTCGCCAGCTGCCCCTGGAGCTGCTGAGTGGCAGCATACAAGGCGGCTGTGATGAGGGCAGGGTGCTTCCATTGGTCATTGCCGGAGCACGGAAGCGGCGCCGCAGACAGATGCTCAGCGATGCGCCCGCACGCGTCATGCAGAGCCATACGCCGCGCGGCCGGCTCGTCGATGTCGGCAAGGTACATCTCGAGGCTGGTGAGCAGCGCCTGCTGCAGCTGTGCGGCAAAATCGGGTTGTGAGTGGGCCAAATGGAAGGTCTCCGACTTCAGTACCGCGTCGTAACTGAGTCAACGATTCGCACACTCTCCACCGCCTGTCAGTGGAGGCTACAAAACCTAACTCTTTCGGTGGCGACGGTATCCCCGAGTTGGAACAGCAGCTTATGTGGATAACTTCGCTTAAAGGGTTCACTCGTACAGGAAATGCACTGCACAAACTGGGCGTCGAATCCTTGCCGCCTATCCGTTTTAAAGCGGAAATAAGCAGCATCTTCAGTGCTCTGAAGAACCCTCCTCGTCCCCCCGACCGAGAGCCCCCTCCATGTCCCAGTGCCCTACTTCCGGCCGCACCTTCCAGATCGAACTCCGCTCCGTTCTGGCTACCCTGCAGTGCCTGTCAGACTATGCGGCCGAAAAGGGCGACGGCCGGTCCGCCGCAATCCTCGGCAACGCCGCCGATCTTCTCGAGCTAACGCTCATCACTCCCTGCGCTCAGGTTCTAGTGCGCCCGCCCGTACCCACCCGCGAGCAGCTCGCCCAAGCACTTGTTTAGCTCCGCCGTACCCTTCACGTCCGGGCAACTGGATGGCGCTGTTGTGGCAGGGCGTCCTCGTAGCTCAGCACGTCCACCACGAGCGACATCCACTGACGCGTTATTCCGATCATGCGTTCCGCCTCATGACGGCCCCTCGGGTCCTGGATCCCTCGCTTGACCATCCCGCAGTTCCGACGGTTAAAGGCGATGCTCGGATTAAGGAGTGCAGCTAGGGCTGCTCCGGCCTCTGCTCGGCCGCCTCTCGGCGAGTGAATTCGGCATCGAACAAGGCCGCAAGGCGAGTACGCATCGCGATTGCCTCGACGGGGTCCCCAGTAAGGGGCGCCTCAGCAAGCACCTGCTCCATCTGAGCGCGCAGGGTTCGGATCAGCGTCAGCCGCTCACCCGGCGCGGTGCGCTTGAGCATGACATCCAACGCTCCAGCCACTGCCCTGGCGACCACCTTCTGAAGATCCTCAGAGGACTCAGCACCGCCGTCCATCATCGTCACCTTTCAAAAGCAGGATCAGAACCCACGTCGCCTAATGCCGCCGCAGATGGTGAGGCCGGCGATTTACACTTCATTTACCATCCAGACGTCACGTTCCGACATCGGCATGAAAGCACGAAGAGGCAAGTTGTCTTAACGGGAGCGTTCAATGTCTGAAGGCTGCGACGGGTCTGCTGTCCCTTGCCCCATGACGGAGCACCTAGCGCTCGCCATTGGGACGACAAAAGCACTGGCCGAGTACGCACGAGCAAAGCACCTCACCAAGGCAGACGAACTTCTCGCCGGAATGCTCGCCCATCTTCTGATGCGCAGTGACACTAGTCACAAGGCGGACTAGAGCACTTCAGGCTTGCACGGACTGGCGGGTTCTGATTCGACGCTGTTGATGAAGCAGCGAGGCTGGTGATGACGGCACCCCTGTCGCAGGACCTGCGCAAGCGCCTGGTTCGGGCTGTCGAGGAGGGCGCCTCGGCGCGGGAGGCGGCGGCCCGGTTCGCGGTCAGTGCTTCGGCGGCGATCAAGCTGGTCCGGCGGGTGCGCCAGACCGGCAGCACGGCTCCTGCCAAGATCGGCGGCTACCGCAAGCCGCTGCTGGCTGGGCAGGAGGCGTTCCTCCAGGAGCTGACGGCCAGCCGGAAGGGGATCACCCTGGCCGAGATCCGGGTGGCGCTGATCGAGCGCGGCGTGGCGCCGGTCTCGCTGATGACGATCTGGTCCATGCTGAAGCGGCTCGACCAGTCACACAAAAAAAGCAGCTGAGGGCGGCCGAGCAGGACCGGCCGGACGTCGCGGCTCATCGACGTCACTGGCGCGTCTGGCAGCGCTACATGGACCCGGAGCGCTTCGTGTTCCTCGATGAGACTGGCGCCGCCACCAACATGGTCCGCCGCTACGGCTGGGGTCCGCGGAGCGAGCGTTTGGTCGACGCCACGCCGCATGGCCACTGGTGCACCACCACCTTCATCGCAGGGCTGCGCAGCACCGGCCTTGTCGCACCGCTTGTTCTGGACGGCCCGATGACCGGTGAGACCTTCCTCGCCTACATCGGACAGTTCCTCGCCCCCACTCTCTCCAAGGGCGACGTCGTGGTCCTGGACAACCTCGCCGCTCACAAGGTCGCCGGTGTGCGTGAGGCGATCCGCGTCACCGGCGCCAGCTTGCTCTACCTGCCGCCCTACTCCCCCGACCTGAACTCCATCGAGCAAGCCTTTGCCAAGCTGAAGGCGCTGCTCCGAAAGGCCGCGGCCCGATCGCGCGAGGCACTCTGGACGACCATCGGGCAGCTGATCGCCACCTTCACCCCAGCCGAGTGCAGGAACTACCTCGCCAACTCAGGCTACGCGTTCGAGTAAGGTGGAAAAGCTCTAGCCTTATTGGCAAGGTAGGCAGTCTGCGACCACCGTGAGCTTCGCTGGCAACGAGTGCGGTACTACTTGTGTACGGTGGGAAGGTTTGCGCTGTGAACAGCGCTCGTCAGACCGACTTGATCATGTGAGATGTGCAGCTTCGTTGAAGATTAGCACGTCTACCACAAGCGCGACGCACTGACGTATGGCGTGGAGCACAGTCCGTGCCTCCTTCAAATTGCCGAGGAGTTTTTGCGCTGGCGGACGAGGCCGAGGCCGAGAAGGCCGGCGCCGAAGAGGGCCAGCGAAGCGGGCTCGGGCACCGGCACCGGCACCGGCGCGGTGACCACGTTGGCGAGCAGCCTCAGGGTGGAGGTGTAACCCTCAGGGTTGGTCCAGATGCCGGTGAGGGAGTTGAACGAGCCGCGTCCCTCTTCCTCGAAGTGGAGACCCGTCATGACGTAGCCCGGGATGTTTGCCGTGTAGCTCGCGGCGAGAAGATTGAGGATGAGGTCGCCGGCGGGGTTCTGGGTGTTCTGGATGTTGAGGTTGAAGGCCGCGCTCCCGAGGCCGACGGGCGAGGTGAAGATGTTCGAGAGGCTCCAGGTGACGTTGAAGCTGTCATCGGTGCGGTTATCGGCGGTGGCGCGGTTGGTCCAGTTGAGCTGGCCGAGGGTGACGTTCTGCCCGTCAAGGTCGGTGGTGGTTCCGGCGTCAACAGCGGTCAGCACGGAGGAGATGTAAGGGGAGGGGCTGCCGCCGAAGCCGTTCTGACCGCCCCAGTAGATCTGGTTCTGGCCGTTCTGGACGCAGGTGGCGGGATTAGTGCAGCCGGCGATGCTGCTGAGGGTCCCGTTGGAGGAGTAGGTGACGGAGGCCGCCGCAGCCGAGAGGCTGGTGAGCGCCAGCGGGGCGGCGAGGGCGGTGCCGAGGAGGAGATAACGAAGGCTCATGCTTGGTACTCCTGATCAAGGTCGGTTGGATCCGATCACCTGATCAATGACAATTTAGATGCCGATACGCAACTGTACTGAAACTATTATCGATGCATTGTCAGAATGGTTAAATCCTATCTGTTGGATCGTCATCCAAGCTCCGATAGTCACGCGTGCTCGCGCAGCAGCCCGACGAGAAAGGTATGGCTCTCGCTCATCGTAGAGGGTTAGCGAACTCCGCTCGGCCAAAACACCACGCGCAAAGTCTGCAGGATGATGCGCAGGTCGAAGAGCACGCCGTAGTTCTTAATGTAGAACAGGTCGTAGCTGAGCTTCGAGCGTGCGTCGTTAAGCGAGGCGCCGTAGGGATAGTTCACCTGTGCCCAGCCGGTGAGGCCCGCTCGCACCAGGTGCCTCTCCTCGTAGAGGGGCAGGCGGGATGCGAGTTCGCGGACGAATTCCGGCCGCTCCGGCCGGGGTCCGACGAAGGCCATGTCCCCCCGCAGGACGTTGAGTAGCTGCGGCAGCTCGTCAATGCGCGAGCGCCGGAGCAGCAGCCCGAACTTGGTTATGCGCGGATCGTCGGTGGCAGCCCAGACCGCCCCGTTGCGCTCGGCATCCGTCCGCATCGTGCGGAACTTGATGATGCGGAACACGCGCCCGCCGCGGGAGACGCGCTCCTGGCGGTAGAGGATGGGGCCGCGATCCGTGAGCTTCACTCCGACGGCCGCGGCGACCACCAGCGGGGCGATCCACACGAGCAGGGTCGTGCTCACCCCAATATCGAGCATGCGCTTCAGCAGCCGGTCTGTCGTGCGCACGATGAAGCCGTCAGCGTAGAGGAGCCAGCTAAGATCGAGGCGCTTGAGGTCGATGCGCCCGATCTCCTTCTCCAGGAAGGCGGCGTACTCGCTCACCGGAAAGCCCACCATCTTGCAGGCCAGCAGCCCCTCCATCGAGAGGCCGCGGCGCTCGTCGGGGGCGACGACAATCCTGTCAGGGTTCAACGCCTGGGTGGTCGTGAGGAGATCCGAGGCGTCCGGCACGATGCTACTGGTCGCGTCCGCCGTGATCCTCGGGTCGATCTCTCCCAAGCGAGGGTCGTGGACGAAGACGACGTCGAAGGCAAGCGTCCGCGCCTCGTGGCGCAACATCCAGACGAGGTCCCAGGCGCGGCGGCCAGCGCCGACGACGAGAAGGCGGCGCCGGAAAAAGCCCCGCCGGCGGAGAAGGTGCAGCACCAGACGCGCGCCCAGCGCCGCGGCGGCGAAGCCGGGCACGGAGGCGGCGAAGAGAAGATGCGCCTCGGGAGTGCCAAAGATTGTTGGAAAGGCGGCTGTCATCGCCCAGGCAGCCAGGGCTCCGGCCCCTGCAGCGACTGGCAAACGCCCGAGTGCCTCACCAAAGCCGACAAGCGCGTCGCGTCGGTAAAGGCCAAGGGCGTAGAGAAGGCAAAGGTCGGCAACAGGGAAGAGCGCCGCGCCAGGGCCCACCGGCTGCAGCGCAGGAACAAGCCGCAGCGCGGCAAAGCAGACTGCCGCGAGGAAGGCGACGTCGAGCAGGAACAGGACGTGGGCAGCGCTCGGACCGGCGTTTCTCGTCATGGTCAGCAAGCTGGTATAGGACGATAAGGAAAGGGTTAAGCCGAGCCGATGAGGTGGGTGGTGTCGACGAGCGGGGTCGTGCTCAGCAGGGCGGAACTTGCGGGCAGGGATTGGGCAAAAGCGAACTGGCGGCAGCAGAAGCACGACAATCAACCGCTCTGAGTGCAAGGAAGATCGAAGTTGCGGTGGCTCAGCGTCACTGCGCCTTGAGGACCGACCCTGCCATGCCTGACCCGCTCCTCACCTTGAACGACCTTGCCGCCGCTCTCGGTGAGGTCAGCACCAAGACCGCCCGCAGATACCTCGTGCAGGCCATGGCGGCTGATCCTGGCTTGCAAGCCATCCGCCGAGGCCGAACCCTCCTTCTCACCCCCGACGCCCTAGCGCGGGTTCTCCGCACGCTCGAATGGCGCGCACCCTCTCCCACTCCTCGGCCGATCCGGCGTGTCGTGTCGGTTCGAGAGGCTGCTGGTGGTGTGGACGCTCAGAGGGCGGTCAGGGACCTCGCCGGCCAACTGCTAGGCCGAAGCCTCACCTGACCTTGCCGGGCTTCCGCTTGGGTTCTCTCGCCCGGATCTCAGCAGCGACCCGAGCTACGGCTTCCTCGGCGTCGAATGCCGGCGGCTGGCCGAGCATGTGCGCATCGAGCGCCAGGCGATCCCACCACGGCTGCCGATCGCCCAATGCTCGCGACGGTCCGGGCACCCGCTCTGCGCGGACTAGCCGACGGAAGGCATCAACGGTCAGCCCGAGGTGGGTCGCGGCATTCTGGGCGGAAAGCCAGCGAGGGCCTGGATTGGGATCGCTCATAGCGTCCCGGGGAGGGATGTTGCTCCGCCGCTTATTGGTGTTCCCCTAGAATGCGGTTTGCGAGTTGCCTAACCGCTTCGTCCTCGTGAGGGCATGAGGCTGGCGGGTTGTCCGGCGTGTCATACCGCACGGGACAGATCTGATGGACCATCCGCTGCATGCCGTGCCGGGCGCTAGGTGCATGCGTCCACTGCACGCTCCCGTCTGGGCGGCGCAGAACCTTCGTGACATCGAAGATGGTGCCGCACCGGCTGCATACCGCTTCGGCCATGCCTTCCTCCCCTGCCTCGTGCCGCTCTAATGCCAGGGAACCCGTAGTACTTGTTCACGAATCGTTCGCGTCTGTCCTAGCCTTCGCCGGAGCCTACCCCGGAGTCTGTGATGACGCATGACCACCTCTACCGCCCCGAGCCCTGCGCCGCTTGGCCGGTGCTAGAGCTGCGCGCCGTGGGCATTGCCTACCGGGACGCCGCCGGGCGAGGCCTGGAGGGCTCTGCGTGCCTCGAACTGGCCGTGGCGGCCTATCGGGCGGCCGGCGGCGGCGAATACGGTGCCGAGCGCGCCGTCCGCGACATGATCGCGTCGCTCTCGCGGGAGCACGGCGACTGGCTCTGGGGACCGGCGCAGGCTTGGNTTCGCGTCTGTCCTAGCCTTCGCCGGAGCCTACCCCGGAGTCTGTGATGACGCATGACCACCTCTACCGCCCCGAGCCCTGCGCCGCTTGGCCGGTGCTAGAGCTGCGCGCCGTGGGCATTGCCTACCGGGACGCCGCCGGGCGAGGCCTGGAGGGCTCTGCGTGCCTCGAACTGGCCGTGGCGGCCTATCGGGCGGCCGGCGGCGGCGAATACGGTGCCGAGCGCGCCGTCCGCGACATGATCGCGTCGCTCTCGCGGGAGCACGGCGACTGGCTCTGGGGACCGGCGCAGGCTTGGCGCGACCAGCACGTCAGCGGGAATGACCAGCTGGAGATTATGGCCTCCTTCGAGTGCGAAGCCGCGGCGAGCTGATGGGGCAGGCGGCCCCGGCGCGCGACCACCTAGGCTGGTGGCTGATGATCCGTTGCGGCTGCGGCTACCTCGTGGACTACCCGGTCCGCCTGCTGATCGACCACTATGGCCCGGAGGCGGATTTGCACCTGATCAGCGCGCGGCTTCGCTGCCTGAACTGCAAAGAGCGGCCGGTCTCGGTGGAGCTGGTGGACCGGCCGGACCGGAGGGGTGAGGGACACGGAGGAGGGACGCCGGCGACAATCAAGCCGCTGCCTTGATC
>NZ_RCZP01000088.1 GCF_006438825.1 Muricoccus nepalensis
GGCGGCGCCGGCAACGACGTCCTCACCGGCGGCGCCGGCGCCGACCGCTTCCTCTTCGAGCGCGGCGCCGGGCGCGACGTCGTGACCGACTTCCAGCCGGGCGTCGACAAGATCGTCATCGGCGGCGGCTTCACGGCCTTCACGAGCTTCGCCGCCGTGCAGGCCGCCCTCCGCCAGGACGGCGCGGACGCGGTGCTCGAGCTCGGGAACGGCGACGCCGCCATCCTGCGCGGCGTCAGCGCCGCCGCCCTCACGGCCACGGACTTCCGCCTGCCCGCCGCCTCCCTCACCACCCTTCACATGACCTTCGCCGACGAGTTCAACAGCTTCTCCGCAACGCCGACCGGCCTCACGTCAGCGGGCACGGCCGGCTGGCGCTCCACTCATCTGTGGGGCAGCCGCAGCGTCCCCAACGAGGTGCAGTACTACGCCGACGCCACCACCGTCGGCCCCTACCCCTTCGCGCTGCACGACGCCGGCGGGCAGGGCGTGCTCGACATCACCGCCCGACCCGCCGCCGGCCTGCCCGACGGGCTCACCTACACGAGCGGCCTCCTCACCTCCTCCGCCAGCCTCGTCCAGACCTACGGCTACTTCGAGATGCGCGCCCAGATCCCCGAGGGTAAGGGCTTCTGGCCTGCCTTCTGGCTCGCCCGGGCGGATCTGACCGCCCCGCCGGAACTGGATGTCCTCGAGTCCCTCGGCGACATGCCGGGCATCGCCTACTCGACCGTCCACACGAACTCGACCGGATCCCACACCCAGGTGCAGTCCGCCTTCTGGGCCGAGACGGACCTCTCAAAGGCCTTCCACACCTACGCCGTGTCCTGGCGGCCGGACGTCATCACCTTCTACATCGACGGCACGGAGCTCTCGCAGGTCCAGACACCGTCGGACATGCACTCGCCGATGTACATGCTGGCGAACCTCGCCGTCGGCGGCCCCAACAGCTGGGCGGGCGCGACGGATGGCGTCTCGTCGGCGACGATGAGCATCGACTACATCCATGCCTCGCAGTTCGCCGACCTCGCCGGTCCGGTGCGCCCGATCGAGGTTCGGGCGATGGTGCTCGAGGGGAGTGGCGCGGTGGACCGCCTCGTCGGCGGCGCGGGCGAGGACCGCATCACCGGTGGCCGCAACAACGACGCCCTGACCGGCGGCAACGGCGCGGACACCTTCGTCTTCGCCTCCGGCGACGGAAAGGACATCATCACCGACTTCCAGCCCGGCGTGGACCACCTCCTGCTCAACGGCGTGAGCGCCAATAGCGTGTCGACGAAGGCCAGCTCGTCGGGCCTGGTGGTGTCCTACGGCAAGGACACCATCACCCTCCAGGGCGTCACCGCCCTGAAGGCGGGGGACATCACCTATGGGGACGTGGTGACGCTGTCGTCCGCCCAGCTCCTCGACCGCTCCACGTCCACCCGCGCCCAGACCGTCACCGGTAGCGCAGGAAATGACACCATCAAGGGCGGTGCCGGCGACGACTGGATCATCGGTGGTGCGGGCAACGACGTGCTGAGCGGCGGCGCCGGCCGCGACACCTTCGTCTTCGACAGCTGGGACGGCCACGACACCATCAACGGCTTCGTCTCCGGCGAGGACCACATCCTCCTGCACGGTGTCCCGCCCGCCAGCGTCTGGATCAATCCTGGTCGCAGCGACGCCGGGGTGCCTGGCCTCGAAGTTACCTACGGCACGAACGGCGACTCCATCTTCCTGCCCGGCCTCACCGCCCTCAAGGCGGGCGACATCGTCTTCGCCTGATCTGTCCGAGGACAGGCGGGCTGCAAAGGCCCGCCTGACCGGGAGCGGCTCACCACGTACTCGCCCATCACCTCCACTTCGCACCCCTCATACCCGCCGCGCGATTTGCTGACTCGCCTGTGTAGGGCGGCTGCCGCGTCGCCGTGATTCCCTCGCTTCCGATCTGGCGGAGGGCATGGGATGGGCGCGGCACTGGCGATCCGGACGGATCTGGAAGCGGCGGAGCTGCGGCGCCGTGCCCGACATGAGCGCGACGGCCGGGTTTCGGCGCGGCTGCTCGCCCTGGCCAACGTGCTGGACGGGATGAGCCGCGAGGCGGCGGCCCGCAGCGCGGGAATGGATCGGCAGACGCTCAGGGACTGGGTGATCCGCTTCAACGCGAACGGCGTGGAGGGTTTGTGCGACCAGGCCCGCCCGGGGCGGCCGACGCGCATGACCGAGGGGCAGCAGGCGGCCTTCAAGGCGGTCGTGCTTCGTGGCCCGGACCGGGAGCGGGACGGCGTGTCATCGTGGCGCATCGTGGACCTGTGCCGGGTGGCCGAGGAGCGCTTCGGCGTGAGCTACCGCGAGAGCGGCATGCTGCGGCTGGTGAAGTCGCTCGACCTCTCATGGCAGAAGACCCGGCCCAGCCACCCCAAAGGGGACCCGGCCGCGAGGGAGCGGTTCAAAGGGGGGGCCTTGCCACAGCCCTGAGCGAGGTCGCCCGCGCCCACCCGGGTGCCGACGTTCAACTCTGGTGCCAGGACGAGGCCAGGGTGGGCCAGAAGGGCCGCGGCGCCCGCGTCTGGTACGAGCGCGGCATCCGCCCCCGCGGCGTCATCGACCAACGGCACGCGTCAGCCTGGATCTTCGGCGCGGTCCGCCCCGGCACCGATCAGGCCTTCGCTCTCGTGCTGACCGAGGTGGGCACGGCCGCCATGCAGGCCTTCCTCGACCGCTTCAGCGCCACCCTGCCCGAGCGCGTCCATGCCGCCCTCCTGCTGGACGGCGCGGGCTGGCACATCGCAGGCCACCTCGCCGTGCCCAACAACGTCAGTCTCATCTTCCTGCCGCCCTACGCCCCCGAGTTGAACCCGGTCGAGCGCGTGTGGCTGTACCTGCGCGAACGCTTCCTTTCGCTCCGCCTGTTCCCCAATCTCGACGCCATCATCGACGGCTGCTGCCAAGCCTGGAACAGGCTCACCGCCGAGCCAGGCCGCATCGCCTCCCTCACCAACTACCCTTACCTGCGGTCAGTCAGAACTTCATGAGCCGGGTATCAGCGGACGGATTGAACCGGGCGGGGTGCAAGGGACATTGGCAAGCTGTTGAGCAACACGGAGAACCTCGCCACGCACCTGAAACCTGGTAGCGGTCGACGCCTGCCTACCCGATCAGGTGATACTCACCCGACGCGGTGGGTCGTATGGCAATCTCCACGGAGCCATTGCTCAGGAGCGCGGCCGTACTGCCCGCCGCTGCCTCCCCATTGTAGACGATGCCGTCGATGTAGAGGTTCCGGTCCGTCGAAGCAGTGCCGCCCCACTCGTCGTTAAGGAAGGCGACCTCGACGGCATGGGTGCCCGCGCCCCAGTCCCCCTTAAGGGTGAGCGTGTCGGACTGGCCGAGAGCGTGGTTCGCCTGAGCGGTGAACGTACCACCAACCTGAACGCCGTCGACCCTGACGGTGTACTGCGCATCACCGTTGTAGGCCTGCTCGCTGACCTTCAGCACCAGCGTGTCGGCACCGCTGCCGATCATGCTGTTCACAGCCGTGCCGCTGGTCGGCACCTGGAAGGCAGCCGTGCCGGTCCACAGGAGCGAGGCCGTGCCGGAGGGCACGGCGTTGCCGTTGTAAGCCATGCCGTCGACGTAGAGGTTCCGGTCCGTCGCGGCGGTCCCGCCCCACTCGTCGTTGAGGAAGGTGACCTCGACGGTGTGGGCGCCCGCGCCCCAGTCGCCCTTGATGGTGAGCGTGTCGGACTGGCCAAGAGCGTGGCTCGCCTGAGCGGTGAACGTGCCGCCAACCTGAACGCCGTCCACTCTGACGGTGTACTGCGCATCGCCGTTATACGCCTGCTCACTGATCCTCAGCACCAACGTGTCGGCACCGTTGCCGATCGTGCTGCCCACGGCCATGGTGCTGGCGAGTGAGACTGGCTCCTGCGGGGACGACCCATCATCATTGTGGATGATGCCGTCCATGGGGGGGGCCTCGACCACCGTGCCAAAGCTTGTCTCGCGCCAGGTCAGGGTGAAGCTCTCGTCCGCCTCGACGGCCGTGTCACCGGCAACCTGTATCGTGATCGTCTTGGTCGTCTCGCCGGGACGGAAGAGCACGGTGCCGTAAGGCAGTACACCGCCAGCGAAGTCTGCGGCCGATGCCGGGTGCTCCCCGCTGCCCTGGACAATCCAGTCGGCGCTGCTGAAGCCGGACGTCTCGCCCGTCCGCGTTACCAGGAAGGTGAAAGGGGTTGCTCCGCCCTGCCCCTCGAATCCGTTCGCGTCGAGAGCAGCGGCCTGGAGCCCGCTGCTGCGGAACACCCCCGTCGTGAGATCGAGAATGCCGTTGGTGAAGCGCACGTATTCCACGTCCCGCAGAACGCCCACCCCGCCAACCGTCCAGCTTCCGTCGGGTTCGTGCCGCCAGGCGGGTGATGCCGCCGCGAAGGCGGAGACGGCGGTGTCGATCCCAGCACCTCCCTCGAGGGTGTCGTTGCCCGGCCCGTCGTACAGGACGTCGTCGCCGGCACTGCCACTCAGGTAGTCGTCGCCGTCGCCACCGAGCAGCGTGTCGTCCCCGGCCTCACCGTAGAGGAGGTCGCCGTCGGCTCCCCCATCAATCACATCACGCCCCGCGCCGCCGTATAGGGTGTCTGCCCCCCCGAGCCCGGAGATGGTGTCATCTCCCAACGTGGCCGGGCCACCCAGAACGCCTGATGACGTTCCACTTGCCCTGACCGTGTCACCCGACGGCGTACCGGTGATGGTCGACATGAGCGGCTCCAGGATTTTCCGGAACGATACGTAACGAGCGAGAACAAGCGCGTCCTCTCAACTCCGCGTTAACATTTCGCATCGAACCTCGCGGGTGGGTTGCCGGGTAGCTGTTGGCACAACGATGGCTCTTTCACGCGAAATCCGCTTTGGTCCTTGCGTTCTGCCACCATCAGCGTCCGCCAAGCTCACCGGCCTGCTCCGGTGGTCCTTGGACGCCACGAACTCGGCCATCGATTTTGCTAGCTCCGCCACCTCCACCTTCGCTATCACGGAATGGTGAGCGGTCGATAAAGTGAGGCGCTCGGTGGAGGGGGTTCAGTCAGATGTTTGAAGCGATATGCGCGCTCGGTGCCTTCGGGGCGGTCCTGATGACCCTCATCGGAGGGGGGCTGTGGATGGAACTGACCCGCCGCCGCACCTCCGAGGCGGCACGCCGCAGATTTGCTCTGTAGCGGCCGAGAAACCGTGGCGGAGCCGCTGCTTTAAGCTCGCGCGAGGGATCAACTCGGCAATGCCCATGGCCGAGTTGGTCCTAGCCGCAGAGTGCGCGACGTCCAGAACAACCTGTGGCCATCCTCTGGCCGCAGTCAGACCGTCGGAAGGTGACCGTTGGACAGCAAGACGCGAGGTTCATCTTCAGACCTGCGCTGCCCTGTTGTTGGAGCGCCAGGAGCAGTTGCAAGCCACCACAAGCCATGCCCGAAGGTAGTCTGGCTGGCGAGCAACACCATCGACATGGACGACGACATCAACGCTCGTTATTGGGCTCGGGTGTTCCAACTAAGCAATCTCGACCTCGCGACGGCGGTGATGATCGTCGGCCCAGATGCTCGAGCGGTGGCCCAGTTTCTCGGCAACGCCGGCAGCCGTTACTAGACCGCTGACGATATGAGGCACCCACTTGGCGGTGTGCAGCCTGCGCACCTCTGATACTGCCGAGCAGATGTTCCGATCCGTCCAGACCCGCCACAGGCGAAGGACTGAAGCCGTGTCTGCAAGGCAGGGACCAGCTGACGATGTGTCAGGACATAGGCGCACCGGTATCATTAGTGAGACTAAAATTTGAAATGTAGACGATTTGTGGGCAGGAATCTAAAATATTTGCCGTGGTTCTGACCCTTGGCTGACTTCTTAATTCTACAGTTGAGCTTGCCGTGAGGCTTTCCCATGTGCGGCGTGGCGGCATGTCGGTTCGTGGAGGCAGGCCATGGGGTCGGATCCTCGGGACATTCTGAGTTGGCGCGAGAATTTGGGAGCGCTGCAGGCGAGACTGGGGGAGTTGTTCGTCCGGGCCGAGCCGCGGCGGCAGGCAGGCCTGTACCTTGAGGGCCTGCTGAGCGCGGCCAAGCGCAAGAACGGCTGGCAGTTGGCCGAGCAGATCGGCGACGCCCGCCCGTGGCGGACGCAGCGCGTGCTCAGCCACGTCCTGTGGGACCAGGAGGCGGCCCGGGATCTGTGCCGCGCGTACGTGCTGGAGCACGTCGGAGCCGATGATGG
>NZ_RCZP01000089.1 GCF_006438825.1 Muricoccus nepalensis
CGGGCTGCTGGCGGTGCTCTGGGGAACCTGGCGAGAGGGACGCGCCTTCCGGCAGCTGCGGCGGGTCGACGCGCTCCGTGCCCTGCTGGCGGAGGACAGCGGACCCGTTCTGCCCGCGCGTGCCCTGGCGCTCGATTGGCTGAGCTCCCTCAACCAGCTACCTGGGCTCGCGGCCGCGCGAGAGGCGGCGGGCACGGCAGCGGATGTGCCGCTGTTGCGGGCGGCACTGCGGCGGCACCTGGTCGGACCGCTGCAGAGCGCCACCCAGCGGGCGGGGAGCCAAGCCGCGCTCGAGGGTGGAATTGTCGTGGCGATCAGCCCCTCGCCGGCGCTGGACGGGGTGCTGGCGGGGCTGCGTGGCCTTTCCCTGCTGCGGCAGGTGGCGGCAATCCACGGCATGCGACCGGGCGCGATGGTGACGTTCTCGCTGCTGCGACGGCTGGCCTGGACCGCGGCCGGAACCTCGGGGCTCGACCTGCTGGGGCGCAGCGTTGCCGACAGCGCCCTCTCGCATCTGCCGGTACTCAGGCACCTCGCCGCTGCCCTGCCGGGCTCAGGCCTTACCGCCCTGCGCCTCAAGCGCCTCGCCGAGGTCACCGCTCAGGCGTGCTCGCCTTTCGAGAGGGCGCTGTAAGGCAACGGATCCTCTCGACAGCCTGCTCTTCGGTCCCTGGCGGACGACAAAACTTCACGTATTGGTGATGTCGGCACTGATATGGTCGCCCTCGCAGCGACCAACCCCTGTGGCTGCTCAGAGCAGCGGCTGGGTGGACCATGCAGAGACTGGCGATCGGCTTGAGCGTTCTTCGTCCGCACACCTGGAGCCCTGCGGCGGTCGTTCGCTCCTTGACCGTGGCCGGCATGGGCGTGGCCGTTGGCGTGCTTGGGCTGGGTGCCCTCGTCCTGCTGGACGCACGAGCGGACGCATGGCGTCAGGCGGAAACGGCCTCCTCCAATCTGGCGCGTGCCCTCGAACAGGACATCGCGCGCAATATCCATACCTATGATCTTTCGCTGCAGGGCGTCACGCTCGCTCTGCGCCAGCCCGGACTCGATCAAACCTCACCAGAGGTCCGGCACCTGGCGATGTTCGACCGTGCTGCGACGGCCGAATACCTTGGCTCAATCCTGGTGCTTGATCCGGAGGGCTCCATCGCAGCGAGCTCGACATCGACCGTGCCGATGGGGCTGAACTTCGCCGACCGCGACTATTTTCGCATCCATCAGGAGCAGCCCGACGCCGGGCTGTACATCAGCCGCCCCTATCACAGCCGCCTTCGGCGTGGAGATCCAAGTATCGCGATCAGCCGTCGACGGACCGGCGAGGACGGTGGCTTCGGTGGTGTCGTCATCGGGGCGCTCAGGTTGGCCTACTTCCAGCACCTGTTCGAAAAGCTCGATCTTGGCTCACAGGGATCGGTGACCCTGCTGAGAACCGACGGCACGGTCGTGGTCCGGCACCCTTTTAAGGACGCCGATATGGGGCGCGACATCAGTCCTGCTGACACGTTCAGGCACTTCGTCGCCTCGCCTTCCGGCCAGTTCGTCGGCACTTCCGCGCTGGATCAGGTCGAGCGTCTCTACACCTTTCGCCGGATCGGCGATCTGCCCCTCATCCTGAGCGTCGGTGTGTCAACCGCGGGCGTCCGCGCGGCCTGGTGGAGCAAGGTGAGGATCCTTGGGACCATCCTCCTGCTTCTGTGCAGCGCGACCGTCGCGCTGTGCCTGCTTTTCAAGCGGGAGATGCTGCGCCGAATTGAGGCAGAGCGCGCCCTGACCGAGGCCGCTGAGCGCCTCACGATCGTTGCGACGACGGACGGTCTCACCGGCCTCGCGAACAGGCGGCAGTTTGACGTGTCCCTGGATCGGGAGTGGCGCCGCGCTGCTCGCAACGAGACCCCTCTCTCGTTGCTGCTGCTCGATGCCGATCACTTCAAGGCCTACAATGACAGCTACGGGCATCAGCAGGGTGACGAGGTGCTTCGGCGCGTCGCTGCCTGCATCCGTTCCGCCCTGCTCCGGCCTGTTGACGTTGGTGCGCGATACGGTGGAGAGGAGTTCGCGATCTTGCTCCCCGACACCGACGTCGTTGGTGCGTGGACTCTTGCCGAACGCATCCGCCTTGCCGTTGCCGCTCTCGAGATCCCCCACGCTGCAAGCCTATCGCAAGTTGTAACCGTCAGCGTCGGGCTCACTACCCTTTACCCGCAGCACGGCCAGCACGCGGGCCTCCTCGTCGAGGAGGCTGATGCTGCCCTCTACGAAGCAAAGCGCAGCGGCAGGAACTGCGCCTGCATCGCGAGACGCTTCAGCACGACACGGCAAGAGCCCGGGCTGCTGGCGGCGGGAGAGTAGCAGAACCTCGACCTCGACCTCGACGTCGCCTCCGTCCGGCCGGGGAGCGTTAAGAAACGAGCCACGATAGACGTGGCGAACTTGGTGAAAAAGCCCACGGCAACTCGGGCCCTAGGGCCTCGGTGAAGGAAGCGAGCATGGCGGCGGTCGCGCAGAGTAGCGAGCCAACACTGGACGTCACGGCTACATCTCTCCTGGCTTCATTGCCTGGGGCGGAGGGCCGGGCTCTGCAGTACCTGGTCGAACGTGGCCAGCGCCGTGGCCACGTCACCAAGACAGAGGTCGCTGCCACTCTCCAGACGGACCACAACTCGTCGGACAGCCTGGAGGAGGCCCTCGTCATGCTAGCCGCCCTCGGCATCGAAGTTGCCGACGAGGACGAGGGCGAGGGAGACGAGGGGGCCGCTGAAGAGGAGGAGGACGGCTCGGCGGACACGGCCCAGGTGGCCACGCGAGCCGAGCAGGACGCTCCAGGCGCAGCTGATACGGTGCGCATGTACCTGCGGGACGCAGGCGCCTTCATGCTGCTGACCCGACAGGGCGAGGCCGCCGTGGCCAAGCGCATCGAGATCGGCCGGGCCATGATGATTGAGGGGCTCTGCGAGTCCCCTTTGGTGCTGGCCGCCATTCTGGGCTGGTACAGGGCGGTGCGGGACGGACGCATGCCGTTGCGAGACGTCCTGGACCTTGAGGCGACCGCGGAGGCAGGGGAGGCGCCCACCGACGATGGTGCCGAGCAGGAGACAGAGATCCCGGGTGAGGCAGGGGAGGCCGACATACAGATTGCTCCCTCTGCCCTCGAACAGCAGCTCCGGCCAGAGGCTCTCACCGCCTTTCAAGCCATCGACGCGGCCGCACAAATCCTCGGAGACCTCCAGGCACGTCGCATGGCGGCCTACGCGGACGGCAGCGCGCTCGGGCCGGCGGAAGAGGCGGCGTTCAAGCAGCATCGTGTCGAGTTGGTGTCCCTCATCAGCCGCCTCCACCTTCATCCCAGCCGCATCTCCGAGCTCGTCGAGCGGCTGCGCGATCTGAACAGGCGCTTGGTAGGCGCCGAGGGCCGCCTGCTTCGTGTCGCCGAGACGGCAGGGGTCGGGCGCGACGACTTCCTTGCTGCCTACCACTTCTCAAGCACCTCACCGGACTGGGTGGCCAGCCTCGCCTCGCGCAAGGGCAAAGGCTGGATGGCGCTCGCGACGCGCTATGCTTCGGACGCGGAGGAGGCACGGGCATCAATCCTCGCCATCGCAGCCGAGGCTGGCTTGCCGATCGAGGAGTTTCGCCGCGTCCAGGCCACCGTGGCCAAGGGCGAGCGCGATATGAACGGCGCCAAGAAGGAGCTGACCGAGGCCAACCTCCGCTTGGTTGTCTCCTTCGCCAAGAGGTACACCAATCGCGGCATGCCGCTCCTAGACCTCATCCAAGAGGGCAACATCGGGCTGATGAAGGCGGTCGACAAGTTCGACTACCGCCGCGGGTTCAAGTTCGCCACCTACGCCACCTGGTGGATACGTCAGGCCATCACGCGCGGCCTTTCGGAGAAAGGCCGGACCATCCGCATTCCGGTGCATGTGGCTGCGATCGTCAACAAGCTGAGCCGCACCTCAGGGCAGCTGATGCGCGAGCGCGGACGGGAGCCGACCCCTGCCGAGATCGCGGAGCGAATGGGCATGCCGGTCGAGAAGGTGATTAGGGCTCAGAAGATTGCTCGCGAACCGATCAGCCTGGAAACGCCGGTTGGAGATTCTGAGGACAACCAGCTGGGCGATCTCATCCGCGATGAGGGCGCCGTCATGCCTCTCGATCTTGCTGTGCAAACGGGCCTGAGGCGAGCCACGACGAAGGTTCTCTCCTCGCTCAGCCCGCGGGAGGAGCGGGTCCTTCGGATGCGCTTTGGGGTGGGCATGAACACCGACCACACGCTTGAGGAGGTAGGTCAGGCGTTCAACGTTACGCGCGAGCGCATCCGTCAGATCGAAGTCAAGGCTCTCCGGAAGATGCAACATCCGTCCCGATCGAGGCTTCTCCGCAGCTTCCTCGATGAGACTTAGCTGAGCTCCGACGACGAGTAGCGCGGACATCCACTAGAACTCACCCGCGTTGCGTAAGGGGAGGCAGGGCCCGTCCGCTCCAGCAACCGCCACATGGCTCCCCGCCCGATCAATTGAGCTCTCACGGCAATAGCAGGAGGGAGCCGTGTTGCGCAGCGGGGTGGCTTCTTAATGAAAGCGAGTTGAGCGCGAAGAAGCTGCTCGGATTAGTTGGCGCATCGGTAATGCACGGCAACGGCGCCGCTGCGGAGCGGCGTGGCCGAGATCAGCTCAAGCCGTCGCGCGATGGGCAGTCCACTCTGGTAGAGGGTTTGTCCGCAACCAGCGATCCTGGGGAGAACAAGGAACTTGTGCTCGTCGACCAGATCCAGTCGATCTAGCTCGGTCGCAAGCTTGCCGCTACCCAGGAGTACATCGGCTGAGGTCGCGTCTTCGAGCCTCTGCACGCCCGTGCGCAGGTCGCCGGCGATTTGGTGACTGTTAATCCAGGAGAAGGCCTCTCGCGTCGACGACACCACATATTCAGCTTAGCTTCCAGCTTAGCCGCCCACTCGCGTATCGCTGGCGGCGCCCCCTCATCGCCGCGGGCGACTGCCGGCCAATCCCTCAGTGCTGCGGGCCGCCTCGACCACGGCGCATCCGTGCTAAGCAGCCTTCTTCGTGAGGTTCACAAGGGCGTTTAGGGCACGGGTGACGAGTGCCCGCGTTGCCTCGTCTTGCCGGAACGCAACAGCAAGAACGCCGCCTCGTGAGTCGACAATGCGTGCGGATGCGAACTCCGCTTCGCTCGGTAAACCGTAAGCGTCGCGGCGGCGGCACATTGCGGCGCGGAGTGGTGCTGTGATGCAAGTGCGGGATGGGCAGGACGCTACCGCCGCGGATCACAGAGGCTGAGGACGCTCATACGATTACTCGTATGAGTGTGCGTGAGAAGCCGGTCGAGGTGATTACCCGCGGCGAGCGGCGGCGGAGTTGGACGGGAGCGCAGAAGCGCGACATCGTCATGGAGAGCCTGGAGCCGGGAGGCTCGCCGATAGCGGTAGCGCGGCGCCACGGCATTGGGACTGGCCTGCTCTACACCTGGCGTCGGCAGA
>NZ_RCZP01000009.1 GCF_006438825.1 Muricoccus nepalensis
CGCGGCATCGCGGGGACCATCGAGCGGATGGACGGCCTGACCCAGGGGGTGGCCGCTGCGGCCGAGGAGCAATCGGCGGCGACGCGCGCGATCGGGCGCGCGGTGACGGAGGCGGCCTCCGGCACGCAGGCGGTCAACCGCCTGGCGACGGGGGTCACGGAAGGGGCGCAGCAGACCGGCGAGGTGGCCACGCAGGTGCGGACCGCCGCCGGCGACCTCTCGCAGCGGGCGGAGACCCTCCGCGGCCAGGTGAACGGCTTCCTGGCCGGCATCCGGGCGGCCTGACCGTCGGGCGGCGGTCCGCGGGGCCGCGTCGCCCGCGATCGCGAGGCCACGGGACCGGATCGACCATCCGCGCGATCCCTTTCTGGGAGCTGCAACCCCGTTTGGCCCGCGCTGTCGGCCCGGCCAGGGCGGCGATGGTCGTCACGACGTTGGCCGTCGCCTCGTTCCAGCCCACGGCCGGACCGTGCACGGCGATGCGGCCGATCGCGAGTCAAAGCGCTGGTCCGTTCCGGAGGTTGGTCAGGAAGACGTTGAGCGCGTTCAGGCCTCGCGGGCGTCGAGCAGAGGGCTGATGGCCCACCAAAGCGGGCATCAGAACAGGGCCACCAGGGCGACCCCCGCCACCATCAGCGCGCCACCCAGCACGCGCCAGAGATTCAGCGAGTGCTGCTCCATGCCGAACATGCCGAAGTGGTCGATCAGGAGCGACATCAGGATGTTCGCCGTGATCGTCAGGCCGGCGAAGGCCCCTGCGCCGACCTTGTTGACGAAGATCAGCCCGCAGATCACCGCAAACGAGCCGACGATGCCCCCCAGAGGCGCCCACCACGGCATCCCCGCCACGCCGTCGGCCGTCGGAAACGGGCGCGGCATGCACAGGAACAGCAGCCCCATGAAGGCAACGACCGGCAGGAACGAGATGGTGCTGGCGAGCCACGGGTTGGTCACGGCTTCCCGCAAGGCCCCGTTCATTGGCGGTCCCCAGGCCTGCAAGGCGCCGGCGATCAGGATGAGGGGATAGAGCCAGGCGGCGCTGATGCTTTGCATGGGGATGGGTCCTTGCTTGCGAAGACAGGCTGGAAAGGGGGGAGGAGGCGAGGTCCGGTCGTCCGGTGCGCAAGCGGGTCAGCCGAACACGAAGGTTCCCGCGAGGGCCAGGAGCAAGGCGGGCGGCATCACCACCGCGCCCAGCTTCAGAAAGGTCCAGGCGTCCACGTCTTGCCCTTCGCGCCGCAGCGCGGTCAGCCAGAGGATGGTGGCCAGCGACCCGGTGACGGACAGGTTCGGGCCCAGGTCCACCCCGATCAACACGGCGCTGCGGACGCGCTCCGGCATCGGCGCCAGCTCCAGCACCCGTCCGGCGACCAGCCCGGCCGGCAGGTTGTTCACCAGGTTGCATCCGAAGGCGAGCACGGGGCCGACGACCCAGGCGGCCTCGCTCGCGGAGCGCTGCACCAGGGCGTGCAGCCCCTGCGCCAGCGCCGCCGTGATCCCGGTCGTCTCCAGGGACTCCACCAGGACGAACAGCCCGGCCACCAGCGGCAGCACGCCCCAGGACACGCCCTTCAGCACGGCGCCGATCCCGTTCTCGGATTTTCTCAGCACCAACCCGACGGCGGTCAGGCCGGCGAGGAAGGTGGGCAGGCCCAGCTCGATCCCGAACGCCGACGAAGCCAGCAGCACGACGGCCGTGCCGGCGATGGCCGCCGCCGCCATCCGGCCCGCCGCGCTCAGCACCGGGATCTCGATGTCGGCGAGGATGTCCTGCCGCAGGTCGCCGCGCTGGGTCCAGCGCAGCATCGCGTAGGTGGCGGCGATCGAGAGCAGCGAGGGCAGCGCGTATTGCGGCAGCCAGTGGAGCAGCGGCGGCATGTGGGCGCCGTAGATGACCAGGTTGGCCGGGTTGGAGATCGGCAGGACGAACGACGCCGCGTTGGCGATGAAGGCGCCGATGAACAGGTAGGGCAGCGGCTTCTCCGCCTTGACCGCCTTCGCCACGGCCGCGACGGCCGGCGTCAGCACCACGGCGGTGGCGTCGTTGGACAGGAACACCGTCACCACGGTGCCCACCGAGAACACCAGGGCGAACAGGCGAGTGGCCGAGCCCTTGGCGCGCGCGGCGGCGTGCGCGGCCAGCCAGTCGAACAAGCCCTCCTGCCGGGCCAACTCCGCGAGCAGCATCATGCCGATCAGGAACAGGTAGATGTCGGTCCCCTTGATCACCCCGGTCAGCGCGTCGGCGGCGGGCAGCAGGCCGAGCAGCACCAGCAGCACCGCCCCGGCTCCAGCCCAGATGAACTCCGGCCAGGAGAAGGGACGGACGATGACCCCTGCCGTGGCCGCGGCCGCCATGGCCCAGCTCGCCCACTGGGCGGTGGTGACGGCGCTCACCCCTTGCGTCCGTTGCGACCGGGGCCGGGCTGGCCGCCGACAAGGCCCTTCTCGGGCCAGGCCTCGGTTGCGTCCTGGTCGCTCCCCTGCGCGACCGCTCCGTCGTCGGCCTCTTTGCCGGGCTGCAGGACGACGTTCAGGCTGCGAGGCGGCCGCGGCGCGATCAGGGCAACGATGCGATACAGGTTCCGGCGGTTCTCGTCGTCGGACTCCGCCAGCTGTGGGTTGCCGATGCGCAGGCAGGTCAAGGCGCCCGGTTCGCCGGAGGTCATCGCCATGCCGGCTGCTCCTGGACTTGTGGCCCATGTCGGAGCGGCGGGGGCGGGGCGGGCGGCAGCGCGGTCATGCTCGCGGGATCCGCCCCAAGACGGGTCGCCTCCAGCACGCGGCCGAACGGTCCTGCGACGCCGCGTCCCTGCGCGGCGAGGGGCATGCCGGGCCGCAGCAGCTCCGACAGGCGCTGCGCCTCGGGCGGGGGCAGGCGGATGATGGTGCCGTCCGTCAGCAGCACGCCGTTCAGGTCGCCGCGCGGGCCGTGCAGCTGCAGGCGCACGCGGCCCTGCGCCGTCATCGCCTGGCGATCGCCGCGCGTTGCCGCCGGCGGAGGCGTCCCGGGCGGTCCGCCATCGGTCACCGTGCGGCCGGTCGCGTCGTTGGTGATGGCGACGGCTTGCATCATCGGGACGGCGCGGGCCCGCAGCCCGTGAACCGTGACCCTGTCTCCCGGCTTCACGGCATCCGCGAGCAGGGTGCCCAGGCGGGGCGGGAGGTGGATCTCGGTCCCGTCCTCCAAGATCAGCCCGTCCACGTCGCCCACCGGCGTCAGGCTGTACTGGGCGATCTTGCCGCTGATGGATGGAAGGGTCGTGGGGTCGAACGCGACCAGGGTGGACGTCGCCTGGGCCGGGACGCTTCTTGCCGGCAACGAGCAGGCCAGCAGGACGGCTGAGGCGGCGAGACAAGCGGCGGACCGGGCGGCGGCGTTGATCATGGGATTCTCAGGCGTGGAGCGCAGGACGATCCAACGGCAAGCGTTGTGCCAGGGCGCCGCTTTCTGAATTCACGGGGATTCGGCGCTTCCCCGGGGCCCTGTGTGTCCCGGTTTCGGACGGCGCGCGTCCGCCTTTCGGACAGGCCGGCCCTGACGCCCGCCGCTGTCCGATCTTCGGACGCCGATGTCCGCGCGGCGGACGCCCGGCGGACGGATGGTTGCCACTTGAATCAATGAAAACGGCAAGTTGCGGCATGGCACACCGGTTGCGCTGACCGGACACGGCGGGATGATCCGCCGCTGGGAAACGCAAGATGAAGATCGTTGACGTGAAGGCGCTTGCCGGGCGTGGCCGGGGCGCAAGAGGATTGCTGCTGGCCGCGGCGCTGGTGCTGGGTGCAGGCGGCGCCCTGGCGGTCGCGCAGGGGCGGAACGCCCCGCGCGATCCGGCCAGCATGCCGGAGTTCCGGGGCCGGGTGGCCCAGTACAGCCTGACGCCGGTGGGCGACGTGGACGGGCTGATCCTGGCGGACGGCACGGAGGTGCATTTCCCCCCGCATTTGGGCGAGGACGTGCAGAGGGCGGTGCATCCTGGGGACGAGGTCGTGATCCGCGGCGAGCGGAACGGACCGGTGCTGCTGGCCGGGTCGATCGCGGCGAACGGCACCACGGTGACCGACAAGGGACCGCCGGCCGGCGGCCCGCGCCGCCCGCCAGGCCCCGGCGGCTCCAAGCCCGCCGACCCCGCACTGGGACGGGACATGGACGCGGCCGGCGTGGTGAAGATGGCGCTGCATGGCCCGGCGGGCGAGCTGAACGGCGCCTTGCTGGAGAACGGCACGATGATCCACCTGCCGCCGCGGGACGCGTCGCGCCTGGCCGACCTGCTGAAGCCCGGCCAGACCTTGGCGGTGAAGGGATGGGGCCTGGAGAACGCCGTCGGCCGCGCCATCGACGCCCGGCAGGCCGGGCCTTCCATGGACCGGCTGGTGCAGCTCTCCGTGCCGCCTCGGCCCTTGCCCCCGGTGGCCGGCACCGACGAGCCCGGCGCCCCGGCCGCTGCCGGGGACCCTGCCGCGGCTGCACCGCGGCCGCCGGTTCGTTGAACGGCCGGGGACGACAGACCGCCAAGCACCGCGACGAAGGCCGGGCGCCCGCGTTGCCCGCGGGCAAGCGGGCCGCAAGGGAGAAGCGAGGTGTTCGGGATGCGTTCGCTGAAGGCCCGTCTGGTGACGCTGTGGACGCTGTCGCTGCTGTCCAGCCTGGTGCTTGGCCTGCTGCTTGTCAGCCTGCACCGCCAGTCCACTGCGGCGCAGGTCGGCCGCACGGAGGCTGTGCTGGCCCGCGCCTGCGACATGATCCGCGACCGCTTCGGCTTCTACGCGACGAACTGGCACGGCCCCGCGTCCGGCGTGCCGGACGACGCGTTGCGGCGCGATCTGGTGGCCGTGCTCAACGTGGCGCTGGCCCGGCAGGAAGGGGTGGAGGGCGGCGTCTGGGCGGCAGGGGCGGGCTCTCTCGCCTACGCCTTCCCCACCTACGAGGGCAGCGGTCCCAAAACCGACCTTCCGTCCGCCGAGGCCGCGCCCATCGCCGCGATCAACGCCGCGGTGCGGCGGGAGGAGCGCACGGTGAGCCAGTCCGTCGTCACGCGGTCGCAGAGCCTCCTGCTGGCGGCCTGCCCGCTGGACGGGCCGGTGCCGGGCCTCACCGCCTGGACCATGGGCCGGGTCCGTGCCGCGGAGGGGCTGCAGCCCTTGCAGCTGGGACTGCCGGCGCTGCTGGCGCTGCTGGTGCTGACGACGGGGCTGCTGGGGCGCACGCTGTTCGTGTGGGGCCGCCATCTCCGCGGGATCGAGGCAGCGCTCGGCGGGATGAAAGCCGTGGACCTGCCCGTCATCACGCGATCGGGCGAGCGGGAGCTCGACCGTGTCGTGGACGCTCTGAACCTCGCCGGAACCCGCCTGGCGGAGGCGCGGCGCGAAGCCGACGCCCTGGCTGGGCGGGTGGCGCGCGCCGAGCGGATGGCGGCGCTGGGGCGGGTGGCGGCCGGCGTGGCGCACGAGATCCGCAATCCCATCGCCGCGGCCCGGCTGCAGGGCGAGAACGCCCTGGCCGGCGACGACGGCCGGCGCCGCCAGGGCATCGCGGATATGCTGGCGCAGCTCGGCCGGCTGGATGATCTGGTCAGCGAGCTGCTGGCCATGACCCAGCGCGTGCAGCCCCGGCCCACGGCGCAGGATCCCGCCGCGTTCCTGCACGCCCTGGCCGCGCGCCACGCCGCCGTCGCGGCCAGGAGCGGCCTCTCGCTGGACGTGGCCGCCGAGGGCGGCCCGGCCTGCTTCGACCCGGCGGTGGTCGCCCGTATCCTGGACAACCTCGTCGGCAACGCCCTCCGGCACGCGACGCCAGACGGCACCGTCGCCCTGTCCGCCGTGCGGGACGGCGGCGTCCTGTCCTTCGGCGTGGCCGACAGCGGCGACGGCATCCCGCCCGGCATCGCGGACCGCCTGTTCGAGCCCTTCGTCACCGGCCGCGCCGACGGCACCGGCCTCGGCCTGGCCATCGCGCGCGAACTGGCCGACGCGCATGGCGGAAGGCTGCGGCTGCGCAACCGTGGCGGCCCCTGCGCGATGACGCAGTTCGTCCTCGAACTGCCCCAGGATTCCCCGTGTCCGCCAGCCAGCCCCTCATCCTGATCGTCGACGACGACGACGCGCTGCGTCGGGCGGTCGCCACGACGGTGTCCGACCTGGGCCTCCGCGCGGCAGAGGCGGCCGACGGCGTCCAGGCGCTCGACTGGCTGGTCGCCCACCGGGCCGACGCGGTGCTGCTGGACCTGCGCATGCCGGGCCTGGACGGCCTGGAGGTGCTGCGCCGCATCCGCGCCCTACCGGCCCCGCCGCCCGTGGCCGTGATCACCGCCGTGCCCACGGGCGAGAACACGATCGAGGCCATGCGCCTGGGCGCGGCCGACCACCTGGCCAAGCCGGTGGGGCGCGCCGCCCTGGCCGCCCTCCTGGCCCGCATGCTGCCCCGCGCCGCCGACGCACCCCGCACGGCCCGCGCGCCCTTGGCCCGTGAAGGGGAGCTGGTCGGCGTCAGCGCCGCGATGCGCGAGGTTCACAAGAGCATCGGCCTGCTGGCGGACAGCGACGCCACCGTGCTGCTGCTGGGCGAGACCGGGACCGGCAAGGAGGTCGTGGCCCGCGCCATCCACCGGCACGGCAGCCGCGCCGCCAAGCCCTTCGTTCCCGTGAACTGTGCCGCCATCCCCGGGGAGCTGCTGGAGAGCCTGCTCTTCGGCCACCAGCGCGGCGCCTTCACCGGGGCCGTCGCCGACCGCACGGGGTCGTTCCGCGATGCCCAGGGCGGCACCCTGTTCCTGGACGAGATCGGTGACATGGAGGCGGGCATGCAGGCCAAGCTCCTGCGCGTGCTGCAGGAGCGCGTCGTGACCCCCTTGGGCGGTCGCCCCGTGCCGGTGGACGTGCGCGTCATCGCCGCCACCCACCGCGACCTGGCGGCTGCCGTGCGCGCCGGCACCTTCCGGGAGGACCTGTTCTACCGCATCGGGGTGGTCCCGGTGCAGTTGCCGCCCTTGCGCGATCGCCTGGCCGACATCGTTCCCCTGGCGGAGCACGTGCTGGCGCTGGAAGGCCGGGACCGCCGCCTGGGTGCGGATGCCGCCGCCCGGCTGCTGCGCCACGCCTGGCCCGGCAACGTGCGGGAGCTGGTGAACGCCATCAAGCGCGCCGTGACCCTGACGCACCGCCAGGTGCTTACCGCCACGGACTTCGACTTCCTGGACGTCACACCGGCGAACGGCGCGGAAGCGGCAGGCGTGGATTGGCTGGCGGGAACCCTGCCGGACGCCGTGGCCCGGCTGGAGACCGCCATGCTCCGCCGCGCCCTCGACACCGCGAGGGGCAATCGCGCGCAGGCGGCCGAGCTGCTGGGGATCCGGCGGCAGCTGCTCTACGACAAGCTCGACCGCTACGGCATTCGCGGGGCATCGGCGGAATAGGCTGGCCCGGCGCCGGCCGGAGAGCCGGCCACGCGGGCCGCGCGTCCCGGCCTGGAGAGCCTCGTCCTGCCGATCGGGCCAGGATCGGGGGTCTGGCGGCGGCACACCGCCGTCAAGCGCCATCACCACGATACCCAGGAGCAGCCGCGTCCATGGACGATGGAGCCCGGACGCTTCAGGCTCGATCCACCACACCATGCCCCGGGACCGCGTACCCGAGCGCCCAGGTGAACGGGACGGAGCCTAGCTTCCGAGGATGGCTTTGACCTCCAGATACTCCTCAAGCCCGAAGACGCCGAACTCGCGCCCGTTGCCGGACTGCTTGTAGCCGCCGAAGGGGAGGCTGCGGTCGAAGGCGGCGCCGTTGATGTAGACACGTCCAGCGCGTAGGCGGTTGGCGATCGCGCGCGCCCGTTCCGCGCTGCGCGATTGCACGAAGCCCGCCAGGCCGAAGGGCGTGTCGTTGGCGAGGTCGACCGCCTCTTCCTCCGTCTCGTAGCTCATGATCGACAGGACGGGCCCGAAGATCTCCTCCCTCGCGATCCTCATGCGGGGATGCACGTCGGCGAACACGGTCGGCAAGACGTAGTATCCCCGGTTGAGGGTGACCGGCTGCCCCAGCCCGCCCGCCACGAGCGTCGCGCCGTCGTCGATGCCCGACCGGATGAGGTCCTGAACCTTCTCGAACTGCGCCCGGCTCACCAGCGGGCCCATGGTGGTGGCTAGGTCGAGCGGATCGCCAAGGCGGATGGCGGCCACGGCCTCGCGCGCTGCCTCAATCGCGGCATCGCGCCCCGCGCGGGGGATGAGCAGGCGCGTGGGGGATTGGCAGTTCTGGCCGGCGTTGGTGTAGCAGGCCTGGACGCCTTGGATGACGGCAGGCCGGAGGTCGGCGTCGTCGAGGATGATGTTGGCCGACTTGCCGCCCAGCTCCTGCGCAACGCGCTTGATCGTGTCCGCCGCCAGCTTCGCCACGCGCACGCCGGCCGCCGTGGATCCGGTGAAGGACACCATGTCGATCCCGGGATGGGCGGCGATGGCCTCACCAACGGTGGGCCCGTCGCCGTTCACGAGGTTGAAGACGCCCGGCGGCAGGCTCGCCTCGTGGATAATCTCCGCGAGGAGCATCGCGCTGAGCGGCGCGATCTCGCTCGGCTTCAGCACCACGGTGCACCCCGCCGCCAGGGCCGGCGCCACCTTCGAGGCCACCTGGTTCAGCGGCCAGTTCCAGGGCGTGATCAGCCCGCAGACGCCGATCGGCTCGCGGCGGACCACGCCCTGGCCCATCCGCTCCTCGAACCGGTATCCGGCGAGCACCCGCGCCGCCTCCTCGAAGTGGAAGAGGGCGACGGTCGCCTGGCGCTCGGTCGCGAAGGTGATGGGAGCGCCCATCTCGAGCGTCATCGCCCGTGCCAGGTCCGGCAGGCGCGCCCGGAAGCCCTCGATGATCCGGCGGAGGCAGCCGAGACGCTCCTCCACGGACGCCAGGGAAAAGGTGGCGAAGGCCCGCCGCGCGGCGGCGACGGCCCGGTCCACGTCCGGCGAGGAGCCCAGGCTGATCCGCCCGACGACCTCCTCCGTCGCGGGGTTCTCGACATCCAGGACCGATTGGGCGGCCGGCTCCACCCAGGCGCCGTCGATGTAGAATTTCAGCGTGTCCATGGCGTCCTGGCCTTACAGGTGCCTGCCCTCGTCCACGGGCACGACGATGCCCGTCGAACTGGTCAGGCTGACGATGCAGGCGACCACGGCCCGCGCGACGTCATCGGGGGTCGTGACATGGGCGAGAGGGAGCCGCTCGGCCGTCCTCTGCAGTTGTTCGCGCGTGCGGCCGGGGACGAAGCCCGTGTCGACGCCGGCCGGCGAGACGGAGAAGACGCGCACCTTCGGCGTGAGCACCTTGGCGAGCGCAATGGTGAGCGCGTCCACGCCCGCCTTGGCCGCCAGGTACGCCAGGCTGCTGCCGAGGCCCGTGCGGGCCGCGATGGACGAGATGTTCACGATCGCCGCGCCCTCGCCGCGTTCCAGCAGCGGGCGGAAGGCGCGGATCGCCGCGAAGGGGCCGCGCAGGTTCACCGCGACCGTCCGGTCGAAGATCGCGTCGGTCAGCCCGTCCAGATCATCGGCGGGACGGGCGTTGTCGCGCCGCCGCTGTTCACCAGCGCGTCGAGACGGCCGTGGCGGCGCTCCACCGCCGCCGCGGCCTCGGCGAGAGAGGCGGCCTCGTCGATCGCGATGCGCAGGGCCAGGTGCCCGGTGCCGTGCAGCGCCGCGGCGGCATCCTCCGCCTCGGCCCGCCGGCCGTTGTACCCGAGGACGACGACGCTCCCCAGCGCGGCGAGGCGTGCCGCCGTTGCCTTGCCGATGCCGCCGCTGGCGCCGGTGACCAGGGCCACCTTCGGGATGCGGGGAGGGGGCACGTCCAGGCCGGTCACCGGCGCGGCACCGCGGCGCCCCGCGCGGGAAGGCCCGCCGGGCTGCCCCTTTCCTCCATCCCTTCGCGCATCACGGCTTCTCCCCGGCGACCCACTGGCGAAACTAGTCGGTGCGACGAGGCGGTCGATCCATGATTGCTGCAATTCCGCATGCCGGAAAGCGGGCACATTGGCACAGCCCCTTCCGTGCTCCCCGGTAGGATGGCTCCCACAGGAAGCGCCCGTCATGCGCCGCAAGGGAGGACCTCATGAAGACGCGCGTCACTCGCAGGGTCGCGCTCGCCATCGGCACGGCAGGCCTCTTCACCGCGCCCGCCGCCCGCGCGCAGGCCTGGCCGTCGCGGCCTGTCACGGTGATCATGCCCTTCTCCGCCGGCGGCGGCACCGACCTCCTGGCGCGGGCCTTGGCGCAGCACCTGGGCGAGACACTGGGCCAGCAGTTCGTCGTCGACAACCGCAGCGGCGCGGGCGGCAACATCGGCGGCGCCGTCGTCGCCCGGGCCGCGCCCGACGGCTACACGATCCTGTTTGGCACGCCCGGGCCGCTGGCGAACAATAAGCTGATCTACCGGAACCTTCCGTTCGACCCCGAGCAGGCCTTCGCGCCGGTGGTACTGATCGCCAAGTCGCCCCTGGTCGTCGCCGCCAAGGCATCGCTCCCGGTGGGAAGCATCCGGGAGATGGTGGCCTACGCGAAAGCCAACCCCGGCAAGCTCACGGTCGGCGTCCCGGGCAACGGAACCCTGGGCCACATCACCGCCCTGCTGCTGGAGAAGGAGCTGGGGATCAGCCTGACGAGCGTGCCCTACCGCGGCACGGCCGATGTCGTGAAGGACCTGCTGGGGGGGCAGATCGACCTGGCGATGGACTTCCTGCCCTCCTACGTGCCGCTCGCGCACGAGGGCAAGATCCGCGCCCTGGCCGTCACCACGGCACAGCGCTCGAGCGACCTCGCGGATGTGGAGACCGTGCAGGAGGCCGGGTTTCGCGGGTTCGAGGCTTCCGCCTGGTACGCGCTGGCCGCGCCGGCGGGAACGCCGAACGAGATCGTGGAGCGGCTGAACGCCGCCACCAACGCCTTCCTCGGAAGCGCGAGGGGCCAGGAGGCGATCGCCAAGCTGAGCATGCAGGCCGTTGGCGGCACGCCCGCCGAGCTGAGGGCCTTCATCGCCGCGGAGTTGCGGAAATGGGCCCCGGTGGTGCGGGAGGCGAACATCGCCCTGTGAAGCACCCGGCACCCCCGCGGGCGTGCTCCGCCCGCCGGGCGTGGCGCGGTGCCCATGGTTCGCCCCATCGCCCCAGGGCGGGCGACGACGGTACGGGAGAGGGCCATGCGCGCGATCGAGATCAGAGGCAGGGGCGGGCCGGAGGTGCTCGCGCTGGTGGACAGGCCGGTTCCGCCATGCGGCCCCGGGGAGGTGCTGGTCCGTGTCGCGGCCGCCGGCGTGAACCGGCCGGACGTGCAGCAGCGCAAGGGGCTCTACCCGCCGCCGTCCGGCGTCACGGACATCCCCGGCCTCGACGTCGCCGGCGTCGTGGAGACGACCGCGCCCGGCGTGGCCTGGCCGCGGCCCGGCGACGCGGTCTGCGCCCTCGTGGCCGGCGGCGGCTACGCCGAGTTCTGCGCCGTCCCGGCGCCGCAATGCCTGCCGGTGCCGCGCGGCCTCTCCTTCGCCCAGGCGGCGACCCTGCCGGAGGTGTTCTTCACGGCCTGGAACAACGTCTTCTGGCTCGGCCGCCTGGCCGAGGGAGAGACGCTGCTCGTCCAGGGCGGCACCAGCGGCGTCGGGCTGGCCGCGATCCAGATGGCGCGGCACCTGCGCGCCGCGCGGGTCATCGCGACCGCCAGCTCGGCCGAGAAGCGAGCGGTCTCCCTCGAGCACGGCGCCGACGAGGTGGTGGACTACCGGGAGGCGGACTGGCCGGAGCGGGTGCGCGACGTGGCCGGCGCCCGTGGGGTGGACGTGATCCTCGACAGCCAGGGCGGCGACTACACGCCGGTCGAGATGGGCCTGCTCGCGACGGACGGGCGCCTCGTCCTGATCGCCAGCCACCGCGCCCCGCGGGCGGAGATCAGCACGCGCGACGTGTATATCCGCCGGCTGACCCTGACCGGCTCAACCCTGCGGGGCCGCCCGCCCGCGTATAAGGGGCGCATCGCCCGCGAGCTCGTGCAGCAGGTCTGGCCCCTGCTGGAGAGCGGGCGGATCCGGACGCATCTCTGCGGCGTCTACCCGCTGGAGGAGGCGGGGGCAGCGCAGTCCGTGCTCGACGCCAACGCGCAGATTGGCAAGCTGGTGCTGACCGTGTCTGATCTGGCAGGACACGTGCCGGAGCCTCCCCCCTGAGCGACCCTCCCGTCCAGTCCGTTCTCCGCGCCGTCTCGGTGCTGAAGGAGATGAACCGGCAGCGCTGCACGACGGTGGAAGAGCTCTACCGGGCCACGGGCCTGCCGAAGCCGACGATCATGCGGCTCCTGGGGACCCTCATCGCCGCGGGGTTGGCCACCAAGGCGAGCCGCGGGCTCGGGTATCAGGTCACCTCGAACGTGCTCTCGCTCAGCGCCGGCTACCACGGTGGGCCGCTGGTGGCGGAGGCCGGGCGGCCCTGGGCGGCGGACCTGACGCGGCGGCTGCGCTGGCCCGCCGCCATCGCGGTGCTGGACGGCGCACGGATGGCGATCAGCGTCAGCACCATTGCGGATAGCGCGGTGTCGCCCTTCCACAGCACGGTCGGGTCGCACCTCAGCCTGGTCACGCGCGCCCTCGGGCGCGCCTATCTCGCCTGGTGCCCGGACACGGAGCGGCGCATCCTGCTGCGGATGCTCTCCGCCTCCATCGACCCGGAGGACAATCCGCCGAACCTCGAGCGCGTGCTGCGGGGCATCGTCGGCACGGCCCGGCAGCAGGGCTACGCCCAGCGCGACCCGAAGGTGGAGCCGCGCTCCTCCGACACGGTCGCGGTGCCGATCATCCAGGGCGGGATGGTCGCCGGCACGATCGGCCTCAGCTACTTCCGCTCCGCCGTGAACCACCGCGTCCTGACCGAGGAGCTGGTGCCCGCCCTGAAGGAGGCGAGCCGGGAGATCACGGCATCGATGGAGCGCCTGCAAGGCGGCGGTGGCCGGGCGCCGAGAACGGCCGGGCCCCTCCACGCCGCTACCGCGCCAGCTCCGCCTTGAGGGACTGCATCGCGCCGACCAGCATGGCGGTGGTGTTGAAGCAGACCATGCCGGTGCCCGCCGCCTGCAGCCGGCGGACATCCTCCGCCGTGCGGCCCACCGTCGCCCGCGCCACCCCGGCGCGCCGCGCGGCGTCCGCGATGCGGCCCACCGCCTCCTTCACCGCGGGATGCCGAATGTCGCCGGCATGGCCGAGCGAGGCGCCGAGGTCCCCTGGGCCGATGAAGACCGCGTCGATCCCGGGCACGGCGACGATCTCATCCACCACCGGAAGCGCCTCGGCGTCCTCGACCATGACGATCACGACCGTGTGGCGGTTCCGCGTGGCGTAGTAGGCCTTGCTGTCCCCCGTGCCGTAGGCGGAGGAGCGGGAGAGCGCCACCCCGCGCTTGCCTTCCGGCGCGTAGAGCGCGCGCTCGACCACCTCGCGCGCGATGGCGGCGCTGGCGACGTGCGGCACGAGGATCCCGTCCGCGCCGGCGTCCAGCACGCGCTGGATGCTGGCCACCGATCCGTCCGGCACGCGGACCAGCCCGGCCATGCCGTGCAGGGCGGCGGCGCGCAGCATGTCCTCGATCGTCTCGATGCCGGCGGGCCCGTGCTCGGTGTCGATGATGACGAAGTCGTAGCCGCAGAAGCCCGCCATCTCGACCGTCGCGGCCGATGGCGTGCCAATGAAGAAGCCGAGCAGGCGCTCGCCCCGGCGCATCCGGTCCTTGAAGCCGTCGGGCATGCCTAGGCCGCCTCGTCGAGGCCGACGAGCCGCGCCGCGTTGGAGGAGACGAGCTTGCGGATGTCGGCCTTCGGCACCTGCTGGTCGAGGAGCAGCCGGACCACCTGCCGGAAGCCCTCCACCGGCCGCGGCGAGCCGACGAGCCCGAGGTCCGAGGAGAGGATCGTCCGGTCCACCCCGGCCACCTCGATCAGGTGCACCAGCTCCTCGGGCGTGAACTTCTTCGACCTGCCCTCCACCCACATGCAGATCGAGTGCTCGATATGGGCGCCGATCGAGACGAGCTCGCGGATGTCGTCGTCGGTGCAGCCGATGAGGTAGGTGGGATGGTTCACCAGCAGGCGGTTCACCCCGCGCCGCCTGGCCTCCGCGAAGACCTTGATCATCTCGGCCGCGTCGAGATGCCCGCCGGCAAGGATGATGTCGGCCTCCGCGATGAGGTCGAGAACCCGCTTCGTGTCGTCCAGCAACTCCCCGTTGGCATCGGTGGCGCGCAAGGGAAGGGGGTCCAGCATCTTCTTGGCCGTCTTCGGGAAGCTCTTGCCCTGGCCCTGCGCCTGCTCGATGTGGTTCGCCGCCGACAGGGTCGGCATCCAGACGATCCTCGCGCCGAGCTTTGCCGCGTGATCGACCGCGTGGGGGTTGATGCCGCCTGACGCGTTGTTCAGCGCGATGCCGGAGAAGAGCCTCACCCCCAGCTCGGGGAAGAGCTTCTCCAGGATCATCGCGTGGGCGGTGCCGAGATAGAAGTGGTCCTTGTAGAGCAAGGCGCGGAACCCGGCGGCGGCGCAGTCCAGCAGGGCCTCGTGGTGGTCCAGGATGCGGGGCATGGCGGCCGGGCCGCTGTGGCAGTGCAGGTCGACCGCGCCGACCAGCAGCTCGGCCGCTTCCGCGTCGCGGGCGAGGTTGTCCATGACGATTTCGCTCATCGGGTTGTCCTGTTCAGGCCCCTTCCGGCATCGGGTAGTCGTCGGCGTTCAGCACCCAGCCCGGCTTCCTCGAGAAGTCCAGCCGGGGAGGGCAGAAGACGTCGACGAGCTGGTTCAGGCCGTGGCGTTGAGCCCGCGTCGTGTGGATGGCCGGCGGTGGGATCACCGCGACGGAGGGGGAGCCGCAGAAGGCGTGCTCGTCCTCGCGCCAGTGATTCATGTTCGGCGTCCAGGGCCAGCGCAGGTCGTGGATGAACTCGCCGTCGAGGGCGAGCGAGCACTGCTCGAAGTCGTCGTGGTGGTGGGGCGACAGCTTCGTGATGTCGCGCGGTTCGTGCCGGGGATCGAGGTAGTTCACCATGAAGGTGGAGCCGCGAAAGATCCGCCCGAAGCGGCCGCTTTCGCCGGAGACGTCCAACCCGTAGCGCCGAACGCGGTAGCCGTCTCTCGGCGCCGGCCATGGTTCGAAGGGAGGGATGAGCGGGTTTGGCCTGGCGTAGGCATCGTTATTCGGGCAACGGGCAACCAGATCGACCGAGAGCGTCGTGAAGAGGCGGACGACACGACCGGCACCGGCTATCTCGATGCTGCTGTCGCCCGGTGGGACGAAGACCACCGCGTGCCCCTCGCAGGCCACGCGTTCGTCGCCCGCCGTCACCACGGCCGATGTCGCCGCGTCCGGCAGGAGAAGCGCGTACTCGTCCTTCTGACCTCTCCGCTCAAAGCGTGCACCGGTCCGCGCTTCGGTGTGGAGGACGACGAAGTTCTGGCCGCGCGCGTACCAGGTCCTGCCCTCAGGTCCATCATCCTGGGGCGGGGTTTCGTAGAAGCGGACGTAGCTTGGCGGCGCGTAGGCGCCGGAAGGGACGGCGCGGTTCGGTCCCAGCGGAGCCAGAGCGGCGCGCGGATCGGACTTGTCATACATGGCTTGTCGTTCTCAGGCGGTGCTTCATGGGGACGCTCGCGCGAGCGCGCCGCGGGAACCGTATGACCGTGGAAGACGGCGGCTCCGAAGGCGGAGAGCGGCGATGGTGGGCTCGGACAAGGGTCATTTGTTAAGCCTCCAGCTCCATCGGATTTGCAGCAGCCAGCTGTCGGCACGTTAGTCATGGTCGACAGGGGCTTGGCCTACATTCTGCCTGTATTCCGATATGCGGAATTCTATCGTGGCGCGCTTGAGAGACCGGTCGGATCGGCTCGACCAAGATGCAAGTGGGTGGAGACGCGCTCGGCTGTGCGGACGCGGTCAGGCGGCTCGAGCCGGGGAGCCACCGTCCCGTTCTGCCGAGGTCCGGGGACTTCCGGTGAGCACCCGCCGGATTGAACAGGGGCTCCCCCGGCGCCGCCACGGTCGTGGTATCCTCGCCCTTCTCGCCGCCTCCTGCTTCGAGCCCGTGACCCCCGCCCGCAAGATCATCCACGTCGACATGGACGCCTTCTACGCGTCGGTCGAGCAACGGGACGACCCGTCGCTCGCCGGTCTGCCGCTGGCGGTCGGCGGCTCGCGCGAGCGCGGGGTGGTGGCCGCCGCCAGCTACGAGGCGCGCGCCTTCGGGGTGCGCTCGGCCATGCCGTCCCGCACCGCGCTCCGGTTCTGCCCGGACCTCCGCTTCGTGCCGCCGCGTTTCGAGCGCTACCGCGAGATCTCCGCCCGCATCCGCGAGGTCTTCCTGCGCCACACGCCGCTGGTCGAGCCCCTCTCGCTCGACGAGGCCTATCTCGACGTGACCGAGAACCTCCAGGGGCTGCCGACCGCAACGGCGGTGGCGCGCCAGATCCGGGCCGAGATCCTGGAGCGCACGGGCCTGACCGCCTCGGCGGGGGTCTCATACAACAAATTCCTCGCCAAGCTCGCGAGCGACCTGCGCAAGCCCAACGGCATGTTCGTCATCACGCCCGATCAGGGTCCGGCCTTCGTCGAGGCGCTGGAGGTCTCACGCTTCCACGGCGTGGGGCCAGCGACGGCGGCCCGCCTGGAGGCGCTGGGCATCCGCACTGGCCGCGACCTCCGCGAGCGGAGCCTCGCCTTCCTGCAGGCGCACTTTGGCAAGGCGGGCGCCCACTTCCACGCCATCGCGCGCGGCGAGGACCACCGCCCGGTGGTGCCCGACCGGCCGAGGAAGTCCTTCGGTTCGGAGACGACCTATGCCCGGGACCTCGCCACCGCTGGGGAGGTGGAGGGGGGCATCACGGCGCTGGCCGAGGAGGTCGGGGAATGGTGCGAGAAGACCGGCATCGTCGGGCGCACCGTGACCGTCAAGGTGAGGTTCGCCGACTTTCGGCAGCTGACCCGCAGCCGGACCTTGGCCGCGCCCGTTGCGGGCCGGGCCGAGCTGGCCAAGGTATCGCTGGACCTGGTGCGGGGCATCTTCCCGCTGCCCAAGGGCGTGCGCCTCCTCGGCGTGACGGTCTCCGGCTTCGGCAGCGCCGACGAGGGGCGCCCGGACCAGATCAGCCTCGACTTCGGGTGAGGAACGGTGCCTGTGCGGACCGGGCCGGTCGATTGTCGGTGCAGGGAGCAGAGCCGGCGGGTGGTCGCAAAGCGGAGCGGTGGCCGGACCGATGCTCCGCGCCCTACCGCGTGACGGACAGCCGCGGCACGAGATCGGGCGAGGCGCGCACCTCCTGCACCGTCCGGCGCCACGCCGCCAGCCGCTCCGGATCGCTGGGATGCCGGTCCAGGACGCCCGCTTCGCCCGACAGGCGGTCCCGGCGCGCCAGCCTTACCCACAAGCTCGCCGCCGGCGCGGGATCGTAGCCCGCGCGCGCCAGGAGGTAGACGGCGAGGTAGTCGGCCTCGCGCTCCTCCTCCTTGGAGAAGGCCAGCCGCGCCGCGCCCGCGCCGAGCTCCGCCGCGCCCTGTCCGATGGCCCAGGCGGCCAGGCCACCGAAGGGGATCACCGCTCCGACGATCGACCCCGCGGCGATCCCAGCGGCCGACCCCCGGGCCAGGCCGCGCGCCAGGTGGCCGGCCAGGTGGTGGCCCATCTCGTGCGCGACGACGGCCGCGGTTTCGTCGTCCGTGGCCATCGCGCGCAGCATGCCCGTGCTCACCGTGATCCGCCCCGCCCCCGACGCCTCGGCGCTCATGGTCGCCGCGCCGGAGGGGCTGGCATCGAGCACCACCTGGAAGGCGCAAGCCCGGCCGAGATAGGCGTCGCAGAACGGCTCGGCGGGCGGTGCCAGGCGCGCCGTGACGCGCTCCAGCATGGGCCCGTCCTGCACGGGATCCCGCGGGCTGGCCGTGAGCACCGGCGCTGCCGCGATGGTCTGCGCGGCGTTCCGCACCTCCTCGGCCGTGACGGACGGGAGAGCGTGCTGGGTGCCGCAGCCAGCGAGCGCGACCGCCGCCAGGAGGTAGCGCGAGGTCCAGGCCTTTCTCCGGCGTTCGGCGCCGCTTCTTACTGCTCCCGGCTGAGGCATGCCTGCGTGACCCGCGATCGGACCATGGCGCTGTCGATGCTCAGATCACCAAGTGGGCCGGCGTACCGGTCCTCGGCCGCAGCGCCGCGCATCCGGCAGGCGTCGGCCGTCTCTGCCCTGCCCGCCGCCCCGGCCGCTGTGCCTTGCACGGGGGTGCCAGGGGCACAGGCTGCGAGAAGGAGAAACGTTGAGAGGAGAACGCCGCATCGGGTGCGAGGCATGGGGCTGCTCCGTGCTGACTGTGTGGATGAACCCCGCGGCACGGCCAGCGGTTTCGGCGGCGAGGACGATCCAAGGCGCGTCATCGGCCGTCCTGGCGACGTGCCGGTGCCGTTCCGGGGCCCGTCCAGCCGAGAGCCGCTTCGCCGAGGAAGCCGCTCTCGCCCTTGCGCGGGCTCTTGCCGATTCTCCTGCCCAGTTACGCCGGTTTCTTGCCTTCTGCCCCGTCTACGGCCACGCCCGCTGCCTTGGTCAGGCTCTGGAGGAAGAAGCGGGTCACGGCACCCGCAGGGCCATGCCGTCGCGCTGTGGGTCCGCACCGCCTTCGAGGCGTCCGTCGAGACTCTCGATGCCATGGAGGGCGGCGAAGGCGTAGCTCATGGCGCTACGCTTTATGTCGTAACCCTGCGCTGCGAGTTCGTCGGTGACGTCCCGGCGGATGCGGTTGGAGACGTCGATGGAGTCCGAGACGGCGACGATGCGGGGGGCCGCCACGGCATCGGACATGGACATGCCGAAATCGAGCACGTTGCTGATTCCCTGGGCGACGGCGGGGGCGATGTAGCTGCCGCCGGGGGCACCGATGACGATGCGCGGGGTCTCGCCTCGGAAGACGATGGTGGGAGCGGAGGAGGAGGCGCGGCGCTTGCCGGGGGCGATGGAGCCGGCGCGCCCGGGGCGCGGGTCGAAGCGGCTCATGGAGCCGTTGTACATGAAGCCCAGGCCCTCGGTGATGGCGCCGGAGGGGCTGCCGAGGGTGTGGGTCATGGTGACGCAGTTCCCGTCCCCGTCCACGACGGAGACATGGGTGGTGTCGCGTTCGGTCTTCCGCTCCAGGCGCGTGACGCGGAGGCGGTCGCCGCGGCGGATGCCGTCCGCCACGCCGGCCGTGTATGCAGGGGAGAGAAGCTGCTCGGTCGGCACCGGGACGAAGGCGGGGTCCGAGATGGTGTGGTCCTTGTCGATGGTCATGCGCTTCATGGCCTCGGTCAGGATGCGGATGTGCTCGGTGCCGGAGTGGGGGAGCGCGCCGATGTCGAAGTGCTCGAGGATGTGGAGCACCTGGAGCATGGCGAAGCCGCTGCTCGGCGGCGGGTTAGTCGCGATGCGGTGGCCGCGGTACGCGCCCCAGATCGGATCGGCGAGGCTCGGCCGGTAGGCGCGGAGGTCCTCCAGGGTGATGAGGCCGCCGTTCGCCTTGAAGTCGGCGGCGATCTCCTCGGCCATCTCGCCGGTGTAGAAGAGCTCGGGGCCTCCCTCGGCGAGGCGTTCGAGGCTGCGGGCCATGTCGGGGTTGTGGATGGTATCGCCGAGGCGCTTGAGGGTGCCGTCCTCGCGGAAGTAGACGCGGCGGCCCGTCGCGGTCAGGCGGAGCTTGTCGACCGTGTTGACCTGGCCGCTGGCGGATTGGTCCTGGGACCAGAACCAGTGCACGTGCGGGCGGACCATCCAGCCCTGGCGGGCCTGGGCGATGGCCGGGGCGAGGACGTCGCGCCACTCCATCGTGCCCCAGCTCCGGAGGGCTTCGGCGTAGCCGGCGACGTTGCCCGGGGTGCAGACGGCGAGGTGCCCGGCCTCGCTGATGCCGCCCTCCAGCAGGAAGGCGAAGCCGTCGCGCGACTGGCCGAGGAGCTTCTCTGCCCACATGCCCGGCGTGGCGGCGAGCGGCGCGCGGGAGAAGAATTCGAGGACCTTGTGAACCCCGCGCTTCGGCAGGAAGACCTGCATGGAGCCGAAGCCGCCGATGCCCACCATCTGCGGGTCCACGACGCCCTGGACGAGGCCGCAGGCGATGGCCGCGTCCACGGCGTTGCCGCCGCGCTCGAGAACGCGGGCGCCGGCTTCCACCGCTTCCGGCTGGGGGGCGACGATCATGCCGGGCATGGTCAGGCCCCGCGCTTCTGGCGGAGGAGGCCGGCGAGGAAGTCCTGCACGCGGTCGATGACGAGCATGCGGCTGTGGGCGACGCCGGGGACGAGGTCGAAGCGGACCGTCACGCCGGCGGCCTCGAAGGAGGCCTGGAGCGCTCTCAGGCGCTCGGGGCGGGTGCGGCCGGCGTCGTTGGCGCCCTCCATCCAGTAGGTGCCGCCGGGCTTGTGGGTGATCTCCCAGGTCTCGAGGTCGGCGTCGCCGACGAGCATCTGCACGGAAACCTTTGCCAGGCCCTCGCGATCGAACTCGATGCCGAAGACGTCGCGAAGGTTGCGGATGCCGACCCACCAGTCGCGGCCGGCGTCGAGCAGAGTGACTGAGCCGGAGGCGCCGATGGAGGCGGCCCAGAGCGTGCGCGGGTGCAGGATGGCGAAGCGGTGGGTGAAGTGGCCGCCGCCCGAGAAGCCGAAGAGGGCGAAGCGATCCCAGTGGCGGCCGTACCGCGCACTGACTTCCTCGACCATGCCGAGGAGGACGCGGTCGTAGCGGATCTCGCCCTCCCGCATGTACTTGTAGCCGCTGCGTGCGCCGTCCCCGAGCGGGCCGATGGGGAAGATGGGGCAGAGAATGACGCAGTCGTTCCAGCGGCCGAACTCGGCGAAGCCGTCGCGGAAGTCGAGAAAGCTCGTGCGCGAGGTCCCGTGGACGCAGACGACCAGTTCGGTGTCCGGCCCGATCTGCGGGGGGACGTAGAGGCAGTACTGGAAGCGCGGGTCCACCTTGGCGGAGTAGATGGCGGTCTTGCCGATGTCGTAGGTGGCGCGCAGCAGCCTTGCCTGGGTGTCTTCGGCAGCGGTGGACACGGTGCTCAGGACTCCTTCGTGACGCCGGTGGCGAGTGTGTACTGGTCGGCCCGGGTGACGTAGCCGAGCCCGCGCCGGGCGGCCCAGACCGAGACCTCGTGGTGGAGCGGGATGAGGGCGGTGTCGCGGAAGGCAATGGCGCTGGCCTCGGCCAGCAGGGCGTTGCGGGCAGTGTCGTCCATGGTGCGGAGCGCCTCCTTTAGGCGGCGGTCCACCTCGGGGTTCGAGTAGCGGCCGCCGTTGGAGATGCCGAGGCCGGCCGGGCGGTCCTCGGTGGCGACGAGGGCGGCCATGGGGTTGCTCGTCTCGCCCGTGTTCACGCCCCAGGCGCCGAGGAAGAGGGACTGCTCGGTGCGCTGGCTGTTCTTCCCAGCGTAGGTGGACCAGGGCATCACCTCAGCCCGGGTCTCGACACCGACGCGGGTGAGCATTCCCGCGACGGCCTGCACGATCTTGGCATCGTTGATGTAGCGGTCGTTCGGGCCGTGCAGGGTAACGCGGAACCCACGGGGATAGCCCGCCTCCGCCAGGAGCGCCCTGGCGCGGTTGGGGTCGAAGGGTGTGGGTTCGAGGCCCGGATCGGTGCCGGGGCCGCCGGGGGGCAGGAACTGGGTGGCGACCACCGCCTGGCCCTCCATCACGCGCTCGACGACCGCCGGGCGGTTGATGGCAAGGGAGATGGCTTGGCGGACGCGGCGATCCTTGAAGGGATTGCGATCGAGGGGGCGGCCGTCCGGTCCCGCGACGAAGGGCGAAACGTCGTTCACCTGGTCGAGGCCGAGATAGACAAAGCGGGACGAGACGCCGCTGATGAGGTGCAGGCGGGCGTCGGCTCGCACGCGCTCGGCGTTGCCGGAGGGAACCGCCTCGATGATGTCGAGGTCACCGGCGAGGAGGGCGGCGAGGCGAGCGGCATCGTCGGTGACCACGCGCAGCTCCACGCGCTCCCACGGGGTGGGGCCGCCCCACCAGGCGTCGTTGCGGTCCAGGGCGATGCGGTTGCCGGGAACGTGGTCGCGCAGCCTGTACGGGCCGGTGCCGATGGCGGCGCGGCCGGCGTTGAACTCGGCGCTGGGGGTGGCGGCGAGGCGGGCCTGGATAATGCGCACCCGGCCGATGGCGTTCAGCAGCAGGGGGTCGGGCGCGTGGGTCTCGACCAGCAGGCTGCGCGGGTCGGGCGCGGACATGGTCTTGATACTCCGCGTGTAGGTGCGGAAGGAGGCCGCGCTCGGGATATCCGTCGCGCGGCGGATGGAGGCGATGGCGTCCTCGGCGGTGAAGGGGGTGCCGTCGGTGAAGCGGGTGTCGCGAAGGCGGAAGAGCCAGTGCGTGTCGTCCTGCCGGGTCCAGGACTCGGCCAGGCCGGGGACGGAGCGCGAGGCGTGATCGTTCACCGTCAGGCTGTCGAAGAGGTGAGTCGCGACGGCGTTGTTCGGGGCGTTGCTGAGGAGATGGGGGTCCAGCGTCGTGTTCGGCGCCGCCATCCCGATCCGCAGCACCTCGCCGGCGCCCTGTGCCCTGGCCGCCTTCAGCCATCCGGGCGCCGCCCAGCCGGCTCCCGCGCCGAGGGCCAGGGTGAGGAAGCCGCGCCGTTGGTTCACGCTCAAACCTCTTTGCCTCAGGGTTCGGACAGCAGCCTGATTTTGGCCTCGCTGCAGAACTGTAGGCCCGGAACGGAGGGTCGAGAAGGTCAGGGTGGATCAGCCTCATTGTGCCGCCGCACGCCAATGTCAGGCACGGCAGTCGTTCAGCAGGGCATGCACCATGTCCGGTTGCAGCCGTCCGATCTCGGCGATTAGCATGAGGCGCACCAGGGCCGCATTGGATGGAGAGGCAGGCGCCGCGCCGAACGTCGCGCGCTGCCCCACCATCTGGAACAGCAGTAGGTGTTCCTGGCCCTCGACGTGCAGGATGCCCTGCGCGCGCACGAGCAACCGCGCCAGGCGGCTGATGGCTGCCTGGAAGCGCGGCAGCGAAAGGGGGCGGTCTGCCGTCCAGCTCAGGCTTTCGAAGCCCGGCGTGGCGAAGCGGTTCGCCGGGAGCGTGGCGTGGGCCTGGGGGACGAATCGTTCCTCCGAGAAGAGGAGGTCGGCGGGCACGTCACCGTGCCGGGTTTCGAGGATGGTGCGAGCTGGTAGCATCGACAACCGGCCTCGAAGGGCGGCCCGTTGCCCTTCCGAGACCGTGTCGGCCTTGTTCATCAGGATGATGTCGCCCGCCCGGAGTTGGGAAAGGAGCAGCGCGTCATCCAGCGTGGCCGGCCGCTCGGCGAGCGCCTGTGCGTCCGCTAAGCAGAGCACGGCCTCGAGCGCGGCTTCCCGCCAGATCACGGGGTCCAGCAGGCTGCGCACGATCTCGGCGGGGTCGGAGACATCGCTGGTCTCGATCACGATCCCGTTCGGCACCGGGTTGCGCCGGAGGAGGGGCGAGAGGGTCCGCAGCAGGTCGCCTTGCAGCGTGCAGCAGATGCAGCCGTTCTGCAGCGCCACCATCCCCTCCGCACTTCCGGCCAGCAACTCCGCATCGATGTTGATGGCGCCGAAGTCGTTCACCACCGCCGCCAGACGCTTGCCGTGTGGTGCGGTCAGCAGGTGGTTGATCGCCGTCGTCTTGCCCGCCCCTAGGAAGCCGGCGATGAGCAGGACAGGGACCGGCATCAGCGGCGGACCGGCCTGCCGGGCCGTGTGGCGGTCTCGAGCCTGCCGTCGGCAATGAAGCCACGCCGTTCACCAGCACGTGGCGCATCCCCTCGGCCGCGCGGTTCATGTGGCCGCAGTCGGCGTGATTGGTCAGGACCTCCGCGTCGAAGACCACGATGTCGGTGTCGCAGCCTGGCTGCAGGCGCCCCTTACGGCGCATAGGCAGGGTGCTCTCGCCGGCAGCGGCCACGCGTCGCCGGTGTAGACGGAGGCGTCCGGCAGGGTCCGTGGCCCTACGCGATCGCGATGTCACCTATGGCTTCCAGGCCCGTCGCCAAGTCGTGCATGGCGTCAGGCCTTCCGCAGGTTCCAGAAGACGGGCGCGGTGCCCGGCAGGACGTCGCGGAGGCTGTTGCGGTAGGCGGTGGGCTGCTGGATGGTCCCGATGGGCACGTAGGGCACGGTGGCGAAGGCCTGGCGCTCCATCTCCGCGGCCAGCACCTTCTGCGCCGCCTCGTCCCGGGCGTCGAACCAGTCGCTGCGCAGGGCCTCCAGCTTCGGGTCGGTGAACCAGCCGGCCCAGCCCGCCCGGCCGTTCCCGCGCAGGGCGAGGTGGGAGGCGGGGCTCATGAACTCCGGCGCGACGGCGGTAGTATGGAAGATGTTCCAGCCGCCCTCCTCGGGCGGCTTCTGCGAGGCGCGGCGCGCCAGCACCGTGCCCCAGTCCGTCGCCACCAGCTCCACGTTCATCCCGAGGCGCTTGAGGAGATCCGCCGTGACCTCGCCCATGGGCGCCAGGAACGGCATGTCGGTCGGGGAGATGATCACCACCTTGCGGCCGTCATAGCCGCTGGCCTTCAGCATCTCGCGCGCCCTGGCGAGGTTGGCCTCCATGGCCTCCCCGCCGGCGCCGGTGGAGAGGGGCGTGCCGCAGGGGAAGAAGGCCTTGCACTCGCTGAACAGGGAGGGATCGCCGACCATGGCCTGGAGGTAGTCGGGCTGGCTCACCGCGTGCAGCACGGCCTGGCGCACGCGCACGTCGTCGAAGGGCGGGAAGAGGTGGTTGAAGCGCAGCAGCACGTAGACGCCGAGAGGGTCGCGCGTGGTGATGCTGATGTCGCGGGAGCGGCGGAGGATCGGCAGCAGGTCGGTGGGGGCGTTCTCGATCCAGTCCACCTGGCCGGTCGCGAGGGCCGAGACGGCGGTGGAGCTGTCGGGGATGACCTTCCACTCCACGCGGTCCACGTGGACGCGCTTGCCGCCGGCGGCACCGTCCGGCGCCTCCGCGCGCGGCACGTAGCCGTCGAAACGGGTGTAGACGGCCTGGCTGCCGGCCACCCACTGATCGCTTACGAAGCGGAAGGGGCCGGAGCCCACGGCCTCCCGGATCTGCTCCTGCGGCGACGTCCGGGCCAGCCGTTCGGGCATCATGAAGGGTACAGGGCTGGACAGCTTGCCCAGCGCTTCCGCCAGCAGGGGGAAGGGCGCCTTCAGCCGGAAGCGCAGCGTGCGGTCGCCCACCGCCGAGAGATCGTCGGTCTGTGCCATGAGGGTCGCGCCGAAGCCGTCGCGCGCGGCCCAGCGGCGGATGCTGGCCACGCAGTCCTGCGCGCGCACGGGCTCGCCGTCGTGGAATCGCAGGCCGTCCCGCAGGCGGATGGTCCAGGTCCGGCCGTCATCCGCCACCTCATGGCCCTCGGCCATCTGCGGCCGCACCTGGAACCTCGCATCCATGCTGTAGAGGGTGTCGTAGACCATGTAGGCGTGGTTCCGGACGACGTAGCCCGTGGTCCAGACCGGATCGAGGGCGGCGAGGTCGGATTGCGGCACGAAGCTCACGACCTTCGCGCCCTGCGCCACCGCCGGGCGGCCGAGGCCGGGCGCGAGCGCCGTCGCGGCGGTGGCGCCCAGCAGGGCGCGGCGGGTGGAGGCGGTCATGCGGCGGGATCCTGAAGGATGTTGGTCGGCGCGAAGGGATCGGCCACGCGAGGCCAGTAGGGGCGGGTGCGCTTGCTGAAGGGGATGTTCGCGTAATCCGGTGGGATGGCGCCGGGCGCGGCGACGTAGCGGATCGCGCGCGCGACCGGTGCGAAGGCGGCGTGGAAGTGCTGGGTGGACTTCACCACGACGAGGTTCTTGTCCGCGAGCGTGATGCCGAGCCCGGTGAAGGCGTCCGGCGCGAAGGTCTGCTGGCGCTTGCTGACGAGGACGATGTCGATGCCGTCGGCGGAGACCCAGGCGCTCGGTCCGAAGGCCGCGCGGCCACCGCTCAGCCCGGTCTGCGAGAAGTCCGGATCGACCCTGCGCACGGTGACCATCAGGTCCACCGGATCGCCGGAGGAGGGGCCGCACTTCCCGCCGATCCGGAGGGAGAAGGTGGCGCCCTCGCCGGCCTCGGTGCAGAAGGCCACCGCCTGCGGGTCCCAGAAGCAGCCGATCGCGGCGTCCCTCACGCCCCGGTCGACCAGCCGCCGGAGGATGGCGGTGTTGTCCGAGGGGGCGCCGCCGCCCGCGTTGTCCGCGACATCCGCCAGGACCATCGGGCCGCCCGAGCCCTCCAGCGCGCGGTCGATGCCCTCGTCGATCGTGTCGTGCCGGGTGGAGGTGGCCTCGCGCATGGCCCAGATCTCGTCGCCCAGGCGCCGGGCCAGCGCCTCGGCCTTCGCCGTATCGCCGTCGGCGATGACGACCACCTTCGCGCCCACCTCCTCCACGTCGCCCCAGGGGAAGCCGTGGCCGAAGGAGACAGAGAGGATTCCGTCCCGTCCTTCCAGGGACTGCATGCGCGTCACGAAGGACCGCATCGGCTCCTGCGGCGTCCGCCACATGCTGACCATGCGGCAATCGTGAAAGGCCGTGACCGGGTTCACCTCGCCCCGCGCGGCGCGGGTGCAGAGGGCGTAGAGCTCCTCCGCCCGCTCGGCCATGTCGATGTGCGGGTACTCCTTGTAGGTGATGATCGCGTCCGCGCTGCTGCGCATCAGCTCCGTCAGGTGGCAGTGAAGATCCAGCTCGACGCCGATCGTCGCCTCGGGGCCGACCACCTCGCGGACATGGGCGAGCGTGTCCCCCTCGCAGTCGTCGTAGCCGTGCGCGACCATGGCGCCGTGCATGAAGAGCAGCACGACGTCGACGGACCCGGCGCGGCGCAGGTCGTCCAGCAGCATGTCGCGGAGACCCTCGTAGACATGGCGCAGGGTCGTCCCGGCGGGCTGGGCGAAGGTGCAGAGGCTCTCGACGACCTCGTGCCCGTCGGCCTCGGCCAGGCGGCGCCAGGTGATCAGCGGGATGTTGCCGGCGACGGGCGGATGGCGGCTGCCATCATGGCGGAACCAGACGCGTTCCTCCTTAAAGCCGGCCCAGCCGGTGGGAATGGGCGAGAAGGTGTTCGTCTCGGTGGCAAGCGCCGCCATGAAGATCCGCATAGCCTCCACCTCCCGTCTTTCGCTCTGGCATCCGCCGGAACGGCTACCGGCGATGCATCAAGATCTGATCGATCGTGAAATTGCACGATCGAATGTGTCAACATGAATGAGGTTGCCGACCTTCCCCAGTCGCCCCTCGCTCGGCGAGGCCGTGCGCGCCGCGCGGCAGGCGCAGGGCCTCACGCTGAAGGAGGTCCGCGCCCGCTCGGGCCTTGCCATATCCACGCTCTCGAAGGTGGAGAATGGCCAGATGTTGCTGACCTACGACAAGCTCCTCGCCCTCAGCGAGGGACTGCGGATCGACGTCGCCAAGCTCTTCGAGGCGCCCGGCGCGGTGCAGCGGACCGTCACTGCGCGCCGCAGCGTCAGCCGCGGCGGGGAGGGCCAGCGGGTGCAGACGGACTGCTACGACTATCTCTACCAGTTCGTGGACATCGCGCGGAAACGCACGAGCCCGATCCTGGCCGAGATGCACGCGCGTTCCCTCGCCGAGTTCGGCCCGCTGATCCGGCACACGGGCGAGGAGTACTGCCATGTGCTTCAGTGCCGGGTCGCGGTTCACACCGAGTTCTACGCTCCCGACCTGCTGGAATCCGGGGACGGCCTCTACCTCGACAGCAGCATGGGCCACGCCTACCTCAACGCCGGCGACGGCCCGGCGCGCGCGGTCGTCGTCTGCTCCGGCATCGATCCGGAGCTCGACGCGGCGCTGATCGCGTTGCTGAGTGGACGCCGGCGCGGCGCCTCTGCTTCGTAGCCGAACGACGCAGCCCGGCGGTGCCGGGAGGGCCGGGGCCGGTCGGCCTTCGTGCCCGAGGCGGGGAGGGGCGGCGCGTCCGTTGCTCTGCGTCGGCAGCAACGCGGATGGGCGGTGGCGCTCGTGCAGGCTTTGCGGTGCCAAACGAGTTGAGCCGAGCTCCCGGACAATCTCAAACCTCGACGCGGGAGCCCAGCTCAACCACCCGGTTCGGTGGCACCCGGAAGTAGTCGGACGAGCGCATGGCATTGCGGGCGAGAAAGCTGAACACCCCTTCCTGCCAACTCGACAAGTCCGGCCGCATGGAGGCCACCGGCACATCGCGGCCCACGAAGAAGGAGGCGGCCTGCGGGTCCAGGCCAAAGGCTGCTCCATGGACACGCAGCGCGGCGGGTACGTTGGGGTCCTCGGCGAAGCCGAAGCGTAGCGTGGCGCGCACCACACCGCACCCGAGGCGTTCCACGGACAGGCGTTCGGCCTCGGGCACCCGCGGCTGGCGCTCGGCCTCGACGCGCAGGAGCCACACCCGCTCGTGCAGCACCCCGTTATGCCGCAGGTTGAGCGCCAAGGCGGTGGGCACCGTGGTCTTCTGCCCGCTGAGGTAGATCGCCACGCCTGGCGTGCGCGGCGGCGCGTTCGGGCCGGAGAGGCGGCCGACGAAGGCGTCGAGATCCTGGGCATCCTCGTCGCGCCGGGACGCCAACACTGCCTTGCCCTTGCGCCACAGCAGGGACATGGACAGGCAAGCGGCGCCGACGAGCAGCGGGAACCATCCCCCATCGGGGACCTTGTGCAGGTTGGAGGTGACGAAGACGAGGTCGAGCAGGAGGAAGGGCAGCCCGACGGCCAGCACAACGGCCGGGGGCCGCCTCCACTGGCCGAGCGCCACGAACGACAGCAGCAGGGTCGTGGCCAGCATATCCCCCGCCACGGCGATGCCGTAGGCGTTGGCCAGCGAGGTGGACGAGCCGAAACCCAGCACGAGGCCCAGCACGGCGGCGGCAAGGATCCAGTTCACCTGGGGCAGGTAGACCTGCCCGGCGGCATCCTTCGAGGTCTGCCGGACCTCCAGGCGCGGCACGTGCCCCATCTGGATGGCCTGCTGCACCAGGGTGAAGGCGCCCGAGATCACGGCTTGGCTCGCGATGACGGTCGACGCCGTGGCGAGCAGCACGACCGGAATCAACAGCCAGGAGGGGAACAGGCCGAAGAACGGGCTGGCGGCGGCCGACGGGTCGGTGATCACCACCGCGGCCTGGCCCAGGTAGTTCAGCACCAGGGCCGGAAGAACCAGCAGGAACCAGTCCAGCCGGATGGCCCGCCGTCCGAAGTGCCCCATGTCGGCGTAGAGCGCCTCGCCGCCCGTGAGAGCCAGGAAGGCGCTGCCGAGGACCAGGAAGGCGCCGGCGCCGGGCGCGTGGATGAGGTACTCCCACGCGTAGCTGGGGCTCAGGGCGGCAAAGACCTGGGGGTGCCTGAGCGCGTGCACCAGCCCGGCGAGGAACAGCACCGTGAACCAGGCCAGCATGACAGGGCCGAAGAAGCGCCCGATGGCCGCGCTGCCGCGGCGCTGCACGAGGAACAGGAGGGCGAGGACGACGCAGGCGATTGGCACGACGTAGCGCGCGAGCGCGGGGGTGACGACCTGCAAGCCCTCCACGGCCGAGAGGACGGAGATCGCCGGGGTGATCATCGCGTCGCCGAAGAACAGGGAGGCACCCGCCAGGCCCACCAGGAGGACCGTCCCGCGCCAGCGCTCCGGAGCAGAGGGCAGGGCAAGGGACAGGAGAGAGATGGTCCCGCCCTCGCCGTGGTTATCGGCGCTCATGACCAAGAGGACATACTTGATGCCGACGACGAGCAGCACGGCCCAGAAGATCAGGGAGGCGATGCCGAGCGCGGGATCGGCGCCGTGTCCGGCCGATTGCAGGGATTCCTTGAACGCGTAGAGGGGACTGGTCCCGATGTCGCCGAACACCACGCCGAGCGCCGCAAGCATGATGCCCAGCCCGGCACGGTGCTCGGTCATGGCGGGAGCGGAGCGGGTTGGTGCGGGTGACGGCTGGTTCATGTCTGGGGTCACCCGGCGGCTCCTGCGGCTTACGGCTCTGCCTGTAACGTCCGACGATCACCAAGGGATCTTGGCTGACGAAAGGCTCATAGGCCCGCAAGGTCGCGGCGTTGCCCCGCCCAGGGAACGCCCATCCGCGTACCAGCCACGCTTGGCCGTTCTTCAATCCGGGTGGCCCGGCTGAACAGGAGGGGGTGGCGCTTCAAGGCTCTCAACGACTGGGCTTGCCCGCTGGAAGGTTCGGCGCCAGCATGGACGCTCGTCACCCTGTGACCTTTGAATCCGTTGCTGAAGGCGATGTTCTGGTCCTCCAACCCTCAGCCCGGGCGAGAAGACGGCGAGCGCGTTCGACAATGGGCAGGTCGATCATCCGGCCTTCATGGGCCACGGCGCCCGATCCCTGGGCCAGCGCTGTGTCGAAAGCAGCGATCAAGCGCCGGGCTCGGTCCAACTCCTCCTGCGTGGCGCCGTATTCCTCGTTGATGATGGGCACATGGGCCGGATGGATGCAGGTTGCCGCGGAAAAGCCAAGGGCGCGCGCACGGCGAAGCCCCGCCCTGTATCCCTCAAGGTCGTCCAAGTTGGAGAGGCTGCCCAGCGAGCCCACGGGCGCAATCCCAGCCATTCGGCAGGCTGCGATGCAGTGGGCTGCCCAGACGTACAGCCCATCGGCCGTCGGTGTGGCGCCGAGCTCCGTCGCCAGGTCCTCGCCACCAATGCCCATGGCCGCCATCCGCGGGTCCGCCGCGGCGATCGGTGCCATCTGCGGCAGGGCGGCCACCGTCTCGACCAGCGCCAGGAACCGCGTGCTGCCCACCGGCATGCCGCAAGCGATCTCGCGCTCGGCCACTGCCTCGGAAAGCAGGCGGACATGGTCGGGGCCGAGCACTTTGGTCAGCATCAGCGCCGCGACACCCGGACCGACGGCCGCCGCGATGTCCGGCACCGACAACGACAATGGCTGGTTGATCCGCACAACGACGTAGGCCCCTTCCTGCGACACGCGCGGAACGGCACCGGCCAGGGCGGCCCGAGCCGCTACCTTTTCCGTGGGAGGGACTGAGTCCTCGAGATCCAGGATGATGGCGTCCGCGCCACGCGTGTGCGCCTTGGCGATGAACCGCTCCGCCGTTGCCGGAACGAAGAGCAGCGAGCGCCAGTTCAGCATGCGGCCTCCTGCGCGGCACCCGCCTCGATCAATCGGTCCACCTCGCTGTCCTCATACCCCGCTTGGCGTAGTACTTCCCGTGTGTGCTCCCCCAAGCGCGGGGCGTGCAGCTCCTCCTCTCGCCTGCCGCCGCCAAAGTGGTTCGGCACCGCGGTTCGGCGCAGGCGGCCCTCGCTTGGATGATCCTCCGCCTGGAAGAAGCCCCTATCGGCGAGGTGCGGGTCCTCCATGAGATCCTCCAGGGTGTTGTAGTGGGCGCAGGGGATGTCGCGCGCGCTGAGAACCTCCAGCCACTCGGCGGTCGTTCGCTCGCGCAGCGCTTCCATGCGCAGGCGAAAATAGGCCGCGGCGTTGGTGGTGCGTGCGCTGGCGGAGCAGAAGCGCGGATCGTCCCGCATCTCCGGTCTGCCGATCGCATCGAAAAAGCCGAAGGCTTGGGCGTTGGTGTTGGGGCCAACGGTGATGTAGCCATCCTTCGTCGCCATCGGCCGGTATTCGGGGCTGAGAATGCGGTTGTCGCCGGTCGGACCGACCGGTGGGTCGAAGGTCGCCGCGCTCATGTGCTCGCTCATCACGAAGGATGCCATGTTCTCGAACATCGGCACCTCCACCGCCTCCCCGATCCCGGTGCGCTCGCGCCGGTACAGGGCGAAGCCGATGCACTGAGCGGCGATGAGACCGGTGATGTGGTCCGTCATCACCATCGGCACGAAGCGCGGCTCTCCTGTCGCCCGCTCGAAGGTCGCGGCGACCCCGGACAGGCTCTGAATGATGGGGTCGTAGGCCGGGCGCTCGGCATAGCGGCCGCCGGAGCCGAAGGCGAGGATGCTGCAATGGATCAGGCGCGGATTGACTGCAGCGAGGGCCTCATGGTCCAGGCCCAACCGCGCAAGCGCCGAGGGCCGGATGTTCGAGACGAAGACGTCCGCTCCCTCCACCAAGCGCCGCATCGCCGCCATTCCTTCGAGCCGCTTGAGGTCCAGGCAGACGGAGCGCTTGTTGCGATTGAATTGGATGAACTTGCCGGACATGCCGGCGTTCCGGCTGCCCTGGGCCAAGTTCCGAAGCAGGTCTCCCCCGGGCGGCTCCACCTTGACGACCTCCGCTCCCTGGTCAGCCAAGCTACGCGTGCAGATTGGACCGACCACGACGGAGGTTAGGTCCACCACGCGGACACCCGCGAGCGGCCCGCTCATAGGCCGAATTCCAGCGTCATCTCCGCTGCCAGGAAACCTTCCTTGTCGGCGGCCCAGACGCGCATGCCACCCCTCTCCGTCGCGGCGCCGCGAAGGGTCATGGGGTCGCCCACGAACATCGGACGGGCGAGCCGAGCGGTAAAGCTCACCAACCGGCCGGGCGCTCGCCGGAGGGCGGCATCCACCATCAGGTGCATCGTCAAGCCCCCGTTCTGGACCACCCCAGGATACCCTTCGGTGCCGCGGGCATAGTCGGCGTCGTAGTGGATTCGGTGCGCGTTCCAGGTAATCGCGCCGTAGCGGAACACCTGCACGGGGTCGATGGGCACGATGTCGGCCCAGGCCGCGTCGGTGGACGCCGGCACCGGCGAGTTGGTTGCGCTGGAGGCGCCAGGTCGCACCGCTTCACGGTACAGCGCATCAAACTCCTCGACTGCGACGATCTCTCCGCGTGCTTCGACCGTCCGGCGCATCGTGAGCAACACCATCTCGCCGGTACGCCCCGTCTTGGGCGTGATCGCGGCCACCTCGGTCCGGCGCGTTGCCGTATCGCCCACGCGCAACGTGCCGGGCGTTCGGACCCGCCGCCCGGCACCCATGCGGCGCGGCAGCGGGATAGGTGGCAGGAACTCACCGGCCCGCGCGTGCCCGTCGGGGCCAATGGCGGATTGCCGCGGAAGATCGGCGAAGAACAGGCCAAACCAGTGCGGCGGCAACGCATCACCCGGCGCGACCAACATGGGATCGTTGTCGAAGGTCGCGGCGATCCGGCGCACGGCCGACAAGGTGATCTCCTCCTCATCCGTGCGGCTCCGACCAATCCAGCCGGACAGTTCCGGCATGCTGGCGGCAATGGCTTCGGCAGCGCTCATTGAACGACGATCTCCAGACGGCGAATGAGCGCGGCCCAACGTTCGCCGCGGCGGCGCAGGAAGGCCGCGGCCTCCTCCGGTGTGTTCGCCTCCGCCGGATCGGCGCCCACGCGGAGAAACCCGGCGCGGACCGTATCGTTCGCCAAGGCGGCGTTCAACGCCTTGCTCAGCTGTGCCACGATGTCGGGCGGTGTGCGGCCGGGCAGGCCAAGGGCGAAGGCGTTTACCGCCTCAAAGCCCGGCAAGGTCTCGGCGACGGTGGGTATGTCGGACCACTGGGGATTGCGTGCGGAGCCGGTCACGGCCAGCGCACGGATGTTGGGGTCGGCTTTGACTGGCTCCGCTTCCGGCAGCCCCAGGCAGCGCGCCTTGACGCGTCCCGCCAGCAGATCGGTCATGCCTTGAGTGCTCTGGCGGTAGGGCACATGGATCATCCGCAGGCCGCCTGCCTGCTCCAGCAGCATCTCCATGGAGAGATGCGTCGTGGCCCCAATGCCGGAGGACGCATAAGGGACCTTGTCGGGATTCATCCGCACGTAATCGAGAAACTCAGACAAGCTCCGCACGGGAAGCGATGCATGGACAAGGAGGACGTTCTGCGCCGTGCAGAACATCCCGATCGGCAGCAGGTCGCGCTGCCAATCGTAGCCGGGGTTTCGGTACAGCGCGGCGTTCACACCGCCAAGCGTCCCTGTCGAACCGCTCAGGATGGTATAGCCGTCTGCCAGTGCCCTCGACACCAGCTCGGCCGCAACGTCGCCCGCCGCCCCCACGCGGTTATCCGGCAGCACCGTCTGGCCGAGCCGCTGGGCCATGCCGTCCCCGATCAGCCGGGAGACGATATCCGTCTGCCCGCCACCGCCGTAAGGGATGACAAGGCGGATAGGTCGGTCCGGGTAGGCGGCGCGGGCAACCCCTGATTCGGCGAGTGTCGCCGCAAGGGCGAGGACCGTCCGGCGCCCGATGAGAGCTGGCGTGGTCATCTCCTGGGTTCCCTCCGCCTCGCGCGTGCGGGCGCATCCGCGAACATCCTAGCGGCGCGCAATGCCTGGCGGCGCTTCACGTGTGCGAAATAAGAGACTTGATGGTCTGAGTGGAAGAATCGTCGAGAGATCGATCGACGCTGACGAGGTGTCGTCGACGAGCCATGGCGACAGGAGAGGCGTTGGTCGGGCGATGGTTCTGTTGATGACGTCCTGGTCGCCACCTTGAGAGCGCCGTTGCTGGCGAAGGCGCTCCGTTGCAGGTAGCCGTTGATCGCCGACGCTACGTCCTCGCTAGGTTGATAGACGCGTGCTCATCGGTACCCAGCACCACGACACGATCGGGCGGGCTGACGATCCAACCTGCGCTTCATCAAGGCTTCGGCCGCCTCGTCACCAACTTGACGCGGCTCCGCGTTATGCGGTGTCTGCTAACCGCTCGATGCGGTGCGTCGGGAAGCGCTGCTGTCGATTGGTCCGCTTTAACGGCTAACTCCTCTCGTCAGAGCGCGATAACGCGGCTGGTCAGCGCCGCCACCATGAAATCAGCGATTCAGATCAGACGCTAGCCCCGATAAGCTGGTCCTGAGGCTAGTGTCATCGGCCCCGTGCCTACCAATCGCTCTACCGACGACTGCGCTGTTCTCCTGGGCCCGCCAGAGGGCAGCGTAGCGCCCGCCAGCGGCAAGCAACACTTCATGGCGCCCTCGCTCAACAATCCTGCCTTCCTCCATCACCGCGATCTCGTCGGCACCGCGCACCGTTGAGAGGCGATGAGCGATGACCAGGGTGGTCACGCCTCTGGCGGCGTCGTCCAGGCTGGACTGAATGGCCTGTTCGGTGCGGGTGTCCAGGGATGCCGTGGCTTCATCCAGGAGCAGCAACCGTGGGCCCTTCAGGACAGCGCGCGCGATGGCTACCCGTTGCTTCTCCCCGCCGGACAACCGAAGGCCACGTTCGCCCACGACGGTGTCCCATCCTTCCGGAAGGACCTCGACGACAGGTTCCAGCCCGGCAACGCGCGCCGCATCAAGCATCTCCCTCTCGGAGGCCTCTGGTCGAGCGAAGAGGAGATTGGCGCGCAGCGTATCATGCAGCAGCACAGTGTCCTGGGGCACAACGGCCACGGCCGAGCGGAGTGCGCTAAGGGACAGGTCGGAGATGGGCACGTCGTCGAGCTGTAGAGCACCACTATCAGGCCGGTACAGGCTGCAGATCAGGCGGGCCAGCGTGGACTTGCCCGAACCCGATCGTCCCACCAGCGCCAGCGTCCGCCCGGCCGGGATCACCAGGCTTATGCCGTGCAACACCGGACGCCGGGGATCGTAGCCGAACGCCAGATCCTGGATGGTGAGTGTCAGCGGGCCTTGGCCAGGAAGGGTCCGCGTCCCTGGCGACAACGCCGCCTCGTCAGGTTCAGCCATCAGTGATCGCAACCGGGCGGTCAGGTCGAGGCCCTGGACCATCTCCCGCGCCATCTGGCCCAGCCGCTCCACGGGCCCTACAACCTGAAGCACGTACGCGTTCACCAACACGAAGCCACCCGCCGACAAGCGGCCCGCCGCGACCTCGCGGGCTGCCAAGAGGAGCGTGGCACCGAGGGCAAAGGTGAAGATGAGGGAAAGCAGCAGCCCGTTGACCGCAACAATGCGGTTGTAGGCATCCCAGGCGGCTCCGCCGCGCGCAAAGGCTTTGCCGATGCTCTCCTCGACGAGGGCTTCCCGAGTGAAGAGCTTCACGGTCTCCTCATTCGCCAAGGCATCCGAGGCGACACCCTGCGCCTCGGCGTCTGCCTTGGCGGCTGTCCGGAAGCTCCCGCGCTGCTCGAGGATACCCCGGTGAAAGACCAGCCCGTAGATCAGCACGAACGCCAGCAGCACCCCGAGGATGGAAGAGGGAACGGCGGCGCTGATCAGTACGGCACACACGGTGCCCACCTCGACAACAAAGGGTAGCGCGGTGAAGACAGCCGCATCCAGCATGCGTCGCCAACCTCGCACGCCGTCCGTGACGGTGCGGGCGAGTTCCCCGGCCCGGCGATCAAGGTGCACGGCATGCGGCAGCGCGAGGGCGTGGGCATAGGCTTGGCGGTAGAGGTCTCGCTCAAACCCTCTCGCCACCGTGCCGTAGGCCAGCGACACGCCTTGCCGTAGCGCGCGCGATGTCCCCGCCATGCCGGCGTAAGCAAGTGCCGCCAGAAGCGCGAAGGAGAGGTTGCCCGATGTCAGGTTATCGACGGCGGTGGTGAGTGCCAGCGGTGATAAGCCTTGAACGCCCGCACCCAAGGCAACGAGACCGGAGACAAAGAACAAGCGCCGCCGCTGTGAGGCCGAGAGAGCTCCCCACAAGCCTCCGCGGAACTCACCAAGCACTCTGCGCAGGCTGTGGAGCCGTTCCCGGTAGATCGATGACCTGAAATGCATGCGAGAGACTATAGACCACTCACGCGCATGTTCGAGGCGCGCGCCTCGCGGTTATCCACCAGGGCCGCTGTGGAGGAAGGCTTGCACGAGCATGGGTCAGGCCAGCGTGGGCTGGAGGGCGTAACGGCGGCAGTGCTCGAGGTAAGCAGCCTCGTGGCTCGCGACGAGGTCAACGACGGCTCGCCACAACCAGGACGGAGCGTCGAGGGATCGAGAACGGTTCCGCTGCAGCTCGCTGAGCCAGGCCTTTCTCTCTGTGGCGCTCATCTGCCGGGAGTGCGCTCGCCCAACGACCATGGCGAGGTAGCTGGCCATTTCCGACGCCTCTTCCTGGTCAAGGCGCTCTACCTCAAGCTTGAGGTCCTGCGGCAGCAGTTCGCGCACGAAGACGCCCTTGCCGAGCAGCCGCGTGGCCAGCATCCGTTGTCCCAGGTTCGGCGACAGGTGGCACGCCCCCTCCACGACGCGGACCGCGTTGTCGCGCGGCATGGCCGCGTCGGCGTAGCGCGGGGCCGCGGCGGTGATGGCTTCCTTCACGTCCAGAAGGCTGTAGCGAAGCCGCTTCTCGCCGGGACTGCGAACCGAGACAAGCACGGCAAAGCGCAGATTGCCGAGGGAACTGCATCCCTTCCGCCAGAACGCGCTGTCGACCAGGGCCACGGCCTCGTCGCCATCCTGCGAGCGCAGGGTGGCAACGAGGGCGCGTAGTTCCTCGGAGGCCACGAGATCTTCCATCGCCTCCCGTTCCTCGTCGCGCAGGGGCCAGAACCGTCGCCCGAGGGGAATGACGGGGTCGACGCCCTCGATGCGCTCGTCGGCCAAATGTTTCCAGGACCGTCGCGCCGCGTCCCGCAGAAGGCGCTTCACGGTGTCGGGCGGGCGGACGAGGTCCCGCGCGTCCGGGTCGGACGGCTCGAAGCAGACCTCGTATCCCGCGACCATGCTCTCCAGCATGCGCGCGGTTGTCACGCCCGGCAGGTCCGACCCTCGGGCGGCCATGGCGAGGGAGAGGCCCAGCCGCAAGAGATCGTGGGCCGGGTTGCCGATGACGGTCTGGTCGAGATCGCGGATCTGGACAGCCAGGGCACCATCAGGCCCACCGATCGGCCCGAGGTTGCCGACGTGGCAGTCCCCGCAGATCCAAATGCCGGGCCCTTCCGGAAGGCTGGTCCGGCCGGCTTGTTCCAGCCAATCGTAGAAGCGGACCGTGCTGCCCCGCACGTAGGCATGCGCTGACTCCGCCATCTTGAGGTTCCGCCTCGCGGTCAGCGCCGCGCTTCGCCCCGCAGGATCAGCACCGACAATTCGCTCATGCTTCATGGCCAAGAAATGACGATCCGCCTTGTCTTGTCGAGGGCGGGGCTTCATCGGATTACTCGGCATGAAAGGAATTTAATGGCTCCGCGACCGCTCAAAAATGGTCTGTCGCAGCGCGGGTGAGGTGATGCAGGCTCGGGATGTGGACCCGAGAGAGGCGCTGCCGGACGGGGAGTGAGCTTGGATCGAGCCGCGGCCGCCCGAGCCACCGTGACGGGCCCGTAGCCCCTCGGTCGCCCTGCGAATGGCGCTGCACGTGACCCGCTGCCTAGCGCGCGGACCGTGGCGGACCATCCGCTGTTGGTTTCGCACCCTTCGTGCGGCGTCTGCTGCTCCGCACGATCCACGACGTGTCCCAGACGCTGGACGGCGAGGCGATGAGACGGACGACTTCCGTGCCACGGTCGCTCCGCGTGACCTTGGGGTCTCCCCGGCGTTTGGGAAGCAAGGAGAGAGAGCATGGAGATCACGCGCGCCGGGGCACAGCCCTCAGGCAAGGGGCCGGCCGACTACTTCACCGGCACGGTTCGCATCGACCCGCTGTTCAGCCCTCCCGAACCCTCGCGGGTCGCGGGCGCCCTTGTCACCTTCGAGCCGGGCGCCCGGACGGCTTGGCACACGCATCCGCTCGGCCAGACGCTGATCGTCACCACTGGGTGCGGCTGGGCGCAGCGGGAGGGCGGGCCGGTGGAGGAGATCCGGCCGGGCGACGTGATCTGGTTCCCTCCCGGCGAGAAGCACTGGCACGGCGCCACGGCCACCACCGCGATGAGCCACATCGCCGTGCAGGAAAAGCTTGGCGGCTCTCCGGTCGACTGGATGGAGCCGGTGACCGACGACCAGTATCGTCGCTGATGCGTGCAACAGGCGCCCCACCCTCGCCGCAGCGGTAGCGCGACGCGTCTACAAGGAAAGCGCTGGCAGGGCGAGGAACAGGTGGCCGGCGTCGCTCGCAAGCCCATCCCTCGCCCTCCGGCGTTAGGAGCGCCGCTTCTTCGTCGTCCGAGCCTTCTTTGGTGCCCCACCGGTTAGCGCCGCCGTCCAGAAGTCGGCCACCTGCCGGGTGCCCTGGCGCGTCGCGGCGGCCTGTTGGCGCTTGGCTTGCCCGGCCATGATGCCGCGGGCGGCACCGGCCCAGGCGTTGGCGCCGCTCAGCATCATGCTCAGCAGCGGGTTCTTCTTCGTCCACGGGTTCGCCATGCAGCCTCCTGGCCGCGGGCCCGCTTAGGGGCCTCGCAGCCTCGTTAAGCCGCCGCGGATGCCACAAGTTGCCCCCGCCCTGCCGCCGACGTCCGGCCAGTCAGGCCTGGGGGAGGGGAGCGGGACCCTGGTCCGGCGGCCCCACGGCCTCACCCTCCAGATCCGCCCGCCGCAGCGCGAAGACGGGCGTGTAGAGCGGCGGATCGCTGGCTTCGGCGCCGAGCGCGGCAAGGGCGGGGCGGTGCCGAGACATCGCCGCGCGGAGGGCAGCGGCGCCCGTGGCCTCCACGAGGAGGAGGCCGGCGAAGCTCGCGTCGCCGCCGCGCAGGGCCCGCTCGCTCGTCGCTACGTCGGAGCCCTCGCGGTCCACCTCCAGCAGCCGGGCGGCGCAGATCCGATCCTCCGCCACCAGGGCCTCCAGCAGGGCGTCCGCGCCCGCCGCCGGAGCCCCGAGGCGAAGCGGCAGGAGGTGGCCGCCACGGCCCGTGCCGCGCTCGGCGCGCAGCCGGCCGCCTCCGCGGGCGAAGTTCCGCAGCGTCGGCATGACGCGCCGCGACCAGGGCGTCGGCGCGTTCAGCCGGGCCAGGTAGGCGGGGCTGGTGAGCACCGAGGGGTCCGCGAGGTCGTAGAGGATGAGGTAGCGGCACACGCCCGCGAGGTCGGCGCGGAACACGCGCACGCCCTCGAAGCCGGGGACGCCCACCCTCTCCGCGGTGTGCTCGCGCGTCAGCCAGTGCAGGTAGTCGGTCTCCTGCTCCGCCGCCACGTCGCTCCAGATCGCGAGCATCGCGCGCGTCATGCCCGCCGCCTATTCCATCTTGATGTTGCGACGGCGGATCAGCTCGCCCCAGCGCCGCGCTTCCTCCGCCTGGTAGGGCGGGAAGGCCTCCGCGGTGCCGGCGTAGATGTCGATCGAGGCCGCGTCGAGCCGCGACTTCACGTCCGGCAAGGCGAGGATCTCCCGGGCGGCCGCCGAGAGCTGGGCCACGATCGCGGGCGGCGTGCCGGCCGGGGCGAAGAAGCCGAAGTCGTTGGTGGCGCGGTAGCCGGCCAGCCCGCACTCCGCGAGGGTCGGCACCTGCGGCATCTGCGGGCTGCGCCCGACGCTCGTGACGGCGAGCGCGCGCAGGTCGCCGGACTGGATGTGGGGGATGGCCGTCACGGTGTCGATGAAGCCCATGTTCGCTTCCCGCCCGAGCACCGCCTGCACCTGCAGCCCGCCGGAGCGGTAGGCGACATGGAGCATTTCCGTGCCGGACATGTCGAGCATCAGCTCGGGCGCGAGATGCGCGATCGTGCCCGCGCCGGCCGAGGCGTAGCTGAGCTTGCCCGGCTGCGCCTTCGCCGCCGCGATGAGGTCGGCGTAGGTGTTGATGCCACTGGCGGAGTGGACGCAGACGAACATCGCGTTGCCGGCCAGCAGGCTGATCGGCGCGAAGCCCTTGTCGCTGTCGTAGGGCAGCTTCTCGAACAGGAAGGGCGCGAGGGCGAAGGTCCCGGTGGGGGAGACGCCGAGGGTGTAGCCGTCCGCGCGCGCGCGGGCCACGGCGCCGTGGCCCACCGTGCCGCTGCCGCCGGCGCGGTTCTCCACCACGAAGTTGCCGTTCAGCTTCGTCGAGAGGTGCTGCGCCAGCAGGCGGGCCACGAAGTCGGTGGAGCCGCCGGGCGCGAAGGGGACGATGACCGTGACCGTCCGGTTCGGATAGGCTTGGCCCTGGGCCCGCGCCGTGCCAACCCCGGCCAGGGCGCCGGCCCCGCCCGCGCCGAGCAGCAGCGCGCGGCGCCGCAGGCCGCTCCCCCGCGCGTCCGTCGCGTCCTCTCGCATCGTCACTCTCCCTCTTCCTTGTTGGTCTTCATGGCCGGGCGCCTCAGCCGAGGAGGTCGCGCATGGCGTGCATCGCGGTGGCGTAGCCGCGCGCGCCGAGGCCCGCGATGACGGCGGTCGCCACGGTGGAGACGAGGGAGCGATGGTAGATCGCCTCCCGCCGGTGGATGTTCGAGATGTGCAGCTCGACGATGGGGCGCCCGAACATCTTCAGCGCGTCGAGCACCGGGATCGAGGTGAAGGTCAGCCCGGCCGGGTTGATGACGATGCCGGCCGCGTCGCCATCCGTGGCCTCGTGGATCCAGTCCACCAGCTGCCCTTCCCAGTTGGTCTGGCGGAACACGACGGGCGTGCCGCCGGCTGCCTCGCGGCACAGGGCCTCGACCTCGGCCAAGGTCGTGCGGCCGTAGACCTCCGGCTCTCGCTTGCCGAGCCGGTTGAGGTTGGGGCCGTTGAGGACGTGGATCGGCCCGCTCAAGCCCGCCGCTCCGCCACCCGGGGGTGGTTGGCCCGCCCCGGTGTCCCCGCCCTGCTGCTCGCCACGTCCCGCCTCCCCAAGCCAGCCCGCTCCCTGCCGCGCGCCGGACGGGAAAAGCCTATCCACCTCCAATCGGAGAAACAATAGATTTTTTGTTGATTATCATATGAAATGCCTAAAATCAGCCATTCGCCGGTTTGGCCCCAGGCGGGATCTCGGGCACCATGGCGCGGGACGGGAGGCGCGGCGGGCGGTGAACGACAGCGTGGATCAGGATGGCTCGACGGTTGGCGAGGCGGCCTATCGCCGGATCCGCGCTGACATCGTCTTCGGGCGCCTTGCCCCCGGGCAGAAGCTCGGCCTCGACCGGATGCGCGAGACCTACGGGGCCAGCATCAGCACACTGCGCGAGCTGCTCAGCCGCCTTGCCTCCGAGGGGCTGATCGTCGCCGAGGGCCAGAAGGGCTTCGAGGTCGCGCCCGTCTCGAACGAGGACTTCCAGGAGGTCACCTCGCTGCGGCTCCTGCTCGAGGCGCACGCGATGGAGGAGTCCTTCGCCGCCGGCGGGCTGGACTGGGAGGGCGGGGTGGTCGCCGCGCACCACAAGCTCGCCACCCTCGAGCGCCGGCTCCTGGCGCGGGAGGAGGTCGATGTCGAGACCTGGAAGCGCTACGACTGGGAGTTCCACCGCGCGCTGATCGCGGCCTGCGGGTCGCGGCTGCTGCTGCAGGCCCACGCCGCCATCTACGACCGCTACCTGCGGTACCAAGTCGTCGCCGTGGTGTTCCGCGGGGAGGCCGCGGCGGAGGAGCACCGGCGCCTGCTGGAGAGCGCCCTTGCCCGCGACGGCGCCGCGGGACGGCAGGCCCTGGCCGAGCATCTCGGCAGCTGCGTCCGGCACGTGGTCGAGACCGGCGCCCTCGCGCGCTTCGGGGGCGAGGCCCGGCGCGCCCCGGCCGACGCCGCGCGCCCCGCACGGGCCGGGAAGGCGGCCCCCGCGCGGGGCGGCAACGCGCCGCGGAGGCCGGCGCCCGGCGCCTGAGGGCGGCCGGGGCGAAAGGACCCGCGGGCGCGGCGCCCGGCCTCCTAGCCCGCGGCGACGGCGTTCACGGCGTCGAGAATGACCCCGGCCACCTCCCGCGGCATGGAGAGGAGGGAGAGGTGGCCCGCCTTCAGCTCCGTCGTCGTCGCCCGCATGCGCGCCGCGCACTGGCGCTCCAGCTCGACGCTGACGACGCGGTCCTCGCTGGACACGGCGTACCAGGTCGAGCGGGTGGCCCAGGCCGCTTCCGTGATCCTTCTCCCCGAAGGTGCCCGCCGGAAGCGGCGGCTGCAGGGCGGCGAGCACGCGCGCCTCCTCCTCCGGCAGGTCCTGGCCCACGTCCTCCACCCATCCCTCGGCGCTGAGCGTGAGCCAGCCGGACCCGTTGTCCTTGATCTTGCCCAGGGCCGGCGGGGAGGGGTGCGCGCCCACCTGGTCGCCCACCGTCTCGCCGGCGGCCGGCGCGAAGGCCGCGACGTAGACGAGCGCCTTCACTTTGGGGTCGTTGCCGGCCTGGGTGATCACCGCGCCGCCCCAGCTGTGGCCGGCCAGCACGACCGGGCCGTCGACCATGTCGAGGATGCGCCGGGTCGCCGCGACGTCGTCGGCGAGGGAGGTGGTCGGGTTCTGCACGCCGAGCACCGCGATGCCCTCCCGCAGGAGATGGGGGAGCACGCGCTGCCAGCTCGAGCCATCGGCCCAGGCGCCGTGGACGAGGACCACGCTGGGCTTGCTCGACGGGGTTGCGGCCATGGGCCCTCTCTCCTTCCGGGATCGACGCCGGAGGGCGGCCGCGCCGGCCCTATCCCCTCCGCGCGCGAAGGACGATGGCCCGGGCGCGCGCCGGCCGTCTTTCGACGCCTTGCGGTGCCGTTGCGGCGGCTTGCGGTACCGGGACGGCGGAAAGGCGCGGCCGCGGCAATCAGCGGCGGCGCGACGCGGCGATGCCGAGCCGGCCGGCCATGCCGACGAGGTCCGCGAGGGACCGCGCCGCCATCTTGTCCATCACCCGCCGCTTGTGGACCTTGGCCGTGATCTCGGAGATCCCGAGCTCGGCGGCCACCTGCTTGTTCTGCAGGCCCCCGATCACGAGGCCGAAGACCTCCCGCTCGCGCGGGCTAAGGGAGACGAGCCGCCCGACGAGCTCGTCCTGGCCGCGCCCGGCGGCGAGGCGATCCGCCTCTCCCCGCAGCGCGCGGCCAATCGCGGCGAGCAGCTCCTCGCCGTCGACCGGCTTGGTCAGGAACTCGACGGCGCCGCCGCGCATGGCCCGCACCGTCATCGGGATCGTGCCGTGGCCGGTCAGGAAGATGATCGGGACGGTGCAGCCCGCGGCCCGCACCATGTCCTGCACCTCCAGCCCGTCGCGGCCCGCCAGGCGCATGTCGAGGAGGATGCAGGACGGGCGGCCGGGCTCGATCGCGGCCAGGAGGCTGGAGGCGTCGGCGTGGCCCGTCGCCTCGAGCCCGGCGGAACGGCAGAGGCGGATGAGGGCCGCGCGGAGGGCGTCGTCGTCGTCCACGATGTGGACGGTGCCGTGCGGCATCGAGGGGTTCGACACGATCGCCCGCCACACTCCCGCGCCGCTTCGCCGCTGCCTCAATTTTTAGGCAGGCTTGAGCGCCTCGGCAAGGCAGTGCTCGAACTCCGCCGCGTCGAATGGCTTTGTCAGGTAGGCGCAAGCGCCGAGCGCGGCGGCGCGCTCGCGGTGCGAGCTGCTCGGGTAGGCCGTGATGAGGATGACCGGCAGCCCCGGCCGCTGCTCCCGCAGCGCCCGGAGGAGGTGGAGGCCGCTCAGCCCCGGCATCTGGATGTCCGTGACCACGCAATCGAACCTCTCCGCGGCGTCCAGCGCGTGGAGGAGGCTCTCGGCGCTGGCGAAGCCCGTGCCCTGGTGGCCGAAGGAGCGCACGAGCCGGGTGAGGGCGGCGCGGACCGCGGGATCATCGTCGACGATGGCGACCACCGGCCCCATGCTGCCCGCGGCCGTCAGATCGGCAGCGTGAAGCGGAAGGCCGCGCCGCCGCCCGGCGCCTCCTCGACCCAGAGGTCGCCGCCGTGGGAGTCGATGCAGGCGCGGCAGATGGCGAGCCCCACGCCCATGCCGCCCGGCTTCGTTGAGTGGAAGGGCTCGAAGACCTGGGCGCGCTGCGCGGGCTCGATCCCCGGCCCGGTGTCGCTGACGGTCACGCAGACCACCTCGCCCCGCCGTTGCAGGCCGACCGTGATGTCCCGCCGCCCCGCGCAGCCCGCCATCGCCTGGGCCGCGTTGACGAGCAGGTTGACGAAGACCTGCTGGATCTGGACGAGGTCGCCGGTGATCGGCGGGAGGCCGGGCTCCGCCGTCAGGTGGACGGTGGCGCCCTTCGCCCGGATCTCCGCCTCCGCGAAGAGGTTCGCCTCCCGCGCCGCGCGCACGAGGTCGACCTTGACGAGCTCCATGGCCGCCTCGCCGAAGAAGGAGCGCGTGCGGGCGACCACGTCCCGCGCCCGCGCCGCCTCCGACGCCACGTCCTCGAGGGCGGCCACGGCCTCCTCGACGTTCGGCGCCGGCCGCTTGAGCCAGCGGAGCGCGGCCTGCGCGTTGGCGGTGATCGCGGCGAGGGGTGTGTTGACCTCGTGGGCGATGGAGGCGCTGACGGCACCGAACGCCATGATGCGCGAGGTGCGGGCCAGCTTGACCTCGGCGGCCGCGAGGCGCGCCTGCGCCCGCTTGAACTCCGTGATGTCGAGCGAGGCGACGACGATGTCCGAGAACCCCGCGGCGTTCTCCGGCAGCCGCGCCGTGAAGAGCGTGTCGATCTCGGTGCCGTCGGGGCAGGCGATGTGCGCCTCGGAGCGGAAGTGGCGCTCGCCCCGGCCGAAGGCGACGAGCCACTGCACGAAGGTCTGGTCCGTGGGCGGGAGAAGGCGGTCGAGCGGGCCGACATAGGCGGACTTGTCCGGCGCCCCCGTCTCCTCGAGCGTGAAGGCGTTCACGTCCTTGATGAGCACCTTCGCGAGGATGGCCCGCAGTTCCTCCGGGTGGTCGGCGAAGTGGCTTTCGATATCCGACACGCCCGCGCAGCGCAGCGCCGCCACCGCCGCGCCCGCCGCGCTCCAGTCCTCCCGCCAGAGCGAGATCCCCGCGCGCTCGAAGACCGAGGCGAAGCGCTCCTCACTGGCCTTCAGCGCCGCGAGGGTCCGCGCGGCCATGGCGCCGGCGAGCGCCGCGGCGGCGGCGGCCAGCAGGGCCAGGCCGATCGCCGCCGTCCCCGGCCAGGCGGCCGCACCCAGCGCGGCCAGCGCGGCCGGCGCAAGGACCAGCAGGCCCGCCGCGGTCAGGTCGCGCGCCTTGCCCGGCCAGGGGCGGGCGGGGGCGGCGAGCATCCAGGCCGGCAGGTCCTCGGGCCCAGGGCGGGGGTCCTTCGCGAGGGGCGGCGCAGCGCTCGGCCATCGCGAGAAAACCTGACCCATCCTGCACTCCCTTGCGGCCAACCTAGCCTGCCCCGGCCGGCGCAGCGCCTATACAGGTGTATAACTACCCCCCGCCCGCCATCACCGGCACGGTCGGGCCATGGATCTGCACCGGCACGGCGAGTTCAAGTTCCCGAACGCCGACCTCGTCGCCTCCTCCCGCGGGCGCGGCTGGTCGGGCGTCGCCGCGGAGCTGCGATGCCACGCCGCGGGCGACCTCCCGGCGATCCTGCCGGTGCAGATGGAAATCACCATCGCGACGCGCCGCAGCCCCGGCGCCTTCGTCAGCCGAAAGGGTGCCGGGCTGCGGCAGCGCACCGCGGTGGAGGAGGGGACCATCTGGCTCTGCCCGTCCGGCGTCGGCGAGGACGAGATCAACATCTCTGGCGACCTCCTCGACATCCTGCACGTCTACCTCCCGGACGAGCGCTTTGCGCACCTCGCGGAGCATTACGGCGACGCGCGCATCCGGCCGGACGCGGTCCGCTACCTCGCCGGCCTCGACGACAGCGTCATCCGGCACCTCGGCGCGGCCATCCACCGCGAGCTGCTCGAGGAGAGCTCGGCCGGGCGCATGATGGTGGAGACGGCCTCCCTCGCGCTCGTCGCACGCATCGCCCAGGCCTATGGCCACGACCGCCCGGACGGGCAGCGGACGAGCGCCCCGGTCGCGGCCTGCCCGGAGCGCATCCGTCGAGCCATCGAGTACATCCGCGACAACCTCGACCGCGAGCTGACCGTGGCCGAGCTCGCCGAGGTCGCGTGCCTGAGCCCCTTCCACTTCTCCCGCCTGTTCAAGTCGGTCACCGGCCGGGCCCCGCACGCCTTCGTCAGCGCCGCGCGGCTGGAGGAGGCGCGGCGGCTGCTCTCCCGCGACGCCGTCTCGCTCGCCGAGGTCGCGCACCGCTCGGGCTTCTCCGGACAGTCCGCCTTCAGCACAGCCTTCAAGCGCGCGGTCGGCTGCACGCCCCGTGAGTACCGCCGGCGTAGCAAGTAAGGCCGTTGCTTGGCGCTGAGGGCTGGACGGCGTTGCGCCGGCCCGGCGGCCGCCGGGCCGGCGAACACCGTGCGTGGCGGCGGGACCCGATTCCCGCGACCATCCCCGCGCGTGGACCGGACACCTCATTCCTGGCTGGGCCGGATCGCCAGGAAGTGCCGCACCACGGGCGCCTCGGGCCCGGTATGGAAGGCGCGCGCCGCCGCCTGGATGTCGGCATCGGCCTTTGAAACGCGGTGGTGCTGGCGCAGGTGCTCGGCCCAGGATTCCACCATGAACCACTCGACCAGCTTTTCCGGGTCGGCTGCGTCCTCGGTGATGCCCCAGCCATAAGCGCCGTCGCGCCGCCGTTCCGTGGAAAGGGCATGCAGCGCGCGCAGGAACTCGGCACGCTTTTCCCTCGCCACCGCATACTCGATGAGGATGAGTACGGGACCGCGGTCGTGCGGCACGGGATCAGCGGTCAGCGGCTCCGGCCAGTGCCGGGAGGGGACGAGGTCCGCCTCGCCCACGGGCAGCTTCACGCGGTGGAGCACGAAGGCGACGGCCGCCAGCCCGGCGGCTCCGGCCAGCAGGGCCGTGGGCACCCCCGTCGCCTCCGCCACCGCGCCCCAGCCAAGGCTGCCAAGCGCCATGGCCCCGTTGAAGACCGTGAGGTAGACGGCCAGCGCGCGCCCGCGCACCCAGTTCGGCAGGATGGACTGGGCCGCGCCGTTCAGCGTGGTGAGCGCCACGATCCAGGCGATGCCGAGCAGGAGGAGTGCGGGCAGGGCCAGCCCGCGCGGCGGCGCGAGGGCGAGGGTGGCCATGACGGCGGCGGCGGCGAGGCTGGCGGCGAGCATGAGCCCGTCCGCATCCAGCACGGACCGCAGGCGCGGCAGCAGCAGCGCGCCGCCGATGGCGCCCAGCCCGACCGCGCCGAGCAGCAGGCCGTAGAAGCCGGCATCGCCCCCCAGCAGGTTGCGCGCGACCAGGGGCAGCAGCGCCCAGACCGCGCTCGAGAAGGCGAAGAAGATGGCCGCGCGCAGCAGCACGATGTGCAGTTCCCGGCTGGCGCGCGCGTAGCGCAGCCCGGCCCGGAAGGCGCCGCCGAAGTTCTCCGACAAGGTGTCCTCGGCCTTCTCAGGCCGCTTCCACCAGAGAAGGGCGGCAATGACGAAGACGTAGCTCAGCACGTCCGCGCCGTAAGTGAGCGCGGCGCCGAAGGCCGAGAGCAGCAGCCCGCCCGCCGCCGGCCCGATGGAGCGGGCGATGTTGATGCCGAGCGAGTTGAGCGCGACGGCGCCCTTGAGGTCCTTCGCCGGCACAAGCTCCGGCACGATGGCCTGCCACGCGGGCGCCATCAGCGCCGCGCCAATGCCGCCGACGAAGGTTAGGGCGACGAGGGAGGTGACCGTCATCAGCTCGAGCGAGGAGAGGAGGACAAGCGTTCCGCTGACCGCGGCCAGCAGCACCTGCACGGCGATGAGGAAGCGCCGGCGATCCAGGATGTCCGAGAGCACGCCGGCCGGGATCGCAAGCAGGAAGATCGGCAGCGTGCCGGCGGCCTGGATGAGCGACACGGCCGCCGGACCGGCCGCGAGGTCCGTCACCAGCCAGGAGCTGGCGACGTCGCGCATGAAGCTGCCGGTGTTGCCGAGGATGGTGGCCGCCCAGATCACCGCGAAGGTGGTCTGGCGAAGCGGGGCGAAGGCGCCAGCGGGCGTGCTCACGCAGCGGTCTCCTGGTTCCAAAGCGCGACGAGCAAGAAGGCAGCGGCGAGGCCAAAATGCTCGTAGAAGCTGTTCGCCATCATGAAGCGCTCCATCCCCGGCGGCAGTTCCCAGTAGCGGTTGGCGATGACGGTGGCGGCGAGGGTGAAGAGCATGAGTGCCAGGGCGCCGAGCCCGCGAAGGCAACCGGTGATGACCATGGCGCTGGCAAGGAGTTCCACCGCGATGGTGCCTGCCGCGGCGAAGGCCGGTAGCGGCAGGCCGAAATGCACGGCCTCCGCCACGGCGCCGGGATAGTTCAGCAACTTGTTCAGCCCTCCCTGCAGATAGGCCGCGCAGAGCCCGAGCAGGCCGAGAAGGGTCAGGGCGCGCCGCGCGGCCGGGCTCATGCTCAGAACGCCCAGCAGGAGCAGCCGAGCGCGCCCCAGAATCCCTGGTCGTTCCCTGCCGGGGTGGAAGCGGCCCAGGCACGGGCGTGGTCGTGCCCGTGCACGCCGCAGGAGGCGTCGCAGCAGCGGGCGACCGCGCGAGCGAAGGCGCCCGCAGCGCCCGGTGCCTGCGCGCGTCGGTCCTGGTAGCCGCCGAAGCGCCGCACGGGCGACCAGTCCGGCATGGCCGGCGGAAGCGGGGGCGCGAGCGGGGCGAAATCGCCGCTGCCGTGCACCACCTTGCCGCCGACCATCGTGAGCAGCGACGTCACGTCGCCGATCTCGTCGCCAGTAATGTTGAAGTAGTCGCGGTCGAGAACGGCGAGGTCGGCGAGCTGGCCTTCCGCGATAAGGCCCTTCTTGCCCTCCTCGTTGGAGAACCAGGTGACCTTCTCGGTCATCATCCGCAACGCCGTCTCGCGGTCGAGCGTGTTGCGCTCGGGCGTGAGGCGTAGCCCGCCGACCGTCTTGCCGGTGGTGAGCCAGGAGAGCGCGACCCAGGGGTTGTAGGAGGCGACGCGGCTGGCATCCGTGCCGGCGGAGACCTTCACGCCCATCTCGAGCATCTTCGCCACCGGCGGCGTGGCCTCGGCCGCGCGGGCGCCGTAGCGCTCCACGAAGTACTCGCCCTGGTAGGCCATCCGGTGCTGCACGGCGATCCCGCCGCCGAGGCGCGCGATGCGCTCCAGATTGCGCTCGCTCACCGTCTCCGCGTGGTCGAAGATCCAGTGGAGGTCGCCGATCGGCATCTCGGCGTTCACCTTCTCGAACACGTTGAGCGCGCGGTCGATGGTCTGGTCGTAGGTGGCGTGCAGCCGCCAGGGCCATCGGTTCTGGATGAGAATGCGGACGACCTCCTCCAGCTCCGGTTCCATTTCGGCCGGCATTTCCGGCCGCTCCACCCGGAAGTCCTCGAAGTCGGCGGCGGAGAACACCAGCATCTCGCCCGCGCCGTTGAGGCGGAAGTAGTCGTCCCCCTGCTGGTACTTCGCGCTGCTTGTCCAGCGGAGAAAGTCGTCCTTCTCCGCCTTCGGCTTCTGGGTGAACAGATTGTAGGCAATTCGGACCGTCAGCTCGCCGTCCTCGGCCAGCTTCTGGATCACCTTGTAGTCGTCCGGATAGTTCTGGTAGCCGCCGCCCGCGTCGATCGCGCCCGTCACGCCCAGGCGGTTGAGGTCGCGCAGGAAGTGGCGGGTGGAGTTGAGCTGGTAGTCGAAGGGCAGCGTCGGGCCGCGGGCGAGCGTCGCGTAGAGGATGGTGGCGTTCGGCTTGGCCAGCAGCAGCCCCGTCGGCGTGCCGTCGGGCGCGCGCTGGATCTCGCCCCCCGGCGGGTCCGGCGTGTCCTTCGTGTAGCCCGCCGCCCGCAGCGCCGCGCCGTTAAGCAGTGCGCGGTCGTACAGGTGCAGGATGAAGACGGGCGTGTCGGGTGCCGCGGCGTTGATCTCGTCGAGGGTCGGCAGGCGCTTCTCGGCGAACTGGTGCTCGGTGAAGCCGCCGACGATGCGCACCCATTGCGGCGGGGGCGTGTTGGCCACCTGGGTGCGCAGCATGCCCATCGCGTCCGCGAGGCTGCGCACGCCGTCCCAGCGAAGCTCCATGTTGAAGTTCAGCCCACCTCGGATGACGTGCAGGTGGTTGTCGATCAGCCCTGGGATGAGGCGGCGGCCACCGAGGTCAATCACGCGCGTGGCCGGGCCGGCGGTGGGGAGGATCGTGCGCGCGTCCCCCACGGCGGAGAAGCGCCCGCCGGTAACGGCCACTGCCTCAGGCGCGGGGTTGGCCCGGTCGAGGGTCGTGATCAGGCCGTTGTGCAAGATCAGGTCGGGCGCGGACGCGGCCATGGCAGGGCTCCGGTTGAGGGTGGCGAGGCCGAGGGCGGCGACGCCGCGGCGGGTGAGATCCGTCACGAGCTGGGCTCTCCTTCAAGGCGGTTGCGCGGCGCTGTGCCGTGGCCTGGCAGCTGGTCGAAGATGTGAAGGGCGTTGCTCTCGTGCGCCACGGCCGTGGGCAGGGGATGGCCGGCAACAAGCCGCCGCATCACGGGGACGACCTGCTCGCCGAGCAGGATGCCGAGCAGGCCCAGCAGCGCGATCACCGGGGGCGCCGGCGAGCGCACCCCAAGCAGGCCATAGACCACCCCGACGAGCAGGCCGGCGCCGAGGGACAGCATGTAGGGCTTCATCGCTTCCTCCACGGGGCGCCGCGCTCAGCCCTCGTGGGCGTTGAACATCGTCTTCGCGTAGGTGATGCCGAGGCCGTAACCGCCGCCGTGCCGCTTCGCGACACCGGTCGTCATCTCGTAGGTCTCGCCGCGTGCCCAGTCGCGCTGAAGCTCCAGCAGGTACTGCAGCGCGGTCATCGGCCGCGCGCCCGCCTGGACCATACGTTGCACCGCGCGCTCATGCGCTTCCGCCGACACATCGCCGCAAGCATCGGCGATGAAGTAGACCTCGAAGCCTTGCTCGAGCGCCGAAAGGGCAGGGCCGACGATGCAGACGCCGGTCCAGAGCCCGGCCAGTACGATGCGCGGCTTGCCAATGCGGTTCACCTCCTCGATCACCGCCGCGTCCTCCCAGGTGTTCATGGAGGTACGGTCGAGTAGCGCCTGGCCGGGGAAGGGGGCGGTCACCTCCTCGAACATCGGGCCGGAGAACGATTTCTTCGCGACCGTGGTGAGGATGGTGGAGACACCGAAGCCGGCGGCGGATGCGGCGACAAGGGCGGCGTTGTTCCGCAGTGCCACCGGATCGATGGAGTTCGTCGCGAAGGCCATCTGCGATTGGAAGTCGATCAGGATAAGGGTGTGGTCCGCCGGGTTGAGCAGTGTCTTGCCGGGCGTGGGCGTAGCCTTGAGCACTGGATTGTCTCCGGTCGCCGGGTCGGGGGAGGGATCACGCTCTCCGCGGCGGGCGGAGAGCGTGGCAGCACGGCTCAGCCCCGGATGAAGGCGAGCAGGTCCGGGTTGATGACCTCGGCATGGGTGGTGAGCATGCCGTGCGGGAAGCCCGGGTAGACCTTCAGCGTGCCGTGCGGCAGGAGCTTGATCGACTTCAGCGCGGCGTCGGCGATCGGCACGATCTGGTCGTCGTCGCCGTGCAGCACGAGCGTCGGCACGGTGATGGCCTTGAGGTCCTCCGTCTGGTCCGTCTCGGAGAAGGCCTTGATGCCGTCGTAGTGCGCCTTCGCACCGCCCATCATCCCCTGTCGCCACCAGTTGTCGATGACGCCCGGGTAGACCGTCGCGTCGGGGCGGTTGAAGCCATAGAAGGGGCCGGCCGCGACGTCGCGGTAGAGCTGCGTGCGGTTCTCCGCGACGCCCTTGCGGAAGCCGTCGAAGACCTCCACCGGCAGGCCCTCCGGGTTCGCGGCGGTCTTGAGCATCAGCGGCGGCACCGCCGAGACAAGGACCGCCTTGGCGACGCGGCCGCTGCGGAGCCCGTGCTTCGCCACGTAGCGCGCCACCTCGCCGCCGCCGGTGGAGTGGCCGATATGGACGGCGTTGCGAAGGTCGAGGTGCTCCACCACGGCGGCGGCGTCCGCCGCGTAGTGGTCCATATCGTGCCCGTCGCTCACCTGCTCGGACCGGCCATGCCCGCGGCGGTCATGCGCGACGACCCGGTAGCCGTTCGCGAGGAAGAACAGCATCTGCGTGTCCCAGTCGTCGGCGGACAGGGGCCAGCCATGGTGGAACATGATCGGTTGGGCGTCCCTCAGGCCCCAGTCCTTGTAGTAGATCGAGGTTCCGTCGGGCGTGGTGACGCTGGCCATTTCGCGGCGCTCCTGCTGCGGGAAAGATTGACGGCTGGGCGGACGCTGCGCCCTGGCGGGAAGGGTGGGCAGGGCGGCGGGGCCGGCCGCACCGAGGACGAGGGACCGGCGGGTTGCCGCCACGGCCTGGGCGCCGGTCATGCGCGGCCCTCCCGGCGGGCCGGGATGCGCGGCCGCGACAGGCCCTTTGCGCGGACCGCCGCGGCGGGCCTGCCTGCCCGCGGAGGTTGGGGAATGGGCACCCCCGCGCAACCGACAAGTTCCTGCCTCCGCATCTCGGCTCTCCTGCCAGCCCGGTGGAGCGGAGCTTGGGGGAAGGCGCGCGCGGTCGTCTTTCGATATCTTGCTCAGGACTTGCGGAGCCTTGCTCTTCCGCGTGCGGCGGGAGGCAAGTGGCCGGACTACGCCGGAACGGCGCCCCGGGCGGGCCTGAGGCTCGCCCCGCCGCCGGCGATCAAGAACGCGTCGAGCGCGACGATGTCCTCATCGCGCTCGGCCGGGTAGCGCGATAACCGCCCCGCCGCCTCCTGCTCAGAAACGGATCGTGAGGGCGGGCACGTAGCTGACGAGCGCGAGGAGCCCGATCGCGACCCAGAAGAAGGGCCAGAGCGCCCGCACCGTCTCGCTCATCGAGCTTCCCGCGATGGTGGACGAGATGAACAGCGTCGTTCCCACCGGCGGCGTGTAGAGGCCGATGCCGAGGTTGATCACCATGATCAGCCCGAGCTGCAGCGGGTCGAGCCCGATCTGCCCGGCCAGCGGCACGAAGATCGGCGCCAGCAGCAGGATGGCGGGAGCGAGGTCGAGCGGCCCGCCGATGGCCAGCATGATGATGTTCATCGCGAGGATCACCAGCCAGGGCGAGTGCAGCGTGGAGGAGACCCATTCGGCGAAGCGCTGCGGCACCTCGTCATAGGTCAGGATCCAGCTGGCGGCCGCGCTGCCCATGATGACCATCATGACGATGCCCGTCGCGATCCCCGCGTCGATCATCGCCTTGTAGAACCGTGCCCAGGAGAGGTCGCGGTAGAGCACCAGGCTTGCGACCAGCGCGTAGACCACCGCCATCACCGCGATCTCGGTCGGCGTGGCGAAGCCGAAGCGCAGGGCGACGAGGATGAGCACGGGAAGGATGAGGGCGGGCAGGGCGAAGAAGCCCAGCCGCGCCAGGCGGCGCAGGTCCAGCGGCGGGGCCTCCGCGCGGATGTTGAGGCCGCGCGCCTTCCACCAGCACACGCCCACGAAGCCCACGGCCATGAGGATGCCGGGCAGCACGCCCGCCATGAAGAGGTCGCCGATGCTGACGCCGCTGACCACCGCATAGAGGATCATCGGGATGGAGGGCGGGATCAGGATGTCGATCACCGCAGAGGTCGCGTTGTTCGCGGCGCAGAGCCCGGCTGGGTAGCCCTGCCGCTTCTGCCAGGGGATGAGCACCGAGCCCAGCGCGCTCGCGTTGGCCACCGCGCTGCCGGAGACGCCGCCGAACACCACCGAGCCGACCACGGTCGTGGAGAGCGCGCCGCCGCGCACCCGCTGCATGATCTCGCCGGAGAAGCGCAGCAGCTCCTCGCCGAGCTTGCCCTCCATGATGAGGGTGCCCGCCAGGATGAAGAAGGGCAGCGCCAGCATCGGGAAGGACTGGGTCTGCTGGTAGACCTGCTGGGCCACCAGCATGAGCGGCATGTCGCTGCTCCAGAGCAGGGCGACACCCGAGGCGATGACGAGGGCGTGCGCCACCGGGATCACCGCGACCATGAGCAGGGTGAAGGCGACGATCAGGGCGAGGCTCATGTCGGGATCTCCTCGGGGCTCGGCGTCGGCAGGGCTTCCGGACCCGTCAGGGCGATGCGGATCCCGATGGTGACGGTCCCGACCGCGATCAGGACGCAGCCGGCGGCGATGGCCCAGTAGCCGTAGCTCCCGGCCAGGCCGAGGGCGGGGCTGCGCTCGATGGCCACGATCTCCGCGACCTGCAGCGCCTGCTGGCAGAGGATGGCGTAGGCCAGCACCACCAGGGCGTGCCCCGCGAGGAGGACGGCGCGCCGGCCCTCCCGCCCGAGGAAGCCCATCAGCCACTCCACCGCGATATGGCCGCCCCGCTGCACGGCGAGGGCGACCCCCGCCATGATGAACCAGGGGAAGAGCTGCTGCGGCACCTCCTCCGCCCAGTCGAAGCCGCCGGCCGCCAGCACGTAGCGGGCGACGACGTTGGCCGACATGACCACCATCAGGGCGGTGCCGGTGAGGAGGATGACACCCTGGCACAGGAGGGCGACGCCGCGATCCACCGCGAGGGTGAGCGCGATCAGCGCGCCGCCGGCAGTCCCCCCGGCTGGGGGCGGGCTCGCGGAGAGGGTTCCCATCTCACGCCGCCGCGGTCCGCAGGCGCTTGACGAAGTCGCCGAAGGGCCGCGCCTCCCAGCGATCGGCCACCGCGGCGGTGGCGGCGCGGAACGGGCCCTGCTCGACCGCGTTCACGGCGATGGCGGGGTTGGCGCGGAACTCGACGAGCAGCTTCGCGTCGATCTCCTGCGACAGGCGGCGCTGCTCCGTGGCGGCCTCCTTCGCGGCCTCCTGCAGCAGGGCCCGGTCCTCGGCGCGGAGCCGCCCCCAGGCGATGCGCGAGGCGAGGACGGGGTTGCACTCCCACTTGTGACCGGTGAGGGAGACGAAGCGGTTCACCTCGTAGAGCTTGGAGGACTGGATGTTGGCGAGCGGGTTCTCCTGCCCGTCCACCACGCCCTGCTGCAGGGCGACGTAGAGCTCGTTGAAGTTGATCTGCTGCGTCGCGGCGCCGAGCGACTGGAAGATGTCGATGGTCATGGGATCGGGCGGCGTGCGCAGCTTCAGGCCGCGCAGGTCCTCCGGGCGGTTGATGGCGCGCTTGCTGTTGCTCGTGTGGCGGATGCCGTTGTCCCAGAAGCCGAGCGAGACGAGGCCGACGCCCTCGAAGCGCTTCGCCAGCTCCTCGCCCACCGCCCCGTCCACCACGCGGTAGGCGGCGGCCGGGTCCGCGAAGAGGAAGGGCAGGCCGAGCGCGGCCAGCTCCGGCAGCACCGCCGAGGAGGCGCCCTGGCTGTTCACCGAGAGGTCCAGCGTGCCGGTGCGGAGCGCGGTCAGCATCGCGGCGTCGTCGCCGAGCTGCGCGGAGCCCGCGACGCGCATCTCGATGCGGCCGTTGCTCCGCTCGCGCAGCCGCGACGCCATGCGCTCGGCCGCGAGGCTCCGCGGGTTGCCGGGCGCGGCGCCGTGGCCGAGCGTAAGACGCACCTGGCCCTGCGCCCGCAGCACGGACGGGGCCGCGAGGAGGCCGGCGGCGCCGAGAAGGGCGGCGCGGCGGGTGGTCCTGGACGGGGTCATTCTTTTCCTCCGGTTCTTGTTGCTTGCGTCAGGGGCGACGGTGCTGGAGCCACCCGCGAAGGCTCCGCGCCATCGCCTCGGCCGAGATGCCGTAGCGGTCGTGAAGCGTCGGCAGGGCGCCGGCATCGAGGAAAGCGTCGGGGAGGGCGACCTGCCGGAAGAGCGGCGGCGCCACGCCGTTGCGCAGCAGCGCCCCGGCCACGGCCTCGCCGAGCCCGCCGATGACGGAGTGGTTCTCCGCGACCACGACCGCCCGGCCCGCGCGCGCGGCCTCGCGCACGATGGTCGCCTCGTCGAGCGGCTTGATGGTCGGCGAGTGCAGGACGGCGACCGCCACGCCCTCCGCCTCGAGCAGCTTCGCGACCTCCAGGGCGCGTATCGTCATCAGGCCGGAGGAGACGACGAGCACGTCCGCCCCGTCCCGCAGCAGCTTCGCGCGGCCGAGCTCGAAGCGGTAGTCGTACTCGTCGAGCACCATCGGCACCTTGCCGCGCAGCAGCCGCATGTAGACCGGGCCGTCATGCGTCGCGATCGCGTGGGTGGCCTGGGCGATGTCCAGCGCGTCGCAGGGATCGACAATCGTCAGGTCCGGCATGCCGCGGAAGATCGCGACGTCCTCGGTCGCCTGGTGGCTCGGGCCATAGCCGGTCGTCAGGCCGGGAAGGGCGCAGCAGATCTTGACGTTCAGCCCCTCCTCGGCGATCGCCTGGCTGATGAAGTCGTAGGTGCGGCGTGAGGCGAAGACGGCGTAGGTCGTCACGAAGGGCACGAAGCCCTCGTGCGCCAGCCCGGCGGCGGCGAGCATCAGGTTCTGCTCGGCCATGCCCATCTGGTAGTAGCGGTCCGGGTAGGCAGCGCCGAAGACGTGCAGGTCCGTGTACTTGCCGAGGTCCGCGGTCATGCCGAGGATCTCCGGCCGCTCCCGCGCCGCCTCGACGAGGGCGTGGCCGAAGGGCGCCGCCTCGGTCCGCTGCCCCTCGGCGGCGATGGAGGCGATCATGGCCGAGGTGGTCAGCCGCGGCCGCGACGGGTCGGCCGCGGCCATGGCCGTGCCGATGGTGCCGGCCCGCCAGGGGCCCCGCTTGACGCGCTTCATGCCGTCCTCCCCGCGTCCACCGCCTCGATCGCCAGCGCCCATTCGTCCGCCTCCACGCGGATGAAGTGCGACTTCTCCCGCGCCTCGAGGAAGGGCACGCCCTTAGCCATGCGCGTGTCGCAGATGATGACGCGGGGCTTCGGCTCGGCGAGGTGGCGCGCCGCGTCGAAGGCGCGCACGAGGGCCGGGATGTCGTTGCCGTCCACGCGCTGGACGTGCCAGCCGAAGGCCTCCCACTTGGCGGGAAGCGGCTCGAAGTTGAGGACGCCCGTCGAGACGCCGTCCGCCTGCATGCGGTTCACGTCGACGACGCAGATGAGGTTGTCCAGGCGCCAGTGCCCCGCGGACATCGCGGCCTCCCAGGTCGGCCCCTCGTCCAGCTCGCCGTCCGACATGAGGTTGTAGACGAAGCGGTCGGAGCCCTTGCGCTTGAGGCCGAGCCCGATGCCGACCGCGATCCCGAGGCCGATGCCGAGCGACCCGCCGCTGATCTCCATGCCCGGCGTGTAGCTGGCCATGCCCGACATCGGCAGGCGGCTGTCGTCCGTGCCGTAGGTCTCGAGCTCGTCCTGCGGGATGACCCCGGCCTCGATCAGCACGGCGTAGAGCGCGATGGCGTAGTGCCCGATCGAGAGGAGAAAGCGGTCGCGCCCCTCCCAGTCCGGCTCCTCCGGGCGGTAGCGCAGCGCGTGGAAGTAGGAGACGGCCAGCACGTCGGCCACGCCGAGCGCCTGGGCGATGTAGCCCTGGCCCTGCACCTCGCCCATGCGCAGCGCGTTGCGCCGGATGCGCCAGGCGCGCTCCTCGAGCGCCGGCGCGTTGGCGCGTGTCGTCGTTCGCGCTTCCATGTCGCGTTTCCTTCCCTTGTTGGCACAGAGGCGGCCCGGCCGCCGCGCGGTCCCTAGTGGATCAGCATGCCGCCGTTGACGTCGATGACCGCGCCCGTGACGTAGGAGGACAGGTCGGACGCCAGGAAGAGGTAGATGCGCGCCACGTCGATCGTGTCGCCCAGGCGGTTCAGCGGGATGCCCTTGAGGATGTCCGCCCGCATCTCGTCGGTCAGCTTGCCGCCGGTGATGTCGGTCTGGATGAGGCCAGGCGTCACGCTGTTCACGCGGATGCCGTCCGGTCCCAGTTCGCGCGCCATCGCCTTGGCGAGACCCAGCACGCCCGCCTTTGCCGCGGAGTAGTGCGGGCCGCCGAAGATGCCGCCGCCGCGCTGCGCCGAGACCGAGGACATGCAGGCGATGGAGCCCTGCCGGCGCTCGCGCATGTGCGGGATGAAGGCCTGGCTGAGGAGGAGCACGCCCGTCATGTTGACGTCGACGATGCGCCGCCAGTCCTCCGGCCCGATCTCCATCGTCTTCATGGGCTGAGAGATGCCGGCGTTGTTGATGAGGATGTCGACCTGCCCGAGGGCGGCGATGGCGCGTTCCGCGGCCTGCCGGCAGCTGGCGGGGTCGGCGACGTCGCAGGCAAGGCCGGCATGGTCCGGGCCGAGTTCCGCCGCGGCCTGGGCGGCGCCCGCGCCATCGAGGTCGAGGATGGCGACCCGCGCGCCGTGCTCGGCAAAGAGCCTCGCCGTAGCCCGCCCGATGCCCCGCGCGCTCGCCGCGCCGGATATCACGGCCGTTTTGCCCTTGAGCAGCATCCGACGTCCTCCATCATTCGTTGATGGGGTTGTGAGATGTCCGGCGGTTCATCGACAAGCGAGAAATTTGCGCCTTATGGTGAACTGATTTCACCTTTCCTTGGCGAAGCCGGGCTATCCGACGGGCGGCTTCCGGGCGCCGGCCGGTTCGCCTCGTCGAGGCCGACGTCGAGCTCCAGCTCCCTCCCGAGCCATCGCAGGAAGAGCACCATTGATCGGGCGTAGCGGCGCGTGGCCGGGTAGATGAGCCAGTGCCCGGTGTAGACCACGTCCTCGCAGGTCCCCTCCAGCGGCCGCACCAAGCGGCCGGAGGCGAGCTCGCGTTCCGCCAACATGGTGGACTCCAGCGCCACGCCGAGGCCGTCCGCCGCCGCGCTGATGGAGATAAAGCTCCGGTCGAAGCGCGGCCCACGCGGTGGCGGCGCCGCGAGGCCGTTGGCCGCGAACCAGGCGGGCCAGCGCACGCGCTTGTTGTCGCTCTCGATCAGCGTCTGGCCGAGGAGATCGCGCGCGTCGCGGATCATCGGCGCGAGGGACGGGGCGCAGAGCGGCGTCACCACCTCGGTGCCGAGCGGCAGCACGACCAGGCCCTGCGGCCCGGCGCTGCCGAGGAAGTCGGAGGACGGCGCGCCATAGACCACGTCAGCGTCGAACTCGTCGGCCAGGAAGCGCGTGTAGTCCGTGCCGGCCGAGATGCGCAGCTCCAGCCCCTCGCAATCGGTGAGCAGCCGCCCGAGCCGCGGGACAAGCCACTGCGCGGCGAAGCTCGGCGCGCTGTGCAGCTTGAGAAGCTCGGGCCGCCGCGCGGCGACGCTGCTGATGCCGAGCTGCAGCTCACCGAAGCCGCGCTCCACGTGCCGGATCAGCGTGTCGCCCTCGGGCGTGAGCCGCACCGAGCGCCCCTCCCGCTCGAAGAGCACCGTGCCGAGGTCGCGCTCGAGCGCGCGGATCGCATGACTGACCGCGCTCGGCGTCAGGCCGAGATCCTCCGCCGCGCGCCGGAAGGACCCGGTGCGCGCGGCGGCCTCGAAGGCCCTTAGGGCGCTGAGCGGAAGGTGGTGGGACACGGCGGGCCGGCGATGTGGTCCGCCCATTGAGGCGGTCGGGGCCGCCCGCGGCAAGGGGCGGCCGCCTTGTGATGGACGCCATCATGGCGCTTGAGGTTCGACTGGCGCCGGGCCAAGACGCCCCAGGCCAGGGTCGCCGTCGCCCGCCTAGCCCTCCGCCAGGCCCCTCTACGTCAGACAGGGCTGACCAGGGTTTACCGCCACGGCCGCGAGGCCGGACCGCGCGATCCACGCGCTCCCGGCCGACGGCCCCCTCCTGAGATACCGCCACGACGGCGCCGGCCATGGAAGAACCCGATTGGGCCGAGGCTCGCCCGCGTCGGCACGGCCCGCGGTCAGGCGGCCTCGGTCGACGGCACTCGCGGCAGCGCGACGCCGACCAGCACGTCGCGCGTGACGATGCCGGCAAGGCGGTCCTCGGACCATCCCTCGGTCCCGGCCGGGCGCAGGGGCAGGACCATCCAGCGGTAGTCGGCGGTGCTGTCCACGACGCGGACGTCCGTGCCCGCGGGGAGCGCCGTGCCCCATTCCTCCAGCACGCCGCGCGGGTCCCGGACGGCGCGGGCGCGGTAAGCGAAGCTCTTGTACCAGTGGGGGGGATAGCCGAGCACCGCCCGCGGGTAGCAGCTGCAGAGCGTGCAGACGACCAAGTGGTGCCGCCGCGGCGTGTCCTCGAGCACGCCGAGCGGCGGCGCGCCGGCCATGGAGACGCCCATCGCCTCGGCCGCGGCCCCGCCGTCGGCGAGCAGCAGCCGGCGCCACGCGGGGTCGAGCCAGGCGCGGGCCACCATGCGGGCGCCGATCTCGGGGCTGGCGCGGTCGGTCTGGGCCTGGCGCTCGGCCAGCTCCTGCTCGGTCAGGAGGCCCCGCGCCTTCAGGGCGCCGATCAGCGCCTCCAGCCGGGCGGGTGAGTCGGGGCGGGCAGGGGTGCTCATTCAGGCGCTCCTCTTCGCGGTCCCGTCGGGCTCGAGCCAGTGCTCGAAGAGCTCGACCAGCACCTCGTCGCCCGGATGGCCCTCGTGCCAGATCGGCGGCTGCTCGAACAGGACGTGGTAGAGGGCCCGCGCCGGCGCCGGGTGCCCGAAGGCGAGCTCCTCCGGGTTGGCGAAGCGGCCGAGCAGGCGCTGAACCGTGCCGACGCGGCCCCGCAGGTAGTGCGGCGTGCGGATGTGGCAGGGCCCCCGGCGCTCGGGCCAGTCGTCCCGGACCCGAACGCGCTCGCCGGGCCCGAAGCGCGGCGCGGCGGGGGCGGGCTGCGGCGCCGGATCGGAGGCCGCGGCGCTGGTGCCCTCGGCCGGGGTCACCGCAGGTCCCCTTCCGCGACGACCCCTTTCTCGACCATCAGCGCCGTCATGGAGCGGAGCCAGCGCTCGTAGTAGGTGAGCGCCAGGTACTCGCTTTCCGGGATGGCCTCGATGCCGCGGCGGAGCTCGTCCACCGTCATCAGCCCCTTCTGCGCGAGAAGCTGGCGCAAGGCGTCCACGCGCTTGCCGAAGTCGTCCGGCGGCGCCTCGTCGCGCTCCACGGCCGTGCAGCGGAAGCGCGAGGCGCCGCCCATGTCGTGCGTGGCGGGGATCGGGGCCTCGGCCGGGGGCGGGGCGCTGGCGGCATCGCTCATGGCGGAAAGGCTAGGACGGAGGGCGGCGGGCGTCCACTCGCCCGCCCACCCTCAGGGCGTCGCTGCGCGGAGGCGCTCGACCATGCCGTCGATCGCCGCGGCGTCGACGTTGGCGAAGGCGATGCGCAGGTGCGCCTCCTCGCCGGCGAAGGCCGGGCCGGGCAGGCACATCAACCCGTGCTCCTCCGCCAGGTGGCGCGCCACCTCCCAGGCGGAGGTGCTGCCGAAGGGGTGGCGGACATAGGCGAAATAGGCGCCTAGCGCCTCCAGCCGCCAGCCCGGCAGCCGGGCGAAGGCGGTCCGGACGGCGGCCGCGCGCTCGTTCATCTCCGCCCGGTTCGCCGCGCGCCACTCCGCCAGCGCGCCGAGGCCCCAGGCGACGGCGGCCTGCCCGGCGCGGGAGGCGCAGATCTGCACGCAGTCCATCACCTTGCTGAGCTCGGCCAGGAAGGGGGCCGGCGCGGCCACGGCGCCGAGCCGGTGGCCGGGGACCGCGAAGGACTTCGAGAAGCTGTAGAGCTGCACGAGGTTGTCCGGCCAGGCGCCGCCCTCGGGCAGGTCGTGCAGGCGGTCCTGCCCGGGGGGTAGGAAGTCGCGGTAGGTCTCGTCCAGCACGAGCCAGATCCCGCGCTGCCGGCAGAGGTCGTGGAAGCGCCGGATGACCTCCGCCGGGTAGACCGCCCCGGTCGGGTTGTTCGGCGTCACCAGCACGATCGCGCGGACCCGCTCGTCGATCAGCGCCTCCGCGTCCTCCGGGTCGGGCACGAAGCCGGACTGGGAGCGGCAGGGAAGGGGGCGCGCCTCGATCCCCAGCATGTCGAGCGTCATGCTGTGGTTGAAGTACCAGGGCGTGGGCAGCAGCACCGCGTCCCCGCGCTGCGCCAGCGCCGCCATGACCACGAAATAGGCCTGGTTGCACCCCGCGGTGATGGCCACGTCCTTCGCCGAGAGGTCGCCGCCGTAGATCGCGCCGAGATGGGCGGCGTAGGCCTCGCGCAGCGCGTCGTCGCCGGCGATGGGGCCGTAGCGGGCGGCGTCGGGGCTCCCCGCGGCCTCGGCGAGCCGCGCGAGCATCGCGGGCGGCGGCGGGTAGGCCGGGACCGCCTGGCAGAGGTTCAGCAAGGGGCCGCGCGATCCGTCATAGCGGGCGCCGCAGGCCTGGATCTCCGGGATGGGCGGGGTTCCGGTGTCGAGGACGAGGGGGTTTAGCGGCGGCATCGGGTACCCTGCTGAAAGAACGGACAACGCACGAGGCGCGATGTGGTGCACCCGGGGCGCCGCACTACCCGGCGGCCTCGCGGATGCGGCGGAGGTGCAGCTCCCCCTTCGCCCCCCAGCCGCGCGCGTCCGGGGGCACCTCCGGGCGGAACGCCTCGTAGAGGCGGAAGCCCTCGCGGTTCAGCCTTTCGGGGTCCAGCGAGGCGGCGAGCGCCTCCAGGGCCTCGCGCGCCTCGCCGAGGCGCGGCCCGAAGGCCTTGGCGACATAGGCCCGGGCGGGGGCGGCCGGGGTCGGCGCCTCCCCGCCGGAGGCGGCGAGGAGCGTGCCCGCCGCGTCCCGCACCACCGGCACGTCCCGGCCGAGGAGCCGCACCGTCTCGTGGCGGGGCGCCAGGGGCGCGCGGGCCTCCTCGGGGTGCGATTCCGTGATGCCCAGGCGGCGGGCCTTCGCCCGCGCGGCGGTGCCGGCGACGTGGCTGGCCAGGCTCAGCGCGGTGTCGGGGGGATGCCCTAGGCGCTCCGCCACCACGGCCGCCCAGAGGGTGAGGACGGGGGCGCGGTTCACGCGCAGCGGGGTGTCCGGTCCGGCTTCGGGTCTGGGCATGAGGGGTCCTCGTCTGGCGCGTCGCGGGGGAAACGGCACGGCCCGCCCGGGGTAAAAGAACCCAGGAGTTACAAGACCGGCATCCCATCGTAAGTAACGCCCATGCCAGGGCGTGCCGTGAACGAGACCTCGGCCATCCAGGCCCTTCCTCCTCCCGCGGCGGCCCGCCGGGGGCGTTCTTGGCCGCGGGCCGGCCTGCTCCTGAGCCTCGGCGCCGCCGTCCTGGCGCCGCCGCTGCTGGCGGCCCTCTCGGCCTGGGGCGCCTGGGACGCGACCTCGCGCGGGGCGGAGGCGGAGGTGGCGCGGACCGCCGACGCCGCGGCCGAGTACGCCAGGCGCCTGCTCGAGGGCCAGTTCCTCCGGCTGCAGCGGGCGAACGACGTGCTGGCCGGCCTGTCCGACGCCGAGATCCGGGCGCAGGAGGCCGACTGGCACGTCGCGCTGGACCGGGTCGTCAGCGGCAGCGCGACCCCGGAGGGGGACGTCTTCTACATCACCGTCTACGACCGCGACGCGCGCGCGCTGGTGGCGAGCAACATCCTGCCGGTGGCGGCCGGGCGCTCCATGATGGAGCGCGAGTTCAACCGCGCGCTGCGGCCGAACGACGCGCCCCCCTTCCACATCAGCCCTGTCTATGTCGGGCGGGAGACGGGGCGCCCCTACTTCGCCCTCAGCGCGCGGCGCGAGCGCACGGGCAACGGCCTGCCGCCCGGCACCTACGACGGCGTGGTCAACGCCTCCTTCTACCACGAGCAGGTGAACCGCTCCCTGCAGGCCCTCGCCGCCTCGCCGGAGAACGTGGTCTCGCTCGTGCGCACGGACGGCGCGCTGCTCGCGCGCTCCTCCGGCCTCGGCAACCGGCCCGAGGCGGAGGCGCGCATCGGGCCGGGCGCCATGCTGGAGACGATGCGGCGGGGCGAGGAGCGCTCCGTCTCGCGCGAGGTCTCGAGCATCGACGGGGTGGAGCGCGTGGTCGCCTACCGCCGCGTCGGCGGGCCCTGGCCGGTCTATGTCTCGGCCGCGCGGGCGCGCTCGCTCGTCTCGGCGGCCTGGCGGCAGGAGGTGCTGCCGCAGGCCATCCTCGCGCTCGCCTCCTCGGCGCTGCTGCTCGCCCTGGCCCGGGCCGTGCTCGGGCGGCAGCGGGAGCTGGAGGGGTCGAACGAGGCGCTGGAGAGCCGCGTCGCCGACCGCACCCGCGCCCTGGCCGAGAGCTCGCGCCTGATGCAGCTCGCCCAGCAGGCCGCGCGGGTCGCCTCCTGGTCCTGGGAGCCCGGGACGGGGCGGGCGAGCTGGTCACCGGAGATGTACGACCTGCTCGGCCTGGACGCCGAGCGCGAGGCCGGGCTTGCGAGCGCCGAGACCTTCTTCGCGGCGCTGCACCCGGACGACCGCCCCCGCCTGCACGACGCGATCGAGGGGGCGCTCCGGGACGGCACGATGACGCTCGAGATGCGGGTGTTCCGGCGCGGGCCGGAGGGGCAGGAGGAGCGCTGGCTCCTCTGCCGCGCCCGGCTCTACCCCGCGAGCGAGGAGGCCCCGGCGACGCTCGTCGGCATCCACGTCGACATCACCGACCGGCGCCGGATCGGGGAGCGCTTCGAGGCGGCCGTGGGCGCCATCGACGGCTTCGTCTACGAGCGGGAGCTGAACACCGGCCGGGCGACGCGCACGGCCGGCGTCCTGGCGCTGCTCGGGAAGGACCTCCCGGAGGCCGCCGCGGCCTGGCTCGACCGGATCCACCCCGAGGACCGCGCCATCTTCGACGCCCGGGTCACGGCCGCCATCGCCGACCCCGCGCAGGACCGCTACTCCGCCGAGTACCGGGTGCGGCGGGCCGACGGGAGCTGGGCCTGGGTCTGGGACCGCGGGCGGGTGTTCCGCGACCCCGCCACCGGGCGCGCGGTCCGGGCGCTCGGCGGGCTGCTGGACGTCACCGCGCGGCGCCTCGCGGAGGAGCGGCAGGCGCTGCTCATGCGGGAGGTCGACCACCGCGGGAAGAACGCCCTCGCGGTGGTGAAGGCGGCGCTGCGCCTGACACCCGGGAACGACCCCGTCTACCGCGTCGCGATCGAGGGCCGGGTGGACGCGCTGGCCCGGGCGCAATCCCTCCTCGCGGAGACGAACTGGGCGGGCACGGGGCTGCGGGCCGTGCTGGAATCGACCCTCGCCCCCTTCCTCGACCCCGGCACCGCGCCGCGCGCGCTGCTCGAGGGGCCGGAGGTCGTCATCCCCGGGGCGGCCGTGCAGGCGCTCACCATGGCCCTGCACGAGCTGGCGACGAACGCGACCAAGTACGGCGCCCTCTCCGCCCGGACGGGGGTGCTGCGGGTCTCCTGGAGGCGGGAGGGCGGCGGGCTGCACCTCCGCTGGGCCGAGACCGGCGGCCCGGCGGTCGGCACCCCCGCGCGCAAGGGCTTCGGATCCCGCGTGGTGGACGGCACGCTGGGCCACCAGCTCGGCGGCACCGTGCGCTGGGACTGGGCGGCGGAGGGGCTGATCGTCGAAATCCGCCTTCCCTCCGTGCGCCCTGCCGCCGATGCGGCGCCGGCGCCGGCATCGTGACGCCCCGCCCGCGCGGCCGGGCGCGGCCTGCCTAGGGCTCGCGCAGGCTCTCCCGCATGCCGCGCGTGATGGGGTAGAGAAGGTAGGAGATCACGCTCCGCGTCCCGACCTTGATCTCCGCGGCGAGCGTCATGCCGGGGATCAGGCGCGTTCCCTCCGGCATGGACTGCAGGGTGGTGGTGCCGAGCTCCACCACGCCGCGGTGATAGGCCGTCGAGCCGGCGTTGCCGCCGCTCGCGGGCATGGAATCCGCCACGATCGCGCGAAGCCGCCCGGTCAGCAGCCCGTGGCGCTGGTAGGGGAAGGCGTCGACCTTCACCTGCACCTCGTCGCCCGGCTTGGCGTAGCCGACGTCGCCGGAGCCGATCGCGATCTCCGCGACCATGGCGGCGCCGCTCGAGATCATGGTGACGAGCGGCTCCGCCGCGTTCAGGACCGAACCGACCGAGCGCTTGGCCACCTCCAGCACGACGCCGTCCTCCGGCGCGACGAGCTCCACCAGCCGGTTGACCATGTTCGCCTTCGTGAGGCTCTCGTCGATGGCGAGCGCCTCCGCCCTCGTCCGGACGAGCGTCTCCGTCAGCTCGCGCCGCCAGGAATCGATGAAGGCCTGCCGCTCCGCCTGCAGGCTGAGGATGGCCTGCTGCGCGCTGTTGATCTGCGCGATCGCGGCCTGCAGCTCCCGCTCGTTGCGCACCCGGGCGGCCTGGGCCTCGACATAGCTCAGCCGCGATCCGCTCTGGGCGCGGAACAGGGTGTTGCGCATCGCCTCCACCTCCCGCGCCAGGGCGACCTGCTGGGTCAGGAGCTCCCGGTTCTGCTGGGCGGTCGCCACCTCCACCTCGTGGCTGCGGAGCCGCTGGTCGATGTCGGCCAGGCGCGAGGTGAACTGCGCCTGGCGCTGGCGGTAGAGCGCCCGCTGGAGCATCAGCTCGGGCGGGCCCGCCTCGGGGTCGAAGGCGGTCCCGTCCAGCTCCGCCTCCAGCCGTGCCTGCTGCGCGCGGACGGCGCTCTGCTGGGCCAGCAGCACGGCGCGGTCCGCCTGCGCGAAGGTCGGATCCAGCGACGCCAGCACGTCGCCCCGGCGCACCACGTCGCCGGGCTTCACCCGGATCTGGCGGATGACCGAGAGCTGCATCGGCTGCAGCACGATGGTGGGCGAATCCATCGACAGCCGGCCGGTGCCCGCGACGATGATGTCGACGTGCAGCACGCTGGCCAGGGCGATGAGCGCCAGGAACAGCGCTACCGCGAAGCGGTGCGTGTTGCACAGCAGGGACGGGGTCGCCTGGCCGAGGAAATCCTCGAGGTCCGGCTGCGGCGGCGCGAAGCCCTCCTTCAGCCACTGCTTCTCCGTCGCCGCTTCGGTGGACCAGCGGCGCGGCCGGCGCGGCGTGACGGCAACGAGCAGCCGCGAGGCCAGCGAGGGACCTTGGGGGGCCGCGGGCCGGTCGGGCGCGGGCGGCGTCGGGGCGTGGTCGATCGTCGTGCTCACGCGAAGTGTTTCGTCTGCTGCCGCCACAGGTTCTGGTAGGCGGCGCAGCGCTGCAGGAGGACGCGATGCGGCGCGAAGTCCAGCACGCGGCCGTGCTCCAGGACGAGGATCGCGTCGGCGCCGGCGAGCGAGGTCAGCCGGTGGGAGACGATGATCAGCGTCCGGCCGCGGGCGATCTCCGCCAGGTTGTCCTGGATGACCGCCTCGCTCTCGGGATCAAGCGCGCTGGTGGCCTCGTCGAAGATGAGGAGGTTGGGGCGCGTCAGCAGGGCGCGGGCGATGGCGAGGCGCTGGCGCTGGCCGCCCGAGAAGTTCGCCCCGTTCTCTTCGATGAGGGTGTCGTAGGAGTGCGGCAGCCGGTTGATGAACTCGTCGGCCCCCGCGATCCGCGCGGCTTCCATGATCTCCTCGAGCGTGGCGTCCGGCCGCACGACGGAGAGGTTCTCCCGGAGCGTCCCGCGGAAGAGGAAGTTCTCCTGCAGCACCACGCCGATGCTGCGCCGGAGATGGACGAGGTCGATGTGGCGGATGTCAACGCCGTCGAGGCGGATCACGCCGCCCTGCGCGGTCTGGATGCCCTGGATCAGCCGGGTGACGGTGGTCTTGCCCGAGCCGGAACGGCCGACGACCCCGATCACCTGGCCCGGCGCCACGGCGAAGGAGACGCGGTCGAGCGCCGGCGGGGCACCGGGGCGGTAGGCGAAGGTGACCTCCTCGAAGCTCATCCGGCCGGTGATCGCGGGCTGCAGGCCCTGCTGCCCCGGCTCCCGCTCGGCGGGGTGGGACATCACGGTGCCCAGCATCCGCACGGCCAGCATCGTTTCCTGGTACTCGTTCAGGAGGCCGACGATCTGCACCAGGGGCCCGGTGACGCGCCCCGACACCATGTTGAAGGCGACCAGCGCGCCGATGCTGAGGGCGTTGTCGAACACCTCCATGGCGCCGAGCGAGAGGACGCTGATCTGCATCAGCTTCTCCAGCCCCTGCATCATCACCCCCGCGAAGGCCGAGAGCCGGCCGACCTTCGCCCGGCGCTCCATGCCGGTCGTGATCTTCTCGTTCCACATCGTCTGCCGCGCGGGCTCGAGCGCGAGGGACTTCACCGTGCGCATGCCGTGGATCGTCTCGACTAGGTGCCCCTGCCGGGCGCCCTCCGCCTGGTACAGGCTCTCGAGGTTGCGCCGGAAGGTGGGCACCATGACGCCGATGAGCAGCGCCATGACGACGGAGAAGCCGAGCACGAGCGCGGTGAGCTTGACACTGTAGAGGAACATCACCGTCAGCATCAGCGGCAGCGAGATCGCGTCCAGAAGCGTCTGCAACAGCCGGCCGGTGAGGAACTGGCGGATCGTGTCCGTCTGCTGCAGGTTCCGCGCCAGCACGCCGGCGGTGTTGGCTTCGAAGAAATGGAGCGGCAAGGTCAGCAGGTGCTGGAAGGTGCGCGAGGCGAGCTTCGCGTCGATCTTGCTCGTCACGACGGTCATCAGGTACTGGCGCACGTAGTTGAACAGCCCGTCGAAGACGGTCAGCGTGCAGAACAGGACGATCAGCGCGAGCAGCGTCTGGTAGCTCTGGTGGGCGATCACCTTGTCGATCAGGATCTGGAACATCAGCGGCGTCGCGAAGGCGATCAGCGCCGACATGATGGCGGCAAGGACCACGTCCCGGAGAAGGCTGCGGTAGCGCCAGATGTCCGGCACGAACCAGCGCAGGCCGAAGGAGGCCTCGGACCGCGCCGGGCGGTCGGCCTTGCAGACCACCAGCACGCCGCTCCAGTCCCGCAGGAACTCCTCCCGCTGGACGGTCTGCACGCCCTGGCGCTCGACAAGCGGGTTGAGCACGTAGAGGGCCGGCCCGGCCTCCGTGTCGGTCGCCTTCACCACGATGACCCAGCGCCCGTCCTTCATCATGCCCATGACGGGGAAGGTGTGGCTGAGGGCCGTCAGGTGGCGCCACTTGCTGCGCCGCAGGACGCGGCCGCGCAGCCCCACCTTGCGCAGCATGCGGAGGATCGAGCCGAGCACGTCCGCCTCCGCCACCACGGCGAAATGCGCGGGCTGGAGCTGCACGCCGTGGTACATGGCGACCATGAACAGGCAGCGCAGCGCCGTGTGGAACGGCGACATGATCGTCGCCGCCACGGGAAGACCGTCATTCGGCAATTTCGGCCTCCGTGCCGGGGGACGAGGGGGCGCGGGCGGAGCTTAGGCGGCCAGCGCCTCCGGCACGGGCGCCGCGCCCAGCGCCCGCAGGCTGCCGAGGTAGCCGGGCGCGCGCGCGCCGCCGGTGCGGCGGTCGTGCTCGGTCAGCAGGTGCAGCACGAGGTCGAGCGAGCCGTAGCAGTCGTGCAGGATGGTCGCCGCGGCCAGGAGCTGGCGGTCGGAGAAGAGCTCGGGCCGGGTGAAGTCGCGCACGAAGATCGCGTCCGCCCAGACGAGCTGGCTCATGCCCTCGTAGATGTTGTTGTTGACGAGCATGGGCGCGATGACGCGGCTGACGGTCGGGAAGAAGCGGTGCAGCACGAAGCCGCGCGCCCGCAGGTGCTGCTCCACGTCGGCGTAGAGGGGCTGGTCGGCGTAGAGGGGCAGGAACTCCACCTCGGTCTGGATCACCAGCAGGTCGCGCAGGAGGGATTCGGCGTGGCGCATGGCCATGAGCTCGCCGCCCTGGATGTCGATCTTCAGCATGTCCGCGCCCCGCGCCTCCGGGATGTCGTCGAGGCGCATGGTGGCGACGGGGATCTCCTCGACCACCCGCCCCCAGTCGGGGAAGCCGTGGAAGAGGCCCAGCACGGCCGGATTCGGGCGGAGGAGCGAGGTCATGCCCGGGGCGGCGCAGACATGCAGCGTGTGCTGGCCGCCATCGCCGATCGCGTGCGGCAGGTAGGTCTCCCGCGGGCCCTTCATCGCCTGCAGCCGGTCGAGCGCCGCCGGATTTGGCTCGAAGCCGAGCACCGTCGCGTTGCCGGAGGCCAGGAGCGGCGCGTAGGGGGGCGTTCCGTCGATCGGGTTGGCGCCGACATCCACGATGTGCAGGGGCACCGAGGTCCCGGTGAGGGCGCCGAAGCTGGAACGGGCCGGGTTTTCTGGCAGCACGGGGTCGACTCCTTTTGAGTGCGCCGCGAAGGCTACCGCCGGATGCTTCAGAGAAGGTGAAGATCGGGCGGGCGGCGCCGGCCCGCCGCGGTTAACCGATCCTTCGGCCCGGCCTGGCAATCTGGCGCCGTGTTCGAGGGCGACAAAAACATGTCTCGCCGGCTCCTCGCGATCGCGGCGGCGCTGCTGCTGGCCGGCTGCAACGTCGGCCCGGCCTACCAGCGGCCGCCAGACGACGTGCCCGCCGCCTTCGCCGGGCGGGCCGGCACCGTCCCCGTCCTGCCGACCACGCCCTGGTGGCTCACGCTGAACGACCCGGTCCTCAACGGCCTGGTCGAGCGGGCGCAGCGCGCGAATCCGGATCTCGGCCGGGCGCAGGCGGTGATCGCGGAGGCGCGCGCCGCCCTTGCCCAGGCGCAGGGCGGCGGGAGCCCGCAGCTCAACGCGGGGGCCTCGGCCAGCTACGGCCGCTCCTTCACCTCGCCCAACTACTACAGCCGCACCGCGGGCTTCAGCACCGCCGGCTTCGACGCCTCCTGGGAGATCGACCTCTGGGGCCGCACCCGCCGCACCGTGGAGGCCGCCGCCGCCAACGCGGAGCTCGCCGAGGCGGAGGCGGACGACGCCCGGCTCACCCTGCTCGGCGACGTCGCGCGCACCTATGTCGAGCTGCGCGGCACCCAGGCGGCCATCGAGACGAACAACCTCACGATCGAGAACCAGCGCCGCTCGAACGAGCTGGCGGTCCGCCGTATGGCCGGCGGCGACGGCAGCCGGCTCGAGATCCTCCAGGGCAGCACGCTCCTTCAGCAGCAGGAGGCGCAGCGGCCGGTGCTGCGGGCGCGCGCGCAGATCCTTATCAACGCCCTCTCCACCCTCGGCGGCGAGGCGCCGGACGCGCTGACCCCGCTGCTCTCCCCGCCCGGGCCGATCCCGCAGGGCCCGCTGCCTGACCCGAGCGTGCCGGCCGACCTCCTCCGCCGCCGGCCCGACGTGCGGGCCGCGGAGCGCCAACTCGCCGCCGGCGTCGCCCTCATCGGCGCCGCGATGGCCGAGCGCTACCCCAGCCTCAGCCTCTCCGGCACGCTCTCGGTCAGCGGCAGCTCGGCGGCGAACGTCATGGCCATGCCGGTCTTCGCCTTCTCGCCGAGCCTGCGCGTGCCGGTGCTGGACGGCGGCCAGCGCGAGGCCGCGGTCGACATCCGCCGCGCCCAGGCGGAGCAGGCCCGCCATGCCTACCGCACCGTGGTGCTGAAGGCGCTGCGCGAGGTGGAGGACGCGATGGCGCAGGTGGGGAGCCTGACGCAGTACCGCGACCAGTTGAAGCAGACGGTCGTGACGGCGCAGAGGGTGGTCGACACCGCCCGCTCCCTCTACAGCGCGGGCGCCACCGACTTCCTGCAGGTGCTCGACGCGCAGCGCGCCCTGACCCAGACGCGGGACGCGCTCGCCCAGGCCGAGGCGGCGCGGACCATCCAGGTAGTCGCCCTCTTCAAGGCACTCGGCGGCGGCTGGCAGGCCGGCCCGGGCACCGCCCTCGCCGCCCGCTGACGCCGCCCTGCCTCAGTACCGCTTGTAGGGCAGGAACTTGCCGGACATGGTGATCCGCACCCGGTCGCCCTTCTGGTCGGGCTGGCGCTCCAGCGCCATGTCGTAGTCGATCGCGGACATGATCCCGTCGCCGAACTCCTCGTGGATCATCTCCTTCCAGGTCGTGCCGTAGACGAGGACCAGCTCGTAGAAGCGGTAGATCAGCGGGTCCGTCGGCGGCAGCGGCTGGGCGCCGCGATAGGGGATCTCGCACAGCGTCGCCTGCTCCTCCTCGTCCAGGCCGAAGAGGTCCGCGATGCCCTGGGCGTGGTGCGGCTCGGCGCTCATCTGGCCCATGCAGAGGGCGCAGGTCCAGGTCGGGCTCATGCCGATCCGCGCCGCCACCTCCGTCCATTTCATCCCCTGCTTCCTCTTGATGCGAAGGATCTTCCGGCCGAGCTCGGTCTTGGCGTCGTTCATCGTCACTCTCCGTAATGGACGTGGCGGGCCGCGCTTTCCTCCAACCGGGCCGGCCGGGCGCAGGGGCGGTCACCGCGCGGGGATGGCTTCCGGCAGGGCTGGGGCGGGATCAGCAACCGCCATGCCAGGGCGGGCCTGCCGGCCGCGTCCGTCCCGGTGCCCGGGCGCGGGCCCGGCACCCTGGACGCGCGGCCCCTGGTCGGGGAACGTGCGCGGGCCTGCTTCGGGCCTCTGCCCCACCCAAGGAGAACGCGATGATCGTGGACCTGCGGATCTACACCTGCCAGCCCAACCGCATGGCCGAGTTCGTGAAGCTGTACGAGACCATGGCCTGGGAGATTCAGAAGAAGTACCTCGGCCGCTGCCTCGGCTGGTACACGACGGTGGAGGGACCGCTGAACCGCGTGGTCCATCTCTGGGCCTATGACAGCCAGGCGGACCGCGAGCAGCGCCGCGCCGCCATGGCCGCCGATCCCGGCTTCCAGGCCTATCTCGCCAAGGCCGGCGAGCTCGGCGTGCTGCAGGAGATGCAGAACCGGATCGTCGCGCCCACGGCCTTCTTCAAGGCCTATTCCGAGTCGAAGTAGAACGAGGGCCGGGGACGTCGCGTCCCCGGCCCCCTGGCCCTCAAGGCTTTACGGAGCCGGGCGTGGCGGCCCGGCGGCGATCAGCCCCGCAGCGCGTTGGCGAGGCGGTCGAGCAGGCTCTCGCCCCGCCGGGCCGCGAGGCGCCGCTGCCGCTCCGCCTCGTGGCGCGCCCGCCCGAACAGGCTCCAGCCCGTGTCGCGCGCGTCCTCGTAGACGTCCTCGCCCCGGTCGCGGGCCCGGCCGAAGAGGCTCCAGCCGGTGTCCCGCGCGTCCTCCGCCGCGTCGCGGCCGCGCTTGAAGAGGCCCCGGCCCCGGTCGCGCGCGTCGTCGTAGAGGTCCTCGCCCCCGCCGCGCGCCGACTTGTAGAGCGCGCGCCCGCGGCTCCGCGCCTCGTCGTAGAGGTCCGCGCCGCGCTCGCGCACGTCGTCATAGGCGGAGGAAGCGTAGCGGCTGGCGCGGTCGGCGAAGCGGCTCCCCTCCTTGCGCGCCGTCCGGAGATAGGGCCGCGCCTCCTTGCCGGCGTAGCCGATGGCGCGGCCGGCGATCCGCTGCGCCTCGTTGCCGAGGCTGCCGATGCCGCGGCGGGCGCGGTCCGCGAAGCGCTGGGGCAGGGGCTTGGACCGGCGCAGCGTGTACATGCCGAAGGCGGCACCCGCGAGGAGGGCGGCGGCGCCCACCATGATCCCGGCCGGGCCGAGCGGGTTCATCTGCGCCTCCAGCAGGAAGGAGGTGCGCCGCGGGGGCGGGCCGGAGAGGGAGGAGGTCTCCGCCAGGTCCTCGCGCGCGTCGTAGAGGTTGTCCCGGCGCTCGGAGCGGCCGGGCTGGCTGCTCGATTGGGAGGGCTTCGCGATCTTGCTCATCACCAGGTCCGTCAACTTGGGCGCGAGGCGCCCTATCAGCGAAACGGCGAGCCCGCCGGCGCCGACCACCAGGTCGCGCGAGGGGTTCTCGCAGGCGTAGAGGATGGCGCGCGCCACCACGCGCGGGTGGTAGCTCGGCGGCGGGTTGCGCGTGCCCGTCGTGCCCATCAGGTTGCGGGCGTGCTCCATGTAGGGCGTGTCGATCGGGCCCGGCTTGATGAGCGTGACGCTGATTGGATAACCCTCGGCCAGGAATTCTGTCCGGAAGGCCTCGGTCACGCCCTTGATGGCGAACTTCGAGGCCGAGTAGGGCCCCTGCAGCGCCATGGAACGGTCGGACAGCACGCTGCCCGTGTTGACGATGGCGCCACCCTTGCCCTTGAGGTGCCGCGCGGCGACGAGGGTGCCGTGGACGATGCCCCAGTAGTTCACGTCGAACAGGCGGCGCTGGTCCTCCAGCGGCACGTCCTCGAGCGAGCCAAAGATGGCGACGCCGGCGTTGTTGCACCAGGAATCGAAGCCGCCGAAGGCGCTGATCGCGGCGGCGCTCACCGCCTCCACCTGGGCCATGTCGGCGACGTCGGCCACGACGGGCTCGGCGCGGCCCCCCTTGGCGCGGATCTCGGCGGCCAGGGCGTTCAGCGCGTCCTCGTTCCGGGCCACGACGACCACCGCCGCCCCCTGGCTCGCGGCCATCCGGGCGGTGGAGAGGCCGATGCCGGAGGTGGCGCCGGTGATGACGATCACCTGCTCCGATAGGGGCTTCAGCTTGGGTGCGGGCATGGAAAGGTCCTCGGCATTGCGGGGTCTCAACGACGGAGACCCCCCATGGTTTTTCGAGATCCTTCCCACCCCGCCCCTCGCGGCAGCCGCCGCCCGCGGCACGGCGCCCCGCCGCTGGGGCGCGGAAAAGGGGCGCCCGGACGCGGGCGGCCCCCGTCGGGCCGCGCTACCGCGCGAAGTTGGCGGCGATGCGCTGCTGCAGGTAGTCGTGCGCGGTGATCGGCTCGAACCGGCCGCTCGCGCTGCGGATCACCGCGTCCTTGTTCGCCTGGCAGAAGAAGGGCAGGGAGTAGCGCGGGCCGAGATACTCGTCCGCCCGCGGCATCCGCACCCGGTGGAGGGTGGACTGCAGCCGGTCGTCGCTCCAGCGCATCAGCATGTCGCCGATGTTGCAGGTGATGACGCCGGGCAGGGGCGGCACGTCGGTCCAGGCCAGCTCGCCCGAGACTTCCTTCCCGGGACAGAGTTGCAGCCCGCCCTGGCCCGTGCGCTGGTGCAGCAGCGTCAGGCAGTCGTAGTCCGTGTGCGCGCCGGCCCGCCAGCCCTGGAAGTCCTCGGGCCGGGCCCCCTCCATAGCCATGTAGTGGATGAGGCGCAGCGTGCACTGGTACTCCGGCGAGGTCGGGTCGTGCGCCTCGGTGAAGAAGTCCGGCGCGAAGCCGAGCTTGAGGGCGAAGCAGGACAGCACCTTCATGCCCAGTGCCCAGTTGGCGCGCTCGAAGGCCAGCATGGTCGCCTTGAAGCCCGGCAGCTCGTCGCCCGAGGGCCAGAGGCCCCGCATGCGGGGCACGGTGATCTGGAAGGATTCCTTGTTGTCCGGCGTGCCCGTGGAGGGCCGGACCTGCTCCTTGTACTCCCAGCCCGTGTTCGTGCCCTTGAGCATGGGCAGCTTCGCCTTGCTCTCCATCGGCAGGTCGAAGAAGCGCGCGCAGAGGTCGAAGGCCTCGTCGATCTGCGCCTGGGTGATGCCGTGGTTCACGAGCTGGAAGAAGCCGGTGTCGATCGAGGCCTCCCAGAGCTGGTCGGCGATCTCCGCCCGGCGGGCGTGGAAGTCGCTCATGTCGATTCGGGGGACCGCGCGCTCCTTCGTGGTGCCGAGGCCCCCGAAGGTGGTCTCCCGGTTCAGCTCCTCCAGGCCGTAGCCGCGCTCGGTGCTGCTCATCGCGTTACTCTCCTCGATCGGGGGAGGCCGGGGCCGGCCTCCGGGGGAAGGAGCAATGTCCGGCGCAAAGGGGGCGCTCGACGGCTTCTACTCCGGGTCGCCGCCCGCCGGCGGGGATCGCCGGCGGCACGGAAGGGGGGCGCCCCGCCCGAGCGCGAACGCGGGGCCGGGGGTGCGGCGCCAAGCCTGGCAAGAAGGGGGCCGCGCGACGGCGTGGCCGCGAGGGCGGGCCGGGTGGCGCGGAATGGGGGTGGCGAGTCATGCGGGGCCTCGGCTGGATCGTGCCGGAGCAATGCCCGGGGCGCTCTGCCCTGACCGCTTCTACTCGCGCCCCAAGGTTAGGCCGGGCGCGCGGCGCCCCGCAAGCGCCCTCTCAACCCCTGGCCCTTGCCAGGGCAGCGCGGCTTGTCCATCCACGCGCCGGGCGACGCGCCGCCCGCCGGACCTCCCTACACCGCAGACCGAGAGAACGCGCCATGACCCCGCCGGCCCCGCGCAAGCGCGTGATGCTCGTCCACGCCCTCCGGGAGTCCCTCGCCCCCATCCACGCCGCCTTCGCCGCGGCCTGGCCGGAGGCGGAGACGCACGACCTTCTCGACAGCTCCCTCTCGGCCGACCACGCCGCCTCGGCCGGGCGGCTGGACCGCAAGATGACTGAGCGCTTCCGCGCCCTCGGCCGCTACGCCGCCGCGACCGGGCCGGAGGGGCGGGGGAGCGACGCCATCCTCTTCACCTGCTCCGCCTTCGGCCCGGCGATCGAGGCGGTGCGGCGCGACCAGGCCGTCCCCGTCCTCAAGCCCAACGAGGCCGCCTTCGCCGAGGCCCTGCGCCACGGCCCCCGCATCGGCCTTCTCTGCACCTTCGCCCCCACCCGCGCGCCCGCGGTCGCGGAGCTGGAGGCCATGGCCGCGGCGCGGGGCATCACGCCCGTGATCGAGGCGCGGGTGGTGGAGGGCGCGCTCGCCGCCCTGCAGGCCGGGCGCGGGGAGGAGCACGACGCCCTCTCCGCCGCCGCGGCCGCCGGCCTGCCGCCGGTGGACGCCGTCGTCATCGCGCAGTTCTCCATGGCGCGCGCCGCGCCGGCGGTGCGGGTGCGGCTGGGGGTGCCGGTGCTGACCACGCCGGACAGCGCGGTCGCGGCGCTGCGGGCGATCCTCGGCTAGCGCCGCGCCCCGCTCAATCCGCCGTCCATCCCCCGTCGATCACGACGGAGCTTCCGGTCATCAGCGCCGCCCCGTCCCCCGCGAGGAAGAGGATGGCGCCCATGAGGTCCTCCACCTGCCCGAGCCGCCCGAGCTTGATCTTGGAGAGCACGGCGGCGCGGAAGGCCGCGTCCTCGAAATAGGGGCGCGTCAGCGGCGTCTCGATGTAGGTGGGGCAGATCGTGTTCACGCGGATGCGGTGCGGGGCGAGGTCGATCCCCATCGCCTTCGTCATCCCCTCCATCGCGAACTTCGACGCGCAGTAGACCGTGCGGTTGGCCCCGCCCACATGCCCCATCTGCGAGGAGACGTTGATGATGGAGCCGCCCCGCCCCGCCGCGATCAGCCCGCGCGCCACGGCCTGCGCCGCGAAATAGGCGGCGCGCACGTTGAGGTTCATGATCGCGTCGAAGTCCTCGACCGGCACCTCGGGGAAGGGCTTCGGGCGGTTCGTCCCGGCGTTGTTCACGAGGATGTCGAAGGGTCCCGCCGCCTCGATCGCCGCCATGGTCGCGGGCATGTCGAGGACGTCGAGCGCCATCGCCGCCGCCGCGCCGCCGCCCTGCCGGATCTCCGCCGCCGCCGCCTCCACCTCGTGCCCGCTGCGGGCCGCGAGGGTGACGTGCGCCCCCGCGCCCGCCAGCGCCGCCGCGGCGGCCAAGCCGATGCCGCGCCCCGCCCCCGTCACCAGCGCGCGCCGCCCGTCGAGCCGGAACGACGGGGTGACCGGCAGCATCACTCCGCCGCCTGCCCGTAGGGGATGTTGCGCCCACCGTAGCGCCGCACCCGCAGGTTCGCCTGCTCCGCGTGGCCGACGAAGCCCTCGAGCATGCAGAGCCGCGAGCAATACTCCCCGATCATCGCGGAAGCCTCGTCCGTCAGCACCCGCTGGTAGGTGCAGGTCTTGAGGAACTTGCCGACCCAGAGGCCGCCCGTGTAGCGCGCGGACTTCTTCGTCGGCAGCGTGTGGTTCGTGCCGATCACCTTGTCGCCGAAGGAGACGTTCGTGCGCGGCCCGAGGAACAGCGCGCCGTAGTTCGTCATGCGGTCGAGGAAGAAGTCAGGATCGCGCGTCATGACCTGCACGTGTTCCGAGGCGATGTCGTCCGCGACCCGCACCATCTCCTCGTCGTCCGCGCAGACGATCACCGCGCCGTAGTCCTCCCAGGCCTTGCGCGCGATCGCCGCGGTCGGAAGGATGGCGAGCAGACGCTCCACCTCCGCCATCGTCGCGCGCGCCAGCCGCTCGGAGGTCGTCAGCAGGATGGCCGGGGAGTTCGGCCCGTGCTCCGCCTGGCCAAGCAGGTCGGTCGCGCACATCTCGGCGTCCACCGTCTCGTCGGCGATCACCAGCGTCTCGGTCGGCCCGGCGAAGAGATCGATGCCGACGCGCCCGTAGAGCTGCCGCTTGGCCTCCGCGACATAGGCGTTGCCGGGGCCGACGAGCATGTCGACGGCGGCGATGCTCTCCGTGCCCAGCGCCATGGCGCCGACGGCCTGGATGCCGCCGAGGCAGAGGATCTCGTCCGCGCCCGCGAGATGCTGCGCCGCAACAATGGCCGGCGCCGGGCGGCCCTGGTAGGGCGGCGCGCAGGTGACGATCCGCCCCACACCGGCCACCTTCGCCGTGATCACCGACATGTGGGCGGAGGCGAGCAGGGGGTACTTCCCGCCTGGGACGTAGCAGCCGACCGAGTTCACCGGGATGTTACGGTGACCCAGGACCACCCCCGGCAGCGTCTCGACCTCGATGTCCCGGATCGCCGCGCGCTGGTGCTGCGCGAAGTTCCGCACCTGCTCCTGCGCGAAGCGGATGTCGTCGAGATCGCGCGCCGTGAGCTGCGCGAGGCAGTCCTGGATCTCCCGGTCGGTAAGGCGGTAATCCGCCCGGTCCCACCCGTCGAAGCGCGCGGAATACTCGCGAACGGCGGCGTCGCCGCGGCTTCCGATGTCTGCGAGGATGCCCTCGACGGTCGCGCGGACGCGGGCGTCGTCCTCCGCGATCGCCCCGGGGTCACGCCCCTCCTTGAGATGCCGTGCCATCGCTCCCATCGCCTTTTTCATGCCTGTGCAACAAGGCTAGGAGCGAGGTCCCGGGGGGTCAATCAACCGGCTGGCGACGACCCGGGCGCCAGGAAACCTCACGGAAAGAGGGACTTGGCACACCGGTTCGTGATTGGCGCTCGGCGCGCCCAGCCCATCTTACCACCCAGGCTTCCTGAGGTTATAGAATGTCGCTTGCGCAATCGGGGCGGAAACTTGGTGTCGCAGTGGTGGGTCTCGGCGGTGCCGTGGCCACCACGGCCGTGGCCGGGATCGAGGTGATCCGACGGGGCGCGAACCGGCTGGATGGCCTGCCACTCGCCGACGTGTCGGTGCCGGGGCTCGTCGACTACCGTGACATGGTCTTCGGCGGCTGGGACCTCGACGGTTCCGACCTCGCCTCGGCGGCGAGCAACCACCGCGTCCTCAACGACTCGCAGCTCGGCGAGACGAGCGACGCGCTCTCCGCCATCCGGCCCTGGCCGGCCATCGGCAGCGGCGAGTTCTGCCGCGGCGTGACGGGCGCGAACAAGTTCGAGGCGCCCGGCCACCGCGCCGCCGTCGAGGCTATCGCCTCCGACCTCCGCCGCTTCCGCAAGACGAGCGGCGCCGACGGCATCGTCATGATCAACCTGGCGTCGACCGAGCGCACGCCCGGCGACGACGAGGCGCTGAACTCGCTCGACGCCTTCGAGCGCGCGCTCGACCGCGACGATCCCTCCATCGGCCCGGCCATGCTCTACGCTTATGCGGCGATCGAGAGCGGCGTGCCCTACGGCAACTTCACGCCCTCCCTCGCGGCCGACGCGCCGGCGCTGAAGGAGTTCGCCAAGGCCCGCAACGTCCCGGTCGCCGGCAAGGACGGCAAGACCGGCCAGACGATGATGAAGACGGTGCTGGCCCCCGCGCTCCGCTCCCGCGCCCTGCACGTCGACGGCTGGTTCAGCACCAACATCCTCGGCAACCGCGACGGCGAGGCGCTGCGCGACAAGGACAGCCTGGCGTCGAAGCTCGACACCAAGGGCAAGGTGCTCGACAGCATCCTCGGCTACCACGTCGAGGATCACCTCGTGGACATCCGCTACTACCGTCCGCGCGGCGACGACAAGGAAGCCTGGGACAACATCGACATCTCCGGCTTCCTCGGCCACAAGATGCAGATCAAGGTGAACTTCCTCTGCAAGGACAGCGTGCTCGCGGCGCCGCTCGCGCTTGAGATCGCGCGCGTGCTGGACCTCGCGCAGCAGCGCGGTGACGGCGGCGTGCAGGAGCAGCTGTCGCTCTTCTTCAAGGCCCCCATGGTGGGCAACGGCCACGATCCCGAGCACGCCTTCCATGCGCAGGAGCGCATGCTGATGGATTGGCTCGGGGCCCCTCAGTGAGCTCTTGCCGGTGACGGACGGCGTTGTGCCGGTGGTGGAAGCGCCGCCGGCACGGATACTCGGCCTTCTCCGCGAGCTTGGCGAACTAAAACGCATCCGCTCCGCCGGTCGCGCCGGCTCCATTGCCGATCGTCTCTTCTCCGCTGCCTGGTCCGCCCTCGGCGAGGGACGCTCGCCCGAGGAATGCTGGCGGGCCACCACCGCCGCGGCCCTTGTGGCCACGCGGATGGGCGACATCGATCGCGGCGTGCTGGCTTCGCTCGGCATCGACGGCGACGCGGCCGAGGCCATCCTCGGCCGGGCGCTCGAGGAAGCCGCCGAGGAGGTGGACCCGGCTCTCCTCCCCGCGCTCCGCGACGCCGCGCCCGCCGAGGCGACGGGACCCGTGCCGCCCTTCGTCGCGCTCCTCGCGCAGCAGCCGCGCGCCGGCGTCACCTGCCCCGGCCGCCCGCGCCTTCTGCTGGAGCCGCCGGAGAACCACGCCGAGCACTGCCTGATGGTCGCGGTCTACGGCGTGTTGCTGAGCCCGCTCTACGGCGCACGCCCGGAGGTGGTCTACCTCGCCTCCCTCGCGCACCACCTGCACAACGCGATGATCCCGGACTCCGGCTTCGCCGGTGAGGTCCTTCTCGGCAATCACCTGGAACCCGCCTTTGCGCGCGCGACGGAAGCGGCACTGGCGGAACTCCCGCCCCCCTTGGCGGAGCGCGTGCGCGCGGCGCGAGCGATCCTGCCGGACGCGGAGACGCCCGAGGGGCGCGCCTTTCATGCCGCCGACACGCTCGACCGCGTGCTGCAGATCGAGCAGCACTTGCGCGCGGGCAAGGCGAGCATGTCTTACGTGCTGAACGACATGGCGCTCGTGCACGAGGGTCCCGTGAAGCCTTTCCAGGACCGTCTCCTCGCCGCCGTCGGCCTCGCCGCATGACACCGGACACGGCGCACTCGGCCAGGGACGCCAGCGGGCGTCGCTGGCCGGTGATCGACGGCATCGCCTTCGCGCGCGCCTCCCGCCCCGAGCTCGCGGCCGAGGCGCTCGCGCGGCTCGACGCCGGCGACCGCGACGGCGCGCTCGTCCTCCTGCTGGCCGACCAGGACGACTGGTGGCGCGGCCCCGTGGCGGACCCGCAGGCGCTCCGCGCCCTCGTCGCCGGGCGCGCCGGCCTCACGCTGCGCGAGGCGATGGCGCATCTCTCCTGGGGCCCGGTCGGCGACTACTTCGCGCATCGCTGGAGCGATCCCACCTTCCTGGCCGGCCTCGCGCTGATGGAGGCGCACTGGACCGCGCCCCGCACCGCCTTCGAGCTCGCCTGCGGCATCGGCCAGTACCTGCGCGCGCTGACGCAGCGCGGCGTGGCCGCCACCGGCGCCGACGTTGTCTTCGCCAAGCTCTGGGTCGCCCGCCACTGGGTCGCGCCCGAGGCGGAGCTCGTCTGCCTCGATGCCGCGATGCAGCCCTGGCCGATCGGGGAGGGCCGCCGCTTCGACCTGGTCGCCTGCCACGACGCCTTCTACTTTCTCGAGCCCAAGGGGCCGATCCTCGATCGCCTGCGCCGCATGGCCGGGGACGAGGGTTGGCTCGCCATCGGCCACGTCCACAACCGCGACTGGCCGAACCTCTCCGCCGGCGCCGCGCTGACGGCCGAGGAGCTGGCGTCGCTCTTCCCGGACGCCATCGCCTACGATGACGCCGAGCTGACGCGCGCCGCGCTCGACCGCCGTGCGCCGGTCTCCGCGCCGCCCGCGGCGCTGCGCGGCGCCGAGGCCTTCTCCGTCGTCGCGGGGCCCGGCGCGATCGAGGCGCAGCCCGTGACCGGCGCCCTGGCCCTGCCGCCCGAGGGCGCCTTCCTGCGCCGCAACCCGCTCTACGCCGACGGCCGGATCGCCTGGCCCTCTGAGCGCTACGAGCGCGAGTACGGCCCGCGCGCCACCTACCCCGCGCGCACCACCTGCCCCGAGCACGCCGTCGCCACGGCGGAGACCGCGGAATGGGCGATGCGGCGCGAGTTGCTGGACCTGCCGGAGCGATGGTGACGGCGCTCGCCGCCCGCACGATGGGGTGGGGCATCGTCGGCTACGGCTGGGTGGCGCGCGACTACGCGGCCCCCGCCATCCTCGCGGCCGGGCACGCCGTGCGCGCGGTCTGCGACCCGACGCCGGCCGCGCGGGACGCCGCGCGGAGTTCGCTTCGCCTGGAAGGCGGCGCGCACGCCGACATCGCGCCCCTTCTCGCCGATCCCGCGGTGGACGCGATCTACATCGCGACCCCGAACCACCTGCACCGCGCCGCTGTCGAGGCCGCGGCGGCCGCCGGCAAGCCCGTGCTCTGCGAAAAGCCGATGGCGGCCACCTTGGCCGATGCCGAGGCCATGGCCGAGGCCGCCTCCCGCGCCGGTATCCTCCTCGGCACCGCCTTCGACCAGCGCCACCACCCCGCCCACGCCGCCCTGCGCCAGGCCGTCGCCGCCGGCCTGATCGGCACCCCCACCGTCATCCGCATCGCCTATGCCTGCTGGCTCGGCCCCGACTGGAGCGTGACGGGCGAGGGCGACAACTGGCGCGCCGATCCCGCGCGCGCCGGCGGCGGCGCGCTGATGGACCTCGCCCCGCACGGCCTCGACCTCGCGGAGTATCTTCTCGGGGAGCCCATCCAGGAGATCGCCGCCCTTACGCAGCGCCGCGTGCAGCCCTACGCCGTGGACGACGGCGCGCTGCTGATCGGCCGCACGGCCGGCGGCGCCCTGGTGCAGCTCCACGTCGCCTACAACTGCCCCGACGCCCTGCCGCGGCGTCGCCTGGAGGTCCTCGGCGCCACCGGGCAGATCGTGGCGGAGAACACGATGGGCCAGGATGCCGGCGGCCGCGTGACGCACACCGACGCCCAGGGCCGCAGCCGTCCCCTGCCGGTACCCGACGCCGACGCCTCGCCCTTCGCCCGCCAGATGGCCGCCTTCGCCCGCGCGATCGCGACCGGCGACCGCGAGACCTTCAGCGCGGCCCGCGACCTGCACACCATGCGCCTTCTCCACCGCGCCTATTCGGAGGACCCCGCATGCCGCTGACCCCCTGGGCCTGCGCCAATTGCGGCTTCTGGCAGAAGCACTTCGAGCCGCGCTCCTGCCCCGTCTGCGACGACACGCGCAACGACCTGCCGCATGACGGCTGGCACTTCCTGCGCGAGGAAGAGGTGGCGGCGAAGCTTACCGGCTCCTGGCGCCAGCTCGACCGCGACATGGTCGCCTTCAGCACCGCGCCCCCCTTCGGCCTGAACGGCACGGGCTGGCTGCTGCTGCACGAGGACGGCAACACCGCCTTCGAGGCCGCGCCCTACTACACGCCGGAGATGCTCGACGAGATCCGGCGCCTCGGCGGCATCCGCTTCCTCGCGGCCTCCCACTGCCACGGCTACGGCGCGCTGTGGCAGTTGCAGGACGTGTTCCAGCCGGAGGTCATGGCCATCCAGAAGGACGACCTCCGGATGACCAAGGCCTTCCGCGTCACCTGGCCCTATGACGAGGCGCTGGAGCTTCGCCCGGGGCAGACGCTGATGCATGTCGGCGGCCACTACGAGGGCCAGGCCGTGCTCTACGACGAGGCGCGCCGCACCCTCTTCTGCGGCGACGCCTTCAAGGTGGACCAGGGGGAGGGCGGCGAGAACCTCGCGGTCTCCACGCACAAGGCCTTCCACAAGGACATCCCGCTCTCGCCCGGCGAGGTGCGGAAGTACCGCGACGTCATTGGCTCGGTCGAGTTCGACACCGTCTGCACCCCCTTCGAGCACGCGCGCGGCATCACCACCGACATCGCTCTCGCGGTGCTGGACGACCAGTTGCGCGGCCCCCCGGGCGTGCGGCACATCCCCATGGACGAACTCCGCCGCCGGGCGGAGAGGAGGACCGCATGAGCGACGAGCTGCATCGCGTGGCCGAGGCCTTCCGTGCCACGATGCCGAAGACCGCCCACGTCTCCACCTTCCGCATCGACCACCTCGACCGCACCGGCATCCCCGTGGTGCAGGCCAACCTCCTCGTCGAGAACTACCCGGCCACCACCGGCTACGGCTACGGCTTCAGCGCCATCGAGGCCGAGGTCGGCGCGCTCGGCGAGCTCTGCGAGGAGGTTCATGTCGGCCGCTGGGTCGCGAAGGCGCCCCGCGTCACCGGCAGCTACGCGGAGCTCTCCCGCACGCGTGCCGTGGTGGACCCCCTCACGCTCGGCCTCGCCGCCGGCTCCGACTACACGGCTGACACGCCGCTCACCTGGGTCGAGGGCCAGCGCTGGCCCTCGGGCGAGACGATCCTCGTGCCGCGCGAGTGGGTGGCCGCCTATCCCTACCAGCTCGGCGACGAGAAGCCGCGGCTGATCACCCCCATCACCAACGGCCTCGGCGCCGGCTTCGACCTCGAGCACGCCATCGCCCACGGCATCATGGAGGCGCTGCAGCGCGACGGAAACGTCATCAACTACCGCGCGCTCGACCAGGGCGTGGCGGTGGACCTCGACGCCGTGCAGGACGCGCCGGTGCAGGGCCTGCTGGACCACCTCCGCTCGCTCGGCATCAACGTCATGGTGAAGCTGGCCGCGGACGACTTCGGCATGGCCAACCTCTACGTCGTCGGCGATGACCGGGGCCGGCCGACCGCCCCCATCCAGGTCACCGCCTGCGGCGAGGCCGTGCACCCCGACCGCAACCGCACGCTGCGCAAGGCGCTGCTCGAGTTCTGCGGCTCCCGCGCGCGCAAGGCCGCGACGCACGGCCCCATCCCCATGCTGCGCGAGGCGCTGCCGCTCGATTACGTCGAGCGCCAGATGGCGGTTGCCATGCTCGACGAGGAGGAGCCCCGCGCCCTGGACGCCATGGTGGAGTGGATGGAGCAGGACGCGGACGGGCTGCGCTCGCGCCTCGCCAACAGCGTCTTCGCCGCCCGCCGCCACCGCAAGCTCTCCGAACTGCCGACCGTCCCCGCCGAGGCCGTGGCGAGCTCGAAGGACCGCCTCGCGCTGCTGACGGAGCGCCTCGCGGCCGAGGGCCTCGAGGTCCTCTACGTCGACTGCTCGCCGCTCGGCGCCGCCGTCCGCGCGGTGAAGGTTATCGTTCCCGGTCTCGAGATCGAGACGATGAGCTACCACCGCGTCGGCTGGCGCGGCGTGCGCCGCCTGCGCGCGCGCCAGGACCCGCTGATCCTCGACGCCCCGCGCGAGGGCGCCAAGCGCGTGCTGCTCCGCCCCGAGGACGAGGCGCGCGCCGGCGGCCCCGCCTGGTTCGACGGCGCCCTGGCCGACCGCCTCGTCGGCCGCCTCTACCCCATGTACCGCGAGACCGGCACCTTCTCCGCCCAGATGGTCCTCGCGCAACGGCGCGGGGAGGCGGTGCCGGCGTGACGCTCCGCTTCGCCTACAACACCAACGGCGCCGCCAACCACCGCCTAGCGGACGCCGTCGCCCTCATCGCCGACGCCGGCTACGACGGCGTCGCGCTGACGCTGGACCATCACCACCTCGATCCCATGGAAGACGGCTGGGAGCGCCGCGCCGAGGCCCTCGCGCGCGACCTCTCCGCCCGCAAGCTCGGCTCCGTCATCGAGACCGGCGCGCGCTACCTCCTGGACCCCCGCGCGAAGCACGAGCCGACGCTGCTGACGCCCAGCGCGGAGGGCCGCGACCGCCGCGTCACCTTCCTCAACCGCGCCGTCGACATCGCCGCCATCCTCGGCGCCGAGGCCGTCTCCTTCTGGGCCGGCGTGCCGCGCCCGGGCGTCGACCGCGGGCAGGCGCTCGAGTGGCTGCGGGACGGCGTCTCCCGCGTGCTCGACCACGCCGCCGCGCGCGGCGTCACCGCCGCCTTCGAGCCCGAGCCGGGCATGCTGGTGGAGACGGTGGACGACTGGTCCGCCCTCAGCCTTCCCGGGCTGACCCTCGCGCTGGACCTCGGCCATCTGCTGGTCACCGGCGAGCGCGAGCCGCCGAAGGCCGTGCACGAGTTCGCGCCGCATCTCGGCACCGTCGCCATCGAGGACATGGCGCGCGGCACCCACATCCACCTTCCCTTCGGCGAGGGCGACATGGACATCCCCGCCTGCCTCGACGCGCTGGAGGCAGTCGACTTCCGGCGCCTCGTCTGCGTCGAGCTCTCGCGCGAGAGCCACCGCGCCGACAGCATGATCCCGCAATCCCTCGCCTGGCTGCGGACCTGCCGCGCGCGATGAGGGTTCTCTTCCTCTCCCGTCGCTTCTTCCCCGCGATCTCCGGGATGAGCGTCTACGCGATCAACCTGCTTCGCCAGCTCGCGGCGGCGGGGCACGACGTCACCATGGTGAGCCAGTACCGCGGCGACCCCGTGGGCACCCGCGTCTACGGCGGCGGCCCGCCGCCGGAGGTGCCCGGCGTCACCGTCATCGGCCGCCGCTCCCTGGGCGAGGAAGCCTTCGCCGAGCCCGGCGGCGCCGATTTCGAGCGCGACGTCGAGGACATGGTGGAGACCATCCTCGCCGAGCACGCGAAGAAGCCCTTCGACGTGCTGCACGCGCAGTACGGCTACCCCAACGGCTGGGCCGTGCTGCTGGCGGCGCAGCGCATCGGCGTGCCCACGGTCGTCTCCATCCAGGGCGGCGACGGCCATTGGGTCGGCTCCTGCTGCGAGACGCACCGCGAGGCCATGCTCCGCGTCCTCAACCACGCGGACCGCCTGCTGATCGGCTGCGACAGCTTCGCGCAGGAGGTGGTGGACCGCCTCGGCGTCGCGCGCGACCGCTTCACCATCGTCCCCGGCGCGGTGGAGGTGGACCGCTTCCACCCCGCCCCCGGCCACGAGCCCGGCGACGCGCAGGACCCGGTGCGCCTGCTCTACCACGGCCGCGTGGACCGCCGGAAAGGCGCGCTCGACATGCTCGACGCTCTGGCCATCCTGCGCGACGAGGGCGTGCCCTTCGCCGCCACCATCAGCGGCATCGGCCCCGACCTCGACGCCTGCCGCGAGCGCAACGCCGCGCTGAACCTCGGCACCCGCTTCGCCGGCTACGCCGACTACGCCGCCGCGCCCGCCCTCTACCGCGAGGCCGACGTCTTCGTCTCGCCGACCTACGCCGAGGGCTTCTCCAACACCGTGCTCGAGGCCATGGCGAGCGGGTTGCCGACCGTCTCCTGCAACGCGGTGGGCGTAGTGGACTGCCTGCGCCACGGGGAGAACGGCCTTCTCTCCGATCCCGGCGACATCCCCGCCCTCGTCACGAATCTCCGCCGCATCATCCAGGACGCCCCGCTCCGCGCGCGCCTCGCCCGCACGGCGCTGGAGGAGTGCCGCCGCACCTATTCCTGGGACGCGGTCGGCCGGCAGATCATGGGCATCTACGAGGAGGTGCGCGGCACGCGGCCCGACACCGCCTTCGATCCCGTCCTCCCCGTCGCCGAGTGCCGCTTCCGCGCCACCCCGCACCTTCTCTGAAGCCCCGCCGATGCCGCTCGCCCTCGCCCTCTCCCCCCATCTCGACGACGCCGCCTTCTCGGCCGGCGGCGCCCTCGCGCGGCTCGCGCGGCAGGGGTGGGAGGTGGTGGTCGCCACGCTCTTCACCGCCGCCGTCCCGGACCCCACCGGCTTCGCCCTCGCCTGCCAGACCGACAAGGGCCTGCCGCCGGAGGCCGACTACATGGCGATCCGCCGCGCGGAGGACCGCGCGGCCTGCGCGGCCCTCGGCGCCCGCCCCCTGCACCTGCCGCTGCGGGAGGCGCCGCACCGCGGCTACGCCTCGGCCGCCGCCCTCTTCGCCGCGCCGCGCTCCGACGACATGGCGCATCTCGACGCCGCCGCGGCGATCGAGCCGCTGCTGGCCGAACTCCGCCCCGATCTGCTCCTCGCCCCCCAGGCCATCGGCGGCCACGTGGACCACGTCCTCACCGTGCGCGCCCTCCAGCTCCTCGATCCCGGCCTGCCCGTCCTCTGGTGGCGCGACTTCCCCTACACCACGCGCGCCGACACCCCCCGCCGTCCCTTCGAGGCGATGCTCGCGCGCTACCCCGAGACCGCGCTTCCCACCGACCCCGCCGCCAAGCACGCGGCCTGCGCCGCCTACGCGACGCAGCTCGGCTACCAGTTCGGCGGCCCGGACGGCCTGGCCCGCGCCCTGGCTGCTACGGGCGGCGAGGAGCTCGCCCGCGCCCAGGGCCAGGCCCCGCCGCTGACGCGGGCCGCCTGATGCCCCGCGGCCCGCACGCCGGCGCCCTGTCCAACGCGGCCGAGCTCGCGGCCCGCCACGCGCTGCTGGAAACCGCGCCCCACACGGCTCCGATCCGCGCCCTCGCCCGCCGCATCCACGAGACGACCGGCCGCCCCGTGCCCGACCCGGACCCGATCGACGGCGGGGTGGAGGCGCGCCTCCTCCTGCTGCTCGAGACGCCGGGCCCGCGGATGTCGCACGAGAACGCCATCGTCTCCCGCGACAAGTCCGGCGGCACCGGCGCCAACCTCCGCCGCTTCCTCGGCGCCGCCGGCATCGCGCGGGCGGACACGCTCATCTGGAACGCCGTGCCGTGGATCATCCACGCGCCCGGCGCCCTCAACCGCGCGCCGCGGAGGACGGAGCTGCGCGCCGGCCTCGACTTCCTTCCCCCGCTGCTCGACCTCCTGCCGCGCCTCCGTGTCGCGGTGCTGGCCGGGCGCTTCGCCGCGGCGGCGGAGCCCGCCATCCGCGTCGCGCGCGCCGCCCTGCCCGTGCTCGCCATGCCGCATCCCAGCCCCACCTATGTCTGCACCAACCCGGCCATCCCCGCGCGCATCGCGGCCGTGCTGGACGAGGCCGCCGCCCTGCTGCGCGCCGCGCCGGCGTGACAGCGGAGCTCCGCGCGCGCCGCCGGCTCTTCGCCGCCCTCGTCGCCTTCGTCGCCCTCCTCCTGCTCGACCTGGGCCTGCGCGTCCTCTCCCCCGGCGGTTGGACCGCGTGGGAGGTGCTCCTCCTGCTCTGCCTCGCCGCCAACGCGCCCTGGCTCGGCCTCGCCGCCGCGACGGGCCTCCTCGGCGCCGCCCGCCGGCTGCGCGGGGAGGGGGCGCTCCCCCCGCCCGCGCCGCCCCGGCTTCGCACCCTGCTCGCCGTCTGCGTCCGCGACGAGGACCCGGCGGCGGTGCTGCCGCCTCTCGCGCGCCTGCTCGACGGGCTCGTGGCGCGGGGCCACGGGGCGCTCTTCGCCATCGCCATCCTCTCCGACACGGCCGACCCTCGCCGCGCCGGCGCCGAGGCGGCCGCGGTTCGGTGCCTCGCCAAGGCCTACCCGCCCGGCAGCGTCCTCCACCGCCGCCGCTGCGAGAACGCCGGCTACAAGGCCGGCAACGTCATGGACTTCCTCGACCACCACGCCGCCGGCTTCGACCTCATGCTGCTGCTGGACGCGGATTCCGAGATGACGCCGGACGCCGTTCTCCGCATGGTCGCGGCCATGGAGGCCGAGCCCCAGCTCGCCATCCTGCAATCCACCATCGCCGGCCGCCCGGCCGCGGCGCCCTTCGGCCGCCTCTTCGGCGCGGGGCACCGCCCGGGCTCCCTCACCTGGGCGGTGGGGCAGGACTGGTGGCAGGGCGCGGAGGGACCCTACTGGGGCCACAACGCCCTTCTCCGCATCGCGCCCTTCCGCCGCCACTGCCGCCTGCCCATCCTGCCAGACGGCGCGCACATCCTCTCGCACGACCACGTGGAGGCCGCGCGCCTGCACGCCGCCGGCTGGTCCGTGCGCGTGCGGGCGGACCCCTCGCCCGACGGCACCGGCTCCCGCGAGTCCCACCCGCCGAACCTGCCGGAGTACCTCGTGCGGGACCGCCGCTGGGCGGCCGGCAACCTGCAGTACCGCCACCTGCTGCGCGACCCCTCGCTCGGCGCGCTCGGGCGCTTCCAGATGCTGCAGGCGATTCTGCACTACGTCCTCGGCCCGCTCTGGTTCGCCATGCTGCCACTCGCCGCCCTCAACGCCGCGACGGACGGGGAGGGCACGCCGCGCGGCACGCTCGTCGCGCTGCTCGTCCTTGGCTACGCGACGGTGCACCTGCCCCGCCTGGCCGGGCACGCCGTGGCGCTCGTGCAGGGCGCCGGCCTGCCCTATCTCCGCACGGCCCTCGCCGAGAGCCTCTTCCTCCTCCTCCTCGACACCATCATCGCCTTCGACAAGACGCTGACGGTGCTCGCCCACGCCCTGGGCCTGCGCCGCGGCACCTGGGTCGCGCAGCACCGCGCTGAGCGCCGCGTCTCCTGGGGCGAGGCCGCGTCCCTCCTCTGGCCGCACACCGCGGCGGGGCTCGCCATCCTCGCCCTGCTCGCCGCCTCCGGCTCCGCCTTCGCGGTGCTGGCGGGGTTGCCGGCCGTGGCGGGGCTGCTGCTCGCCATTCCCTTCTGCGTCCTGACCGCCGCGCCCGATGCGGGGTAGCGCGCCGCTCATCGCCGCGCCGGGCTGGCGCTACGCCGTCATCGGCGGGCTCTACGCCTACCAGGGGCTCGTCGCCGGCTTCGCGATCACCGCCCTGCCGAACCACTACGCCGCCATGGGCGCGACCACCGCGGCGGTCGGCGCCCATGTCGCGACCGTCGGCCTGCCCTGGATCCTGCAGCCCCTCTGGGGCCCGGTGGTGGACCGCTTCGGCGGCTTCGCCATGGGGCGCCGCCGCTTCTGGGTCGTCGCCGCCCTCGCCCTCTCCCTCCTCGCGCTCGCCCGCCTGCTGCTGGTGGAGGACGAGAGCGTCGCCGGCCTCCCCGCGGTCAGCGCCGTCTTCCTCGTGCAGAGCGCCTTCGCGGCCCTGACCGACACGGCGACCGACGGGATGATCATCGACAACGTGCCCGCCGAGCGCCTGGGCACCGCCAACGCCGTCACCCGCGTCGGCTTCGTCTGCGGCGCGGCCCTGGGCGCCGCGCTCTTCGCCTGGATGCTGCCGGCGCAGGGGCTGCACGCCTCCGCGGCCGCGCTGCTGGGCATCGGCACCCTGGCGCTGCTCCTGCCGCTCCTCGTGCGGGAGAGGGCCACGGACGCCGTTCTCTCGCTCCGCCCCGCGCCCGCGCACGCGGCGGGCGAGACCTTCCCCCGGCTGCTGCGCCGCCTCGCCGCCAGCTTTGCGGGCGGCGCGACGCTGATCCTCCTCGTGGTCTGCTTCGCGACCGACTACCTCGGCGCCCTCTTCCGCCTGCCCCTGACCGTGGAGCTTATCCAGAACCGCGGGTGGGAGGCCGAGGCCCTGTCGCGCTTCCAGGCCGCGACCGCGCTCGTCACCGGCACCGCCGGCGCACTGCTGGTGGGCTGGTGGACGGACCGCGAGGGCACGTCCCGCGCGCTCGCCATCCTGCTCTCCCTCTGCGCCGCCTCGCATCTCGGCGCGGCCGCGCTGCTGCTCTCCGCCGACCCGCGCTGGGCCGCGATGACGGGGCCGCTCGCCCTCGGCCTCTCCACCGTCACGCCCGCGCTGCTCTTCGTGGCCCTCGCCCCGGCCGTGATGCAGGCGAGCCTCGGCCCGGCCGCGGCCACGCGCTTCGCCCTCTTCATGGCCTCGCTGAACATGGGGGACGTCGCCGGCTCGGCCATGGCGGGGCAGGTCGCCGCCGCCGTCGGCCTGCCGGCGGTCGGCCTCGCGGCCGGAGGCGCCTTCGGGGTGCTCGCCCTGCTGTCGCGCCTGGGCGTGGCGCGGCGGCTGGGCCTCTCCTAGGCCTCCTCCATCACCAGCAGCGTCTCCCCGGCCGTCACCGGGCGGCCCTGCCGGCAGCGGATGCTGCGGATGGTGCCGCCGATCGGGGCGGAGACGCGAAGCTCCGTCTTCATGGCCTCCAGGATGACCACCGCGTCGCCTGCGGACACCACCTGCCCCTCCTCCACGAGCACCTTCCAGACGCTGCCGTGGATGTCGGCCGCCACCTTGCGCCCGTCCGTCTCCTCCTCGGCCGGCGCCTCCATCGCCTCGGCGGCGGGCTGGGTGTCCTCCTCGCGCCAGCGCGCCACCTCCCGCTCGAAGGCGACGGCCTGGCGCGCCTTGAAGGCCGCGACGCTTTCCGCCTGCTCTGCCAGGAAGGCCTCGTGCGCGCCCAGGTCGAAGACCTCCTCCTCGATGCGGATGGTCGCGCGGCCCTCGCGGAAGTCCTCCCGCAGCCGGTCCAGCTCCGCCTCGCTCACCTCGTGGTAGCGGACCTGGTCGAAGAACTTCAGCAGCCAGGGCTCGCCCGGCGCAAAGACGGGGTTGCGGAGGAACTTGTTCCAGATCGGCAGGGTCCGCCCGACGAGCTGGTACCCGCCCGGGCTGTCCATCCCGTAGATGCACATGTAGACGCCGCCGATCCCCACCGTGCCCTCCGCGGTGAAGGTGCGGGCGGGGTTGTACTTGCTCGTCAGCAGGCGATGCCGCGGGTCGACCGGCACGGCGCAGGGCGCGCCGAGATAGACGTCGCCGAGCCCGAGGACCATGTAGCTCGTCGCGAAGATCGTGCTCTTCACCTCGTCCCGCGTCGCCAGCCCGTTGATGCGCTGGATGAAGTCCACGTTGTTCGGCAGCCAGGGCGCGCTCGCCCGCACCGTCTCGCGGTAACGGTCCACGGCGCCGAGCGTCGCGCTGTCCTCGAAGGCCATGGGCAGGTGGACGACGCGCGTCCTCACCTTCATCGCCGCCACCGGCGGCAGCCGCGCCTCCAGCGCCACCAGCGCGTCGAGCAGCGCGCGCTGGTGGATCACGCGGCTGTCGTAGTTGATTTGCAGCGAGCGCACGCCCGGCGACAGTTCCAAGATGCCCGGCACCGGGTCCGCCCGCAGCGCCTCCATCAGCGCGTGGACGCGGAAGCGGAAGCGCAGGTCCAGCACCGGCGGCCCGTACTCGAGCAGGATGTAGCGGTCGCCCGCCTGGCGATAGGCCACCGCCGGCCGGTCGCCCTCCGCCGGCAGTTCGGCGAGCACGCAGGCGGAGACGGTGCCCTCGGGCGCGAGGGAGGGCGCCTGCATCGCGACCACCTCGGGCGCGGCGAGGGACGCCACGGCCCGGTCCTGCGCGCGCTCCAGCGCCAGCGCCGTGTCGAAGGGGATGGGCCGGAAGCGGATGCGGTCGCCGGGCTTCGCCTGGCCCACCTTCCACAGCTCGGCCTTGGCGATGGTCACCGGGCAGACGAAGCCGCCGAGGCTCGGCCCGTCGCGCGTCAGGATGACCGGGCTGTCGCCGGTGAAGTTCACGCTGCCGATCGCGTACTCGCAGTCGTGCACGTTGGAGGGGTGCAGCCCCGCCTCGCCGCCGTCGCTCCGCGTCCAGCTCGGCTTCGGCCCGATCAGCCGGATGCCCAGGCGGTTGGAGTTGTAGTGGACCTCGAAGGCCGCGCCGAAGAACGCCTCGATCGCCTCCGTCGTGAAGAAGTCCGGCGCTCCGTGCGGCCCGTAGAGAACGCCCACCTCCCACTCCGCAGAATAGGCGGGCACCAGCCCGGCCGGCGCCGCCGCGGGCTCGGGCGCCCCTGCCGCGACGCGCCCGAGCGGCAGCATGTCCCCCGCCCGCAGCACGCGCCCCGCGTGGCCGCCGAACTGGCCGAGGACGAAGGTGGAGCGGCTGCCGAGATAGAGCGGCACGTCGAAGCCCCCGCGCACCGCGAGGTAGCTGCGGCACCCGCTCGTCGTCCGCCCGATCGCCAGCACCTGCCCCGCGCGCACCGGCACGGGCGCCCACCACGCCACGGCCTCGCCGTCGAGCGTGGCCTCCGCCGGCGCGCCGGTCAGCGCCACGACGCCGTCCGTGTGGAAGCGGAGCGTCGGCCCCGCCAGCGTGCACTCCAGCCCCGCCGCGTCCTCCCCGTTGCCGACGATGCGGTTGCCGATCCGGAAGGCGAGGTCGTCCATCGGCCCCGAGGGCGGCACGCCCACGTCCCAGTGCCCGACGCGGCCGGGATAGTCCTGCACGGTGGTGAAGGTGCCGGGCTCCAGCACCTCCGCCGCCATGGCGTGGTAGGCGAAGCGCGACAGCGCCTGGGTGGAGACGTCCCCCGCCGCGAAGCCCGGCGAGGCCACGACCTGGCGCAGGTAGTCGAGATTCGTGGCGATGCCCCCGAGCCGCGTCGCCTCCAGCGCCGTCCGCAGCTTCGCGATGGCCGCGGGGCGACCCTCCGCGTGGACGATCAGCTTCGCCAGCATCGGGTCGTAGTAGGGCGAGACCTCCGTGCCCGTGGAGACCCACCCGTCCACCCGCGCGTCGGCCGGGAAGAGCACCTCCGTCAGCGTGCCTGGGGAGGGCTGGAACCCGTGCGCCGGATCCTCCGCGTAGAGCCGCACCTCGATGGAGGCGCCGCGCGGCACCGGCAGCGCGTCCAGCGCCGGCGGCTCGCCCGCCGCCGTGCGGATCATCCATTCCACGAGGTCGATGCCGAGCACGCATTCCGTCACGGGGTGCTCGACCTGCAGCCTCGTGTTCACCTCGAGGAAGTAGAACTCCTCGCGCTGACGGTCATAGATGTATTCGACCGTGCCCGCGGAACGGTACTCCACTGCCTCGCCCAGCCGCGCCGCGGAGTCGAGCAGCCGCGCCCGCACCGCCTCCGACAGGTTCGGCGCCGGCGTCTCCTCCACCACCTTCTGGTTCCGCCGCTGCAGCGAGCAGTCGCGCTCGCCGAGCGCCACCACCGTGCCGCGCCCGTCGCCGAAGATCTGCACCTCGACGTGCCGCGCGTCGTCGACGCAGCGCTCGAGGAAGACGCCGCTGTCCTTGAAGAAGTTCGCGGCCAGGCGCTGCACGGCCTCCCAGGCCTCCTCCAGCGCCGCCTCGTCCGCGCAGCGGGTGAGGCCGATGCCGCCGCCGCCCGCCGTGCTCTTGAGCATCACGGGATAGCCGAGCCGTGCCGCCGCCGCCCGCGCCTCCTCCAGCCCGCCGAGCAGCCCCGTGCCGGGCGTCAGCGGCACGCCCGCCGCCTCCGCGATGGCGCGCGCCGCGTGCTTGAGGCCGAAGTCGCGCATCTGCCGCGGCGTGGGGCCGACGAAGGCCAGCCCCGCCGCCTCGCAGGCCTCGGCGAAGTCCGCGTTCTCCGCGAGGAAGCCGTAGCCGGGGATCACGGCCTGCGCCCCCTCGGCCTTCGCCGCCGCGATGATCAGGTCGCCCCGCAGATAGGTCTCCGCCGCCCCGTTCCCGGGCAGCTCCACCGCCGCGTCGCAGGCCGCCACATGCGCGCTGTTGCGGTCCGCCGTCGAGTGGACGGCGACGCTGCGGATGCCCATGGCCTTTAGGGTGCGCGCGATGCGGACGGCGATCTCGCCGCGGTTGGCGATCAGGACGGTCTGGAACACGAGGGTGGGGGCTCCGGGCTCTTGGCGCGCCCGGGCCGCCCGTCTCGCGCGGGCCGGCGCCCGCGCCGCCCCCGCCGCGCAGCAAGCCCCATGCCACCCGGCAACGATCGGTCCGCCTCAGGCCGGTGCCATCTCCGCTGCGAGCAGCGCCGCGATCTCCGGGCGGCAGGAGCCGCAGCCCGTCCCCGCGCGCGTCGCCTCGCCCACGGCCGCCACGCTGCAGGCGCCCCCGCGGACCGCGCCCCGCACCGCAGCTTGGGAAATTCCGTGGCAGACGCAGAGCGTGGGGGAGGGCGGCGGCCCGTCCGCCGCGCGCCCCGCGAGAAGCGCCCCCAGCGGCGCCGCGCCGTCGCCGGCGAGCACCGCCGCCAGCCAGTCCCGCGCCGGCAGCCGGTGGTGCGGCCCGACGAAGAGCACGGCCTCCGCCCGCCCCTCCCGCAGCAGCACGCCCCGGTGCAGGCCCGCCGAGGGATCCTCCAGCCGCGCCCAGTCCGCGCCCTCGGCCGGCAGCAGGGCCAGGAGCCGCGCGAAGGCCTCCGCCGGCGCCTCCTTCCCCGCCAGCTCGTGCCGCCACAGACCCTCGCCCGCCAGCGCCACCGCGGCCCAGTCGGCGATCCCCGGGCCGAGGTCCCGCCGCGCCAGCAGGAAGCCGTGCCAAGCCGGCGAAAAGGCCGAGAGCGCCACGCGCGCCGACTTCAGCGCGGGCTGCCCGCTGACAGGATCGAAAACCGGCGGCACCGTGCCGTTCACCCGCGCGGCGGGCGCGGCCTGCGCCGTCCAGTGCATCGGCGCGAAGGCGGTGCCGCGCCGCTGTCCGGTGTCGTGCCGCAGCCGCAGCACGGCGCCCGCGCCGCCATGGCCGGTGATGCGCGCCAGCGCGCCGTCCTCGATCCCCGCCGCGTCGGCGGGATGCACGGCCAGCACCGGCTCCGGCGCGTGCGCCATCAGCCGCGGCACGCCGCCCGTGCGCGTCATGGTGTGCCACTGGTCGCGCAGCCGGCCGGTGAGCAGCGTCAGCCGCCCGTCATCCGCGGGCTGATCGGCCTGCGACACCGCGACGAAGCGCGCGCGCCCCGCGGGGAAGGCGCCGTCGGCGAAGAAGCGCGCGGGGGCCGGGCCCGCGGCCGGCACCGGCCAGCGCGTCGGCGCCATCGCCTCGTAGTCGGCGTCGGTCATGCCCGCGAGGCCCGAGATGTCGAAGGCCCGGCGGCCGCGGTTGCCGAGCCCAGTCAGCGCCGCGTGCTCGCGGAAGATCGCAGCCGGCCCGTCCCAGGCGAAGTCCGCGCCCCAGCCGAGCCGCGCCGCCACCCCTGCCACGATCCACCAGTCCGGCCGCGCCTCCCCCGGCGCGCGCAGGAAGCCGCGCTGGCGGGAGATCACGCGCTCCGAGTTCGTCACCGTGCCGCTCTTCTCCGCCCAGCCGAGCGCGGGCAGGCGCACATGGGCGTGGGCCATCGTGTCGGTGTTCGCCATGCAGTCCGACACGACGAGGAAGGGCGCCCGCGCCAGCGCCTCCCTCGCCGCCTCGCCGTCGGGCAGGGAGACGGCCGGGTTGGTCGCCATCACCCAGAGCGCGCCGACCCGTCCCGCCGAGACCGCCTGGAACAGCTCCACCGCCTTCAGCCCCGGCCCCGCCGCCAGGTTGGGCGCGTTCCAGTGCGCGCGCACGATCTCGGCCTCGCCCGGCACGGCCCAGTCGAGGTGCCCGGCCAGGATGTTCGCCAGCGCCCCTACCTCGCGCCCGCCCATCGCGTTGGGCTGGCCCGTGACCGAGAAGGGACCGGCGCCCGGCTTGCCGATCCGCCCCGTCAGCAGGTGCGCGTTGATGATCGCGTTCGCGCCGTCCGTCCCCGTCTCGGACTGGTTGATCCCCTGGCTCCAGAGCGTAACGACGCGGGGCGTGCCCGCGAAGAGGTCGAGGAAGGCGTCGAGGTCGGCGGGGTCCAGCCCGGTGCGCTCCGCCGCGTTCGCCGCGTCGGCGCGGGCGGCCGCGAGCGCGCGGTCGAGCCCCCGGGTGTGCGCCTCCACGAAGGCGGCGTCCGCGTGGCCGCCTGCGTCGAGGTGCGCGAGCAGCGCGTTGAACAGCGCGACGTCCGATCCCGGCCGGATCGCCAGGTGCAGGTCCGCGCCCTCCACGCTCGGGGTGCGGCGCGGGTCGATGATCACGAGCCGCAGCGAGGGCCGCAGCGCCCGCGCCTGCGCGATGCGCTGGAACAGCACCGGGTGGCACCAAGCAAGATTGCTGCCGACGAGGACGACGAGGTCCGCTTCCTCGAGGTCCTCGTAGACGCCGGGCACCACGTCCTCGCCGAAGGCCCGGCGGTGCGCGGCCACGGCGCTGGCCATGCAGAGGCGCGAGTTGCTGTCGATGTTCCCCGTGCCGAGGAAGCCCTTCGCGAGCTTGTTCGCGGCGTAGTAGTCCTCCGTCAGCAACTGCCCCGACACGTAGAGCGCGACGCCGTCCCGCCCGAGCTCCGACTGCGCGCGCCGCAGCCCCTCCGCCACCGCGTCCAGCGCCGCGTCCCAGGAGGCGCGCTTCCCCCGCACCTCCGGGTGCAGCAGCCGCCCCGGCAGGTCCAGCGTCTCGCCCAGCGCCGTGCCCTTGCTGCACAGGCGCCCGCGGTTGGCGGGGTGCTCGGGGTCGCCCACGACGCGCCCGTCCGGCGCGGCCAGCACGCCGCAGCCGACGCCGCAATAGGGGCAGGTCGTGCGCGTGAGCGCCGCGGGCGGGGGCAGGGCGTCCATCTCAGTAGACGTCCCGCTGGTAGCGGTTCTGCCGGGCGAGGGCCACGATCCACTCGCGCGCCGCGTCCGCGTCCATGCGGCCCTCACCCATCGCGATGGCACGCAGCGTCGTGTCCACGTCCTTCGCCATCCGCGCGGCGTCGCCGCAGATGTAGAAGCGCGCGCCGTCCTGGAACCAGCGCCACAGGTCGGCCGCCTGCTCCTTCATCCGGTCCTGCACGTAGGTCTTCTTCGTGCCGGGATCGCGCGACCAGGCGAGCGACAGCCGCTCCAGCGTGCCGTCCGCGAGCCATCCCTCGATCTCGTCCGAGAAGAGGTAGTCGGTGGCGGAGCGCTGGTCCCCGAAGAACAGCCAGGTCCGCCCCTTGATCCCGAGCGAGGCGCGGTGCTGCAGGAAGGCGCGGAAGGGTGCGATGCCCGTGCCGGGACCGCACATGATGACGGGCGTGGAGGGATCCTCGGGCAGGCGGAAGTGGCTCACCTGCATGTGGGCCGGCATCACCCCCGCCAGCGCCCGCTCCTTGTCGCCGGGCACCGTGCGCGCCCCGCCCTCCGCCAGCGCGCGGAAGCCGAGATGCGAGGAGGCAACCCCCTGCCGCACCCGCCCGCGCCGCTCCGCCGTCACGACGGAGACGCAGAGCTCCACCTTGCCGGGCACCGCGAGCGGCGAGGAGGCGATGGAGTAGAGGCGCGGCTTCAGCCCCGGCAGCGAGGCCGCGAGGTCAGCCAGCGGCGGCCGCGCGGAGGGGAAGTGCTCCAGCAGGTCCAGCAGGTCCGCGTCCCCGGGCGACGCATCGTCGTCGCCGTCCACGAGCTTGCGCAGCATCGCCGCCTCCTTCGGATCGCGCGCCGCGCCCGCCAGGAGGTCGCAGGTGCGGTCCAGCGGCCGCGCGATCGCGAGGTGCGACAGGAAGGCCTCCCGCGCCGGCCGCGCCGTGCCGTCGGGGCAGGGCACCATCTCCTCCCCGGTGGCGCCGAGGATCGCAAGGCACCCCTCCACCAGCGCCGGGTCGTTCGGGGCGAGCAGCCCGAGGCTGTCGCCGGGCTCGTAACGAAGCCCGCTGCCCTCGAGGTCCAGCACCACGTTGCGCACGTCCTTGACCGACCCCGCGCCCGAGAGGGGCCTGGCCGCCAGCACGCGCACCGGCACCAGCGCCGGCCCGGTGGCCTTGGGCGCGGCGACGGGTGTTGCCGCGGGCGCCTCCGCCACCAGCGCCTTCAGCGCCCTCTGCGTCGCCTTGCCCCCGGGCACGCAGAGGGAGAGCGAGCCCTCCGCCCCCGAGGCGATCGCCTCCGCGTAGCTCTTGCAGACATAGCCGCACTGCCCGCAGTCGAGCTGCGCCATGGCCGCCATCAGCTGGCGGGAGGAGGGCTTGCCCGCCGCCATCGCCAGCCGCTCCTCGAGCGCCAGCGCCGGGTCGTGCCAGGGGAACTCCTCCTCCGGCTCCGGAGCGGGCGCCGCGGCGCCCCCGGCGGCCGCGCCGCCATAGAGCCCGGCGAGGAAGCCGTTCAGCCAGGCCCGCTGCTCCGCCGAGAAGGGCGCGCTCTCCGGGATCAGCGGCACGGGCGCGGGCTGCGGGAAGGCGCCGGGAATGGGGGAGATGGCGTTCATGCGTCGGCTTCCGCGGTCTCGCGCCCGGCCATGGCCCGCAGCGCGGCGTCGTCGTGGCGGGCGGTGAAGTCCTGGAAGGAAAGATCCGGCGCGCCCTCCTGCCAAGCGCGCAGCAGATTGAGAACCATCGGCGGCATCTCGTCATGCGGGACCTTCGCGAGGACGAGGCGCCCGATCGCCCGCTCCGCGCCGGCGCCGCCGCCGACATGCAGGTCGTAGCCCTCCACCTCCTCCTCGCCGCGCTCCGCCTTCGCGCCGATGAGGCCGATGTCGCCGATATAGTGCTGGGCGCAGGAGTTGTGGCAGCCCGTGAGGTGGATGTTCACCGGCCGCGCCACCGCGATGCGCGCGTCGAGGTAGTCCGCCAGCGACGCCGCGTGCTGCTTCGTGTGCGCCGCCGCGAATTTGCAGCCCGCCGCCCCCGTGCAGGCCACCAGCCCGCCGCGGACATGGCTGGCCGAGGTGCCGAGCCCGATCGCCTCGATCTCGGCGCAGGCCTCCGCCATCCGCTCGCGCGGAATGTCGGAGAGAAGAAGGTTCTGCCACACCGTCAGCCGCAGCGTGCCGCTGCCGAAGGTGTCGGCGATGCGTGCCAGGCCGCGAAGCTGCGCCGCCGTGGCGCGCCCGACCGGCAGCACCACCCCCACGTATTGCAGCCCCGGCTGCCGCTGGTCGTGCACGCCGAGATGCCCGTGCTTGTCGGGCGGCGGGGCTGGCTCGACCGCGCCGGCCTCGCGCAGCGGCGCGCCGAGCTCCGCCTCCACCGCCTCGACGAAGCGCGGCAGGCCCCAACGGTCCAGCAGGTACTTTAGACGGGCCTTGCGCCGGTCCGTGCGGTCCCCGTGCGCGAGAAAGACGCGCATGACGGCGTCGGCCACCCGCACCACCGCGCCCGGCTCCACCACGCGCCCCGTGTCGCGCGCGAAGTCCCGGTGGCCCGTGATGCCGCCGAGCGCGAGGCGGAACACCACCTCCTCGCCCACCCGCACCGCGGTGAAGGCGATGTCGTTCGTGTCCTCCACCACCGCGACGCGGCCGCCGCCGTCGATCGAGATGTTGAACTTGCGCGGCAGGCCGAAGAGGTCGCGCGTGTTCAGGATGTGGTGGTGCAGCTTGCGCACGATGGCGCGCGTGTCGATCAGCTCCCCCGGGTCGATGCCGGCGGTGGGGGAGGCCGTGATGTTGCGGATGTTGTCCGCGCCCGTGCCCTTGGGGATGATGCCGAGGTCCGCCAGCCGCTCCAGCAGCTCCACGCCGCGGTCCGCGGGGATCTCGCGGATCTGGAGGTTGTTGCGCGTCGTCGCGTCCACGTAGCCGCCGCCGCACTCCTCGGCGATCTCGGCCACGCCCTGCGCCTGCCAGGAGGAGAGCAGGCCGCCCGGGAGGCGCAGCCGGCACATGAAGGAATCCTGCGTCGGCCCAACGTAGAACAGCCCGTGCCAGCGCGTCGCGAGGTTCTCGAGGCCGTGCGGGAACCGGCCCTCCCGCGCGCGGGCCTCCACCTCGTCCCAGCGGTCCAGCGGGTGACGTTCCCGCTTCATCCTCTCCTCGGCCGAGAGCTTGCCGCCGGCCGCGACCGCCGCGTCCTGCGCGGCGCGCATCGCGTCCGGCGGCGCGCCCCCCTCGGCGCCGGGCGAGAGCGCGCCGCGGCGCGCCTCGACGCCCGCCATGAAGCCCTTGAGGTAGTTCTGCTGCTCGCCCGAGAAATCCGCCATCACGCCGCGTCCTGAAGAAAGGCCTGCCCCAGCGCCGCGTCCGCCCGCGACGCCACGGCCCGCCCGCTCGCGATCAACCCCTGGTAGAAGCCGGCCTCCGCCGTGTCGCCGTAGAGCACGGCGCCCACCAGCCGATCGTCGCGCCACCAGAGCCGCCGGTAGCTCTCGCCCGCGCGCAGCGTCACCGCCTCCGCGCCCGCCGGCGCGACTTCGCCGCCCGACCAGACCTGCGTGCCCGACACCTTCAGCGCCGCCGAATCCGCGCGTGGCGCCCAGGCCATCGCCTCGCCGGCGATCGTCGCGGCCGCGATCTCCGCCTGCTCCAGCGCGGGGGCGACGAGGCCGATGGTCCGCCCCTCCACCTCCGCGCACTCGCCCACGGCGAGGACGTGCGGGTCGCTCGTGCGCAGCGCCGCGTCGGCCACGATCCCGCGCGCGATCGAAAGGCCGCTCGCCCGCGCCAGGTCGATGTTCGGCCGCACGCCGACGGACATCACCACCAGCCGCGCCGGGATGCGCTCGCCGCCTGCCAGCCGCACCGCTTCCACGCGGTCCACCCCCTCGATCGCGACCGTCTCCGCGGGCATGCGCAGCGTCAGCCCGCGCGCGCGCAACCGGCCGGCCAGCAGCGTGCCGGCGTCGTAGTCGAGCTGCCGCTCCATCGGCCATCCCACCGCGTGCAGCACCGTCACCTTCATCCCGCGCGCGGCCAGTCCCGCCGCCGTCTCCAGCCCCAGCAGCCCGCCGCCGATCACCACCGCCGGCCCGCCCGCGCGCGCCGCCTCGATCATCTGCCGCGTCTCCGCCAGGTCCCGCCACGCGATCACCCCCGGCAGCTCCGCACCGGGCAGCGGCAGGCGGAAGGACTTGCTGCCGGTGGCCAGCACGCACCAATCGTAGCCGATCCGTTCGCCACGCGCCGTAACGGCCACGCGCGCCGCGAGGTCGAGCGCGGCGACCGGCGTTCCCGGCCGGTAGCGCACCCCCGCGGCCCGGAGCTCCGCGAGCGAGTGCGTCACGAGCGCCGCCTGCTCGACGTCGCCGGCGAGGTACTTCGACAGCGCGACCCGGTCATAGGGCAGGGCCGGCTCGGCGCCCGCCAGCACCACCTCGGCCCCGGGCAGGCGCCCGGCGACGCGGAGCGCGCAGCGCGTGCCGGCCGGGCCGGCGCCGACGACCAGGACCTTCATGCCGCGGCCAGCCCGGGCGCGGCGTGGCGGTGGTGCAGGAACTCGAGCACCGCCGCGCGCGCCGCGATGAAGCGCGGGTCCGCCACCAGCGCCAGCCGGTCGCGCGGCCGCGCCAGCCCGACCTCCAGGATCTCGCCGATGCGGGCGTTCGGCCCGTTGGTCAGCATGACGATCCGGTCGGACAGCAGCACCGCCTCGTCCACGTCGTGGGTGATCATCATCACGGTGGTGCCGAGCTCCGCGTGGATCGCCATGACTTGGTCTTGCAGATGCGCCCGCGTCAGCGCGTCCAGCGCGCCGAAGGGCTCGTCCAGCAGCAGCACCTTGGGCTTCATCGCCAGCGCCCGGCCGATGCCGATGCGCTGCTTCATCCCGCCCGAGATCTCGTTCGGCCGCCGGTCCTTCGCGTGCGTCATCCGCACGAGGGCCAGGTTCTCCATCGTCCACTCGTGCCGCTCGGCGCGCGACAAGGACTTCGACAGCGTCTGGTCCACCGCGAGGCGGATGTTCTCGTAGCAGGTGAGCCAGGGCAGCAGGGAATGGTTCTGGAACACCACGGCGCGGTCGGGGCCGGGGTCCGACACCTCCTTGCCGTCCAGCACCACGCCGCCGCCTGAAGCCGGCAGCAGCCCCGCCACCACGTTCAGCAGCGTGGACTTGCCGCAGCCGGAATGGCCGATGACGGAGACGTACTCGCCGCGCGCCACCTTCAGGTCGATGCCGTTCAGCACGGGCACGCGCGACCGCCCGAAGGCGACGGTGACGTCGGAGATGTCGAGGAAGGGCTGCATTGCCATGGGGGCCGTTCCTCAGACCGTCGCGGTGCCGCGGGTGACGAGATGCCCGGCCAGCGCCATCAGCCGGTCCAGCGCGAAGCCGACGAGGCCGACATAGGCGAGGGCCACGATGATGTCGGACAAGTTGGAAGAGTTCCACGCGTCCCAGATGAAGAAGCCGATGCCGACGCCGCCTATGAGCATCTCCGCCGCGATGATCGCGAGCCAGGAGAGGCCGACGCCGATGCGAAGCCCCGTGAAGATGTAGGGGGCGGCCGCCGGCAGGATGATCCGCCACCAGTAGGCCGGCCCGCGCAGGCGGATCACCGCGGCCACGTTGCGGTAGTCGGCGGGAACGTTCCGCACGCCCACCGCCGTGTTGATGATGATCGGCCAGACCGAGGTGATGAAGATGACGAAGATGGCGGAGGGCTGCGCCTCACGGAAGGCCGCGAGCGAGAGCGGCAGCCAGGCCAGCGGCGGCACCGTGCGCAGCACCTGGAAGATCGGGTCCAGGCCCCGCATCGCGAGCTTCGAGGTGCCGATCAGCAGCCCCACCGCGATGCCGATGACGGCCGAGAGCGCGAAGCCCACCGCCACGCGCTGGAGGCTGGCCAGAAGGTGCCAGAACAGCCCCTTGTCCAGCCCGCCGCGGTCGAAGAAGGGATCGACGATGAGGTCGTGCGCGTCGGCCCAGACCTTCGAGGGCGGCGGCAGGGTCGCGCCCGGGCCGCTCGCCACCACCTCCCACAGCCCCATCAGCGCCAGCACGACCGCCAGCGGCGGCAGCACGCGCTCCGCGTAGGGGCGCAGGCGTGCGCCGAGGGTGAGCGCCGGCATCGAGCTGGGCGCGGGCCGCGTGACGGACGGCGGCGCCGCCACCGGGGTCTGGACAGTCGCGTTCATGCTCAGGCCGCTCCGGTCTTCTTGATGGAAAGCGAGGCGAGGTAGGCGGCGGGGTTCTCGGGGTCGAAGACCTTGCCGTCGAAGAAGGTCTCCCGCCCGCGCGACGTGCCCGAGGGCATCTCGGCGTTCGGCACGCCCGCGCGCGCCGCGGCCGCGCGCCAGATCCCCTCGCGGTTCACCTCGCCGATCAGCTTCGCCGTGTCGGTGCCTTCCGGGAGCACGCCCCAGCGGATGTCCTCGGTCAGGAACCACTGCTCGTGGCTGCGGAAGGGGTAGGAGGCGTGGTCGCGCCAGAACTTCATCAGCAGCGGCGAGCCCTCGACCTTCCGGCCGTCGCCGTAGTCGATGTTGCCGCGCGTGCGCTCGATGATGTCGGCCACCGGCACGTTGAACCAGGCGCGGCGGCCGATGACCGTGCACATCTCCTGCCGGTTCGCGTCCGTGTCGCACCAGCGCTGCGCCTCGATCACGGCCGCCGTCAGCGCCTCGGCCGCGCGCGGGTTGGCCGCGACCCAGTCCGCGCGCAGGGCGAAGGACTTCTCCGGGTGGTCGCGCCACAGCTCGCCCGTGACCAGGGCCGAGTAGCCGAGCTTCTGGTTCACGAGCTGGTCGTTCCACGGCTCGCCGACGCAGAAGGCGTCCATGGTGCCGACCTTCATGTTCGCCACCATCTGCGGCGGCGGCACGACGATGGTCTGCACGTCGCGGTCCGGGTCGATGCCGCCGGCGGCCAGCCAGTAGCGGATCCACAAGTCGTGCGTGCCGCCGCGGAAGGTCATGGCGACCTTGCTCTCCTGCGTCAGCACGCGCTTGAGCGGCGCGGCGTCGAGCCGGGCGCCGAGCGCCTTGTGCTTCTCCGCCACCGAGATCGCCTGCCCGTTGGTGTTCAGCCGGGCCATGATCGCCATCGGCACCGGCTGGCCGTTCTGGGTGATGCGGCCGGTGTGCATGAGGTAGGGCAGGGGCGTCAGGATATGCGCCCCGTCGATCCCGCCCGAGCCGCCGCCGAGCACGAGGTTGTCGCGGGTCGCGCCCCAGCTCGCCTGCTTGGAGACCTCCACGTCGGGCATGCCGTGCTTGGCGAAGAAGCCCTTCTCCTTCGCGATGATCAACGGCGCCGCGTCCGTCAGCGCGATGTAGCCGAGCACCGCCTTCCGCACCTCCGGCACGGTGGAGGACTGCGCGAAGGCCCCGCGCGGGGCGGCCGCGCGGGCGGCGGCGAGAAGGGCGGCGGTGGCGGCGATGGCTTGCCTGCGGTTAACGGTCACGCGGCGATCTCCTCGGGAAGGGTGACGGTCTCGGGCTCGGCCTCGCCCAGCAGGGCGGCCGCGGCGCGCCAGGTGGCGTCGCCATAGGCGGACAGGGCCTCGGAATCGGGCACGGCCTCGGGCACGTGCCCCCAGCGGCGCATCTGCCGCAGCCACCAGGCGGCGGCCTCGGGGCGGGCCAGCGTCGCCTCGCGGAAGCGCATCGGCGCGGGCAGCGCGCGGGTGCCGGCTGCGGTCGGGACCACCCCGTCCAGCGCCAGGCGCACCGTCGCGGCGTCCAGCGTCGGGAAGACCCGCTCGTGCATCAGGGCGGCGGCGTCCCCGCGGTTCGCGGGATCGTCCAGCCAGCGCGCGGCCGCGATCACGGCGGCGGTCACCGCGACGGCCTGCCCGGCCGGCAGCCCCGCGCGGAAGGCCAGCACCTTCTCGGGATGGTCGGGCCAGACGTCCCCGCCCGTCAGCGCCACCCGCCCGACGCCGAGCGCCGCCGCGTGGCTGCCCCAGGGCTCGCCCGAGAGAAAGCCGTCGACCTCGCCGCCCGCCAGCGCCGCGGCCGTGCGCGGCGGCGGCACCACCACCAGCCGCAGGTCCCGGTCAGGGTCGAGCCCGCCCGAGGCGAGCCAGTGCCGCAGCAGGTAGTGGTGGGACGAGAAGGGAAACACCGCCGCCAGCCGCACCATCGGCCGCCCGGCCGCGGCACGGCGCCGCACCGCCGCCGCGAAGGCCTCCGCCGAGAGCGGCGACCCCGCCGGGTCCAGCCCCGCCTCCCCGGCCAGGGCGGGCGAGAGGGTCAGCGTGTTGCCGTTGCGCCCGATCCCCGCGCCGACCGACACCGTCGCGCGCACGCCGCCCAGCCCGCAGGCGAGGGCGATCGGCATGGGCGCCAGCATGTGCGCGCCGTCGAGCAGCCCATGGGCCACCCGGTCCCGCACCGCCGCCCAGGCGGATTCCCGGGACAGCGCGACCCGGACCCCGTGCTGCGCGAAGAGGCCGAGCGCCTCCGCCACCACCAGCGGCGCAGCGTCGGTGAGCGGGACATAGCCGATGCGCAGAGGGGATGCCGACAAGCGCGCGCTCCGGGGTTCCCTGGGGAACCGGGAGGCGGGCCGCCATTGGACCGCCGGTTGACCGATCGGGGAGTGCAGGGGACCGCGCCATTGCGATCCATCCCCGTGCCGTCATTCATCATGCCGCAGCGCAGCACGGCAAGGGAAAAATGCTCTCTATAGGGGCAACAGAATCCACTATCCTCCATTCATGAACTCATAACAGGCTATTTGCCTATTTTTCGCTCATAATGGCCTGTGCGATATCGACCAGCCGCCGGCCCTGGTCCATCGCGGCCCGCCGCAACCGCCGGTAGGCCTCTTCCTCGCTCAGCCGCCCTCGCTCCATCAGCCGGGCCTTGGCACGGTCGATGACGGCCCGCGAGGCCAGGGTGGCGCGGGTGGCCTCCAACTCCATCCGCATCGCGTGGTGCGCCCGGAAACGGCGGATCGCCACCTCGATCACCGGCCGAACCCGCCCGGGCGCCAGCCCCTCCACCACGTAGGCGGCCACCCCCGCCTCCAGCGCCGCCTCGATCTGCTCCGGCTCCCCCCGCTCGGCGAAGAGCACCACCGGGCGCGGCTCGTCCCGGTTCAGCGCCCGCATGCTCTCCAGCGCGTCGCGCCCGGGGTCGTCCAGGTCGCAGACGATCACCTCCGCCCCGGATTCCCGCGCCAGCCGCGTCAGGTCGCCCGTGTCCGAGACCAGCGCCACCACCTCGCAGCCCGCCGCCTCCAGCCCGGCCGTGACCAGGGCGGCGCGCCCGGCATCCGCATCCACCAGCAGGACCCGCAGCCCTTCGACCCCCAGAAGCATGCCGGCCTATCCCGGCGTGCTGCGTTGCACACGCAAGGGCTTTGCCAGAACGGCCCCGGCACCCAAGCTGGGGCCTATTGTCGCGCGGCGTGTCCCGATTTTGCATCGGACCCGGCGCAGAGGGAGAGACAGCGATGGACCATCAGCCCGCGACGCCCCCCGATCCCCGCGCCGCCCAGGCGCCGGACCTGCTGGCCCTGGCGGAGGCCGCGCGCGCCCAGGGCCGGGGCGATCCCTTCGCCGCCCCCGCCCTGGCCATGGCCCTTGCCCTCAGCCGCCGCCTCGACGACGGCGACCTCACCCTCGACGACCTCCGCGCCGCGCTCCGCCACATCGGCGATCTCGCCTTCGCCGACCGCGCGGCGTCGCTCGCCCGCAAGCTCGGCGCCACGGACGCCGCCGGCACCGACGCCGCGCTGATCGCGGTCGCCGGCCGCGTCGCCCGCCCCGACCCGGCCGACAGCCCCGTGCCCTTCGCCGCCTTCCGCGCCGCCTGCGAGCGCCCGCGCGCCGCCGCGGTCTTCACGGCCCACCCGACCTTCTCGCTCCCGCGCGAGACCAACCGCGCCCTCGCCGAGGCCGCCGGCGGCACGGCCCCGCCGCCCGGCCTGCCGCTCCGCCCCGTCGCGCCGGACCTCGAGGAGGAGTTCACCCAGGCTGTCGTCGCCATCGCCAACGGGCGCGACGCGCTGGACCGCCTCGCCGCCGCCTTCCTCGCCGTCGCCCGCGACACCTGGCGGGACCGCTGGCGCACCCTCATGCCCGCGCCGGTCCTCCTCTCCTCCTGGGTCGGCTACGACACGGACGGGCGCACCGACATCGGCTGGCAGGACACGCTGCGCCTGCGCCTGCGGATGAAGGAGCTCGGCCTCGCCCGCCTCGAGGCGCAGATCGAGGCCTTGCCGCCCGAGGGCAGCGGCCCGCTGCGGGGGCGCCTCGCCGGCGCGCTCGACGCGGTGCGCGCCCAGATCGCCGCCTGCCCGCCCCCGGGCACCCCCGACCCGGAGGCGGCGCAGCGCTTCGCCCGGGTCCTCATCGACCGGCGCGAGGAGGCGCTGACCACGCCCGGCCCGCTCCTCGAGCTTTTCGCCGAGGCGATCGAGGCGGCCCCCGACGACCAGGCGCGCCTCGCCCTCTGCGTCGCCCGCGCGGGGCTCGCCGCCCACGGCCTCTCCCTCGCCCAGACCCACACGCGGCTGAACTCGGCCCAGCTCCACAACGCCGCCCGCCTCCGCGTGCCCGCCCTCGGCGGCGCGCCGGACGACGCCGCCCGCCGCCGCGCCCTCTTCGGCGCGATCAACGCCGCGCTCGACGAGGCGAAGCCCGAGCCCGTCGACACCGGCGGCCTCCTCTCGGAATCGGCCAGCGCCATGCGGCTGATGATGACGGTCGCGCAGATCACGAAGCACGTGGACGCCTCCCAGCCCGTGCGCTTCCTCGTGGCCGAGACCGAGAGCGGCTTCACCCTCCTCGCCGCCCTCTTCCTCGCGCGCCTCTGCGGCGTGGAGCGCCACGTCGAGATCAGCCCCCTCTTCGAGACCGCCGAGGCCCTGGAACGGCGCGGCGAGCGCGTGATCGAGGAGGCGCTGCGCTCCCCGCACTGGCGGACCTACCTCCGCGGCATCGGCCGGCTCTGCCTGCAGTTCGGCTACTCGGATTCCGGCCGCTACGTCGGCCAGCCCGCGGCCAGCCACCTCATCGAGCGTCTGAAGCTCCGCGTCGCCGACCTGCTCGCCCGCCACGGCCTGGGCGCGCTGGAAGTCGTCCTCTTCGAGACCCACGGCGAGGGCCTCGGCCGCGGCGGCCACCCGGACGGGCTCGCCGCCCGCCTCGACTACCTCGACCCGCCCGCCGTCCGCGCCGCCTTCGCCGCCGCCCGCATCCCCACCCGCATCGAGACGAGCTTCCAGGGCGGCGACGGCTACCAGCTCTTCGGCACGCCGGCCCTCGCCCACGCCGCCATCGCCCGCATCGCCGAGCACGCCTTCGCGCCCCCGCCGGGCGAGGTCGCGGACCCCGTCTACGCCGAGGCCGGCTTCGCCGCGGACCTCTTCGCGGGCATGCGCAGCGCCATGGCCGTCCTCGTGGAGGACCCGGGCTACGCGGGCCTCCTTGGCGGCTTCGGCCCGGCGCTGCTGGACCGCACGGGATCGCGCCCCGCCGCCCGCCAGAGCGACACGGGCGGCCCCGCCACCATCCGCCACGCGCGCGAGCTGCGGGCGATCCCGAACAACGCCGTGCTGCAGCAGCTCGGCTTCCTCGCCAACCTCACCCACGGCCTCGGCGCCGGCGCCTCGCGCGAGCCGGAGGGCTTCGCGGAGCTGCTGCGCAAGTCCCCGCGCTTCGCCGGCGCCATGGCCTTCGCCCGCGCCGGCCTCACCCTCTCGGACGCCGACGTGCTGCGCGGCTACGTCGCGACGCTCGACCCCGGCATGTGGCTCGACCGCGCGGCCAGCGCCCGCAGCCCCGCCAACGCCGCCTCCCTCACCGCCGTGGCCACCGCGCTGGAGGAACAGGGCCTCGGCGACCCCGTGCGCCGCGTCTTCCGCAGCCTGCTGGCCGACCACACCGCGCTCCGCCGCGCCTGGCCGTCGGAAGGGGAGGCGCCGCGCATGTCGGACCGCCTCTTCGCGGTCCACGCCGTGCGCCTGCTGCTCGTCCACCGCATCTGGATGCGCGCGGTGAACATGCCGGAGTTCTCCCCCCGCCACGGCGTCACCCGCGACAGCCTGCTCCGCCGCCTGCTGCGCCTGGACGTGGAGGAGGCCGCCAAGCTGCTCGACCAGGTCTTCCCGGCCCACGAGCCGCCCAGCGCCTCGCTGGACTACGGCGAGCCGCCGTCCCCGCGCCATGGCGGCTACGGGCGCGAGCACGCGGAGCTGATGGAGCCGCTGCGCGAGCTCTTCGCCATGGTGCGCGAGGCGAGCGCGGTGGTGTCGCTGGAATGCGGCGCCTTCGGGTAATGGGTGGCTCGCTGTGGCCCTCGGGAGGCTCTGCCTCCCGAACCCTCCGCCGGGGTGGCAACGGCCCCCCCGGACCCCGCGGCTGGTTGGTTGCGCGCCGGAGGTCATGGACCTCCGGCGACTGACCGATCAGCCCAGGCGGTCCAAAGGTTTATTCAAGGCGCAGCCTACAGCACCCGAAAGACAGATCGCGGGGTCCGGGGAGCCCGCCGGCTCCCCGGCGGAGGGCCCGGGAGGCAGCGCCTCCCGGAGTCGCCCGCGCCACGACCCAGGCCCACCCTCAGGCCACCGCCGCCACCCGCGCCTCGGCCGGCGCATCCCCGAGCCCCGTCTCGCCGTAGAGCCAGGCGATCGCGTCGTACCACTCGTCCCGGCTCTTCGCGGACATGATGCTGTTGCGCAGCGCCGCGTGCGCCCCGTTCGGGTGGTAGATGTGGTCCCCCACCGCGCGGGACTGCAGCTGCACGCGCGCCGTCCGCAGCACGCGCCGGCGGCGATAGGCCTCCAGCGCCGCCTCCGCCTCGCCCGGGCGCGCCGCCATCTCCTGCGCCAGGCAGACGCCGTCCTCCATCGCCATGCAGGCGCCCTGGGCGAGGTATTGCAGCGTGGGATGGGCGGCGTCGCCCAGCAGCGCGACGCGGCCGTCCACCCACTTCTCCGTCGGGTCGCGGTCGCAGAGCACCCAGAGCTTCCAGTCGCGCCCGTGGCGGATGATGCTCTGCGCCTTGGGGTGGACGTGCTGGAAGCCGCGCATCACCTCCTCCTCCTCCACCGGCAGCCCCGCCACCGGCTCGGGCGCGTCGTTGTGGTAGGTGACGACGAGGTTGAACTGCTTCCAGCCGGACAGCGGGTAGTGGACGATGTGGCACTTCGGCCCGGCCCAGAGCGTCGCCGCGTTCCAGCGGAGGTCCTCGGGCATCATCTCCGTCGGGATGACGGAGCGGTAGGTGGTGTGCCCCGTCACGCGCGGCGGTCCGTCGCCCACGACGCGGGCGCGGATGCGCGACCACAGCCCGTCCGCGCCGATGAGGACCGACCCCTCCACCCGCTCGCCCGACTTCAGCAGCGCCGTCACGGCCCGCCCGTCCTGCTCGTAGTCCACCACGGCGCAGCCGGTGCGAAGGGTGATGCGCGGGTCGGCCTCGCAGGCGCGCAGGAAGACGCCGTGCAGGTCGCCGCGGTGCACGACGGCGTAGGGATTGCCGAAGCGGCGCCGGAAGGGCTCCGTCACGTCGATCGTCGCGATGTCCTCGGCGGTCAGCGCGTCCATCAGCCGCAGCTGGTCGACGTAGACGGCCATGGCGCGCGCGGCGTCGCCGATGCCCAGGTGGTCGAAGGCCTGGAAGGCGTTGGGGCCGAGCTGGATGCCCGCCCCGATCTCGCCCAGCGCCGCCGCCCGCTCCAGCACCGTGACCGCGAAGCCCGCGCGCGCCAAGCCCAGCGCCGCCGCGAGGCCCCCGATGCCGCCGCCCGCGACGAGGATCGGCTTCTCCGGGCGAGTGGTCATCCTGGGTCCTCCGGGTGCATGGTCGCGCCGCGGTCTGGCGCCGGGCGTTGTTCCCGGGCGCGGTCCGGAAGGACGCGGGCGGAGCGCGCTGCGCCGCCCGCGGGACCGGCGGGAAGGAATTGACCCTACACGGATTGTCCGTGTACGGTCAAACAACAAAGAGGAGGGCGACCATGGACGCCAACGTGAAGGCCGCGCCCGGCACGCAGGATGCGGCCGTGGAGGCGAAGCGCCAGGAATTCTACGGCCGCATCGGCCACCAGAACCTCACCCCCCTCTGGCTCTCCCTCGCCGAGCTCGTCACCCCCGAGCCCCGCAGCGCCTGCCGCCCGGCGAGCTGGCGCTTCGACGAGATCCGCGCGGCCATGATGGAGGCCGGAACCCTCATCACCGCCAAGGAGGCCGAGCGCCGTGTCCTCGTGCTCGAGAACCCGGGTCTGCGCGGCCAGTCCCGCATCACCACCTCCCTCTACGCCGGCGTGCAGCTCGTCCTGCCCGGCGAGGTCGCGCCCGCCCACCGTCACTCGCAGACGGCGCTACGCTTCGTGCTCGAGGGCGGCGGCGCCTACACCGCCGTGAACGGCGAGCGCACGATCATGCAGGAGGGCGACTTCATCATCACGCCCCCCATGGCCTGGCACGACCACGGCAACGAGAGCGACCGGCCGATCTTCTGGCTCGACGGCCTCGACGTCCCGCTCGTGCAGTTCCTCGATGCCTCCTTCGCCGAGCACCTCGACCAGGACGAGCAGCCCGTCACGCGCCCCCTCGGCGACAGCGACGCGCGCTACGGCGCGAACCTCCTGCCCGTGGACCACAAGGCGGGCGGCGGCAGCTCCCCCGTCTTCAACTACCCCTACGCCCGCACGCGCGACGCGCTGGAGCGCATGCGCCGCGCCGAGGCCTGGGACCCCTGCCACGGCCTGAAGATGCGCTACACCAACCCCATCACCGGCAACCACGCCATGGCGACGATGGGCACCTTCATCCAGCTCCTGCCGAAGGGCTTCTCCACCGCCGCCTACCGCTCCACCGACGCCACCATCTTCGTCCCGATGGAGGGCCAGGGCCGCAGCTTCATCGGCGACGACTTCGTGGTGGATTGGGGCAAGCGCGACGTCTTCGTCGTCCCCTCCTGGAAGAAGGTCCGCCACGAGGCGGCGGAGGAGAGCGTCCTCTTCTCCTTCTCCGACCGCCCCGTGCAGGAGGCGCTGCACCTCTGGCGCGAGGACCGCGGCAACGCCTGAGGCGCCGCGAGACGGGCCGGGGGCTACTCCGGCTCGATCCGCGCCACCTGCGCCATCTGCCCGCTGCGCACGTCCTCGGTGGCGATGAAGCGGGCGAAGGTGGCGCGGTCCTCCGTCACCGGCTCCGCGCCCTGCTCGGCGATGCGGGCGCGGATCTCGGGCTCGCGCGAGATCGCCTGCACCGCCGCGTTCACGCGGTCCGCCTCGGCGTCGGGCAGGCCCTTCGGCGCCCACATCGCGTACCACAGCGTGAAGTCGAGCGAGGGCATCCCCTGCTCCACGATCGTCGGGATCGCCGGCGCGCGGGGGGAGCGCCGCGGCCCCATGATGGCAAAGGCGCGCAGCCGCCCCTCCTCGATCTGTGGCAGCGCCGAGCCGAGCGGCGCCACCATCAGCGCCGTGTTGCCCGAGATCACGTCCGTCAGCGCCGGCGCCGTGCCGCGATAGGTGACGATAAGGCTTTCGAGCCCCGCCTCGCGCTTGAAGCCCTCGGTCGCGAGATGCCCCATGGAGCCGAGGCCGGAGTTGGCGAAGGTGAAGCCGTCCGGCCGCGCCTTCATCGCCGGGATCAGCGCGGCGACCCCGCCCTCGGGCGTCGCGCGCGGGTTGCCCACCAGCACCATCGGCGCCGTTGCCAGGCGCGAGATCGGCGTGAAGTCCGCCACGGGGTCGTAGGGCACCGCCTTCATCACCCGCTTCGCCATGAGCTGGATGTCGGCGTTGACGAGATAGGTCAGCCCGTCCGGCGCCGAGCGCGCGACCTCCGCCGCGCCGAGCGTGTTGTTCGCGCCCGAGCGGTTCTCCACCACCCAGGTGGTGCCCAACACGTCCCCCAGGCGCGAGGCGTAGATCCGCCCGATGACGTCGATCGCCCCGCCCGGCGCGGCCGGGACGACGAGCCGCACCGGCCGCCGCTGCGCGCGCGCGACGCCGGGAAGGCCGAGCAGCAGGGCCGCGGCCCCAAGGTGGCGGCGACGGATGCCCATGCCCGGCCCCTCCTCTAGATGCCGCCGTAGCCGGCGCGCGCCCGCCAGTAGCTCCAGGCGCGGTCGAGCGGCCGCTCGCCCATCAGCATCTCGGCGGTCATCCGGGTCTCGCCCTCGGTCAGGTAGCGGGGCTTGCCCATGGCCATGGCGCGGGACTGCAACTCCGCGTTGTCCTTCATGCGCACGGAGACGAAGACCACCGCGGGCAGGGACTGCGCCGCGCAGGCGGCGCCGTGGTTGCGCAGCAGCACCGAGGTCCCGCCACCGAGCGCCCGCGCCAGGCTGTCGGCCTTCGGCACGTCGTCGATGAGCATGTTGGTGTCGCCGAACTCGTCCCGGCTGTCCCAGACCGGCACCGGCCCGCCGAGCACGGAAGCCATGTGGAACACCGGCCGCAGCGGCACGTCGTCCACCACCGTGTAGGGCAGCACCGCCGGCGAGTGGTGGTGCACCGTCGCCTGCACGTCGGGGCGCGCCGCGAAGATCCGCGCGTGCAGCACGCTCTCGAGGTAGGGCCGCAGCCCCTTGGGATCGACCGGCACGCCGTCGAGCGTGAACTCCAGCAGGTCGTCCCGGGTGACGATCTCGGGCGAGCGGGAGCGGGACACGAAGAAGCGGTCCGCGCGCCCGGGATGCCGCACGGCGACATGCCCGAAATCGTCCAGCACCCCCTCGTGCGCGAGGATGCGGTTGGCGATCACGAGATCGCCGAGCACGCCGTGCAGGTCCTGCGTCAAGCCGTCGCCTCCCATCCTCTGCCGGATCGTGCCCCAGGTCGCACCCTGGATCCGCAACCTGGATCGTGCGCGGGGCCTTGCCGGGCCGGGAGGAGCGGTCGCGCGGCCCTCCCCATTCTTGTTGAAAGGCAGTATGCGGTCTTTCAGCATGCCGTCAATCGGCCGCCCGATCCCCTCCCGCCACGGAGCCCGCCCCGATGCACGACCTCTACGCCATGCCCGGGCACCTCATCCGCCGCGCCCAGCAGATCTCCGGCGCCCTCTTCGCCGAGGAGGCCGGCGCGCACGAGCTCACCTCCGTGCAGTTCGCCGCCCTCTACGCCATCCGCGAGAACCCGGAGGTGGACGCGACGCGGCTCTCGGCCCTCATCGCCTTCGACCGCTCCACCCTCGGCGGCGTGCTCGAGCGGCTGGAGGCCAAGGGATGGATCGGGCGCAGCCACGCCGAGGGCGACCGCCGCGCGAAGCGCCTCCGCCTCACCGCGGAGGGCGCCGCCCTCCTCCGCCGCGTCGAGCCCGCGGTCCGGCGCGTGCAGGACCGCCTCCTCGCCCCCCTCTCCCCCGCGGACCGCGTCACCTTCATGCGCCTCCTCGCCCAACTCGCGGAGGTGCACAACGAGGTGACGCCCGCCCCGCTCCGCCGCGCCGCGGGGTAGTCATCGCCGTCCGCCCGCGGCCCCGCGCTTGAAGCGCGCGCCCGGATCGGGAAGAAGGCAGCCGGGATCGCGCCCGGCTCCTCGCGCGCCCGGGATGGAGGCCCAGCAGCATGAGCGTTCCGATGGCCGTGGCCGCCGACGACGGTCTGGTCGAGGAGCTGGCGGGCCTCGTCGGCCGCCCGCACGTCCTCGCGCCGGGCGAGGACCACGCGCCCTACGTCGTCGATTGGCGCGGGCGCTACCACGGCAAGGCCCTCGCCGTGGTGAAGCCCGCCAGCACGGCCGAGGTCGCCGCCGTGGTCGCGCTCTGCGCCCGCCGCGGCATCGCCATCGTGCCGCAGGGGGGCAACACCGGCATGTGCGGCGCCGCCACCCCGGACGCGGAGGGACGCTCCGTCGTGCTCCGCCTCGACCGCCTGAACCGCGTCCGCGCCGTCAACCCGCTCGCGAACTCCATCACGGTCGAGGCCGGCTGCATCCTGCAGGCGATCCAGGAGGCCGCGGCCGGCGTGGACCGCCTCTTCCCCCTCAGCCTCGGCGCGGAGGGGAGCTGCCAAATCGGCGGCAACATCGCGACCAACGCCGGCGGCACCGCCGTGCTCCGCTACGGCAACACGCGCGAGCTGGTGCTGGGCCTCGAGGTCGTGCTGCCCGACGGCAGCCGGCTCGACCGGCTGCAGGGCCTCAGGAAGAATTCCAGCGGCTACGACCTGAAGCAGCTCTTCATCGGCGCTGAAGGGACCCTCGGCGTCGTCACCGCGGCCACGCTAAAGCTCTTCCCGCGCCCGCGCGTCTCGGCCCTCGCCATGGTGGCGCTGCCGGAGATCGAGGCAGCGCTGACGCTGCTGGGCCGCCTGCGCGACGCCGTCGGCGACCGCCTGACCAGCCTCGAGGCCATGTCGCGCGGCCAGGTCGAGGTGATCGCCGAGCACGTGCCCGACGTCCCCATCCCCTTCGCCCTCGAGGCGCCCTGGTACCTGCTGATCGAGCTGACGGACACGCTCGCCTCGACCAACCTCCGCACCCCGCTCGAGGAGGTGCTCGCCGCCGCCCTGGAGGAAGGTCTGGTGACGGACGCCGTCCTCGCCGAGAGCGGGGCCCAGGCCGGCGCGCTCTGGAAGATCCGCCACTCCGTCTCCGAGGGTAGCAAGCGCGCCGGCTACGTCGTCAGCCACGACAGCGTCGTGCCGATCGAGAACGCGCCGCTCTTCGCGCGCAACGTGGAGCGCCGCATCCTCGAGGAGGTGCCGGGCGCGCGCGTCGTGATGCACGGCCATGTCGGGGACGGCAACCTCCACGTCCTCGCCATCCTCGACGCGCGGCAGTTCCCGGATGCCGTCACCGCCGCGCCGGTCGCGCGCCGCATCAACGCGGTGGTCGACGACGAGACCGCGGCGCTCGGCGGCGTCATCAGCGCCGAGCACGGCATCGGCATCAGCAACCGCGACCGCCTCGGCCGGGTGACGGACCCCGTCGAGCTCCTCCTCATGCGGCGCGTAAAGGACCTGCTCGACCCCACCGGGATCATGAACCCCGGCAAGGTGCACCCGCCCGGCGCCTGACCGGCTGCGCCCCGCCCAACGTAAAGAAAGATGCCCATGAACCGCCGCACGCTCCTCGGGACCGCCCTCGGCTCCGCGCTCGCGATCCCCGCCGCCCGCGCCCAGGCTTGGCCCACGCGCCCCGTCCGCCTGATCGTCCCCTATCCGCCGGGCGGCGCGACGGACGTGATCGCGCGCATCTACGCCGACCACATGGGCGCGACCCTCGGCCAGCCCGTCGTTATCGAAAACCGGCCGGGCGCCAGCGGCAACATCGGGATCGACGCGGTGGCGAAGGCCGCGCCCGATGGCCACACGATCGGTGCCGGCACCGTCAGCAACTTCTCCATCAACCAGTACCTCTACAAGTCCGTCCCCTACGACGTGGAGCGCGACCTCCGCCCGCTCGCGCTCGCCTGGGAGTTCCCGAACATCGCCGTCGTCGCGCCGGGCAAGGTGCCGTCGCGGACTCTGGGCGAGTTCATCGCCTGGGCGCGGGCGAAGCGCGGGGGCGTCACCTACGGCTCCACGGGGGTCGGCACCACCACCCACCTCTCCTCGGCCATGCTGTTCAGCCGCCTCGGCATTGAGGCCGTCCACGTCCCCTACCGCGGCGCGGCGCAGATCCAGCCGGCGCTGCTCGGCGGCGACATCGACTTCGCGATCGACGGCGTCGCCTCTTACCAGGGGCTCGTCGAGGCCGGGCAGATCCGCGCCCTCGCCGTCACCAGCGCGGAGCGCTGGCCGACCTTGCCGGCGGTGCCGACCATGGCCGAGGGCGGCATGGACAACTTCGTCGTCACCGTCTGGGGCGGCTTCGTGGCCCCCGCCGCCACCCCGGACGCCGTGGTCGAGCGCCTGGGCGCCGCCCTCAAGGCGACGGTCGACGACGCCTCCCAGCGGGACCGCTTCGCCCGCGTCGGCGCGAAGCCGATCTGGACCACGCCCGCCGAGGCCGCCGCCCGCGCCGCGCGCGAGCGCCCGATGTGGCGCGAGACGATCGAGAAGTCCGGCGCCCAGGCGGACTAAGGGCCGGACGAGGGGCGGCCGCCCTCAGGACCCCCGCCCGCGCGCCACCATCCGCGCGAGCTCGTCCACCCCCAGGAAGCGCGGCGTGCTGCCGGCCGCCAGCGCGTCCAGGCTCGGCGAGGGCAGGCCGAGCCGGCTCGCGTAGATCCAGGAATAGGCGAGCACGCGCTGCACATAGGCCCGCGTCTCGTTGAAGGGGATGCTCTCGATGAAGAGGAAGGGGTCCTCCCGGTGCCCGTTCGCGGGCATCCAGCGCGAGAGGTTCCCCGGCCCCGCGTTGTAGGCCGCGAGCAGCCGGATGAGGTTCCCCTGCACGTTCTCCTGGCCCGAGAGCTGCAGCAGGTAGCGCTGCCCGAGCTCCAGGCTGTAGCCGGGGTCGTGCAGCCGCCGGCTGGACCCGTCGCGCAGCGCGGCGTCGCCGGTGATGTAGGCGGCCGTCGCCGGCATCACCTGCATCAGCCCGCGCGCCCCGGCCGGGGAGACTGCGTCGGGGTCGAAGTTCGATTCCTGCCGCGCCAGCCCGTAGATCAGCGCCGGGTCCGCCCGCCACCCGCCCTGCGGCTCCAGCCGCGGCACCGGGAAGCGCGCGTAGTCGCGCGGCCGCCCGTCCGCGGCCTGCGCCTGGGAGGCGAGCATCGTGGACAGCTCCGGCATCCCCGCGGCCGTCGCCGCCGCCAGCATCCCGCGGGCCAGCGCCGGGTTGCCCTGCGCCACCGACCACAGCCGGCGAAGCTCCGCCTCCGCCCGCGCCTTCTGCCCGACCTGGATCAGCGCCAGCGCCCGCCAGCCGCCGGCGGTCTCCGCCAGCACGGCGCCCTCCGCCTCCCCGGCCACGTCGCTCTCCCAGGCGAAGCCCGGCGGCAGGCCGAGCGCGCGGCGCGCGACGAGCCCGTAGAAGGTCCGCGGCTCCTGCGCGGCCTGGAGCATCCAGGGCACGTAGCCCTGCGGCCGGCGCGAGCGCACGGCGGCCCGTGCCGTCCAGAAGGCCGCGGCCGAGCGCAGCACCGCCGGCGCCGCCTCGTTGCGGGCGGCCGATTCGAAGAAGGGCAGGGCGGCCTCGTATTGCCCGAGCCCCCAGGCCGAGAGCCCGGCCAGGTAGCTCGCCTGCGCCGGCGCCCCCGCGGCCCGCGCGGCGAGAGAGGCGACGCGGAAGGCCTCCGCGTCCTTGCCGGAGGTGAAGAGCGCCGAGGCCACGTCCGTCTGCAGCGCCGCCGCATAGGCCGGGGTTATGCCGCGCGTGCCGGCGATGTGGCGCAGCGCCTCCGCCATCTCGCCCCGCCCCGCCATCTCGCGGACGGTGCGGTCGAGGGCGGGGTTGCGGGCCAGCGGCGCCCGGGCCGCGGCCGGCGGCTCGCGCTCCTCCGGGGGAACCTCCTGGCCGGGGGCCGGCACCGCCTCCGCGGCGGGCTCGCCGGGCAGGGGCGGCACCTCGGCGCCCTTCGGCAGCCGGGCCACCAGCAGGGCGTGCAGCCGCGGCGCGTCCGCGTAGTCCGCGTGCTCGGCCAGCCAGGCGCGAAGCTCCGCCACCGTCGGCTCCACCCCGCCGGGCCGCCAGCGGTCCGCGAGGACGTGGCCCATCAGCCGCCGGTCCTCCAGCCGCTCGGCCTCCCGCGCCGCCTGGGCCATGTCGCCCCGCGCCTGCAGGTCAAAGATCCGCCGCAGCCGGGCCGCCTCGGAAGGGGCGAGGGGCTGGGGCAGGCCCGCCGGCATCCGCGGCTGCGCCCCGGCGAGCGGCGTGCGGGCGAAGGAGAGGGCGATCTCCTGCGGGGTCCGCATCTCCGGCAGCCGCCCGGAGAGGGGGCGGGAGATCGCGATCGGCTCGGGCTCGTGCGGCTCGATCATCGCCGTCCGGGCCCGCTCTGCGGGGGGCGCGCGGCCCACGGCCCGGGACGGCGCCGGCCCCGACCGCCGCGACGCCTCGGCCGCGCCCCGCCCGCCCGCCCGCGCCGGCTCCCGGCGGGAACCGTCGCGCGCCACCCGGTGCGGCACCTCGCGGCCTGGCACCGCGCGCGCCTCCCGGCGCACTCCTTCGCGCGCCTCGCGGCGTGACGCCACCGGCGGCCGCGCGGAAGGCCTCTCCACCGGGCGGAGGGTTCCTTGCCGTGCCGGCGCGGCGCGGGTCGTGCGGTGGCTGTCGCGCGGCAAGGCCTGCTCGCGGCGCGGATGGCTCTCCGATGCGCGCGACGGGGCAGCTTCGGCCCCGGCCCCGCACAGGGCGAGGGCCAGCAGCAGAACCAGCCATGCCGCGCGCTGTCGCCGGGGGGGACGGCGATCGAGCCCGGGGGGGGAAGCTCGCATGGAGGGTCGGCGTTAAGCGCCGGGGCCGGGCGGGGCAACCCGCGAGCGCGTGATGCCCGGCCCCCCGGCGCGTGAATCAAAGGCTTGGCCGCGCGCCGCCGTTCACGTTCCGGTCACTGGTAACGCGGCGTTATGGAATCGGCGCCCCGTCCAGGGCCCGCCGCAGCAGCCGCAGGTCCGTCCAGGCCTCCCGCTTGGCCGCGGGCTGGCGCAGCAGGTAGGCGGGATGGAGCGTGGCCAGGGTCGGCACCGGGCCGAGCCCCGGCACCTCCAGGCTGTGCCACTTCCCCCGCAGCCGGGTGATCCCCTCGTTACGCCGCAGCAGCGCCTTCGCGGCCGTGCCGCCCAGCAGCACGATGTGGCGCGGCCGCACCAGCGCCAGGTGCCGCAGGACGAAGGGCGTGAAGACGTTCATCTCCGCGTCCGTCGGCGTGCGGTTCCCCGGCGGCCGCCAGGGAAGGATGTTCGTGAGGTAGGCGTTCCGCGCCCGCTCCACGCCGATGCTCGCCAGCATCCGGTCCAGCAGCCGGCCGGACACCCCGACGAAGGGCTTGCCCTGCCGGTCCTCGTCCGCCCCCGGCGCCTCCCCGACCAGCACCAGCCCCGAATCGGCGACCCCGTCGGCGAGGACGAGGTTCCCCGCCGTCTCCCGCAGCGGGTGCTCGAGGGCGGCCAGCGCGGCCCGCAGCGTCTCCAGGCTGTCGGCCCCCGCCGCCAGCTCCCCCGCCCGGCGGGAGGCGGGGGCGAAGGCCGCAGCGGGCGCGAGGACCGGGGTGGGGCGGGACGGCGCCGCCCGCGCGGCCGGGGCCGCCGCCGGCAGGGCGGCCGGGACAGCCGCGGCCGGCGCCCGCGCGCGGGTGCGGTCCTGCGGCGCCTCCTCCAGCGCCTCGTCGGCGCCCCAGGCGATCTGCAGCTCCAGCGCGGCGAGCAGGGCCGCGGTCTCGGCCTGGTCAAGCTCCATGCCCCCGGTATCGCCCCCCGGCGGGCCTTCGTGCAATGGCATGGGGTTACAGCCGGCCCGGGGCGACGCTACATCCCGGTCAATCTCAGGAGGAGCCCCCGTGTCAGACCGCGAGAGCATGGAATTCGACGTCCTGGTGGTCGGCGGCGGCCCCGCGGGGCTGGCGGCCGCCATCCGGCTGAAGCAGGTCGCGCCGGACGCCACCGTCTGCCTCGTGGAGAAAGGCTCGGAAATCGGCGCCCACACCCTCTCCGGCGCCGTGCTCGAGCCGCGCGCGCTGGACGAGCTCTTCCCCGACTGGCGCGACGACCCGCCGGCGCTGATGACGCCCGCGGGCGACGACCGCTTCATGCTGCTGACCGAGAAGCGCGCCATCAAGCTGCCAACGCCGCCCGCGATGAACAACCACGGCAACTACGTCGTCTCGCTCGGCAACGTCTGCCGCTGGCTGGGTGCGAAGGCCGAGGCCATGGGCATCGAGATCTACCCGGGCTTCGCCGCCTCCGACCTCGTCGTCGAGGACGGCCAGGTGAAGGGCGTGGTCGCGGGCGTGATGGGTATCACCAAGGAGGGCGAGGAGGGACCGGACTTCCAGCCGGGCATGGAGCTCCGCGCCACCTACACGATCTTCGCCGAGGGCTGCCGCGGCTCGCTCACCAAGCGCCTCTTCGAGATGTACGACCTGCGCAAGGACTGCCAGCCGCAGACCTTCGCGCTGGGCATGAAGGAGCTCTGGGAGATCCCGAAGGAGAAGCACACGCCCGGCCTGGTGTGGCACTCCACGGGCTGGCCGCTGAAGAGCGACACCTACGGCGGCTCCTGGCTCTACATGCTCGGCGAGAACCTCGTCTCCATCGGCTTCGTCGTCGGCCTCGACTACAAGAACCCCTGGCTCTCGCCCTTCGACGAGTTCCAGCGCTTCAAGACCCACCCCGCCGTCCGCGGCTTCCTCGAGGGCGGCAAGCGCATCGCCTACGGCGCCCGCGCGCTGAACGAGGGCGGCGCGCAGTCCGTGCCGCGCCTGGTCTTTCCGGGCGGCATGCTGGTCGGCGACACCGCGGGCTTCCTCAACGTGCCGAAGATCAAGGGCACGCACACCGCGATGAAGAGCGGCATGGTGGCCGCCGAGGCCGTCGCCGCGGCGCTGGCCACCGAGGACCGCCCCCCGGTGCTGGAGAGCTACCCCGAGGCCATCCGTCACTCCTGGGTCTGGGACGAGCTGCACAGCGTGCGCAACATCCGCCCGGGCTTCGCGAAGTACGGCTTCTGGGGCGGCATGGCCGCGGCCGCGCTCGACACCTACGTCTTCCGCGGTAAGGCGCCCTGGACCTGGATCCACCACGCCGACCACGAGACGCTCAAGCCCGCCGCCGAGAGCAAGCGCATCGACTACCCCAAGCCCGACGGCAAGCTCACCTTCGACCGCCTCTCCTCCGTGTTCCTCTCGAACACGAACCACGAGGAGAACCAGCCGAGCCATCTCGTGCTGCGCGAGCCGACGCGCTGGAAGGCCGTGAACTGGGAGCAGTTCCGCAGCCCCGAGAGCCGCTACTGCCCCGCCGCCGTCTACGAGGCCGTGGGGCCGGAGGCGGAGCGCGAGCTGCGCGGCACGCCCGACGCCGAGGCGACGGGCCAGGGCGCCAGCACCGAGGCGGGCGACGCCGCCGTGCAGCTCGTGATCAACGCGCAGAACTGCGTGCACTGCAAGACCTGCGACATCAAGGACCCCACGCAGAACATCGACTGGCGCACGCCGGAAGGTGGCGGCGGGCCCAACTACATCGGTGGCATGTGAGGATCGACGAGCAGGTCGTCCTCGTCACCGGCGCGGGCCGCGGGCTGGGCGCGGCCATCGCCACCGCCTTCGGCCGCGCCGGCGCGCGGGTCATGGTGAACTATCGCCGCAGCGCCGAGGCCGCGGCCGCCGTCGCCGCGCCCTTCGGCAACCGCGCGGCCGCCGTGCAGGCGGACGTGACGGACGCGGCCGCCGTCTCGACGATGCTGGGCGAGGCGGAGAAGCACTTCGGCACCAGCGTGACCACCGTCGTCCACAACGCCCTCTCGGACTTCCGCTTCAACGGCGACGCGCGGCCGAAGATCGGCGAGATCGCCTGGACCGACTTCGCGCCGCAGCTGGAGGTCTCCCTCCACGGCGCCCTCAACCTCATCCAGGCCGCCGCCCCCGCCATGGCCGCGCGCGGCTTCGGCCGCATCGTCACCATCGGCACGAACCTCTTCCAGAACCCGGTGGTGCCCTACCACGACTACACCGCCGCCGAGGCCGCGCTGATCTCCCTCACCCGCACCGCCGCGGCGGACCTCGGGCCGCAGGGCATCACGGTGAACATGCTCTCGGGCGGCCTCCTCCGCACCACGGACGCGAGCAGCGCGACCCCTGAGGCGGTCTTCGACATCATCGCCCAGTCCACCCCGCTCCGCCGCGTCACCACGCCCGAGGAATTCGCCGACGCCGTCCTCTTCTTCGCCTCCCCCTGGAGCCGCGCGGTGACGGGACAGAACCTGGTGGTGGACGGCGGCCTCGTCCGGGACTGATCAGCCCTCCCCGATCAGCAATTGCAGCGCGCGCAGGATGAGCGCGCGCTCGGCCTCGTCGAAGGGCGCCAGCCTCTCCCGCTGATGCGCGCGGGCCGCCGCCAGCACCGGCTTCACCCGCGCGCGCCCCTTCGGCGTCAGGTGGATCAGCACCCGCCGCCGGTCCTCCCGCGCCCCGCGCCGGCGCACCAGCCCCTCCGCCTCCATGCGGTCCAGCACCTTGGTCATGCTCGGCTGCTTCATCATGACCATCGCGGCGAGCTGCCCGACGGCCAGCCCGTCCGCCTCCGCCAGGCAGGCCAGCACCCGCCACTCCGGCACCGACAGGTCCCAGGTCCTCAGCGAGGCGTGGAAGGAGGAGGACACCGAATGGCTGGCGCGGGCCAGCAGGTAGGGCAGGTAGGTCTCGGTGAAGGCCACGGAAAACCCATCCCTTTTCATATTTCTTGACGCGCCGCCTCGTCCGCGCCCGAATGCGCCGCGAGCAGGGGAGGGGGCAGCATGTTTGCGGACCGGATCGAGCACAAGTGGATCGAGGCCTTCGCCGAGGTCCTCGCCAAATGCGCCGTCCGCGAGGGCGAGGCGGTCGCCATCCTCTCGGAAACCCAGTCCCGCGCCCTGAACGTCCACCTGGCCGAGCTCGCCCTGCTGCGCCTCGGCGCCCGCCCCTTCCACCTCGTCCTGCCCACCGCCCGCAACCCGCACCCCGTCCCCATCCGCTCCACCGGCGCCAGCGAGGCGATCGAGGGCCTGGCGCCCGTGGTGGGCGCGCTCTCCGCCAGCTCCCTCGTCGTGGACCTCACCGTGCAAGGGCTGATGCACGCGCGCGAGACCGCCGCCATCCTCAAGGCCGGCGCCCGCATCCTCTCCATCTCCAACGAGCACCCGGAGGCGCTGGAGCGGATGCGCCCGGACGACGCGCTGGCCGCCCGGGTCCGCGCCGCGACGAAGATGCTGCGCGGATCGCGCCGCATGACCGTCCGCTCCGCCGCCGGCACCGCGCTGGAGGTCGATATGGCCGGCGCCGCCACCGTCGGCGTCTGGGGCTGGACGGACCGGCCGGGAACGCTGGCCCACTGGCCCGGCGGTATCGTCGTCAGCTTCCCCGCCGCCGGCACCGTCAACGGCACGCTGGTGCTCGACACCGGCGACATCAACCTCACCTTCAAGCGCTACCTCGCCGCCCCCATCCGCCTGACCATCGAGGCCGACTACGTCACCGCCATCGACGGCACCGGCCCCGACGCCGAGATGCTCCGCCGCAGCTTCGCCGCGTGGGGCGACCGCGACGCCTACGCCGTCTCCCATGTCGGGTTCGGCCTGAACCCCGCCGCGCGCTACGAGGCGCTGTCGATGTACGACCAGCGCGACACCAACGGCACGGAGCTCCGCGCCGTCGCCGGCAACTTCCTCTTCTCCACCGGCGCCAACGAGTTCGCCGGCCGCTACACCCCCGGCCATTTCGACATCCCCGTCATGGGCACGGACATCCTCCTCGACGGCACCCCCGTGGTGCTCGGCGGCGAGGTCCAGCCGGTCTTCGGCTGATCCCGTGCTGGACAGATCCATTCCTTTTCATATGATCGGCATGTCAACGAAGGGCGACCCATGACCCCCGTCGTCATGCTGCACGGGATCGGCGCGGACGGACGGCTCTGGCACCCCCAGCGCGCGCCCTTCGCCGCGCGCGGCTACGAGGCCGTCCCGCTCGACCTGCCCGGCTACGGCGCCCGCCCCCAGGTGGAGGCGCTCGACTTCGAGACCATGGCCGCCGACGTGGAGGCCGCCATCGCTGCCCGCGGCCTGCAGCGCCCGGTCCTGCTCGGCCACTCCATGGGCGGCATGGTCGCCCAGGCCCTGCTGCGCCGCCGCCCGGACGCCTACGCCGCCGCCATCCTCTGCGCGACCAGCCCTGCCTTCGGGAACCCCTCCGGCGACTTCCAGCGCGACTTCGTCGCCGCCCGCCTGCGGCCGCTGGAGGAGGGCCGGACCCTTGCTGAGATCGCGCCCGAGACCCTCGCCGCCCTCACCGGCCCGAACGGCACCCCCTTCCGCGACCTGGCCCTCGAGGCCCTCTCCGCCACCCCGCCCGCCACCTTCCGCGCGGCGGTCCGGGCCCTCGTCACCTTCGACGAGCGCGCCAATCTCGGCGCCATCCGCGTCCCCGTCCTGTGCCTCGCCGGGGAGGTCGACACCAACGCCCCCGCGCCGATGATGCAGCGCATGGCCGGCAAGATCCCCGGCGCCGCCTACATCTGCCTTCCCAAGGTCGGCCACCTGCCGAACATCGAGGCGCCGGATGCCTTCGACGCCGCCGTCCTGGACTTCCTGGACCGCCACCTGAAAGGGCCCCGCTGATGGACACGCTCCCCGCCGACCTCCTGCAGGACGAGCCGATCTTCGCGCCCGAGGCCTTCCGCCTCACGCCCCAGCAGGCCGAGCTCACCGCCCGCGCCCGTCGCTTCGGCAAGGCGGTCCTCGCCCCCCGCGCCGCCACCTACGACCGCGAGGCGCGCTTCCCCATCGAGAACTTCCGCGACATGCACGCGGAGGGCCTGCTTCGCATCTGCGTGCCCGAGGAGGACGGCGGCGAGGGCGCGGACTTCACCACCTACTGCCTCACCGCCGCCGAGCTCGGCCGCTACTGCGGCGCGACCGCCCTCTCCTGGAACATGCACGTCTGCTCCACCCTCTGGTCCGGCCTGCTGTCGGAGGACCTGGAGATGACCGAGACCGACCGCGCCACCCACCGCGCCCGCCGCGCCCGCCACTACCGCCGCATCGTCGAGGAGGGCGCCATCTACTCCCAGCCCTTCTCCGAGGGCGGCGCGGCCGCTGCCGGCGCCATCGCCTTCGGCACCGAGGCGCGGCCGGTGGAGGGCGGCTACCTCGTCAACGGCAAGAAGATCTTCGCCAGCCTGTCGGGCGCCGCCGACTACTACGGCATCCTCTGCACCGAGCGCGCGGGCGACGAGGCCGCGAGCCGCCGCAACACCCTCTACCTCGCCATCCCCGCGACAGCCGAGGGCGTCAGCATCACCGGCGACTGGGACCCGCTGGGGATGCGCGGCACCGTCTCCCGCACGCTGCTGCTAAGGGACGTCTTCGTGCCGGAGGACGCCATGCTCATGCCGCGCGGCGTGTACTTCCAGGCCGCCGGCCGCTGGCCGCACATGTTCATGACGCTGACGCCGACCTACATGGGCCTCGCCCAGGCCGCCTACGACTTCGCCGTCGCCTACCTGCGCGGCGAGGTCCCGGGCACGCCGCCCGTGAAGCGCCGCATGTTCCCGACGAAGCAGATCGCCGTCGCCGAGATGCGGGTCATGCTTGAGCAGACCAAGGCCCTCTGGTTCCAGGCCATCCGCGAGGCCCGCCCCGATCCCACGCGCGAGCAGGTGATGCGCGCCTACGCCGCCCAGCACACGGTGATGGAGAACGCCAACGCCATCGCCACCAAGGCCATCCGCACCTGCGGCGGCCAGGCGATGCTGCGCAGCCTGCCGCTGGAGCGGATCTACCGCGACAGCCGCTGCGGCTCCCTCATGCTGCCCTGGACCGCCGAGATCTGCCTCGACCGCCTCGGCCGCGACACGCTCTACAAGCCCGGCGAGCGCTACGAGTGAGCAACCTCGCCGCCCACATCGACCGCAACGCCGCCTTCGCGCCCGGCAAGGCCGCGCTCCGCTTCGAGGGCGCCGCGATCTCCTACGCGGCCTTCGCGCAGGAGATCGCCCGCGCCGCGCGGATGCTGCGCGCCGTCCACGGCGTCCGCCCCGGCGACCGCGTGGCGGTGCTGGCCGCGAACCACCCCGCCTACCTCTCGCTGCTCTACGCCTGCGCCCGCCTCGGCGCGATCCTGCTGCCGCTGAACTGGCGCCTCGCCGCGCCGGAGCTTCGCTACATCCTCGAGCACGCGGAGCCGCGCGTCGCCTTCGCCGAGCCCGCCTTCACCGAAACCTTGCGCGAGGCCGCGCCCGGCCTGCCCGCGGCCCCGCTCGTCATCCCCGACGGCGAGGGCGACGCCGAGGGCCCCGGCACGCTCGAGGACCCGCTCCTGCTGGTCTACACCTCCGGCACCACCGGCCGCCCCAAGGGCGCGCTGCTGGCGCAGGAGGCAATCCTCCACAACGCCGTCATGAGCCACCACATGCACGGCATGACGGCGGCGGACCACGTCCTCGCCGTGCTGCCCTTCTTCCATGTCGGCGGCCTCAACATCCAGACGACGCCCGCCCTCCAGGCCGGCGCCACCGTCACCATCCACGCGCGCTTCGCGGCCGACGCCGTACTGGCGGCGGTGCAGTCCGACCACCCGAGCCTCCTCCTCACCGTTCCTGCCACGCTGCGCGCCCTCCTGGCCGCGCCCGGATGGCACGGCGCCGACCTCTCCTCCCTCCGCGCCATCAGCACCGGCTCGGAGCCTGTGCACCCCGCGCTGGTCGAGGCCGTCACCGCCCGCGGCCTGCCACTGCTCCAGGTCTATGGCGCGACGGAGAGCTGCCCCATCGCCATCTACACGCGCCTCGGCGACGCCGCGCCCGCCCCCACCTCCACCGGCCTGCCCGGCCTTCTCTGCGAGGCCCGCGTGGCCGACGACGAGGGGCGCGAGCTTCCCCACGGCACGGCGGGCGAGGTCCTCCTCCGCGGCCGCAACCTCTTCCGCGGCTACTGGCGCGACGAGGCCGCGACGGCCGCCTGCGTGACGAAGGGCTGGTACCGCACGGGCGACATCGCCACCCGCGACGCCGCCGGCCACTTCCACGTCCACGACCGCCGCAAGAACCTCATCATCTCCGGCGGCGAGAACATCTACCCCGCCGAGGTCGAGCGCGTGCTGCTCGAGCACCCCGCCATCGCCGAGGCCGCCGTCCTCGGCGCGCCCGATCCCAAGTGGCAGGAGGTCCCCGTCGCCTTCCTCGTGCTGCGCCCGGGCGCCTGCCTCACGGAGGACGCGGTGCGCGACCACGTCGCGGCGGGGCTCGCCCGCTTCAAGGTGCCGCGCCGCGTCGTCTTCACCGACGCCCTGCCGCGCACCGCGCTCGGCAAGGTCCGCCATTTCGAGCTCCGCCCGCTGATGGAGACCGCCCGCGCATGACGCCACCCGCCCGCCGCCTCCGCATCGCCGTGCTCGGGGGCGGCAACGGCTCCTTCGCCGCCGCCGGCGACCTGACGCTCGCGGGGCACGAGGTCCGGCTCTGGCGGCGCGACGCGGCGGCGGTCAAGGCCCACCGCGCGGCCGGCGGCACCATCGCCGTGAAGGACGCGCGCGGCACGCGGGAGGCCCGCCTCGCCCTCGTCACCACCGACATGGCGGCGGCGATCGAGGACGCGGCGCTGATCCTCTGCCCCGCCCCCGCCACCGCGCAGCCCGACATCGCCCGGCTCCTCGCCCCCCTCCTCGCGGACGGGCAGGTGGTCTTCCTTCCCCCGGGCACGCTCGGCACCGTGCTCATGGCCCGCGCCCTGCACGAGGCCGGCCGCGCGCCGCGGGTCGCCTTCGCGGAGACGGGCACGCTGCCCTGGCTCGCCCGCAAGCACGGCCCGCACCAGGTCGCCATCACCGTGCGCGCCACGCGGCTTCCCGTCGGCGTCTTCCCGCTGGACCGCGCGGGAATGGCGCTGGACGCCGTCGGCGCCGCCTTCCCCGGCGTGATCGAGCCCTGCGGCGACGCCCTGTCCGGCGCGCTGATGAACGCGGGCGCCATCATCCATCCCCCGCTCATCGTTATGAACGCCGGCCCGCTCGAGCATTTCGAGAAATGGGACATCCACAACGAGGGCACCGTCCCCGCCATCCGCCGCACCACGGACGCGCTGGACGCCGAGCGCGTGGCCGTGCGCGAGGCGCTGGGCTACGGCGCCCCGCACTTCCCGCTCGCCCACCACTACGCGAAGACGGGCGAGGAATGGATGTACGGCCGCGCCTCGCACGACCGCCTGACCGAATCCGGCGACTGGCGGGAGCGGATCGTCCTCACCGGGCACCGCTACATGATGGAGGACCTCCGCCTCGGCCTCTCCCTCATCATCTCCGCGGCCGGACTCGCGGGCGTGCCGGTCCCGCTCGCCCGCGCCTTCTCCGCCATCGGCGCCGCCATCCGCGGCGAAGCGCCGGACTTCAGCGGCCGCACCCTCGCCGACGCCGGCCTCGGCGGCCTCGACCGCGCGGGCCTCGCCCGGGTCCTCCAGCATGGCTTCTGAGCGCCCGCCCATCGCCTGCCTCGGCGCCGGGCGCATGGGCCGCGGCATCGCGGTCGGCTTCGCCTATGCCGGCCACGCGGTCGCGCTGGTGGACGCCAAGCCCCGCCCGCCCGAGGCCTTCGCCGCCCTGGAGCGCGACGCCCTCGCCGAGATCGGCGACGCGCTCCGCACCCTGGCCGAACTCGGCCTCTTCGATCCCGCGCATGCCGAAGCCCTGCTCGCCCGCGTGCGCGTCGTGCCCGAGGCCGCGGCGGCGGAGGCGCTGCACGCGGCGGCGGTCGTCTTCGAGGGCGTGCCCGAGATCCTCGACCTCAAGCGCGAGGCCCTCGCCCGCGCCTCCGCGCGGATGGCGCCCGGCGCGATCCTCGCCTCCACCACCTCCACCATCCTGGTGGACGACCTCTCCCCGGCCGTGGCCGACCCGTCACGCTTCCTCAACGCCCACTGGCTGAACCCCGCCTACATCGTCCCCCTGGTGGAGGTCTCCCCCGGCCGCGCCACCGCGTCCGATACGCTCGCGCGGCTGAACGCCCTGCTGGAATCGATCGGCAAGGTCCCCGTCACCTGCGCGGCCAGCCCCGGCTTCATCGTCCCCCGCCTGCAGACGCTCGCGATGAACGAGGCCGCGCGCATGGTCGAGGAAGGCGTCGCCAGCGCCGAGGAGATCGACCGCGCGGTGCGCTACGGCTTCGGCTTCCGCTTCGGCGTCCTCGGCATGCTCGAGTTCATCGACTGGGGCGGGGGCGACATCCTCTACCACGCCAGCCGCTACCTCACCGGTGCCCTCGGCCACGAGCGCTACCGCGCGCCCGAGGTCATCGAGCGCAACATGCGCGAGGGCCGAATCGGGCTTCGCACCGGCCAGGGTTTCCTGGACTATTCCGGCCGGGACATCGATTCCTACCGCCGCCAGCGCCTCGGCGCCCTGGTGGAGAGGCTGCGGGCCGAGGGGCTCGCCAAGCCACCGGTGCTCCCGGACTGAACCGGGGCGCGACAGGGGGCAACGCGCGGGACCACGGCCGCAGGCATCAGGAGACGCTGCATGATCGGTCGACGGGGTTTATCGGCACTGGCCCTCGCCGGGGCGGCCGCCACAGGAGCGCGCGCCCAGGGCTCCTGGCCGGAGCGCCCGATCCGCTGGGTCGTCGGCTACGCCCCCGGCGGCGCGAGCGACATCTTCGCCCGCCTCATCGCGCGCCAGATGGGCCCGGCGCTCGGCCAGAGCATCGTGGTCGAGAACCGCCCGAGCGGCGGCGCCATCGTCGCCACCGAGAACGTCGTCCGCTCCCCCGCCGACGGCTACAGCCTGCTGCACGTCGACAACGGCGTGCTCGTCTACAACCCCGCCCTCTACGCCCGCCTGCCCTTCGACCCCGACCGCGACCTCACCAGCGTCGGCTTCATCGGCCGCTTCCCCATGCTGGTGGTGGTGCGGCCGGAAAGCCCCTTCCAGGACTTCGCCTCCCTGCTCGCGGCGTCGAAGACACGCAGCATCACCTTCGGCACCCCCGCCGTCGCCTCGCCGCACCAGCTCGCGATGGAGGTGCTGAAGCGGCGCTCCGGGCTGGACGCCACCCACATCCCCTACCGCGGCATGCCCGCCGCCATGAACGACATGGTCGCGGGCCAGGTGGACTGCGTGGTGGTGGACGTGACCAACGGCCTGCCCTTCCTCTCCACCAACCGCGCCCGCGCGCTGATGGTGATCGGCGACAGCCGCGCCGTCGCGCTGCCGGCGGTGCCGACCGCCGTGGAGCTCGGCTACCCCGGCGCGGTCGCCTACGGCTGGCAGGGCGTCTCGGTCGCCGCCGGCACGCCGCCGGCGGTGGTGGAGCGCCTGAACGCCCTTCTCCGCGCCGCCATCGAGAGCCCCGAGGTCTCGAAGCAGATGCGCGACGTCGGCGCCGAGCTCGTCCCCCGCAGCCCCGCCGAGATGGCCGAGTTCGTGCGGGCGGAGAACGCCGCCTGGCGCCCCCTGATCCGCGACCTCGGCATCCGGCTGGACGCCTGAACCCTCAGGTCCCGCAGAAGGTCATGTAGGGCGTCTCGGGCGCGCCCGGCACCACGTCCGCGCCCGGCTGGTCCTCGAAGGGCCGCGTCACGCTCGCCAGCAGCGCCTCGAAGGGCCCGAGGTCGTCGCGCCGCACCGCCGCCTCCAGCGCCGCCTCCACGAGGTGGTTGCGCGGGATCACCGCGGGGTTCACGGCCCGCATGGCCGCCGCGCGCACGGCCGCGTCGCCGCCCGCCTCCGCCAGCCGCCCGCGCCAGCGGGACGCCCAGGCGTCATAGGCCGCGGGGTCGGCGAACAGCGCCCGCACGGCCTCGTCGCCCGCCTCGCTCTCCGCCGCGCGGCAGAGACGGCGGAAGGCGAGGGTGAAGTCCGCCCCGTTCTCCGCCATCGCCTTCAGCAGCTCCCCCGCCAGCGCGTGGTCCCCCGCGCGCTCGCCCGGCAGCCCGATCTTGGCGCGCAGGCCCCCGAGATAGGCCGCCTCGAAGGCCGGCGCGTAGCCCGCCAGGGCCTCCTGCGCGACGGCCACCGCCGCCTCCTCGTCCTCGGCCAGCAGCGGCAGCAGCGCCTCGGCCAGGCGCGCCAGGTTCCACTGCATGATCCCCGGCTGGTTGCCGTAGGCGTAGCGCCCGCCGTGGTCGATCGAGCTGAACACGGTCGCGGGGTCGTAGGCGTCTAGGAAGGCGCAGGGCCCGTAGTCGATCGTCTCGCCGGAGATCGAGGTGTTGTCGGTGTTCATCACCCCGTGGATGAAGCCGATCAGCATCCAGCGCGCGACCAGCGCCCCCTGCCGCGCCACCACCCCCTCCAGCAGCGCGCGGGCGGGGGAGGGGGCCCCGGCCGCCTCCGGGTAGTGCCGGGCGATGGCGTGGTCGGCCAGCACCTGCAGCGCCTCCACGTCCCGGCGCGCCGCGAAGAACTGGAAGGTGCCGACGCGGATGTGGCTCGACGCCACGCGCGCCAGCACCGCGCCCGGCAGCGGCGTCTCGCGCATCACCGCCTGCCCCGTGGAAACCGCCGCCAGCGCCCGCGTGGTCGGCACGCCGAGCGCCGCCATCGCCTCGCTGACGAGGTACTCCCGCAGCACCGGCCCGACCGCCGCCCGCCCGTCGCCGCTGCGCGAGAAGGGCGTGCGGCCGGAGCCCTTGAGTTGGAGGTCGAAGCGCGCCCCGTCGGGGGCGATGACCTCACCGAGCAGGATCGCCCGCCCGTCGCCGAGCTGGGGCGAGAAGCCGCCGAACTGGTGCCCGGCATAGGCCGCCGCGAGCGGCTCCGCCCCCTCCGGCACGCGGTTCCCCGCGAGGATCTGCACCCCCTCCGGGGACGCCAGCGCCGCGGGGTCGAGGCCCAGCCGCTCCGCCAGCGCCGCGTTCACCTTCAGCAGCCGCGGCGCGGCCACGGGCGTCGGGTCCAGCCGCGCGCGGAAGCGGTCCGGCAGGCGGGCGTAAGAGTTGTCGAAGGGGAAGCGGACGGTACCGCCCTCCCGGGTCGCCTCGAGGGTCGTCGTCATGCCCCCCAGATCAGGCCCGGCGATGCCCGAAACAAGGCCGCCGGCCATCGCGTCGGCGCGAGGAAGGGCCTAGCCCAGCGCCCGCTCCCAGTAGCCGAGGCTCACGGGGTCGATCACCCCGCCCGCCTCCCGGTCCCGCGCCAGCACCGCCGCGTGGAAGGCCGCCGCCGCCTCCCGCCCCAGCAGGTCCCGCGCGGCCGCGATGATCCGGGTGATCCGCCGGTGGTTGTGGTCGTGCCGCACCAGCCAGTGGTCGGTCGCGGCGTAGAAGCGCGCCATCCGCGCCAGCGCCGCCCGCAGCCCCTCCCGCGCCCGCGGGTCGGCACGGATCGACGCTGCCTCCGCCGCCCCCAGCACCGGCGAGCCCGGCACCGCCTGGCTCGGGTCGGGCAGGGGGAACAGCCACTGGATGAAGTCGTGCACCGCCTCCAGCCGCGCGTCGTCGAAGGCCAGCACCTCCGCGAGGCGCCGCCCCCGCCCGTCGCGCCCCTCGCCGCGGAGGAAGTCCCGGATGGGCTCGTCCACGCCCGCCTCCCGTCGTTGCGCAACCGCACGGCTTCGCGGCCACCTGCCCTTGGTCTAAGCACGCCCCGCCCCGACATGACACCGGAGACAGGAAGGGCCGGCCGCCGGACGCCCCGCCCTGTCCGCCCCTTCGGAACCCTCATGCCCTATCTCGTCGAGACCGTTCTCTTCCTCGCCCCTTTCGCCCTCTACGCCGTCTGGCTGCGCTTCAACCCCGGGCGCGCGGTGGCCGCCCATGTCGTGGTCCTCGCGCTGCTGGGCCTCGGCGTCTCCATCGGCGCCGCCATCTGGTACGGCCTCTCCCGCGGCATGGACCCCTACACCGCCTATGTCCCCCCGCGCGTGACCTCGGAGGGCATCGCCCCCGGCCACGCCGGCGAGGAGCGCTCCACCGGCGCCTGGCCCACCCTCCGGGCCCCCGAGCCGGGGCCGCCGCGGCGGTGAGCGCGCCCGACCCCGCCCCGCCGGGCCGCCCCGCCGCCGATCCCCCCGCGGCGCGGATCGACCCGCCCGCCTTCCTCGCCGACCCCGCCCCCGCGGCCGTGCTCGCGGCCCTGCCCGGCGGCCGCGCGGTGGGCGGGGCGGTGCGCGACGCGCTCGCCAGCCGCCCGGTGGCGGACGTGGACGTCGCCGCCCCCTTCCCGCCAGAGGAGATCGCCGCCCGCCTCGCCGCCGCGGGGCTGCGCGTGCACGAGACCGGCCTCGCCCACGGCACCGTCACCGCCGTCCTCCACGGCCAGCCCGTGGAGGTCACCAGCCTCCGCCGCGACGTCGTGACCGACGGCCGCCACGCGGTGGTGGAATGGACCACCGACTGGCGCGAGGACGCCGCGCGGCGGGACTTCACCATCAACGCCCTCTCCCTCTCCGCCGGGGGCGACCTCTGGGACTACTTCGGCGGCCGGGAGGATCTCGCCGCCGGCCGCGTCCGCTTCGTGGGCGACCCCGCGACCCGCCTCGCCGAGGACCATCTCCGCGCCCTCCGCTACTTCCGCTTCCAGGCCCGCTACGGGCGGGGCGAGCCCGACCCCGCCGCCATCGCCGCCATCCGCGACGCCGTGCCGAGCCTCGCCCGCCTCTCGGCCGAGCGCGTCTGGAGCGAGCTCAAGCGCCTCCTCGCCGCGCCCGACCCGGCCGGCGCCGTGGCGCTGATGGAGGAGACCGGGGTCCTCCCCGCCATCCTCGGCCCCGATTCGCTCGGCGCCGCCCGCCACCTCCGGGCGCTGGCGGCGATCGGCGCCCCCGCGGACCCGATGCTCCGCTTCGACGCGCTCCTCACCCACGGGGCCGCCGCCGCGGCGCGCCGCCTCAAGGCCTCGAACGAGGAGGTCGCCCGCCTCGTCGCCCGCTACCGCGCCGGCCACGACCTCCTCCCCCTGCAGCCCGAGGTCGCGGCCGGCGGCCCCGGCGACGACGCCCTCCGCCGCCTGCTGGCCGAGCAGCCGCGCGACCGCCTGCTGGACGCCGCCTGGCACCGCCAGGCCGTCAACCGCGCCTGGTCCTGGCAGGGCCCGGACGACGCCGCCTGGGACCGGCTGCGCGCCCGGCTGCAAGCCATGCCCGGCCCCGTCTTCCCCCTCCTGGGCCGCGACGCCCTGGCCCTGGGGGTGCCCCCCGGCCCCGCCCTGGGCCGCCTCCTGGCCGCGGTGCGCGCCTGGTGGATGGAGGGCGGCTGCACCGCCGACGGCCCGGCCTGCCGCGCCCGATTGGCGGAACTGATGGGCGACATTCACGGCAAGGCCCTTCCGGAGGGCTGACGGATCGGTTTACGGATCGATCACACGTCTTCGGAACCAACGGCATGAACGCGAACCTCGCCCTCTGGGCCCCGCGCGTCCTCTCGATCCTGCGGATCGTCGCGGCCTTCATCTTCCTGCTGCACGGCTCGCAGAAGCTCTTCGCCTTCCCCGGCCCGCCGGCGGGCGGCAACCTGCCGCCGCTGCTCTCCCAGTACGGCATTGGCGCCGTGATCGAGCTCGTCGGCGGCCTCCTCCTGCTCCTCGGCGTCTTCACGCGCCCCGTCGCCTTCCTCCTCGCCGGCGAGATGGCGGTGGCCTACTGGCAGTTCCACTTCCCGCGGAACCTCTGGCCCACGCTGAACGGCGGCGACGCGGCGATCCTCTACTGCTTCGTCTTCTTCTACATCTTCTTCGCCGGCCCCGGCCCCTGGAGCGTGGACGCCGCCCGCGACCCGGACGCGACCGACCGCCTCTGACGCGGAGCCTCCTGGCCCTGGCGCGGCGGGTGCTGTAACCGCCCGCCATGGCCAATCCCCGGACCAACCAACCCGGCAAGCGCCGCCTCGACCCCGAGGCGGCGCGCGCGCTTCTCGGCCGCCTCTGGCGCGAGGAGCTGCGCCGCCACCCGCGCCGGATCGCCCTCGCCCTCCTCTGCACCGCCCTCGTCGCGGGGCTCACGGCCCTCTACCCCGTGATGATCCAGCAGGCCTTCGACCTCTTCGCCAAGCCCGGCGCCGACGGCGGCCTCCAGATCGTCTGGGCCATCCCCCCCGCCATCGTGCTGCTCACCGCCGCCAAGGCGCTGGCGCAGTACGGCCAGGCCGTCTCCATCCAGTCCACCGTGCTGCGCGTGATCGAGGGGCTGCAGAACCGCCTCTTCCGCGCCCTCACACGGGCCGACCTCGCCATGGTCGCCCACGACGCCCCCGCCCGCCACGCCGCCCGCTTCACCGCCGACGCCGCAGCCATCCGGGAGGCGCTGACGAAGGCCATCAACGCCATCGCCGACGTGCTGACGGTGGTCGGCCTCGTCGCCTCCATGGTCTGGCTCGACTGGAAGATGTCGCTCATCGCGGCGGCGCTCTACCCGCTCGCGGTCGTGCCCATCCTGCGCCTCGGCAAGCGCATCCGCCGCGCCTCGGGCGGCATGCAGGAGAAGGTGGGCGAGGCCGCGGCGAGCCTCACCGAGAGCTTCGCCGCCGCCCGCGTCGTCCGCACCTACCGGCTGGAGGAGGCCGAGGAGACGCGCGCCGCCCGCCTCTTCGCCAACCTCCGCGCCAGCCTTCTCTCCATCGCCCGCACCCGCGCGAGCCTCGACCCCATGCTGGAGGCCATCGGCGGCGTCGCCGTCGCGGCCATCCTCGCGGTCGTCGGCTGGCGCGTGGCGCAGGGGGAGGGGACGGTGGGCGAGTTCACGGGCTTCGTCGCCGCCCTCCTCATCGCGGCCCGCCCCGTGCGCGCGCTTGGCAGCCTCAACGCCGCCCTCCAGGAGGGGCTGGCCGGCCTCTCCCGCGTGAACGCGGTGATCGACGCGCCGCGCCGCATCACCAGCCCCCCCGGCGCCCCGCCCCTGCCCCCCGGCCGCGGCCGCATCGCCTTCGAGGGGGTCCACTTCGCCTACGAGGCCGACCGCGGCGCGCTGCACGGCGTCACCTTCGCCGCCGAGCCCGGCCGCACGGTCGCCCTCGTCGGCCCGTCGGGCGCCGGCAAGTCCACGGCGCTGGCCCTCGTCCCCCGGCTCTACGACCCTGGCCGGGGCCGGGTGACGATCGACGGCGCCGACCTCCGCGAGGTCTCGCTCGAGAGCCTGCGCGACGCCATTGCCTATGTCGGCCAGGACGCGACAGTCTTCGACGACACGGCGCACGCCAATATCGCCTGCGGCCGCCCCGGCGCCACCGAGGCCGAGGTGGTGGCCGCCGCCCGCGCCGCCGCCGCGCACGACTTCATCCTCGACCTCCCCCAGGGCTACGGCACCGTCCTCGGCCCCGGCGGCGCCCGCCTCTCGGGCGGCCAGCGCCAGCGCATCTCCCTCGCCCGCGCCCTGCTGCGGAACCCCCGCGTGCTGCTGCTGGACGAGGCGACCAGCGCCCTTGACACGACCAGCGAGGCCGCCGTCCAGGCGGCGCTGGCCACGCTCCGCGCCGGCCGCACCACCCTCGTCGTCGCCCACCGCCTCTCCACCGTACGCGACGCCGACCTGATCGTGGTGATGGAGGCCGGCCGCGTCGCCGAATCCGGCACCCACGCCGCGCTGCTGGACGCGGGCGGCCTCTACGCCGGCCTGGTCCGCGCCCAGGCCTTCGCCCCCGCCTGAGAGGACGCCATGCCGACCGTCATCCGCGCCGCCGACCTAGAGCCCCGCCCCTGGCCCAACGGCCTCGGCATCACCCGCGACATCGCGGCGGGGGAGGGCTGGCTGATCACCGTCGCCGACCTGGCCGGCGACGCCGCCTTCTCCCGCTTCCCCGACACCGACCGGATCTTCACCCTCCTCGGCGGCGCGGGCGTCACCCTGGAGCTCGAAGGCCGCCCGCCGCTGGCCTGCCTTCCCTGGGTGCCCGCGGGCTTCCCCGGCGACGTCCCGACCTTCTGCCGCATGGGCGGCGGCCCCGCCCGCGCCTTCAACGTCATGGCCCGCCGCGGCCACGAGGCCCGCGTGGCCGTCCGCAGCCTCGCCGCGGGCCACGCGGTGCACGCCACCCCCCGGTGCGCCGCCGTCTTCTGCGCCGCGGGCAGCTTGATGGCCGGCGGGGAACGCCTCGAGGCCGGCGACACGATGCTGCACCCGGGCGCGGCGGCCATCGAGGGGCCGGGGATCGCGATCCTGGTGGATCTCTGAGGGGCGGGCGGCCCTCGGGAGGCGCCGCCCCTCACTCCCGCCGCAGCACCCCGTCCACCACCCGGTCCGCCCAGGCCTTGCTGCGGAAGGCCGCGCGCAGCCCCGCCTCGTCGTAGCCGTCCCTGACCCAGTCGAGGAAGGGCGCCCGCCCCTCCGCCTCCCGCGCGTAGAGGCGGAAGAAGGCGTCCAGGATGCCCGTGCGGGACGCGCTGACATGCCCGTGCCGCCAGTGGAGCTGCGCCAGCGCCGCCGCGCTCGTCCCGCCCTGGAGGATCAGGAAGACCCCCGCCGCCAGCCCCGTCCGGTCCGCGCCCGACTTGCAGTGGATGAGCGCCGGCTCCGCCATCCCCTCGAAGATCCCAGCCAAGCGCAGCAGCCGGTCCCGGTGCGGGGCGCCGCGGCTCTCGAAGGGGGCGTCCACATGGGCAAGGCCCAGCCGCGCTGCCTCGGCCCGCGAGAGGGCGTCCGAGCCGCAGTCCACCCGCTCCCCCCGCAGGTTGATCACCGTCCGCAGCCCCAGCCGCCGCGCCGCGTCGCGCAGCTGCCAGGGGGAGGGGTGGTTCGAGCGGTAGAGCCGCCCCGGCGCGACCACGCCCCAGTTCCGCCAGCCCTGCCGGAGGATCGCGTGATCGATGAAAAGGCTGTTCACCAGCGCGGCCCGGCGGCCGGCCGGTGTCGTCAGGTCCTGCGGCATGGCGCGGAGATAGGGCGGGCAGGGGGGCCGCGGCAATCTCGGGGGAAACATCCCCCTCCGGCCCCGCGTTAGCATTCCCCACCGAAGAACGAGGAGGCCCGCCATGTCGAAAGCCCATCTGCCGCCAGTTCCGCCCGCCAACCAGGCACCGCACGGCGGCAACACCCCCGGCGAGGGCGAGGTGAACCCCAAGGACGCCCGCAACACCGCCGACAACCGCGGCAAGTTCGATCCCGGCCAGCAGGGCCAGCAGGGCAGCACCGGGATCAACACCCACCACCAGGGCTACCAGCAGGACCGTTGATCATGCCGAAGGGAAACGAGGAATCCACCGACCGCTCGGCCGGCGGGCCCGGCAGCAGCCACCAGGGCAGCAGCCACGGGCACGCCCACCGGGAGAAGGGCCACACCGAGCCGGGCGCGCCCACCAACAGCGGCAAGAGCGGCGTCTCCGGCGGCGGCGGCGAGCGCGACAGCCACCACACGCACGACGAGACGCTCAAGGGCGACCGGACCGGCCGCTGACGTCACCGGCCGGGGCGGTCCGCCGCCCCGGCCCCGCGGCCGTCCCTCAGGGCCAGCGCACCTCGGGCGGCATCGACATGAGGATCGCCTCCACGTTGCCGCCGGTCTTCAGCCCGAAGAGGGTGCCGCGGTCGTGGAGAAGGTTGAACTCCACGTAGCGCCCGCGGCGGATGAGCTGCGCCTCGCGCTCCGCCTCCGTCCAGGGCTCGCCCATGCGCCGGCGCACGATCGCCGGGTAGGACTCGAGGAAGGCCCCTCCCACGTCCCGGGTGAAGGCGAAGTGGTCCTCCAGCCGCACGCCGTCGGGCTCGTCCCGGCCCAGCCAGTCGTAGAAGATGCCGCCCAGCCCCCGCGGCTCCCCCCGGTGCGGCAGGAAGAAGTACTCGTCGCACCAGGCCTTGAAGCGCGGGTAGTAGCCGGGGTCGTGCCGCTCGCAGGCCGCTCGGTAGGCGGCGTGGAAGCCGGCCGCGTCCTCCTGCGCCTCCGGGGAATGGGGGAACATCGGCGTCAGGTCGCCCCCGCCCCCGAACCAGCTCCGCCGCGTCGTGATGAAGCGCGTGTTCATGTGCGCCGCGGGCACGCGGGGGGAGCGCATGTGCGCCACCAGCGAGACCCCCGTGGCGAGGAAGCGCGGATCCTCCTCCGCGCCCGGTATCTGGCGCCGGAACTCCGGGCTGAATTCGCCCCAGACCGTGGAGACGTTCACCCCCACCTTCTCGAAGACGCGCCCCTTCATGACGGACATGACACCGCCCCCACCCTCCGGCCGCTCCCAGGGGGTGCGGACGAAGCGGCCCGGCGCCATCCCGCCGTGCGGCCCCGTGCCCCCCTCGTCCTCGATCGCCTCGAAGGCGGCGCAGAGCCGGTCCCGCAGCCCCTCGAACCAGGCCCGGGCGGGCCCGGCCATGGGGTTGAAGCCGGCGTCGGCGGCGTGTCCGGGCGCCCTCCCCGGAGCCTGCGGGGTGGCCTGTTCGGGCGCGATGGGGTCTGTGCTGCGTGTCATCTGCTTCATCGTCGTGTTGCGGTGCGGGTCGCGCCGTTGCCACTCTGCGTTCCCAACCTTTATATGGCCAGAGAACCGGCTTGGCACCGCGCACCCGCGCGCGCGCCCCGCCTCGCGCGGCCATCCGGCCCGGACCCCGCGTCCGGGCCCCGGAAGCGCCAGAGACAGTGCAACCGACCCCCAGGCGACCCGGTGCGGCGCGCGGGAGGGGACGGAGAACAGGACGAGCGATCGAATGGCCGATGTGCTGGCTTCCCCGCCCAAGACGAGCCCCTCCGAAGCGGGCCCGCGTCAGGCCGACCCGGTCGGCACCCACCACGAGGAAGGCCCGCCCCGCCGGGACTTCCTGAAACTTGCCGCCGGCTCCTTCGCGGCGGTCGGAGTCGGCGTGGTCGCCTGGCCCTTCATCACCTCGATGAACCCCAGCGCAGACGTGCTGGCGCTCGCCAGCACCGAGGTGGAGCTCGCCCCCATCGCCGAGGGCCAGGCCATCACGGCCATGTGGCGCGGCAAGCCGGTCTTCGTGCGCCACCGCACGGCCAAGGAGATCGAGGAGGCCCGCGCCGTCCCGCAGAACCGCCTGATCGACCCCGCGACGGACCAGTCCCGCGTGAAGCCGGGCAAGGACCAGTGGCTGGTGGTCATCGGCATCTGCACCCATCTGGGCTGCGTGCCGCTGGGCCAGAAGCCGACCGACAACCGCGGCGAGTACGGCGGTTGGTTCTGCCCCTGCCACGGCAGCCAGTACGACACCTCCGGGCGCGTCCGCCACGGCCCCGCGCCGGCGAACCTCGCGCTCCCTGATTACGCCTTCACCTCCGACACCAAGATCCGGATCGGCTGAGGAACCACGAAAATGCCCGAGGGCCTTCACGAGTCCGACGTCAAGAACCCCGTCCTCCGCTGGGTCGACCAGCGGCTTCCCGTCATCTCCATGGTGCAACGGGAGTACGGCACCTTCCCGACGCCGCGTAACTTTAACTACTTCTGGAACTTCGGCGCGCTCGCCATGATCAGCCTCGCGATCATGATCGCGACCGGCGTGGTCCTGTCCATGCAGTACGCCGCCAACACGGGGCTCGCCTTCGACTCCGTCGAGCGCATCATGCGCGACGTGAACTATGGCTGGCTGCTGCGCTACATCCACGCCAACGGCGCCTCGATGTTCTTCATCGTGGTCTACATCCACATCTGGCGGAACCTCTTCTACGGTTCCTACAAGACCCCGCGCGAGCTGCTCTTCATGATCGGCGTCGTCATCTTCATCCTGATGATGGCCACCGCCTTCATGGGCTACGTGCTCCCCTGGGGCCAGATGTCCTTCTGGGGCGCGACCGTCATCACCAACCTGTTCTCGGCCATCCCCGTGGTCGGCAACAGCATCGTGACCTGGCTCTGGGGCGGCTTCTCGGTCGACAACCCCACGCTCAACCGCTTCTTCTCGCTCCACTTCCTCCTGCCCTTCGTGATCACGGGCGTGGTCTTCCTCCACATCACCGCGCTGCACATCACGGGCTCGAACAACCCGCTCGGCATCGAGCCGAAGGGCCCGCAGGACACGATCCCCTTCCACCCCTACTACACGTCGAAGGACAGCATCGGCATCGTCGTCTACCTGCTCGTCTTCGCGCTGCTGGTCTTCTTCGCGCCGAACATGCTCGGCCACCCCGACAACTACATCCCGGCGAACCCGCTGGTGACGCCCGCGCACATCGTGCCGGAGTGGTACTTCCTGCCCTTCTACGCGATCCTCCGCGCGGTCCCGAACAAGCTCGGCGGCGTCGCGATGATGGGCGGCGCGCTGGTGGTGCTGTTCTTCCTCCCCTGGCTGGACTCCTCGCCGGTGCGCTCCATGCGCTTCCGCCCGATCGGGAAGATCGCCTTCCTCCTCTTCACCGCGAACTTCTTCGTGCTGATGTGGGCGGGCGGCAAGCCGGCCGAGCAGCCCTACATCCTGATCGCGCAGATCGCGACGACCTACTACTTCGCCTACTTCCTGGTGATCCTGCCCCTGCTGGCGAAGTTCGAGCGACCCCTGACCCTGCCCGAGAGCATCAGCCGCGCCGTGCTGAAGCATCGCGGCGGCGGCCCACTGCCGGCCGGCGCAACGGCCAAGCCGATGGAGAAGGCGTGATGCGCCCCCTGTTGACCAGCGTTAAGGCGGCCACCGTTGCGGCCGCCCTCCTCCTCGCGCCCGCCGTCGCCTCCGCGCAGGAGCACGAGGTGATCCACCTGCCGGACACCAAGTTCTCCTTCGAGGGACCCTTCGGCACCTTCGACCGCGCCTCCGCCCAGCGGGGCTTCCAGGTCTACAAGGAGGTCTGCTCGAACTGCCACTCGATGCGCCAGCTCTCCTACCGCCACCTCGCCGGCATCGGCCTGAGCGCGGCGCAGATCGCGGCCATCGCCTCCCAGTTCCAGGTGCAGGACGGCCCGAACGACAACGGCGAGATGTTCGAGCGCCCCGCCCGCGCTTCGGACCGCTTCCGCCGCCCCTTCGCGAACGACGCCGCCGCGCGCGCCGCCAACAACGGCGCGCTCCCGCCCGACCTGTCCGTGATGGTCAAGGCGCGCGAGGGTGGGGCCGACTACATCCACGCTCTGCTGACTGGCTACGAGGACCCACCGCCCGGCGTGACCGTCGCCGAGGGCATGAACTACAACAAGTACTTCCCAGGCCATCAGATCGCGATGGCCGCGCCGCTGAACACCGAGGGGCAGGTCGAGTACGTCGACGGCACGAAGGGGACCATCGACCAGATGGCGACCGACGTCGTCACCTTCCTCTCCTGGGCGGCCGAGCCCGAGCTCGAGCAGCGCCGCGCCATGGGCGTGCGGATGGTGATCTTCCTGACCATCCTCGGCGGCCTCGCCTACGCCGTGAAGCGCAAGATCTGGGCCGACCTGCACTGATCCGGCCCGGCCACCGGCCGCAAGCCTGAAGGGGGCCCCGCACCGGCGAGACCGGGGCGGGGCCCTTTCTCGTTCAGGGCGCCCGCCCTGTTCCCGCGGCGGCGCCTCGGCTAGAGCGGGCGCCCCCACGCCACCTCGTCACGCGGAGCGCGTCATGCCCGACACGATCACCCCCGTCATCGGCCTTATCGGCGGCTCCGGCCTCTACGACATCGAGGGGCTGGAGGACCGCCGCTGGCAGCGGGTGGAGAGCCCCTGGGGCGAGCCCTCCGACGAGCTCCTCTTCGGGACGCTGGACGGCGTCTCCTGCGTCTTCCTCCCCCGCCACGGCCGCGGCCACCGTGTGCCGCCGAGCGAGCTGAACTACCGCGCCAACATCGACGCCATGAAGCGCGCGGGCTGCACCGAGATCCTCTCCCTCTCGGCCGTCGGCAGCCTCAACGCCGACCTGCCGCCCGGCACCTTCGTCATCGCCGACCAGTTCATCGACCGCACCTTCGCCCGCAAGAAGTCCTTCTTCGAGACGGGCTGCGTGGCGCACGTCTCCATGGCCCACCCCCTCTGCCCGCGCCTCGGCGACGCGCTGGAGGAGGCGGCGCGCGGCCTGTCGCTCAACCACAAGCGCGGCGGCACCTACCTCGTGATGGAGGGCCCGCAGTTCTCCACCCGCGCCGAGAGCGAGCTCTACCGCGCCTGGGGCTGCGACGTGATCGGCATGACCAACATGCCCGAGGCGAAGCTCGCCCGGGAGGCGGAGCTCTGCTACGCGACCGTCGCCATGGTGACCGATTTCGACTGCTGGCACCCCGGCCACGACCACGTCACCGTGGACGCCGTGGTGAAGGTGCTGCTCGAGAACGCCGACCGTGCGAAGAGCCTTGTCCGCGCCGTGGTGCCGATGCTCGGCAAGCCCCGCGGCCCTTGCCCCGCCGGCTGCGACCGCGCGCTCGACGCCGCCCTCGTCACCCCGCCCGAGAAGCGCGACCCCGCCCTCATGGCGAAGCTCGATGCCGTCGCCGGCCGCGTGCTGGCGGCCTGACCGGCCTCAGCCGCCGGCGGCCGTGCCCCATCCCTTGCGCCGCCGCCCGCCGCCGGCCAGCAGCGCCACCAGGGCGGCGACCCCGAGCAGGGCAATCATGAGCAAGGGCGGCTCCGAGAAGCCGTCCGGCCAGAACCAAGGGATCGCCGAGAGCAGGGCAAGAAAGACGACGACGGCGAGGACCGACCGGAGCATGCGTTCCCTTTAGCGGAGATGCGCGGCGAGGAAGGCGAGCGCCCTCTCCTCGGCCAGCGCGGTGGCCGCGGGATCATAGCTCGAACGGTCCTCGCAGGCGAAGCCGTGCCCGGCGCCGGGGTAGACATGCACCTCCACCCCCGGCTGCGCCTGCCGCACCAACTCGACGTCGGAAAGCGGGATGCCGCCGTCCTTCTCGCCGAAATGCAGCTGCACCGGGCAGCGCGGCGCCTCGCCCCGCGTGCCGGCGATGCCGCCGCCGTAGTAGCCGACGGCCGCGCCAAAGCTCGAGGAGCGCGTCGCCCCCCACCAGGCGATGGTCCCGCCCCAGCAGTAGCCGATGATCCCCCGCGACGCCTCCGGCGGCAGGGCCGCGGCGGCGGCCTCCACGTCGAGCATCACGGCCTCGTCGCTCACCCGCTTGCGCAGCGCCATGCCCCGCTCCCGGTCCGGCGCCTCGTAGCCAAGCTCCACGTCCCGCTCGGCCCGGTCGAACAGCGCCGGCGTCACCACCGCCCAGCCGAGGCTGCCCAGGTGGTCCGACAGCCGCCGCATATGCGCGTTGACCCCGAAGATCTCCTGGATCACCACCAGCGCCCGCTTCGCGTCGGACGGCCCGGCCCGCCAGGCGGAGAGGCGATGGCCATCGGCCGCGGTCAACTCGATGCGCATGGGATGGCTCCGGTCCTGGGGGAGGGCTATCCTGGCCGCATGGCCGAGATCGTCAACCTGAACCGCGCCCGGAAGGCCCGCGACCGAGCCGCCGCCGGGGAGAAGGCCGCCGCCAACCGCGCCGCCCACGGCCGCACGAAGGCCGAGCGCGCGCGGGACGCGGCGGCGGAGCGGGAGCGCAACGTCCTGCTCGACGGCGCCCGCCTGGACGGGCCGGCAACCGGGAAGCCGGCCCCGGAGGAGCCGGGCTGAGGCCCGCTCAGGCCCCCTTCTTCGTCACCATGCCACGCACCTCATCCATCGCCTCCGAGAAGCGGCGGTTCAGCACCGTCAGCGCCTCGGCGTTGGACTTCTGGATGAGGTCGGCCAGCTCCTTCATGTTGCCGACCGCGCGCTCGTAGGTGGCCTTCACCATCTCGGCCTGCTGCGCCGCCCGCGTGGACGGATCGTTGCCGGCGGAGGAGACGCCCCGCACGGCGTCGGTCATCTCGGTCATGGACTGCTGGAGGATCTCCATGTGCCGCCGCGCGATCGCCTGCGCGCCCTCCAGCGCCACGCGGTTGGCCGTGGACAGCGCCTCGAGGTTGCGGCGCTGGGCAGCGGCGAGGGCCTGCACGTCCACCATCGGCACCTTCATCTCGGCGAGCATGCGCATCGGGTCCATCTCCGCGGGAAGGGTGGGACGATCGGACATGGATTTTCCTCCAATGTGAGCCTCTGATCATCCTGGGCGTCATGCCCTGCGGCTGCAAGCGCAACCGCAGGGCCGCGCGCCCGCCCTCAGGCGAGGGACGACTTGCCCGCCCCGCCCTTGCCGTTCGCCTTCGCCGGGCGCGCGCCCTCGCCGGGCGCCTCGGTTGCCGGTGCGGCCTTCGGGCCATCCGCCGCCGGGCCGGGCTCCGCCAGGTCGGTCTCGGCGAGGGTGGAATCCGACAGGCCCGAGCCCGCCAGGCCCGCGTCCGCGGGGTCGGACCCCGCCACGCCCGTGTCCGAGAGGTCCGCGTCCAACGGGTCTGCGTCCGGGAGGCCGGCATCCGGCGACGTGCCGGCGTCCAACCCCGTGGCCGCCTCCGCCACCATCATGCCGGTGTCGCCGATCGGCGGCTCCTCGTAGCGCTCCATCGGCATGGCGTCCGCGGGCGGCTCGGCCTCCTCGTCCGTCAGGCGCAGCGTGCGGGCCAGGCTCTCCGCCCGGTCCAGCGCGCGGTCGAGGGCGGCCATGGTCGTGCCGAGGTCGACGCTCTCGTCGCCCTCCCAGGCGCGGGCCGTCGCGATCCAGACGCCCGCCAGCCCCTGCACCCGCAGCGCCCCCGCGACGCCCGCGGTGGAGATCCCCGCCCCCTCCAGCGTCCAGGCCATGGAGGCCATGAGGATGGGCGAGAGCAGCAGGGCCGAGATCGGGTCGCGCATGAGGTCGCGCTGCATCCGCAGCACCCCCTCCCGGTGCGGCGCCAGCGCGTCCAGGCGGCGCATCAGCAGGTCGAAGATCCGGTCCCGCGCGCTGCCGAAGCCGTGCTGGCCGGGCACCGTGCCCTCCAGCACCGCCTGGTCCACCACCCGGGCGTGGGCGCGCAGCAGGTCCACCGGCGTCGGGTAGCGGCCGCGGAGGTCGGACAGCGTCTCCCCGCTCTCGGCCGCGATCCGGGCGAAGGTGGTGCCGTGCCATCCCTCCCGCGCGACCACGCGCCAGAAGGCATCGAGAAGGGCCGGGGAGGGGGCGTCGCGCGTGCTCATCGTGGCCAAGATGGCGCGTTCCCCCGGGCTATCAACCTCATGGGATGATCCCGCGCGGCTTCCGCCGCGCGGCGGCCCCTAGCCCGCCAGCTCGCGGGAGCGCTTCGTCGCGGCGTCGATCGCCTCCGGCACCAGGGCAGGCCAGGCGCGCTCGGCCATCAGCACCGCCAGCGCCCGCTCCGTCGTCCCCTTGGGGGAGGTCACGTTCTGCCGCAGCACCGCCGCGTCCTCCGCGCTCCGCCCCAGCAGCGCGCCCGAGCCGATGACGGTCGCCCGCGCCATGCGCCGCGCGAGGTCGGGCGGCACGCCCTGCTCCGCCGCGGCCCGCTCGAGAAGCTCCGTCAGCAGGAACACGTAGGCCGGCCCCCCGCCCGAGACCGCCGTCACCGGGTCGATCAGGCTCTCCGCCTCCACCCAGGCGACCTCCCCCGTGGCCGCCAGCAGCCGGTCCGCCAGCGCCCTCTGCCCCGCGGTCACCCGCCGCCCGGCGCAGGCGACGGTGAAGCCCTGGCCGATAGCGGCCGGCGTGTTCGGCATGGCCCGCACCACCGCCGCGCCGTCCAGCATCGCGTCCAGGCCCGAGATCGTCTTGCCCGCCATGATCGAGAGGAACAGCGCCCCCCCGCGCGCGAAGGGCTTGTAGGAGGGCAGCACCGCCTCCGCCTGCTGCGGCTTGGTGGCGAAGACGACGGCCTCGGGCACGAAGGCGTGGGGGATGGCCCCGGCGTCCGGCACCACCTCGACCCGGTGGGCAAAGGCCTCGGTCGAGAGCTTGTGCGGCTCGACCACCACCGCGTGGGACAGGCCGCGCTCCAGCCAGCCGTGGAGCAGCGCGCCCCCCATCTTGCCGCAGCCGACGAGCAGGACGGGCGGCAGGAGATCAGACGACATCGGGCAATTCCTCAGGGAGTGCCCGCCAGGAGGCGGGCCCGCCCGAGGGTTTCAGGCTTCGCCGACGCAGTCCAGCATGGCCGCCGCCAGCGCCTCGGCCGGCGGCTTGCCGCCCCAGAGCACGAACTGGAAGGCGGGGAAGAAGCGCTCGCACTCGGTAAGCGCGATGTCCACCATGTCCTCGAGGCTCTCGACGCTCGCCGCCCGGGCGCCGCGGAGAAGCACCGCGTGGCGGAAGACCGGCACGCCCTCCTCGCCCTCGAGCCCGAAATGCCCGATCCAGAGCTTCTCGTTCGCCAGCGCCAGCAGCTCGTGCAGGCGCCCGCGGGCGTGGGGGGGCACCTTCATGTCGAAGGCGCAGGTGAAGTGCATGGCGCTGATCTCGGTGGACCAGGCGAAGTGAAGGCCGTAGTCGCACCACTTGCCCGGGGCTTCCGCGGCCATCTCGCCGTCGGAGCGGCGATCGAAGGCCCATTCGTTGGCGGCCACGATCTGCTCGACGACGTCGAGCGGGTTGGCGGCCCTGTCCCGGGTGGCAGCGAGGGTGGCTGACATGGCGTCACCTCCTATCCGAGACGGACAGACCCTCCGAGTCTGGTAGCGAATCGGTCGGGCCAGCCCCAACAGGTTGATACTGCGATGCCGAACGCCGCGACAACCCCGAAGGCTTCAAGGGGGATCTCAGATCCCCCCGCCGGCCTCCGTCGGATCGGTGCCCGCGCCCGTCTCGAAGGGCGTCGCGTCCGCGGGGGCGGTGTTCATCCGGGCCTCCAGCGCCGCCACCCGCACGGCCAGCTCCTCGGCCTGCTCACGCGCCCGCCGGGCCACCTCCAGCGCCGCGTCCAGCTCCTCGCGCTTGACGAGGTTCAGCCGCGCGGTCAGCGCCTCGACCTGGGCCTGCACCGCGCTCTCGATCTCGGCGCGCAGGCCCGAGAGCACGGAAAAGGCGCCGCCGGCCATGCCCGCGAGGTCGTCGAAGAACTTGCCCCGCCCGCCGGGACCGCCCCCGAGGCCGCCGCCGCCGAACCCGCCCCCGAAACCGCTCCCCGACCCGCCGGGACCCGAGGAGCCCTGTCCACCGTCCTGCATGCCAACCTCCTGCCGCTCTCCCCCCAACATGGCCCCGGCGGCCCCCCCGGCGTAGTCCCCCGCCCATTTTTCCGCGGGGAGCCGCCGAGGGCGCGCCGGCCTAGCGCGCGGCCTCCCCCGGCGCCGCGCCCGGCCGCGTCCGCCACAGGCTGTAGGCGACGCCCGCGGCGAGGATGCCGAAGGTGACCCCCAGCGAGACCGCCGGCGGGATCTTCCCGATGCCCAGCAGGTCCGCGACGAAGATCTTCGATCCGATGAAGATCAGCACGACCGACAGCGCGACCTTCAGGTAGGCGAAGCGGTGGATCATCGCGGCCAGCGCGAAGTAGAGCGCGCGCAGCCCGAGGATGGCGAAGATGTTGGAGGTGTAGACGATGAAGGGGTCGGTCGTGATGGCGAAGATCGCCGGCACGGAATCGACCGCGAAGATCACGTCCGCCACCTCGATCATCACCAGCGCCATGAAGAGCGGCGTGGCAAACAGCGCGGGCCGCCCGGTCACGGGGTGCGGCCGGCGCACGAAGAAGCGCTCGCCGTGGTGCTCCTCGGTCACGTTCAGGCGGCGCTTCATCAGGCGCACGAGCGGGTTCTCGCCCACCGGCCGCTCCGTCTCCGCGAAGAGCAGCATCTTCACGCCCGTCGCCACCAGGAAGGCCGCGAAGACGTAGAGCACCCAGGAGAAGTTCGTGACCAGCGCCGCGCCGAGCCCGATCATGACCGCGCGCAGCGCGATGACGCCGAGAATGCCCCAGAACAGCACCCGGTGCTGGTGGGCGCGCGGCACCGCGAAGAAGGAGAAGATCATCGCGATGACGAAGACGTTGTCCATCGCGAGCGTCTTCTCGACCACGAAGCCCGTCAGGTAGTTCAGCCCGGGCTCGGATCCCAGCGCCCACCAGACCCAGCCGCCGAAGCCGAGGCCGAGCGCGATGTAGAGGGCGGAGAGCATCAGGCTCTCCCGCACGCCGATCTCGCGGCTGTCGCGGTGCAGGACGCCGAGGTCGAAGGCGAGGAGCCCGGCCACCAGTCCGAGGAAGGCGAGCCACATCCAGGCGGGGGTGCCGAGCCAGTCGGCGAAGAGAAGGGCGGATTCCACGCGGGTCACTCCTTTGCCGGCTGTTCAGCCGAAGAGTGATCCGACATCGCGATGCAGCCGGCTGCTCTCGCCAGAGGGGCCCGGATCAGGGGTCGCCGGGTGAACTGGCCCGGCGCCGGCATCGTTTCAAGACCCGCCGCAACGCGCCGCCCGCCATTTCCCGCCGGCGGGGTTCGGGCCTATACCGCCCCCACCCCGCGCGGCCCCGCGCCGGGCCCCCGTCCGAAGCCGAAGCATGATCCCCGCCCTCCTCTTCCCCGCCTTCGACCCGGTCGCCATCGCCATCGGGCCGGTCGTCATCCGCTGGTACGCGCTCGCCTACATCGCCGGCATCGTCATCGCCTGGCAGGTCGCCCGCCGCCTCGTGACGCGCCCGCCCGTGGCCGGCACGCCCGAGGCGATGGACGACTTCGTCACCTGGGCGACGCTCGGCATCATCCTCGGCGGGCGGCTCGGCTACGTGCTGTTCTACCGGCCGGACATCCTCGTCACCGCCCCCTGGGAGGTCCTCTACCTCTGGCACGGCGGCATGTCCTTCCACGGCGGGGCGCTGGGCGTCATCGTCGCCATCGCCTGGTTCGCGCACCGCAACCGGCTGCCGCTGCTCCCCTTCGCGGACCGCATCACCAGCGTCGTCCCCATCGGCCTCGGCCTCGGCCGCCTCGCCAACTTCATCAACGGCGAGCTCTGGGGCCGCCCCACCGACGTGCCCTGGGGGATGATCTTCCCCCATGCCGGGCCCGAGCCCCGCCACCCCTCGCAGCTCTACCAGGCGGCGATGGAGGGGGTGATCCTCCTCGTCGTGCTGCAATGGATCATCCGCACCCCCGCGCTCCGCGCCCGCCCCGGCTTCACCTCGGGCGCCTTCCTCGCGGGCTACGGCATCGCCCGCATCACCGGCGAGTTCTTCCGCCAGCCCGACCCGCAGCTCGGCTTCCTCTTCGCCGGCGCCACCATGGGCCAGCTCCTCTCCCTGCCCATGGTCCTCGCCGGCGCCTGGCTGATGGCCCGCAGCCGCCGCGTGGCCGAGGCGCCCGCCGCTTGAGCGAGGCCGGGGAGGGGGCGGAGCGCCTCGACGCCTTCATGGCGCGCGCCAACGCCGCCTACTACGCGGGGCGCGACCCCTTCGGCGCGGCGGGCGACTTCACCACCGCCCCCGAGATCACCCAGGCCTTCGGGGAATGCCTCGGCCTCTGGGCCGCCGTCACCTGGACGCTGATGGGAAGCCCCGACCCCGTCCTCCTCGCCGAGGCCGGGCCGGGCCGCGGCACGCTGATGGCCGACGCGCTCCGCGCCATCAGCGCCATGGTGCCGGACTTCGCCCGCGCCGCCCGGCTGCACCTCGTCGAGACCTCGCCCCTGCTCCGCGAGGCCCAGCGCGCCCGCCTGCCCGAGGCCACCTGGCACGACAACGTGGCGGCGCTGCCCGACGGCCCGCTGATCCTGCTCGCCAACGAGTTTCTCGACGCCCTGCCCATCCGCCAGTTCGTCCGCCGCGGCGGCGCCTGGGCGGAGCGCTTCGTCGCCGGCGGCGCCTTCGCCGAGCGCCCCGCGCCGGACGCCCCGCTGCCGGACGAGGGCGAGGAGGGCGAAGTCCGCGAGGTGAACGAGCCCGCCCTCGCCCTGGCCGCCACCCTCGGCGCCCGCCTGGCTGCGAGCGGCGGCGCCGCCCTCCTCATCGACTACGGGCCGGAGCGGAGCGCCCCCGGCAGCAGCCTCCAGGCCATCCGCGGCCACGCCGCCGCCGACCCGCTCGCCGATCCCGGCACCGCCGACCTCACCGCCCATGTCGATTTCGCCGCCCTCGCCGCGGCGGCGCGCGCGGCCGGCGCCGCCGCCCACGGGCCGGTGCCGCAGGGGGTCCTGCTCACGCGCCTCGGCCTGCACAGCCGCGCCGCCGCCCTCGCGGCCTCCGACCCCGGCCGCGGCGCCCGCCACCTCGAGGCCGCGACGCGCCTCACCGCGCCCGAGGCCATGGGCCGCCTCTTCAAGGCCCTCGCCCTCTGCCACCCCGCCCTTCCCACCCCGCCCGGCTTCGAGGCCGCATGACCGAACCCACCGCCGAGTTCCTCGCTGCCCCCTCCCTGGCCGGCCTGCCCCACGGATTCTTCACCCGCCGCGGCGGCGTCTCCACCGGCCGCTACGCGAGCCTCAACTGCTCCCTCTCCGGCACGGACGACCCCGGGGCCGTGCAGGAGAACCGCGCGCGCGCCATGCGGGCGATCGGCACCGAGCCCGCCTCCCTCTCGGGCCTCTACCAGGTCCACGGCACCGCGGTGGCGGTGGTCGAGGCCCCCATCCCCCACGAGTCCCGCCCCCGCGCCGACGGCGCCGTGACCAACCGCCCCGGCGTCACCCTCGGCATCATCACCGCCGATTGCGGCCCCGTCCTCTTCGCGGACGCGCGGGCGGGCGTGGTCGGGGCCTGCCACGCCGGCTGGCGCGGCGCCCTGGCCGGCGTGCTGGAGGCGACCATCGACGCCATGGAGGGCCTCGGCGCCCGCCGGTCCGGCATCGCCGCCGCGCTCGGCCCCTGCATCCGCCAGCCGAGCTACGAGGTGGGCGCCGACCTCCGCGAGGCCCTGCTGGCCGCCGACCCCGCGGGCGAGCGCTTCCTCGCCCCCGGCGCGCGCGAGGGCCACTGGCAGTTCGACATGGCCGGCCTCATCCTCGCCCGCCTCCGCGCCGCGGGCGTCGCCGCCGAGGCCCTGCCGGAGGACACCCTGCCCGACGAGGGCCGCTTCTTCTCCCACCGGCGCCGCACGCTGGAGGGCGGCGGCCCCATCGGCCACCAGCTCTCGGCCATCGCCCTGCCGGGGTAGGGGGACGCTTCCCCGCATCCCCGCTGGCGCCGCGCCGCCGCCTTCGCGATAAGGGCGCCCCATGCCCTACCTCTTCATCTTCCTCGTGCTCGCCTTCCTGACGCTGGTCGCCTCCTGCGTGCTGGGCTGAGCGCGTGCGACCCGTGCTGAGGTCCCTTGCCGTCCTGCTGGTGGCCCTGTCCGCGCTCGCGGCCTGCGGCCCCCTGCCGCAGCCCTTCCGCGGCAACCCGGGCGCGGAGGGGCGCCGCCTGGCCGCGCCGCCGGCCTACCGGATCGCCGTGCCGTCCCCCACCGCCGCCCTCCTCCCGGACCTGGCCTCGAGCGACCTCGCCGTCGCCATGTCGGAGGCGCTGGAGGCCGCCGAGGTCCCGGCCGTGGCCGGCCCGCCGGCCCCGCTCGACTGGCGCCTCGACATCACCGCCGACCGCGAGGGCCAGGGGGTGGTGCCCGGCTACGCCATCCGCGACGCCGACGGCCGCGTGCTCGGCCAGGCCCGCGGCGCCCCGGTCGGCTTGGCCGACTGGAGCCAGTCCGAGCCCGCCCTGCTGCGCGAGGTTGCCGCCCGCGACGCCCCCGTCGTCGCCGGCCTCCTCTCCCGCGGCGAGGCGGCCCGCCGCGCCTCCGAGACCGTCGCCTTCAACGGCGCCGGCGGCCCGCCCCGCCTGCGCTTCACCGGCGTCCGCGGCGCCCCCGGGGACGGCAACCAGGCGCTCGCCACCCGCATGCGCGACTTCCTGGCCACCAAGGGGCTCGTCGTGCAGGACGGCGCGGAGGGCGCCGCCTTTGCCGTCTCGGGCGAGGTCACCATGGCCCCGGCGCCGGACCGCAAGCAGCGCGTGGAGATCCTCTGGAAGGTCTCCCGCCGCGACGGCCACGACCTCGGCCGCGCGCTGCAGCTCAACGAGGTGCCGACGGGCAGCCTGAACGGCCTCTGGGGCGACGTCGCCTACGTCGTGGCGGAGGAGGCCTCGGTGGCGGTGCGGGACATCATCGCCAACGCCGGCGGCCTGGGCGAGGCCGCGACCCGGCGCGGCGAGGCGCCCGCCGCTGCGGGAGGGGAGGCGCCGCCGCTCGAATCCGCCGGCACCGGGGCCGCGCCCGCCATCCCCGCCGCCGCGCCCGCCCCGCCGCGGGCCCGCCCGCCCGCCCGCGCCCGCACCGTCGCGCCCTAGCCCCGCCGGTCACGCCGTCGTGCGGCGCGTCACCCTGGCATGCGCCCGGCGGGGGCCGTGATCGTTCGGCCGGCATGGACTTGGCGGCGGCCGGTTGCTATCCCCCGGCCGCCCCACGCCGCCCGGCCGCTGACCTGCCCAACCGTGGGCTCGCCAGGCCCGCCCACGGCGCGCCCGGAGATTCCACGCGGATGAAGATCCTCGCCTGCAACAGCAACCGCCCCCTCGCCGAGGCGGTCGCCGCGGCCCTCAACCTGCCGCTCACCCAGGCCTCCGTCCGCCGCTTCGCGGACCTCGAGATCTTCGTCGAGATCCAGGAGAACATCCGGGGCGAGGACGTCTTCGTCATCCAGTCCACGAGCTACCCGGCGAACGACAACCTGATGGAGCTGCTGATCACGCTCGACGCGCTGCGCCGCTCCTCCGCGCGCCGCATCACGGCGGTGATCCCCTATTTCGGCTACGCCCGGCAGGACCGTAAGTCCGGCCCCCGCACGCCGATCTCGGCCAAGCTCGTCGCAAACCTCATCACCCAGGCCGGCGCGGACCGCGTGCTGACGCTCGACCTCCACGCGGGGCAGATCCAGGGCTTCTTCGACATCCCCGTCGACAACCTCTTCGCCGCCCCCCTCTTCGCGCGCGACATCCAGGAGCGCTTCAAGGGCCGCGACCTCATGGTCGTCTCGCCCGATGTCGGCGGCGTCGTCCGCGCGCGCGCCATCGCGACGCGCCTGCACACGGACCTCGCCATCATCGACAAGCGCCGCCCGCGCGCCGGCGTGTCGGAGGTGATGAACGTCATCGGCGACGTGGACGGCCGCGACTGCATTCTCGTGGACGACATCGTCGACTCGGGCGGCACCCTCTGCAACGCGGCCGACGCCCTGCTGAAGAACGGCGCGCGCTCCGCCTCGGTCTACGTCACCCACGGCGTGCTCTCGGGCGGCGCGGTCGCGCGAATCGGCGCGGCGCCCATCCAGCACATGATCACCACGGACAGCATCCAGGCGACGGAGGCGGTCCGCATCTCGTCCAACATCAAGCAGCTCACCATCGCGCCGCTGCTGGCCGAGGCCATGCGCCGGATCAGCGAGGAATCCTCGGTCTCCACGCTGTTCAACTAGAGGCGCCGCAGCGCCTCCCGCGTCGCCTCGTCCATCGGGAAAAAGGTCTCGACCGTCAGCTCGGACAGCGAGACCTCGTGCGCCGTGCCGAAGACCATCGTGGTCGTGAGGAAGGACAGCTCCGCCTCCCCCACGCGCAGCCGGAAGGGCAGGGCGAGCGCCTCCGGCTCCTCCGCACTCCCGGCCGGCGCGGGATAGCCGCGCAGCTCCCGCAGCAGCTCCGCCAGCGCCGGATCCCCCGAGACCGTCGCCTGCCGCGCCAGCCGCGCGAGGAAATGCGCGCGCACCGCGCCGAAGTCCCCGATCCGCGGCGCGAGCCCGGCCGGGTGCAGCGCCAGCCGCATCACGTTCACCGGCGGCACCAGCAGCGACGCGTCCGCCCCCGCGATCAGCGGCGGGACGGAGGCGTTGGCCGAGACGAGGTTCCAGTGCCGGTCCACCGCCAGCGCCGGGTTCGGCGCGTGGGCCGCGAGCACCGCCTCCACCGCCGCCCGCGCCGGCCGCATCGAGGGGTCCTCCAGCGGCCGCTCGGGATAGGCCGGCGCGAATCCGGCGGAGGCCAGCCAGAGGTTCCTCTCCCGCAGCGGCACCTCGAGCTGCTCGGCCAGGCGCAGCACCATCCCGCGGCTCGGCATGGCCCGCCCGGTCTCGAGGCAGCTGAGATGCCGGGTGGAGATCTCCGCCTCCAGCGCCAGGTCCATCTGGCTCATGCGCCGGCGCTGCCGCCAGCTGCGGAGGTGGTCGCCGATCGGGGCCAGGCGCGTGCTCATGGGGGGAGCCTATCGCCGCGCCGCGCGCCGCTTCCATGACCTCCGAGGTCATCGACCCGCCGCCCGCCGCGGGACCAGGGTCCGCCCACCGGCACTCCCGCCGGCCGACCGGAGCCACCCCATGAACGCCTCCCCCTTCCTCCGCCGCGCCCTGCTGCTCGACGCGGCGGCGAGCGGCGCCACCGGCGCGCTGATGCTGCTCGCGGCCAGCCCGCTGGCCGAGCTCACCCTCCTGCCACCGGGCCTGCTGCGCGCGGCGGGCGCGGTGCTGATCCCCTACACCGCCTTCGTCCTCTGGCTCGGCCGCCACGCCGCGCCGCCGCGCGGGCTCGTGCGCGCCGTCGTCGCCATCAACCTGCTCTGGACCGTCGAGAGCGTCGCGATCCTCGCCCTCGGCTGGGTCTCGCCCAACGCGCTCGGCACCGCTTTCGTCCTCGCCCAGGCGCTGGCGGTCCTCGCCTTCGCGGGGCTCCAGGCCGCGGGGCTGCGCGGGGCCGCCCCCCTGCCGGCCTGAGGGCCGGCCTGAGCGCCACGCATTCCCGGGGCGCGGCGGCAAGCCGCCCGCCCCCCCCTTCTGCCCCGCCGCCGATTGGGCCACCCTCCGCCCCCGCAAAGGCTGAGGAACCCGCCAGATGAAGCTCTATTTCGCCCCCGGCGCCTGCTCCATGGGCATCCACGTCATCCTCGAGGAGATCGGCAAGCCCTACGAGCTGGCGCCCGTCGCCCTGAAGGAGGGCGCGCAGCACAAGCCCGAGTTCCAGGCGGTGAACCCGAAGTCGAAGGTGCCCGCGCTGGAGCTCGACGGGGAGGGACGGGCGTTGACGGAGTGGCCGGCCATCGCCCTCTACCTCGCCGGCAGCAACCCCGAGGCCAACCTGATGCCCCGCGACCCCGCCGCCCAGGCCCGCGCGCTGGAGGCGATCGACTACGTCACGGGCACCATCCACCCCAACGCCTTCACCCGCCAGTTCCGCCCGGGGAACTTCTCCGTCCGCGAGGAGGACCACCCGCAGGTGATCGAGCAGGCCCAGCAGAACGCCGAGAAGTTCTTCAACCTCGTCGAGAAGAACTGGGCCGGCGACACCTGGGTGCTGCCCGAAGGCTACTCGGTCGCCGACGCCGCCCTCTTCTTCGTCGAGTACTGGCAGGCCAAGCGCGTCGGCAAGCCGCTGCCGCCGAAGCTCGACCGCCACCTGAAGGCGATGCTGGAGCGCCCGGCGGTGAAGCGGGTGCTGGAGCAGGAAGGCATGCCGGCCTGAGGCCGAAGGCCCCCGCGCGTCCAGAGCACACTCCAACGAGAGGAGGGGCTGGGGCCATCCCCGGCCCGTCCCGAGGCCCCATGACCGACCCTAACCCGATCCCCTTCTGGTTCCTCCGCCACGGCGAGACCGACTGGAACGCCCGCATGCTCTCCCAGGGCCAGGTGGACATCCCGCTGAACCCCGTGGGCCTCGCCCAGGCCGGGCGCGCGGCGGAGGCGCTGGTGGGGCGCGGCATCCGCACCATCCATTCCAGCACCCTCGGCCGCGCCCGTGTGACGGCGGAGGTCGTGGCCGCCCGGCTGAACCTGCCCATCACCTTCGACGAGGGCCTGGTGGAGTGCGGCTTCGGCGTGCAGGAGGGCAAGGAGATGTCCGACTGGTTCGACGACTGGGTCGCCGGCCGCGCGACCCCCGAGGGCGCCGAGCCCTTCGCCGACCTCCGCGCCCGCGCGGTCGCCGCCATCAACCGCGCGACCGCCCGGCCCGGCCCCGTGCTGGTGGTGGCCCACGGCGCCCTCTGGCGCGCCTTCCGCCAGGCCGCCGGCCTGCCCGCGAACATCCGCACGCCTAACGCCCTGCCGCTCTGGGTGGAGCCGCCGGAGGGCGAGGGGGGATGGCGCCTCACCCCCGCCGAGCTGGGCGCGTAGCGGCCGCCCCTAGTCCGCGCGGATGTTGGCCCGCCGGATCACCGGCTCCAGCGTCCGCTTCTCCTGCTCGATCAGCGCCGCGAAGGCTTGGGGCCCCGTGCCGCCGAGGATGGTGCCCTGCTCGGCCAGGCGCCCGCCGATCGCGGGGTCGCGCAGCGCCGCGGCCACCGCCTCCGCCACCACCGCGACGACCGCGTCCGGCGTGCCCGCCGGCGCCGCCATGCCGAAGGCCGTGCCGAAGAGGAAGCCCGGCACCCCCGCCTCCGCCGTCGTCGGCACGTCCGGCAGCTGCGGCAGCCGCGCCTCCGTCGCGACGGCCAGCGCGCGCACGCCGCCGCCCCGGATCTGCGGCAGGATGTTCGGCACGTTGTCGATGACGAGGTCGATGTTGCCCGAGACGAGGTCCGTCACCGCCGGCGCCGCGCCCCGGTAGGGGACGTGCTGGATGTCCGTCCCCGTCGCGCCCTTGAAGAGCTCCAGCGCCAGGTGAAGGCTGCTGCCCGCCCCCGCCGAGCCCGCGGTGAGCTGCCCCGGCCTCTCCTTCGCCGCCGCCACCAGCGCGCCCAGGTTCCGCCAGGGCCGCGCGTTGGCGACGCAGACCACCTTCGGCGTCGTCGCCAGCAGCGTGATCGGCGCGAAGGCCGTGTTCGTGTCGTAGGGCATGGAGGGGTAGATGAACTGGTTCACCGCCAGCGGCCCCATGGAGGAGGCGAGCAGCGTGTAGCCGTCCGGCGCCGCCTTGGCCGCGAGGTCGGCGCCGATGTTGCCGCCCGCCCCCGTGCGGTTCTCCACCACGAAGGGCTGCCCGAGCCGCGCGGCCAGCGACTGCGAGACGGAGCGCGCCAGCAGGTCCACCAGCCCGCCCGGCGGGAAGGGCACGAGGATCCGGACGGGCTTGTTCGGGTAGCCGCCGCCCTGCGCGCGGGCGGCGGGCGCGGCCAGGGCCGCCGCGCCAAGGCCGAGCGCCGCGCGGCGGTTGAGGATGCCGGTCATGGTCCCGCGCCCCTCAATGCGCGCCGGGCGTGGCGGCGGGCGGCGTCCCGGCACCCTTCGCGGCCGCGGGCGGGAAGGGGTACTGCCCCGGCCGCGTCTCCACCGTGATCCAGCGCAGCTCCGTGAACTCCGCGATTCCCGCGCGCCCGCCGAAGCGGCCGTAGCCGGAGGACTTGGTGCCGCCGAAGGGCATCTGCGCCTCGTCGTGCACGGTCGGCCCGTTGACGTGGCAGATGCCGCTCTCGATCCGCTGGGCCAGCGCGATCCCGCGCGCCACGTCGCGCGTGAAGATCGCGGCCGAGAGCCCGTACTCCGTGTCGTTGGCGACCCGCAGCGCCTCCTCCGCGTCCGCCACGCGGATCATGGCCACGACCGGCCCGAAGGACTCCTCCGCGTAGAGGTCCATCGACGGCGTCACGCGGTCGACGATCGCGGCGGGCATGATCGTGCCCTGCCGCGCGCCGCCCCCGTGCAGCACCGCGCCCTTGGAGGTCGCGTCCAGGATCATCCGCTCCACCTTCACGGCGGAGGCCTCGTCCACCACCGAGCCGAGGAACACGTTGCCCCCGCGCGGGTCGCCCACCGGCAGCGCCGCCACGAAGTCGGCCAGCCGTCGCACGAACTCGTCCGCCACGCTCTCCACCACGACCAGCCGCTCGGTCGACATGCAGATTTGGCCCTGGTTCATGAAGCCGCCGAAGGCCGCGGCCTTCACGGCCTCGTCCAAATCCGCGTCCTCCAGCACGATCATCGGCGCCTTGCCGCCGAGCTCCAGCAGCACGGGCTTGAGGTGCCGCGCGGCGTGCATCGCGACGATCCGCCCCACCTTGGTGGAGCCGGTGAAGTTGATTCGCCGCACCGCCCGGTGCGCGATCATCGCCTCCACCACCGCGGGCGCGTCCTCGGCCGAATGCGTCACCACGTTCACCACGCCCGGCGGCACGCCGCCCTCGCGCAGCGCCTGCGCGATGAGGCTGTGCGTGCCGGGGCAGAGCTCGCTCGCCTTCAGCACCACCGTGTTGCCGCAGGCCAGCGGCAGGGCCAGCGCGCGCACGCCGAGGATGACCGGCGCGTTCCAGGGCGCCATCCCCAGCACCACGCCGACCGGCGCGCGGATCGACATCGCGAGGCAGCCGGGCTTGTCGGAGGGGATCACCTCGCCCGTCGTCTGCGTCGTCATCGCCGCCGCCTCGCGCAGCATGCCGGCCGCGAGATGCACGTTGAACCCCGCCCAGCCCGCCGTCGCGCCGATCTCGTCGGCCATCAGCCGGATGAACTCGGGCGCCTTCGCGGCTAGGGCATCGGCGGCCTTCAGCAGCACGCCACGCCGCGCGCCCGGGCCCATCGCAGACCAGGCGGGGAAGGCGGCGGCCGCCGCGTTGCAGGCGGCCTCGGCATCGGCCACCGTCGCGGCGGCGGCGCGGGTCGCGACCTCCCCGGTCACGGGGTTGCGGCGCTCGAAGGTGGCCGAGCCCGTCGCGGGGCGGTCGCCCTCGCCGATGATCAGCGGCACGTCCAGCATGGCTGTCTCCTGCGGTTCTTATTTCTTGTCGTAGAGCGACGGGATGACGGGATCGATGGCGACCTCCACCAGCATCGGCCCCGCGGCGGCCATCGCCTCGGCCAGCGCGTCCTCCAACTCCTCCGGCGTCCCCGCCTGCCGGCCCGGGCAGCCCATGCCGCGCGCCATCGCCACGAAGTCGAGCCCGGGCAGGTCGATCCCCGGCGCGTCCCGCACCTGCAGCACGCGCGAGAAGGAGCGCATGGCGCCGTAGCCCGCGTTGTTCATCACGACGATGGCCAGCGGCAGCCGCTCCTGCACCGCCGTCCAGACGGCCTGGGGCGAGTACATGAAGGATCCGTCGCCGATGAGGCACACCACGCGCCGCCCGCGATGCGCCAGCGCCACGCCCACCGCGCCCGGCAGCCCGTAGCCAAGCCCGCCGCTCGCCATGGTGAAGAAGGAGCCCCAGTCGCGCCTCGGCATCGTCGCGTGCATCGTCGGGCGGTGCGAGGGCGCCTCCTCCACCAGGATCGCGTCCCGCGGCATCGCCGCGTGCAACCGGTGCAGCGCGTAGGCCGCGCCGACCGGGCTGCTCGGCTCGGGCGGCGCCGGGCGCGCGCGGGGGGCGGGCGGGGGGCGCGGCTCGCCGCGCAGCAGCCCCGCCAGCGACGGCAGCCCGAGCCGCAGCGCCCCCAGGATCGCCGTGCCGACAGGCGCGGACGCCGCCGTCTCCGGATCGGTCGTCATCTGGAGGATCGGGATCCCCGCGGAGAACAGCGCGCATTCCCCGGGCACGTGGAAGGTGAAGACCGGCGCCCCCACCACCAGCACCAGGTCGTGCCCGATCAGCGCGTCCGAGACCTGCGACGGCGAGGCGTGCAGGTGCCCGGCAAACAGCGGGTGGTCCTCCGGGAAGGAGAGGCGGGAGGAGAACGGGCTCGTCCAGACCGGCGCGCCGATCCGCTCGGCCAGCGCTACCATCGCCGGCCCCGCCCCCTCCGCGTCCACCTCGGGCCCGACCACCAGCACCGGGCGCCGCGCGGCGTCGAGGGCGCGCGCCGCCTCCTCCAGCGCCGCCGGGTCGGGCGCCGCGTCCGGGAACCAGGCGCGCGCGGCCACCGGCCGGCAGGCCGCCGCCCAGTCGTCCGAGGGGATGGAGACGAAGGTCGGGCCGTAGGGGCGCTGCATCGCGATCCGGTGCGCCTGCGCGATCGCCGCCGGCACGTCCTCCGCCCGCGCGGGCTCGACCGAGAACTTCACGTAGGGCTTGGGGAAGCCCGCCGCCTCGGTCGCGCCCAGGAAGGGAAAGTTCGGCAGCAGCGACCGCGTCTGCTGCCCCGCCGTGATCACCATCGGCGCGCCGTTGCGCAGCGCCGTGAACACGTTGCCCAGTGCGTGCCCGACGCCCGCCGCCGAGTGCAGGTTGACGAAGGCGCAGCGCCCCGTGGCGCGCGCGTAGCCGTCCGCCATCCCCACCACGCTCGCTTCCTGCAGGCCGAGCACGTAGCGGAAGTCGGCGGGCCAGCGGTCGAGGAAGGGCAGCTCCGTCGAGCCCGGGTTGCCGAAGACCGTCGTCATGCCGAGGCCGCGCAGGAGGTCGAAGACCGCCTCCCGCACGGTCACGCGGGCCGGGGTCGCGTTGACGTCCATGTCAGTGCCGCTCCGTGTCCAGCCCCGCGATCAGGCGGCGCAGCGTGTCGAGGAAGGCGTCGCGGTTCTCCGCGCCCACCAGGCGGTCGAGAAGCCGGTCGTGCAGCGCCGCGTGGCGGCCGAGCGCGTCCAGCGCGGCCTCGCCGGCGGGGGTGAGGGAGAGGGCGTAGCTCCGCCGGTCCGCCCCCCGGTCCCGCCGCACCAGCCCGCGCCGCTCGAGCTCCACCAGCGCGGGGGTGAGGGTGGACTTGTCCCGCCCCACCGCGGCGCCGAGCGCGGTCTGCGACAGGCCGGGGTTCTCGTGGATCATCGCCAGCATGGCGAAGCGGCCGGGCTTGAGCGCCGCCGCGGGCTGCCCGCCCCGGCACGCCCCCGCGCTGCGCCGCGCGAAGGCCGCGAAGGAGGCCTCCTGCGCCAGCCGCAGGTGAAAGCCGATGGTGTCGCCGAGCGGGCCGAGGCTCACCGCGCCGCGGGCGGCGCGCGCCGCCTCCCCGGCGGAGGGCGATGGCCGGGGCGGCCGCTCCGCCTCCGGCGCGGGCGGCCGCGCGAGGAAGGCGGCGCCCTGCCGCGGCCGCGGCGGCGCGGCACGCCCGGGACTTGCCCGCGAGGTCTGGGACAAGGGATCGGATCCTCCTGGCGGCGCGTCGTGGAACGCGCGCCGCTCGGGGCGGACGGTAGGTTATCCAACGATGCCGCCGCAAGGCCCGGGCGGGCGCCTTCAGCGCCCCCTCAGCGTTGCGTGCGCGGGCAGAAGAAGCTGCTGCGCCCGGCCTGGACGATCCGCGCCACCCCCGCGCAGGCCGGCGGCCCCGGGCAGCGCGGGCAGGGCTGGCCGAACCGATCATAGACCTCGAAGCGGTCCTGGAAGCGCCCGATCTCGCCGTCGCTCCGCACGTAGTCCCGCAGCGAGGACCCGCCCGCTTCGATCGCCTCGCCCAGCACCGCCTTGATCGCCGGCACCAGCCGCGCGGCCCGCGCGCCGGCCACCGTGCCCGCCAGGCGGCGCGGCGAGATGCCCGCGCGGAACAGCGCCTCGGCCACGTAGATGTTCCCCAGCCCCGCCACCACGCCCTGGTCGAGCAGCGCGGCCTTGATCGGCGTGGCCCGGCCCTTGAGCGCGCGGGAGAGGGAAGCGGCGTCGAAGCCCTCGTCCAACGGCTCCGGCCCCATGCCCTGCAGGAGCCGGTGCCCGTCCTCCGCCGCGGTCGGCACGAGGTCGAGGCAGCCGAAGCGCCGCGGGTCCTGGAAGCCGACCCGCCAGCCGTCCTCGGTCTCCATCATCAGGTGCTCGTGCGCCAGCCCGTCGCCCGACCCCCGCGCGTCCGAGAAGGCGCCCTGCGGCGCGATCCGCGGCACCGGTCCCTCGCCGGGCGGCCGCGCCACCATCCGCCCGGACATGCCGAGGTGGATGAGCGCGGATTCCCCCTCCGACAGCCGCATCAGCATGTACTTCCCCCGCCGCCGGAACCCCTCCACCCGCCGGCCCCCCAGGCGCTCGGCGAGGTTCTCGGGAAAGGGCCAGCGCAGCCCGGCGCGGCGGGTCTCGGCGCGGGCGATGGTGCGGCCGGTGAGCACGGCGGAAAGGCCGCGCATCACGGTCTCGACTTCGGGCAGTTCGGGCATGGCGGGGATATAGGGCGGCCGCCGCGCGGGAACGATGGCGGGGGAGGGGACCGCTGGACCCCTCCCCGATTCGGGGGAACCATGGCCGCCCCTTTCGGCCCCGGAGCCCTCCCGATGCGCCCCGCCCTCCTGCTCGCCGCCCTCCTCGCCCTCGGCCTCGCCGCGCGCGCCGCCGAGGGGCCCGCCCGCCGGATGGTGGCCGCCGCCCACCCGCTGGCGGCCGAGGCCGGGCTCGGCATCCTCCGCGCGGGCGGCAGCGCGGCCGACGCCGCCGTCGCCGTGCAGGCCGTCCTCTCGGTGGTCGAGCCCAACGCCACCGGCCTCCTCGGCGGCGCCCTGCTGCTCCACTGGGACGCGGCGACGCGCCGCCTCGCGGGCTACGAGGGCATCGCCTCGGCGCCCGCGGCCGCCACCGCCCGCCTGGTGGAGGCCGCCGACGGCACCCGCGTGGGCGCGGCGACGGTCGCGCGCTCGGGCCGCGCGGTGGGCGTGCCCGGCACGCTGCGGATGCTCGCCCTCGTCCGGGCCGACCACGGCCGCCTGCCCTGGCGCGACCTCCTCGCCCCCGCCATCCGCGCGGCGGAGGAGGGCTTCCCCATGCCGCCCACCCTCCACCGCGTCCTCGCCGCCCGCGCGGTGGAACTCGCCCGCGACCCCGAGATCCGCGCGCTGTTCCTCAGGCCGGACGGCCAGCCCCTCCCGGTCGGCACCCCCCTGCGCAACCCCGCCCAGGCCGCCGCCCTGCGCGCGCTCGCCGAGCACGGCCCCGAAGCCCTCTACGCCGGCCCGCTCGCCCGCGCCGTGCTGGAGGCGACCGCGCGCGAGCCCGTGCCCGGCTGGATGACCGAGGGGGACCTCGCCGGCTACGAGGCGAAGCGGCGCGACCCCGTCTGCGCCACGGCCTTCGGCCGCGCGATCTGCTCGGCCGCGCCCCCCTCCTCCGGCGGCGTCGCCGTGCAGCAGCAGCTCGGGATGCTCGACCGCCTCGGCATCTCCCGCCTCGCGCCGGACTCGCCGGGGGCCGCCCACCTGATCCTCGAGGCCAGCCGCCTCGCCACCGCCGACCGGCGCCGCTGGATGGGCGATCCCGACCGCGTGCCCGTGCCCACCGGCCCCCTCGTCGCGCCCGCCTACCTCGCCGCGCGCGCCGGCCTGGTCGACCCCGCCCGCGCCATGGCCGAGGCGCCCGCCGGCAACCCCCTCGAGCGCCACGGCGCCCTGCCCGCCGCCTCCGACCCCCTGGCGCTGGCCGGCACCTCCCACGTCGCCGTCGTGGACGCGGCGGGCAACGCGGTCTCCTTCACCACGACCAACAACCTCAACTTCGGGGCGGAGCGCCTGGCCGCCGGCATCACCCTCAACAACGGCCTCACCAACTTCGCGGCCAACCCCGGCCCGGCCGAGGCCCCCGCCTTCAACGCCATGGCCGGCGGCAAGCGCCCGGTCACCACCATGGCCCCCACCATCGTCCTCGGCCCCGACGGCGCGCCGGAGCTGGTGGTCGGCGCCGGGGGCGGCGCGCGGATCGTCGATTCCGTGGCCGTCGCGGTGGTGGAGGTCCTCGCCTGGGGCGCCGACGCCCGCCGCGCCACCGCCCGCCCGCGCATCGGCGCCCAGAACGGCGAGGAGGAGCTGGAGGCGAACACCCCCGCCGCCGCCCTCGCCGAGCCCCTGCGCGCCCTCGGCCACGCGCCTCAGGTGGTCGAGATGAACACCGGGCTGCAGATCCTCCGGCGCGTCCCCAGCGGCTGGGAAGGCGCCGCCGACCCCCGGCGGGACGGGGTGGCGATCGGCGACTGAGGGCGGCGCTCCGCCTTTTTGCGGATAAGGGGGAGGGGGGACTGGGGGAGTCCGCCGCCCCGCCCTATCCTTTCCCAATGCCCCAGAACGACACCGCCCGCGACGCCAACGGCGACACCATCGACTTCGGCTTCACCCCCGTCCCGCGCGAGAGCAAGGCCACCCTCGTCCGCCAGGTCTTCGACAGCGTGGCGCCGAAATACGACGTCATGAACGACCTCATGTCGGTCGGCCTCCACCGGCTCTGGAAGCGCGCCTTCGTCAACGCCATCGGCGCCGGCCCCCGCGACACCCTGCTCGACTTGGCCGCCGGCACCGGCGACATCGGCTTCCTGGCGAAGGAGCGCGGCGCGGCGCGGGTGATCCTGGCCGACATCAACGCCGCCATGCTCGGCGTGGGGCAGGGCCGGGCGCTCGGCCGCGGCCTGGCCGCCGGCCTCGACTTCGTCTGCTGCGACGCCGAGAAGCTCCCCTTCCCCGACCGCTCGGTCGAGCGCGTCTCCATGGCATTCGGGCTGCGCAACTGCACGGACAAGCCCGCCGTCCTGCGCGAGGCCCGCCGCGTGCTGCGCCCGGGCGGCCGCTTCCTCGTGCTGGAGTTCTCCCGCCTGCAGGTGGCCGCGCTCGACCCGCTCTACGACGCCTGGAGCTTCAAGGCCCTTCCCGCCATCGGCGCCCGCGTGGCGAAGGATTCCGAGAGCTACCGCTACCTCGCCGAGAGCATCCGCATGATGCCCGACCAGGAGGCGCTGGCGACGATGTTCCGCGAGGCCGACCTCGAGAACGTCACCTACCGCAACCTCTCCGGCGGCATCGTCGCCATCCATTCGGGGTGGCGCCTGTGAGCCACTCCGTGACCCTCGCCGGCAAGCGCGTCCTCCTGATCGTCTCGGGCTCCGTCGCCGCCTACAAGGCGCTGGAACTCGCCCGCCTGCTCGGCAAGGCCGGCGCCACCGTCACCGGCCTGCTGACCGGCGGCGGCGCCCGCTTCGTCACCCCCCACGCGCTGCAGGCCATCACCGGCCGCGCCCTGGCGCAGGACCTCTGGTCGCTGGAGGAGGAATCCGCCCGCGGCCACATCCGCCTGGCGCGCGAGACCGACCTCGTCGTCGTCGCCCCCGCCTCGGCCGATCGCCTCGCGCGCATGGCGGCCGGCCTCGCCGACGACCTCGCCGGCGCCGCCCTCCTCGCCTGGGGCGGCCCCGTGCTCGTCGCCCCCGCCATGAACCCGACCATGTGGGCCCACCCCGCGACCGGCGCCAACGTCGCGACCCTCATGGCCCGCGGCGTCGCCTTCGCCGGCCCCGAGGACGGCCCCATGGCCGAGGCCGAGAGCGGCACCGGACGCCTCGCCGAGCCTCCCGCCATCCTCGCCGCCATCGAGGCCATCCTCACCGACCCCGCCCACGGCGCGCCCGACGCCGCCCTCGAGGACGCGCTGGACGCCGCCATCGCCGAGCAGGAAGGTCGCCCCAGCCACCGCCCGCGCGGCCCATCTCCCTCCAGCTTCACGGACGGCCTGCCCCACCCCGTGGACCACCACGCCGACCCCGTGGAGGCCGCGCCCTCCTCCTTCTCCGCCTCCCAGGCGGCGGCCGCGCCGGCGCCGCACACGGTCCGCGGCGCGGCCCCCGGCGCGCTGCCGCTGACCGGCCGCCACGTCCTCGTCACCTCCGGCCCGACGCACGAGCCGATCGACCCCGTGCGCTTCCTCGCCAACCGCTCCTCGGGCCAGCAGGGCCATGCCATCGCCGCGGCGCTGGCGGCGCTCGGCGCGCGCGTCACGCTCGTGGCCGGCCCCGTCGCGATCCCGGACCCGCAAGGCGTCGAGACCCTCCACGTCGAGACCGCCCGCGAGATGATGGCCGCCTGCGAGGCCGCGCTGCCCGCCGACGCCGCGGTCTTCGCCGCCGCCGTCGCCGACTGGCGCCCGGCCGAGCCCGCCGCGCAGAAGATGAAGAAGCCCCTCGACCAGTCGGCGCCGCCGCTCGCGCTGGTGCCCAACCCCGACATCCTCGCCACCCTCTCCCGCCACCCGCAGCGCCCGGAGCTCGTCATCGGCTTCGCCGCCGAGACCGAGCGGGTGATCGAGCACGCCCAGGCGAAGCTCGCCCGCAAGGGCTGCGACTGGATCGTCGCCAACGACGTCTCGGGCGACGCTATGGGCGGCGCGGAGAACACCGTCCACCTCGTCACCCACCACGGCGTGGAGCACTGGCCGCGCCTGCCGAAAGTCGAGGTCGCCGCCCGCCTGGCCGACCGCGTGGCGGAGGCGCTCCACCCGTGAGCGCCACCATCCGCGTCACCCGCCTGCCCCATGCGGAAGGCCTGCCGCTCCCGGCCTACGCGACCGAGGGCGCCGCCGCGATGGACCTGCTGGCCGCCATCGGCCCGCCCGTCGTCATCCTCCCCCACGGCCGCGCGCTGATCCCGACGGGGCTCCGCGTCGCGCTCCCCCCCGGGCACGAGTGGCAGATCCGCCCCCGCTCCGGCCTCGCCCTCAAGCACGGCATCGTCCTGCCGAACGCCCCCGGCACGATCGACGAGGACTACCGCGGCGAGGTCCAGGTCATCCTCCTCAACGCGGGCACCGAGCCCTTCCGGGTGGAGCGCGGCATGCGCATCGCCCAGGCCGTGCTGGCCCCGGTGCTGCGCGCGGTGTTCGAGGAGGTGCCCGAGCTCCCGGACACGCCGCGCGGGGAGGGGGGCTTCGGCAGCACGGGCGCGCGCTGAGGGCGCTTGCCCCGCGCCCCCCGGCCCCCGACATCCCCCCCATGGACGGACCCCCACGCCTCGACCTCGACTTCACCGAGGACGAGCTTCACCGCTACTCCCGCCACATCCTCCTCGGCGAGGTCGGCGCCACCGGGCAGGCGCGCCTCCGCCAGGCGCGCGTGCTCGTCGTCGGCGCCGGCGGCCTCGGCTCGCCGCTGGCGATGTACCTCGCCGCCGCCGGCATCGGCACGATCGGCCTCGTGGACCACGACACGCTGGAGCTCTCCAACCTCCAACGCCAGGTCGCCCACGCGACGGACCGCGTCGGCCGCCCCAAGGTCGAGAGCATGGCCGAGACGCTCCGCGCCCTGAACCCGCTGACCGCCGTCGAGCCCCACGCCGTCCGCCTGACCGAGGAGACCGCGCGCGACCTCGTCCCCCGCTACGACCTCGTCTGCGACGGCACCGACAACTTCCCCACCCGCTTCCTTCTCGGCGACGCCTGCCACCGCCTGGCCCGCCCCCTCGTCTCCGCCGCCGTGCTCCGCTTCGAGGGCCAGCTCTCGACCTTCAAGTCCCATCTCGGCGCCCCCCACCCCTGCCACCGCTGCCTGCACCCCGAGCCCCCGCCAGACGGCCTCGTCCCCTCCTGCGGGGAGGCGGGCGTGCTTGGGGCCGTCACGGGTGTCATGGGCACGCTCCAGGCGACGGAGGTGCTGAAGGAGGTGCTGGGCATCGGCGAATCCCTATCCGGCCGCCTCCTGCTCTGGGACGCGCTCGACACCCGCTTCCGCACCATCCGCCTCCGCCGCGACCCCACCTGCAGGTTGTGCGGAGGATGACGCCCCTCGGCATCCTCCTCCGCGGCGCGGGGCACGAGCCCGCCCACTACGCCCTCGTCCTCGCCACGGCGGCCGCGGCCATCGGGCGCCCGGTGACGGTCCTCGCCACCAACGCGGGCCTCGCCCTCCTGCGCCGCGACACCCCCCTTCTCGCGGACCCGCGCGAGGCGCTGCTGGCCGGGCGCGGCGTCGCGGGAATCGGCACCCTGCTCGAGGCGGCCAACGAGCTCGGCCTCCGCCTCATCGCCTGCGAGGCCGGGATGCGGGCCGAGGGGATCGCGCCCGGCGACCTCGCAGAGGGCGTGGAGGTGGCGGGGGTCGTTACCTTCCTGGAATCGGTGGGTTCCGGCGGGCTTCTCTCGCTCTAGTTGCATCCACCGCCTTGACCGGGCGCCGCGGTTTTGCGCGTGATCGATGCCCGATGAAACGCCTGCTCCCCCTCTCCCTGCTGCTCGCCCTCGCCCCGGGGGTCCGGGCGCAGACCGCCGGGCCGCTGCCGCCCCCCGTGCCGCGCGGCGCCGCGCCCGCGCCGGCCGCCGGCGCGCCCGCCGAGAGCCCCGCCCCGCGCCGCCCCGCGCCGCCGCGCCCGGCCGCGGGAAGCGGCACGGCCGGCCCGGCGCCGGCCGCGACGCCCGCCCGCCCGCGCGAGGGTGCCGCCGCGCCGCGCCCCGCCGCCGGCGCCCCCGCCCGCCCCG
>NZ_RCZP01000090.1 GCF_006438825.1 Muricoccus nepalensis
CGCGGCGCGCAGCGCCCCCGCGCGCGCCACCAAGGCCGCCGCCCCCCGCACGGCCAAGGCCGCGGCGCCCCGCGCGAAGGCCGCCCCCGCCGAGCGCAAGGCGCCCGCCCGCAGCACGGCCCCGGCCGCGCGCGCCAAGGCTGCCCCGGCACGCGCCAAGCCCGCGGCCCCCGCGCCGCGCAGCGCCCGCGCCGCGGCCCCGGCCGAGCGGCCGGCGCGCGCCGCCAAGCCGGCCGCCCCCGCGCCGCGCGCCGCCGCCAAGCCCGCGGCCCGCAGCGCGGCCCCGAAGGCGCCGCGCGCCGCCCCCGCCCGCGGCCGCGCCGCCGCCGGCGACACCCCGCGCGCGCGCCGCCGCGCCCCGGCGCCCGACCCGAACGCCGAGCGCATCGCGGAGCTCGAGGCCGAGTCCGCCCCCGCGCCGCGCAAGCGCGAGGTCGCCGCCGGGCCGAAGAAGCGCGGCCGCGCCGCCCCGCGCACGCCGCCGAGCCCGGACCGGATCGAGGAGCTGGTGCGCGCCGTCGTGACGAGCCTCGAGTCGGACGGCGCCGAGGACGTGGTGGTGCTCGACGTCGCCACCCGCTCCTCCTTCGCGGACCGCATGGTCGTCGCGACCGGCCTCGTGGAGCGGCAGATCGAGGCCATGGCCGGCCATGTGGAGGACGCGCTCGCCGACCTCGGCATCCGCCGCCTCCGCACCGAGGCCTCGCCCGACTGGGTGCTGCTCGACGCCGGCGACCTCGTGATCCACCTCTTCAAGCCGGAGGCGCGGGCGAACTACGCGATCGAGCGCATGTGGGGCCCCGACAGCCCCGCGGCCGAGAGCGCGGAGAACTCGATGCCCGAGCCGTCCGAGGAGGGCGACGACGGCGATGAGGACGAGGAGGACGGCGAGGTCCTGCCGATCGACGAGGTCCTGGACGGCCCTGCCGGCACCACCCTCGGCCACTCCACCGACGAGGAGGGGGACTGACCCCCGGTGGCGCCGCCCCTCCTGCTCGCCGTGGGCCGTGCCCGGGGCGGGCCGGAGGCGGCGCTCTTCGAGCAGCACAACGCCCGGCTCCGCCCACCCCTGGTCCTGCGGGAACTGGCCGAGGCGCGCGGCAGCCCCGCCGAGATGCGCCGGCGGGAGGGGGCGGCCCTCTTCGCCGCCCTCCCCGAGGGCGCGCTCGCCATCGCCCTCGACCTCGGCGGCGAGATGCCGGACAGCGAGCGGCTGGCGGCGCTGACCGCCCGCTGGGCCGAGGCCGCGCGGCCGCTGGCCTTCGTCGTCGGCGGCGCGGAGGGGCTGGACGAGGCGGTGCTGGCCCGCGCCGATCACCGCCTCTCCCTAGGGCGCCTCACCTGGCCGCACATGCTCGTCCGCGGGCTGCTCGCCGAGGCGCTGTTCCGGGCCCAGTGCATCCGGACGAACCACCCCTATCACCGCGGCTGGCGCCCCGGCTGAGCCGCGCCCATTGCCGCGGACCGGGGCGGCGGTGCAGCCTCTCGAAATGATCGCCCTCCTCCTCGCCGCGCTCCTCTGGGTCGGCCTCCATGTCGGCGTCGCCGGCACGCGCGCTCGCGGGGCGCTGGTGGCGCGGATGGGGGACGGCGCCTTCCGCGGCGCCTTCTCCCTCGCCTCCGCCGTCTCCATCACCCTGCTCGTCCTCGCCTGGCGCAACGCGGAGACCGCGCCGCTCTGGGCCGTGCCGCCCGCGATCGGCTGGGTGCTCGTCGCCGCGATGCTCGCCGCCTTCATCCTCTTCGCGGGCAGCGTGATGACGCGGAACGCCACCTCGGTCGGCCAGGAGGGCGCCCTGTCCGCGGAGCCGCGGGGGATGCTGCGGATCACCCGCCACCCGATGCTCCTCGCCTTCGCCCTCTGGGGCGCGGTGCACGTCATCGGGAACGGGGACAGCGCCTCGGCCGTCTTCTTCGGCGCCTTCTTCCTCACCGCGGCGCTCGGCATCCCCTCGCTGGACGCCAAGGTGGCGGCGCGGGACCCCGCGGCCTGGCGGGGCTTCGCCGCCCGCACCTCGGTCCTGCCCTTCGGCGCCGTCGCGGCCGGGCGGAACCGGGTCGCCTGGCGGGAGATCGCGCTGCCCGTCGTTGTCGGGCTCGTCGCCTGGGCGGCGATGCTGCACTTCCACCCCTCCATTTTCGGGGTCTCGCCCCTGCCGCCGCGGTGAGGGCGGCCTTGCGCCGGGCCGGGCGGCCTGCGATCCCTGCCCCCACGACGAGCAGGAGGCGCCCGGCATGAGCGAGAGGATAACGCAGCCCCCGGGCGAGGCGCCCGCCTCGGGCGCCGCCCCGCACCCCGTGCTCGCCCACCGCTACGCGCGGCCGGAGGAGCGGGAGGGCTTCGTCCGCAACCTCTTCGACCAGACCGCGCCGCACTACGACCGGATCGACCGCGTCTTCTCCCTCGGCACCGGCCCGGGCTACCGGCGCCGCGCGCTGCGCGAGGCGGGGCTCCGGCCCGGGATGCGCGTGCTGGACGTGGCCACCGGCACCGGCCTCGTCGCCCGCCAGGCGGTGGCCATCACGGGCGACCCCGCCCTCGTCACCGGCCTCGACCCGAGCGAGGGGATGCTGGCCGAGGCGCGGCGGGCGCTGCCGGGCGTCACCCTCCTCCAGGGCCGGGCGGAGCGAATCCCGCTGCCGGACGCGAGCGTTGACTTCCTATCCATGGGCTACGCGCTGCGCCACGTCGCCGACCTCGGCGCCGCCTTCGCCGAGTACCGCCGCGTGCTGCGGCCGGGCGGCACGGCGCTGATCCTCGAGATCGGCCGCCCCGAGAGCCGCCTCGCCCGCGCCATCGCCCGCTTCTACATGGGCGCCGCCATCCCGGCCCTCTGCTGGCTCGCCGCGCCGCGCCACCGCTCGGGCGAGCTGATGGCCTATTACTGGGAGACGATCGAGGCCTGCGTGCCGGCCGAGACCATCCTCGGCGCGATGCGCGGCGCGGGCTTCGCGGAGGCCGCCTGCACGACGGAGCTGGAGGTCTTCCGGGCCTACACGGCCCGCGCCTGAGCCGGCCGCGCGCAGCCCTCCGCAGGAACATCGGGGCGAAGCGCGCCCGCCCCGTGGACCCGCGGCGCCCGGCGCGTTAAGCCGCGCCGAATGAGCGCGCATGAGGTCCTGATGCCACGTCCCAAGCCCGTCATGCTCGTCATCCTCGACGGCTGGGGATGGCGGGAGGAGACGGCGGACAACGCCGTCGCCCAGGCGAACACGCCCACCTTCGACGCCCTGTGGTCCTCCTGCCCGCGCGCCTTCCTGCGGACCTGTGGGCCCGATGTCGGCCTGCCCGCGGGGCAGATGGGCAATTCCGAGGTCGGCCACCTGAACATCGGCGCCGGCCGGATCGTCATGCAGGACCTGCCCCGCATCGGCGCCGCCATCGAGGACGGGACGCTGGCCGGCATGCCCGCCATCGTCTGGCTCGGCGAGCAGCTCCACGCGAGCGGCGGCGTGCTGCACCTCTGCGGCCTGACCTCGCCCGGCGGCGTCCACGCGCACCAGGACCACGCGGTCGCGCTGGCCGGGATCTTCGCGGCCAAGGGCATCCCCGTCGCCGTCCACGCCTGGACCGACGGCCGCGACACCCCGCCCGAGGCCGCCGCCGAGACCCTGCCCGCCTTCGAGGCCGCCCTCCCCGAGGGCGCGGTCATCGCGACCGTCACGGGCCGCTACTACGCCATGGACCGCGACAACCGCTGGGAGCGCGTCTCCCAGGCCTGGCGCGCGATGGTCATGGCCGAGGGCGAGGAGGCGGCCAGCGCCACCGAGGCGGTGCAGGCCGCGCACGCCGCGGGCCAGACCGACGAGTTCATCTCGCCGACGGTCATGGCCGGCTACGACGGCATGCGCGACGGGGACGCCGTGCTCTGCTTCAACTTCCGCGCCGACCGCGTGCGCGAGATCATGGCGGCCCTGGTCGACCCCGACTTCACCGGCTTCCCCCGCCCGCACGACCCCGCCCTGATCGGCGCCGTCGGGCTGACGGAGTACTCCGAGGCGCTGAACCCGCTGCTGGAGACGGTCTTCCCGCCGCAATCGATGGAGGGGCTGCTCGGCCCCACGGTCTCGGCCGCCGGCATGATGCAGCTCCGCATGGCCGAGACCGAGAAGTACCCCCACGTCACCTACTTCCTCAACGGCGGCGAGGAGCACCCCTCTCCCGGCGAGGAGCGGCTGATGATCCCCTCGCCGAAGGTCGCGACCTACGACCTGCAGCCCGAGATGTCCGAGCCTGAGCTGGCGGAGAAGGCCGAGGCCGCCATCCGCTCAGGCATCTACGACATGATCATCGTCAACTTCGCCAACGCGGACATGGTCGGCCACACCGGCGTGCTCGAGGCCGCCATCCGCGCCTGCGAGGCGGCGGACGAGGGGCTGGGGCGGATTGCCCGCGCCATCCACGACATGGGCGGCGCGCTGCTGGTCACGGCCGACCACGGCAACGCCGAGCTGATGCGCGACCCCGTGACGGGCGGCCCGCACACGGCCCATACCCTCAACCCCGTACCCGTGATGCTCTTCAACGGCCCGCCCGGGGTCACCCGCCTGCACGACGGGCGGCTCGCGGACCTCGCGCCGACCATCCTGGCGCTGCTCGGCCTGCCCCAGCCCGCGCCGATGACCGGCCGCAACCTGATGGAGGCCCCGGAGGGGTGACGCCGCGCGGGGCCCGCGCCGCGCCGGCGATCCCGCGCGCGCCCCGGCCCGCGCCGGCCCTGCTCGCCCTCGCCCCGGTCGCCCTCGCGGCCGTCACGCTGGCCTTGGGCGCCCCGCTGCTCGCGCAGCCCGCCCCCCGGCCGGCGGCGGTCGACCGCGGCTCCCTCGACGAGGCCGAGCGCGCGGCCCGCGGCGCGCGGGAGGACGCGGCCGGCATCGCCCGCGCCACCCGCGCTGCCGAGGCCGCCGAGCGGGCCCTGGCCGAGCGCCGCGCCGAGGCCGGGCGGCGCGCGGTGGCGACGGAGGCCGCCCTCGGCGTGGCCGAGGCCCGCCTCGCCGAGGCCGAGGCCGCCCGCGAAGCCGCGGAGGCCGACCTCACCCGCCGCGCCGAGGAGCTCGCGCCCCTGGTGCCCGCCATGCGCCGCCTGAACCTCTGGCCGGCCGAGACCCTGCTCGTCGTGCCCGCGCCCCCCGAGGAGGCCCTGCGCGGGGCGCTGGTGCTGCGTGGCGTGGCGCGCCGCCTCTCGCTCGAGGCCGCCGGCTACCGGGGCGCGCGGGACGCTGCCGCCCGCGCCGCCGCCGCGCTGGAGGAGCAGCGGGCGCGCCTGGTCGCCGCCCGGGTCCTCGCCCGCGAGGCCGCGGAGGGGGTGGAGGCCGCCCTGGCCGAGGCGCGCGGCCGCCGCGAGGAGAGCCGCGACGCCGAGGCCGCCGCCACCCGCCGCGCCGCCGCCGCGGCC
>NZ_RCZP01000091.1 GCF_006438825.1 Muricoccus nepalensis
GGAGGTGGTGGCCGCCGCGGTGACCGACGCCATCCACCTCGGCGCCATCGGCTATGACGCGGTCCGGCAGATCGTCCTGGCGCGGATCGAGCGGCGCCCGCCCAGGCTCGACCTGACCGCCTACCCCTGGCTGCCGGGCACCGAGGTGCGGATGACCCGCGCCGCGGACTACACCACGCTGCTGCAGGAGCGGGTGGCATGAGCGCGGCCGATGGCATGCCGCATGGCACCAGCCAGGGAACGCCGCAGATCCTGCTGGCCCACCACCTCAAGCAGCTCCGGCTGCCGACGGTGCTGCGCGAGTACGACAAGGTGGCCCGCGAATGCGCCCGCGACGGCGTCGACCACCCTCGCTACCTGCTGCGCCTCCTTGAGCTGGAGTTGATCGACCGCGAGCGGCGCCTGGTGGAGCGGCGCATCCGCCAGGCGCGGTTCCCGACAACCAAGAGCCTCGACAGCTTCGTGTTCACCGCCATTCCCAGCCTCAACAAGATGCTGGTCCTGGAGCTGGCGCGCTGCGAGTACATCCTGGGGCGCGAGAACATCATCGCGCTCGGCAACAGCGGCACCGGCAAGAGCCACGTCGCCCTCGGCCTCGGCCTGGCCGCCTGCCAGAGAGGGTTCAGCGTCGTGTTCACGACCGCGGCCCAGCTGGTGCACCAGCTGATGGAAGCGCGTGACGAGAAGCGCCTGCTGAGGCTGCAGCGGGAGTTGCAGGCAGCCAGGCTGCTGATCGTCGACGAGCTCGGCTACGTGCCGCTGTCGCCGACCGGCGCCGAGCTGCTGTTCGAGGTGTTCAGTCAGCGCTACGAACACGGCTCCACCATCGTCACCTCGAACCTGCCTTTCGAGGAGTGGACCGCGGTGCTCGGCTCGGAACGTCTCACCGGCGCCCTGCTCGACCGGCTCACCCACCACGTCCACATCCTGGCGATGAACGGCGAGAGCTACCGCCTGGCCCAGTCCACTGCCCGGCGGCGCCACTCCACAAAGGCCGCGCCAGCTGAAGCCGTCGCAGGCGAGCAGATCGACCCGGATACCGGCGAGATCCTGCCCCGATAACCGCCACAAAAACCAGCCGCAGACCTGACTGGCCCCCGATCGATAGCCAGTCGGCTCTGGTGCCGCCAAGCCGTCAGTGGCCTTGTTTTACTCCGCCGCGCTGGCCTGGTTTTGCTGCGCCGTTGACAGGAGATAGATGACAGCGCAGGCGAGGGTCGTGAGGGCGAGATGGAGGTCAGCGGGGCGTTCGTAGCGGACGGTGAGGCACCGGAAGCGGGCGAGCCAGACGAAGATGCGCTCAACCACCCAGCGGTGTCATCCGAGGCGGGCACTGCTCTCGATGCCCCGCCGTGCGATGCGTGGCGTGGTGCCGCGGGCGCGGCACTCACGACGGCAGCGGCGGTGATCGTAAGCCCTGTCGGCATGAAGCTTGGTGGACCTGCGGCGGGGAGGCCTCCTGCGCCTGGCCCGCACGCCCGACACAACATCGAGCATGGGCGCCAGCATGCGGCTGTCGGGGCGGTTGGCCCCGCTCAGCGTCAGGCCGAGCGGCATGGAGCAAAGGCCTGACCCGCGAACCGTGATCCGTATCCTTGTCGGTCAGCGCCGACGCGGCGATCCACCCAGTGTCGGCATCGGTGGCGGAGTGGGAAAGCAGCGCCGCCCCGCTGAGCAGCCTGACGGGTAGAACGCACTTTCCATCACGTCAGCGAGATGAAAGCTGGACCTGTCAGGGTGCCGTCGTGCAACGAGGCTGTCCCATGTCGAGCGATGAACAGGCGGTACGGGCGAGCATGAACCAGGCGCTGCAGAGGGCATCGCCGGACGTGTTCGCCCCAGGCCGTGAAGCGCTGCTGCGCCTCGCGGCCTCCCTTCGCGAGCAGCCCGGCGATAGGGCGCCCTGCTCGGCTCCCCCACCATCCGCCCTTAACCAACTCCTTCAGCAGGCGCTTATCGCGAGCCTCAAGAAGCGCCTCGATGGACTGCACGATACCGCCGCACGCCGCGAGGCCTTGGACGAGGTCTGCGGGCGTCTCACGGCCATCCTCTTCTCCTTGTCCTCCTCACGTGAGGAGGCGTGGAAGCACTCCGCCTTTGTCGCAGCCGCCCTCCACGCCGCCGCCGAGCAACTTGCTGGCTTCTGAGCGGAGCACAACGACCCGCTCTGGTCCTGCAAACGTCCTCACACGGCTCTGATTGCAGCATGGCGCACACGGGTGAGTACTCCAGGCGAAGGGTGCGTCTCGATCGTCGTGCCTAGGCCCGAAGTTGATCACCAGATAGAGTGGCAGATGGTCGAAGCTGATCAAGCATGTTGCGTACGCACCTCATGCGGCCGCCGCTGCTGATCCGCCATGCGTCAGCTCATCATAACTTGTGATCGGCTGAGGCTTGCCGATGAGGTAGCCCTGGATCTCCGCGCACTGGGCAGCCTTGAGGACGCGGAACTGCGCCTCAGTCTCCACGCCTTCGGCGACGACGGGCAGGCCGAGGCCACGGCTCAGGCCGAGAATGCCGTGTACGAGGGCCGCCGAGTTGTCGCTCTCGGTCAGCGAGCTGACGAAGCTGCGGTCCATCTTCACGCGGTCGAAGGGGAAGTTCCGGAGCATGCTGAGGGAGGAGTAGCCGGTGCCGAAGTCGTCGAGCGAGAGCTGCACGCCGAGGGATTTCAGCGCGTCCAGGGTGCGGCGCGTGCGCTCGGTGTCGGTGATGAGGAGGCTCTCGGTGACCTCGATCTCGAGGCGTGCGGGGTCGAGGCCGGTTTCGGCAAGGACATCCCGGACGAGCTGGGGAAAGTCGCCCTGCTGGATCTGGAGGGCGGAGACATTCACGGCCACCCGCAGCGGGTTCGCCCAGCCCGCGGCCTCGGCCGCGGCGGTGCGCAGGACCCAGGCGCCGATCTGCAGGATGGCGCCGGAGGCCTCGGCGATGGGAATGAAGACGCCGGGGCTGACCGGCCCGCGCTCCGGGTGTTGCCAGCGGAGGAGGGCCTCGAAGCCGCGGACGCTGCCGGTCGCGGAGTCGGCCTGGGGCTGCCAAGCAAGGGTCATCTGGCCGCGGGCGACGGCCTCGCGCAGGTCGCGCTCGAGCGCGTGTCGGCGGCGCACCTCCTCGTCCATGCCGGCGTGGAAGAAGGCAACGTCGGCGCGTCCGCACTCCTTGGCGCGGTAGAGCGCGATGTCGGCGGCGCGAAGCACCTCCTCCGCCGTGGCGCCGTCCTCGGGGAAGAGGGCGACGCCGGCCGAGAGAGAGATCGTCACCTCCGCGAAGCCGAGGTCGAAGGGCTGCGAGAGCGCCCCGAGGAGCCGCTTGGCGAGGGCCTGGGCGCGGCCGGGCTCGTCGGTGAGCGAGAGGAGGATGACGAACTCGTCGCCGCCGGTGCGGGCGCAGAGGTCGGTGTGGCGTAGGCAGGCACCGACGCGTTCCGCGACCTTCTGCAGCAGCAGGTCGCCGGCGGCGTGGCCGTAGACGTCGTTGACGGGCTTGAAGCGGTCGAGGTCGAGGCACAGCACGGCGAAGCCTGGCCCGCCGAGCCGGCCGCGGGCGATCTCCTCCTCGAGGCGCTGGCGGAGGAGGGTGCGGTTGGCGAGGCCGGTCAGGACGTCGTGGTGCGCGAGGCGCTCCATCCGGGTCTCGGAGGCAATCCTCTCGCGCAGGTCGCGGAGCGCGACGACCGTGCGGGCGCCGGAAGCGGTTTCGATGGGGCGGCGCCGGAGCTCCACGGGGATGCCGCCTGCGAGGACGGCCGTAGCGTCCTCAAGCGCGCCGCTCTCAAGGAGAGAGGCAAAGGAGAGGCCGATAAGATCCTCTCGCGGGCGGCCGGCCAGCCGGGCGAATTGGCTGCTCGCATCGGCCACCCGGCCCGCGTCGTCGAGCAGGGCGAGCGCCTCGAAGGCGGCGTCGGCGAGGCCGCGCAGCCGACCGGCCTCAGCCGCCCGGGCGGCGAGATCCATCCTTGCTTCAATGGCCAGCACCATGAGGGCGGCGAGCAGCGCGACGGCCGTGATCGTTGTGACGAGGAGCAGGAGCTGCGCCCGCGGCAGAGCGGCCGGCGGCACAACCACTTCCGGGTCGGGCCATACGACCACGCCGCCCATGCCCGTGAAGTGCAGCGACACGATCGTGGCCACGAGCAGCACCGCGCCTGCCAGCCGCCGCCAGGAGGAGGCGTCGCGACGAAGCATGAGGAGCGCGAGGGCGCCGAGCCCGGCGGCGAGCGCGAGGGAAGCGGCGACGTGGCTGGGGGCAAAGGACAGATGGCCGGGCACGCGCACCGCGGTCATACCGAGGTAGTGCATGGCCGCGATGGCGATGCCGAGCAAGGCGCCTCCGGCCGGGCGGCACCAGGGGCGGCTGCCCGTGGACCAGAGCACGAAGCCCGCGAGGCTGCCAACGAGCGCTACCCCGACGGAGAGCAGCGTGGGCGCGAGGGCGAAGCCCATGGGAAGGCCGGGATCGTAGGCAAGGAGGGCAACGAAATGCGTCGACCACGCGCCTGCGCCGATGAGGACGGCGGCAAGCACGGGCCGGATGCGTCCAGGGCCACGCAACGACAGGGCGCAGGAGAGGGCGGCCGTGACGCAGAGCGCTGCGGCAGCCAGGACGACCCAGGGGTCGTGCTGCTCGGTCAAGCAGGCGAGGATCTGGATCATGAGCACCCGGCGATGAACGGCTGCATCTGATCAAGTCAGGCTTACGGGGGAGTAAACCCAATTAATCACAGAAGCTTGTGTCGGATCAGTGCGTCCGTTTGGCACGGAAGGGTTCTGAATGGTCACCCATGTGTCGTGTGGTCCGCCGAACTCTCGCTTCGCGGCAATCCTAATCAGCTGAAACAGCTTTAAGTGTCCATCCGGGAACAGATGAAGGCATTTGAATCGGTTGTGATTGGCTCGCCGCAGCGGGTTGAGGAAGAAGAGCGTCCATGTGGACGCCCGAGAACCGGCCCAGATACGACCGCAGCCAGCTGCGCTACCCGAGCGATCTGACCGATGAGGAATGGTCGATCGTCGGCCCGCTGATCCCGCGCGCGAAGCGCGGCGGCAACAGGCGGTCGGTCGACGTGCGCGCGGTGCTGAATGGGGTGATGTACATCCTGAGCACTGGCTGTCAGTGGGCGGCGCTGCCGAAGGATCTGCCGC
>NZ_RCZP01000092.1 GCF_006438825.1 Muricoccus nepalensis
CCTTGAACGGCTTGCCCTCGGCGTCGAGGATGGGGTTGTAGGTCGCCTGGATCCAAACCTTGCGGCCACCCTTGCCCAGCCGGAGGTACTCGCCGCCCGTGAACTCACCGCGCCCGAGCCTCGCCCAGAACTCCCGGTACTCGGCCGAGCGGGCAAGGTCGTCGTCGCAGAACAGACTGTGGTGCCGGCCGACGACCTCGTCCGCGGTGTAGCCCATGGCGGTGAGGAAGTTGCGGTTGGCGCTCAGCACGTTGCCGGCCAAGTCGAACTCGATCACCGCCTGCGAGCGGTCGATGGCCGCCACCTTGCCCTCGAACTCAGCGTTGGCAAGCTTGGCCGCCGTGACGTCGGTGGCGAACTTGACCACCTTGAACGGCTTGCCCTCGGCGTCGAGGATGGGGTTGTAGGTCGCCTGGATCCAAACCTTGCGGCCACCCTTGCCCAGCCGGAGGTACTCGCCGCCCGTGAACTCACCGCGCCCGAGCCTCGCCCAGAACTCCCGGTACTCGGCCGAGCGGGCAAGGTCGTCGTCGCAGAACAGACTGTGGTGCCGGCCGACGACCTCGTCCGCGGTGTAGCCCATGGCGGTGAGGAAGTTGCGGTTGGCGCTCAGCACGTTGCCGGCCAAGTCGAACTCGATCANCCTTGAACGGCTTGCCCTCGGCGTCGAGGATGGGGTTGTAGGTCGCCTGGATCCAAACCTTGCGGCCACCCTTGCCCAGCCGGAGGTACTCGCCGCCCGTGAACTCACCGCGCCCGAGCCTCGCCCAGAACTCCCGGTACTCGGCCGAGCGGGCAAGGTCGTCGTCGCAGAACAGACTGTGGTGCCGGCCGACGACCTCGTCCGCGGTGTAGCCCATGGCGGTGAGGAAGTTGCGGTTGGCGCTCAGCACGTTGCCGGCCAAGTCGAACTCGATCACCGCCTGCGAGCGGTCGATGGCGGACCAGAACGCCCGCAAGCTGATCTCATCCCCGGCAGTTCCGACGGGCAAGCGCGTATCCAACATCAAGCGTCTCCAAAACCGATACTCGCGCGCAATGTCGTGGACAATGGTTGCGAAAATAGTAACGGTGTCGCAGCGATGTGCGTTGGCTTATGCGGCCGCCTCGAGCAAACCTGCCGCTTGTGAGGTGCTTGCGGTAGCTGTCGGGATCGGGCTCCCAGCCAGAGCTAAGATGGCAGTCCAACCCGGAATAAGACAGTGATGGGACGGACGCTTCCAGGCTCCTATGAGGCCACGTCCCGTTCGGCCACCGGTGTCGCCTGGGCGACCGTCTCCGCTCCCTCACCAACTATCCTTGGATCAAAAGGTCACTTCATAAGCTTGGCGGTATAAGGAGACCTGTGCGCGGGTGGTCTTTGGCACAACGTGTGGTGCCCAAGCGTCAGCGCCGAACGCTAAATCCTGCGGTTTTCCAGATCCGCGCACAGGTCTCATTAGTTGCAGGAAGTCTCGAAGGTTGGTTGGGGGGTGGCGCCTCAACGGCGCGCCAGCCCCAGCGGGGACGGACAGCTTGTCGCAAGCGTGACGCAGCCCTCAGTGGAGCGCGTCAGGCGGTTTCGTAGTCGTTGTGCACGGCTTGACATCGAGGCGGTCCGGCCTCTACCGCGAGCATGGCAATCACCGCCGCGCCCATCGTTCTGAACGTCCCGAGAAGGTTGCCCCAATCATCGAGAACCATAACGTCGGGGGCTGGCTCGAAGACCTCTCGGCGTCGTCCCTCCTCCAGTTCCTCGACTTGGCGCCTCAGAGCCGCGAATTCCTCTCCGCTGGCGAGGAACGGCGAAACCGCTCCTTAAGAAAAAACTGCGACAAGCGTTACGTATCGTTGGAGTTGTCCTTCACGTGTCTGACAACATTCAGGCGTCTTCGTTAACGCGACTGATGCGTTCAAGGCCGGGCATCGTCGTCCAGCTTCTCGGCTACGCGCTCTTGTCAGTGCTGATTGCCATTACCGGCGTCGTGGGCTGGACGTTGTGGAACGTGCGGGGGGCGCAGTTCGAGTCGGCGCAAGCCGCTCTCACAACGAACTTTGCGATCCTGGAAGATGCCTTGCGCCCCGTAGGCAAGGAGTGGCGGCTGCGTGACGGCAAGCTCACCCTGAATGGCCACTCCATCGAGGGACGTGAGGACATCGTCGACAAGGTCCGGCAGCTAGCCGGCGGCAATGCTACCATCTTCGCGGATGACACGCGCGTCCTCACCAACGTCATGGCAGCGAACGGCACTCGCGCCACCGGCACTAAGCTCGCAGCAGGCCCCGTGCGTGACGCGGTGATCGGGCGCGGCGAGACCTACCGCGGCGAGGCCGTCATCCTCGGCGTGCCGCACCTCACGATCTATCAGCCTCTCCGCGACCCTGAAGGGCAGCGTGTGGGCATTGTCTACGTCGGAGTTCCCCTCACAGGGGTAGAGGCTACGGTGAGCCGGATCCTACACGGCAGCCTTCTCGGCGGGGCCGTCCTGCTCCTCGTCGTCGGCAGCCTGTTGCTGCTGGTAATGCGCCGGGCTCTTCGCCCACTGGGTGACCTTGCCAGAGCTGTTCGAGGCATCGCCGCCGGTGACCTTGACCAGCCCGCTCCTTGTGCTGACCGCACCGACCAGCTCGGCCAGATCGGACGCGCCATCGAGGTGCTCCGGGACGGGGCTCTGCGGGCGCGCCAGGCCGAGAACGAGGCCGCCGCCGAGCGCGCGGCAAAGGACCGCCGCGGTGAGGCCATGGAGCGGCTCACCACCGACTTCGGGACCACCGTCTCTGGCGTCCTCGTCAAGCTGACCGGTTCGGCCGATGGCATGCGCTCCGCCGCCGCCGGCATGGCCGAGGCCGCGGAGAAGACCAAGGTTGAGATGGAAAGCACCGTCTCCGACGCGAATGCCTCCTCGCAGAGCCTCGCGACCGTGGCCGCGGCTACGGAGCAGCTGACCGCCAGCGTCGGCGAGATCTCCCGTCAGGTGGGGCAGGCCGCAACTGCCGCCCAGGACGCCGTGGCCAGAGCCAGGAGCACCGACACGACGGTTGCCGGCCTGAGCGACGCGGCGGGCCAGATCACCGAGGTGGTGCGGCTGATCTCGGACATCGCCGGGCAGACCAACCTGCTGGCGCTGAACGCGACCATCGAGGCGGCCCGCGCCGGGGACGCCGGCAAGGGCTTCGCGGTGGTGGCCGCCGAGGTCAAGCAACTCGCCAGCCAGACGGCGCAGGCAACCAGCCGCATCGGCGCCCAGGTGGGCGCCATCCAGGCCGCGACGGGTGAAGCGGTGGAGGCGGTCCGGGGCGTGGCCGCGGCCATTGACCAGGTCAGCGAGATCGCGAGCGCCATCGCCGCCTCGGTCGAGCAGCAGGGCGCGGCCACAAGGGAGATTGCGGTCCAGGTGCAGGCTGTGTCCAAGGTGACGGACAGCGCCACCCATGCCATGCGCGACGTGTGCGCGACGGCCGAGCAGTCCGGCGCGATCAGCGGCACGGTCCTTCAGGCAGCCGACCAGGTGGCCGGGCAGTCCGACGGGCTGCGCCAGGACGTGGATCACTTCCTCAACGCCATGCGCGCTGTCCAGAGTGGCGATGAGCGCGGCAAGTACGAGCGCATCCCCGGTGCTGGCGCACCAACAAGGCTTAAGTGCGCGACCTACGGCACCGGCTCGGCGACCCTGCGGGACATCTCGCTCGGCGGTGCGTCGCTCGCCTGCGAGTGGCCCTGCGATGTTGGGGCTGAGGTCTTGGTCGGCCTGCCCGGGGAGAGCGACTTCGCTTGGGCGCGCATTGTCAGCTCACGAGAGGGAGTGCTGGACGTCGCTTTCCGGCAGGACGCGCCAACCCAGGCCCTCGTCACCCGCGCCATGGATGGCCTGAAGAGCCGCTCCAACAAGGCTGCCTAAGGCGGCATCCCTTCCCCACCCGCGAACCCTCGTCCGCCTTCTTGGTCGGACGAGGAACAGCCATGCAGCTACCAACTGCCCGTCAATAACGTTATTGCCCTTGCCTGCCACCGAGCCTCAGATCAACGAGAGGGGAGCAGTCGCGTGGATCCAATCGCCCAAGGTGTGCAAAGCCCTACGCTGTCAGGACGCGAACTCGCCTCGACTATGAACGGCGGAACGCCCGGAGACGATCGCGTGCCTTCTCCTGCGGTGTTCAAGGGAGGGTGTGGCGATTGCTCGAGCGGACTGGCCGCGCCCTTTCCCTTCTCCATGGCTTTCCAGCCCATCGTCGACGTCGTTGCTGGCCGCGTGCACGCCTACGAGGCCCTGGTGCGTGGCCCTGCCGGCGAGCCGGCGCTTACTGTGCTGGCGCAGGTCACCCACGCGAACCGCTATGCGTTCGATCAGTCCTGCCGGGTCAGAGCAATTGAGCTGGCGTCCCGCTTGGGCATGGTGGAGAGCGGCGCCACCCTGTCCATCAACTTCATCCCCGGCGCGATGTATCGTCCCGAGAACTGCGTGCGGGCCACCCTGGCGGCGGCGCGCCGGCACCGCTTTCCCCTGGATCGACTGCAGTTCGAGGTTACCGAGGGCGAGAAGGTGGACGACCCCGATCACCTGACCGCCATCTTCCGCGAGTACCGGGCGCGCGGCTTTCGCGTGGCCATCGACGACTTCGGCGCGGGCTACGCGGGTCTCGGCCTGCTCGCCCGCTTTCAGCCGGACGTGGTCAAGCTCGACATGGAGCTGATCCGCGGCTTGAACGATGACCGCGTCCGGCGCTCCATCGTGGGCGCCGTGCTGTCGGTCTGCGCCGAACTCAACATCGCCGCGGTGGCGGAAGGCGTGGAAACCCGCGCTGAGCTGGATGCCCTGCGCGATCTCGGCGTACGCCTCGTGCAGGGGTACCTGTTCGCCCGTCCTGCCTTCGAGGAGCTGCCACCCATCTCCGCCCTCGCCTGAGTGGTGGGGCGGTGGAATGCGGGTGCCCTACAGCGTCTCTTCGAGAGGCGAGCACGCCTGAGCGGCGACGTCGGCGAGGCGTTTGAGGCGCAGCGCGGTGAGGCCAGAGCCCGGCAGGGCAGCGGCGAGTTGTCTGAGTACCGGCAGGTGCGAGAGGGCGCTGTCCGCCAGCCCTTGCCCGAGTAGATCCATTCCCGAGGTGCCCGCCGCCGTCCAGGCCAGTCGCCGCAGCAGCGAGAGCGTCACCACCGCACCCGGCCGCATGCCATGGATCGCCGCCACCTGCCGCAGCAAGGAAAGGCCACGCAGCCCCGCCAGCACCCCGTCCAGCGCTGGTGAGGAGCTGATTGCCACGACGATTCCACCCTCGAGCGCGGCCTGGCCCCCTGCCCGCTGGGTGGCGCTCTGCAGCGGTCCGGCCAGGTGCCGCCGCAGTGCCGCCCGCAGTAGCGGCACATCCGCTGCCGTGCCTGCCGCCTCTCGCGCGGCGGCGAGCCCAGGCAACTCGTTGAGGGAGSCCAGCCAATCGAGCGCCAGGGCACGCGCGGGCAGAACGGGTCCGYTRTCCTCCGCCAGCAGGGCACGGAGCGCGTCGACCCGCCGCAGCTGCCGGAAGGCGCGTCCCTCTCGCCAGGTTCCCCAGAGCACCGCCAGCAGCCCGRTGCTGAACACGAGCACCGTGGCCCAACCCAGCGTGACCGAACGGGCGAACTGATCGCCGACGAAGCCCAGGGCTGACAGCACCAGCCACCCCAGCAGCAGCAAGACCAAGCCCATCGCTATCGGGTGCAGCGAGGCCGTGGGCGCCGGCCGGGGCTGCAGCAGGTCAGGGGTCCACTGGTGGTCGACGCGCCCGCCCGGCA
>NZ_RCZP01000093.1 GCF_006438825.1 Muricoccus nepalensis
GCACGCCGTTCTGCTGCTCGACCAGGCCGGATGGCACCTCTCCGACAAGGTCGCGGTTCCACCCAACATCACGCTCGCACCGCTGCCACCCAAGTGCCCCGAACTGAACGCCATGGAGAATGTCTGGCAGTTCATGCGCGACAACTGGCTCTCCAACCGGGTCTTCCGGTCCTACGACAACATCGTCGACCACTGCTGCGACGCCTGGAACAAGCTCACCGAACAGCCCTGGCGCATCATGTCCATCGGACTGCGCGACTGGGCATATAGGTCATGATCTCAGAGACTTGGTATAAGAGGGAAGCTTGCGCCTTTTGTGGGAGGAGATACGGGGCGCGCGGTGCTGCGGGGGCCGCGTGTCTCGCTGCCAGTCACGACCGTACAGCCATTGAAAATAGCCGCGCACAAACTAGCCACCAACGCGGTGAAGTATGGATCCCTATTGGTTTCGGAAGGCTGCTTTCGCGTGTGCTGGCGCATTGAGCGCCAGGAGGGCGACGGTCAAGTGCTCTCGCTGTGTTGGTCAGAAACAGGGGGACCACACCTCGAAAGTTCTCCAAAGCGGTGTGGCTTCGGAAGCCAGATGCTAGACAGTACCCTCCGCACGCCACTCGGCGGCAGCGTGGCGCTTGGCCGAAAACCGGTCGGCCTCACATGCGAGATGAGCGTGCCACTCGGTCCTGTGGCTGCCACGGACAAAGGATGTCATGCGTTAGCAGCCGAAGGTCTCTGACCTGAAAACCAGTCGCGACACCGCAGCAGCCGTTGACTGGTTAGACCGGCCATCGTCGGGTGGTACGTCCAGGCGTCCTCGCTGACGGTAGCCCTCCTGGTGGCCGTAAGCGACAAGGCTACCGGAGCGCGGCGTCGAAAAGACCGGCGCACAAACCTTTCTTAACATTGAACGTTCAGATCGTTGCACAGCATTCTTGCTTGGTAGATGCACCGTTCGCATGGTGGCTTGATGGCTCAAAGAACGAGAGGGGCTGCCCTATGTCCCAATGGAGGCGTGCAAGCTCAGCTTGGCTATCAGCCGCGAAGCGTCGCTTGCGGCCCGGGGCCAGCGTGTCGCACCCGAACGACGTTAAACCTGCTAGCTCGTACAGCACCTCGGAGGATGTTGATCCGCCGAGCGCGAAGGCAAACCGCCTCCAGGTGGTGCTCGCCGGCATGACCGACGGTGTTATGATGATCGACGCGGAACTGCGCCTTGTGGAGTGGAACGCGCAGTTCCCGGATTTTACCGGCGTACCGGAAAGGCTGCTTCGAGTCGGATTGCCCTTCGAGGACATTCTACGTGCGCAGGCTAGCGTCGGAGAGTTTGGGGAAGTCGACGTTGAGGCAGAAGTAGGGCGGCGTCTTGCCCGCCTGCGCGCGGGTGCCAGCTCGGGAACCATTGAACGAAAGCGACCGAATGGCCGAATTATGGAGCTGCGGCGCAATCCCCTCGCCGATGGTGGCTTCGTCACGCTCTACACTGACATTACCGTACGCCGTCATGCGGAGGACCAGCTTCGCCAAGCGCAGAAGATGGAGGCGGTCGGGCACCTTACTGGAGGTGTCGCGCACGACTTCAACAATCTACTCATGATCATCCTCGGCAACCTTGATGTCGCAGAGAGATCGCTCAAGAGCTTAGATTTGGATCGGGCGGGCCGGGGCATCGAGCGGGCACGCAGCGGCGCACGCCGTGGGGCCGCCCTCACTCAGCGCCTCCTCGCCTTCTCACGCCGTCAGCCACGTGAGCCGCAGCCCGTTGACCCGAACACGCTTATTACTGACTTGTCTGACCTGATCCGTCAGTCCGCCACAACCAGGGTCAGCGTGGAGTTTGCGCTCGTTAAGCAGCCCTGGCTGGTTCTGGCAGATCCGAACCAGCTTGAGATCGCGTTGCTCAACCTCGTCGTCAACGCGCGTGACGCGATGCCGAAAGGAGGGTCGTTGACTATCGAAACAGCAAAGATCACCCGCGGCAGCCAGAGTGTTTCGGCCTCGCTGCAGCCAGCGAGCAGCGAATTCGTACAGATCACCGTCAGGGATAGCGGCACCGGCATGTCACGGGAGGTAGCGGCGCGCGCAATTGAGCCGTTCTTCACCACAAAGGAGGCAGGCAAGGGAACCGGCCTCGGGCTCTATCAAGTCCTCGATTTCGCGATGCAAGCTGGTGGTCACGTGACCATCGACAGCGAATTGGGCGTCGGAACTGCCGTCACCATCCACCTCCCTCGCTTTGCCAGCGCTGGAGCTTCGGGGGTGGCTCCTCATCGATCCATCGAGCCGAGCCCCGTCTCGAGTTTCGGAGAGAAAATCCTCATTGTAGAGAATGAATCCGAAATTCTGACCTACACCATGGAGGGCTTGGAGGCGCTGGGCTACCAAGTCATCGGCGCACGGGACGCTTCGTCTGCCCTTACCATCCTTGAAGCTACGCCGGACGTGGCGCTTCTTTTCACGGATCTTGGACTGCCGGGAATAAGCGGGTACCAACTCTCTGCGGAGGCCGCCCGCCGTCGACCAGACCTGCCAATTGTTTTTACCTCGGGCGGACCGGGTGATCCACTTCACCGTGGTGAAACGTCAGGGCGTGAGGTTGCGTGCATCGCAAAGCCTTATGCGCTTCCGAAGCTCGCGCACACGATCCGTTTGGCCCTTGACACCCGCCGCGACCCGAAGAGTCCTGTCGTGGTTCAACAAGATCTGGGTGGCTAGCGTCAACAGTTCGGCGAAGGCGCTCACCGCGGGCAGCTGGCTTCAGCATTCACCTTGGTCGAACCGCGGTTCACACACTTCACTCCAGGCGCTTGGCCCATCAATCTGTCGGGACCTGCTCACCCCTGCCCCAGCTTGCCGCTCCAGGCACCCTTGGCAGGAGATCTGCCGGAACCCTCGTCGAACTGATACGCATCTTTGTGAGCCCACTTGGCGGCAAGCCCCGGATTTGCTGGGGTTCCGGCGCACGCTCCTAGCGAGAGCGGTACGCACAGCCTCGGCGTTCGCGAACCCGCTCTCATTGGGAGCCACGCCGTCGCAATAATGAGATCGACGTCGCTGCGGGGGCGATGGGTTCCATTCGCTCGGCTGCCGGTGAGCCAGACAGCGCGGACTGGCGGCTAAGTCCTTGCCCAGGCGCAGACGGTCTTCTGAAGCTGTGTGAGGTTCACTTCAGATGCCTCCCTCATCGGGACCGACGCCCAGGATACGGCCGGGCGACCGCCAGTAGACCCACACCCGGCCCTTCTTCGCGCCTGACCAGACGTGCTTCTTGTCGGGACGGCAGTGGAGCAGGTGGACGGGGTAGGGGATGAGAGCCTGGAGTTCTTGCTGCCAGTCCAAGCGCTGCCAGTGCCCGTCCGCGTATTCGGGCGGAAGCCGGCAGGCGATAGCCAGGTCCACGTCGCTGTTGGCTTCAGCATCCCCTCTGGCACGGCTCCCGATAAGCCAGACAGCGCGGATGGCGAGGTGCGAGGCCGCCCAACTGGCGACGATGCTGCGGAGAAGTTCGAGGTCCACGAGACGGGGCCTAGGTGGCCAAATCGGTTGGGTCCATGCTGGGACGCTGACCGAGCGGAATGGCTCGGTCAACGGCACTTAGCAGGTTCAACGAATTGGCCAATTAGCGCCAGTTAAAGGCGCGCCGTATCCACCGGGCTCAGCCGCCCGAAATTGCCTTCACCCGGGAGGCCCAGCCGCCGAGCAGCGCCTCCGGTCCAGCAGCCGACATGCCGCCTGCAGCTGGCAAAGTTCCTTCAACATCTCTCGGGAGACGGGGGGCGCCCGCTTCGGCTCCCTTCTCGGTTAGGCCTCCTCGATCGTCCGGCACGACGTTTCCCCCGGGTGCCGCCCTTTTCCCGTCGTGTCCCAACGGCAAGACAGGGCTGGCTCGTGTTGGGTCATGGCTTCCTAGGACGCTTGCGTCTTTCCGATCGCAATGTGGCGCGCGTCGTAAAGGCGTGCGTGGGGGCAGCTGGCTATGATCCCACAGCCTTTGCTGGTCATTCCCTCCGATCGGGCTTTATCACGACGGCTGCGCGAGAAGGGGTGGCCGAGCGCCACATCCAGAACCAGAGCCGGCACAAGTCCCTACCGGTGTTGCGGGGCTACATCCGGCGTGGGTCGCTCTTCGTCGACAACGCGGCAGCGCGTGTGGGGCTATAGGCTGCAGGTCCTCATAACGCCTCTCAGTGGGATCCGCGCTGCCGTGGATCTTGCTGTCGCCGAGGCGGCCACGCGGCGGAAGCGGGAGTGCCTCCGGAGAGGCGACTTGGAGCGACTTGCGACTGCTGCACCTCCAAGGGTGCAGGACCGACGCCACGAGGACTCCTCGCCCGGCGCAGTAGCAGCCACGTGACGCTGCCGATGAGGAGAAACAGGCAGGCACCGGCCGCTAATCCAATCAGCACCACGTCCCTGGTGTTTTGAGTGGCGGGCGCGAGAGGCTGGCGAGCCACGACTGTCCAGCCAAGACCGTGAAAACTGCCCTCACCGGGCGCCACGACTGCGGTGGACAGGTAGATCCGCCCATCAGGCCACTCCCGAACAGAACCAGCCGGGCGAGCCGCGTGCGTCGCCTTGGCGGTCAGGGATGGCTCCAGCAGGGTACCCTGCAAGCTGCGTGGCCCGAGAAGGACTGTACTCATCCGGTGAGTACCGCAGTTGACGATCAGGCGGCGGCGGCCAGCGCCAGATTGGATGGCTTCCAGTTCCAGGGCAGGAGGTCGTCGAGCCTGGAGGCGGGATGATTGGCGATGCGGGCAAGGACGTCGGCGAGCCAGGCACGCGGGTCGACGTTGTTCAGCGTACCCATCCGGTGAACACCGCGGTGGCTGATCAGGCAGCGGCTGAGAGCGAGGCTGCGCGCGGCTTCCAGTGCCAAGGCAGGAGCTGGTCGAGCCTTGAGGCAGGGTGATCGGCGATGCGGGCGAGCACGTCGGCGAGCCAGGCACGCGGGTCGACGTCGTTGAGCTTGGCGGTGGTGATGAGGGAGTACAGGGCGGCAGCGCGCTCGCCGCCGCGGTCACTGCCCGCGAACAGCCAGGCTTTGCGGCCGAGGGCGACGCCGCGGAGAGCGCGTTCGGCGGCGTTGTTGGTCAAGC
>NZ_RCZP01000094.1 GCF_006438825.1 Muricoccus nepalensis
AGGGGCTGAACAACCGGGCGGAGAACTCGCATCAGCCGACGCGACGACGAGAGCGGCAGATGAAGCGCTTCAAGTCAGCCGGCCAGGCGCAGCGCTTCCTCTCGGCCCATGACGGGATCAGCAACCTCTTTCATCTTCGCCGAGCCCACCTCACTGCCCGCGAGTACCACGCCGCAAGGGCGCGTGCGTTCGAGGTATGGTCCGACATCAGCGGGCTCGCCGCGCGGGCTTGATTGCCCTCTATCTCGCTGCCAATCAGTCAGCCTCGTCGCCTTGACGCCAGCAAGTTGACGGTGCCCCTGGGTGTTCGACAGACCGTCATCCGCCTCAACCGCCGCAACACGGGGCGCCGCTGGCCCAAGACCCCGTATCGACGCGCCATGCGGCACCGCTCTCCCAAGCCCCTCTACCATCAGCGCTGGCACGTCGAGAGCGGGTTCAGCCAGCACAAGCGGCGCCTCGGCTCAGCGCTGACCGCCCGCAACACCGCAGCCCAGAACCGCGAACTCGTCCTCCGCGTTCTCACTCACAACCTCATGCTTCTCGCCGAAGCCGCATGAGCATTTCAACAGAGCATCCCGAGCTTTAAGAGGCAGACCTGGCTTCCCGCATGATCTGGTGGATTTCGCGAACCAGGGCTGCGCCTCTGCCGGTCTGCTGGACGAAGACCGACCGGCGATCGTCGGGATCGATCGTGCGATGAACAAGCTCGAACGCTTCGAGGCGGTCCAGCGCGCGCGTGATGACGGATTTAGAGAGGGCGAGCGACGTGGCCAAGCCGCGCACAGTGTGCGGCCCCTCGCAAAGGCATACGGTAAGGAAAATGCCGAGCTGGCGCGCTGAGAGGTCTGGACCGTCGCGACGTATCAAGGACACCACCGTCTCCCGAAGGATCTCAATGGGGCTGCTTCGTCTGGTGTACCCGCGCATGGGTCGGTCCTGCCTTAGGAGCCGCAAAAGCCGGGCGCTGCGCACTCGGCCTCGCTGGAACTCGTCTGCGGCATTCTAGCACCACTAGCTTAACGTTTCAGGCAGTCGGCGCGACTGGTCCGCGGCAGCGGCACACGAAACTCATGCCGCGGAAACCGCGCCGAGAAAGCCAACAGGGAGGGTTCGGGCACGCTCAGGGCAGCTTGGTTACCGTGCGGCGGCGGACCATACTGAGGCTGAGCAAGCCTTTGCCGGCGGAGCAGGGTTACCTCGCCCTTCAACGGCGCACACCAACGAGGCGGTTGACCAGCTGCCCGACAGCTTCGCCCTCATGAGGGCAGCTTCGTGGCGTCCCGTCCGGCCCACCATGCCGCACAGGGCAGATCTGTTGGACCATGTGGTGCATACCGCGTCTGGTGCTGGGGGCCTGCGTCCAAGCGAGGGTCCCGTCTTCCCGATGCAATACTTTCGTTACATCGGAGATCGCACTGCAGTGGCTGCAGACTGCTTCGGCCGCAAAAGCCTTCGGCTCCTGCCTTCATGATGCCGAGGGAGACGGCAAGCATCTACTGGCAACAGCTCCGCTGCCCATAGCGCCATTCGTGTAGGACAATCACATGAACCGTAAGACACCTGAAAAGCCGGAGCTCTCGCGTGAGGAGACGCAGGCTCGGAAGGCCGCTCAGCTTTCCTCCGCCCCACGGTTGAATGAGACGCCCCGCAAGCGGACGGTATCCGCCGATGGGGTGCACGATGACGACACAGACGACGGATGCCGCTGGTCCTGGCCGGGGTGGTCGGATGTCGCGGCAACGCAAGCGGGATGCGGTACTTCGGCTGCTCCGGGGCGAGGACCTGGAGACGGTCTCGCGGGCACTGGGTGTGACCGCGGCGACCCTGAGCGGCTGGCGCGACGCCTTTCTGGCGGGCGGCGAGGCAAGCCTGGCGACGCGGCCTGCTGATGGTGAGGCGCTGGAGAGCGAGCGGCTCAAGGCGCGGCTGGGCGAGATGCTGCTCGAGCGCGAGTTGCTGGAGGCGAAGGTGGCGGCGCTCGAGGATGGCCGCCCTTTGGTCCGGCGGAGGTCACGGCCATGAGCCTGACCACCTCGCCGAGCAGCGGCAGGCCTTACGGCCTGGCCCAGGTGTGCCGGATCTGGCGGGCCGCCCGGGCCACGATCTACCGCCATCGCCTGCCGCCCCGAACGGAGACACCCCGGCGATCGGGCCCGGTCGGGCCAATGGCAGATCTGGCGCTGCTGGAGGCGATCCGGGCTGTCCTCGCGGCTAGCCCCTTCCATGGCGAGGGGCACCGCAAGGTCTGGGCGAGGCTGCGCGTGAGGGGCGTCCGGACCTCCCGCCGCCGAGTGCTGCGGCTGATGCGCGAGCACGACCTGCTCGCCCCGTCCCGTGTCGGAGCGCCTCGGGGCCCGCGCAACCACGACGGCACCATCATTCCCGACACCCTGGACACCATCTGGGGCACCGACATGACCACCACCTGGACTGGCGAGGGCCAGGCGGCGGTGTTCGTTGCCGTCGATCACCACAGCGCCGGCTGCGTCGGCCTGCATGCTGCCCGGCGCGGCACCCGCTTCGAGGCGCTGGAGCCCCTCCGGCAGGGCGTGCGCCAGCACTTCGGCGGCTTCGCCAAGGGCATCGCGGCGGGCCTGTCGATGCGACATGATCATGGCTCGCAGTACATGTCCGACGCCTTCCAGGGCGAGCTGACGTTCCTCGGCATCGAGAGCTCGCCCGCCTTCGTGCGGGCACCCGAGGGGAACGGATGCGCCGAACGCTTCATCCGAACCTTGAAGGAGAACCTCCTGTGGGTCCGGACCTTCGACACCGTCGAGCAACTCCGCCAGGCGCTGCTCGAATTCCGCCAGACGTACAACTCAACCTGGCTCATCGAGCGTCACGGCTTCAGAACGCCGGACGCCGTCCGCCAGGATCAGCTTTCACCCGCGGCTCTCGCCGCATAGGCTTCACTCAGGTGTCTCAGAAACTGCGGGCGGTACAGCTTCAAGCTATTCGCCCACGGGTCGCAATGGATCGCGCGCTGGACGACCGGGGCATCACAACCGGGGATGGTATTGGCGCCGCGCTCGGGCCTCCTGCTACGGAAGCGACGGCGTTGCGAAGGCGTAAGGTCGTTCGCGAGGGCGGCTTGGCGCGGCTGGAGGCGGCGGTGCGTCTTGGGCTATAGGGAAAGGCTGGACAAGGAAGTGCCTCGTGACGACTGACGTGGCCGAGCCGGTGCGCCTTGGGCAGGAAGCCATGGGGGCGGCCGGTGGGCGACTTTGCCGCTCCAGCCGGCCCGTGGGCTCTCTTCCTGCAGTGCGCTGGACCCGGCCGAGTACAGCGGCACCCAGTGGCCGATCTCGTGCCCAATTTTCCTCTCGATCTGACGTTGGCCGAAGTTGTGCCAAAACTTCGGTGCATTCAGTGCGGCGAACCTCCGTCATCCGTGGGACTCAGTGATCCGTGCAAGGAGTGGATCACCGATCTCCTGCCCTGGCACCTCCAACCCGGCGACACCTGAACTCGGCAACCCTCTAGCGCCGCTGCCAATGATGAACGCTTAGACTACGCCTACTCCCATCCGCTCCAGCAAAGAAAGTCGGCGTTTCGTCCCTAGCCAAGCCACAGGCTGTCCCTGGGGTATCCACGCCATAGGAGCGCTGATGTAGGCAGCCTCCTCAGCAAGCTTACGGATGATGTCGTATTTTCCCTTAGGAAGGACCAGCGGCTTTCACTGTTTGCCTCCAACTGGCGAGGAGGTCGCCAAGTGTCTCATCCCAATCAATGCGCGGCGCCCAGTTAAGAAGTGTCCGACCCCGGCTTCCTTCGGCCACTACGTGTTCCACGTCGGTCGGCCGAAGGCGAGCTGCTTCCTGCATCACCTCAACTGCAACGCTGGACAGACTGAGAAGCCGATCAAGAATGTCACCGATGCGACGCGGCTTACCAGAACACACATTAAGAACGACGCCAGGGACAAGGGAGTTGGCCTGTGACAGGGCAGCTACGTAAGCCGCACACACATCCCGCACGTCTAGGAAATCGCGCCAGCGGTCCAAGGCGCCAGTGCGCAACACTGGCTTCTGCCTTCCGGCCTCAATTAGAGCAATTTGGTGCGCGAAGGACGAAACAACGAACCCGTCTCTCTGGCCGGGGCCGGTGTGGTTGAAGGGCCTAAGGCGCACGGCGCGCAAGCCGCGTAGGGCTATCTCTCCGATAGCCAAGTCCGCTGCCGCCTTGCTGGCCGCATAGGGATTTGCCGGCATAAGCATTGAGTTCTCGTGGACCGGATGCTTGGCGCGGAACGCAAGGCCGTAGACCTCCCCAGAGGAAGCTAGGATGAAGGTCGCCCTCGGCGTAGCCCGCAGCACGGCCTCCCCAAGGGCAACGGTCCCCATCAAATTCGTGCGCCAGAATGCCATTGGATTGCGGAAGGAGGCGCCAACATCGGCGCGAGCCGCCAAGTGCATCACAGCATCAGGCCGCGCTGTCGCCACAGCATCCAGCAGGCCTGACGGCTCATCGAGGTCCAGCGCGACCACTTCGTCGACGCCCTGCACTCGCTCAGCGCGGCCAGTACGCGCAGTGCCGACCAGCACGGCCTCAGGGAAGGCGGCGCGCAGCGCGACCAGCATGTGGCGCCCGACGAAGCCGCCGGCCCCGGTCACGAGTATACGGGCGGGACGCCCCGGGTGTCCTGACACGGGACGCCCTAGCGCTGCCGCGCGCGGTGACGGGCGAGGTCGGCCTCGACCATCTCCTTGATCATGTCTTCCAGGCTCGTCTCGGCCGACCAGCCGAGCTTCTCCCGCGCCTTGGAGGCGTCGCCGAGCAGGACGTCCACCTCGGCCGGGCGCATGAAGGCGGGGTCCACCTTCACGAAGTCCTGGTAGTCCATCCCCACATGCGCGAAGGCGATCCGGCACATGTCGCGCACCGTCACGGTGCGGCCGGTGGCCACCACGTAGTCGTCGGCCTGGTCCTGCTGCAGCATCAGCCACATGGCCTTCACGTAGTCGCGCGCGTGGCCCCAGTCGCGCTTGGCGTCGAGGTTGCCCATGAGCAGCTCCGAGGCCAGGCCGAGCTTGATGCGGGCCGCCGCGTCCGTGACCTTGCGAGTGACGAACT
>NZ_RCZP01000095.1 GCF_006438825.1 Muricoccus nepalensis
CACTGCCCTAAGCAGCGCGTCACCGGCAGGGTGTCCAAGAGTATCGTTCACCTGCTTGAAGTCATCAAGATCGATACAGAGTAGGACAAGATCGCCCAAGCCGCGCTGGCGCACCTCCAGCGCCTGCTCCAATCTTTCCTGGAACAAGACCCTGTTCGGTAAGCTAGTCAGCGCGTCATGGTGCGCCATGAAGGAAATCCGGGCGTTTTGCGAGAGCAACTCCCGGTCACGTCTTTCCAGCACCTGATTCTGCTGCTCGACGCGATCCCAGGCCTGCGCAAGGAGGCGATTGTGTCGTGTGAGCGCCCCGATGAGACCAAAGGCGCTCAAGGCGAGCGTGCCCAGAATGGCCGCGAACAGCCAGTGTAGGCTGCTGAGCTGCTCTTGATCCTGAGCGACAAGCGTTCCGCCCTGCGTATTCGCTGCTCCAGCGAGGCGGGCCATCGGAGCATTGAGCGACGCGACCAGCACAAGCAGGCGACGCAGCCGGTCGGGCGCGTCTGAACCCTCCATGATAGCTTGGCCAGCATGGGCCACCTCGCGGAAGCGAGCGACAATCGCGCCGAGTTCCGGCGACGTTGCAACGAAGTCGGCGACGTCTCCGCCTTCGAAGAGCCGCGCTCTGTTCGTGACGATATCGAGCCAGAGTTGTACGTCTTCCTCGCCAACGCCACCATCCGGCATCAGCGCGGCCGCCGTCATTCCTTGCAGCCTAGAAACCTCCAGTGCCGCTTGGCTCACGGACCAGGTGATGTTGTACCGGGATACCTCGCTCAGTGCCTGCTGCCGCCGCAAGATCAGGAACGATGTGTAAGCTGCTGCTCCCACCAGCAACAGAACCATGCCAAGCAGCGCCAGCTTTGTTAAGCGGAGACTACTCACGGGTGGCTGCCGCGCGAGGTTCATTTCACAACGAGTTTCGCAACCTGCCAGGCCGAGCGGCTATAGTACTGCTGCGCCCTCAGTTCCGGCTTGCTGTCGTACGGGTAGACGATGAACAAGGGTCCCTTATCGCGGACCGGCATGTATACACCGTCCCGTTTCATGGCGAGGAGGACGCCGTAGCGCTCGAAGTCAGCGATCGGCAGATCGGTCGTATAGTCGTTGAGGGCAATCGCGGTCACGTTCTCACCCGACGCGCCAACTGCCTGCATGAGACGGTGCATGCGCACGCCGTCGAAGCGCACCATCCCCCCATGCCAAGGCGTTCTCGTCTCAAAGCCGTCGGTGCCCAGAGCTTCCAACATGGGGAGGTCGAACACAGCGGCACCGTCGCGGTTAGACGCCGCGATCCGGCCAGATACCGTGAGAACAGGTCTGCCCGCAGGCTGCGGTAGCGAACCGGCGGCGCCAGCCATCGACGGTGACATGGCACCAAAAGCGAGAGCGCCGAGGGTCCGTCGGGTGATGTCATGGGGCATGGTTCAGGAAGCCAAACAATGGGCAAACGACCTTGCCGGCTAGTTGTTGCCTAAAGGTAAAGAATGTGACTATAGTCGCTCACTAAGCCGCGCGCTCGATTCCCGATCTGCAACCTCTCTTCGGTGGAAGGAGCCCGGAGTTGCGCGGGTCGGGTCGCCGGAATGGTAATCCACATGGAGAGGCAACACGTGAGCGTTAGCATTCATCGCCTTCGACCGCCGCGCCTCGCGAATGAGGGGGTGAATGGCGCCCTCGACTCCTCCGAGCGAGCAGCCATGATCGGGGCGGCCACGCTAAAGCTCGAAGAACTTTTCGATGTCTTGCAGGTCGATCATCGCAACGATCACAATACCCGCGACACGCCGCAGCGGGTCGCCAAGATGTTTGTCGAGGAGATCATGCACGGCCGCTACTGCGACCCTCCAGCCATCACCGAGTTCGATAACGCGCAAGGGTTTGACCAGCTCATTGTCACTGGGCCAATCGATGTGCGCTCGACATGCGCCCACCACCTTATGCCATTCTACGGGGAGGCCACCATCGGCGTCCTACCCGCACCCGGAGGCAAGCTCATCGGCCTGTCAAAGTACGACCGCATCGTCGACTACTTCGCCTCCAGGCTGCAGATTCAGGAAGAACTTGTGAAACAAATCGGGGAGTACCTTGTCGAGAAGACGGCACCGCGCGGACTGGCCGTACGCGTCAGCGCAGTGCACATGTGCAAGACGCAGCGCGGCGTGCGCGCCAGTCATCGAGGCCGTATGGTTAGTACGGCCTACTGGGGCGTGCTCGCTGAGGATGCCGGGCTGAAGGCTGAGTTCCAGCAGGAGTGCATCAGCCTCGAACGTGGGCGGAGTTGAAGATGGACACTCTGACGCAGCGTGCTGCTGTTCCTGCGAGCTGGCGCTCGACGAAGACCTATGGTCACGAAGAGGGCTTGTCCTGCTGCTTCCGGCAATGGCGGGCTACGCACTCGCACTGCCAGCTACTGCATGGTTACGCCCTCTCATTCCGTCTGACATTCGCCAGCAGCGAACTCGACGAACGGCACTGGTGCTTTGATTTCGGTGGTCTGAAGCCGATCAAGGCATGGCTGCATGAAATGTTCGATCACACGCTCCTGGTAGCCGCTGACGATCCGAGCTTGCCTGAATTCCAAGGCCTAGCCGCCAGCGGCTTGGCGGAGCTTCGCGTTCTGCCCGCGGTAGGTTGCGAGGCAACGGCGCGGTATGCCTTCGACTACATCGCTCGTTACGTTGACATGTCAACAGGTGGCCGCGTTTGGTTGGAAGAAGTGGAGGTGCGGGAGCACAGTGGCAACTCGGCTATGTATACGCCGAACGGCCAGTCACGCGGGATTAGCGCCTCCTCCTGAATTATTTCTCGGAAGTTGATACTCAACCAGTGGTCAGCGCCTCTTTGATCCGCGGCCGGGCATCAAGGTCCTGTTTATCCCGGGCTTTGCCGAGAACGCGGTGCTCAGCCACGGCCACCTGAGGTCTGGCATGCACGTACTGACCAAGCCCTTCGCCATGGACGTGCTCGCCGCCCACACCCGGAAGCTCATCGCCCGCCCCTCGTCCTGAGACCACGGCACCCATGAAAACCCGCCCCGCCTGCATCCAGGAACCACGGTGCTCCGTAGAGATGGATCAGGTCTGGAGGGCAGGGGGATGAACGCTCCATCGAGCCGGTCTGTTTGGGAGGATACCGCATCGGCGCTCGTGCGGGATCACGGCAGCCAAGCGATCGACCACTGCATCCGGCAAATGCACGCGCTGCTCGAGGAGGGCCGGAAGACGGAAGCTCGTGCCTGGGTCGAGATCGCCTACGCCACGGCCGAGCTCGTGGCGAGGATGACCTCCGAGATAGACCTTGAAGAACCCGCCTCTCGTGGCGGGATCAAGGGCCAGGAGCCAGGCCTGCGCTGATGCCGCCTTCCACGCCGAAGGAGGCTCACACGCTGCGCCGGTCAGGCGTCGGCGAGTTGCCCACGAAGCTGCCGGGCGGCGTGGAGAGCGGCGGCGATCAGAGCGGGCTCGCCCCTCGACGAGGGCAGGGGAGGGAGGGGAGCGGTGAGGTGCTCGCTGAGGCACCCGCAGGCCTCCTCCAGGGCGGCACGGCGTGCGGTTGGATCGTCGAGGCGTTCGAGGTGCATTTTAAGCTCGACTTTGGCCATTTGAGCCGGGGAGAGGCAGCGGAGCGGGCTGACCGGCTAGGGTGGATGCGTCCCCGCCAAGAGACGCCGCCCTGCTGCGCCTGCCGACCCGCTTCGCCGCGGTGATCCTGAGCTTTGCGCCACTCTTTTTCCAGCGGAGTTGGCGTCACGCCGAGGTGCTGTTGATCGCGGCCATTCTGGCACCGGGCAAGCGCACGGTGACCAGCCTGCTGCGCGTCACGGGGCTCGCGCGGGAACGACGCTTCGTGAACCCCACCGGGTTCTCAGCCGGGCGGCCTGGAGCTCCCGGGCGGCGTCGCGCCTCCTGCTGGGGCAGCTGATCGAGACCTTCGCGCCGAGCGGGCCGGTGGTGCTGGGCATCGACGACACCATCGAGCGCCGCCGCGGCAAGCGGATCGCCGCCAAGGGCATCTACCGTGACCCCGTGCGCTCCAGCCACGGGCACTTTGTGAAGGCATCTGGCCTGCGCTGGATCAGCCCCATGCTGCTGGCGCCGGTCCCCTGGGCCGGGCGGGTCTGGGCGTTGCCTTTCCTCACCGCCCTGGCCCCTTCGGAGCGGTACTGCCGGGTGCGTGGTCTCCGGCATAAGAAGCTCACCGACTGGGCACGCCAGTTGGTGGTGCAGGCCCGTCGATGGCTGCCGGGACGGGACATCGTCGTGGTCGGTAACAGCGGCTTTGCCGCCCTGGAACTGCTCGCTGCTGTCGGCCGCCACAAGGTCACCAGCATCACGCGCCTGCGCCTCGATGCGGCGCTCTACAACCCGGCGCCGCCCCGGCTACCTGGGACCAATGGCCGCCCCCGAACCAAGGGCGCCCGGCTCCCGAACCTGTCCGAGGTGTTGGCGAGCCCTGGTGCTGTCTGGCAGCGCATCACCGTGCCGGGCTGGTACGGCGAGGGCGAGCGGTCGGTCGAAATCTGCACCGCGACCGCCGTCTGGCGCCATGGCGGGATGCCGGTCGTGCCCATCCGCTGGGTACTGATCCGCGATCCCCAGCAGCGGTTTGACCCTCCCCCGTGTTGGTGGACACCTCAGATAAGCTCCTGCGGGAGCGAGGTGCCCTGATGACGAGCAAGACGCGACGGGAGTTTACGGAGGAGTTCAAGCGGGAGGCGGTGTTGCTGCTGGAGAGCAGCGGCCGCCCTCTGATGCAGGTGGCGAGGGAGTTTGGGATCGAGCCATCGATGCTGCGGAACTGGCGGGCGCGAGGTCATGGACCAGCGGGATTGGCTGCAGGGCAAGGGGGCACTGGCAAGGTAACGCTGCCCGCTTCACCGGAGCAGGCCGAGATCCGACAGCTTC
>NZ_RCZP01000096.1 GCF_006438825.1 Muricoccus nepalensis
GCCGCCCGCCCGCCCGCCGCCCTCGCCGGCGCCGCGGCGGTGGCCTTGGCCGGCGCCGCGGCGTAGCCGTCCGGCAGGACGAAGCCCGCGACCATCTCGGCCAGCGCCGTCGTCTGCTCCTCCATGGACTTGGCGGCGGCCGCGGCCTCCTCGACCAGCGCCGCGTTCTGCTGGGTGATCTTGTCCATCTGCGAGACGGCGGTGTTCACCTGCTCGATGCCGGTGCTCTGCTCCTGCGACGCCGCCGAGATCTCCGCCATGATGTCGGTCACGCGCTTCACCGAAGTGACGATCTCGTTCATCGTCTCGCCGGCCGAGGTGACGAGCTTCGAGCCGCTGTCGACCTTCTCGACGGAGTCCGAGATCAGCGCCTTGATCTCCTTGGCGGCGTTGGCGCTGCGCTGGGCGAGGTTGCGCACCTCGGCGGCGACCACCGCGAAGCCCCGGCCCTGGTCGCCCGCGCGCGCCGCCTCCACCGCCGCGTTCAGCGCGAGGATGTTCGTCTGGAAGGCGATCTCGTCGATCACGCCGATGATGTCGCTGATCTTGCGGCTGGACTGGGTGATGCCGTCCATCGTGCGCACGACCTCGGTCACCACCAGCCCGCCGCGCGTCGCCGTCTCGGAGGCCGAGGCCGCGAGCTTGTTCGCCTGCTGCGCGTTGTCGGNCGAGGTTGCGCACCTCGGCGGCGACCACCGCGAAGCCCCGGCCCTGGTCGCCCGCGCGCGCCGCCTCCACCGCCGCGTTCAGCGCGAGGATGTTCGTCTGGAAGGCGATCTCGTCGATCACGCCGATGATGTCGCTGATCTTGCGGCTGGACTGGGTGATGCCGTCCATCGTGCGCACGACCTCGGTCACCACCAGCCCGCCGCGCGTCGCCGTCTCGGAGGCCGAGGCCGCGAGCTTGTTCGCCTGCTGCGCGTTGTCGGCGTTCTGCCGCACCGTGCTCGTCAGCTCCTCGAGGCTGGCCGAGGTCTCCTCCAGGCTCGCCGCCTGCTCCTCGGTCCGCTGCGACAGGTCGGTGTTGCCCATCGCGATCTCGCGCGAGGCCACCGTGATCGCCCCGCAGCTCTCCGTGATCGTCGCCACCACGCCGGCCATCGTGTCCAGCATGCCGTTGATGCCAGCGCAGAGATCCCCGATCTCCCCCGTCTTGCCCGCCATCGGAATGCGCTGGCTCAGGTCGTTCCCCTCCGCCGCCGCCACAATCGCCTGCGTCTCCCCCACCGCACGCTGCAAGGCCTCGGTGGCACGCACCTGCTCCGTGATGTCCGTCGCGTACTTCACCACCCGGAAGGCACGGCCGTTCTGATCCAGCACCGGATTGTAGCTCGCCTGGATCCAGACCTCGCGCCCGCCCTTGCCGATCCGCTTGTACCGCCCGGCGTCGTACTCACCGCGGCCCAGCCGCTCCCAGAAGGCCTGGTAATCGGCACTCTGCCGATAGGCGATATCGACGAAGAGGCTGTGGTGCTGACCTCGGATCTCATCGAGCGTGTAGCCGAGCGTCGAGAGGAAGTTGGCGTTCGCGTGCAGCACGCGCCCGTCCGTCGAGAACTCGATCACCGCCTGCGACCGATCGATGGCCTTAAGCTGTCCCTGTTGGATCCGCAGTTCCGTTACATCCGTCCATTCCAGGATGTTCCCGTCATGATTCCCCTCGGCGTCGTGACGTGCGCTCACGGCAAGGGCAAACGTCAGGTCGCCCACCGAGATATCGGTGCGGAAGGGCAAGCGCGATGGGTCGGCGGGCACAAGACGCTGCTGCGAGGAGCCGTTGTGAACGGTATCGATGCACGTCCCGACGACACGGGCCGGATCGAAGTTCGGCCAGATCTTCCGGAACCGGTCGGCGTGCTGGGTCAGCAGCGTCCGGGCAGGCTGGTTCACCTGCGCGACAACGAAGTCACGGTCGACCATCATCACGGCCGTGGCGATGCTGTCGAGCGCCGTGCGGGCATGATTCGCCGCGACGGCGTCGCTGACGTCGCTGATCAGCACCACCGCGCGGGGGGCCGAACCATCGTCGGCCAGGATGGGAGCGGCGGCGAGGCGGAGCGTCAGGTTCTGCTTGTTCAGGCAGGCGAACGGCAGGTCGATCGTGACCGCGGAGCGGCGACTGACGTTCTCGAGAAGCCGCGTCAGCGCCGCCCCCGGCCGCTCTCCCTTCACGATGAGCGCCGCCAGCTTCTGAGCACGCAGGCTGTCGACGGAAGTGCCCATCACGGAGGCGGCGTGTTGGTTAGCGTCGAGGATGGTTCCGTCGGCGGCGAGTTCGATCATGGGGTGATGTTCTTCGAGGGCGGCGAGGCGGGCCTCGAGGTCGCGCGCGGCGGCGCGTCGGTCGCGCGCGGCGCGGCGGTCGAAGAAGCTGGCAGGCGCGGCGGCCTGGTTCGTCCGGGTGATGAACATGCTCGGGCTCCGGGGGCGATCAGGGGTGGCGATCAGGGGTGGCGATCGGGGTGGCGATCAGGGGTGGCGGGTCAGGGGTTGATCAGGGTTGATCAGGCGTGCACGTGCGCGCGCCGGCCTGGATGATGACGACGACGTGCATGGGCGTCGGCACGGTCGGCGCGAGGCCGAAGCGCGCGCGCAGGTCGAGGATCGGCACGATCACGCCGCGCAGGTTGATCACGCCGCGGATCCAGGCGGGCGCGTGCGGGATGGCCGTGGTCTCGGCCCAGCCCTTGATCTCGCGCACCGCCATGATGTCGACGCCGTACTCGGCCTCGCCGAGCGCGCAGGTGATGTACTGGCCGTGCTGGCCGGCGGCGGCGGCAGCTGTGGCGGCGGCGGCGGCGATGCCCGGGGCGGGGGCCGCGGGGTCCGGGAGGGAGGGAGGCATGCGGGTTCCCTAGTGCAGGGCGGGTTGCGGCAGGGCCACGGGCGCGGGGGCGGGCCGCGCGCCCGGGTCCAGCCCGGGAATGTCGAGGATCAGCGCGACCCGCCCGTCGCCGAGGATGGTGGCGCCGCCGATGCCGGGCACGGGCCCGTAGTTCGTCTCGAGGCTCTTCACGACGACCTGCTGCTGGCCGACGAGGTCGTCCACGAGCAGGCCGAGGCGCCCGTCCTTCTCCGTCTCGACGATGACGACGATCCCGCGCGAGGGGTCGCCCTCCGCGTCGGGCACGCCGAAGCGCTCGTGCAGCGGCAGGAGCGGGATGTAGGCGCCCCGGATCGCGAGCACCCGGCCATGGCCGACCACCGCGTGGATGTCCTCCGGCCGCGGGCGCAGGCTCTCGACGATGACGGCGATCGGCAGGATGTAGGCCTGGCGCCCGACGGCGACGACCAGCCCGTCCAGCACCGCGAGGGTGAGGGGCAGGGAGAGGAGGAAGCGCGAGCCGGCGCCCTGCCGCGACTCCACCGTCACCCGCCCGCCGAGCGCCTGGATGTCGCGCCGCACGACGTCCATCCCGACGCCGCGGCCCGAGACCGCCGAGACGGCGGCCGCGGTGGAGAAGCTCGGCCGGAAGATCAGCTCGTCGATCTCCCCCTCGCCCAGCACCGCGTCGGGCGCGACCAGCCCCCGCTCGCGCGCGCGCGCCAAGACCCGGGCGCGGTCGATGCCGCGGCCGTCGTCCGAGACCTCGATGACGATGCGGCCCCCGCGCTGCTCCGCGCCGAGGAGGATGGTGCCCTGGGCGGGCTTGCCGGCCGCCTGGCGGTCCGCCGGCGGCTCGATGCCGTGGTCGAGCGCGTTGCGCAGCAGGTGCGTCAGCGGGTCGGCCAGCCGCTCGACGACGGTCTTGTCGATCTCCGTCGCCTCGCCGGCGATGACGAGGCGCACGTCCTTGCCGAGCGACCCCGACAGCTCGCGCACGAGGCGCGGCATGCGCGAGAAGACCGAGCGCACCGGCTGGGTGCGGATGGCCATGACCCCCTCCTGCAGCTCGCGCAGGTGCTGGGACAGCGTCTCGAGCCCGCCGATCAGCCCCGGGCAGAGGCTCGGCGGCAGGGTGGTGCCGAGCTGGACGAGCATGGCCTGGTTGATCACCAGCTCGCCGACAAGGTTCACCAGCCGGTCGATCTTGGCCACGTCCACCCGCACCGAGGCGGCGGGCGCCGGCGCCTCGGCCCCTCGCGGCGCCGGCGCCTCCGCCGCGGCCGGCGGCCCGCCCGCGGGCGCCGCGGCCTCGCCGGCCCCGGCAGCCTCGACCGCGTCGGCGGCCCCGGCAGCCTCGACCGCCTCGACCGCCTCAATGACGAGGTCGCAGTCGTCGGCGACGAACTCGAACACCTCCTCCACCCTCTCCCGCGGCACGGGCGCGGAGAGGCTGAAGCGCCAGCCGACATAGGCGTCCTCGGGCTCCATCGCCTCCAGCGCCGGCAGGTCCGCCGTCTCGGCGAGCACCGCCAGCGGCCCCAGCCGGCGCAGCTCGCGCACCAGCAGCAGCGGCTCGTTGGCGTTGCGGAAGAGCGCGGGATGCGGGCGAAAGCGGATGCGCCAGCCCGCCGCGCCCGCCCCGGACGCGGCCGCGGATGCGGTCCCAGACACGGCCCCGGGCGCGGCCCCGGCCGACGCCGCCGACGCGCCGGGTGCCGCCGGCGCGTCGGCCGCCTGCAGGAAGGCCGCGACCAGCGCGTCCTCGAAGCCCGGCGGGCACCCCCGCCCGTCGCGCTCGGCCGCCAGCAGGTCGGCCAGCGCGTCGGCGCCGCGCAGCATCAGCGAGACGAGTCCCGGCTCGAGCGCCCGCTCGCCCTCCCGCAGGAGGTCGAGCAGCGTCTCCATGGCGTGCGCCAGGCCGACGACGCGCTCGAGCCCGAAGGCGCCGCCGCCGCCCTTGATGGAGTGGACCGCGCGGAACAGCGCGTGCACCGTGTCCTCGTCGTGCGCGCCCTCGGCGAGCAGCGCGAGCTGCGCGTAGGCGCTCTCGAGAAGCTCGGCGCTCTCCTCGAAGTAGGTGCCGCGCAGGTGGTCGAAGCTCATCGCGGCTAGCCCGCGACCCGCTTGACGACGTCGATCAGCCTGGCCGGGTCGAAGGGCTTCACGAGCCAGCCCGTGGCGCCCGCGCTCTTTCCGGCGGCCTTCTTGGTCGCGTCCGACTCCGTGGTCAGCATCAGGATCGGCACCGACCGCCACCGGGGGTCGCCGCGCAGCGTGCTGATCAGCGTCACGCCGTCCATGTGCGGCATGTTCAGGTCGGTGATCACGACGTCGACCGGCGTCGTCCGGAGCTTGGACAGCGCGTCGCGCCCGTCCTCGGCCTCGCTCACCTCGAAGCCGGCCTTGCGCAGCGTCAGGGAGACCATCTCCCGCATGGTGCGGCTGTCGTCCACGGTCATCACGCGCTTGGCCATGTCAGCCCTCCGTCGGAATGGCGGCGGCGAGGTCAAGATCGCGGATCGCGTCCGCCAGCGCCGCCGGCACGCCCCGCAGCCGGAACGCCGCGCCGCGTGCCCGCGCGCTCGCGGCCGCCGCGGCGAGCACCTGAAGCCCGGGCGTCGACACCCGCTCGACCGCCCCCGCCTCCAACTCCAGCCCCCCCGCCTCCAGACGCACGAGCAGCCCCTCCCGCAACAACGACGCCGCGTTCAGATCCAACGACGACGGGAGAATGAACGGAGTGGG
>NZ_RCZP01000097.1 GCF_006438825.1 Muricoccus nepalensis
CCTAGCCATTCCACCCATCTCAAGAACGCTTCGGCTTCACGGAACAGGTGGACTGCCGGGCAACAGCCCCTGTGGAGTGACACGCTCATAAGACCGAGGAGTGCCGCCATTCCCTCAGGCGTATTTCACGCCCGGTCCGCTGCGCCCTTTCGCATCTCGGTTTCGGACGTCGTTGGTTGCTAGCGGGACATAACCTCAAAGCTTGGTCTACCCGGAACACAACGGTTCGCCGTTAGGCCGCCAAGCTTCGCGACATGCAAGGATCGACGGGATCGCCTTGCGGACCTGGAAGTAGCCTCGTGTCGCGTGCGGCCAGACCAGATCGTCCCATCGCCGCCGGGTACGCGCGCAGGCGTTCGGCAGCGCCTCGGCCGAGGGGCCGACCGGCGCCCAAGCCGTCACCACCGGCAGGCCGTCGTTCCAGCCGTCGGCCGCCGGTCCGGCCGGGCAGCCGAAATGCGCGGCGGCCCGCGCGAGGGCGTCGTTCATCGCCACCTCGTCCGCGCGACGGACGGGCTCGGCGGCGCCCGAAGCAAGGGCGAGCAGCCCGCCCACCCGAGCGACCCGCGCGTCACCCAGCGGAAGGCTTTCGGCGTGCAGGTCGTCCAGGTGCAGCAGCAGCGCCACTTCGCCGTTCGGTAGCGGATCCGGGGAAGGCAGCAGRATGGTGGGGTGTGAGGTGGCCTCGTCCAGTGGGGTGGGATGCTCGTCCAATCCCGAGGGCGAGAAGCGGCCGTCCGTGAAGCGGCGGATGTTCTCGGCCCGGGCGACGTAGTGCTTGCCACGCGTATGCAGCCCGGCCACCCAGCGCCAGGACAAGGTGTTGCTGGCCGGGTCGCCGTCGAGCAGATGGCGCAGGAAGAAGTCGGCCCCCAGCGCCCAGGGCAGGCGCAGGGTGAAGATCCAGATCGAGGCGAACCACATGCGGGCGTGGTTGTGCAGCCACCCGGTCTCGACCACCTCGCGCGCCCAGTCGTCGAAGCCATCGATGCCGGTTCGCCCCGCCACGGCGTCCTCGAACACCCGCCGCAGCCCGGACTGGGTGGCCAACCCGTTCCGGCCTTCCGTCACCAGCCGGAGGTAGTCCGTCCAGACCGAGGGATGCGTCTCGAGGTAGCCCTTGAAGTAGGAGCGCCAGAAGACCTCCTCGACGAACTTTCCAGCCTCCTGCGAACCGTGGGCGGCGAGGGCGGCGTCGATCACCTCCTCCTCCAGCAGGAGGCGACGCCGCAGGTAAGGCGACAGGGCCGTGGTGGACGGTGCCGTCCCGGGACCGCGGTCGGTGTTGCGTCCCTCCGCGTAGGCGCGACCGGCTCGCGGAATGGCCAAGGCCAGGTGTTCGAGGGCTGCGGTGCGGGTGAGTACGGCGGGGTCCAGCATGTGCGCCATGTGGGACCCTTCCATCCGTTGGTCAGGGCATTCTGCGCCGCTTACTGCCTGAGCCAGGAGGGCTGTCGCGGCCTCTTCAGAGGAGGAAGCCCTCTGCGAGCAACAGCCGGGCCGAACCAGTACGCTGGTGGATGGCTCGCATGGCAAAGCTGCTCCTCTAGTCGCGACGGCAACCATCTTCCTTGTATTCCAGGCCCCAGTCCCAGACCGACGCACCAGGATTGCTTCCTTCTTCAGGCCGAGCGGTGAAGTAGCTGAGTGGGCGATGCCGCCGCCCAGCATCCCTTCTGTCTACCCCGCGATGTGCCAACTCCACCTTTCGTGTTACGGCCTGACCAAACGACTAAAAAGGGAGCGCCTTCATGGAAAGCAGACGCGAAGTAGTCGGAAGTTTGGGTGCGGGGCTGGCGTTCATGACCTTCGGCCGCGCGGCGGCTCAGGATCTTGGCTGGAAACCTGATCGACGGATGCGCGTCGTCGTGACCTTCCCACCGGGCGGGGTGATGGACATCTCCGGGCGCCTCGGGGCGGAGCTCCTGGGCCGCGTGCTGGGCCAGCCCGTCGTCGTGGAGAACCGGGCGGGCGCGGGCGGCAATGTCGGCACCCTGGCCGCCCTCAACGCTGAGGCAGACGGCTACAGTGGACCTCGGTGCGGAAGGTTAAGGAAGGCGAGGTGACGGCCGACCTCTACGCTTTCCTCACCACCGAGCCGAACGCCGAGGTGGCCCCGATCCACCCCAAAGCGATGCCGGTGATCCTGACCGAAGCTGACGAGTTGGAGGCCTGGATGACGGCGCCCTGGACGCTGGCAAAGGAACTGCAGCGTCCTCTGCCGGATGGGCTGCTGCGGGTCGTGGGGCATGGACGAAGCGACCAGCCGGATGAGGAGACTTTGCCCGGCGGCGACGTGCGCCCGAGCCAGGGTAGTCTTCTCTAGACCCACAGCCCCACGACCATCCCTCGTGCAATGGCTCCCGGTTGGCCTTGGCCAGGGCTTTGGAGAACATGTTGCTGGATGATGGCACGAAGCGTTGGATTGGATCCCCGGCGGCTTATGGCCCCTGCCGCAAGTTCATGAACCAAGGCCATGTGGTCTAGGCAAGGCGTGATCTGGACGGACAGCGGCTCTCCGGCCGATCAGCGAGGCGGGCGCTCACCTCGTGGCCGGGGACATCCGCTTCTAGGCACCGTGGACTTACTGAAGCGGTGTTTGGTCCGGCAACGGCGGGGAAGCGGGAAGGCCCAGGCGAGCGGCTAGAACCGCTCGATTGGGCCTCAGGAGGTCAGCAAGGGTCTGGCCGTCCAGAACCGCCATGAAGGCGGACAAGGCCTCGCCGAGAAGGCTCTGAAGACGGCACGCGTTCAGCAGGGCGCAAACACGGTCGTCCGCGGCGGCCTGGAAGCAGGCGACCAACGCCATGTCGTCCTCGGTGAAGCGGACAACGTCACCGACGCGGATATCTTCCGGAGCTCGTGCCAGCCGCAGGCCGCCGCCCTTTCCACGCGTCGTTTCGATGAAGCCGCCCCGCCCAAGATTGTGCACCACCTTGATCAGGTGGTTCTCCGAGATGCGGTGTGCCTCGGCGACCTCGCGGATCGACACGCGTCGGTCACGTCGCAGCCCCAGGTAGATCAGCGTGCGAAGGGCATAGTCCGTGTGGAGGGTAAGTCGCATCTTTAAGATGTATGCGCTTTACACCTTTCATCCAAGTGGCTAGAAGGTGCCTTGTCTATACACCTTATGAGGTTGCCATGCCCCGCCCGCTCAGCGCGCAGACCGTTGCCGTGGTCAAGGCCACGGTCCCGGCTCTCGAAGCGCACGGCCTGGACATCACCCGCCGGATGTACGAGCGGATGTTCCAGAAGCCAGCCATCCGGGACCTGTTCAACCAGTCGCACCACGGCGAAACCGGCTCTCAGCCCAAGGCGCTGGCGGCGGCGATCCTGGCCTACGCCCAGAACATCGAGAACCCGGGCGTGCTCGCCGCGGCCATCGAGCGGATCGCCCAGAAGCACGCGGGGCTGAACATCCTGTCGGAGCACTACCCGGCTGTGGCCGAGGCCTTGCTCGGTGCCATCCAGGACGTTCTCGGCGAAGCCGCGACGCCCACCGTCCTCGCGGCCTGGGGCGAAGCCTACTGGTTCCTGGCCGACGTGCTGATCGGACGCGAGACGGAAATCTACGACCAGCAAGCCGGGGCGTTGGGTGGTTGGAACGGCTGGCGCGACTTCGTGGTTATCGAGAAGGTCCGGGAGAGCGACATCATCACGTCGTTCCTGCTCGTCCCAGCGGATGGCGGCACCGTGATGCGGCACAAGCCCGGCCAGTACCTGACCTTCTGGCTCGACATTCCGGGCCGCCCGCCGCTGAAGCGGAACTACAGCATCTCCTCGGCGCCCGGTGACACCCACTACCGCATCACCGTGAAGCGGGAGCCGCACGGCCTTGCTTCCAACTTCCTCCATGACGTCGTCGAGACGGGAACCCACCTGAAGGTTGGCGCACCGGCTGGAGACTTCTTCCTGCCCGAGCGTCCCGATCGGCCGGTTGTTCTGCTCAGCGGTGGTGTCGGCCAGACGCCGTTCCTGAGCATGATGCAGGCCGCGGCCAACCAGGAGGCGAGCCAGATCGTGCATTTCATCCACGGCACCCAGTCAGGCGCCACGCATGCCCTGGGTGGGGAGGTCAGGGCACTGGCGGCCGGATCGAAGGGGCGCATCCAGGCAACCACCTTCTACGAGTGCCCGCGGCCTCAGGACCGCCAGGGTGGGGACTACGACATCTCCGGCCTGATCACGCCGGAATGGTTGGCCCGGAACACGCTGTTGGCGGGCGCGGATTACTTCCTCTGCGGTCCGCGATCCTTTCTTCGGGACTTTGCCGCCGCGCTGCTGCGCAGCGGTGTCCCGGCGTCGCAGATCCACTACGAGTTCTTCGGTCCGGCCGACGAGTTACTGGCCGCTTGAAAGACCCCCTGAGATGGGGCGCCCGCCAGCCGCAGCGGTAGCCGTCCACTGGTCGTCGCGGCATGGCTGTGCCTCACGCCGCAGAGCCATGCCGCCTTCATCCTATCGCACTGGTGAGCTCTCACTGGACGCGGCCGTCCACGGCTTCATCATACCGGTCTTGATAAGGAAGCCAGCATGGCTTGGACTGATCGCCGCATCCTGGACCTGTTCGGCATCGAGGCTCCCATCATCCAGGCGCCCATGGCCGGGAGCACGACGCCCGAGATGGTCGTCGCGGTCAGCGAGGCCGGAGGGCTCGGGTCCCTGACCTGCGCCCAGTACACGCCGCAGCAGGCTCGGGAGGCTGTGCAGAGGGTGAAGGGCAGTACCTCACGACCCTTCAACATGAACTTCTTCTGCCACGCGTCTCCGGAGCCTGACCCGGTACGCGCCGCGGCGTGGCATGGGGCGCTGAAGCGCTAC
>NZ_RCZP01000098.1 GCF_006438825.1 Muricoccus nepalensis
TCACCCGCGGCGTGCCGGGCGAGACCTACGCCATCGGCGGCCGGGCCGAGCGCACCAACCTCGCGGTCGTCCACGCCATTTGCGACGCGCTGGACCGCTTGCGCCCCTCCTCGGGCCCCGCCCCGCGCCCGCGGCGGGACCTGGTCGCCTTCGTGCCCGACCGCCCCGGCCACGACCGCCGCTACGCCATCGACCCCACCAAGGCCGAGCGCGAGCTCGGCTGGCGCGCCTCCGTCACCTTCGAGGAGGGCATCGAGCGCACCGTCGCCTGGTACCTCGCCAACGAGGCCTGGTGGCGCCCCCTGCGGGACCGCTACGACGGACAGAGGCTGGGCCTTCTGCCGACAAGCACACACTCGGCACCCTCGCAGGAAGCGGCCTGATGCGCATCCTTATTGCCGGGCGGACCGGCCAACTCGCGACGGAGCTTCTCGACCGCTTGCCGCGCGACGGCCACCTCGTCACCGCGCTCGAGGCGCCGGAGCTGGACATCACGAAGTGGGAGAGCATCGAGGAAGCTGTCGGTCGGACTAACCCCGACGTGATCATCAACGCCGCTGCCTACACGGCTGTCGACCGCGCCGAGGGCGATCGAGACCGCGCGTTTCTCGTGAACTCGACCGGCCCCGCCTTGCTTGGCACCATCACGGCGCTGGAGGGTATTCCGCTCGTTCATCTCTCGACGGACTACGTTTTTCCTGGGACTGGCGGTGCGCCTTACGACGAGAGCGCGCCGCCCCAGCCGATAAGCGTCTACGGCGCCTCAAAGCTCGCCGGCGAACACCGGGCGCTCGAAGCCAACCCACGAACGGCGATCCTTCGCACGTCCTGGGTCTGCAGCCCCCATGGGGCAAACTTCGTGAAGACCATGCTTCGGCTCGGTGCCGAACGGGAGGCCGTGTCCGTTGTGGCCGACCAGCACGGCGCTCCGACCTTCGCGGCCGACCTCGCCGACGCGATCGCCCGGATGCTGCCGCGGCTCGCCAGATCACCGGCCGGCGACCCGGCCTTCGGCATCTTCCATCTCACCGGCGCCCCTCACACCACCTGGCACGACTTTGCGGAAGCGATCTTCGCCGAAGCCGCGGCCCGACGCCGTCCGCCCCCTAAGCTCACTGCGATCTCGACCGCCGAGTACCCAACACTTGCGCAACGCCCTGCAGACGGCCGGCTGGACTGCGGGTTGATCGGCCGGATCCACGGCATCGTACCGGCCGACTGGCGGCTCTCCCTGACCCAATGCCTCGACACCGTTCTTGGCCCTATCGCGAAAGATCCCGCATGACCTCCCTGCTGCCCAACTCTGCCACCAAGGGCATCCTGCTCGCCGGCGGGAGCGGCACGCGGCTCTACCCGGCGACGCTCGCGGTCTCGAAGCAGCTCCTGCCCGTCTACGACAAGCCGATGATCTACTACCCGCTCTCGGTGCTCATGCTGGCCGACATCCGGGACATCCTGGTCATCTCGACCCCGCACGACCTGCCGCTGTTCCGCCGCCTGCTCGGCACCGGGGAGCAGTGGGGCATCCGCCTCTCCTACGCCGAGCAGCCCCGGCCGGACGGGCTGGCCCAGGCGCTCATCCTGGCCGAGGAGTTCCTCGCCGGCGCGCCCTCGGCCCTCGTGCTCGGCGACAACATCTACCACGGACATGATCTTGAGGACCGCCTGGCCGAGGCGCGCGTCGGGACGGGCGCCTCCGTCTTCGGCTACCGCGTCGCCGACCCGCACCGCTACGGTGTGGTCGAGTTCGACGGCGATTTCCGGGCCCTCTCCCTCGAGGAGAAGCCGGCCGCGCCGCGCTCGGACTGGGCGGTCACGGGCCTCTACTTCTACGACGGCCGCGCGCCGGCCCTCGCCCGCACCCTGAAGCCCTCCGCCCGTGGGGAGCTCGAGATCACCGACCTCAACCGCCTCTACCTCGAGGAGGGCACGCTGCGCGTCATCCGCCTCGGCCGCGGCTACGCCTGGCTCGACACCGGAACCCACGACAGCCTGCTGGAAGCCGCCGAGTACGTGCGGGCCATCGAGAAGCGCACGGGCACGAAGGTCGCCGCGCCCGAGGAGGTCGCCTGGCGCCGCGGCCTCATCAGCGACGACGCGCTCCGCGCCCTCGCCGCCACCCAGAACAAGAGCGGCTACGGCGCCTATCTCGAGGGCCTTGTCGGGCAAAGCTCCATTTCGCGTCTCTGCCCCACAGTCTCTAGCAGCTTGTCCGCTTCCTAACGGATCTGAGAGCCTGTTTGAGCGGCCCTCAGCCGTCCGCCCCCATCTTCTCCTGAGGTGAACACCGTGAACCGCCTGGCGGGGCGGAAGGGTGGGAGAGATATGGACGGGTTGAGCCGCAAAGCGGATCAACCATCGGGCTCGCCCTGCGGCGTGCCTAAAGCAGGCGGTCTCTTGGCATGCCGTGCGGGAGGTGGCGCGCTGGCTGGAGCGGGCGGATCCACCGAGAAGCGGCGGAGCAACGCCGACGGTGGCTGTCGTGCGGGCAATTGCCTGGCACCTTCGGGTGGGCGGCGGGTGGCGCGCGCTGCCGTCTGGAATGCCGCCTTGGCGCACGGTCTATGGCTGAGGACCTTCGCCTGGTTCGGCCGATGCCGACGCCTCGCCCGCGACCACGAGGCGACCGTCAGTTCCGCCGTCGCCTTCTTCACCCTCGCCGCCGTCATGGCCCTCGTCAGGCGATTGGCTCAGCCGTTATGAAGCGGGCTTGCTCTGTTGAAACCCTGACGAGGGGTTGAGGGTTGGGACGCTTTTCGGTGCGGGCCGAGAGGTGGTCGATGAGGAAGATGGCGAAGTCGGCGGTGCAGGTGGCGCGGGAGGCCTTGGCTGCGGGCCGGGCGGCGCTGCCGGAGTATGGGAGCCGGTACTCGCGCAAAGACTATACGCAGCCGCAGCTCTTCGCCCTTCTGGTCCTGCGGCAGTTCCTGCGGACGGACTACCGGGGCGTGGTGGCCCTGGTCGCTGAGTGGTCCGATCTACGCCGCACCCTGGGTCTGACCAAGGTACCGCACTACTCGACCCTCGCCCATGCGTCGCGCCGCGTGCTGGCGGACGCCGAGGCTGGGGGGCTTTCATCGAGGTTCAGTCTGCCGTGGTCCGGCGTGCCCGGGCCCACGGCCTGATCGACATCGCACCCGTGGCGGCCGTGGACGCGACTGGCTTCGAGGCCCGGCACGTCAGCGCCCACTACGGCCAGCGCCGGGCCAAGGGGAAGGGTCACCGGCAGCGGGCCTGGCCCAAGCTGACCGTGGTGCTCCACACCAGCTCACACCTGATCCTCGGGGCCGTATCGGGCCTCGGCCCGAGCCAGGACTCCCCAGACTTCACCCCGGCCATGCGTCAGGCCACGGCGCTGGTCGCGATCGACACCGCCCTCGGCGACGCAGGCTATGACGCCGAGCACAACCACCGCCTCTGCCGCGAGGACCTGGGTGTTCGACAGACCGTCATCCGTCTCAACCGCCGCAACACGGGGCGCCGCTGGCCCAAGACCCCGTATCGACGCGCCATGCGGCACCGCTTTTCCAAGCCCCTCTACCATCAGCGCTGGCACGTCGAGAGCGGGTTCAGCCAGCACAAGCGGCGCCTCGGCTCAGCGCTGACCGCCCGCAACACCGCAGCCCAGAACCGCGAACTCGTCCTCCGCGTTCTCACTCACAACCTCATGCTTCTCGCCGAAGCCGCATGAGCATTTCAACAGAGCAAAGCGGGCTCTAAGCTCGACTTTGGCCATTTGAGCTGGGGAGAGGCGGCGGAGCGGGCTGACCGGCTAGGGTGGACGCGTCCCCGCCAAGAGACGCCGCCATGCTGCGCCTGCCGACCCGCTTCGCCGCGGTGATCCTGAGCTTTGCGCCACTCTTTTTTTCTAGGCCAGCAAAGTTAGCTGGTGTGAGGCGTTGCTGGAGAGTTCCTTTGATGAGCTCTGGAGGCGCGGGATGGCCAGGCTGTTAGCGCGAGCGCAGCCCGCACGGGAGCGGGTGCTGGTTCCCCTCCGGCAGGACTGCCCGGGCTGTGGCGGGCACATGCGACTGCGCTACGAGAACCGCCGGACCCTGGTGACGCTGTCGGGGCCGGTAAGGCTGCGGCTGAAGATCCGCCGCTGCGAGCGCGAGGGCTGTGCGCGTCATCGTGTGCCGTACCGCCCCGAGGCGGAGGG
>NZ_RCZP01000099.1 GCF_006438825.1 Muricoccus nepalensis
CGGCTACCGCCGCCTGCTCGCCAAGCACGGCATGCTCTGCTCCATGAGCCGAAAAGGTGATTGCTGGGACAACGCCCCCATGGAAAGCTTTTTTGGCAGCCTCAAGACCGAACTCGGGGAGGACGAGCCGTTCCCGACCCGACAAGCCGCAAGATCTGCCCTCTTCGCCTTCATCGAAGCCTTCTACAACCGAACCCGCCTCCACTCAGCGATCGGCTACAAAGCCCCAGCTGAAATGGAACAACTCGCCGCGGCCGCGTAGGCCGTAACCCCTGTCCACTCGTGCGGGGGAAGGTCAGTATGTCGCGCTGGACGTCTCGCTGGGGGCGATCAGCGTCTGCATCATTGACGCCAAGGGAGGTGTCACCTTCGAGGGCAAGGTCATGGCTGAGCCCGCCGCCCTGGTGGGCTTGATCCGGGCCAAGGCACCGCAGGCCATACGGGTGGGCCTGGAGACCGGTGCGACCTCGCCGTGGTTGTTCCACGAGATGAAGGCTGCGGGACTGCCCGTGGTGATGATGGACGCTCGCCACGCCCACGCGGCACTGTCGATGCGCCCAGCCAAGTCCGACCGCAGCGACGCCCACGGTCTTGCCGAGATGCTGCGCATGGGCTGGTCTGCGAGGTGGCCGCCCGGAGCCTCAGCTCGCTCGAACGGCGCACTATGCTGGGGGCGCGGCATCAGCTGGTGACAATGCGCACCGAGCTCGATGCGCAGATCCGCAGCGTGCTGAAGACCTTCGGGCTGATCCTCGGCACAGGCAACAAGGATACCTTGATTAAACGTGCAGAGGAGCTGGCGCAGGGGCATCCGGTGATCAGTAGCTTGGTTGCTAAGCTGGCGGAGGTGCGCCGCTTGTAGGCGCCGGGACGACACTCCCCAGAAGTGCCGACTGAAATTTCCCCAGGTGGCCTGAGGGGCTGACGGGCGGGATTTTTCGGTCGACCGGCCATGGGTCACCGATGCTGCTGCCGTCCTGCAGGGGAGCGGCGCCGGTGGTCCGACTTGGGGAGATCGTCATGATCCTGGACCTGCACCGGCAGGGCCTTTCGGTGTCCGCCATTGCCCGGCGGACCGGGCTCGACCGCAAGACGGTGCGCAAATACGTCGAGCGCGGCCTGGAGCCGCCGGCCTATGGGCCGCGCCAGCCCCGGGGCACGTTGCTGGACCCGTTCAGCCGCTACCTGCGCGAGCGGGTGGCGGCGTTTCCCGACCTGACCGGGCGGCGGCTGCACCGGGAGCTGCGGGACCTTGGCTACGAGGGTGGCTACACCCGGGTGACCGACTTCCTGCGGGACGTCCGCCCTCCCGCGACACCCGGCTTCGAGCAGCGCTTCGAGACCGCGCCCGGGCAGCAGGGGCAGGTCGACTTCGCGCAGTTCCGGACCGAGTTCGCCGACGAGCCCGGGGTGGCGCGCATCGTCTGGCTGTTCTCCATGGTTCTTGGGCACAGCCGCATGCTGTGGGCGCGCTTCGTCCTGCACCAGGACCTGCCGACCGTGCTGCGGTGCCACGCCGCGGCCCTCGACGCGTTCGGCGGCGTGCCGGCCGAGATCCTCTACGACCGCATGCGCACCGCGGTCACCGGCGAGGACGCGCAGGGCATCGCCTACAACCCCACCCTGTTGCAGATGGCGCGGCACTACGGTTTCCTGCCGAGGGCGTGCCGTCCCTACCGGCCGCAGAGCAAGGGAAAGGTCGAGAGGCCGTTCCGCTACGTGCGGGAGGACTTCTTCCTCGCCCGCCGCTTCCGCAACCTCGACGATCTCAATGACCAGCTCCGGCAGTGGCTGGACGAGGTAGCCAACCGCCGGGTGCACGCGACCACCCGCCGCGTCGTCGCCGAGCACTTCGCCGAGGAGAGACCAGCCCTGCGGGCGCTGCCCGCCGGCCCCTTCCAGGCCACGCTGCGCCTGGAGCGGCGGATCACCCGCGACGGCATGGTCTCGGTGGATGGCAACCTCTACAGCGTGCCGGACAGCACGCGCCGCCGTGCCGTCGAGGTGCACCTGCTCGCCGACGAGCTGCGCATCTTCGAGGAGAGCCGCCTCGTCGCAAGCCACCCGGTGCTGGAGGGCCGCGGCCACCGCCGGGTCGCCGGTGGGCACCGACGGCTTTCCTCGCCAGCCAGTCGTCCCGCAGCGACCAGTGGCGCCGTCCTCCCCACCCGTGCGGGCGAGACCGTCGCCCGCCGACCGCTCGCCTTCTACGCCGCCGTTGCCCAACGGCTGGCCGAGGAGGGTAGCCGCTCATGAGGGACGACGCTCCAGCCCCCGCCACTTTGGAGCGGGTCCGCCGCAACCTCGTCGGGCTGCGCATGCCGCGCGCGCTCGAGGTGCTCGACCACGTCGTGCGCCAGGTCGAGCGCGGTGAGATCGGCACGCTGGAGGCGGTCGATGCCCTGCTCGCCGAGGAGCTGACGCTGCGCGAGGGACGACGGATCAAAGCGGCGCTGCAGATGGCGCGCCTTGGCGTGGTCAAGACGCTGGCCAGCTTCGACTTCTCGTTCCAGCCATCCCTCGACCGCAACCGCATCCTGGCCCTGGCCGAACTCGACTTCATCCGCCGGCACGAGGTCGTGCACCTGCTCGGGCCGCCCGGGACCGGCAAGAGCCACCTGGCGGTTGCCCTCGGCGTGGAGGCCGTCCGGGCCGGTCACAGCGTCTACTTCGCCTCTCTCGCCGACATCGTCGCCTCCCTTGCCCGCGCCGAGCGGGAGGGGAACCTGCGCGAGCGGATCCGGTTCCTGTGCTGGGCCTCGCTGCTCATCGTCGACGAGATCGGCTACCTGCCGATCACCTCGAGCAACGGCAACCTGTTCTTCCAGCTGGTCAACGCCCGCTACGAGCGCGGCGCCATGATCCTCACCTCGAACCGGGGCTTTGCCGAGTGGGGCGAGGTGTTCGGTGACCCCGTGGTCGCCACGGCGCTGCTGGACCGGCTGCTGCACCACGCCGTGGTGGTGCAGATCGAGGGCTCGAGCTACCGCCTGCGCCAGCACGTCGACCTCGTCCCAGACACCATGCGCGTCCCGTCCGCGGCCCTCACCCAAGTGCCGCCTCGCCGGCGAGGCCGGCCTCCCAAGGCCAGACCTTCAGCGCCAAACGCCACCTGACCGCCCGCCAACTGGGGAAGTTTACTTCGGCACTTCTGAGGAGGATCCAACCGGCGTTGACACACGTCCACCATCGAGGTCTCGTCCACCACGAGAAGCTGGCAGTCGAGCGGCCGCTCCTCCGTGCGCTTGAAGCCGCCGGTCTTGGGATCGGTCTCCAGCAGGCGGTGGATGGTCCGTGCTTCCATCCCCGTGCTGTCGGACAGGCGCTTGGCGGCGCGCCCCGTCGGCGCGCAGAGCGCCACCTCCACCCCCTTGGCGCGCAGCACCCGCAGGACCGAGTTCACGAGCGTGGTCTTGTCCGGTCTTAGGTAGCAGCCACACCTCACGCCCTGGCGACCTCCGGGGTGGTGGCGCGTAAAATCCCCACGGAAACGAAGGGGATAGCTCATGGCGGACTTGGTTCTAAGGTAAGCGCAGCCTTGAGGCCCGTCTTCCAGAGTAGGTTCTGATTGTGCTGGATCGGCTTGGGGCGGAGGGCTTCGAGCTATCGCTATGGACGACGTTAGGGACGACGCGAAGGGTAGCGGGTACCGCCGGATTGAGGTTCTGACGGGACCTGGCCGGCGGCGGACTTGGTCTGACGACGACAAGGCGCGGATTGTCTCGGAGACGCTGCAGCCTGGCGTGGTGGTCACCGAGGTGGCGCGCCGCTGGCAGGTCTGCCCGCAGCAGGTGTTTGGCTGGCGTCGCAAGATGCGGCTTGAG